>CAVQIU010000001.1:0-68788 GCA_963712625.1 uncultured Actinomycetota bacterium
GGGCTGTGACACGTCACGAGCCCGACGCCCAATCGACGGCCGACCAGTCCAGCCTCAGCACGCCGCTGGAGCTGGCGACCTCGCAGCGATTCGTGGCGCGTCCACCGCATATGCCAACCGAGTCGCGGAGGAAAACGCGGCAGACGCCGAAGTGGACGCCGGCGGGCTTCGGCACACTCTGCGCCAGCCAGGGCCCCGGAGCCATAACCCCCGACTTCCGGTCTGGACCACAGCTCGCATCGCGGCGTTTGTTCGAGCTCGGATGTGCGGGTTACGCCTCTACGAGGATCACGAGCGTCTCGGGTAGGACGCCGTCATTCGCCATCGCGTCGCGGGCGTCCTCGGACTCCATCGTGGCCATGACGGCCTCGATGTCGGGAACATCCATCACCAATCCGACCCGCGTCGGGTTCTCGGGATCGACGAAGGTCCGAATGTTGGTAACACCGAGTGGGCCAAAGAACTGCTCACGCCTCGGCGAGGCGAGCCAGTGATCTTTGTCGTTGACGTCGTGGTGGGCCATTACGGTGGGCATCGCGCCTTCTTCATGTCGAGGACCGAGCCGTGACCGACCCAGTGCACGAATCGTACGACGCCTTGAACCAGCTCCACTCGGCTGGGCCACCACGTCACTCTCAGCCCGATCGCCGCATCAGCGTGCGGAGAGCGAGCGCCGCCCGGGAAATCTGAGATGCTCCCCGGGTAGGAGTCGAACCTACGTCGCTAGTCCTGATTCAAAGTCAGGCGGGCCCTGCCGACAGACCAACCGGGGAATGCGGGCCCGGCCGATCCTCGCATCCGCAGCTTTCTTGCGTGCTCCGGCTTCGAATCGAGATCAGCTTTACCCCACACCTGACCAACCGTTGGATCGGCCCCTTGGATTGGACGCCTCGGATTGGACAGGGCCAAGCGTACGCATGGTCTCGCCTGGCTGCATGCATGGTTGAGCATGCGAGCTGAGCACGTCGCTGCCTGGTCGGACTCGAGACTGTGCCATTCGGCCGACACGATGCTGAGCCCGTCGAAGGGCTCAGGAGTAAACATCCGGTGGCTGAGGGCACGCGCGGGGAGCAAGGGCGCATTTTCTTTGCGATCCGAGGCAATTTTGCGTAAAGTGGACCTCCATTACTAAATCGATACAGAAACTCCGGATGACCACCTCTGCACCTGTTGCCAACCAGCTCTCGACCCGAGCTCGCTGCTATCGCGGTGACGTTGATGTTTGTCGTCAATGGCGTCGTGATAGGCGGGTTCGGCGGCTCGCTTCCCTCCCTTCGGGACAAGCTCGGCTTGGACGCGACCCAGATCGCGATCATGCTCTTCTGTGGCGGTGTCGCGGCGATCCTTTCGATGCAGATCGGCGGCCGAGTGGCGGACGCGATCGGCGCCCGTGAGGTCAGCTTGGCGGCTCTGCCGCTCCTGATCGCTGGCATGATCACGATCGGACTCGCCCCCGCCTATCCCGATGGCGATCCTCGGCGGCGATGGTGATCGGGCTTGGCAATGGGGCCATGGATGTTGCGATGAACGCGATCGGCGTCCAGGTCGAGGCAGCGCGGCAACGGCCGATCATGAGCTTCTTCCATGCCTTCTGGTCGATCGGCAACTTCATCGGGGCCGGAGCGATTCTGCTGCTCGCCAATGTGTTCGGGCTCAAGGGTGGCGAGATCGTCACGCCATTGGCCATCTCGATCGCGGCGTTGGCACTTGTTGCCCTCGGCGTCCTGCTCAAGATCACGCCCGAGGCGGCGGTGGTGCGCCACACGGTCGACGGTGTGAGGACTCGAATTCCCACGGCAGCCTGGGTGCTGGGCGTCATGGCCCTGGCGTTCGGTCTCTCGGAGGGCACGGCCATGGACTGGTCGTCGCTCCATGTCACCGACGTCGCCGGCGTCGACCCGACCACCGGCGCGCTGGGTCTGATCGCCGTCAGCGGCTTCATGGTGGTGATCCGGTTGCTGGGCGACCGACTGGTTGCCCGGTTCGGCCGGCGTGCGGTGGTCCGCTTCGGCGGCCTCTGCGCCGCCCTCGGCTATCTCGACAGTCACGCTGGTGAGCAGCCTGCCGCTGCTGGTGGTCGGCTGGGCGCTGGTCGGCTTCGGGGTCGGGCATGATCGCGCCGCAGGTCTACGCGCGTGGCCGGGCACATCGGCGGCGGCCGGGTGCTGGCCGTCGTCGTGACCTTCGGTTACGCCGCGTTCTTGATCGGTCCGGCCGTCGTGGGCTTTCTGGTGAACCAGCTTGGGATCCAGCACGCGATGGCGGTACCCGCATTGCTCTGCGCCGGGATCATCGCGCTGGCGAGCACCATGCCGCGCAACGACGTCGGTCTCGGCCAGCGCTAAGTCGCTATGACTGCGTGGTGTCGAGAAGGATCTCTGCCAGCTCCACTGCGACGCTGATTGAATCTCGACGTCAAGAGTCTTCACATCTAGACTCCGGGTGTGACCGGCCAGCCGACCTGGGACGAGGTCGACACCATCGTCGAGGCTTGGCGTCGGGAGCGTCCGGACCTGGACGTTGCGCCGATGGAGGTGCTGTCCCGGATCAGCCGGCTGGCCCGCCACCTGGACCGACGTCCGGGCCAGCGCGTTCAGCGCCCACGATCTGGAGTACTGGGAGTTCGACGTGCTGGCGGCCCTGCGCCGCTCGGGCCCGCCGTACCGGCTCTCGCCTGGGCAGCTCATTGCAGGAGACCCTGGTCACCTCCGGAACGATGACCAACCGGGTGGACCGGCTCGCCGCCCGCGGGCTTCGTCGTCAGGCAGGATCACCCCGACGACCGGCGCGGCGTACTGGTTCAGCTGACCGAGGCGGGCAAGGACGCAGTCGACGCGGCGTTGGCCGAGCTGCTGGCCGCGGAGCGGGGATCCTGGCCGCGTCTGGACGTCACCGAGCATGATCAACTCACCCGTAGCCTGCGGCTGCTGCTCGCGCGGTACTGGCGCCGACCGCTGAAAGCGTTTCCGAGGCACGGTTCAGTCAGATGACGCGGGCACCGACGACCGGGCCGGTCGCGCGCCGGACTGCCCGGCACAACCCCTCGGCACTGAGCGATACAGAGAGGTCGACCGCGGCGGACTCGCTCGTCCACCAGGAACGCGCAGGTCGGACCTGATCCCGACACCAGGCGCCCAGGCGCCGTACTCGAGGCCGGTCTGCAGCACCGTGCGCAGCCGGGGCTGCAGGTCCAGCGCGGCAGGCTGCAGATCATTGCTCAGCGCCGCACCAAGCAGCGTGGGATCGCCGCTGCGCAGCGCATTCATCAGATCGGCGGGCACTTCGGGTGGCGCTGCGTCGCGGGCTCAGCTCGTCGAAGCGCCGATAGACCGCGGCCGTCGACAGGCCGTGGTGGCCGAAGGCCAGCACCCAGTGGTAGGTGCCCCGGGCCAGCGCCGGCGCCACCTCCTCGCCCCGGCCGCTGCCCACGGCCGTGCCGCCCAGCAGCGCGAACGGCACGTCGCTGCCGAGCTCGGCCGCCAGCGCCCTCAGGTCCTCAGCGGTGACGTCGAGGTCCCACAGGACCGCGCAGGCCAGCAGCGCCGCCGCACCGTTGGCGGAGCCGCCGGCCAGCCCGCCGGCCACCGGGATGGATTTCTTGATCGACAGGCTGGCCCCGAGCGAATCGTGCGGTCCGTGCGTGCGGCCAGCAGCTTGGCGGCGCGGACGGCGAGGTTGGAGTCATCGAGCGGCACCAGATCGGCACCCTCGCCGCTGACCACGACCTCGAACTCGTCAGGATCGGCCCATGCGGCGTGCACCTCGTCGTACAGCGAAACCGCCTGATAGACCGTGGCCAGCGGATGGTACCCATCGGCGCGCGGCGCGCCCACCTTGAGGGCGAGATTGATCTTGGCCGGCACCCGCACGCGTACGCCGGCACGGACTCGGCGGCGGAGATGAGGCCATGAGTGCGAGGTTATGCTACGGCGCTGGAAGATCTGCTCGGCGATCCGGGCGAAGTCGGTCACGTCCAGCGTCTCGCCGCGGGCTGTCGGATCCAGTCCGGCTGCCACGACGGCGGCACTGGCCGCGGCCGAGGATCCCGCCAGCCCGGCCAGGGCGGAGCGCAGCATCTTGCGCCGCTGGGCGAATGCCGCATCGACGACCGCGAACACCTGGTCCCGGGTCGCGGTGGTCTGCTGGCTGCGGGCGGCGGTTGATCGCGACCAGGCCAGACTCGACGTTGGGCACCGGCCAGAACACCGTCGGCGACACCGTGCCGACCCGCGGGCTGCGGCGTACCAGGCCATCTTGACCGACGGCACGCCGTAGGTCTTCGATCCCGGGCTGGCGGCCAGCCGGTCGGCCACCTCGGCCTGCACCATGACCAGACCGTGGCTCCAGCTGTGGAACGTCGCCAGCAGGTGCAACAGCACCGGCACCGCGACGTTGTAGGGCAGGTTGGCCACGACAGCGGTCGGCGGCTCGGGCAGCGCGTCGACCCGGAGCGCGTCGGCGTTGATCACCGTCAGCGCGGCGGCCCGCTCCGGCAGCCGCGCGGCGACCGTGCTGAGGCAGCTGAGCCGCCAGCAGCGTCATCGATCTCGATCGCGATCACGCGGCGGGCGGCCTGGAGCAGGCCGAGGGTCAGCGAGCCCAGTCCTGGCCCGACCTCGAGCACCACGTCGTCCTCGGTGACACCGGCTGCGGCGACGATTCTTCGTACGGTGTTGGCGTCGGTGACGAAGTTCTGCCCGCGCTGCTTGGTCGGCCGCAGGTCCAGCTGGCTCGCCAGCTCACGGATCGCGCGTGGGATCGAGCAGCCCGCTCGGCCACCGCGCTAACGCAAACCCAGCTTCGCTGAGCAGGCCGGCCAGGCACCCCAGCCCGCGGCGGCCTGGAGCTTCTTGGCGATGCGATCTGCTGCTTCGCGGCTGGCCTGGTGCGGCATAGCCCGTGACCCGCCGTACGCGCGCCAGGTGCTGAGGCTGAACTGCAGACCGCCGTAGTAGCCATTGCCGGTGTTGATCGACCAGTTGCCGCCGGACTCGCACTGGGCGAGCTTGTCCCAGACACTGCCCGACGGTGTGCTCGGAGCCGAGCTCAGTGCTCGTCTTCGTCGTCGTCTTGGTGCCGACCAGGATGACCTCGGTCACCGGCTTCTTGATCAACTTGGATTTGATCTTGGTGCGCTTGACGATCTTGCCGTTGTGCCGGACCAACTCGGTAGGTCACTGCACGGACGCCGCTGACCCCCGGCTTGTCGATCTTGGTGTCACCCTTGTTCAGCTTGCTCGTCTTCTTGCGGACGGTGTCGTAGTCCACCTTGACCTTCTTGGTCTTGGACTTGACGTCGACGCGGGTGAAGGTGAACTTCGAGCCGTCGACGCAGACGGGCGTTCGGGCTGGCGCTCAACTTGTCGTCATGGTCGACGGTGATCTTGGCCGCAGCAAGGGCATCGGCCAGCGTCTGACCGGTGGTGGTGATCGTGCGCTTCTTGCCGGCATCGATGATGATGACCGTCTTCTCCGTGGCGATGATGATGGCCAGGCCTTGGCGGCCGATGCTCGAGCTGCGGCTGGTTGACAGCTCCGCGCCGGCGAGGTCGATGCCGAGAGCAGTGAGCGCCTCATCGACCGTGGTCGCGGTGGTCCAGATGGTCTGCTGCTGCACCGTCGATGGTGAAGGTGACCTGCCGGCCGAACTTGACGGCGACCCGGGTGCCGTCCTCGACTTTGGCATCCAGCGCTCGGGGCGACCACGTCATGGGCGTTGACTTCGATTCCCTCTGCTCTTCAGCAGGGCGCCCACGGTGTCGGCGCTGGTGCGGACCTCTGGTCTGCCCGTCAACCGAGAGGGTCACGTATTTGTTGAGGTTCGCGTAGCCGAAGGTTGTTCCAGCCAAGGCGAGCGTGGTCGCTCCAGCGGCAACCACAGGGATGATCTTGCGCACAGCATTCCCCCGAGATGGTCCGGTCGGTGATCTGGACCTCGATGTCTTTGCAGGCGGCTGTCAGCCCGAATGTGTCACGAAATTATAACGGACGCCGCCGCCGATGCGCCAAAATCTGAGACCGCGACGCGACCGCCGGCTACCAGGTGCCGCGATGAATGACCTCAGAGAGTGCCTTCCGTGGACGGCGCGGTCGGGTCGAGCCCGATTGACGCTCGGGCGCTCGGAGCCGGGTACCCGAGGCTGATCACACCGACGCTCAGCTGGTTCGGTGGCACGCCGAAAGCCTCACGTACGGCGGCGATCCGGTCGGCCGGGATGCCGAAGAAGCAGGCGCCGAGATCGTGGTCGACCGCCGACAGCAGTGCGGCCATGCACGCCATTCCGGCGTCGACAAACCAGTACGGCGCCGACCAGCGCGCCGGATCGCGGTCGGTCCAGCCCTTGTCAGGCTCGGCGTAGCGATCGAGGTAGGCCTCCTCGCTGGTCCAGACGAGGACCAGGACGGGTGCGGTCCGCATGCCGCGAAGCCAGCGTGCTGTCCGCCTCAGCGGTCGACCCGCCAGAAGGTCTCGCGCTCAGTCGGCCGAGCTCAGCACCAGGAGCGAGACGCCCTGGGTGAACCCGGCCGAGGGTGCGCGCAGCGCCGCCGCGAGAACGGCATCGAGCGCGTCGGCCGGCACCGGCCGAGCTGCGTCGTACGAGCGGATCATGCGGCGCCGGCGCAGCACCTCCGCGAACTCCATCGCTACCAGCTCCCGCCGAAGGCGGCATCGGCATTGTCGTTGAGCGCCTGGCACATGCGCTCCAACTCGATCCCGAGGGTGTCGGCAAGGAAGCGGGCCGTGTGCGGGATCAGGTAGGACGCGTTCGGCCTCCCTCGAAGCGGCATCGGGGTGAGGTAGGGCGCGTCGGTCTCGACCAGTACTCGGTCCAGAGGCGCCAAGGCCAATGCGGCGCGCAGTTGATCGTTGGTCTTGAACGTGACGGTGCCGGCAAAGGAGAGGTGGGCCCCGCGGTCCAGGCAGGCTCGGGCGAAGTGATCATCGCCGGAGAAGCAGTGCATCACGACGCGCGGCGGCGGACCCTCGGCATCGAGCACATCAAGAATGTCGTCATGGGCATCGCGATCATGGACGACGAGGGTCTTGTCGAAGGCCTTGGCGAAGGCGATGTGCGCCGCAAATGCCTCCCGCTGCACGGCCTGACCAGCCGCATCCGGTGTCCTGAAGTAGTCCAGCCCGGTCTCCCCGACTGCCCTGACGCGCGGATGCTGGGCCAACGCCTCCACCAGCTCGAGGCCTGACAGCAGATCCGGCCCCATCCGGGCGGCATCGTTGGGTGGATCGCGACCCCGGCGATCACTGACGGCCAGCGCTCGGCGGCCTGGACCGCCCAGCGGCAGCCTTCCGGATCACATCCGATCTGCACGATTCTCGTGACGCCGACCTCAGCGGCCAGGCGGATCGGCATCTTCGGGCTCGAGGCCAGACTTGGCCTGCGTGGAGTCGAGATGGCAATGCGAGTCCACCACCGGTGCCGGCAGCGGGTCAGGCAGCGTCAGGCAGCTCCACGCGCCAACTGTTGCATCCCCTGGATTTGCATCATCAGTGGGGCATTTCGCCCTCAGGAGCGGCCGAGCGAGGCCGTGAATGTTGCATTTTCAGGGCGAGCTCGTAGAGAGCGTTCTTCGCCAAGCCCTGCTGCCGCGCCACCTGCGCTACCGCCGCCTTCAGCTTCATCCCGCCGGCGGCCAGGCCGAGCGCCTCCTCGGCTGCCGCCTGCAGATCTGCGAGCCGGCTGCGTCGCGCCGCCGACGACCAGGGTTACCTCTCCTCGCACCTCGGACGCCGCCCAGTCCGCAAGCTCCTGCAGCGAGCCGCGGCGGACTTCCTCATAGGTCTTGGTGAGCTCACGGCAGACCGCACCGCGGCGATCGGCTCCAAAGGCGACCGCCATCGCTGACAGCGTCGCGGCCGCCCGGTGGGGAGCCTCGAAGAAGATCATGGTGCGGGGCTCGGTCGCCAGCTGGCCAAGCCGCCGGGCCCGCTCGGCGGCCTTGCGCGGCAGGAAGCCTTCGAAACAGAAGCGATCAACTGGAAGGCCGGAGACGGCCAACGCGGTCAGCACCGCCGAGGGACCAGGCACCGCGGTGACCCGGAAGCCGTGCGCCACTGCGGCGGTGACGAGGCGATAGCCCGGGTCGGACACCGACGGCATCCCTGCGTCGCTGACGACGACGACTCGAGCTCCCTCCTCCAGCACGCGTACCAGCTCGTCGGTGCGCCTCGCCTCGTTTCCCTCGAAGTAGGACATGATCCGCGCGCTCGGTCTCGACTCCTAGCCGTTCCAGCAGCCGCCGCAGCCGGCGCGTGTCCTCGGCCGCGATCACATCGGCGTTGGTCAGCTCCGCGACCAGCCGCGGCGAAGCGTCGCGACGTCGCCGATCGGCGTCGCGGCGAGCACCACGACCCCGGCCGGGCTCACCTCCGCTGCCACCTCAGCCTTCTCCAGAACACGCTGTCGGATTCCTACGTAAACAAGGCTTCGCACGCGATGCGCGGGAAGTTTCTGAGGCTCGGGCACCGTCACGATGCATCGGCGCGCTCCACCTACGATGGGCGGGTGACGCGCCAGGTCCTCGAGGCTGAAGCGGGGTTGGTCGGACCAGCCGCTGCCGCTCACTCCAGGCTCGCCGCCACCGCGCGTCCTGCCGGAACGGCCGATCAACCCGCCGACGACGATCGAGCGCCTGCGGGTCGCGATGCCGACCGACCGCATGAACGGCTGGATCGTGACACTGATCATCGGCGCGATCGCCTTCGTGATCCGTTTCGTCAATCTCGGCTATCCCAACAAGCTGGTCTTCGACGAGACCTACTACGCCAAGGACGCCTACTCGCTGCTGAAGTTCGGCTACGAACGCAACTGGCCGAGCGACGCCAACTCCAAGATCATCGCCGGCAACGTGGACGTGATGCAGGACACCGCCGCGTTCGTCGTGCATCCGCCGCTCGGCAAGTGGCTGATCGCCGGCGGCGAGTACTTGTTCGGCATGAACTCCTTCGGCTGGCGGTTTGCCTCCCTGGTCTTCGGCACGCTGCTGATCATGGTCACCATCAGGCTGGTTCGCCGGGTCTCCAAGTCGACCCTGATCGGCGGCCTCGCCGGGATCCTGCTCACCTTCGACGGCCTCGAATTCGTGATGTCGCGTACCGCGCTGCTCGACATCTTTCTCGCGTTCTTCGTGGTGGCCGCCGTCGCCTGCCTGGTCGCGGACCGCGACTGGTTCCGAAACCGCCTGGCTCGCCATCTGGAGCGACGCGAGATCCCCGATCTCGGCGGTCGGTTCGGCCCGGCTCTGGTACTGCGTCCGTGGCGAATCGCCGCCGGGATCTGCTTTGGGCTGGCCCTCGGCAGCAAGTGGAACGCGCTGTACCTGCTCGCCGCGTTTGCCCTGCTTTCGCTGGCCTGGGACGTGGGCGCGCGCCGCCTGGCCGGTGCCGGAGACGGGCCAAGCTCGCGATCCTGCGGGACGGCATTCCCGCTTTCTTCTCCCTGGTCGTGCTCAGCTGGTGGTGTATGTCGGCACCTGGGCCAGCTGGTTGCTGACCAGCGGAGGCTACGACCGCGATTGGGGCGCCCAGCACCCGGAGCACGCCACGGTGAGGTTGCTCGGCGAGCCGCTCGCCTCGCTGCTGCACTACCAGTACGACATCTGGAACTTCCACACCGGCGACTTCATCAACCAAGCCCAGCACACCTACCGAGCCGACCCCGCCGGCTGGCTGGTCGTGGCTCGACCAATCGGGATCGACGCCGTGAACGGCATCAAGCCAGGAACCGACGGCTGCATTGGACCCGACAACTGCATTCGAGTGATCAGCGGTGTCGGCACGCCTGCGCTGTGGTGGGTTGCGGTGTTCGCGCTGGTCGCTGCGGCGATCTTGTGGGTGGGAGGCCGGGACTGGCGTTTCGGCATTCCGGTCGTCGGCGTGCTGAGCAGCTGGTTGCCGTGGTTTGCCTTTCAGATCGCGTCCGCTGTTCTTCTTCTACGCGATCGCGATCATCCCGTTCTCGGTGATGGCCATAGCGCTGTGTGCCGGATGGATCCTCGGCGACGCGCGTGCCGGCGACCGCCGGATGGTCGGCGCCATCGTCATCGGGGCATTCGTTGCCCTGGTGGCCGCCAACTTCGCCTACATCTATCCGATCCTCACCGACGAACTGCTGCCCTATCCGAAGTGGCTGTCGCGCATGTGGTTCCGGACCTGGATCTGAGTCGTGTACAGCTGACCGTCCTCGATCACGATCATGATCATTGGGATCACTGAGGAGATCTCCACCGTGATCGCCGGACCTCCGGCGGCAGGAGTCCATTCCCCTAGAGTGTTGAGCTGGCTTCGCACCACGGGGGTCGACTCGCCACCGCGCGTCGCGGGGGTGATGGGTGAAGGAGAGTCGATGGAACAGCCGCGTGATCAGATGCGGTTCTCAATCATCGTCCCGGCGTACAACGAAGCGGCCTACCTGGGCCGCGCGCTGGACTCGTTGCTGCACCAGGATTACAACGGCAGATACGAGGTCATCGTCGTCGACAACAACAGCACCGACGGCACGGCGGCTATCGCTGCCCAGTACGGCGTACCCGTGGTCAAGGAGCCTCAGCAGGGAGTCTGCGCGGCCCGACAGCGCGGGGTTGATTGCGCCAAGGGCGAGATCATCATCTCCACCGATGCCGACACCACCCAACCGCCAGACTGGCTGCGTACCATCGATGCTCGCTTCGCCGAGTCAGAGAGGGTCGTCGCGGTTGCCGGTCCGTGCCGCTATCAAGATCCCTCATGGTGGGCCAAGGCGTATCCGATACTGCTCTTCGGGTTGGTAGCCAAGGTCTATGCGCTGACTGGATTCGTGTTCTATGTCAGTGCGACCAACATCGCTGTCCGGCGCACCGCATTCCCGGGCTATGACCTCAGGCTCACCCAGGGCGGTGACGAGCTCGACCTGGTGCGGCGGCTGCGGCGGCGGGGCCATGTGAGCTGGGAGCGACAGAACGTCGTGACCACCTCTGCGCGCCGATTGCAGCGCGGGCTGCTCTACAACATCTTCGTGACCTTCTTCGTGTACTACCTGCTGGCGTACTGGTTCAACCGGCTGTCGCAGCGGCAGACCTTCGGGATGGCGCCGGCGTTCCGGCAAGAGCGCCGGCGCCCTTTCACTCTGTTTGGGTAAGCCGGCGGGTGGTGCTCGGGATCTTGGTCGTCGGACTCACCTCGCTGGGTTTCGCCACAGGTGCCGGCGACGCGGCGGTGGACAGTCTGGCCACTTCTGGAACGGTCCGTGAGCCGACTGGCAGCAGCGGCGCGGGCCACGGCGCTTGGCGTTTCCGCGCTCGGGGCGGCGGCGTACTGGACTGCCTTCCGGCCCCGCTCGCAGGTCTTCGGCTCGTTCCCGTACGCGGCGGAGACCGAGGAGAAAGTCGTCGCCCTGAGCTTCGATGACGGGCCCAACGAGCCCTACACCTCGCGGCTGCTCGACACGCTGGATGAGTACAACGTCAAGGCGACGTTCTTCCAGGTCGGGCGCTGTGCGCAACGCTTTCCGTCCGCACCCGGCGGGTCGTGCAGAGCGGCCACGTGCTGGGCAACCACAGCTACAGTCACTCATTCACCAGCTATCTCAAGCAGCCGCGCCAGGAGATCGAGATCAGCCTTTCCCAGGAGGTGTTCTATTCGATCACCGGCCTGACGCCTGCGCTCTATCGCCCGCCGTGGCTTTGCCACTGGCCGTGGGTGCTGCGCAGTCTGCGGCATCACGAACTTCAGGTGGTGTCGGGAACCTTCGCCCATCCTTTGGAGATCATCCAGCCTGCAGCCGCCAAGCTGACCGATTCGGCCGCCAGGCTCACGCGCCCGGGCACGATCTTGATCTTCCATGATGGCCAGGAGGCACGCGGCGGGCCGCGAGAACAGACCGTGGCAGCCATTGGCCCGCTGATCGATCGGCTAGGCGATCGTGGTTATCGCTTCACCACCGTCGACCAGTTGCTCGGCATCAGCGCCTACGCATCCTGAGTCTGATTGCTCGCTCCGCTCGCTGGTGATCGCGGAGAGGCCCAATCGGGGTTGCGGCCGAACGCGATGAGCAGGTCGGCTTGCGGATTGCCGCCCGAGGCGGACTCCGGCCTTGCGGCTATCGCTCCAGACGGAGCGCATGATCTCCTCCCGGTTGCGAAACCATGCCGCCACCTCCGCGACCAGCTCCGAGTCGAGATTGCGGTTCTGGCCGGTGGCGACGGCCAGGTCCCAGCCGTGTATCAGGTGGTCGGCGAGCCAACTGGCTGATGTACTCGCCGATGTCTCTCTTCGCCATAGGAAAGGTGCACTCTGCCGCCTGCCGGCAACCTCTCGGCGACTGCCGTCAGAGCCTCGTCGGCTGCCGCCATCGCTGAGGCCTTCGGGTCCTCTCCCAGCAGATCGCCGTCGAACGCGTCTCCCACTTCTGCGATGGTCTTGCCATCCACCAATGGCTTGGTCCAGCGATCTTCCCCGACGACATGATTGACGAGCGCACGTACGTTCCAATCGGTGCAGGCGTCGGCCTGGACCAGTCGTCAGACACGTTCGAGACGGTGTCCTTCCAGAATTCAACGCTGCGGCGGTACGTATCCTCCAGCGCCATTGCCTACCCCGGACACGTTGGAAAATGCAACAATTCGATTGCTCGATCACAGCGTGCTCGTTCGCCGGCGATACGTCCAGCCCCAGTCTGGGCGGAGGACGACAGTCGCCGGGCTGCTTGCTGATGTCGCAAAGTCAGTCGTCGACCACAATGAGTTCATGGCGATCCGGCGCAGCCGGGAGCGGCGGCCCTCGGTGATGGACATGGTGGACGGGGCTGCTGTTCGCCTTCGCCGGTCTGGCGACGATCTGGCTGGCCTACTTGGTGTTTCGGGCGAGCATCCAGCCCGGCTGGCCAATGCTGCTGCTCATCGTGTTCTGGGTGCTGCTGACCTATCTGTTGCTGCCCAGGCTGCATCGCATTCTGACCCGGCTTTACGTCCCCGGCTACTTCATCGGCCGTGCCCGTACCAGTGACGGCCTGCTCGGGGATCCGGTCAATCTCGCGCTGCGCGGTCATGAGGCGCAGGTTCATGCCGCCATGACGCGAGCCGGCTGGACTCGCGCCGACGACCTGACGTCGAGCGGGCTGCGGATCTTGACGTCGACGCTGAGCCGGCGCAGCTATGCCGAGGCGCCAGTGAGCCCGCTGCACCTATTCGATCGTCAGCAGGATTTCGCCTACCAGCAAGAGGTTGCGGGCAGCCCGTCCAAGCGGCACCACGTACGGTTCTGGCGTTGTCCTGAGGGCTGGATGCTCCCCGGTGGGTACGCCGTCGACTGGCTCGCGGCGGGAACCTACGACAAGAGCGTCGGGCTGTCCTTGTTCACCCTGCAGGTGACTCACAAGATCGAAGAGAACACCGACATCGAGCGCGACTACATCGTCGAGACGGTCACGAAGGCGTCGCCGGAGGTTGAGGTGGAGGTGATCGAAAACTTCTCCACCGGTTACCACAGCCGCAACGGCGGCGGTGATCTGATCATTACCGACGGCAACCTGCCGATCATCGACGTACGCGGGTCGAGGTGCCGGACGTCGCCGAGGTCGAACACACCGACAGCCGCGACAAGCGACCCGCACAGATCGTCTTCGGGGCCGGGGTGGCATTCTTCCGCGGATTGTTCTTCCTGCCGATTGCGCTGCTGTTGTTGCTGCTGCCCGCCCGGTTATCGCGCAGATGACCTCGAACGGTCGATGTCGAGGGCGGCCGTCCGGCTTTGATCGTGGCGGGAAGCGTGGTCGCCTTGATTGCCTTGATCGATATCGGATTGGCGATTGCCGTTTTCGTCGGCCGCAACTGGGCGCGGATTGTGCTGATGCTCTCGTGCGTGCTGACCACCATCGTCGCCTTCATCGGCAATGCCAACGGATCGGAAGCGGTCACTCTGGCCACCAGCCTGCCAACCGTCGGCATCAGCATCATGGTGTTGCTTGCCTTTCCAGCCACCGGGCTCGCGCGTACGCCAGCGCGCGGCCGACATATTCCCAAGCGCATTGCTGGGCGGCCGTACGAGCAGGCCGCCATCTGAGTTTGTCGTTGCACGACTGCCGGATGCGCCCGATGACAACTGCTGGCGAAGGCACGCTCCGCTAGAGCTGTCAGTGGTTGTTCGCCAGCAGTTCTTGTTGCCGGCGGCCCCGGCTACTGGCCGACCCGTCCGTCAATACGTTCGCGCAGCAGGTCGGCATGGCCGTTGTGGCGGGCGTACTCCTCGATCATGTGAACCAGGAGCTCCCGCAGCGAGACCGGTTCGCCCGCACCGTCGCGTCCAACGAAGCTGAGGTCGGTATCGCGAGCGAATTGCTCGGCAAAGGCGACCTCGTCACGCCAGGCACGCCAGGCGTCCTCGACCACTGCTTGATCGCCCACCGCACCGTCGAAGTCGCCGTCTGGCTCTGCCTCGGACTGGTAGCGAGTGGGCACGTCCTGGCCGCCGAAACGTTGCCGGAACCACTTGCGTTCGACATCGGCCAAGTGACGCAGCAGACCAAGCAGCGACATCGTTGAAGGCTCAACGGAGCGACGGGCAAGTTGTGTGGCGTCCAACCCTTCGCACTTGAGTTGCAGCGTGAGGCGCTGACCGCGTAGGAACTCGATCAGCGTCGCACGCTCGTCGCCGAGCGACGTACCTCCTTCGCGTGGATCGGCCTCGGCATCGAGGAATCGGTCGGCACGGTGCTGTGGCTTGGTCACCAGCCCATGCTTGCGTCCGCGCCGTACGACGGCAACCCCATGATCATCGAGTCTCGGTCGAGCGGACGCCGGCGGATCTCCTGGTTCAATATCGCTGTGGCGTTCTTCGTGGGCTTGGCGTTGTTCATCGGTATTTGTGGCTGGCTGGATACGCGGCTGCCGTGGCCACGGCGGCCGATTCGAGGACGACGGTGATCACCGGGCATTTCGGCCTTGCGGCTGGTTCAAAATCTGTAGATCACCGAGCGCCACTCTGGTCTTTGATGTTGGCAACGATGTGGCTGGATGTGATCTTCGTCCCCTTGTACCTACTCAACATCGAGACGATCGACACACCGCCCGGCGGTGGGTACGGGGCGTCGATTATTCATGCGGACTACACACATTCACTGATCGGCGCATTGGTGCTGTCCGCCGCGTTCGGCGCCGTCGCGTGGTGGCGCTGGGATCGGCGGCTTGGTCTGTTGCTCGGCGCTGTCGCCTTCTCTCACTGGGTTCTTGATCTGATCGTGCACCGCGGAGACATGCCCATCCTTCCCGGCAACGCCGGGGACCTCCCGCTGCTGGGGTTTGGAC
This sequence comes from uncultured Actinomycetota bacterium, assembly GCA_963712625.1. Classification (GTDB taxonomy): domain Bacteria; phylum Actinomycetota; class Actinomycetes; order Propionibacteriales; family Propionibacteriaceae; genus Microlunatus. Next base: position 15,295 of record CAVQIU010000001.1, read on the forward strand.
TGTGGCGAGTGCCGATTGCGTCCATCGTGTTGGAGGCTGCAATCCTCGTGGTCGGGGTATTCCTCTACTGGCAGGCGGCTCGCTCCCTCCCATCCGAGAGCATCGGGCGGGTAACGCCATCGCTGGTCGCTGGCACTCTGCTGGCGTCGGGAGCGATCGTTCTGATCCTCGACACCCTGGGAATCTGACCCCACTGGGTGGCGTGGGTAACTGCCATCTTGCCCGCCGCGGCCGGACCGACCAGGACAAGTACCCCAGGTGAGGTAGCCACCTTGACCTCCTGAGGGGGACGCAGAAGCTTTCGGGGATAACTAGCGTCCCTTACATGAGGTCGGCGACATACGCCGCCAGTTTGATGATCACATGCAGGAGGAGCAGCCATGCAGTCAGCTGCAGCAGCAGACCCGGTCACTGAAGTCGTAGGCAGCTCTGCCGATTCGCGAACCGCGTCATCGGTCAGCAAGGGTGGGGAACCGGGGGAACCCCGCCAGTATTCACGCGGCGGCGTGCTTGCCGTGTGGGCTGCGGCCGCGCTCCCCATGGGGATCCTGTCCTGGGTCGTGGCGCCCGCCATAGCCGGGCCCGGGCCCTCGCGGGAACGATTCGTGATCACTCTTGTCGGCGCGATGACTCTTGGTCTCGTCTGGCAGGCAGCTTTGACCTTGATCTTGGTGCTGCGGGAACGGCGGGACCCGTCCTGGACCTCTCTGCGAGACCGGTTGTGGCTGCGATCACCTCGCACGGCGACGCGTCGCGGAGGCAGGTTATGGGCCTGGGTGCCGCTCTACGCCCTTGGGCTGGCGGCCCTGGACGTGCTGATCCAACCGCTGCTCTTCCCCTCTGCGCCTGCCGGCCGCGACATGGGCGCCTTTCTAGGTTCACCCGAGGGCCAGCAGACCTTCCACCACGCCTGGGGATTGTTTGCACTCGTCGTGATCATGGGCATTTTCAACACCGTCCTCGGAGAGGAACTGCTCTTCCGCGGACTGCTGCTGCCCCGGATGCGCAAGGGGTTCGGGCGAGCCGACTGGGTGGTCAACGGGCTGCTCTTCGGCCTCTACCATCTGCACGAGCCCTGGCAGATCCCGAACGCGATCGTGACCGGCTTCCTATGTGCGCAGCCGACCCGCAGGTTCCGCAGCGCCTGGATGGGTATCGCCATTCACTCGATCGAAACGGTCTTCTTCATCGTGGTGCTGTTGCCGATCGTGCTGTCATAGTGCCCCTGTCATAGTGACATTTGCCGGATCCTCCGGCTTGGACGCCGCCAAGGAGGTCGACCGTGCGCATTCGAGACCTCGCCCGTCGACTCGCCGCCCGAATCCGAAGCCTGCCAAGCCCAGCGGTCGATGCGGGGCTAGCGATCATCTTCCTCGGAGCGGTGGTGACGGAACGGCTCCGGAATCCACTGCCCCTAGGTTTGCTGTCTGTCGTCGCCGCGATCCTCACTTTGGCGCTGGCAATCAGCCTCGCGCTGCGACGACGAGTTCCATTCACCGCGTTCGCTATCGCCACTGCGGCGCTCTGCACCGGGTCGCTACTGCATGTCCCGAGCGTATTCTCCCCGCTGGCCAATCAGATATGCGTCTACTCGGTCGGCGCGTACGCCTCTCGGGCGCGGGCTCGCTGGGCCGTGCCGATCATCGTTGCCGGCGTTCTGGTTTATTTCGTGGGCACGCCCGGACTTGATCAGTTGGACGCCGAGATGGTGGAGGTTCTCCTCGTGTGGCTGGCGACGTGGGCTGTCGGCTACACCGTGGCGCGGCGTCGGGAAGAGCAGGATCGCGCTCGCGTCGCGACCGCGCGCCAGGTAGTCGCCGAGGAGCGCGTGAGGATTTCTCGGGAGCTGCATGACCTTATGGGACACACGGTCAACCTGCTCGTGGTCCAAGCCGGTGCCGCACGGCTGATGCTGGACAAGGATCCGGCGATGACCCGCGAGCTCTTGTCCGGTATGGAACGCACTGGTCGGGAGACGCTGGCCGATCTTGATCAGGTGCTCGCGACACTGCGTCCCGATCCGGCAGAGCCGGCGGAAACGGGCGCGTCGAATCATCCGCTGGGGGTGGCCCAGCTGCCGGAGCTCGTGGACCGATTCACCGACTCCGGTATCGACGTCAGGCTGTCGGTCGAGCCGACACTGCAGCTACCCCGCAACGTGGACCTGTCGATCTACCGGATCGTCCAAGAAGGGCTCACGAACACGCTCAAGCACGCCGCTCCGTGCGCGGCGACCGTCGACGTCCGGCGGGAAGGGCCATCGGTTGTGGTCGAGGTGTCTGACACCGGGCCAGGCCCTCGTGAGCCGAAGCGGCCGGGTCGAGGACTGCTGGGTATCGCGGAGCGAGTGTCGATGTGCGGCGGCGTACTCGAGCACGGTGGAGGTGAAGGAGGCGGGTTCCGCTTGCGGGCCGCGCTTCCCCTGCGATGACGATCCGGGTTCTGCTCGCTGACGATGACGCGTTGCTTCGCGCCGGGCTCGCGGTTGTCCTCAGCACCGACTCCGATCTGGATGTGGTGGCGGAAGTGGCGGACGGCCTGCAGGCCGTGGATCAGTGTCGCCTGCATACTCCCGACGTCGTGCTCATGGACGTTCGCATGCCAGGTATTGACGGAATTGAGGCCACTCGGCGGATCGTGGCGATCTTGCCGGACACGAAAGTCCTCATCCTGACCACGTTTCAGTACGACGAGTACCTCTGGGGCGCATTGCGAGCCGGTGCGAGTGGATTCTTGCTGAAACGTGCCTCGCCGGAGCGGCTCCTGGACGCGGTACACACTGTCGCGGCCGGCGAGGCGCTGCTCGATCCAGCCTTGACGCGTACTCTTATCCAGCGCCACCTCGAAACCGAGAGCGGCAGCGCCGATGTTCACGCTGTGGATGCCGACGCACGTCGCCGCCTGGATGAGCTCACGCCGCGCGAGCGCCAGGTCCTGGCGCTGATCGGGCAAGGGCGCTCCAATGCCGAGATCGCTGAACTCCTGGTGATCGCCGACTCCACTGCCAAGACGCATGTCAAGCGAATCCTGGCCAAGATCGACGCCCGCGACCGAGCTCAAGCTGTCGTCTTCGCCTACCGCAGTGGGCTGATCACGCATCACGGTTGATCTTGAATCTCATGATCACTATTCGGCCGGCTCGCCGCGTACGCAAGCGTGACGATCCGGTCCGCCTGAAAACATAGCCAGACGTGAGCACTCGTCGTGCCAGGGATCACGCCGAGCACGCATCTGGATCGTGAAAGGCGAGTATCTAGGCTGAGCTTGGCTCAGACCAAACCTCAGCGTCAGGAGGGTATCTAGACCAATGACGACATCAGAGCCGCTGTCCTGGCCGCGTTCGCATCGCGATCCCGAAGATCCGATCAATCCAGCTCCGGAGTTCGCGCGCATCCGCTCCGAGCAGCCGGTCTTCGGCGTGCGGCGGCCGCTGCCGAACGGAGACTTCCTCATGATGTGGCTGATCACCAGGTACGCCGACGCCCGTGAACTGCTTTCCAGCCGCGAGACCAGCAACTCCCTCGGCCGATCCGGGTCGGCGGCCTCCCAGCCCGGTTTCCTGCTCTCCCTCGACCCACCAGACCACACACGGATCAGGCGAACGCTGACCGGACAGTTCTCGATGCGCCGGCTGGCTGCGATGCGGCCGTACATCGAAGAGATCACGACAAGGTTTCTGGATGAGATGGAGGCTGCGGGCCCGCCGATCGACTTGATGCAGGCGTTCGCGCTGCCGCTGCCGTCACTGGTGATCTGCGAGCTACTCGGCGTGCCGTTCGAAGATCAGCCAGAGTTCCAGCGGCGCAGCGACACGATGCTGGACGTTTTCGTGACGCGTGAGCAACAGGCCCAGAACACGCGCGAGATGAACGCCTACATGCAGTCGCTGGTGAATCGGCACCGGGAAGACCCTGGCGACGACATCCTCGGCATGTTGATCCGCGATCATGCCGATGAACTGACCGACGAGGAGCTGCTCGGTATCGGCAACATCTTGCTGGTTGCCGGCCACGAGACGACAGCGAACACGATCGGGCTGGGCACCTTGTTGCTCCTGCAGCATCCCGATCAGCTTGCTCTGGTGCGCGACGATCCAGAGGTGATCACGAGTGCGGTGGAGGAGATCCTCCGCTATCTGACGATCGTCCACACCGGGACACCGCGGATCATCTTGCAGGACATGATCATCGGTGGCCAGACCATTCAGGCGGGCGACATCGCAACGCTGTCACTGCCATCGGCCAACCGCGACGCCGGCTTCATGACCGATCCGGATGTGTTCGACGTGACCCGGCATCCGCAGGCGCACCTGACCTTCGGACACGGCATTCATCAGTGTCTCGGCCAGCAGCTGGCCCGCCTCGAGATGTCGGTAGCTCTGCCTGCACTGTTGTGCCGCTTCCCGAACTTGTCCTTGGCGGCGTCCGTCGCCGATCTCACCTTCCGAGGCGACGGTCCGGTCAACGGCGTACGCGAGCTGCCGGTCAGTTGGTAGGACGATCCAGATTCGCTGTGCAGCGCCTCCGCGAAGCAGTCAGCCTTCGCGTCATGCAGCCGAGCCGGAAAGGGCGCTTCCAGCGCATAGCGGTAGTCGATCGTTGCGACAGGCCTGCCCATTCCGTTGTCGGAGCTGGTGTGACGCTCATCTGAAGATCAACTCCTTGGAAGCTCTTGCCAGCAGTTTCTCCTACGTCCCGGCAGGCTTCGCCGCTGGGACGGATCGGACCGCGCGAGCTCGCGCAAGCAGTGCAGCGCGGGCAGCGATCTCGGCGTCAGGCGACGGCGCCAAGCGCATCCAACCCGAGAAGTGCGGCGCCGACCACCGGAGGGTCGTCGACGACCAGCAGGTTGGCGCGCGGAGCGTGCGCCGCCAGACGCCGCGACACTCCTTCCATCAGCAGGGGATCTCGCGCAGCGAGCACGCTGCCTCCCAGCACCACATCGGTTGGCTGATCCCGCAGATCGAGCCGGTCGAAGGCAGCCCGGGCGAGCAGGAACACCTCCTCCGCCAGCCGCTCCACCACGGCCCTGGCGGGTCCGTCGCCGGCTGCGGCGACTCGCAGCAGCACCGGAACCAGTTCATGGATCCGGCTGCGCGGCATCTCACCGAAGTGCAGTGCCGCGGTCACGTCCACGACCGATGCCGTGCCGAAGTGTTCCATGATCGCCTCGCGCAGCGCGGTTGGCTGCCCGCGGCCGTCCTCTGCCCGCACCGCAAGGAAGAGCGCCTCGGTGCCCAAGCGTCGCGCCGCCGCCCCAATCACCCGAGATGGCGCCGACCGATGGAAAGCGCAGTAGCCCACCTGCCGCAGAGACTCCCACGCAGTTGATGCCCGCGCCACAGACCACCGCGATCCGGTTGGCGGCGCTGGTGCCGGCGCGCAGCAGCGCAAACGTGTCGTTGTCCAGGGAAACTTCTGCTGCCCAGCCAGCGCGTGAGACCCGTGCGAGCAGCATCTCGACCTCCCTCGGGAAGTCCGCGCCAGCGAGGTAGACCGCCGCATGCTGGGCGAGCGTCGAGCGACACGTCGATTCCGGCCTCGGCGCTGCCTCGGCCGACCAGGCCGAGCAGCACCTCGAATGCGGCGTCAACGCCGACGTTCTGGTGGTTGGACCCCGGCCCACGCGCGTATCCGAGGAGCTGGCCGTCGGCGGAGATCAGGCAGACATCGGTCTTGCTGTTGCCGCCATCGATCGCGAGGACCGCTGCCGTCACGCCGCCCACCGCAGGTGATCGCGATTGGCGCCGATCAGCAAGTCGGTCAGCTTGTCGGCAAGATCATGCTGGCCGATGAGCGGGTGCGCGAGCAACGCCCGGAACACGCGTTCCCGTCCGCCCTGGACAGCAGCGTCCAGTGCCAGTTCCTCGTACGCCGATACGTGGGCAATGAGCCCGGCGATATAGCGGGTCAACAGGTGATAGAGCTCTGTGGCACCGGACCGTCGCGGCCGATCCGTGCAGGGACCTCAACGACTGCATGATCAGCAAGGAAGGGCAGCGTGCCCTTATTGCGTACGTTCACTACTTGCGCGTCGCCTCGATCGGTGATCAAGGACGCCATCAGGCCTACGGCAGCTTCGGAATAGTAGGCACCGCCACGCTGCCGCAGCAGCGCGGGCTTCTCTTCAACCGTCGGGTCGGCATACATCTCCAACAGCTGGCGCTCGATCTCAGCGACCTCCTCCGCCCGGGATGGCCTCTTTCGCTGCTGATCGACGACGTGATCATGTTCATAGAAGTAGCGCAGATAGTAGGAAGGCCATACCCCGAGACGGCGCAGCAACTCCGCGCGGAAGGCCGGAACGCTCCGCCAACGCGTCGCGCTGAAGTGGCCAGCAGCTCGGGTAGCTGATCTTGGCCGTTGACCAGGACTCGGCGGGTCCAGGTCAGGTGATTGAGCCCGACATGGTCCAACGCCACCCGGGCGGGTTCGACGCCGAGCAGACTCGCAGCGGTCCGTTGATTGCCGATCGCGACGTTGCAGAACCCGACAGCTCGATGACCATGATCAAGCAGCCCGCGCGTGACGATGCCCACCGGATTTGTGAAGTCGATGATCCAGGCGTCCTTAGCGGCAAGCCGGGAGACTTGCTCGGCGATCTGCAAGATCACCGGCACCGTACGCAGCGCCTTGGCCAGCCCGCCAGCACCCGTGGTCTCCTGGCCGACACAACCACACTGCAACGGAAGAGCTCTCGTCGACCGCCCGCGCCGCTTGACCACCAATCCTCAGCTGGAGGAGAACGACTGCGGCATCTGACACGGCACGGTCAAGATCGGTGGTGGACATGATCCGCCCGGAATAGCCCGTACTTGGCGAAGATCCTCTCGCGAGATTCCGGTGACGAGGGAGAGCCGCTCCTCAGCCGGATCGGTGAGCACCAGCTCGTCAACGCCGGACAGGTGTTGCAGCCTCGCGATTCCGTCGACCAGTTCGGGCGTGTAGGTGGAGCCTCCCCCGACGACCGCGACTTTCATCTAGCACCACGTCCAATCTTCTGTCTGATCAGCCAATCCTCGCAGCCTGCGTCATCGGGCGATGATTGCTGGGCCCAGCCAGCAAGCAGGCAACAAGTTGGGCAACAAGTAGGCTCCGATCGTGCTCCGCGTGTCCTCCCCCGAACTGCTCGTCTTGCACGGGTTGCGCGTGAAAGGCATGGCGGACGGGGCAACGGTCGCCGAGCGCTTTGGCGTGGATCGTGAACTCGTTGATGAGCTGCTGCTCGACTACGAAGCGTACGGATGGATCACTCACGTGGTCTTTGCCGATGTCGACGGCTGGGCGTTGACAGCGGCGGGCCGAGTCGAGAATGAAAGACGCCTGGCAGCCGAGTTGGACCAGACGGGCACGCGTTCGGAGGTTGTTGTCGCGCACGACGTGTTCCTCGCGCTCAACGCACGATTTCTGAACACGGTCACCAGCTGGCAGATTAGGCCGACGCCGAGTGATCCCCTGGCAGCAAACGATCACATCGACCCGGATTGGGATCAGCGGGCACTGGATGATCTTCACGGCCTTGGCCGCGAGCTTCAACCCGTGTGCGAAACGCTCACGGTTGCGCTGCCGCGCTTTGCCGGATACCCGGAACGGTACGCGGCCGCCTTGGATAGAGCTGATCGCGGCGAACAAGCGTGGGTCGCCCAGCCGAAGATCGACTCCTGCCACACAGTCTGGATGGAACTTCACGAGGACCTACTGGCCACGCTCGGCTTGGACCGCGGCGGCCAGCCAGTGCCCGGCTGAGCAAGCAGCAACGAGTACCTGGACTTAAGGGGTACCAACAGGGCCTCCCACGGGGACAGCAGTAGCCATAGTCTGCGTGACATGCCCTATGCCGGGCTGTCTCCACTGGACGACGACAGGAGCTTCACCATGGACAAGCGGACTCTTGGCAGCAACGGCTTGGAGGTGTCTGCGATCGGGCTGGGTTGCATGAGCATGACCGGTGGCTACAGCGACAAGCCCGACCGGCAAGAGATGATCTCGCTGATCGGCGCGGCCGTCGATCGTGGCGTCACTTTCTTCGACACCGCCGAGATCTACGGTCCCTACGCCAATGAGGAACTTGTCGGCGAGGCACTCACGCCATACCGAGGTCAGGTCGTGATAGCCACCAAGTTCGGGTGGGACATCGATCCCGTCGAGCGTAAGCCAAGAGGGCGGGTGACGAGCCGCCCCGATGTCATCAGAAATGTCGTCGACGGCTCATTGCAACGCCTCAGGGTCGATGCCATCGACCTCTACTACCAGCACCGAGTCGACCCGGAAGTGCCAATCGAGGATGTCGCCGGGGAGGTCAAGGAGCTCATCGAAGCGGGGAAGGTGAAACACTTCGGCATGTCCGAGGCGGCCGCCGGGACGATCCGCCGCGCGCACGCCGTCCAGCCCGTGACCGCCGTTCAGAGCGAGTACTCGCTGTGGTGGCGGCGACCGGAAGAGGAGGTACTCGCCGCATGTGAGGAACTTGGCATCGGCTTCGTTCCCTACAGCCCGCTCGGCAAGGGCTTCCTCACCGGCACCATCAACGCCTCGACCAGCTTTGATACCGGCAATGACATCCGCAGCACCATCCCGCGATTCGAACCGGACGCGCTGCAACAGAACCAGGCCGTGGTTGATCTCCTCGCCGACATCGCGCAACGCAAAGGTGCTACGCCGGGCCAGGTCGCCTTGGCATGGCTTCTGGCCCAAAAGCCGTGGATCGTGCCCATTCCTGGCACGCGGAAGCTGCACAGGCTCGAGGAGAACATCGGTGCCGCCGAGGTAGACCTGTCGACCGACGAACTGAGCGAGATCGAAGACGCCGCGTCCAAGATCCAGGTGCAAGGCGGCCGCTACAGCGACGCCAGTGAGCGGATGACCAACCTGTAGGAACAGCCGGGATGAGTGCCAGTGTGGACTCATGACAGAGCACGGGCGCTTTAATTCTTCGACGGCACTGGTGACGGGTGCGGGGCGAGGGATCGGCCGCGCGTGCGCCCAGAGGCTTGCGGATGAAGGGGCCCGGGTGGTCGTCACCGATCTCGATCTGGACATGGCTAGGGAGGTCGAGGCCGGCTTGCCCGATGGCTCTGGCCGGCATCTCGCGCTGACGATGGATGTCACCAACCGAACTTCGGTCGATCAGGCACTGGGTCATGCGGCCGGTGCGCTCGGCGGGCTTGACGTCGTGGTCAACGTCGCTGGAGGAGACACGGCGCACGGCGTATTCGAGGAAACGGGAGACGAGATCTGGCTCCGCCTGCTGGACCTGAACCTGGTCGGCGTGGCGCGCGTGTGCCGCGCTGCGATCCCGCTTCTGCGACGCAGCGGTCGGGCGCCGGCGATCGTGACTGTCAGCTCGATCAATGCTCATGTCCCGCTCGGCAGCGAGCCGTACTCGTCGGCGAAGGCTGGGCTCACAGCACTGACCAAGAATCTCGCGATTTATCTGGCGCCGGACGGAATCCGGGTCAATGCTGTGGCGCCCGGAACGATCAGGACCCGGGTTTGGGACAGCCAGGACGGCGGAGCCGAACGGATGAAACCGCTATACCCCTTGGGCCGAGTAGGCGAGCCCGAGGACGTGGCCGGCGCGGTCGCATTCCTCGCGTCCACCGATGCCGCCTGGATCACCGGTCACGTGCTGCCGGTCGAGGGCGGCCTACTCCTCGCCCATCCGGCGATCTAGGTACTTGATCTTGATCCCGCGTTCTACGCCCGGGCGAGCTGACCAGCGACCCTCCCTACCAGCGAAGATCAAGTAGTCCCAGTCAAGCTAATGCAGGCTGTCGTCGGGTTCGGCCAAGCGCCACGCATGGAAAGCGACCGTGAGCCCTGCTCGCGTTGGAGCGCAGGTGAATGGCCCCGCGCTAGCGACGAGGCCCGGCTCGAAAGGGACAACGCGGACCAATTGCGACGCGAGCCCTTCCGCTCGGGCGCGGATCGTCAGCGCATCGCCGCTGCGACTGGCGCGTACGAGCACACGCCGGCCGCTCCAGTTCGGCGCCGGAGCCAGCGACCAGTCAGACCGCCCATCAGTGACCACGGCACCAACCGACGCATATCCATCGGCGAACTCCACACCAGCCTTGACCCATCGTTCAGCAGAGACGCGGACAAAAATCCCGGCCTGATCGAATTGGTGAGAAAAGGCAGCTGTGAACTCGACTTCCATTGCACTGTCCTGGGGGAACGGTGCCAAAAGGGCATGCTCGCTGTCGTGGACGAAACCATAGGACGTGAGGCGCCACGCGTCGCTGCCCTTCGCAGCCGTGACCAGCAGGTCACCGCCGCGCTCGACCGCGGCAACAGGCCGATGTGTCCAACTGCCCGCTGACCAGGGGATAGTCATCATCGACCACTCCTCTCCGCGGTCGCCCGCATGTTAATGAGGCCGCACCGCATACCAGCGCTCGAGCTCGGCCAGACCCTCGTCGAGAGGGACGCGGGGCCGCCAGCGCAGGACCTCCTGGGTGCGCCGTTGGTCGAACCAGTGGGCCGTGGACAGCTGCTCGACCAGGAAGCGAGTCAGGGGCGGATCGTCGTCCGACGGGCCCGACGGGGAGAGACGATCCCGCAGCGCCCACAATGACTCGACGACCGCTCCACCCGCTCGAGCCAGTCGCACCGGCACGTGTCGGGTCGGGGCGGGCACACCCGCCGCCCGGCACACGGCAGCGAGTATCTCGGCGATCGGACGCGGTTCGCCATTGGTCACAACCAGGGCGCGCCCGCGCGCGTCCAAGCAACGGTCCAGCGCCGCCACAAGAGCATCCACCGCGTTCGTGAGGTACGTGGTGTCGACCAGCGCCGCCCCCGAGCCGATCAGCGGCAACCGGCCGTGCCGCGCACGATCGACGATCCGCGCGATCAACTGCTTGTCCCCCGGGCCCCACACCAGGTGCGGCCGGATTGCGACGACCGCGAGCCCGCCGGCGTCGGCGCCCAGCGCGACCCCTTCCGCGAGGGCCTTGCTGCGGGCGTACGGTCCGCGCGCGGTCGCCGGGTCCGCGGGATCAGCGCCGCGGCCTACGACCGACTTGCCTTGGTGGGCAACCGAAGGGGACGAGACATGCACCAGGCGTTCCACCCCGGCGGCCCGGCAAGCGTCGACGACGGACTGAGTTCCGGCGACGTTGACCCGCAGGTACTCCGGCTCTGGGCCGACCACATTGACCTTGGCTGCCAGGTGGACGACGGCGTCATGTCCGGCAACGGCGATCCGGACCGCATCCGCGTCCGCCACGTCTGCCAGCACCTCCGGCAGCCCCAAGCCGGCAGGGCGCCGCTGCAGGACCGTTACGCCGTCGCCTCGGCCAGCCAAGGCAAGCGCAACCCCGCGACCCAGCATTCCGGTCGTCCCCGTGACCAGCACTCGCATGCCGCACTCCCCTACGGACGGCCCACTCGGGCACCGCTGAGCACTCCATCGGCCCAGCGAGCGAGGCGAGACCGGTCGATCTTCGCGGCGTGACGAATGTCCATGGGAAGGGATCGCACTGTCAACACTGCCGCCAGGGGAATATCCGCGGCGGCCCGTACGACACGGGCAAGTTTCTCGTCCGCCAGTCCAGGGCGCGCGTTCGCCGCTGGAACCACGACGGCCACTGGCTGCTGGGTGCCCTGGGGGCCGACGCCGACCAGGGCGGCGCCTGTCACGAGCGCGTGAGCCTCGATTCGTTGTTCTGCTCCGACCGGGGTTAGCGGTCCCTCTGCGCTGGTGATCACATGTGCCAACCGGCCTTCGACCCACAGCCGCGCGGCGGCATCGAGGTGGCCGACATCGCCAGTGCGGTGCCACCCCGAGTCACGGGAGCTGGCCTGCTCAGTCGCCCACAGCCGGTCGTACCGGTCCTTGACGTGCGCAGCCGATACACAGATCTCCCCGGTGACCTCGACGGAAGGCAGCGGCGAGCCGTGAGCCCGACCAAGGGCGTCGAGTGCGCTGATCCCGAGGCGAACGCCAGGCAGTGCGCGGCCGACGCAAACCCCTTTGCCCGAGCCCACCTTCTCTAGTTCAGGCAACGCAATGTCTGTTACGGGCAGGACCTCGGTCATCCCGTACGGGGTGTGCAGCTCCGCCGCCGGGAGGACTTGCTGTAAGCGCCGCAGCAGCGGCACTGCCACCGGCGCCCCGGCCGAGAGCACCAGCCGGATGCGCGCGAGTGCTGCCTGCTGATCGGCGTCAGCCGGCTTGCGGTAGCGACCACGTTGCGGAGCGCGGCCGGCGACGCGAAGACCAGGGTCGCCCCGACCGAGGCGGCCGCGTCAGCGAGAGCATCGGCGGTCAGGGTGCCCGGTCGGGTGACGTCCATCCGCGGGACCGCGGCGCCGATGCCCAGCGCCGGCCCGTACAGCGCGAACGGCGCGAACGCGGCAACCAGGCGATCGTCCGGGGTGATGCTGCAGAGGGTCCGGACGAGCTCGAGCTGGGCGTGGAGTTGGGAGTGGCGATACACAACTCCCTTGGGCGGCCCGGTCGCGCCCGAGGTGAACAGGACCGCCGCCTCGTCGTTGGCGGTCGATGCGCTACGCGTCCCGCTGGAGATCGTGCGCGTTCCCGGGGGGCAGACAACCGTCAAACGCGCACGATCTTCCTCGCCCGCCGATCGGGCCATCAACGCGTCCCGCAATCGACGGACCCGCCTTGGCCGGTCGCCGACACGATGCGTCCGCCTGGTATCCGTAGTGCCGCAGCGGCCGCGATTGCTGCCGGAACCCCGACCAGATGGTCCGGGTCGGCGCTGCGCAAGGCCTCGGCCATCCGGCGCCAGCCCAGCCCGGTGTCGGCGACGACGATCGCTGCTCCGGCGCGCCAGCAGGCGTACACCGCCGCCGTCAGCTCGAGCCCCGGCGGCACCAGCAGCGCCACCCGGTGGCCGGGCTGCACCCCAGCTCCGCGTAGCGTCCCGGCGAGCGCGTCGATGCGCGCGGTGAGCGCGGCGAACGTCGTCAGCCGGGCGCGGTCGCGGTCCGGCTCGGCGATCGCTGTTGCGGAGCCCTCAGCAGCCGCGATGTCGATCGGGGAGCCGTGTGCGACGCTCGGGCGGCAGCGGCGGCGACCCGCAGACTCGCGTACGGATCCATGACCAGGCACGCTCGGCCACCTCCGGCTCGTCCTCAGTCACCAGGTGCGACGCGCCGGCGAACCGGTGCACGTCGGCCTGCGGCAGCCGGTGTTCCAGATCGCGGAGGAACGCAGGAGAGAAGATCGGATCCCGAGGGCCCCAGAGCAGCAAGGCGGGGACCCCGCCGAGCTCGGCCAGCCCGTCAAGCACACGATCGAGCACGACTCGGCTGGGATGGGCCGGGTTCAGCGGGATGTCGGCCACGAAGTCCCCAACCGCTCGGCGCTGCTCGGCCGAGGAGTACGGTGCGCGGAGCGCGGCACGTACCTCAGGCCGGAGCGGAGCCCGAGCCAGCAGCGCGGCGCCGCGGACGAAAGTCGCCGTTCGGACACACGCTATTTCGCGGAGCACACGACTGCGGACCAACGGGATCAGGAGCCACGGTCGGGCCCTCGCCGGGAGCGATACGCCGGTGTTGGCCAGGATGATCCCCGCGACCCGATCGCGATGGCGCTCGGCCCAGCCGAGCGAGATCGGTCCGCCCCAGTCGTGCGCCGCGATGACGATCGGGCCGGTGATGCCCAGGGCTTCGGTCACTGAGTCCAGGTCGTCGATACGGTCAGCCAGGGTGCGCGGGCGGCTTGGCCGCTCGGAGTAGCCCATCCCGAGCTGGTCAACCGCCACGGCCCGCCAACCGGGCTCGGCGCTAGCCAGGAACCGGCGCCACAGATAAGACCAGGTGGGATTGCCGTGTACGCAAAGCAACGTCCCCTCGGCGGGCGCCACCCCGTTGTCCAGGACATGCCAGGTGCGCTGCACTCCGTCCTCGTCGACCACGGCGACCGCATGCGACCAAGCTGGATCCACGCCCGGCATCGAGCCGAGTTCGACGCCTGGGACTGGCGCGATGTGCAGCGTATCGGTCACCAGACGATTTCGGCGTACGAGGTGTTGAGGCCCGAACCGATGCCCATGAGGAGGATGCGATCCTCGGCGTGCAGCCGGTCAATGTGCCGCGCGAGGGTGAAGGGTACGGCCGCCGGGCCCATGTTGCCGTAGTTCGGCAGCGTCAGCGGGAAGCGGTCGGAATCGACGCCCAGCGCGGCAGCGATCGCCCTGATATGGACGACCGACGTCTGGTGGGCTACGAACCAGTCGATTCCGCCCCAGTCGAACTCTGCCTGCGCGGCATCCCACGTCGCCACCGCCAGCGCGAGGCCGGCGTCGAAGAGCCGCTTCGTGTCGGTCCGCATACGGGTGAGGTCGCCGACGCAGAGGTCGTGATGCTCGGTTGCAGCCCGGCTCACCCCGCCGACGACGCGATGGCCCTCCGGGTGACGGTCCGCGCGGCCGAGCACCATCGCAGCCGACCCCGAGCCGAGAGTCAGCGTGGCGAACTGCGACCGCAGGTCGGCCGCCGTCACGTCCGGCCCCGCCAGGCGCTCAAGCGTCAGCTCCTGGGTGTAGCGGGAACCCTCGCCGTCGACAATGACCGCGTACTCGGCCTGCCCGGAGTCGATCATGGTCGCGCCAGCTGGATGCCGTTGAGGAAGCCGAGGCAGGCGTTGGCGAGGTCGAAGTTGAGGCAGTCGGTCGGCAGGCCCATCTGGTGGTGGATCGCCACCGCCGTTGACGGCTCCAGGTACGCCCTGGAGACCGCCGTGTTGATCATGACGCCGACCTGCTCGGGCCGGATCCCCGCCTCAGCCAATGCCTTGGCGCCCGCGATCGCCGCTGCGTCAGCGAAACTCACGTCCTCCGGCCACCAGCGCCGCTCGACGACACCCGCCAGCTTCTGCAGCATGCCGGGCCGGGTGTGTACGCGCTGATATGTCTCCGCCAGCCACTCATCGATCGCCGCCGAGGTGATCACGATCGGCGCCTCCACGGCACAGACCGCGAGCACCGTGGTGTTGACCGCCCGGAAGCTTGCGTTACCGCTCACGTCGTCCCCTCTTGTCCAGGAATGCCGCTCCTGCCTCCCCGCCGGCCCGTCTTGCACCATCGTGTCACGGCGGCCTATGTGAGACTCTCACCTGCTCGGTGCAAGGACAGCGCACGCGCAGGTGGTCCATCGCGGGCGCTCAGATTTTCCGTCCGCTGAGATAGAGAGATGACGCCGTGGTTCCGCGGTCCGGCCATGAGCGCTTGGCGTACGCGGTCCACAGTCGCTGACACCCAAACGGGACCGTCCGTCGTACAGCCAGCGCACGTCTGATTACTAGGTGTATGGCAGACTAGGCGCGCTGTTGCAATTCTTGAGCCGTGGTCAGTGCTACGCCCCTGAAGACTTTGCGTGGGCGTGGGTTAGGTCTGACGTCCGACAGCGCTTCGACAGTCGTAAGGTGCGACATCGAGATGCTAGGAGATGTGTCATGGCACAGGGAACCGTCAAGTGGTTCAACGGAGAGAAGGGTTTCGGCTTCATTGCCGTCGATGGCGGCGGGGCGGACGTGTTCGTGCACTACAGCGCGATCGAGTCGACTGGCTATCGCTCGCTCGAGGAGGGGCAGCGCGTCGAGTTCGACACCACCCAGGGCCCAAGGGTCCCCAGGCCGACAGGGTCCGCGCCTTGTGAGTTTCAGGTGCTCCAGTGCCAAGTCCTGCGGTGCCAGGAGCCGGGCACGCGAAACTTCGTGATCGATCAAGCTGAGTGGGGACTCGCCGAGGCCGTTGTCTGTGAGGCGCATGCCAACGCCCTGAAGACAGGTGAGCGGTACATCTATAACAGCGTCGAGAACGTTATCTATATGGGTCAGGATGCGACCCCAGAGAGCAAGTAATGCACCAAGGAAGCCACGTAGCCGGCATCGGCGAGCATGCTAGCGCGAGTCGTTGCCGGTGGCCGGGCTGGCCAGAATGATCCGCGCAGCGTAGATCTGCGGTTCGACTCCCGCAGCCGCGGCATCGCGGCGGAGCAGTTGATGAGCTTGCTCAATGTCGTGACCTTGATCAACAAGCATCCCGATGGCGCGATTCAGCGTGGTCAGCTCGGCGAGACCGGTCAGTCCGGACATGCGAGAGAGTGGTGGAGGATCAGCGTCGAGCTCAATCGTTCTTCGCTGACCGTCCACACGTGTCCTCCCATGATCCGCGTTATTCGCGGCGGAGGATGCCTGGTCGACGGGGATTCCGCCGAGGGCGTGGCTTAAGTCCGCGGCAATGTCGGTAAACGCACCAGCAGTCCCGGCGTAGAAGATGACTCGGCTCGCCGGATCGACCTCCCGCGAAACCAGCGCGAGAGGGAGACGCAGCGACGTCCCGACTGGTACGTCGTGGCCGTCGGTGAAGGCGGCCAGCGTGACCGGCCACAGACTCTCGACAACAGTTAGCTCGAATCCGATGTAGGAGGCGGCAGTCGAGCGCAATGCCTTGGTCAGCGCCGTCAGTGTGTGGTCCAGATCCTGATCATCTTGGCCGATGCTGGCCGCGAGCTCATGAAGGTGCGCGAGTAAGGCTGCAGGCAGATCCACACTCGTGCTCCGAGGAAGCGGATCCGCCCGCTGATCGGGTCCTGAATGAACTGGCTCGGCAAATCGCCGAGACCACTGGCGGCGGCTGCGCGGACCGAGAATTCAGAGAGCCGCGTCACCTACGACTCTACGCCCAGTGAGGGCGCGCTTACATCATTCTCGACTCTGTCGGTTACGAGCTCGCGCCCGTGCGACGGCCTCGTCCACAATCTGACGAGCTACCTCCGCAAGCTTGCGATGCTCGCGCTGGCTCAGCGAGCGCAGCCGCTCAAGGGCCTCATGCTCCGTACTGCCGCTGCGACTCATCATGATCCCGACAGCCCTGTCGATGACGCCGCGAACTTCCAGGGCCGACTGCAGCTGGTTGGCCAGTCGTCGGGTCTGCGCGAGGACATGGGCGTTGTGTACGGCGATTGCGGCCGGCACGGCGAAGATCTGGCCGAGTTCGGCGGCCCGGTCATCAAAGACATTCTTGCCGTGGGCGTAGACGTTCATCGCACCGACCACGCCGTCGGGGGTGATCAACGGCAACGACACCACGCTGTGTACGCCGAGCCGAGCGACCCGCCCACCGAACCGCGGCCATCGCGGATCTCCGCCGAGAGAGCCTGACAGGACGGTCTTACCCTCACGGGCGGCACTGATACAGGGGCCCTGGTCCATCCCGTACTGAACGTCGTCGACCTCGGTAACAAACGGGGCGGTCGCCACGATGGTGTCGGCCCTGTCCTGCTCGAGCAACGTCAAACCGGCACCGTCGGCGCCGGGGATGGCCTGCACCGCGTAAGTGGCGACCTGGGTCAGCAGATCCTCCAGCGGAAGCCGGTCCGATGCCAACCGGGACAGACCGACAAGACTCTCACGAAGGTCCTCATCCTCGGCAAATCGCCGATCGGCGGCTTGGTCCGCGGTCTCCTGCTGAGCGTCGTGGCCCCACGACCCGATCTCGGCAAAGTCGTCGGAGTCCATGGTCCTTCTTTGATGCTCGCAGCCACGCCGGCTGGGTTCGCCCGCTATCGCGGAAATGCTATCGCGGCGGCACGAGATCGGCGGCTGACTCGGAGCGACGCTCAGCGCAGATTGGTTCAGGCGCTCATGGGGGTAGAATGTTTTTCACTGCATATCGCAGTCGGTCTGGGGCCGGAGACGCCGTGTAAGCTCGCCGCGGCTCCCGAAGCAACCCGCTGTCGCCCAGACTCTTTCCCGGGACGTCCGCTACGGAACGGCTCTCCCCTGTGACTTCTACCCTCACCCCGCCTGCGTCGGCGAACGTCCCTGACTCGGCCACGAACGCCCGAGCCGGCAGCTCTTTCACGGCCCTGACGCGCCGCGTTCACGACATGGATCTCATGCGCCGCCGGTACGGGTACTACTGGACCAAACTGATCGGCGCCCTGCTCATTCTGGCCGCCTGGGTACTCGCCTTCATCTGGATCGGAAACAGCTGGTGGCAGCTGGTCAGCGCGGCTGTGCTGGCCATCATCATGACCCAGTTGGGGTTCCTCGGCCACGACGCAGCCCACCGCCAAATCTTCAAGTCCGGCCGGTGGAACGACTGGACGAGCATGATCATCGCGAACCTGCTCGTCGGTATCAGCTATGGCTGGTGGCGAAGCAAGCACAACCGACACCACGCCAACCCGAACCGGGTCGGTTCCGATCCCGATGTCGCACTTGAGCGCCATCGCTATCACCCCTGAGCAGGCGACCCGGCCCCGTGGCCGACTGATGAAATGGTTGGTGTCACACCAAGGCTGGTACTTCTTCCCGATCCTCCTGCTCGAAGGCCTCTCAATGCACTCAGAAGGGTTTCGCCGCACCTTCAGCCGCGGCCCGGTCGAGCGTCGATGGGTCGAGTTCACCCTGCTGGCGATCCGCCTCGGCGGCCTCGTCGCTCTCGTGTTTCTGGTGTTGTCCCCGGGGAAGGCCGCGGCCTTCCTCGCGATCGAGCTGGCCGTCTTCGGCTTCTACCTGGGCTCGGCGTTCGCGCCGAACCACATTGGCATGCCGCTGGTCTCTCCGAGGCTGAAGCTGGACTTCCTGCGCCGTCAGGTCCTGATGAGTCGCAATGTCAGCGGCGGACGCCTCATAGCGATCCTGATGGGCGGCCTCAACTACCAGGTCGAACACCACCTGTTCCCGTCGATGGCCCGCCCCTCCTTGCGCAAGGTGCAACCCCTCGTCGCCGCCTACTGCGCGGCCGCGGGCGTGCCCTACACCCAGACGACGCTATGGCAGTCGTACGGTGCCGTCATCCGCTACCTCAATAGCGTCGGACTGCGGGGTAAGGACCCCTTCCTCTGCCCGCTCGTCGCGCAACGTCGCGCCTTGTGAGCGCTGGCACATTTCGGCTGCTACTCGGACCGCCGGGGTCAGGGCGCGCCCGCGCGCAAGGCGTTCACGCGTCGGGTACTGAAGCTCAATTGGAGTAGAGGTAACGAATCAACTGCAGGCTCTCTGCGCTGGAATTAGCTGACTTCGGTGTCGTAACCAGCAATAACTGACGTTCCTGCTGGAATCGTGCGCGTTCAAAGCGCTACTCCAGCGCATCCCGCGGGTTAGAAGGTCGTCGCCGTCTGGTCGTCGATATCGGAGCCGCCGGCCTCCCGCTTCACAGTCGCGATATTTTCCCGCACGTCAGCCATTGTCTTGTGTGCCTCAGCACTCACAGCAATTGTTCGTCCTTCCGTAGACTTCAGATGCCAACGAAAGCCCCCTTGATGATCCTTGTACAGTTCGAATTTGCTCATCGTCACTCCTCTGGTTCGCCGAAGATCCGCCGGACGGTGCAGCCCTGACAGCCCAGCCTGCCATGGGGTTCACCGAAACACAGGAGTAAGCGCTGGCGACATGGAACATTGCTCACTTCGATGCCGTTGTCGGTGACTGGGAGACCGGACCGGCGACCTCTGGAGAGCAGCAGCCCCTCGAGCGCAGCCCGATACGGCGTTTTTGCTGCTGAGGGTCCGCACCGCTAAGCCGTCGCAAACGCTCGGCGTTGTCGCATGGTGAAGCACGGTGTCGTTCGTGGAACACGGGTGGCCCCTTGCCACCGACACGGAGTCCGCTAGCGCGCCGGTTCGACCCTGACACAGATTGGCGTAGCAGCGATATTGACTTCGGTCTCGCGCGTTGCGTATGCCTTCTCAATATGCGTGGTGAAATTTGGAAATGCCTTCTCCACTGTGCTGCGCCACAGCTTTTTACGTCGTACGATGCGACATGCAGTAGATGGTTAGCATCGAAGATCGATGGTTGGTTCCAGCAGCTTTTGCGATGGCGATATTCGGCTCGGAATCTGGCGGTTCTCTTAGAGGTCAGCTGTACTGAACTCTCAATGCCATTCTCTTTAGCTATTCCTAATCGCAAACGTCTAGGCATGATGATCACGGTCTTGTGCCGATGCCGCCATTTGATGGCTCAATGCGTTCATTATCCGACCGTTGTGAGCGCATGGGATACGCAGTCAATAATTACCTGTGAGTGGGCGTCCGCATGCATGACCTCGCCGTCTATCTGGATGGGAGTGGCCTTGGTCGTAGCGAAGTCGCAGCGGCTGATCCTCGGCTGCTTTCCAAGTCCCACCGTCGCCGCTCGAAGGACCATCGAGGCGATGCGCCATCGACTCCGGTGAGGACAGGACACCACTTCGAAAAGTCCGTCATCTGGTCTTCCTGAGTTGCTCATGCGTCCGTACTTCGCTATCCGGGCAACATTGGCAAAGACGAGACTGTCGTACAGTTCCTGCTCCCCTCCCGCGCGGACGATCTCGACGGGTTCCAGGCTGTTGAAGGTTCGCATGACCGATATCAGCTCCATGACGGCTCCCGTCTTGTCCTTCTTGAGTCCTATGGCCATCAGCGGAGTCAGTCCGAGGCCGATGTAGGAGTGGGCGTACCGGCTCCACAGAGCATCATTGCTTCGGACGGTCAAGCGCAGTAGATCCAAGTGGCGGGCCCGACCATCGATAATGGCCGCGACGAGTGGCATCCGTCGGGTGCTACGGCGGTGGTCATTGGCGTTTCCCCCAGCCGCCACGGCCGACAGCGCCCTACTGCCTTCGACATCCATGATGCCGTTCACGACCTCGTTGTAGACGCCATCCCCGCTTATGGCAACGATCAGAGGCCGCCCGGTTGCTGCCGCAGCGGCTGCAAGCTCCTGTGCGTGGCCTGGATAACGAGTCGGCTGCAGGATGACGGGCATGTCAGGCGATCGGCGACAAAGATCATCCCGCACACTCTCGGCCAGAGTTAGCGGGACACGAGGATTCGCCGGATTGTAGATGAGAACAATCCGGTCGAAAAGCTCACGGTGAAAGCCAACCACGCAACATGATCCGATCTGTACCGACCGCGTCCTTCCTCAGAGCTGCTCATAACCTATCGACCCGGCTCGCGCCTCAGTGTCCGAGCGATGCGGCCGGTACGGGTGCGCCCACGGCCGTGTTCAGCGCGATTGCTGCGAACTTGATCGAACGCCCTCCGTTGGGGCATGACGACCAGTGCGCGACGAAGCGATACAACGTCCAGCACGTTCCTCCGCATGAGTAGGCCTGTCGTTGGCCAATCGGTGGGCGGTCTTAGCATCATCTGGGTGAACCGAGCGAGGCGGGACGGTGGTCGGCGTGGTTGATGCCGACGATGTCCGGCAGATCGCGATGAGCCTGCCGCACACGGTAGAGATTGACAGCGACGGTTTCGATTTCCGAGTGGGCAACCGCGGGTTCGTCTGGTCATACCCCGAGCACCGTCCGGGTCAGCGGCGGGTGATCCGCACTGACATCGCCGTCCTGTATGTGGGCGATGAGGCAGAGAAGCAGGCGCTGCTGCTGGGCGAGCCAGACGTGTTCTTCACTACCTCTGCCTACGACTGGTTGCCGCTGGTGATGGTCCGGTTGGAGGCCATCGACATCACCCGGCTGCGCGAGCTGGTCACCGACGCCTGGCACATGCGGGCTCCCGCCAATTTGGAGGTCGATCACCACCTGGGGTTGTGACATGAGCTTTAGCGCGTTGAATACCTGAAACCAAGACTTCCACCGTCGGTCGACGGCCGTTCGGAGCGGGATGCCGGCGATGAGCATGGGCACAACGCGGACTGGAGCTTGATCTCCGGCTCCGAAACGGCGTGGCGAACTGGCGATGCGTCGTCCAGCCGGCGCTGAAGCGATGGAGCGCTCGTCTTCAAGGCGGGATGCTCGGCCGCCATGTCGTGCGATGTCGGCCGTCACGCGGGCGGTCCTGTGTCGCAGGTGACGCCCACGAGTAGATTCCCGGTAATGAAGGCAGTGGTCCTGACCCGTACCGGCGGGCCGGACGTGCTCCAGGTCCAGGACTGGCCCGATCCGCCGGTGGGAGCGGGTGAGGTACGGATCGCCGTGCGGGCAGCAGGCGTCAACTTCGCCGACACAATTGCGAGAGTCGGCCTGTATCCCGCCACGCCGAAACGGCCGTGCGTCTTGGGCTACGAGGTCGCCGGCGAGGTCGAGACCATCGGTCCGGATGTCAGCGGGCTGGTCGTCGGGCAGCGAGTGATGGCAGGGACGCAGTTCGGCGGCCAAGCGGAACTCGCGACCGCCCGGGCAAGGGATGTCATGCCGCTGCCGGACCATCTCAGCTTCGAGGAGGGTGCGGCTTTCTGTGTCAGCTACGGGACCGCGTATGCGGCGCTGATGATCATGGGCGGCCTTCGCGAGCGGGACCGGGTCTTGATTCATTCAGCCGCTGGTGGCGTGGGGATTGCCGCGACGCAGGTCGCCCGCAACGTCGGCGCGGAGATCTTCGGCACCGCATCAGCGGCAAAGCACACTGCCATTTCGGCGCAGGGTGTGCAGCATCCGATCGACTACCGCACCCAAGACTTCAAGGCCGAGGTCCGGAGGCTCACCGATGGGGAAGGGGTAGACGTCGTGATGGACGCGATGGGACCCACCTCGTTTCGCAAGGATTACCGGATCTTGCGGCCGGGCGGCCGACTGATCATGTACGGCCTTTCCGACGCTGTCAACGAAGACGGCCGCAACCTTCGCTCCGCCGTGTCCAGCTTGCTCCGGCTGCCGACCTCGACCATGCCCTGGTGGAACGCCGGCCGGCTGCTGAACCAGAACCGCGGAGTGTTCAGTCTCCATCTGCTCAGCTGGTGGCGCCGGGAGGGTGACATGCACAGGATCACCGCGCCACTGCTAACCGACCTGGAGGCCGGAAGGTTGGCGCCCGTTGTTGCGAAGGTCTTTCCTTTCAGCAGGGCCGGTGAGGCCCACCGCTTCCTCGCCGAACGGCGCAACATCGGCAAGGTGGTTCTCACTCCAGGCTGACGCCGGCCAGTGCCGTCAGCGACGCCACACTTAGCGCCCAGCGAGCAGCGGACAAGCACGTAAGACCGCTGCTGCCGGCAACTCCCCGCGAAAGCACGCGGCGGCACTGGCTTACGTCTGGATCGACACGCGTTCCCGCGACTGGCATCGGGTATCGCCTCAATCCTCTGTGCGAATCGCATGCCGCTTCCGGAGGTCCTTGCTCAGCGCCCGTGGCACGCGGGGCGACAATCGTTGGGTGACGACTTTCCGGCGTTACGTGGCGATCGGCGACTCGAGCACCGAGGGGCTCCAGGACCCCGACGGCGAAGGCGGCTACCGCGGCTGGGCGGATCGGCTGGCCGAGATCATCGCCAACGCCCAGGCCGAGCCGCTTGACTACGCCAACCTGGGCGTGCGCAGCCTGCACCTAAGCGAGATCCGCGCGCACACAGTTCGATGCGGCGATGGCGATGCAGCCCGATCTATTGTCGATCTTCGGCGGGGCCAACGACCTGCTGTCGGTCACCTGCGACTTTGCCGGGATCAGAGCCGACCTGGCCGCGATCTTCGGCGAGGCGCGGTCGCGGGACAGCACTGTGGTGACCTTCACCATGCCCGATCCGTTCTCGATAAACCCCTTCGGCCGGCGACTCCACGGTCGGATGCTCCATTTCAACGACATCATCCGAGAGGAGGCGGAGCGGTACGGCGTGCTAGTCATGGACTTCCAGCACTACCCGATCATTCAGGACCCCCGCCTGTTTTCCGAGGACCGGTTGCACGGCAACGAACTTGGCCACGAGCGCGTGGCGGCCGCCATGGCCTGGCGGCTCGGCATCGAGGGCGCCGAGGAGTCGTGGGCCGACCCATTTCCTGAGGCGCCGCCCCGGTTGCGGACTCGTGAGCAGCTCGCCGGGGACGTCGAATGGGCTCGACGGTACTTCGCGCCCTGGCTCGGCCGGGGCATCCGACGAGTCCCGCTGAGCGCTGGACTTACGGCAAAGCGGCCGGTGCTCACCCGCGTGCCAAAAGGGTAGTCGTACCGCGCCTGATTTGTTCGCGGATGATATCCGCGTGGCCCGCATGCCGGGCGGTTTCCTGTAGAACGCTGAGGATCGCCCAGCGAAGGTCGTGCGTGTTGCGGCGCGAGTTACGGGCGCTTCGGCGTCTCCGGTTGACGAGAATGCCGACTGTCTGATCCGGCTGGTCAGGGTTGTTGGGCGCTTGTTTGGTGGGGGCGAGGACCCTCGTCCCGTTGGGGGGTTCGGCGGCGGGAGACTGGGGCATGGGCTCTCGCAGGGGCCGGGCGTGACGGCTTCGCTGGGCGGGGAATCGGCTGAGCAGCGGGCAGCGGTGATTCTTACTCCGGATCAGCGGGTTCGAGTGTTTATTTCCTCGACGTTGGAGGAGTTGGCGGAGGAGCGGGCGGCGGCGCGGCGGGCGATTCGCCGGCTGCATCTGGTTCCGGTGTGGTATGAGTCGGGCGCCCGGCCGCATCCGCCGCAGAGCATGTATCGGGCCTACCTGGACCAGAGCCAGATTTTTGTGGGGATTTATTGGCAGCGGTATGGCTGGGTGGGGCCGGGGATGGAGATCTCGGGTTTGGAGGATGAGTATCGGCTGGCCGCAGGAATGCCGATGCTGTTGTATCTGAAGGGTCCCGGCTCCGGACCGCGAGCCGGGGCTGACGGCGATGATCGACGATATCCGTTCGGCCGGCGCGGTGTCGTACCGCCACTTCACGAGTGCGCGGGAGTTGGAACGGCTGCTGGCCGATGATCTTGCCATCTTGCTGAGCGAGAGTTTTGCAGGCACCACGATCAGCCGTGATCGGCCAGTTCAATCGGCTGCTCCGCCAGCCGTGCCGGACGGGGTGGAGCTGCCGGTCGGGACGGCGACGTTTCTGCTGACCGACATCGAGGGATCGACCCGGTTGTGGGAGGCCGATCCGGGAGCGATGGAGGCGGCGCTGCAACAGCATGATCGGCTGCTCGGCGATGTGATCGAGGATCATGGCGGGCGGGTAGTGGTCTCCCGCGGGGAGGGTGACAGTTTCTTTGCTGTGTTTCCGTCCGCCGTTTCAGCGGTTGAGGCGGCCGGGGTGTGTCAGCTCCGGCTCGGAGATGCGGTCTGGCCTACGGGTGCCGCGCTGCGGGTGCGGATGGGGTTGCACACGGGTGAGGCGCGTGTCCACGGCGGCGATCATCGTCGACCACGCCCCGATCAACCGGTGTGCCCGGGTGGAGGCGGCGGCGCATGGCGGCCAGGTGCTGCTCACCAAGACGACACGTCGATCTGGTGCAGGGCCGACTGGGTGGCGGGTTCGGGCTGCGCAAGCTCGGCGGGTTCCGGCTGCGCGACCTGACCGAGCCGGAGCTGATCTATCAGCTCGACCACGCCGAGCTGCCCGTCGGACTTCCCGCCGATCCGACACCCGCCGAGCGCACCAGCAACCTGCCGCTGCAGGTGAGCTCGTTCGTCGGACGGGCCCGGAGCTGGCCCAGATCGGAGGCTGCGCTGAGCGGGCGCGGCTGGTGACCCTGACCGGGCCGGGCGGGGTGGGCAAGACCCGGCTGGCGCTGCAGGCCGCCGCGCAGG
The DNA here is from genome assembly GCA_963712625.1 of uncultured Actinomycetota bacterium. Classification (GTDB taxonomy): domain Bacteria; phylum Actinomycetota; class Actinomycetes; order Propionibacteriales; family Propionibacteriaceae; genus Microlunatus. The sequence continues at coordinate 40,715 of CAVQIU010000001.1, forward strand.
TGGCGCCGCGCTTCGTCGACGGGGCGTGGCTGTGCGAGCTGGCGCCGTCCGCGATCCGGCTGTGGTGGACGATGCGGTGGCCGCCGTGTTCTCAGTGACCGCCCCGGCCGGCCCGAGCACCCGCGAGGCGCTGACGGAGTTCTTGCGCAGCAGGACAGCTGCTGTTGGTGCTGGACAACTGCGAGCACTGCTCGACGGTGGCGGCGTCGCTGGCCGCCGCGCTGCGAGCGCTCGTGTGAGCGGCTGGTGATCCTGGCGACCAGCCGCGAGGGCCTGGGCATCGACGGGGAGCGGTTGATCCCGGTGCCGCCGCTGCGCGGTGCCCGACGCGACAGGCCGATCTGGCAGCGATCACACAGGCGGAGGCGGTGCGGCTCTTCGCCGAGCGCGCGGCCGCGGTGAAGCCCGGCTTCGCGGTGACCGCGCAGAACGCCGCGGCGGTCGCCGCAGTCGTGCGCCGGCTGGACGGGATGCCGCTGGCGATCGAGCTGGCGGCGGCGCGGGTGCCTGCGATGACCCCGGCCGAGCTGGCCCGGCGGCTGGAGCGCAGCTTCGACGTGCTCGCCGCGCGGCCGGCGGGGCACGCTGCAGCGCCACCAGACGCTGCGGGCCACCATCGACTGGTCCTTCGCAGCTGCTCACCGAGCCCGAGCAACGGCTGCTGTGCCGGCTGGCGGTGTTCGCCGGCGGCTGCCACCCTCGAGGCCGTCGAGGCGGTCTGCGGCGGCGAGGGCCTCGATCCCGGACGAGGTGTTGGATCTGCTGGCGAGCCTGGTGGCCCGGTCGCTGGTGGTGGCCGAGGAGCACGGGCCCGAGACCCGCTACCGGCTGCTGGAGACCATCCGCCAGTACGGCGAGGAGCGCCTCGGCGAGGCGGGCGAGACCGAGCAGTGGCGAGCACGGCACGCCGACTACTACGCCGAGCCTCCTCGCATCAGGTCCGGCACCCCGATCCGCGCGGACGAGGCGTTCTGGGCCGTGCGGCTCAGCGCCGAGCAGGACAACCTGCTCGCGGCGTGGTCGTGGGCGATCGAGCACCGGCAACGTCGACACCGCGTTTCAGGATCCTGGCCGGCTTCGCGCCCTGCGAGGTGTGGTCCACCTACCCGCTGATGCTGCCGGGCGAGGCGGCACTGGACCTGCCCGGCGCAGCTGAGCACCCGGGCTACCCGCTCGCCCTGGCGGTCAGCGCCGTGTTCGCCTCGAATCGCGCTGATGTGGACCGCGCCGAGGAGCTGTGCCGCCTGGCGCTCGAGGCCAACGCCGGCCGATCCACCCGGACTGGCGGGTCGAGGAGGCCGTCTGCGCCGCCCGAGCCAACATCGCGGTTACCACCGGAGCGTTCGCCGAAGCCGCCCGCCTGCTGAACAGGCGGCTGCGCTCGCGCGGGCCGGCGGCGACCTGGCCGACGTGTCGGTCGAGCTCGACCATAGCCGTGGCCAACTACGTCCTGGCCGACGACGCGCCAGCGGGGTCCCGCTCTCGCACGAGGCGCTGGCGTGGCCCGCCAGATCGGCGCCCCGGCCCTCATCGCGACCGCCTTGCTCGAGGTGGGCGCGGCCGTCGTCCAGACCGACCCCGACCAGGCCCGCGCCTGCCTGCGCGAGAGCCGTGAGCTCAGCGAGGCGCTCGGCTACCAGAAGGCTCGCGACCTGGTGTGGGCGGCCGGGATCGCGTTCCTGCTCAAGGATCGGACCGCCACGCTGGAGCTCGGCAGCAGTGCCATCCGCGCGCCTCCAGCGGAGCGGTGACCGCCTCCTCATGGGCATCACCCTCCAGATGATCGCGGGCACGTTGGCCGCCACCCAGCCTGATGCTGCCGCGATCATCATGGGCGCCGCCGAGGCCCACGTCATCGAGTCGGCAGGTACTGCCCAGCTGATCACCTCGACCGTAGCGGCAGCCGTCGGCGAAGAGCGAGCGCGGGAACTGCACGCGCCGCGGCGCGGCGCATGGACTGGGATCAAGCCGTCGCCTACACCCTCAGCCAAGCCACGCAAGCACTCACCGAAACCCAATCCCAGGTCCTTGCATGAGCAAGTTCGAGACCTCGCCAAACAGGCTTGGTATTGGGTCTGCCGCACCCTGGAAGCGTGCTGACATTGGCCGGCTCGGGCCCAACCACGACAGATCGGCATAACCCTCTCAGACGTGGCGCCAGGCCGAAAGGCCTGACACGGCAACGCTTAGGGGCACATACGAGAAAGTAGGGAGCAGCGCTGCCCGCCAACCAAAGAACAAATGACCTAGTCAAAGCCATGTTAAAGATGGTGGAGCTAAGGGGACTCGAACCCCTGACCTTCTCGTTGCGAACGAGACGCGCTACCGACTGCGCCATAGCCCCGCGGACCGGTGGGCTGATCAGCACGCAGACTTTACCACCGTCAGGCGGAGGCAGACTTCGCGCGTTTCGCCGCCTCCGGTCGCGCCGCGGTGACTCCGCGGGCGACGGCTGGCGCGTCTGCGGTGACCGGCCCTTCGTGGCGTGGCGACGAGGCGCCCGGACCGGAGAGGTCGATCGTGCGAACGGTTCGGGGTGCCAGCGGCTTGGAAACGTAGGTCGGCATGGTGATCGGGACGGGATCCCACAGGGTGCCTGGTGTCGTGGCCAGCATCGGCCTTGACATTGCTCGGTGCGCATCCGCGGCGCTCGTCGGCGAAGTCCTTGCGGCTGAGGAAGATCGTGGACTCGTTACTGCCGTGGCGGATTTCGCGATAGCGAGCATCGAGCCTTGTCCGCATGAGCCGAACGCTGATCCGCGCGACCACAACGAAGATCAACAACAAGCCCGCCAGGGATGGCGGTACGTCCACCACGGGATGAGGCTTGCTCCGCACAGGCCGATCACTGCGCTCAGCGCGGCCATGAGCCCCAGCAGCACGCGGCGCCGCCTCGCCGCGGCGAGCCCTTCCAGCCGGCGAAGATCATTGATCGCGGCCCGCCGGGTCTGCGGCGTCGAGACCTCGAAGGACGCGATCTCCTCGAGGTCATGATCAAGAAGGGGCGCCGTGCCATGCCGGACGATGCGCATCGAGTCGGAGAAGCGATCGGCGGGGTCGGACTCGTCCAGCACTCCTCGTCGTCGCGACGGCGTACGAAGTGCGGGACGAGATACGCCAGCCACGCGATCGCAATGGCAGCAAAAATCACGCCGGTCGTCCCCACACCCAGACGGTACGGGGCCGAGCCGCGCTCTCAGGTGATCTTGAGCGGTGTGTCGCAAGAAACGGATGTGACGGATGTGGCGCAGCACCTGACGGGACGCAGCAAGGTGGAGACTAATGCCGCGAGTACCCGGCAGAATCCGCCCGCCGATCTCGGTGATCAGCGCTGGCGCAGGTTCTCCCAGCGCTGCATCAGACCCTCCGGAACCTCCTCGGCGTTCAGTGCGAAGACCAGATGATCCCGCCAATCGCCGTCGATGTGCAGATAGCGCGGCCGCAGCCCCTCGGGCCGGAAGCCCAGCTTGGCCACCACACGGAGGCTCTTGGTGTTCTCGGGTCTGATCGCGATCTCGATCCGGTGCAGCGACATGACCTGGAAGCAGTAGTCAACCGCCAGCGCCACGGCCGTCGGGATGATCCCGCGTCCCGCCAGTCGCTGGTCGATCCAGTAGCCAATCTGACCCCAGGACGCCGAGCCGCCAACGATCCCGCTTACGGTCAGCTGGCCCGCCAGCTGCGGTCTGGAGCGATTCGTCCTCGTAGAAGACCAGCCACGGCAGCATCCGTCCCTCCCGCGCCTGCCGACTCACCGAACGGACCAGCCCCGCGTACGTCGAGGGCCCGATCTGTGAGCCGGGAGGCAGCGTCGCCTCCCACGGTCGCAGCCAACCTGCGTTCTCGCGGCGCACGCGCTCCCACGCCGCGCGGTCCCGATGGCGCAGCGGGGCGAGGATGACCGGGCCATGTCGCAGGGTGACCGGCCAGTCGGTGGCGACCGAAGCCACCCAGCCCGGTGAGTCCGTCGGGTCGCTGCTCCAGGCTCGGCCATCTCAGTGGTCTCCACCTCGCAGCTGGCTGACCGCGTGCGCTCAGCACCGGCCCGAGCACCGCCATCCCGTCCCGTGCGCCGCCGCTGGATCCGGGCAGGTTGATGATCAAGGTGCGATCGGCGACGCCGGCGACGCCGCGGCTCAGCACCGCCGTCGGCACACCATGATCAACACCGTACCGCGCGATCGCCGCCGCCAGCTGCGGAATCTCCCGCTCGACCACCGTCCGCGTCTGCTCCGGCGTGTGGTCACGAGGATGCAGCCCGGTGCCGCCGGTGGTGATCACCACCGCATACCCCGCCGCTACCGCATCGCGCAGCGCGGCACCGACCGCGTCTCCGTCGGGCACGACACCGGACCTGCCACCGCGAACCCAAGATCATGCAAGAGCATCCACGATGATCGGCCCGGACTTGTCCGCGTAGACCCCGGCAGCGGCGCGGGTCGAGATGGTGATCACCAGCGCGCTCTCGGTCATCAATCGTCCTCGCGGGACCAGTCACCGCGCCGACCGCCCGACTTGGCCAGCACGCGTACGTCGCTGATCACCGCGGCCCGGTCGATGGCTTTGATCATGTCGATCACGGCCAGCCCGGCGACGGCGACCGCGGTCAGCGCCTCCATCTCCACGCCAGTCCGTTCCGTCGTCTTCACCGTCGCGGTGATCTCGACGCCCTCGTCGGTCACCTCGGTGACAACATCGACGCCGCTCATGAACAGGGGATGACACAGCGGGATGAGATCGGGAGTCTTCTTGGCACCTTGTATGCCCGCGATCCGGGCGACGGCCAGCGCATCCCCTTTCGGCACCGCGCCGTCTCGCAGCGCCGCGACGCACTCAGCGCTGAGCAGCACCCGGCCTGCGGCGGTTGCCGTACGAGCGGTCACGGCCTTGTCCGGAAACGTCGACCATCCGGGCGTCTCCGGTCGCGCTGAGATGCGGAAAACGACTCTCGCTCACGGTTGGCCCACCTGTCACTAGGGGACTCGTCGAGCAGCCAGACATCAACTTCTTGACCGGCCGCCACGAACTCGGTGTCCTCAGGCAAGATCACCAGCGCATTCGAGCGGGCAAGATCGGCAAGCAGGTGCGAGCCGTGGCCACCCGCAAGTGCGACCTGCCGGCTGCCCGAGCGATCCGACGCTGACGATGCCGCGGGCCAGCTGCAGGCGGCCCGGAATGGAGTTCATGTCGTGCGCCGCTTGGCACTTCACCACGGTCCGCACGTACGGCCGCGCGCCCATCAGCTTGCGGATCACCGGACGTACGAACGCCTCGAAGGAAACGAACGCACTTACCGGGTTGCCGGGGAGCATGATCATTGGGACTCGGTCATGGCCGATCAATCCGAAGCCCTGCGGCTTGCCGGGCTGCATGGCGACCTGGGCAAAATCGCACGCGCCCATCTCGGGCATCACCGCCTTCACGATGTCGAAGTCGCCTTGACTGACTCCGCCGGTGGTCAAGATCAAGTCGGCACGAAGCAGTTGATCAGCGATCAGCTGCTTGAGCTCGTCTCGATCGTCACCGACCAGTCCGACCCGGAAGACCTGGGCGCCTGCCGCCTTGGCGGCGGCCGCCAGCATGTAGGAGTTCGAGTCGAAGATCTGTTGCTCGTTGCTGAGCTCGAGCCCGGGATCGACGAGCTCGGATCCAGTGGAGATCACCACCACGCGAGGTCGCGGCCGGACCAGCACCTTGTCCAGCCCGATGCCCGCCAGAACGCCGATATCGCGCGGGCCGAGATGATCGCCCTCTCGGAACAGCCGAGTCCCTGCCTTGATGTCCTCGCCAATCCGACGGATGTGCTGTCCGACTGCGCTCGGCGCGAAGACCTTGACGTCGCTCTCACCACGATCGGTGTTCTCGTACGGCACGATCGTGTCGGCATCGAGCGGCACCGGGGCTCCGGTCATGATCTTCATCGCGGTGCCCGGAGACAGCCGATGCATGGCCGCCTTGCCGGCCGCGATCTCGCCGACGACCGGCAAGCTCAGCGGCTCGTCCTGAGCTGGCTTCCGCCACGTCCTCGGCCCGCACCGCATAGCCGTCCATGGCCGAGTTGTCGAATCGCGGCAGGTCGATCGTCGAGACGATGTCTTCGCAGATATTCAGGTCCACCGCATCCAGGATGTGCTGGCGGAAAGCCCGGAGTGGAGTCACACAGCTGAGCAGGTATTGGCGGTGAGCCTGCATCGACCGTAGCTCGCCACGATCCGGTTCCGGCGGCTCCGGCAACGGGTCGAACTCGGGCGACCCAAGCGTCGGTTCGTGGGTTCTCTTACGCGTGAACAACGGCATGCTCCACACAGTAATGCTGCCCACATCTGATGGCATGGACCTTCTGGGATCGGCCATGCTCTTCAGAAAACGACGAAGAAATGATCATGGGCGCCGACACGCTGCTTTGCGTGCAGGCCGTTTGGGCCATCCGCCCGACTAGGCTAGGCACGTGCAGACGCAGCCTGATCAGGCCGTCGACCTCGCGGCGGCCGCGGCAATCGACGCCGCCGCGATCGATGGGGCAAAGCGGACGCTTCGGAAGGCCATTCAGTTCCGCCGAGATTCGCGCAGCCGCAAGCAGCGTGAGTACGACGACGGCCTGCGGATGTCGCTGATCGAGTCTGCGTTGCAGGACCGCATTCCCGACACCGTCGCAGCGTACCTTTCCCATGGCTCCGAGCCCGCACCCTTCAGCTGGTCGCCTGGCTGGCGGCGAATCGGGTCCGCGTGTTGCTTCCGGTGCTGTCCCATCCAATTGGCGGTCGGCTCGACAAGCCCGCCTGGGCTGCATACGAAGGACCGGACTCGCTGCGGATCGGGGCGTACTCGATCCTGGAGCCAACCGGCGAGGTCGTGCCGAGCGAGCAGCTGCCCGAGGCAGAGCTGATCATTTGCCCCGGATTGGCAGCCAACCTGCACGGCGACCGTCTGGGACGCGGTGGCGGCTGGTACGACCGGGCGCTACGCCACGCCTCGCAGAGCGCGCCGGTGTGGGTACTGCTCAACGACGACGAGGTGCTGGAGGCAATTCCGGTGCATGCCTGGGATCATCGCGTCGACGTCATCATCACACCGAAGCGCATGATCACCTGCGAGCCGTCTGTCCTCTGCAACTTGTGAGTTTCGGGCTCATTGATCAGCGGACTGAGAAACCTCGTTCGCCACGCGGCTCTTCCTCGGTTACCTCGAGCTTGATCACGTACGCCTGAGCCGGGCCTCTGCGAGCCCAGTCGATCATTGCCCGTACTGCGGAGGGCTCGCCCTCGAAGATGGCCTCAACCGCACCGTCATCACGATTGGTGACCCAACCGGACACGCGATGCGCCCGAGCCTCGCGGCGACAGGTATCACGGAAGAACACTCCCTGCACCTGGCCATGGGCCACCACTCGGCGACGAATCACGGCACCAGTGTGGATCAGGCCGCTGGCCACGCCGCGGAAAGTGGTCACAGCGACATGGAAATCTGCGATTTCGGTTGTCGTTTCCGATCACTTTCTTGACGGAGCTGTGGCGCCCTCTCTTCTCGTGAGCGAGAGGACGCGGCATCAGCTGCCAGGCAACAGCTCTTGGCGAGTTGCGGCGCGGGCCTCTACCGCTGCCCGCGTGGAGACGAACGGCCAGAGTGGTTGATTGACCCACAGCTCGGTCTGGTCGTCGTAATGGCGGTTGAACGCGTGGCCGGACACCCCGCTCTGGTTCACCCAGCGTGATGCGTCGAGATCACCAAGATCGATCAGCATGCGCATCGCCGGCGCGCTCGTCACGGCATACCCCCCCCGATCGTCAAACGCCATGGCATCGACAACTGCTGGACCACCGCCAACCTCATACCCGCCACGATTGAACAGACTCTCGATCGGCTTGATGCCGCTCGTTCCCAGAGTCTGGCTGCGCAGCACGACCTTATGCAGCTTGCCCCACTGCCACTGATCGGTGTCCCGCGCCATCAAGGAGGTGATCTCCTTGCGCGCGTTGATCATCGCAGCCAGCAAGATGTCGTCTCGGGTCTCGATCTTGTCCTTGGTCGTCACGTCGTCCCACCACGGATTCCTGGCCTGCTTCAACAACATCGTCAGCACCGCGTACCAGCGGTCTCCGCCCTCGGCCAAAGTTCTTCAGGCAACTCGTCACGAAAGGTGAGCTTGAAGATGTTGTGGCAGACGACGTTGAAGTACGCGGCGGCGGCGGAGTCCTTGCTCGCGGAGTAGTCCCAGCCGACGAGCGTCCGTTGACCCTCGACTACCCACGGATCGGGGACCTTGATCTTGAGAAGGATCGGCACCAGATCGGCCGCAAACCGGATGGTGTCGTCATAGAAGATCTGCTCAGCGCTATCCATGGTCAGTGGTGGGGCATCACGCAACCTGTCGATGATCTCCTGGCTGCGCCATCCGTACGAGAAAGCAGAGCCCAGCGGATACGGGTACTGTGCTCCGATCACCTGCTGATTGGCCGCAACGATAAAGCCGCTCGGCGGGTTGAATATGTAGGGCAGCTTGGCGAACGGGATCAGGCCCTTCCAGTCGTAGCTCTGGTCCCAACCTGGTGAGGGCTTCGTCCCGTTGCCCTCGCCGCGAAGTGGAGCTGCGCCGGCCAGCTGGTAGCCGATGTTGCCACTGGTGTCGGCGTAAATGAGATTCTGTGACGGCGCGCTCAGCAGCGCGGCCGCGTCGCGGAACTCCTTGAAGTTCTGCGCCTGATCGATACCCAGTAGCGCATCCATGCTGCGGCCGGGCTGCAGCGCAGTCCAGCTCAATGCGACGCCGTAATGGCTCGCGTACTCGGGTCGGACCTGCTGGCCGAGACCTCTTGCAGCAAGTGGTCTACATCAGATAGCAGCGGGCCATGCCGGGAGGAACGGATGCGAATGGTCCGCGGCTGGTCCTCCCCCCGAACTTGGATTTGTTCGGTGATCACGTGCAACGGCACGTAGCTGCCACCCTCTCGGACCGTGTCACCACGGAGATCTTCTAGGTACAGATCTTGACTGTCCACATAGCTCGTCGTCAGCCCCCACGCGATCTTGGTGTTCTTGCCTATCACCACACCGGGCATGGCGGCCATGCTGAATCCGGAGACGTCAAACGGACAGGCCACGGAAAGGGTGCGGCAGTGCAGGCCAACCTGGGCGAATACCGACGGGATGGAGGTCGCCAAGTGCGGGTCGTTGGACAAGATCGCCTTGCCGCTTTCGGTGCCGGAGCCGGCTACGGCCCAAGAATTGGAGCCGGTCCCGGCATCGAGAGAGCCAGAGCCAAGCACGGGTGGAATCGCTTGGTTGATCTTCGCCGCACTCTCGAACGCGCCCACGGCCTTGCGTAGTTGATCATTGCTCAGGTCAGCTGGGAAGCGGTCGGCCGGAATTCCTGCTGGCATCGGGATCAAACGCCTTGCCGACAACGTCTCCGCGCCTGAGGATGGGTGCGAAATCGTCATCCAGCGGGTAGCGCGGAAACAGGCTTGCGGCACGGCCGGCGCCCAATTTGGCGGTGATGATCGCCCGCTGCAGCCTCCTGGGTGAGGTTGGAACCCAGGTTCCACGCCATGACCTTGAGCCACGCCACCGAATCGGCGGCCGTCCACGGCTCGGGCGTATAGCGCAGGCCTTGCAGCCTGAGCAGCGAATATTCCAGCGAGAGGTCGGCGGCTGATCGGCCCTCGAGATAGGCGTTCACGCCGGCGGCGTACGCGTCGAGATAGCGGCGCGTCGAAGGTGCGAGGAGCCCGAGCTCTTGCTCTGCCACTCGCCGCCAGCCGAGCGTCCGGACGTACGCATCCGTTTCCACCTGGGAGCTGCCGAAGAGCTCGGAGAGCCGCCCGGCGGCGAGGTGGCGGCGGAAATCCATCTCGAAGAAGCGATCCTGAGCGTGTACGTACCCCTGAGCCAGGAACAGGTCTTCGGGATTGTCGGCGTAGATGTTCGGCACGCCGTAGGAGTCGCGCAGCACATCGACCCGACCTTTGAGTCCGGGCACCATCAACCGGCCAGATGTCTCGGGGAATGACCTTCGTGCGGTTGCAACGCCAATGCTGGCCAGGCTGCCGAGTGCCAGGATCAGCACAATCGCTGTGAAGATCGGCCAGCGACGGATGCGACGCACCGTCAAACTCTAATGTCCGCACCTGTCAAAGACTCTTCGCAGACACTGCCCGAAGTCGCGTCTCTTCGCACCAGGCTGCGAACGCTCCCGATCCGGCCGGGAATCGCGGTCAGCTCTGGACTTGTGCGGAGAACTGCGGACGAATGCAGGCTGTTCACGGCATCCAGCAACGGTTAGCAGTCGGTATGCTTGAGTGCTAGGTTGCGGTTCAACCCTTCGAGGTGAGACCGCTTCTCGAGGAGAGAAAGACACCGATGCCCACCTACCAGTACCGCTGTACCGAGTGCGGCGAAGACCTCGAGGCCGTGCAGAAGTTCAGCGACGCAGCCTCTGACCACCTGCCCGGTCTGCGGCGGCCGGCTGCGCAAGGTCTTCAATGCCGTCGGCGTGGTGTTCAAGGGCTCTGGTTTCTACCGCACCGACAGCCGCAACGGCTCCAAGGGCGGGGACGGTGCTGATTCAGGATCTGCAGACAAGAAGCCCGGAGCCGATACCAAGTCGCCCGACAAGGAGCCGGCTGGCACCAAGTCAGCTGGGTCGAACAGCTCCGGCAACGGTAAGCAGCCGATCTCCAGCGGATCCTCATCCACAGGTACGAAGGCAACTTCCAGCTAGCCCTGTGGAGAGCGCGCACCATCGGGCTGCGCATCCTTAGCCTCGCATGCATGACCGACCACCCGCCCGGGCCTCTGCCTCGTGCCATCCGCCTATGCCATCGGTAGCGCGTCCCCGGCGCCGACCGCTACGCAGCCTTGCCCGCGCCGCATCGTGGCACCGCCGGAAGCTCGCAGTCGTGGCCGCCATTGCTGCGGTACTTACTGGCGTGTCCGCCGCTGCTCCGGAGGGTCCGGCCATGATCACCGTGGTCAAGGCAAGGACCCAGCTTCCCGGAGGGACGGTTCTGTCGACCTCGGATCTCATGGTCGACCGCGCCGTCGCGGCAGATGTCCCGGAGGGAGTGGTGACCGACCCGAATGACCTGGTTGGCAAGACGCTGACGGCACCCGTTGCCAAAAACCAGACGATGACGCCACTGACCACGACCGCGGCGCGTAGCGCGGTTCCGCCCGGACACGTGATCGCGCCCCTGAGACTCGCCGACGCAGCCCTCGCCGCATCGTTGCGACCCGGCGATGTTGTCGACGTCCTCGCCGCCAACTCGGAGACCGAGCAGGCCGCAGTCGTCGCGGCGAGCGCGCGGGTAGTTACGGTCCCGGCAATGTCGGAAGATCGAACAGGCCCAGGGCCGGATGGTGCCCTGGTACTCATCGATGTGGATGGCCAGACGGCAACGGTTCTCGCTCAAGCAGCCGCCTCCGCGACGCTCAGCATCATCTGGCGGTAAAACGCTTGTCGAGGTGGAAACTGATGGGGCATCGCACCTCTCAGCCAAGGCGGGAAGTGCAGTTTGCCAGCACTCAGCGTTGATCAACTAATTTGCCGTGGGGTTTGCTTCACTGGGCAAGCGTCGAACCCGCCGCAATGATCTGCGGTGCCCCACGATCCTCGAGCCTCACCTCACCGATCACCCGCACGCCAGCCTCGAAGGTCCAGTCTCCGTTCACCTCGAGGTCGCGCGCCTCGCTGAGCGAGGGCGCTCCAGCCGGGAACCGGTGATCAAAGTCAGCAATGATCTTGTAGTACCTGTCATCAAGATCGACGACGGGCGTGGGATCGGCAACCTTGGTGAGCTGTCCGCTGGCTTCCAGCTCGTACGCGTCGGAGCGCAATACCAGCAGATCACTGGTCGTTTTGACCGGCAGGAACCGATCACGACCAACTCCGATAGCGGTCGCACCCTCGAAGACCTCGACGGCCGAGCCCATCGCGGTCTCGATCTGGATGACTTTGGGTGAGGACGAGTCCGCCGGGTCGACCGTCTTCTCATTCTTGATCAACGGAAGCCCGAGCACCGACTTCCGTTCCCGGAGCGTGCGCTCGAGCACCTCGAGATCGAACCACAGATTGTTGGTGTGAAAGAACGGATGCCGGAACTCATCGGTGAAGAAGTGCATCTCCTCCTTCGGAGTCTGGGCGGTATCGCGCAAGATCAACTGTTGGTCGGACTTGCGGATCGCGAGATGCCCGCCCTTACGATCGGCGGCGGTCCGGCGGCAGATCTCGGCCGCGTAGGGTGCACCACTGGCAGCGAACCATCCGGCGATGGTGGCGTTGGGCCCGGCACCGAGATTGTCAGAGTTCGACACCGAGGCATAGCGATATCCCAACTCCAGAAGGCGATCCAGGATCCCCGAGGTGGCTAGAGCGGTATAGAGATCACCATGGCCGGGCGGGCACCACTCCAGGCTCGGGTCAGCCGGCCACTCGACGGGTGTCAAGTCGTCGGCCCTGAGCTTCGGCTCCTGGTTCTGCATGAAACCAAGATCAAGTCCAGCGACGGCAAGATCAGTGTACGGAGCCAATGCCGCCAGGGTGTCCGTCGTGGGTGCGAAAGCTGTTCATGAAGAGCAGCGGCAGCTGGATCCCGTGCGTCGACCGCGCATGGCGTACTTGATCAACAATGATGTCCAGGAACGTCTTGCCCTTACGCACCGGCAGCAAGGACTTCGCCTTGTCCATGCCCATCGACGTGCCCAGACCCCCATTGAGCTTGATGATCACGGACCGCCCCAGGGCGCTGGCAGCAGCCTCCGCACTCACCATGACGTCGCTCAGCATCGGCGGATCGAGTGAGAGGTCCGATGGTGTCTTCGGGAATGAAGCCGCTGACGCCCTCTTCAAGCTGGCCGTAGTAGTAGGTGAACACATCGATGGCTTGCTGCGAAATGCCAGCAGCGGCCATCTTGTCTTGGGCTAAGCTTCAGACCCGTCTCGCTCATATCCCAGATCTTAGGGAGAAGCGACCGCCCGCAGCGCCGCGCTCAGTCGCGGCGGCTACTTCTTCTTCTCCTTTCTACTTCTTCTTTTTCGCTGGCGGAGGAGCCACGGCCACCAAGAGTGCGAGGGCGGCCTTGTCGATCTCGGCCTGGGCCGCCGTCCGATCGATGGTCGGGATCCCGTCGCCAGGCTGTTCACCGTAGTCGCCGAACGAGCTGTGCACCGCACCATCGATTACGACAAAGGTCGTATCAGGAGGAAGTTTCGCCCTGGAGGCCTCGATGTCGGCCGGTGTCGCGAGCCCGTCCGCGGTGCCGGAGATGGATGCCACCTTCAGGTCGTTGCGAATGATCGGATCCGCCGGGTAGGAGGCTAAGAGCAGCAGTCCCTCGACTCGTTCGTCGTCGTCTGCCAGTGAGGCGGCCACTGTGCCCCCGAGTGAGTGACCCCCGACCACCCAATGAGAGATCTCAGGATGAAGGTCGAGAACCTTCTTGCCATGATTCGGGTCGAGGAAGGCGAAGCCAAACGGCTCCTTCAAAACCGCTACCAGATAGCCGGCTTCGGCAAGCGGGCGGAGCATGTGGGCATACGCGCGGGAGTCGACGCGGGCGCCTGGCACGAACACAAAGCCAGTCGTCGGCCGTATCTCCTCACCTGCTGAGTCCTGCTGGGCGGGAACCAGCTCGTACCAGCCAAGCCGATCGGAGAGGCGAACGCCCTTCTCGGAACGAAGGCCAGCGGTCGCTGTCGGCGTCGCGACAAAGGGACGCGCGTAGGCCAAGGACAGAACGAGAAGCAACGACAACACCAGCAGTGGAACCGCAAAGATGATCCGTCGACGCGCCCGCCGCTGGACCTGACTGGCGGTTCGGTGCGCTGGATGGTCGCGATCACCCTCGCGGTCCTGCCTGCCGCCAACTGTCAGCGAGCCGATCGCCCAGGCAACTGCGATGAGGCCGAGCAGGCCGCAGGCGATGCCCGCAGCCAACATCGCTGGATGGCCGTTGAGGATGGCAGGCCAGCGCGTCCAGCCAAGCCAAACAGGCACGGCGAACATGGCCAGGCCGAGTACCAGCCAGATGAGCGCCAGCACGGTTCGGCTGAGCGCACCTGGCTGCCACATAGGCCAGAGTGTAAGCGCCGAGTATGTGCTCTCAGCCTGTCAACGAGCACGAGTCGGCGCTTCGACATGCTCAGGCCCATGCGCACATTTCGGTCAGTCCGCGATGTCGGCAACTGCTGCGCCATACGCGCGTACCAGATCGTCGATCTCGACGAATGCGCTGTAGCCGTGCCCGCCAGCGCCGAGCGCGGCTCGGTGACCGGCCAGGCGTTGATCAATGATCACTGGCCAGCTCTGCTCACTGCCGATCGGCGTAATGGTGCCGCGCTCATATCCGGTCGCCTCGAGCGCCTCAGCCGCATCAGGCAGTTTCATCTTGCTGACACCCAGCAGCGACCTCAGCTTGGGCCAGGCAATCTGCGTGCCACCCGGGATGAGCGCAAACAGGTAACTTCCGCGGGAGCGACGCACGACGATCGTCTTTGCCATCTCCGACGGACGTATGCCAAGCAGCTCGGCCGCCTCCTCGAGGCTGTTCGCGGCTGGGCGGCGCCGTAACTCGACCGCAATCCCTCGCTGCTCGGCGGCCGCCAGCATTCGTCGCACGCCCGGGGCGAGCTCATCGGCGAGCTCATTGTTCATGATCATCAATTCGATTTTGGGCCAGCGCATCGGTGCTGAGTCCGCACGGAGAATGCCGAGGAAGCTCAGGACCGCCATTGTTGCGACCAGGACCACGAAGAGCAGTGGAGCGACCGCCTCCAACGGGCCGCGGCTCCTTCCCGCCGCCTCCAGTACCAGACGAGCTAAGCAGGAGAGTGCGACGAGCGCGGCCAATACGCCGAGAGCCGGGAGCCTTCTGCCAAGCCGCACCGCGATTGCACCGGCGAACAGCACGATCCCAACGAAGAGGATGTCGTCGCCACGAGGTTCCAGCGCGTTCCATCTGCCGGCTGCGGCCGGATGATCTGGGTTCGCCACAATCGCGATCATGAGCGTGATGAGACCAGGAGCCAGGCCGCAGACCGCCATGATCATGCCGGCAGCCGCGACGAACCGATCGACCGTGCGCAACCGCCAGGCGTACGCACCCAGCAATGCGGCCGCCACCAATCCGAGCACCTGCAAGATGATGATGAAGGCCCGATGAGCCGCGTAGAAGTTCGCGACAGACTCCGCGGCTGTCGGTCTCATCGGGAAGCGTCAGGACCAGCTCGGTCGCCAGCAGCAGCACGACGAAGCCAGCGGCCAGCGCGCCCGCGACGCGATCAGGCGTACGAACCGACTTTTCAGTCGCACGGGGCGAGGTCGCCAAGGTCATTCCTCCTCTGTAATCACTAACCCACAGTGCCGCTTGCGCGGGATAGTGAGACCGTGGAACCCACCGTGGATTCACGGCAGCGGGCCCCGCGACTCGCGCGGGCCCGTCCGTGGGTTGCGGTGGTCGTCGCAGCTATCATCTTCGCCCTAATTCCCCTCGTCGGCCTGCAGTTGTTCTTTGCTTTGCCCCTGATTGGCCTAGCACTGACCGCCGGCACGCCACCGGACTTTGTAGCTGCCGCCAAGACGGTCGATCGCCGGCCACGCAACGTCGTCCTCGGCATTGTGATCCTGATCTTCGTGGTCGTAGTGGTCCTGCAACCGCAACTGTCGCTGTGGCTGGTGGTGCTGTTCGGACTGGACGCGGCCGGTCTTGTCGTTGCACTCATCGTGGTTGCAGCGCTGGCCCTGCCACTGGCGTGTGGGATTGCCCGTTCCGCTCACCCTGAGTCGACTGCTCGCTGCACGTCGGGGTCGTTTGGAGCTAGGGCTGCTACGCCAACCCCTGCGTAGCAATCTGCTGCCGCACCGCCTGCAGTTGCTGAACATGCTGGTGCTCTGCGTCTTGCTGGCATGCACGATCTTCACGGGCGCGTACGACGCCGCAGCCTTCGGCTTCTCTCAGGGCACCTACCGGGCCTGCCTGATCGCATGGTCATAGACATCGGGGATGTTGCCACCATGGACGCCCCTGCCATCCTTCGTACGCTGCACACCTACCCACTGGTGTTCGCGGACGTCGTGCTGACCCGACGAGGCAACGAGTCGCAGCAGACCAATGTCGATCCTCGGCGCGGCGATCTGGTTCGGCCAGCTGGCTGATGCTCAGCCCGGATATCTGTCCAGAGCACCTCGGCAATGGTGCGATGTGCGGGCCAGATGTAGCCCTCGTGGAATCTGACAAGATCCCAGACGGCAACCTGGAGCACCCGTCCCAGGGTCCAGCCGGCGGCGCGCGATCGGTCCAGTCCGAGGACCTCTGTCATGAGATCGAAACGGCGCAACAAGGCCCCGGAGAGGTCGCCGGTAGCGAGCAGATCGTCCCAGCGGTTCCACAGCGCTGGCAACAGCTCGAACCCGGAATCCCCGCTGAGCGGCTTCGGATCGATCGCCTTCCACTCGCTGTTGCCATCCAGCGTGGAAAGGGTATTGAAGTAGTGCAGATCCCAATGCAACAAACGATCATCGATCCGATCCGTGATCAATTCCTGGAAACGGTCGGCGCAGCTGATCAGGAGTCGCCGCTCATCGGGATCGGCTGCCAGCCGAACTGCTTCCGGCGTGCCAGCCAGAGTGGCCGCACCGACATCGCCGAGGCGGCGCAGACCTGATGGAGCGGGCGCAGAGTTGAGGCGAACCAACAGCTCCGCGATGATCTGCGCGGCCGCTAGATCATCCTCCATTGTCGATAGGTCCCGCGACGCGTCGAGCCGCTCGAGCAGCATCGCCCCCGAGCCGGGATCGTGCTCCAGCAGCGCTACCGCTCCCTGGCCTGCCCATGTTCTCAGGGCCGCAGGCTCACCGCCCGTCTCGTCGTCAACGGGCTGCAGCTTGAGCACGGCCTTCGAACCATCGCGGCGCACGACCGGAATGATCAGCGCAACCGCGCCGGATGCCACCTGGCCGTCGATCGCCAACTGCCATCGATCCATGGAGCTCGCAGCCATGATCGGCAGTCCGGCGATCCAGCGCCGGCCCTCCTCACCCGAATATTTTTCGTGCAACTCGGCGAGCTCTGCCGGCACGATGATTTCAGCTTCGCCGAACACCCGTCCTAGTGTGCTGGAGATCGTTCGCGGTACGAAGGACGGGTGGTCGGTCAAGTGTTTGCTGGAGTTCGCTCGCCTTCGTCCGAACGCGGAACGTCGCGCTCTGCCCTGCGGTCAAGGTGACCAGACCATCGTCGACCGTCGCATCGGCCGCCGCTCGATCTGCGAGCAGCGTGATGTCACGGGCAAGTGTTCGCGCTGTCGCTCTGACGGCATACCCGTCGTCGGTCGACTCGACCTGAACGTCCAGCGGTTCTGCCTCCAGCGCGAGCTCGATGTCCTCGACGAACGTGTGCACCCTCGTCACATCCTCGATGCGAGCAACGACGATCTCAGCGGTGGGCGCCTGAGGGCGTGAGAGGGCGTTCGGCAGAGCGATCGGCGTAGCCGTCCTGGGCTCGACGTTGACCGGCACCGTGACGGTCGCGCGGATTTCACCGTCGAGTTGCTCGCGGGTCAGCGCGAGTTCACCCGCGCCATGGCTGGTCAGTGTCGTTGAGGAGCACGACGGAGAGGATCCCGTCCTCAGTGGCGAAGACCAGGTTTCGCGGCGCGAAAGCGCGCCGCAAGGCGTACCACAAGGGCTTGGGCCGTTCCTCGAAGTCGATCGCGGCCCACGAGGTGACCGGCCAGCAGTCGTTGAGCTGCCAGACGATCGCGCCCGCCGTCCGCGGCCACCACCTCCGGTAGTGATCGATCGCGTACGCCACAGCACGCGCCTGATTGAGCTGCGTGGCCCAGTGCCAATCGACGAACTCGTCAGGGACGCCGAGGTGTGGAACGAGGCCGCGGTCGAGCTTCCCGTTGCCGTCTGCTGCCTTTTGATGGAGCAGGAAGTTCGCGTCGTTCTTCGGATCACTTGCCGCTTCCAGCGCACCTCCGTCGACCGCGTGCACCCAATCAGTCAGCGTTCGCCAGGCCGGCGGAGCCTGAAATCCGAACTCGGAGCAAAATCGGGGAATCTCGCTGCGGTAAGCGGTGTAGTCGATGTTGTTCCAGACCTCCCATTGATGGTGGGTGCCATGATCAGGATCGTTGGGATGGGCTACCTCGCTGCCGTCCACCCGCGGCGAATACGGGCTGTTGTCGCAATACGGCCGCGTCGGATCGAGCTCCGCCACGATCTTGGGAAAGACCTCGTAGGCATACCTCGCTCCCCAAGTCTGGCCGTGCAGCGATGACCGCCAGTTCCAGTCCGCCTCGCCCCAAAGGTTCTCATTTCCGCCGTTGTACAGCACCAGTGACGGGTGGGGTGCCAGCCGCACCACGTTGTCCCGGGCCTCGGCTTCGATCTCCTCCCACAGCGGTGACTCTTCTGGATACGCGGCGCAGGCCAGCAAGAAGTCCTGCCAGATCAGCACTCCACGTTCATCGCATGCCGCATAGAAATCGTCGCTCTCAAAAATCCCGCCGCCCCAGACGCGCACCAGATTCACGTTGGCGGCGACGGCCTGGTCCAGCCGGCGCCCGAGTCGCTCGGCCGTGATCCGGGTCAGGAAGTGATCATCGGGGATCCAGTTGACGCCTTTGACGAACACCGGTTGACCATTGATCGACAGCGTGAATGCGGCGCCGATCTCGTCGCGGGACGTACTCAATTCGACCGTTCGGAAACCTACTCGTCGCTGCCACCGATCGAGTTCCTGGTCGGCGGCGGACAGCGTGACGGTGAGGTCAGCCAACGGCTGCTCGCCGTAGCCCACAGGCCACCAGATAGGCGCGTCGGGAACATCGACGACAAGAATCGCGCTCGTGGCGCCCGCAGCCACCGCGCTCGCTACCTGGTGGCCCAGGATGTCGGCGGTCACCGTCAGCGCCGCGCCGGAATCGAGTCGCTCAAGGTCGATCCGAAGCTCGACCCGACCGTTACCAGCGTCGTCAACCGTGATCAGCGGCATGACGCGAGCAAGCCGCGCAACGCTCCAACGCTCGAGCCGCACCGGCTTCCAGAGACCAGCTGTGCGAAGATCAGGCCCCCAGTCCCAGCCAAAGCTGCAAGCCATCTTGCGAATGAAGTTGTACGGCGGTGTGTAGGCCCTCGGACGGTCCCCAAGTCGTTGTCGTTCGGCTTCGGCGTACGCGGTGGCTGAGTGAAGATCAACTTCGAGGTCGAGCAAACCGCCACCGACGTACGGCGAAATGTCGAAACGGTACGAGCGATGCATGTTGTAGGTGCGTCCCAGCTCGATCTTGTCCGGCCCCTCCGTGCTGTGCCCTGAGCTTGTCGAAGGGCGCGCTCGACGAGCTCAGCGCGCATTGCACCCAGCCGAACGGTCGCGACGGTGTCGATGCCGTCGAATACCAAGTCGACCCGCTCCTGTGGGCCGACCGGCGTCAGCGGAAGATCACGAGGATCCAAGACTGTCGCGTAGCGCCAGTCGATGTCATACATCCACGTGAGCGCAGC
This sequence comes from uncultured Actinomycetota bacterium, assembly GCA_963712625.1. Classification (GTDB taxonomy): domain Bacteria; phylum Actinomycetota; class Actinomycetes; order Propionibacteriales; family Propionibacteriaceae; genus Microlunatus. The sequence continues at coordinate 60,217 of CAVQIU010000001.1, forward strand.
CTCATTGCCATCCAGGTAGGGATCAGCGATGACGCCGGCTGCCATCAGGTCGGTATGCACGCAGCCGGGCACTTGTGCGGGATAGGTCCCCGGCACTCGCCCGTCCGAGTCTCCTGCAAGCGCGCGAACAGTCCATCCGGCGTGTAAGTCGGTCTGCTGCATGTGCGCGCGGGACAGCCTCAGGCCGGCTCGCCACCTGCTGCAGATCTTCTTGCAGGTCGTGCAGCTCGATCTCCTCGTGCAGCTTCGGCACATCGGCGAGGAGCCGTTTGGTGTACTCGTGCTGCGGGTTGAAGATCACCTCGTCGGTCTTGCCCTGCTCCACCATGACGCCGTGCTCCATGACGAGCACCCGATCAGCCAGGTAGCAGGCCTGCCCGATGTCGTGAGTGATGAACAGCACCGTCATACCGAGTTGGTCGCGAAGATCCTTGAGGACGTTGAGCACATTGACCCGGAGCGATGCATCGAGCATCGATGTCGCCTCGTCGGCAACCAGCAGCTCGGGTCGCATCATGAGCGCCCGCGCGATCATGACCCGCTGCCGCTGACCGCCAGAGAGTTGGTGCGGATAGCGTTCCAACACGCTGAGGTCCATGCCGACGTAGCCCAGGGACTCCTCCAGGCGCTCCTGGCCCACCTTCTTGCCGACCATCAACATCGAGCGGTCGAGGAGCTTGCCCACGGTGAAGAACTGGTTGAACGCGGAGAACGGATCCTGGAATACCGCCTGCACGTCGCGCCAGTACTCGGTCCGAGCCCGTCCCTTGAGATTCGTGACGTCCTTGCCCTGAAAGATCAGCTTGCCGGAGGTGATGGGCATCAGGCCGAGAACCATTCGCGCGACTGTCGATTTACCCGAGCCGCTCTCGCCCACGATGCAGGTGACCTGTCCCTGCTCGAGGCCGAAGGAGACATCCTTCACCGCCTGGACCTGGTGCTTGCCGTGACCGAACGTCTTGACGATGTGCTCTGCCCTGTAGATCTCCTCAGCCATCAGTGAATCACCGCCGGTGCGTCGAAGAGGGAGCGGTCGAAAGTGCTCATTCCCTCGATTCTGGTATTGGCGTACGCCGGTTCCGGCGCCAGCACCGAACTCATCAGAGCCTGCGTATACGGGTGCTCGGGATCGTCGACCAGGATCGCGGTGGGCCCCAGCTCGACGATCTTGCCCTGGTACATCACCGCAATCCTGTTCGCGGCGGTGCGCAGCACCGGTAGGTCGTGGGTCACGAAGATGACTCCCGACATGATCCTCTTCTCCAGCATCTCCAGCAGCATCTCGATCAAGATCTTCTGCGAGGTCACATCGAGCGCGGAGGTTGGCTCATCGGCAACCAGCAGCCGAGGATTGAGCAAGGTACTGATGATCGTGACGGTGCGCTGCTTCATGCCGCCGGACAGCTGGTGGGGTACGCGTCCAGGACCCGCGCGGGAAGACCCAATGTCGTGATGCGTTCTCGCGCGCGGTCGAGCGCCTCATCTTTGGAGATCTTGCTGTCGTGCGACCGCATCACGTCGTAGACAAGGTGACCGGATCCGTTTGGTTGGGCTGACCGAGTTCATTGCGCCCTGCGGCAGCATCGAAACCACGGCCCCACGCCAGGTACGCGGAATCTTGGCATGACCACCGAGCTCTTGGACCTGGCCGTCGATCTCCAGCGTGCCATGCTCCACATGCAGCGGCGGCCGAGCGATCAGGGAGATGATCGAGCCGAGCGTGGTCTTTCCGCTGCCGGATTCGCCTGCCAGCCCGAGAACCTCGCCCTCCTCGATCTGTATCGACACATCGTCGACAGCGACCACATCCTTGCCGGCGGTGTAATAAACTCCACGGATGTTCTCGAGCGTTGACCAGGGTGCCCATCAGCGCGACTCCCCACGTCCTGCCGAAACCGGCGTCTCCAAGAAGCCACCGCTCCCAACCGGACCGGCATCCTCGCCCTCGACCGTCACTTCCTCGAGCTCTTCGCCCTCGTCCTTAGCCCTCTTGCGCGCGGCCCGACCTCGACGCAGCCGCGGATTGAATACCTCATTGAGACTTGACTGCAGGAGTAGCAGCGAGAAAACGATCAATGTCAGCATGAGCGTCGGCGGAACGAACGCCCACCACGCTCCGGTCCGCACCGAGCCCCACTGGATGGCCCAGTAGAGCATCGTGCCCAGGCTAGTCGTGTTCGAGGCGCCCAGGCCAAGCATGCTGAGGGTGGACTCGAACAGGATGGCGCCGGAGATCTGCAGGATGCAGGCCATGACGACATACGAGAGCAGGTAAGGCAAGACGTCGCGGCGCAAGATCGACCAGAACCCGGCACCGGAGAGCTTGGCGACATCGATGTGCTCACGGGTTCTGATGCTGCTGGCTTGGGCGCGTACTGCCCGAGCCACCCAGAACCAGCCGAAAAACCCAATCACCAGAGCCAAGGTATAGAGGTTGCGTTGCGGCAGCGACACAGAGACCAAGATCACCAACACGATCACTGGGATGGCGAGGCCGACGTTCACAATGGCGCTCAGCACATCGTCTACCCAGCCGCCGCGGTAGCCGGCGACGAGACCGACGACGAGACCGATGGCGGTTCCAATGAGTCCCGCGATCAGTCCGACGATCAGTGAGGTCCGGGTGCCGTAGACCAGATTGGAAATCACGCTCTGGCCCTCGTTGTCTGCGCCGAGGATGAGCGCGCCGCAGCACCGCGGTTTGTCGTACAGCCCGCCGACGGTGGCATCCGGGCTGGTCGAGACGATCAGTGGTCCGATCAACGCGACCAGGATTACGAAGGCGACCAGCGAGACGGCCACCCAAAATCGAGGACTCAAACCACGTAGACTCATCAGCGCTCTCCGCTCTGAACTGCCCGGATCCGGGGATCGATGAAGCCGGTGAGGATGTCAGCGGCGAGGTTGGCAAAGAGCACGGCGATCGTGATCAACAAAGTGATCGCCGAAATCACCGGGTAGTCGTTCTGGCCGATGGCGCTGAACAACAAGGTGCCGAGGCCGGGGTAGGAAAACACCAGCTCGGTGATCAGGCCGCCCGTGATGATGGCGGCGATGGACAGCGCCAGGCCCGTGAACTGCGGCAGCATGGCATTGCGGAAGATGTAGCGGACCGTGTGGCCCTCCTTGACGCCCAGGCCACGGTTGTAGTTCACATAGTCCGATCCGAGCTCGTAGATGGCCATGGATCGCATGCCCACCGCTTGGCCGCCGATGAACACCAGAACCAGCGACCAGAAGGGTAACCAGAAATACGTTATGGCATCTCCGAAGAATGCCAAGGAGAACTCCGGCGTCAAACCGAAGGAGTACGCTCCGCCGACCGGCAGGATGCCCCCTTTCACCGCGACCAGGAACAGCAGAATGATGGCCAGCGCAAACGGCGGGACGCTGGAGAGGAACAGCGACCCGATGAAGGCGCCCCGGTCCAGCCAGCCGCCCTTGAACGCGGCCACTGCTCCGAGCAGGTTGCCGACGATCCAGCCGATGATGATGGCTGGTAGCTGGATCGCGATACTCCATGGCAGGGCCTGCGCGATCAGGGTGTTGACCGAGGCTGGGTACTGCGCAAACGAGGTGCCGAGGTTGCCCTGGAACACCTTGCCGACATAGATGAAGAATTGCTGCCATAACGGCTTGTCGAGGCCGAACTCTTGCATGTAGTGCTGGTGGATCTGCTCCAGCTGTTCGCCCCCGGTGCCCCCACCCTGGCCAACCTGGCCGACGATGACGTCGACCGGATTGCCCGGGATGAGGCGAGGCAGGAGGAAGTTCAGCAGCAGAGCCACGATGAAGACCACAAGGGTCCAGGCCACTTTCCGACCGATATATTTCGCTAACGCCATGGTTGCCGCCTTCGCTCCTTGGGTCAGGTGTTGTGTATCAGGTTCCAACCTTCTTGATCTTGAACAGCCACTGGATGCCGGCACCCTGCCACATGGGAGGAGCGTACGGGTTCTCTTCGGTCGGGAAGTTCTCCCAGTTGTTCGCATTGAACTCGTAGAAGTCGAGCGGACGGTACATCAGGGGCACCACGGGAATGTTTTCGCGATAGATCTTGTCGAGAGCGGAGTACGCCGCCTTGGCCTCGGCGTCGGACTTGGCAGCTGCCGCGGCGTCCACATGCGCCGCGACATCGGCGTTCTTGAACCGGTTGTAGTTCCAGAACGCCGTCTTGCCCATTGCCGGCACACCTCGGTCATCCAGCGCGTCGCGGAAGCGGATCCACGGGCTGGCCGGATTGACGCCGGTGTAGGAGTACATCGCGGTGTCGAAGTCGCCGTTCTGGAGCTTGGCGAACATCGTCGGGAACTGCGGGAACTCCGTGGTGATGCCGATCCCGATCTCCTTGGCCGACTTTGCGACGATCTCGCACGCGGTGTTCCAGTCGGTCCAGCCCGTCGGGGTGATCAGCTTCCAGCCGCCGAGCTTGGTGCCGTCCGGCAGCACGTAGATGCCGTCGGAGCCCTTCTTGGCCTTCAGGTCGCCCTCCAAGATCTCGATCGCCTTGTCCTTGTCGAAGGTCCAGCCCTCCGACTGCACCGCGGCAGCGTCGTAGAACTTGGACTCATATCCGGTCGGCACGATCAGGCTGGCATTGGCGGGCTCGGAGTAGTCCGACATGGCGGTCGTGGCGATATTCGGGTAGTCGATGCCGTACGCGATGGCTAGCCGGACCTTCGGGTCGTCCAGACCCGGCTTGTTTAGGTTGAAGATCAGCAGCGGGATTTGGCCGGAACGTAGTACGGCTTCTTCTTCATCCAGGTGCCGACCGGCTTGCCGGCCTCCCACATCTTCCAGATCTGGGCGGTGAACTGCTGGCTGGCGTCGATCTCGCCGCTCTCCAGCTTGAGGTCGCCGTCATTGTTGCTCTTGAAGATCGGGTGGTTGATGGTGGTCATCGGCGGGGTCCCGAAGCGGTCTTGCCCCAGTAGTTGTCGTTGCGCTTGAGGTTGACCTGGGTCTGGTCGTACTTATCCAGCAGGAAGGGGCCGGAGCCGATCGGCTTGAGGTTGGTGTCGGACGGGATCTTGTCCGGGGCGATGCTGCCGAATACGGCCTTGGGCACGATCCGGGTGCTTGCGATGTAGTTCTTCACGATGATCGGGTTGTACGGCTTGGACTTCACCGTGAACGCGACTGTGCGAGGATCGCTGGCCTTGACCGAATCGAGGTACTGCCAGACCGTCGAGTAGTTCACTGACGCAGTCTTGCCGAGCTCAAAGGTGAAGACCACGTCCTCGGCAGTGAGCTCGGATGCCGTCGGACCACTTGGTGCCATCCTGTAGCGGCAGCGTGAATGTGTGATCATCCGTCTGCTGAAGCTCCTTGGCGAGACCAGGTACGAGCGAGCCGTCGAGAAGGTTGAATCGCAGCAAGCTCTCGTAGATGAACTGGGGTGCGTGAGGGCATGTGGGCCAGTCGGGCGAAGCTGCGAGCGGGTTGAAGCTCTTCGGCGGGCCCCACTGGAAGCCGGCGACGAACAGGGTCTCTCCTGCCGCACCGGCACGTCCCTTCTGCCCGGTGCTGCTACCGGTCTGTGCTGTGCCGCACGCCGAAACTCCGAGACCCAGAGCGGCACCGCCTAGGGCGAGGCCGGTGATAGTGAGGAAGTGTCGCCGGCTGGGGGTCCAGGAGGTCCTCCCGCCAGTGCCGGGGCCAGCCATCGGACTTGACGGCTCGATCTGATCGTGAATGTCGTTCATTCTTGCCTTCCTTGAATGAGTGGAACCAGGAGTCGCCGCTCCAGGGCTGACCTATTTCGGTGGCTTGGTATCGGGCGGAAGAGAGCGCGTGGCGCATGGTGACGGGGCCAGCAAGCATCTCAGCTCTGGCCATGAGGTAACTGTTGAGCGATGTCAATCCGTCGGGCAGCGCGGCGGGGCGACCCTTCGCCCTAGCGGCGACCTGCCTCACTGCCTCGCCTCGCTCTCAGCAAGAACTCAGACCCAAACCCATCACCTCGAGTGCCCAGAATCAAGCGAGCACTTGCGCGTATCCAGATTGTTGTGTTGATCGTGGCACTCAAACGGCCCGAGTAAAGAGCATCGGGCCATGGCCTAGATATGGCCTCCGACCAACGCAACTTGTTGCACGAGCAGGAGATTCTCAGAAATGATTTGATCTTGGCCGGCGGTAGGGCCAACGGACCGGTCGAGATGAAATCAGATAGTGCCCTGACGCCACATTGACTACGATCAAGTCTGTGACGGCCACGTCGCCGCAGTCCGAACCTGAGGAATTGACTGTTGGGCCTGGCGAAGCGGACCGACTGTCGCGACGAGGCAAATTCATCCTGGTCGCGTTAGCCGTGACGCTTCTGGGTGGACTCCTGCTCTGGCGATTCTGGCCGAACTCCGGCGCCGCTGTTCACTCTTTCCGACGTGCAGGGCGTCTACGCAGGCATGGTGCGTTCCGATGGCACCAATGACCAATCGGTGATCGACCCGCATTCAATGAGTGAAGAAGATGGGTACATCCTCCCCTCAGCATGTCAGCCGTTGTTCGAAGCAACCGTGTTGAACCGGCCCCCGCGAGAGGCGCTCGACGGAGTCGGAACGTTCTGGGAGCTCAACCGCTCGGCGGTATCACTCTTCACCTATCGGTTCGCTGATGTGGCCAGCGCTGATCGTGAGTATCAACGGCTCACCGCCGTACTCGACAATTGCCGAGATGTTCCGGTGGAAGTACATGCGCGCCCCGCGAGCCGAGGAATGCTCACCGTCACACCGCTCGACCTCGGACGCGAGTGCCGCCACCGCAGATCGCCTATGTGCTGACCACCAACGACGGCACCAAGCTGGCCGTCAACGTACTCCCCTTCGAGAACACCATTAGCTGGCAGTTCCGATACGAGCCGGTTCTCGGTACCTACCTGCCACTGACAGCTCAGCGCGTCATGGACTCGCTCACCGATCAGATGCGCGCCGTGCAAGACCTGCATCGCTAGGCCGCGGTGGGACTCAAATACCAAATCGGAACTTTTGCAGACCTACGCCAGGTGCTCAGATTTTCTTTATCTGGCTTCATTGAGCACAAAGATGCATTCCTTTGCGGCGTACGAATCCGTAATATTAGCTCGTGAGTTCCGGCGTTGGGCCGGTGTCGGATCAGGTTAAAGGTCATACCCGAATTTGGCGGCGTCTTTGAGCGTGTTTTTGTAATGCTGGCTGCCCATTCGGCCGAGATCACGCAAACCCTGATGGCGCCGGATGGGCGTCGTTCTTGTTATGTGGACCAAACCGCTTGCACGTATTTGCTCACCACAACCAGCCTGGCTCACGCGTTGGCACCCTTGCAGCTTCCACGATCCAGGAGAGATCACGATGAGCGAACCACTGGCACCTGAGGACTTCCCCGGTCCCCCTGGACTGCCGTTCCTCGGCAACGTTCGGGCCATCGATCTGACGCAGCCGATCGATAGCCTGATGTCTCTTGCTCGCGAGTACGGGCCGATCTTCAAACTGACCACGCCTGGTGGCATCTCGGTAGTCGTGTCCGGCATCGACCTGGTTTCGGAGATCTGCGACGACGCTCGCTTCGAGAAGTTCATCACCGCAGGCCTGTCGATCTTGGCCGAGGGCCCAGTTGATGCTGGCCTGTTCACGGCCCACACCGATGACCCGATGTGGGCCCGAGCGCACGGATCTTGATGGCGCCTTTCAGCATGCAGGCGATGCGGGACTACATGCCGGCCATGATCGACATCGCGGATCAGCTGATGGACAAGTGGGATCGGCTCAATCCTGGCGAGGAGATCGATGTCCCGGCCGACATGACACGGTTGACTCTCGACACGATCGCACTGTGCGGTTTCGGCTACCGGTTCAATTCGTTCTATCGCGATACGCCGCACCCATTCGTGCAGGCGATGATCCGAGTGCTCGACGAGTCGCAGGCGCGGCTCAGGCAGTTGTCGATCCAGACCCGGCTCAAGATCACTGCGCAGCGCCAGTTTGAAGAGGACCAAGCCTTCATGGCCAGCTTGGTGGATGATCTCATCCGCAAGCGCCGAGCGATGGGTGATGCCGCGGACAACACGGACCTTCGGCGGGATGACATGGAGTCGACAAACAGACAGGACTGACCCTGCCGGATCGAGAACATCCGCGCCCGGATCACGTTCTTGGTCGCCGGCACGAGACGACCAGTGGACTGTTGTCGTTCGCCATCTAGTTCCTGTTCGAGCATCGGAATACCTCGACCGAGCGCGCGAGGAAGTTGATCGCGTGCTCGGCGGATTTTGTAAGCGAGTTGATCAGCTGCGTCGAGCAGACTTACGTACGCCGGACCTCGATCAGGCGCTGCGGCTGTGGCCGACGGCGGCGGGATTCAGGCGTCACGCGAAGGAGGACACTGTGATCGGTGGCGGGCGCTACGCGATCCCGAAGGACCTGGGGATGATGATCCTGTCTCCGATGTTGCATCGTGAAATCGATCTGGGGGGAGGACGCGGAGGAGTTCAATCCCGACCACACCAGGCCGAAGCTGTACCGAGCGACTTCCGAACGCGTACAAGCCGTTCGGCACGGGGCAACGGGCGTGCATCGGACGGCAGTTCGCCCTGCAGGAG
>CAVQIU010000002.1:0-35252 GCA_963712625.1 uncultured Actinomycetota bacterium
AAGTCAGGCGGGCCCTGCCGACAGACCAACCGGGGAATGGGGGCCCGGCCAATCCTCCCATCCGGCAGCTTGTTTGCGTGCCCCGGTGTCGAATCGAGATCAGCTTTCGGCCACACTTGACCAACCCTTGGATCGGCCCCCTGGATCGGCCCCTTGGGTTGGACAGGCCAAGCGTACGCATCGGCTCGCCTGGCTGCATGTCTGGTTATGGAACATGCGGGCTGAGCGCGTCGGTGCTTCGTCGATTCGAGACCAGCCCGTTCGGCAGACAGCGGTGCTGGGTCTGTCGCAGGGCTCGGGACCACACATCCGGTGGCTGGGGGAAGGTGCAGGCGGGCCAAGGCGCACCTTTTTTGCGATCCGAGGCAATTTTGCGTAAAGTGGACCTCCATTACTAAATCGATACAGAAACTCCGGATGACTACCTCTGCACCTGTCGTCAACCAGCTCTCGACCCGAGTCGCCGCGATCGCTGTGACGCTGATGTTCGTCGTCAATGGCGCGGTGATAGGCGGGTTCGGCGGCTCGCTTCCCTCCCTTCGAGACAAGCTCGGCTTGGACGCCACGCAGATTGCGCTCATGCTCTTCTGCGGCGGTGCCGCGGCGATTCTTTCGATGCAGATCGGCGGCCGAGTAGCGGACGCGATCGGTGCCCGTGAGGTCAGCCTGGCTGCTGTGCCGCTCTTGATCGCTGGCATGATCACGTCGGACTCGCTCCCGCCTATCCGATTGCGATCATCGGCGGCATGTGATCGGGCTGGGCAATGGGGCCATGGACGTGGCGATGAACGCCCTCGGTGTCCAGGTCGAGGCAGCGCGGCAACGGCCGATCATGAGCTCCTTCCACGCCTTCTGGTCAATCGGCAATTTCATCGGCGCCGGAGCGATTCTGCTGCTTGCCACGGTGTTCGGGCTCAAAGGTGGCGAGATCGTCACGCCGCTGGCCATCTCGATAGCGGCGTTGGCCCTTGTTGCCCTTGGCGTGCTGCTCAAGATCACGCCCGAGGCGGCGGTCGTGCGCCACACGGTCGACGGTGTGAAAACTCGAATTCCCAAGGCAGCCTGGGTGCTGGGTGTCATGGCCCTCGCCTTCGGCCTATCGGAGGGCACGGCCATGGACTGGTCGTCGCTCCATGTCACCGATGTCGCGGGCGTGGACCCGACCACCGGCGCGCTGGGTCTGATCGCCGTCAGTGCGTTCATGGTGGTGATCCGATTACTGGGCGACCGACTGGTTGCCCGATTCGGCCGGCGTGCGGTGGTGCGCTTCGGCGGCCTATTCGCGGCTCTGGGTTATCTCACGGTGACGCTCGTAAGTAGCCTGCCGATCCTGGTGCTTGGCTGGGCGCTGGTCGGCTTCGGGGTCGGGCATGATCGCGCCAAGGTTTACGCGTGGCCGGCCACATCGGCGGTGGGCGGGTGTTCGCAGTCGTGGTCACCTTCGGGTACGCGGCGTTCTTCATCGGTCCGGCGGTCGTCGGTTTCCTGGTGAACCGCCTGGGCATCCAGCACGCCATGGCGATACCGGCACTGCTTTGCGTCGGCATCGTGCTGGCGAGACCATGCCGCGAAACGACCTGGGCTCCGGCCAGCAAAGGTGCACGACCGCGGGGGTCCCGAGGCATCCGGCCACCGCCCCGGCTGAGAATCGGCCACTGCCCGGCGTCCATCAGCCGACCTCGAGACTGCGGATTGCGTCCCCACGCCAAGAGCTCGCATCTAGACTCCGGGTGTGACGGCCAGCCGACCCGGGACGAGGTCGACACCATCGTGGAGGCTTGGCGTCGGGAGCGTCCCGACCTGGAGTTGCCCCCATGGAGGTGCTTTCTCGGATCAGCCGGCTGGCCCGGCACCTGGACAGGGTCGGCGAACGCGTTCAGCGCCCACGATCTGGAGTCCTGGGAGTTTGACGTGCTGGCGGCGCTACGCCGCGCGGGCCCGCCGTACCGCTCTCGCCCGGTCAGCTGCTGAAGGAAACTATGGTCACCTCCGGAACGATGACCAATCGGGTGGACCGGCTCGCCGCCCGCGGGCTGGTCAGGCGGATCACCCCGACGACCGGCGTGGTGTCCTGGTGCAGCTGACCGAGGCCGGGCAAGGACGCGGTTGATACCGCCTTCGCCGAGCTGATGGCGGCCGAGCGGCGGATCCTGGCCGCTCTGGACGTCACCGAGCTGATCAACTCACCGCAGCCTGCGGCTGCTGCTGGCCCCGTACGGCGTCGACCGCTGAGGGCGTCGAGGCTCGGCTCATCAGATGACCCGGGCACCGGGGACGGGGCCGGTCGCCCGCCGGACGGCCCGGCACAGCCCTTCGGCACTGAGCGATACACAGAGGTCGACGGCAGCGGACTCCCTCCACCAAGAACGCACACGTCGGACCCGATCCCGACACCAGGGCGCCCAGCGCGCCGTACTCGAGACCGGTCTGCAGCACGGCCGCAGCCGGGGCTGCAGGTCCAGCGCAGCCGGCTCGAGATCATTGCTCAGCGCCCGCAAGCAGCCGCGATCGCCGCTGCGTAGCGCAGTCATCAGCTCGGCGGGCACCTCCGGCGGCGCCGCGTCGCGGGCTCAGCTCGTCGAAGCGCCGATAGACCGCGGCCGTCGACAGACCGTGGGCCGAAGGCCAGCACCCAGTGGTAGGTGCCTCGGCCCAGCACCGGCGCCACATCCTCGCCCCGGCCGCTCCCCAGGGCAGTGCCGCCCAGCAGCGCGAAGGGCACGTCGCTGCCGAGCTCGGCCGCCAGCCATCTGGTCCCAGCGAGACATCCAGAGCCCACGAGATCCGCACAGGCGAGCAGCGCCGCGGCTCCGTTGGAGGAGCCGCCGGCCAGCCCGCCCGCGACCGGAATGGCCTTGTGGATCGCCAACGCCCCGAGTGGCTGCCCCTCGCCGTACCGGGCGGCCAACAGCCTGGCCGCTTGGACGGCCAGGTTGCGGTCGTCGGTCGGTACCTGGCCGCACCCTCGCCGGTGACGGTGACGCTCGAACTCGCCCGGGTCGCCCCAGGCCGCGTGCACCTCGTCGAACAGCGACACCGCCTGGTAGACGGTGGCCAGGGGGAGGAACCGTCGGTGCGCGGCGCCCCCACGCAGAGGGCCAGGTTGATCTTGGCCGGCACCCGTACGCGGACACCGGAGGTACTCGGGCGGCGTTGTTGAAGATTAGTAGGTTATCTACGCGCCGGAAGATCTGCTCGGCGATCCTGGCGAAGGCGGTCACGTCGAGCACCTCACCACGGGCCTGCGGATCCAGCCCCGCTGCCTCCACGGCGGCACTCGCCTCGGCCGAGGATCCCGCCAGCCCGGCGAGGGCGGACCGCAGCATCTTGCGGCGCTGGCCGAATGCGGCGTCGACAACAGCGAACACCTGCTCCCGGGTCGCCGTGGTCTCTGGCTGCGCCCGGCGTTCAATGGCGACCAACCCAGATTCGACGTTCGGCACTGGCCAGAAGACCGTCGGCGATACCGTGCCGGCCCGCCGGGCAGCGGCGTACCAGGCGAGCTTGGCCGACGGAACGCCGTAGGTCTTTGAGCCCGGGGTGGCGGCCAATCGATCGGCCACCTCAGCCTGCACCATCACCAGACCTCGGTTCCAGCTATTGAACGTCGCCAGCAGATGCAACAGCACCGGCACGGCGACGTTGTAGGGCAGATTTGCAACTACGGCAGTCGGCGGTTCGGGCAGCGCGTCGACTCGGAGCGCGTCGGCGTTGATCACGGTGAGCGCCGAGCCCGCTCCGGCAATCGTGCAGCGACCGTATGAGGCAGCTGGGCTGCGAGCAGCTCATCGATCTCAATCGCGATCACGCGGCGGACCGCTTGGAGGAGGCCGAGGGTCAGTGACCCTAGCCCTGGCCCGACCTCGAGGACGATGTCATCCTCGGTGACACCGGACTGCTGCGACGATTCTCCGTACGGTGTTCGCGTCGGTGACGAAGTTCTGGCCCAGCTGCTTGGTCGGCCGCAGGCCCAACTGGCTCGCCAGCTCACGGATCGCCGTGGGATCGAGCAGCCCGCCGGCCACGCGTTAGCGCAACCCCAGCTTCGCTGGAGCACGCCGGCCAGGCACCCCAGCCTGCGTCCGCCTGAAGCTTCTTGGCAATCGCGATCTGCTGCTCCCGGCTGGCCTGGTGCGGCATGCCCGTGCCGCCGTACGCGCGCCAGGTGCCGAGGCTGAACTGCAGGCCGCCGTAGAAGCCGTTGCCGGTGTTGATCGACCAGTTGCCGCCGGACTCACACTTGGCGAGCTTGTCCCAGACACTGCCTGACGGTGTGCTCGAGCTCGAGCCAGAGCTCTTGCTTCGTCGTCGTCTTCGTGCCGACCAGGATGACTTCGTCGACCGGCTTGGTGATCAACTTGGATTTAATCTTGGTGCGCTTGACGATCTTCCCGTTGTGCCGAACGAGCTCGTATGTCACCGCACGGATACCTCGGACCCCCGGGGTGTCTACCTCGGTGACGCCCTTGTTCAGCTTGCTTGACTTCTTGCGCACTGTGTCGAAGCCGATCTTGAACTTCTTGGTCTTGGAGTTGACGTCTACCCGGGTGAAGGTGAATTTCGAGCCGTCGAGCAGGCGTGCATTCGGGCTTGCGCTCAACTTGTCGTCATGATCTACCGTGATCCTGGCCGCGGTGAGCGCGTCGCCCAACGTCTGTCCCGTCGTGGTGATCTTTCGCTTCTTGCCGGCATCGATGATGATGATCGTCTTCTGCGTGGCAACGACAATAGTCAGTCCCTGCCGTCCAATGCTCGAGCTGCGACTGGCGGACAGCTCCGCACCCGAGAGGTCGATCTCGAGCGCATTGAGCGCGTCGTCGACCGTTGTCGCCGTGGTCCAGATGGTCTGCGCCGCGCCGTCAACGGTGAAGGTGACCTGGCGGCCGAACTTGACCGCAATCCGACCGCCCTCCTCGACTTTGCTATCCGCGCTAGGCGCGACGACGTCGTGGTCGTTGACTGCGATTCCTCTGCTACGCAGCAGTGCGCCCACGGTGCCGGCGCTGGTCTGGACCTGCGTCGTTTGCCCGTCAACGGAGAGCGTCACGGCTTTGTTGAGACTGGCATAGCCGAAGGTGGTTCCAGCGAGCACGAGTGCCGTTGCTCCAGCAGCAACCACCGGGATGATCTTGCGCACAGCATTCCCCCGAGTCGGTCCGGTCGTGATCTGGACCTCAATGTCTTGCAGCTCGGCTTTCGGCCCGAGCTGGATTACGAAATTATAACGGAGCCCGCCGGCGATGCGCCAAAATCCGGCCGCGACGCGAGCGCCAGCTACCAGTTACCGCGATGAATGAGCTCAGAGATTGGCTTCCGCGGGCGTCGCGTCGGCGAGCCGATTGCCGGCGCCGATTCCGCGTACCCGAGACTGATGACGCCCACGCTCAGCTGGTCCGGTGGCACGCCGAAGGCTTCGCGTACGGCGGGAATTCGGAACTGGGATGCCGAAGAAACAGGCGCCGAGTCCTTGGTCGACCGCGGCCAGCAGTGCGGCCATGCTCGCCATTCCGGCATCCACGTACCAGTAGGGCGCCGACCATCGAGCCGGATCTCGATCTGTCCAGCCCTTGTCGGGTTCGGCGTATCGGTCGAGATAGGTGTCCTCGCTGGTCCAGACGAGGACGAGAGTCGGTGCTGACCGCATTCCGCGCAGCCAGGCGCTGTCCGCCTCAGCGGTCGCACGCCAGAACGTTTCACGCTCCGTCGCTGAGCTCAGCACGAGGAAGGAGATGCCCTGGGTGAAGCCGGCCGAAGGTGCCCGAAGCGCTGCCGCAAGAACGGCCTCGAGCGCATCGGACGGCACGGGCCGCGCTTCGTCGTACGCGCGAATCATCCGACGCTTGCGCAGCACGCGGCCGAACTCCATGGGCTACCAGCTTCCGCCGAAGGCGGCATCGGCATTGTCGTTGAGGGCCTGGCAGGTACGCTCCAAGTCGATCCCGAGGGTGACGGCGATGAAGCGCGCAGTGTGCGGGATCAGGTAGGACGCGTTCGGCTTGCCTCGTAAGGGCATTGGCGTCAGATAGGGCGCATCGGTCTCGACGAGCACTCGATCAAGAGGGGCGAGCCTCAGCGCGTCGCGCAGCTGATCATTGTTCTTGAACGTGACGTGCCGGCGAAGGAGAGATAAGCGCCTCGGTCCAGGCAAGCCCGGGCGAAATGATCATCCCCGGAGAAGCAGTGCATCACGATCCGCGCGCGGCGGACCCTCGGAGTCGATCACATCCAGAATGTCGTCGTGGGCGTCGCGATCATGTACGACAAGGGTCTTGTCGTGGGCATTGGCCATGGCGATGTGAGCCGCAAACGCCTCCCGCTGGACCGCTTGACCGGCCGCATCGCGGGTCCGGAAGTAGTCCAGTCCGGTCTCCCCCACCGCTCTGACCCGCGGATGCTGCGCAAGCGCCTCTACGAGCTCCAGGCCAGGCGGCAGCTCCGTGGCCATTCGCGCCGCGTCATTGGGATGGATCGCAACACCCGCGATCACTGACGGCCACCGCTCCGCAGCCTGCACTGCCCAGCGGCAGCCGTCTGGATCACACCCGATCTGCACGATTCTGGTGACGCCCACGTCGGCCGCTAGCCGGATCGCCTCGTCGGGATCGAGGCCCGAATTGGCCTGTGTGGAGTCGAGATGACAGTGTGAATCCACCACCGGCGCCGGAAGTGGATCAGGCACGGCAGGTAGTTCCAACGTTAACTCTCTGCATTCCCTAGGACTTTGCATCACCGAGTGGGGCATTTCTGCGCCTCTGAGCGCCTCAATCCGCGCCGCGATTGATTCATCTTCAGCGCGAGGTCATAGACCGCGTTCTTCGATACACCTTGCCGGTGTGCGGCCTCTGCGGCTGCCTCCCGCAGCCTCATCCCGCTGGTGGCTAGGCTGATCGCCTCCTCTGCCGCCCCTGCAAGATCGGCCGAGCGCTCCGTCAGGCCGCCCACAACCAGGGTCACCTCGCCTCGGATCTCGAGGAGGCCGCCCAATCCGCGAGATCTTGCAGCGTCCCCGACGGATCTCTTCGTACGTCTTGGTGAGCTCGCGGCAGACGGCCGCTGGACGATCGACTCCGAAGGTCACCGCCATAGCGGACAGAGTGTCGGCCGTTCGGTGGGGAGCCTCGAAGAACACCACGGTGCGCGGCTCGGTTGCCAACTCATGCAGTCGCCGCATCCGCTCGGAGGCCTTGCGCGGCAGGAAGCCTTCGAAGCAGAACCGATCGACTGGGAGGCCGGAGACAGCCAATGCCGCAAGCACTGCAGAGGGTCCGGGCACAGCCGTGACCTGGAAGCCGCGCGCCACCGCTGCCGCGACGAGGCGATACCCCGGATCCGATATCGACGGCATGCCGGCGTCACTGACGACGACGACTCGAGCTCCCGCCTCGAGTACCCCTACCAGCTCCTCGGTGCGCCGCGCCTCGTTTCCCTCGAAATAGGACATGATTCGAGCGCTCGTCTGGACTCCCAGCCGGTCGAGCAGCCGCCGCAACCTACGCGTGTCCTCAGCCGCGATCACGTCCGCATTGGTGAGTTCGGCGACGAGTCGCGGCGAAGCATCGGCTACATCACCGATAGGCGTCGCCGCGAGCACCACGACTCCTGCCGAGCTCACGTCCTCTGTCACCTCACGCCTTCATCCACTACGCGCCGTCGGATTCCTACGTAAACATAGGCTTCGCACCGATGCGCGGGAAGTTGGTGAGGCTGGGCACCGATCGCACTGCACCGGCACGCCCCACCTACGATGGGCGCGTGACGCGCCAAGTCCTCGAGCCGGCAACGGGATTGGTCGTTTCAGCCAACTCCGCTGCTCAAGGCACGACGCCGCCGCGCCCGCTACCTGACTGGCCGCCTACGCCGCCGAGCACGATCGAGCGCCTGCGAGTCGCTATGCCGACCGACCGCATCAACGGCTGGATCGTCACGCTGATCATCGGTGCTGTCGCGTTTGTCATCCGATTCGTCAACCTCGGCTATCCCAACAAGCTCGTTTTCGATGAGACCTACTACGCCAAGGACGCCTACTCGCTGCTGAAATTCGGCTACGAACGGGACTGGCCGAGCGACGCCAATTCCAAGATCATCGCCGGCAACGTCGACGTCATGAAGGACACCGCGGCCTTCGTGGTGCACCCGCCGCTCGGCAAGTGGTTGATCGCCGGCGGCGAGCAGCTCTTCGGCATGAACTCCTTCGGCTGGCGGTTTGCCTCCTTGATCTTCGGGACTCTCCTGATCATGATCACCATCAGGCTGGTCCGCCGGGTTTCCAAGTCGACCTTGATCGGTGGGCTCGCCGGCATCCTGCTCACCTTCGACGGGCTCGAATTCGTGATGTCGCGCACTGCGCTGCTCGATGTCTTCATGGCGTTCTTCGTGGTAGCCGCCGTGGCCTGCCTCGTTGCCGATCGTGAGTGGTTCCGAAACCGCCTGGCCCGCTATCTCGAACAGCGCGAGATCCCCGATCTCGGTGGCCGGTTCGGCCCGGCTCTGGTGCTGCGTCCCTGGCGTCTCGCAGCCGGACTCTGCTTTGGGCTCGCGCTCGGAACGAAATGGAACGCGCTGTATCCGCTTGCCGCGTTCGCACTGCTCTGTTTGGCCTGGGACGTCGGAGCCCGACGACTGGCCGGCGCAGGATCCCGCGCCAAGCTCGCGATCCTGCGGGACGGCATCCCCGCATTCTTCTCCCTGGTCGTGCTCAGCTTGGTGGTGTACGTCGGCACCTGGACCCGCTGGCTGACGACCACCGGAGGCTACGACCGCTCCTGGGGCGCCGAACATCCCCAAGACGCCACAGTTCGGCTACTCGGCAAGCCGCTCGCGTCCTTGTTGCACTACCAGTACGACATCTGGAACTTCCACACCGGCGACTTCATCAACCAAGCTCAGCACACCTACCGAGCCCATCCCGCTGGCTGGCTGATCGTGGCTCGCCCGATCGGGATCGACGCCGTCAACGGCATCAAGCCAGGAACCGACGGATGCCTCGGACCCGACAACTGCATTCGAGTGATCAGCGGTGTCGGAACACCGGCGCTGTGGTGGGTTGCGATCTTTGCCCTTGTCGCAGCTGCCATCTTGTGGATGGGAGGTCGCGACTGGCGCTTCGGCATTCCCGTCGTCGGCGTGCTGAGCAGCTGGCTGCCGTGGTTTGCCTTCGACTCACGCCCGCTGTTCTACTTCTACGCGATTGCGATCATTCCGTTCTCGGTCATGGCCGTGGCGCTGTGCGCCGGGTGGCTCCTCGGAGAGGCGCGTGCCGGCGATCGACGGATGGTGGCGGCGATCGTCATCGGGGCGTTCGTGGCCCTCGTCGCCGCCAACTTCGCCTATGTCTATCCGATCCTCACCGATGAGCTCTTGCCCTATCCGAAGTGGCTGTCGCGGATGTGGTTCAAGAGCTGGATCTAGTGTCGTGTAATTAGCCTGACCTCGTCGACCATGATCATGATCATTTGCGATCGCGGAATGAAGATCTCCACCGTTCTCATCAGACCTTCGGCGGCAAGGAGTCGCTTCCCCTAGAGTGGTGTGCTGGCTTCGCACCTCAGGGTTGACTCGCCACCGCAAGGGCGGCGGTGAAGGGTGAAGGAGTGGGAGTGGGATTGGAGCAGCCGCGGGACCAGGTACGGTTCTCGGTCGTCGTCCCTGCCTACAACGAAGCGGCCTATCTCGGCCGCGCTCTGGACTCGTTGCAGCACCAGGACTACGACGGGACGTACGAGATCATCGTCGTAGACAACAACAGCACAGACAGCACGGCGGACGTCGCCGCGCGCTACGGCGTGCGGGTGGTCAGCGAACCTCAGCAGGGAGTTTGCGCCGCCCGGCAGCGCGGGGCCGACTGCGCCAGGGGCGAGATCATCATTTCCACCGACGCCGACACCACCCAGCCGCGGGACTGGCTGCGGACCATCGACGCCCGCTTTGCGGACTCCGAACGAATCGTGGCGGTGGCCGGCCCGTGCCGCTACCACGACCCCTCGTGGTGGGTGAAGGCCTATCCGACCCTACTGTTCGGCTTGGTTGCCGTGGTCTATGCACTGACCGGATTCGTTTTCTACGTGAGTGCGACGAACATCGCCGTGCGGCGCAGCGCCTTTCCTGGCTATGACCTCAGGCTGACCCAGGGCGGTGACGAGCTTGACCTCTTGCGACGGGTGCGGCGCCGAGGATTGGTGAGCTGGCAGCGGCAGAACGTGGTGACCACCTCAGCACGGCGATTGCAGCGGGGGTTGCTTTACAGCTTCGTCATGACCTTCCTCGTGTACTACTTGCTGGCGTACTGGTTCAACCGGCTGTCGCAGCGGCAAACGTTCGGGATGGCGCCGGCGTTTCGCCAGGAGCGGCGGACCTTTGCGCCCGTGTGGGCACGCCGCGGTGTGGTGCTCGGGATCCTGCTGGTCGGCCTCACATCGCTGGGTTTCGCTACGGGTGCCGGCGACGCGGCAATGGACAGCCTGGCCAACTTCTGGCACGGCCCGTGAGCCCGCTTGCGGCCATGGCCCGAGCCGCAGCAGTGGGCGTTTCTGCGCTCGGCGCCGCGGCGTACTGGACCGGCTTTCGACCCCGGTCGCAGATCTTCGGCTCTTTCCCGTACGCGGCCGAGACCGATGAGAAGGTAGTCGCCCTCAGCTTCGATGACGGGCCCAACGAGCCATATACATCGCGACTGCTCGACACTTTGGACGCGTACGACGTGAAGGCGACCTTTTTCCAGGTCGGCCGCTGTGCGCAGCGATTTCCGTCCGCAACCCGGCGCGTCGTGCAGAGCGGCCACGTCCTGGGCAATCACAGTTACAGCCACTCCTTCACTCGCTACGCCAAACAACCGCGACAAGAGATGGAGATCATCCGTTCCCAGGAGGTTTTCTACTCGGTTGCCGGCGTTACACCGGCGCTCTATCGCCCGCCGTGGTTGTGCCATTGGCCATGGGTGCTGGGCACTCTTCAACAGCACGGGCTGCAGGTCGTGTCGGGAACCTTTGCGCATCCCTTCGAGATCTTCCAACCAGCAGCCGCCAAGCTGACCGATTCGGCGGCCCGGCTGGCACGGCCCGGCGCGATCTTGATCTTCCACGACGGCCGGGAGGCGCGTGGTGGACTCCGAGACCAAAGCGTGGCCGCTATCGGCCCGCTGATCGACCGGCTGATGGACCGCGGCTACCGCTTTACGACCGTCGACCGGTTGCTCGGCATCAGCGCCTACGGTGTTTGATTGCTCGCTGCGCTCGCTGGTGATCGCGCTGCGGAGTCCGCCTATCACGCGTAAGGCGTCCAATCGGGGTTGCGCCCGAATGCGATGAGCAGGTCGGCTTGCGGATTGCCGGCCGACGCGGCCTCGGGCCTTGCCGCTATCGCTCCGGACGAGCGGTAGATGTCCTCCCGGTTGCGGAACCATGCCGCAACTTCGGCCACCAGTTCCGGGTCGAGATCGCGCTGCTGACCAGTTGCCGCGGCAAGATCCCAGCCGTGAATCAGATGATCGGCAAGCGAGCTGGCTGATGTACTCCTCGATGCTCTCCTCGCCGTAGGACAGGTGGACTTTTCCTCCCGCGGGAAGCCGTTCGGCGACAGCTGTCAACGCCTCATCGGCCGCAGCCATCGCGAAGGACTTGGGGTCTTCACCAAGCAGATCACCGTCGAAAGCGTCGCCGACCTCGGCTATGGTCCTGCCATCGACGAGCGGTTTGGTCCAGCGGTCTTCCCCAACGACGTGGTTGACGAGAGCTCGCACGTTCCAGTCAGTGCAGGGCGTCGGCGCAGACCAGTCGCCAGACACGCTCTCAACGGTGCCTTTCCAAAACTCAACGCTGCGGCGGTACGTCTCATCCAGCGCCATGCCCTACCCCCTCGCCAACACTGTTTTGATTGCTTGATCACAGCGTGCTCGCTCGGCGGGCGTACGTCCAGTGGGGCTGGCGCCCAAGGGGGATGTTGCGAGACGTGCGGCTCGACCACAATGAGGTATGGCGATCCGGCGCAGTCGCGAACTCCGATCCTCGTTTACGGACAAGGTGGACGGACTGCTGTTCGCGTTCGCCGGTCTGTCGACCCTCTGGCTGGCCTACCTGGTGTTCAAGGAGGGTATTCAGCCCGGTTGGCCAATGCTGCTACTCGTCGTGTTCTGGGTGCTTCTTACGTATCTGTTGCTGCCAAGGGTGCATCGCATTCTGACCCGCCTTTACGTACCCGGATATTTCATCGGCCGAGCCCGTACCAGTGACGGCCTGCTCGGGGACCCGGTGAATCTGGCCTTGTTCGGCCACGAGGCACAGATACATGCTGCGATGACGCGGGCCGGTTGGACCCGGGCCGACGACGTGACGCTTCGGAGCGGGTTGCGGATCCTGACCTCGACCTTGACTCGGCGCAGCTACCACGAGGCGCCGGTCAGCCCGCTGCACCTGTTCGACCGCCAGCAGGACTTCGCCTACCAGCAAGAGGTGGCAGGCAGCCCGTCCAAACGACACCACGTGCGGTTCTGGCGTTGCCCCGACGGCTGGATGCTCCCCGGCGGATACACCGTGGATTGGCTCGCGGCGGGAACCTATGACAAGAGCGTCGGGCTCTCGTTGTTCACCTTGCAGGTAACTCACAAGATCGAAGAGGACACCGACATCGAGCGCGACTACATCGTCGAGACGGTCAAGAAAGGCTCGCCAGAGGTTGACGTGGATGTGATCGAAAACTTCTCCACCGGCTATCACTCCCGCAACGGCGGCGGCGATTTGATCATCACCGATGGTGACCTGCCGATCATCGATGTACGCCACGTCGACGTACCCGACGATCGCCAAGATCGAGCACACCGACAGCCGCGACAAGCGACCGGCACAGATCGTCTTCGGAGCCGGCGTTGCATTCTTCCGCGGACTGGCCTTCCTGGCTATTGCGCTGCTGTTGTTGCTGATTCCGGTCCGGTACATCGAGCAGGTCACCCTCGAATCGGTCGATGTCCAGGGCGGTAAGCCGGCCTTGATCATCGCCGGGAGCGTGGTCGCCCTCATCGCCCTTGTCGACATCGGGATGGCGCTGGCCGTATTCTTCGGTCGCAACTGGGCCCGGATCCTCCTGATGCTCTCGTGCGTGCTGACAACCATCGGCGCCTTCGTCGGCAACGCCAACGGGTCGGAAGCGGTCACCCTGGCAACGAGCCTGCCGACGGTTGGCCTCAGCATCATGGTGCTGCTCGCTCTTTCCAGCCATCGGGCTCGTGAGTACGCAGCGCGCGGCAGACACATGCCCAAGCGCATTGCTGGGCGCCCGTACGAGCAGGCCGCCATCTGAGTCTGTCGTTTGCGCGACCGTTGGATGCGCCTGAGGTGAAACTGCGGGCAAGTCGCGCTCCTCTGAGAGGTTGGCAGTGGTTATTCGCCAGCAGCTTCTTGTTGCCGACGGCCCCGGCTACTGACCGATCCGGCCATCGATGCGTTCGCGCAGCAGATCGGCATGGCCGTTGTGGCGGGCGTACTCCTCGATCATGTGAACGAGCAGTTCGCGCAGCGAGACCGGTTCGCCCGCACCGTCGCGCCCGACGAAGTCGAGGTCGGTATCGCGGGCGAATTGCTCGGCGAAGGCGACCTCGTCGTGCCATGCACGCCAGGCGTCCTCGACCACTGCTTGATTGCCCACCGCACCGTCGAAGTCGCCGTCTGGCTCTGCCTCGGACTGATAACGAGTGGGCACGTCCTGGCCGCCGAAACGTTGCCGGAACCACTTGCGTTCGACATCGGCCAAGTGACGCACGAGACCAAGGAGCGACATCGTTGAAGGCTCAACAGAGCGACGGGCAAGTTGTGTGGCGTCCAGGCCTTCGCACTTGAGTTGCAGCGTGAGGCGCTGACCGCGTAGGAACTCGATCAGCGTCGCACGCTCGTCGCCGAGCGACGTACCTCCTTCGCGCGGATCAACCTCGGCATCGATGAATCGGTCGGCACGGTGCTGTTGCGTGGTCACCAGCCCATGCTTGCCTCCGCGTCGTGCGACGGCAACCCCATGATCATCGAGTCTCGGTCGAGCGCATGCTGGCGGATCTCCGACGGTCAGTATCGCTATGCGCGGGGATCTTCGTCTCGCGATAAGGTGCGTTGTCTCGGAGCTGCCCTGCCGGTCGGGTCTATGGCAGATCTACAGCGGTTTGGGCTTCGTCGAATGATGCTTCATGTGGAGGTCCGAGTAGTGGCATTCTTTGTAGGCTTGGCGTTGTTCATCGGTGTCTGTGGCTGGCTGGATACGCGGCTGCCGTGGCCTAGGCGGCCGATTCGAGGACGAAGGTGATCACAGGGCATTTCGGCCTCGCGGCTGGTTCAAAATCTGTAGATCACCGAGCGCCACTTTGGTCTTTGATGTTGGCAACGATGTGGCTGGATGTGATCTTCGTCCCCTTGTTCCTACTCAACATCGAGACGATCGACACACCGCCCGGCGGTGGGTACGGGGCGTCGGTTATTCATGCGGACTACACGCATTCACTGGTCGGCGCATTGGTGCTGTCAGCCGTGTTCGGCGCCGTCGCGTGGTGGCGCTGGGATCGGCGGCTTGGTCTGTTGCTCGGTGCTGTCGCCTTCTCTCACTGGGTTCTTGATCTCATCGTGCACCGCGGAGACATGCCGATCCTTCCCGGCAACGCCGGAGACCTCCCGCTGCTGGGTTTCGGACTGTGGCGAGTGCCGATTGCGTCCATCGTGTTGGAGGCTGCATTCCTCGGGGTCGGAGTATTCCTCTACTGGCGGGCGGCTCGCTCGCTCCCATCCGAGAGCATCGGTCGAGTAACGCCATCGCTGGTCGCTGGCGCTTTGCTGGCGTCGGGAGCGATCGTTCTGATCCTCGACACCCTGGGAATCTGACTCCAGCTAGGTGGCGTCGGTAGCTGCCATCTTGGCCGCCGCGACCGAACCGACCAGGACAAGTACCCCATGTGGGGTAGCCACGTTGACCTCCTGAGGAGGACGCAGAAGCTTTCGGAGACAACTAGCGTCCCGTACATGAGGTCGGCGGCTGAGGGCCCGGCGTACGCCGCCAGTTTGATGATCACATGTAGGAGGAGCCATGCAGTCAGCTGCAGCAGACCCGGTCACTGAGGTCGCCGGCAGCTCTGCCGATCTGCGAACCGAGTCATCAGTCAGCAAGGGTGGGGAACCGGCCGAACCCCGCCAGTACTCACGAGGCGGCGTGCTTGCCGCATGGGCTGCGGCCGCGCTGCCCATGGGGATCCTGTCCTGGGTCGTGGCGCCCGCCATAGCCGGGCCCGGGCCCTCGGAGGAACGATTCCTGATCACTCTGGTCGGTGCCATGACTGTTGGTCTCGTCTGGCAGGCAGTCCTTACCTTGATCTTGGTGCTGCGGGAACGACGGGACCCGTCCTGGACTTCACTGCGAGACCGGTTGTGGCTGCGATCACCTCGCACGGCGACGCGTCGCGGAGGCAGGTTATGGGCCTGGGTGCCGGTTTACGCCCTCGGCTTGGCGGCCCTGGACCTGCTGATCCAACCGCTGCTCTTCCCCTCTGCGCCGGCCGGCCGCGACATGGGCACATTTCTCGGTTCGCCCGCGGGCCAGCAGACCTTCCACCACGCCTGGGGATTGTTTGCGCTCGTCGTGATCATGGGCATTTTCAACACCGTCCTCGGAGAGGAACTGTTCTTCCGCGGACTGCTGCTGCCCCGGATGCGCAAGGGGTTCGGCCGAGCCGATTGGGTGGTCAACGGGCTGCTCTTCGGCCTCTACCATCTGCACGAGCCCTGGCAGATCCCGAACGCGATCGTGACCGGCTTCTTGTGTGCGCAGCCGACCCGGCGGTTCCGCAGCGCCTGGATGGGTATCGCCATTCACTCGATCGAAACTGTCTTCTTCATCGTGGTGCTGCTGCCGATCGTCCTGTCATAGCGCCACCCCTGTCATAGTGACATCGGCCGGATCCTCCGGCTTGGACGCCGCCAAGGAGGTCGACCGTGCGCACTCGGGACCTCGCCCATCGATTCGCCGCCCGAATCCGAAGTCTGCCGATTCCAGCGGTCGATTCGGGGATAGCGATCATCTTCATCGGAGCCGTGGTGACGGAACGGCTCCAGAATCCGTCGCCCCAAGGATTGCTGTCGGTCGTCGCAGCGGTGCTCACTTTGGCGCTGGCCATCTGCCTCACCCTGCGGCGGCGAGTTCCATTCACCGCGTTCGCGATCAGCACTGCGGCTCTCTGCACCGAGTCGCTACTGCACGTCCCGAGCGTATTCTCCCCGTTGGCCAATCAGATATGCGTCTACTCGGTCGGCGCGTACGCGTCTCGGGCTCGGGCTCGCTGGGCCGTGCCGGTGATCGTTGCCGGCGTTCTGCTCTATTTTGTGGGAACGCCCGGACTGGATCAGTTGGATGCCGAGATGGTGGAGGTTCTCCTGGTGTGGCTGGCGACGTGGGCTGTCGGCTACACGGTGGCGCGCCGTCGGGAAGAGCAAGATCGGGCTCGCGTCGCGATCGCGCGGCAGGTGGTCGCCGAGGAGCGGGTGCGGATTTCTCGAGAGCTGCACGACCTTATGGGGCACACGGTCAACCTGCTCGTGGTTCAAGCCGGTGCCGCGCGCCTGATGCTGGCCAAGGATCCGGCGATGACACGAGAGCTCTTGTCCGGTATGGAACGCACCGGCCGGGAAACGCTGGCCGATCTTGATCAGGTGCTCGCGACACTGCGTCCCGATCCCGCGGAGCCTGCGGAAGCCGGCGCGTCGAGTCATCCGCTGGGGGTGGCGCAACTGCCGGAGCTCGTGGACCATTTCACCGACTCCGGTATCGACGTCAAGCTGTCGGTCGAGCCGACACTGCAGCTGCCCCGCAACGTGGACCTGTCGATCTACCGGATCGTCCAAGAAGGGCTTACGAACACGCTCAAGCACGCTGCTCCGTGCTCGGCGACCGTCGACGTCCGGCGGGAAGGCCCATCGGTTGTGGTCGAGGTGTCTGACACGGGGCCTGGCCCCGTGAGACGAAGCGGCCGGGTCGAGGACTGCTGGGTATCGCGGAGCGAGTGTCGATGTGCGGCGGCGTACTCGAGCACGGTGGAGGTGAAGGAGGCGGGTTCCGCTTGCGGGCCGCGCTTCCCCTGCGATGACGATCCGGGTTCTGCTCGCTGACGATGACGCGCTGCTTCGCGCCGGGCTCGCGGTCGTCCTCAGCACCGACTCGGATCTGGACGTGGTGGCGGAAGCGGCAGACGGCCTGCAGGCCGTCGATCAGTGTCGCCGGCATGCTCCCGACGTCGTGCTCATGGACGTGCGCATGCCGGGTATTGACGGAATTGAGGCCACTCGGCGGATCGTGGCGATCTTGCCGGACACGAAGGTCCTCATCCTGACCACGTTTCAGTACGACGAGTACGTCTGGGGCGCGTTGCGGGCCGGTGCCAGTGGATTCTTGCTGAAACGTGCCTCGCCCGAGCGGCTCCTCGACGCGATACACACTGTCGCGACCGGCGAGGCGCTGCTCGATCCAGCGGTGACGCGTACTCTCATCCAGCGCCACCTTGAAACCGAGAGCGGCAGCTCCGATGTTCACGCTCTGGATGCCGACGCACGTCGTCGCCTGGATGACCTCACGGCGCGCGAACGGCAGGTTCTGGCACTGATCGGGCAAGGGCGCTCCAATGCCGAGATCGCTGAACTCCTGGTGATCGCCGACTCCACTGCCAAGACGCATGTCAAGCGAATCCTGGCCAAGATCGACGCCCGCGACCGAGCTCAAGCTGTGGTCTTCGCCTACCGCAGTGGGCTGATCACGCATCACGGTTGATCTTGAATCTCATGATCACTATTCGGCCGGGACGCCGCGCACGAACACCACCGCGCGGGATCCGCCTGGAACCATAGACAAACGTGAGCACAGTGATTCTGGCCACGCTTTACGCGGTGGTGCTGGCAACCGCGTTTGCTGCTTCCCGGGCACTGCCGCTGTCGAGCACGGTCCGAGGGTGGCCGTGGGCAACAACTGTGGGGGTGCTGATCGTCGGCCTCCCGACCTTGGCCCAGTTCACGGTGGCACCCTCGCTGCTGCAGAACCTGGAACGCAACTGGATCCTGATCAGTGACGGCCAGGTGTGGAGACTGCTGACCTCCCTTGTCGTCCAGGATGGAGGCGTTGCCGGCGCCATCTTCAACCTTGTCGCTCTGGCGATGATCGGCTTCGCCGCCGAGAAGTTATGGGGCGGCAAGCGGTGGATAGTCATCGCTCTGAGTGGCGCGCTCGGAGCCGAGCTGTGGGGAAAGATCGTGCAACCCATTGGTGCAGGCAATTCGGTGGCGGTGTTCAGCCTCGCCGCCTCCATAGCAATCATTGCTGTACTCCGTGGAGCTGGCGTACACCGCCTTCTTGGGCTCATCAGCCTTGTTGGTGCCGCCGTGCTGTTGATCATCGGCGATATCCACGGCGCAGCGGCAGCCATTGGCGCGGTATTGGGAGGCGTGCTTGCAACTCGTCGTGTCAGGGATCCCGCCGAGGACGAATCTGGATCATGAAAGTCGAGTGCCTAGGCTGAGGTTGGTTGAGACTGAAACCTCGCCGTCAGGAGCGGTATCTAGACCCATGACACCCACATCAGAGCCGCTGTCCTGGCCGCGTTCGCATCGCGATCGCGAAGATCCGATCAATCCAGCTCCGGAGTTCGCACGGATCCGCTCGGAGCAGCCGGTCTTCGGCGTGCGGCGGCCGCTGCCGAACGGAGACTTCCGGACAATGTGGTTGATCACCAAGTACGCCGACGCCCGTGAGCTGCTTTCCAGCCGCGAGACCAGCAACTCCCTCGGCCGGTCCGGGTCGGCGGCCTCCCAGCCCGGTTTCCTGCTCTCGCTCGACCCACCAGTCCACACACGGATCAGGCGAATGCTGACCGGACAGTTCTCGATGCGTCGGCTGGCGGCAATGCGCCCGTACATCGAAGAGATCACGACGAGGTTTCTGGATGAGATGGAGGCTGCGGGTTCGCCGGTCGACTTGATGCAGGCGTTCGCGCTACCGCTACCGTCGCTGGTGATCTGCGAGCTACTCGGCGTGCCATTCGAAGATCAGCCCGAGTTCCAGCGGCGCAGCGACACGATGCTGGACGTCTTCGTGACGCGAGAGCAGCAGGCCCAGAACACGCTCGAGATGAACACCTACATGCAGTCGCTGGTGAATCGGCACCGTCAAGACCCTGGCGACGACATCCTCGGCATGTTGATCCGCGATCATGCCGATGAACTGACCGACGAGGAGCTGCTCGGTATCGGCAACATCTTGCTGGTTGCCGGCCACGAGACGACAGCGAACACGATCGGGCTGGGCACCTTGCTGCTCCTGCAGCATCCCGATCAGCTTGCTGTGGTACGCGACGACCCAGAGGTGATCACGACTGCGGCCGAGGAGATCCTCCGCTATCTGACCATCGTCCATACCGGGACACCGAGGATCATCTTGCAGGACATGATCATCGGCGGCCAGACCATTCAGGCAGGCGACATCGCAACGGTGTCACTGCCAGCCGCCAACCGCGACGCCGACTTCATGACCGATCCGGACGTGTTCGACGTGACCCGGCAGCCGCAGGCGCACCTGACCTTCGGCCACGGGATTCATCAATGTCTCGGCCAGCAGCTGGCCCGCCTCGAGATGTCGGTGGCTCTGCCTGCACTCTTGCGCCGCTTCCCGAACTTGTCCTTGGCGGCGTCCGTCGCCGATCTGACCTTCCGAGGCGATGGTCCGGTCAACGGCGTACGCGAGCTGCCGGTCAGTTGGTAACGACTATCCAGATCCGCTCTGCAGCGCCTCCGCGAGGTAGTCCACCGATAGCCGGACGATGCCATCGATGTCGTCGTGGCCGTTGAAGATGTGGTCTGCTCCTTCGATTGGAACCAGCCGGGCTGAAACCCCGTGATCGGTCAAGGCTTGGGCGAGCACCTCGCTATGCGCGTACCGCACCACGACGTCGGCCGTGCCGTGGACCAGCAGGAACGGCGGAGCGCCAGATGTCACGTAGGTGACCGGGCTGGCTGCAACGAGCAGGTGTTGATCAGATCCACCAGCCAGCAGTTCCTCGGGTGGCGTAAGCATCTCCGGTGGCAGCTTGGCTGGGATCTCGGGCCTCCGGCCTTGCTGCGGCTGTAATGCGAGATCCGCGACGCCATACCAGTCGACGACGACATCGACCGCACTTGATTGGCGAAGCACGCCGATCGCGCCCTCGAGATCTGGCCGCTGGCCGGTCAGGCCGACCAGCGCTGCGAGGTGTCCGCCGGCCGACTCGCCCCAGACACCGATTCGCTCGGTCTCGATCCCCAGTTCGTTGGCATGCGCGCGGAGGTAGCGGATGGCAGCCTTCGCATCATGCAGCTGAGCCGGAAACTGCGCTTCCAGCGCATGGCGATAGTCGATCGTCGCGACGGCGAGGCCCGCTGCCACAAGCTCCTCGAAGAGTTGGTTTGGCCGCAGAGTCTCCGGGAGGTAGCGCCGATCACCAAGCATCCAGGCGCCACCGTGAATCCATACCACCAGCGGCGGCGGCGTGGGCGAAGCCGGCACCCACAGGTCCAGCAGGAGTGGCCGGTATCCGGGAGCAAGGGCATAGCTGATGCCGTCGTAACGCCTGCCGCCGTCGGGCTGCACCCGCGGCTCAGTTGGCGGCAGAAAACGTTTCGGGCCTGCCCATTCCGTTGTCGGAGCCGGTGTCGCGTTCATCTGAAGATCAACTCCTTGGAAGCTCTTGCCAGCAGTTTCTCCTACCTCCCCGAAGGCTTCGCTGCTGGCACGGATCGGACCGTACGAGCGCGGGCAAGCAGTGCAGTTCGGACAGCGATCTCCGCGTCAGCCGACGCGCCGAGCGCATCCAACCCGAGGAGTGCAGCGCCGACCACCGGAGGGTCATCAACGATCAGCAGGTTGGCGCGCGGAGCGTACGCCGCCAGACGCCGCGACACTCCTTCCATCAGCAGGGGATGTCGCGCAGCAAGGACGCTGCCTCCCAGCACCACATCTGTTGGCTGATCCCGCAGATCGAGCCGGTGGAGGGCGGCCCGGGCGAGCAAGAACACCTCCTCAGCCAGCCGCTCCACCGCTGCCATGGCAGGTCCGTCGCCTGCTGCCGCGACCCGGAGCAGCACCGGTACCAATTCATGGAGTCGACTGCGCGGCAGCTCACCGAAGTGCAGCGCCGCAGTCACGTCCACGACGGATGCCGTGCCGAAGTGTTCCATGATCGCCTCGCGCAGCGCGGTGGGCTGGCCACGGCCGTCCTCGGCCCGCACCGCAAGGAAGAGCGCCTCGGTCCCAAGCTCCCACCGCCGCCCCAGTCACCGGAGATGACACCTACCGATGGAAAGCGCACCAGCCCACCGGCTGCCGAGACTCCGACGCAGTTGATGCCCGCGCCACAGACCACAGCGATGCGGTTGGCTGCACTGGTGCCGGCTCGCAGCAGCGCGAAGGTGTCGTTGTCCAGAGATACCTCGCTGCCCAGCCGGCGCGCGAGACGCGCTCGTCGCAGCATGTCGACCTCCCCCGGGAAGTCGGCGCCAGCAAGGTAGACCGCCGCTTGCTCGAGCGAGCGTCGAGCGAGCATCGATTCCAGCCTCGGCGCTGCCTCGGCCGACCAGGCTCGGCAAGCACATCGAATGCGGCGTCGATACCGATGTTCTGGTGGTTGGAGCCCGGCCCGCGCGCGTACCCGAGGAGCGTGCCCATCGGCGGAGATCAAGCAGACATCGGTCTTGCTGTTGCCGCCATCGATCGCGAGGACCGCAGCGGTCACGCCGCCCACCGCAGGTGATCGCGATTGGCGGCTAATCAGCAAGTCGGTCAGCTTGTCGGCAAGGTCATGCTGACCGATGAGCGGGTGAGCGAGCAATGCGCGGAACACCCGTTCCCGCCCGCCCTGGACGGCAGCGTCGAGTGCCAGCTCCTCGTACGCCGATACGTGGGCAATGAGCCCGGCAATAGCGGGTCAACCGGTGCAGAGCCTGCGGCACGGGACCCTCGCCGGCCGACCCGTGCCGGCACCTCGACAACCGCATGATCGGCAAGGAAGGGCAGCGTGCCGCTCATTGCGTAGGTTCGACCACTTGCACATCGCCTCGATCGGTGATCAAGGACGCCATCAGATCTACGGCAGCCTCGGAGTAATACGCACCGCCACGCTGCTGAAGCAGCGCCGGTTTCTCATCGACCGCAGGGTCGGCGTAGATCTCCAACAGCTGGCGCTCGATCTCGGCCACCTCCTCGGCCCGAGAAGGTTTCGTCCGCTGCTGCTCGACGACTTGATCATGTTCATAGAAATAGCGAAGGTAGTACGACGGCCACACCCCCAGCCGGCGGAGCAGCTCCGCCGGAATGCCCGGAACGCTCCGGCCAATTCCTCTGCTGAAGTGGCAAGCAGCTCAGGTAGCCGATCTTGACCGTCGACCAGGACTCGTCGGGTCCACGTCAGGTGGTTGAGCCCGACATGATCAAGCGACACCCGGGCGGGTTCGACGCCGAGCAGACTCGCAGCCGCCCGTTGATTGCCGATCGCGACATTGCACAGCCCGACTGCGCGATGACCGTGATCAAGCAGGGCGCGCGTGACGATGCCCACCGGATTCGTGAAATCGATGATCCAGGCGTCCGTGGCGGCGAGCCGGGAGACTTGCTCAGCGATCTGCAAGATCACCGGCACCGTACGGAGTGCCTTCGCCAGCCCGCCCGCACCCGTGGTCTCCTGGCCGACGCAGCCACACTGCAAGGGCAGGCTTTCGTCGACCGCGCGCGCCGCTTGACCACCAACCCTCAGCTGGAGCAGAACGACCGTGGCATCTGACACGGCCCGATCAAGATCAGTGGTGGACATGACATGCCCGGAGTGCCGTACTTGGCGAAGATGCTCTGCGAGATTCCGGTGACCAGCGAGAGCCGCTCCTCCGCCGGATCGGTGAGCACCAGCTCGTCAACGTGGACAGGTGCTGCAGCCTCGCGATTCCGTCGACCAGTTCGGGCGTGTAGGTGGAGCCTCCCCCGACGACCGCGACTTTCATCTGGCACCACGTCCAATCTTCTGTCTGATCAGCCAATCCTCGCAGTCTGCGTCATCCGGCGATGCTTGCAGGGCGGTCGGTAACAAGTGGGCAACAAGTAGGCTCCGACCGTGCTCCGTGTGTCCTCCCCCGAACTGCTCGTCTTGCACGGGTTGCGCGTGAAAGGCATGGCGGACGCGGCGACGGTCGCCGAGCGGTTTGGCCTGGATCGTGAACTCGTTGATGAGCTGCTGCTCGACTACGAAGCGTACGGATGGATCACTCACGTGATCTTCGTCGATGTCGACGGCTGGGCGTTGACGGCGGCGGGCCGAGCCGAGAATGAACGACGCCTCGCAGCCGAGTTGGACCAAACGGGCACGCGGTCGGAGGTTGTCCCCGCGCACGAGGTGTTCCTCGCGCTCAACTCACGATTTCTGAACACGATCACCAAGTGGCAGATCCGGCCGAAGCCCACTGATCGCCTGGCCGCAAACGATCACATCGACCCTGATTGGGATCAGCGGGTACTAGATGATCTTCACGGCCTTGGCCGCGAGCTTCAACCCGTGTGCGAAACGCTCACCATCGCGCTGCCGCGCTTTGCCGGATACTCCGAACGGTACGCGGCCGCCCTGGATCGAGCTGCTCGCGGCGAACAAGCCTGGGTCGCCCAGCCGAAGATCGACTCCTGCCACACGGTCTGGATGGAACTGCACGAGGACCTATTGGCCACGCTGGGTCTGGAACGCGGCGCGCTAGCCAGGGACCGGAATGGGCTGGCCCGCGGTTGGCCGGCTGCACGGATCCAGACGCAAGCGCAACGAGCGC
This sequence comes from uncultured Actinomycetota bacterium, assembly GCA_963712625.1. GTDB lineage: Bacteria > Actinomycetota > Actinomycetes > Propionibacteriales > Propionibacteriaceae > Microlunatus. Next base: position 23,829 of record CAVQIU010000002.1, read on the forward strand.
CTGGACTTAGGGGGTACCAACAGGGCCTCCCACGGGGGACAGTCGTAGCCATAGTCTGCGTCACATGCCCTACGCCGGGCTGTCTCCACCGGACGACGACAGGAGCTTCACCATGGACAAGCGGACCCTTGGCAGCAACGGCTTGGAGGTGTCTGCGGTCGGGCTGGGTTGCATGAGCATGACCGGCGGCTACAGCGACACGCCCGACCGGCAAGAGATGATCTCGCTGATCGGCGCGGCCGTCGATCGCGGCGTTACTTTCTTCGACACCGCCGAGATCTACGGTCCGTACGCCAATGAGGAACTTGTCGGCGAGGCGCTCGCGCCATACCGAGGTCAGGTCGTGATAGCCACCAAATTCGGGTGGGACATCGATCCCGTCGAGCGTAAAGCAAGAGGGCGGGTGACGAGCCGCCCCGAGGTCATCAGACATGTCGTCGACGGCTCATTGCAACGCCTCAGGGTCGACGCCATCGACCTCTACTACCAGCACCGAGTCGACCCGGAGGTACCAATCGAGGATGTCGCCGGGGAGGTCAAGGAACTCATCGATGCGGGCAAGGTGAAACACTTCGGCATGTCCGAGGCGGCCGCCGGGACGATCCGCCGCGCGCACGCCGTCCAGCCCGTCACGGCCGTTCAGAGCGAGTACTCGCTGTGGTGGCGGCGACCCGAAGAGGAGGTACTCGCCGCATGTGAGGAACTGGGCATCGGTTTCGTCCCCTACAGCCCTCTCGGTAAGGGCTTCCTCACCGGCACCATCAACGCCTCGACCAGCTTTGATAGCGGCAACGACATCCGCAGCACCATCCCGCGATTCGAACCGGACGCGCTGCAACAGAACCAGGCCGTGGTTGATCTCCTCGCCAGCATCGCGCAACGAAGAGGTGCTACCCCGGGCCAGGTCGCCTTGGCATGGCTTCTGGCCCAGAAGCCGTGGATCGTGCCCATCCCTGGCACGCGGAAGCTGCACAGGCTCGAGGAGAACATCGGTGCCGCCGAGGTAGACCTGTCGACCGGCGAACTCAGCGAGATCGAAGAAGCCGCGTCCAAGATCCAGGTGCAAGGCGGCCGCTACAGCGAGGCCAGCGAACGGATGACCAACCTGTAGGGACAGCCGGGATGAGTGCCAGTGTGGACCCATGACAGAGCAGGGTCGCTTTAGTTCTTCGACGGCACTGGTGACCGGTGCTGGGCGAGGAATCGGCCGCGCGTGCGCCCAGAGGCTTGCGGATGAAGGGGCCCGGGTGGTCGTCACGGATCTCGATCTGGACACGGCTAGGGAGGTCGAAGCCAGCTTGCCCGATGGCTCTGGCCGGCATCTCGCGCTGACGATGGATGTCACCAACCGAACTTCGGTCGATCAGGCACTAAGTCATGCGGCCGGTGAGCTCGGAGGGCTTGACGTCGTGGTCAACGTCGCCGGAGGAGACACTGCGCACGGCGTATTCGAGGAAACGGGAGACGAGATCTGGCTCGGCCTGCTGGACCTGAACCTGGTCGGGGTTGCGCGCGTGTGCCGCGCTGCGATCCCGTTTCTGCGACGCAGCGATCGGGCGCCGGCGATTGTGACTGTCAGCTCGATCAACGCCTATGTCCCGCTCGGCAGCGAGCCGTACTCGTCGGCGAAGGCCGGGCTCACAGCGCTGACCAAGAATCTCGCGATTTATCTGGCGCCCGACGGGATCCGGGTCAACGCAGTGGCGCCCGGGACGATCAGGACCCGGGTTTGGGACAGCCAGGAGGGCGGAGCCGAACGGATGAAGCCGCTATACCCCTTGGGCCGGGTCGGCGAGCCGGAGGACGTGGCCGGCGCGGTGGCGTTCCTCGCCTCCACTGACGCCGCCTGGATCACCGGTCATACGCTGCCGGTCGAGGGCGGCCTACTCCTCGCCCACCCGGCGATCTAAATACTTGATCTTGATCCCGCGTTCCATACCCGGGCAGCCTGACCAGGCGACCCCTCCATACCAGCGAAGATCAAGTAGTCCCGGTAAAGCTAGTGCAGGCTGTCGTCGGGTTCGGTCAAGCGCCACGCATGGAAAGCGACCGTGAGCCCAGCTCGCGTCGGAGCGCAGGTGAATGGCCCCGCGCTAGCGACGAGGCCCGGCTCGAAAGGGACAACGCGGACCAGTTGCCACGCGGCCCCTTCCGATCGGGCGCGGATCGTGAGCGCGTCGCCGCTGCGACTGGCGCGTACGAGGACACGCTGTCCTCTCCAGTACGGGGTCGGAGCCAGTGACCAGTCAGACCGCCTATCAGTGACGACGGCACCAACCGACGCATGCCCATCGGCGAACTCCACACCAGCCTTGACCCATCGTTCAGCAGAGACGCGGACAAAAATCCCGGCCTGATCGAACTGCTCAGAAAAGGCAGCCGTGAACTCGACTTCCATTGCACTGTGCTGGGGGAAGGGTGCCACAAGGGCATGCTCGCTGTCGTGGACGAAACCGTAGGACGTGAGGCGCCAGGCGTCACTGCCCTCTGCAGCCGTGACCAGGAGGTCGCCGCCACGCTCGACCACGGCAACAGGTTGATGTGTCCACCTGCCCGCCGACCAAGGGATAGGCATCATTGACCAAGCCTCTCTGCGATCTCCAGCAGGTTAATGAGGCCGTGCCGCATACCAACGCTCGAGCTCGGCCAGACCCTCGTCGAGAGGGACGCGCGGCCGCCAGTGCAGGACCTCGCGGGTGACGCCGCTGGTCGAACCAGTGGGCCGTGGACAGCTGCTCGACCAGGAACCGGGTCAGCGGCGGATCATCTTCCGACGGCCCCGACGGCGAGAGACGATTCCGCAGCGCCCACAACGACTCGACGGCCGCTCCACCCGCTCGAGCAAGTCGCACCGGCAGGTGTCGCGGTCGGGACGGGTACACCCGCGGCCCCGCACACGGCAGCGAGCATCTCCGCGACCGGACGCGGTTCGCCATTGGTCACGACCAGCGCCGCCCGCGCGCGTCGCAGGCAACGGTCCAGCGCCGCCACAAGGGCATCCACCGCGTTGGTGACGTACGTGGTGTCGATCAGCGCCGCCCCCGAGCCGATCAGCGGCAGCCGGCCGGCCGCGCACGGTCGACGATCCGCGCAATCAACTGCTTGTCCCCCGGGCCCCACACCAGGTGCGGCCGGATGGCGACGACCGCGAGCTCGCCGCAGTCGGCGCCGAGCGCGACCTGTTCCGCGAGCGCCTTGCTTCGGGCGTACGGTCCGCGCGCGGTCGCCGGGTCGGCGAGATCGGCGCCGCGGCCTCGACCGAGCTGCCTGATGGGCAACCGAGGGAGACGAGACATGCACCAGGCGTTCCACGCCGGCGGCCCGGCAGGCGTCGACGACGGCCTGCGTTCCGCCGACGTTGACCCTCAGGTACTCCGGCTCCGGGCCGATCACGTTGACCTTGGCGGCCAGGTGGACGACGGCGTCATGTCCGGCCACGGCGGCCCGGACGGCGTCCGCGTCGGCGACATCTGCCAGCACCTCCGGCAGCCCCAAACCGGCCGGGCGCCGCTGCAGGACCGTGACGTGGTCGCCTCGGGCGGCCAGGGCAAGCGCGACGCCGCGGCCCAGCATTCCGGTGGTCCCGGTGACCAGCACTCGCACGCCGCGCTCCCTACGGCGGCTGACCCGGGCACCGGCGAGCACGCCATCGGCCCAGCGAGCGAGGCGAGACCGGTCGATCTTCGAGGCGTGACGGATGTCCACCGGAAGGGATCGGACGGTCAGCACCGCCGCCAGCGGAATGTCCGCGGCGGCTCGTACGACCGCGGCGCAAGTTCCTCGTCCGCCAGTCCGGGGCGGCACGTTTGCGGCTGGCACCACGACGCGCCACTGGCTGCTGGGTGCCCTGGGGGCCGACGCCGACCACGGCGGCGCCGGTCACCGAGCGCCTGGGCCTCGATCCGTTGCTCTGCTCCGACCGGGGTGAGCGGTCCCTCGGCGGTGGTGATCACATGGGCCAGCCGGCCCTCGACCCACAGCCGCCCGGCGGCGTCGAGGTGGCCGACATCGCCGGTGCGGTGCCAGCCCGGGTTACGGGAGCTGTGCCTGCTCGGTCGCCCACAGCCGGTCGTAGCGGTCCTTGACGTGTGCTGCCGACGACGCAGATCTCCCCGGTCACCTCGACTGGTCGGTCAGCGGCGGCCGTGAGCCCGACCCAGGCGTGTCGAGCGGGCTGATCCCGAGTCGAACGCCGGGCAGCGGCGCGGCCGACGCAGACCCCGTTGCCGGCGCCCGCCTTCTCGATCTCGGGCAGCGCAATGTCGGTCACCGGCAGGGCCTCGGTCATCCCGTACGGGGTGTGCAGCTCCGCCGCCGGCAGGACTTGCTGGACGTGGCGCAGCAGTGGGACCGGGACCGGTGCGCCGGCCGAGAGCACCAGCCGGATGCCGCGCGAGTGCCGCGCGGTGATCCGGCGTCAGCCGGTCTGCGGTCGCGACCACGTTGCGCAGCGCGGCCGGCGAGGCGAAGACCAGGGTCGCCCCGATCGCCGCGGCCGCATCGGCCAGCGCGTCGGCGGTCAGGGTGCCCGGTCGCGGTCACGTCCATCGTCGGGCACCGCGGCGCCGATGCCCGAGCGCCGGGCCGTACAGCGCGAACGGCGCGAACGCCGCGACCAGCCGATCGTCCGGGGTGAGCCCAGAGGGTCCGGACCAGCTCGAGCTGGGCCTGGAGCTGGGTGTGGCGGTAGACAACTCCCTTGGGCGGGCCGGTCGCGCCGGAGGTGAACAGCACCGCCGCCTCGGCGTCGGCGGTCGATGGCTGCGCGTGCGCTGGAGACGTGCGCGTGTCCGCGGGACGGGCAACCGTCGATCGCGCACGCTCTTCCTCGCCGCTGATCGGGTCATCGACGCGCCCAGCAATCGACGGACCGGCTTCGGCCGGTCGCCGATCACGATGCGTCCCCCGGTATCCGCAGCGCGGCGGCGGCAGCGACTGCTGCCGGCATGCCGATCAGGTGGTCCGGGTCGGCGCTGCGCAACGCCTCGGCCATCCGGCGCCAGCCCGAGCCCGGCGTCGGCCACGACGATCGCCGCGCCGGCCCGCCAGCAGGCGTAGACCGCGGCCGTCAGCTCGAGCCCCGGCGGCACCAGCAGCGCCACCCGATGGCCGGGCTGCACGCCGTCCGCCGCGCAGCCTCCCGGCGAGCGCGTCGACCCGCTGGTCGAGTTCGGCGAACGATCGTCAGCCGGGCGTGGTCGTGGCCCGGCTCGGCGATCGCCGTCGCCGGGGCCCTCGACCAGCCGCGAGTCGATCGCAGGCCGCTTTGTGGCCCGTTCGGGCGACGGCCGCGTCGACCCACTGACTCGCGTACGGCATCCAGCACCAGACGCCCGTCGGCCGCTTCGGGCACGTCTTCGGTCACCAGGTGGACGCGCCCGCGATACCGGTGCACGTCGGCCTGCGGCAGCCGGTCGTGCAGGTCGCGAAGGAAGCGCGGTGAGAAGACGGGATCGCGGGGGCCCCAGAGCAGCAGCGCCGGGACGTCGGCGAGCTCGGTCAGCCCGTCAGCGACCCGATCGAGCGCCGCTCGGCTCGGGATGAGTCGGCTTCAGCGGGATGTCGGCCACGAAGTCGCCCACCGCTCGGCGGCGCTCGGGCCGAGCCGTACGGGGCGCGGAGCGCCGCACGCACCGTCGGCCGGCAGCGGGGGCCGGGACAGCAGCCGCGGCGCCGCGGACGAAGGTCGGCGTGCGGACGCACGACCAGTTCGCGGAGCAGCGCGGCTGCGGGCCAGCCGGATCAGAGCCCGGCGCGGGCCGTCGCAGGCGAGCGGTGACGCCGGTGTTGGCCAGGATGATCCCGCGCGACCTGATCGCGATGGCGCTCGGCCCAGCCGAGCGAGACCGGTCCGCCCCAGTCGTGCGCCGCGATGACGACCGGGCCGGTGATGCCCAGGGCGGCGGTCAGGGTGTCCGAGGTCGTCGATCCGCTGGGCGAGCGTGCGCGGCGCTGCTGTGGCCGCTCGGAGCAGCCCATGCCGAGCTGGTCGACCGCGACCACCCGCCAGCCCGGGCTCGGCGCTGGCGAGGAATCGGCGCCACAGATAGGACCAGGTGGGATTGCCGTGTACGCAGAGCAGCGTCCCCTCGCCGGGCGTCGGCGCCGTTGTCCAGCAGATGCCAGGTGTGCGGCACGCCGTCGCGTCGCTGACCCGGACCGTACGCGACCAGGCCGGATCGAGTCCCGGCATCGGGCCGAGCAGCGACGCCGGTGCGGTGGCGACGTGCAGCGGCTCGATCACCAGACGAGCTCGGCGTACGAGGTGTTCAGGCCCGAGCCGATGCCCAGAGCAGGATCGCATGCCGGAGTGCAGCTGGTCCAGATGCTGGGCCAGGGTGAACGGCACCGCGGCCGGGCCGATGTTGCCGTAGGTCGGCAGGGTGAGCGGGAACTGCGACTCGTCGACACCCAGCGCGTCGGCCATGGCCCGGATGTGCACCACCGAGGTCTGGTGGGCGACGAAGCAGTCGATGCCGGCCCAGTCGAAGTCGGCCTGGGCGTCATCGCCAGGTCGCCATGGCCAGCGCGAGACCGGCCTCGAAGAGCCGCTTGGTGTCGGTCCGCATGAGGTTCAGATCGCCGACGCACAGGTCGTGGTGCTCGGTGCCGGCCCGGCTGACCCCGCCGACGACCCGATGGCCCTCGGGGTGCCGGTCGGCCCGGCCGAGCACCATGGCCGCCGACCCGGAGCCGAGCGTCAGCGTGGCGAACTGCTACCGCAGGTCCTCGGCGGTGGCGTCCGCCGCCGCGAGTCGTTCGAGCGTCCGCTCCTGGGTGTAGCGCGAACCTTCGCCGTCGACCATGAGCGCGTACTCGGCCTGGCCGGAGTCGATCATGGTGCCGGCGAGCTGGATGCCGTTGACGAAAGCCGAGGCAGGCGTTGGCGAGGTCGAAGTTCAGGCAGCCGGTCGGCAGGCCGAGCTGGTGGTGCATCGCCACCGCGGTGGACGGCTCCAGATAGGCCCTGGACACCGCGGTGTTGATCATGACGCCGATCTGCTCGGGCCGAATACCCGCCTCGGCCAGGGCTTTCGCACCCGCCATCGCCGCGGCGTCGGCGAAAGTCACATCGTCCGGCCACCAGCGCCGTTCGACGACCCCGGCCAGCTTCTGCAGCATGCCCGGCCGGATGTGCACCCGCTGATAGGTCTCCGCCAGCCACTCGTCGATCGCCGCCGAGGTGATCACGATCGGCGCCTCCACCGCACAGACCGAGAGCACGGTGGTGTTGACCGCCCGGAAGCTTGCGTTACCGCTCACGTCGTCCCCTCTTGTCCAGGAATGCCGCTCCTGCCTCCCCGCCGGCCCGTCCTGCACCATCGTGTCACGACGGCCTGTGTGAGGCTCTCACTTGCAGTCGCTGACACTCAGGACGAGACCATCCGTTGTACAGCCAGCGCACGACTGATTGTTAGGCGTATGGCAGACTAGGAGGGCTGTTGCAATTCTTGAGCCGTGGTCAGTGCTACGCCCCTGAAGACTTTGCGTGGGCGTGGGTTAGGTCTGACGTCCGACAGCGCTTCGACAGTCGTATGGTGCGACATCGAGATGCTAGGAGATGTGTCATGGCACAAGGAACCGTCAAGTGGTTCAACGGGGAGAAGGGTTTCGGCTTCATTGCCGTCGATGGTGGCGGCGCGGACGTATTCGTGCACTACAGTGCCATCGAGTCGACTGGCTACCGCTCGCTCGAGGAGGGGCAGCGCGTCGAGTTCGAGACCACCCAGGGCCCCAAGGGTCCCCAGGCCGACAGGGTCCGCGCCTTGTGAGTTTCAGGTGTTCCAGTGCCAGGTCCTGCGGTGCCAGGAGCCGGCCACGCGAAACTTCGTGATCGATGAAGCTGAGTGGGGACTCGCCGAGGCCGTGGTCTGCGAGGCGCATGCCATCGCCCTGAAGACAGGTGAGCGGTACATCTATAACAGCGTCGAGAACGTGATCTATATGGGTCAGGATGCGACGCAAGAGAGCAGTAAAGCACCCAGACAACCACGCAGCCGGCATCGGCGAGCGCGCTAGCGCGGATCGTTGCCGCTGGCCCTGGCCAGAATGATCCGCGCAGCGTAGATCTGTGGTTCGACCCCCGCAGCCGCGGCATCGCTGCGGAGCAGTTGATGAGCTTGCTCGATGTCGTGACCTTGATCAACAAGAATCCCGATGGCGCGATTCAGCGCCGTCAGTTCAGCAAGGCCGGTCAGCCCGGACGTGCGAGAGAGCGGTGGAAGATCAGCGTCGAGCTCAATCGTTCTTCGCTGACCGTCCAGACGTGTCCCGCGATGATCCGCGTTATTCGCGGCGGACGATGCCTGGTCGACGGGGATTCCCCCGAGGGCGTGGCTCAAGTCGGCGGCAAGATCGGTGAACGCACCAGGAGTCCCGGCGATAGAAGATGACTCGGCTCGCCGGATCGACCTTCCGCGAAACCAGCGCAAGAGGGAGACGCAGCGACGTCCCGACTGGTACGTCGTGGCCGTCAGTGAAGGCGGCTAGCGTGACCGGCCACTGGTTCTCGACAACCGTCAGCTGCGAATCCGAAGTAGGAGGCGGCCGTCGAGCGCAATGCCGTGGTCAGCGCCGTCAGCGTGTCGTCTCAGATCCTGATCATCTTGGCCGATGCTGGCCGCGAGCTCCTGAACGTGCGCGAGTAGGGCTGCAGGGAGATCCACACTCGCGCTCCGAGGAAGCGGATCCGCCCGCTAATCGTGTCTGCATGAACTGGCTTCGGCAAATCGCCAAGACCACTGGCGGCGGCTGCGCGGACCGAGGATTCAGATAGCCGCGTCAACTACGACTCTACGCCGGATGACAACGGCGCCTACATCATTCTCGGCTTTGTCGGTTCCGGGCTCGCGCCCGGGCGACGGCCTCGTCCACGATCTGACGGGCTACCTCCGCCAGCTTGCGATGCTCGTGCTGGCTCAGCGAGCGCAGCCGCTCAAGGGCCTCATGCTCGGTACTGCCGCTCCGACTCATCACGATCCCGACAGCCCGGTCGATGACACCGCGAAGCTCCAGAGCCGACTGCAGCTGGTTGGCCAGCCGTCGGGTTTGTGCGAGGACATGGGCGTTGTGTACGGCGATTGCGGCCGGCGCGGCGAAGATCTGGCCGAGTTCGGCGGCCCGGTCGTCGAAGACGTTCTTGTCATGGGCATAGACGTTCATCGCGCCGACCACGCCGTCGGGCGTGATCAACGGCAACGACAACACGCTGTGTACGCCGAGCCGGGCGACCCGGCCGCCGAAGCGCGGCCATCGCGGATCTCCGCCGAGTGAGCCTGACAGGACGGTCTGACCCTCACGGGCGGCACTGATGCAGGGGCCTTGGTCCATCCCGTATTGAATGTCGTCGACCTCGGTAACGAACGGGGCGGTCGCCACGATGGTGTCGGCCCGGTCATGCTCGAGCAGCGTCAAGCCGGCGCCGTCGGCGCCGGGAATGGCTTGTACGGCGTACGTGGCGACCTGGGTGAGCAGGCCCTCCAGCGGAAGCCGGTCCGATGCCAACCGGGACAGACCCACGAGGCTCTCGCGAAGGTCCTCATCCTCGGCGGACTGACGCTCGGCGGCTTGCTCCGCGGTCTCACCCTCAGCGTCGTGACCCGACGGCCCGATCTCGGCATTGTCGTCGGAGTCCATGGTCCTCTTCGATGCTCGCAGCCACGCCGGCTTAGTTTGACGGCTATCGCGTAAAGCCTATCGCGGTGGTGGGACGCCGAAGGTACCTTCGAGCGACGCTCAGCGCAGATTGGCTCGGGCGTTCAGGGGTAGAAGTCTTCACTGCATGTCGCAGTCGGTCTGGGGCCTGAGTCGCCGTGTATGCTCGCCGCGGCTCCCGAAGCAACCCGCTGTCGCCCAGACTCTTTCCGGGACGTCCGCTACGAACGGCACTCCCCCTATGACTTCTACCCTCACCCGCCTGCGTCGGCGACGTCCCTGACTCGGCCACGAACGCCCGAGCCGGCAGCTCCTTCACGGCCCTGACGCGCCGCGTTCACGACATGGATCTCATGCGCCGCCGGTACGGGTACTACTGGACCAAACTGATCGGCGCCCTGCTCATTCTGGCCGCCTGGGTACTCGCCTTCATCTGGATCGGAAATAGCTGGTGGCAGCTGGTCAGCGCCGGTGTGCTCGCGATCATCATGACCCAGTTAGGGTTCCTCGGCCACGACGCAGCCCACCGCCAAATCTTCAAGTCCGGCCGGTGGAACGACTGGACCAGCATGATCATCGCGAACCTGCTGGTCGGTATCAGCTATGGCTGGTGGCGAAACAAGCACAACCGACACCACGCCAATCCGAACAAGGTCGGTTCCGATCCGGAGTCGCCTTGGGTGCCATCGCGATGACCCCTGAGCAGGCGACCCGGCCCCGTAGCCGACTGATGAAATGGCTGGTGTCCCACCAAGGCTGGTACTTCTTCCCGATCCTCTGCTCGAAGGCCTCTCAATCCGCTCAGAGGGGATCCGCCGCGTCGTCAAGCGCGGCCCGGTCGAGCGCCGATGGGTCGAGTTCACCCTTCTGATGGTCCGCCTTGGCGGCTTCGTCGCTCTCGTGTTCCTGGTGTTGTCGCCGGGGAAGGCCGCTGGCCTTCCTCGCCATTGAGCTGGCCGTCTTCGGCTTCTACCTGGGCTCGGCGTTCGCGCCGAACCACATCGGCATGCCGCTGGTCTCCCCGAGGCTGAAGCTGGACTTCCTGCGCCGCCAGGTCCTGATGAGTCGCAACATCAGCGGCGGACGTCTCATATCGATCCTGATGGGCGGCCTCAACTACCAGGTCGAACACCACTTGTTCCCCTCGATGGCCCGCCCCTCCTTCCGCAAGGTGCAACCCCTCGTCGCCGCCTACTGCGCGGCCGAAGGCGTGCCCTACACCCAGACGACGCTATGGCAGTCCTACGGTGTCGTCATCCGCTACCTCAACAGCGTCGGACTGCGGGGCAAAGACCCTTCCTCTGCCCGCTCGTCGCGCAACGTCGCGCATTGTGACGGTGAAGCTTGGCGTCCTGCGTGAGTCACGAACTCTCTCTGAGCTGGAATTAGCTGATTTCGGCGTCGTATCCAGCAATAACTGAGGTTCCTGCTGGGATTCTGCTCGTTCAAAAGCGCTACTCCAACGCATCCCGTGAGTTAGAAGGTCGTCGCCGTCTGGTCGTCGATATCGGAGCCGCCGGCCTCCCGCTTCACCGTCGCGATACTTTCCCGCACGTCAGCCATTGTCTTGTGTGCCTCGGCGCTCACAGCAATTGTTCGTCCGTCCGAAGACTTCAAATGCCAACGAAAGCCCCCTTGATGATCCTTGTACAGTTCGAATTTGCTCATTGTCACTCCTCTGGTTCGCCCGAAAATCCGCCGGACGGCACAGCCCTGACAGCCCAGCCTGCCATGGTTCGCCGAAGCACAGGAGTAAGTGCTGGCCACATA
>CAVQIU010000003.1:0-243298 GCA_963712625.1 uncultured Actinomycetota bacterium
TGGCGTCATGATCGAGTTGGCACATCGGACCACTTGCGGCGTTGAACGGTAGTCACGCACCAGCCGGATGACCGTCGCCTCCGGAAAACGCTGACCGAACCTGGTGAGATAGCCGGCCTGGGCGCCGGCGAAGGAGTGAATGGTCTGCGCCGGATCACCCACAACGCACAACTCGGCTCGGTTGCCACGCCACAGATTCAGCAGTGCCTCCTGCAGCGGGCTCACATCCTGATACTCGTCGACCACGAGATGGCGGTAGGTCCGGCGGATCGTTTCCGCGATCTCGGGATGGTCTGACATCAGCGCGGCCGCACACAGCAGGATGTCTTCGAAATCGATCCGCGCGCGGTCGCGCTTGGCCATCTCGTACGCCGCAAAGACCCGTGACACGGTCTCTGAGTCGTAGGAGGCAATGCGACGGTTGTGCTGCGCGGCCAGCCGCGGGTAGTCCTCGGCGCCGACATTGCTCACCTTGGCCCACGATATTTCAGAGACGAGGTCGCGCAGACCCGGCGTGTCGACTCTGACTCGCAATCGGCCCGCGGCCTCGGCGACCAGGCCCATCCGGTTGTCCAGCACGTGTGGCAGCTCTCCGCCGTAGACCTGTGGCCAGAAGTACTGCGCCTGCCGTAAGGCCGCGGAATGGAAGGTACGGGCCTGAACACCGTGAGCACCCAATCGCTGCAAGCGGCCGCGTAGCTCGCCGGCCGCGCGAGTGGTGAACGTCACCGCGAGCACCGACGTGGGGTTGTAGCTGCCGGTGGCAACGCCATACGCGATCCGGTAGGTGATCGCTCGCGTCTTGCCTGTCCCGGCTCCCGCGATGACCGCCACTGGTCCGTTCAGCGCGGTCGCGACCTGTCGCTGCTCCGGGTCAAGATCATCGAGCAGCGCATCCGGCGAGACCGGCGATCGAGTTGGAGCTAGGGACACACCGACACCATAAAGGTCATCACCGACGATCCTGGCTTGCGCGACCGGTTATCAGGCAAGCGGATATGGGAGCTCGATCTGAACGATGCGCCGATCCCGGTCCATCGGACGGCGCTGGGGGCGATCCTGAGACATTGCTTCCGCGGGTCCCCAAATCAGCCCACCTGGGGAAAGGCCCACACGCTGTCAGTCAGCCGCCTTAGTGTTGACCGCGACCATGACGCTCTACCTTCATCGTGCCGAGCGTGCCGACCGATTGGTCACTGCTCTCGGGGATCTGCTCAGTAATCCGCTGCCTGACGCGTTTGCCACGGAGATCATCAGCGTGCCAACGCGAGGGGTCGAACGCTGGCTGTCCCAGGGCCTGGCGCTGCGACTTGGAGCGGCCCCGGGCCGCAGCGATGGGGTATGCGTTGGGGTGGCCTTTCCGTCACCGCGGCGACTCGTCGCTCGTGCGCTTGCCGGCAGCGTGGACGAAGAGGATGTCGATCCCTGGCAACCCCACCGCGCGGTGTGGCCGCTGTTACGCGTGATCGATGGTTCCCGCGGCGAGCAGTGGGCAGCCGTGCTGTGGCATCACCTCGGCGGGGGCGCCAATGAGTTGGACCCGGTCGAGTTGGCCACCTTGCGTGCGGGACGGCGATGGTCGATCGCACGGCATCTCGCCGGCATCTTCGCCATGTACGCCGCCACTCGACCGACCATGATCGACGCTTGGTCGGAGGGCCGGGACGTTGACGCCGCAGGATCACTGTTGCCGCCCGATCGAGCCTGGCAGGCCGAGCTCTGGCGCCGGCTTCGCGACGAGCTTGCTGTGCCGAGCCCGGTGCAACGCCTCCGAGCCGCTCTGGCCAGGCTCCAGCGCGAGCCGGAGAGCAGCGACCTCCCGCAACGCGTGTCGGTATTCGGAGCGACGCGGTTGGACCCTGATCACCTGCGCGTACTCTCGGCCCTTGCCGATCATCGCGATGTGCACTTCTGGCTGGTGCACCCCTCCCCCGCTCTCTGGGCGAGTGTCAAGGCCGCCACGCAGGGCAACGGAATCGGCCCAACGCACATGCATGAAGCCCCAACGCACGTGCATAAAACACTGACCGGTCCGCGACGCGCGGATGACACCACCGAAGCCCTGGTCCATCATCGGCTCCTCGGCTACCTGGGTCGTGATGTACGCGAGCTGCAACTCGCGCTGACCAAGATCAGCCCGAGTGCAACGGACGTGCATTACCAGGCAGTCGAACCGACCGAGCCGTCGTCGTTGCTCGGTCGGCTGCAGTCCGACATCGCGGCGAACCAGGCGCCGAGGCCCGAGAGCGAGCGACCACTGCTCGACACGGACGACAAGAGCGTTCAGTTTCACGCCTGCCACGGCCCCGATCGTCAGGTGGAGGTGCTGCGGGAGGTGCTCGTCGGTCTGCTTGCCGACGATTCGACCCTCGAGCCCCGGGACATCGTGGTCATGTGTCCCGATATCGAGAGGTTCGCACCGCTCATTGCGGCCTCCTTCGGTCTCGATACCGCAGAAACCCAAGCCGAACACCCTGGCCACCGGCTCCGGGTACGGCTGGCCGACCGCTCGTTGCGGCAGCTCAATCCCCTACTAGCTCTGATCAGCCGGCTACTGGTGCTCGCGGAATCACGTGCCGAAGCGAGCGCACTGCTGGACCTGTGCGCCACCGCACCTGTGGCTCGCAAGTTTCGCTTCAGCCAGGACGACCTGGAGCGGTTGCACGATCTGGTGCCGCGTGCAGGTGTTCGCTGGGGTTTCGATGCCGCGCATCGCAGTCGCTTCCACATGGGTGAGTTCCGGCAGAACACCTGGGCGGCCGGTCTGGAGCGCCTGCTGCTCGGGGTGACGATGGATGAGACAGATCAGCATTTCATCGGCACCACGCTGCCGCTCGATGATGTCGACGCAGGCGACGTCGATCTTGTCGGGCGCTTGGCCGAGCTGGTGGCACGGGTCAATATCTTGACCGCTGCATGCAACACGATTCAGCCCCTCAATTCTTGGGTGGAGCTGTTCAAGCAAGCGATCGAGCTACTGGCGTCGGTGCAGCCGGCCGACGCCTGGCAGCTGAGCCATGCCTATCACGAGCTGGGTGATCTCGCCCTCGCCGCGGATCACGCAGGTGATGCGCCCTTGAGCCTGGCCGAGATCTCGGCGCTGCTGGCCGACACGTTCCGGGGGCGGGCCAGCAGGGCAAACTTCCGCACCGGCACCTTGACCGTCTGCACCATGCTGCCCATGCGTTCGGTGCCGCATCGAGTGGTCTGCCTGCTCGGAGTAGACGACGGCGTCTTCCCCCGGCGACCGGAACCGGATGGTGACAACATCGTCGGCGATGAGGAGTGGATCGGCGACCACGACGTACGAAGTGAAGATCGCCAGTTACTCCTAGACGCTGTGATGTCCGCTCGCGAGCGGCTGGTGATGATCTTCGCAGGCGCCGATCCCCGCTCGGGATCCGAGATCCCGCCTGCGGTTCCGATTGGTGAGCTGCTTGACGGGTTGGACGCCACCGCGCGCACCGAAGACGGCGAGGCGATCCGTAGCAAGATCACCACGCGACACCCGTTGCAGCCGTTCGATACGTCCAACTTCGCGCCTGGTGGGCTCGGCTCCCGGGAACGATTCAGCTTCGATCGGGCGAGTCTGCGGGCCGCACGCGCCGCCGCTCGGGACCGCCGTCCGGCCGTACGGGTCTTCGACCCCAAACCGTTGCCGGAATGGGCTGACGACGGGCTGGTCAGCCTGAACGATCTTGTCCGCTTCTACAACCATCCGATACGGGCACTGATCTTTGCCCGGGCAGGACTGTGGATCACCCGGCCCGATGAGGCACCGGACGAGCAGATCCCTGTCAATCTGACCGGGCTGGACAACTGGAGCATTGGAGATCGGCTGTTACGGCTGCGCTTGGCCGGTCATGCACCAGAGCTACTGACAGCAGCGGAGTGGCGGCGTGGTTACCTGCCACCACGCGGTCTCGGGCAACGGGCCATCCAGGAGATCACTGATCACGTCGAGCAGCTGGTACAGACCGCGCAGCCGTTCCTCATCGACCGCCTCGCGCCGTACGAGGTGCTGGTTGAGATGGAAAACGTGCGGCTGACCGGCACCGTCAGCGGTGTCAGCGGCGACTCGGTCGTCAGGGTCAGCTACTCCAAGCTGGCCGCAAGGCACCGGCTGCAGGCGTGGCTCGAGCTACTGGCACTGACCGTCAGTGATCCCACCCGAGCCTGGCAGTCCGTGACCATCGGTCGCGGCGGCTGGTCGCAGCTGCACGCGGTCGACGCGACCTGGGCGGCCACGGTACTAGCCGATCTGATCGAGTTGCGCGCCACTGGACTGCGCGAGCCGATCCCGTTCAGCCCCAAGGTATCGGCCGAGTACGCGGCCCTTCGCTTCCGCGACCGGCAGCCCGCCGTGTACCGAAAGCAGCTCGACAAGCTGTGGGCCGAGGACCGCGACGAGGCGTACGAATTGTTCTTCGGCGTTGGTGCCAGCTTCGATGACATGCTGGCCCAGGCGTCGATCTCCAGCGAAGAGCGCGGCAGCCTTGCCGAGCCCAGCCGGTTCGGCACCCTGGCGCGACGGGTCTTCCAGCCGCTGCTGTCGGTGGAGGATCTGCGATGAGCCGCGATCCACTCCCGTTCGAACTCTGCGGCGATCTGCCGAGCGGAACGACGGTGCTGGAGGCCAGTGCGGGCACCGGCAAGACGTACACGATCGCCGCGTTGACCGCTCGACTGATCGCTGAGGGTGCGGCCGAGCTCAGCGAGCTGCTGCTCGTCACCTTCGGACGGATGGCTACCAACGAGCTTCGCCTCCGAGTTCGGGAACGCCTGGTGGCGGTCGAGAACTGCCTGGCGGATGCTGTCGCACAGCGCCGCCGCAACCAGGACGCTCAGACGGGCTGGAAAGGATGCTCTCGACTGCTGAGCCGGCCGAGCTGGCGCGTCGCCGCGGCAGGGTGTCCCGAGCGCTTGCTCACTTCGACTCGGCAACCATCGCGACCACGCATGAGTTCTGTTTTCAAATGCTCGACGGCCTGGGTGTGCTCGGGGACCGCGAGCCCAATGCCACGATCGTTGAACACCTGACTGACCTGACCCGAGAGGTGACCACAGACCTCTATTTGCGCCGCTACGCCGCAAGCGGCACGCCGGCCATGAGCCTTGACGAGGCGCTCGAGGTTGCCAACCAGGCGGTTGCGGCGGTGCATGCTCGGCTGGTGCCGACCGGACTCGGCCCGGACGATCCGTCGGGCAGCGGCGAGCGAGTGGCATTCGGGACAGCGGCGCGGCAAGAGGTGGAACGCCGGAAACGAGCGGCCAGTCTGTTCACCTACGACGACATGCTGACCCGGTTGCGCGACGCGTTGGCCGATGCTGATCATGGGCAGGCCGCGGCGGAGCGGCTCCGGCGGCGCTACCGCATCGTCATGGTCGATGAGTTTCAAGACACCGATCCCATCCAGTGGGACATCCTGCGGCGGGCCTTTCACCACCACTCCACATTGATCTTGATCGGCGACCCCAAGCAGGCGATCTACGCTTTCCGCGGCGCGGACGTCTTCACCTATCTGGATGCGGTGCAGGAGGCAGACCATGTCAGGAGTCTCAGCGTCAATCGGCGCAGCGATCAATCCCTAGTGGATGCCCTCGCCGTGCTCATGGGTGACGCCGCATTGGGCGATGAACGAATCGCCGTTCGCCCCGTCACGGCCGAACACAAGTACCGTCGGCTCAGCGCGCCCGCCGAGCAGCAGCACATCGCTGCGCCGATCCGGTTGCGCGTCATGCCGCACGAGGTCGGTGCCGAGAAGGTACCGAGCGTCGCAAGCATTCGGCCTCAGGTCGCCGACGACCTGGTCGCGGACATCACAGCAGTGCTCGGCTCAGGCGCGCGGCTGCGCGAGGCAGGTAGCTCCCGTCTGGTGCTCCCATCCGACATCGCCGTTCTGGTTCGCAAGAACCAACGCGGCGAGGAGCTCCGCGAAAAGCTGGTGTCCGCCGGAGTGCCCGCCGTGATGTACGGCGCCAGCTCGGTGTTCGCCTCTCACATGGCGCAGGACTGGCTCACCCTGCTGCTGGCCTTGGAGCAGACCAGGCAGCAAACGGTCCGTCAGGTTGCGCTGACCTGTTTTTTCGGTTTGACCTTCGCTGATCTTGCC
Organism: uncultured Actinomycetota bacterium; assembly: GCA_963712625.1. Lineage (GTDB taxonomy): Bacteria > Actinomycetota > Actinomycetes > Propionibacteriales > Propionibacteriaceae > Microlunatus. The sequence continues at coordinate 6,114 of CAVQIU010000003.1, forward strand.
GCCGCTGCTGAGGAGTCCATGATCGAGCTGACGCAGCGCGTCCGCTGGTGGGGGAAGGTGTTGGAGAGCCGGGGCGTCGCGGCCTTGCTGGAGACAGCAATGAGCGACGAGCAGATCCCGGAACGTCTGCTGCGCAGGCAAGGCGGGGAGCGGATGCTGACCGACTTGCGGCATCTCGGCCAGAGCCTGCACGCGGCCATGACCTCGTCTCAACTCGGCGTCGGCGCCCTCGTCGAATGGCTGCGGGCCAGGATGACCGAGGCCCGCCACAACGGCATGTCGGAGGTCACGCGACGGCTGGAGACGGATGCGAAAGCGGTCACGATCCTGACCGTGCATCGCAGCAAGGGTTTGGAGTTTCCGATCGTCTATCTTCCCGAAGCCTGGGATCGGCATGCCAACGGCTCCGACGAGGGACGAATACTGAGGCTGCACGAGCCGACCGCGACAAGCAGCGGCGAGTGTGTGCTTGACGTGGGAGGTCGCCTCGGTCCAGGACGGGCCGAGCGCTTCTCGCGTTATCGGGACGAGGAGTCCGGAGAGGATCTGCGGCTGCTCTACGTCGCGCTGACCAGAGCGCAATGTCAGGTGGTGACGTGGTGGGCACCGTCTTTCAACACTCCGGCCTCGGCGCTGCAGCGCTTTGCATCTCGGGACCCGGTGATCCTCCTGACACCCCAGGCGACCTATCCGCTGCACGGCGATCCCTTTACCGGGCGAGAGCTTGGTCCTGGATTCAGCGTCGAGGAGATGGCTTTACGTGAACTGACCGCGTGGCGGCCGGTCGCTGAGCCGCAGCCGGCGCTCGGCGTACGCAGCTTCGGTCGCGAGCTGGATGTGGAATGGCGCCGCACGTCCTACTCGGGTCTGACCGCGGCCGTCCATGGCGCTGAACTGCCCATCGCAGCTGTCGGGAGTGAGCCCGACCTCAGGCGGGAGGACGACGAGTCGGCTCCAGATGCCGCGACGGTGATCGCGACGGAGGCTGCCGCCACTCCGGCTGGCGGACTTGATCAACCGTCGCCAATGCACGATCTGCCATCGGGCGTCGAGTTCGGTACGGCCGTGCATGCCGTCTTCGAGCGTGTCGACCCGACAGCCGCCGACCTGCCGGCGGCACTGCGTCAGGCGTGTACGGTGACGCTGGCGCAGGGTCCGGCAGCGGAGATGACAGCCGATGCCCTGGCGACCGCGATGCTCCCAGCCTTCCGTACGCCTTTGGGGCCCTTAGCCGACGAGCGACGGCTCTCTGACGTTTCCCGGGGCGACCGGCTCGCCGAACTCAGCTTCGAGTACCCGCTCGCCGGCGGCGACACCACAACGGCTGAAGTCACCCTGGGCATGGTTGGTCCGCTGCTGCGCCGCCACCTCAGCCGATCGGATCCGTTGGCCTCTTACCCGAATCTGCTTGACGATCCGGCCTTGACCAGCCAGATCCTGCGTGGCTATTTGACCGGCAGCATCGACGCCGTGCTCCGGATTCGGACCCATGGCCAGCCGCCGCGCTACCTGGTGGTGGACTACAAGACGAACTGGCTAGGCGGGCTCGACGGGGAGACCCTGACGGTCGGCGATTACGCGCCAGCGCGAATGGCGGGGGCGATGATGGGCGCCCACTACCCACTTCAGGCGCTGCTATACGCCGTCGCGCTACACCGGATGCTGCGCTGGCGACAAGCGGAGTACGACCCGGCTATCCATTTGGGCGGAGTTCTCTACCTTTTCGTACGCGGAATGGCTGGCCCGGAAACCCCCCGGATAGCTGGCATTCCGTGCGGTGTCTTCAGCTGGCGCCCACCATCCGCGCTCGATCGTCGAGCTTTCGGAGCTGCTCGACGGAGTCTCATCATGATTAGCCAGCTGCGCCCTGAGCTTGTCGAAGGCGCGGTTCGACAGACACGGCGAGCACCTCCCTGATCGTGCATGATGCAAGCGGTTTGCTGGCAGTGTTCAACCAAGCGGGCGTTCTCAATCCGGCCGACGTACACACCGCCGCGACGGTGTGCCGGATCGGTGGTGAGGCAGATGAGAGCGTGCGACTTGCGCTGGCATTGACCGTCCGGGCGCTCCGCAATGGATCAGTCTGCATCGACCTGCGGACGGTACACGCGACGGCCTTCGATGAGGCGGAGTCCGCAATCGACGTCGCCGAGCTGCCCTGGCCTGAGCCGGAAAAGTGGCTGGCGACTTGTAAGGCGAGCCCGCTAGTCGCGGATGGGGCAGCCCGGCCGGGCGGGCGGCCACTGCGTCTTGCCGGCGACCTGCTGTATCTGGAGCGGTACTGGCAGCAGGAAGAACTGGTTCGCACACAGCTCCAGCAACGTTTCGCCGCTCCGGCTCCGAAGATCGACCAGCCACGGCTGTCGGCCGCACTACAACGGCTGTTCGACCATGAAGGCTTAGCACCGGACGAGGCCGACCGCCAGCAACTGGCGGCGGCCGTCAGCGCGCTGGGCCGAGTCAGCGTGCTGGCCGGCGGCCCGGGGACTGGAAAGACCACGACGGTGGCGAGGCTGCTGGCCTTGCTCCGCGACCAGCCCGGACCGGCGCCGCGTATAGCGCTGGCCGCGCCGACCGGCAAAGCTGCAGCCCGCCTCGAGGAGGCAGTACGAGCTGCGACCGCTCAGCTAGACCTGGAGGATCAACGGCGATTAGGTGAGCTTTCGGCCTCGACGCTGCATCGGTTGCTGGGCTGGCTGCCCTCGAATCGCAGCCGGTTCCGACACGATGCCACCAACCAGCTACCGCACGACGTCGTGATCGTAGATGAGATGTCGATGGTCTCGCTGACGATGATGGCGCGCCTGCTCGACGCGGTCCGCCCCAGCGCGCGCCTGGTGCTGGTTGGTGACCCGGACCAGCTTTCTTCGGTGGAAGCCGGTGCCGTACTGGCCGACATTGCGCGCGCTCCTGGCCGACCGGACGCAAACCTTGGGCGGCAGTTGGTCGACCTCGGGCTTGTCGCAGCCGGCGAACCGGCGCCCGTACACGGGGTTGTGCAGCTCACCCACACCTGGCGATTCGGCGGTGCCATCGACACACTTGCCCGCGCAATCCGCGCCTCTGACGCTGATGCGGCCGTCGCGGTGCTTCGCTCGGACGCAAGCGATGTGCAGTTTCGCGAAGTTGATCTTGAATCTGCGTCGGCAGAGGCCTCGGCAGCTGCTCTGGCGAGCATGGCAGCACGCATTCGGTCGGCTGGTGTCGCCATGTACGAAGCCGCCAGGTCGGGTGATGCCCGGGGGGCGCTCGCAGCTCTTGACCGACATCGTCTGCTGTGCGCGCATCGACGCGGGCCGTACGGAGTCATTCGTTGGGGTCTGGAGGTGGAGCGCTGGCTTGCCGAGTCGATTCCCGGGTACGGCGAGGACGGCGAGTGGTATGTCGGACGGCCGCTGCTGGTCACCGCCAACGACTACGAGATGTTGCTCTACAACGGCGACACCGGTGTCATCGTCGAGACGCCCGCCGGCGTACGCGCCGCCTTCGCTCGAGGTGGCAGCCCCAGCGCTTTATCCGCCCGTGAGGCTCGATGCCATACAGACCGTGCATGCAATGACGGTGCACCGCGCGCAGGGCAGCCAGTTCGATAGCGTCTCGTTCGTCCTGCCGCCTCCGGAGTCGCCGCTGCTCACCCGCGAGCTCCTCTACACCGCTGTGACCAGGGCACGCCGGCATGTCAATCTCATCGGTTCCGAGGAGGCGATCAGACGAGCTGTGTTGCGTCCCGCGAACCGGGCAAGCGGGCTTCGACACCGCCTGACGGCGGCGTGTCGGCTGACCGATCGCGCCACCACCGCTCGGCGAGCGGCGTAGCGAGCCCCCTGATGATCGGAGGAGCGATGAGCCAAACGCCATCGGTGGGCTGGGTGAGCATCCGAACGCGGTCTTTTTGCGAAGACGACGACGGCACCAGGCGCGATGCGCGGCGCCGCGCGAGCGGAGCATCAAAGGGGCGCTTCGCGGTCCCACCAGGCCTGGATCATCCGAGCCGCAATCGAGCTGCGGCCAGGCAGTCCGAGTTCGCCGGCATCAAGCTTCGCGCTGAGCTCGTCACGGGTGTACCACTCGGCATGAACGATCTCGTCGGCATCGATATTGATGGTGTTTCCGATCGCCCGGCCGAAGAACGCCAGCATGAGCGACCGCGGGAACGGCCACGGCTGGCTGCCGAAGTAGTGCAGCTCGGACAAGCTGATGTCAACCTCCTCGCCGATCTCGCGGTGAATCGTCTGCTCGAGCGACTCACCGGTCTCGACGAATCCGGCAAGCACCGATACCCGGTTACCCCATTCCGGCTTGCCGCCGAGCAGCAACCGGTCCTCGGCGTCGATGACCGCGACGATGACCGCGGGATCGGTACGCGGAAAATGATCGAGGCCGCAGGCGTGACAGTGCCGAGCAAGCCCGCCGTTGATCACGATCGTGGCCACGCCGCATCGGGGGCAGTGCGGCTCCAATCGATGCCAATGGGCCAACGCGGCGGCGGCCGCAGCTATGTCGAGCTCATTATCGGTGAGCTGGAAGCCAACCTCGCGAAGATCATGCATCTCTCCGTCGGCCAGCTCTTCGACCGTGAAGATCGGTGAGCCGTTGAGCAGCCCGAGCAGCCAATGCCGCTGGCTGTCGAACTCCTCGAAGGGCTTGGTCATCCGGAGCTTGCTGCCGCCCGCATTGGTGGAGAATCGGGACTCCGCGTCCACGGTGAGCAGCTTGGCGTCTTCTGCGTGCCATAGCCCGGCCACCCATTCCGCGGATGCACGATGGTGATCGACGCGGTCGAGGTCGCTCGGCATCGCCCAACTGATCATGAGGTCAGGGTAATGGCTGAACCTGAGCATCCAGGATTGCTTCGATCGCCTGGCGGTCGGGTAGCGCCTGCGGTCGGACGATCTCGTCGGTGCGTACGTGAAAGAAAATCGCGTCGATTTCGCTGAGTGGAAGGCCATACGCCTCGGCCCACGCCAACCGATAGATGGCGAGCTGCAGCGGATCCGCCGCCTCGGTGCTGCCGGTTTTCCAGTCCACTACTTGGAATCGAGCTTCTCGTGATTCGGGCGGCTGCTGATAGACCGCATCAATCCGACCGCGTATCAGCCGACCAGCTATCCAGATGCTGAACGGTGCTTCGATCGCGTACGGCACGGTGCCGCCGAACCGACCGGCGGCGAATGCCTCGCAGAGGTTGCGGAGCTCCTGCTCACCGTGGGTCCCGGAATCGGCCCGATCGGGCAGATCATCAAGATCGACGAGCTGTTGTTGGCCCAGGCCACCGTTGGGCAGCCGCGAATCGAAGTAACGCTCGACCCAATGGTGGAAGCGCGTACCGAACCGAGCCGCACGTGACGGTTGCCGAGGCATCGGCCGCGCCAGGTCCGCGGCGAAGGCGTCCGGATCTGCGTTCAGCCTCAGCACGGCCGTGGTCGACAGCTGGGTGGGCAACTCCACGAGCTGATTGCCAGAGCGGGCCTCGATCGCTTCCGCCAGCAGCCGGTCGATGTCAGCGTCCCAGCCCGCGACGATTTCATGATCATCGAGGAGCAGCGGCTCGCCCGCCGGGTCGTCGTAACTCCCCAGATCGGCGAATCTGCGCCGAGCGCGCTGGACGTCCTGCGCCGCGTCCTGCCGTCGAGCCTGGGCTTCGGGGTCGAGCGGGGCAGGCCACGGCTGCGGAGCCACCGCAGTCACCAAAGGATTGTCGAGGCCTGGAGGCGCAGCCTCCACGACCAGCTGATCCTGACGCACCGCTTCATCGATGATCGCCCGAAGGTAGCTCGAGGCCGATCGCGGGTTGCTGAGATCAGCCCGCCAGGAATGGCCGGTGCCAACGAGCAGCCGCCTGGCTCGGGTGACCGCCACGTATCCCAGCCTGTCCTCGGCCAAGAGCTGCTGGCGGGTGAGCTGCTGCTTGTACTCGGCCATCCCGGCATACGTGGTCTCGGCCAGCTGAGGAATGGACCCCGCATCCCCGCGGAGGTCCGCCGGCAGCACCGCCGGATTCAGCACCCAATTGTCGGTGACCCGGTCACTAGGGAAGACCCCCTTCATCAGGGCGGGCAGGAAGACCGCCTCCCATTCCAAGCCCTTGGCCTTGTGAACCGTGAGGAGCTTGACTGCCTCCCGATCAGAGGGAACGGCCTGTTCGAGGCCCGTACCCTGCTCGCTCTCAGCCTGCAGATATCCGAGCAGGCCGGACAACGAGGCATCACCGTCGACATCGACGTACGCCGCGACGGCATCGAGGAACGCACCCAGCTGGTCGCGGCGGGATGTTCGCACGAACTCTGGGGTGGCCATGACCTCCACGTCAAGGCCGATCGTGGTGATCACTCGGCGGGTCAGGTCGAGCACCGGCTCGTCGCCGTGCCGCCGGAGCCAAGCCAGCTCGGCGGAAAGCCGTGCGAAACGTTGCCGAGCCTCCGGCGAATACGCCGCTTCGCCAGGACTCTCCAGAGCGTCGAGGAGGCTGACGACCTCTGTCGGGTCGACCTCGGCAACAGCTCGCTCCAGCGAGGTAAGCACGGCCGACTCGCGCGGTTCATCCTCGGTGGGCTCGTCTCGATCACGCGCGGCACGAGCAAGCTCGCGGGCACGCCGGCCCAAAAGGCCCAGGTCGCGCGGACCCACCCGCCAACGAGGACCAGTCAGCAGCCTGATCAGATCCGGGTTTGCCGTGACGTCATCGATCAGTCGCAGCGTCGCGGTGATGTCCATGATCTCGGGCAGATGCAGCAGACCGCCGAGCCCGACGATCTCCACCGGCACATCCCGGGCAGTCAGTTCGGCGTACAGCGGCGCAATGTCGGCGTTGCGTCGCGTCAGGACTGCCACTTCTGCCCATCGGGTCACCTCGCCGCCTGCCCGCAGCTGCGCGATCTGATCCGCGATCCAGCTGAGCTCTTCTGGCCACGTGTCGAACGTCGCTGCTCTGACCTGACCAGGCGGAGTTCCCTCGGGTGCCTGCAGCAGTCCGAGACCCCCGTCGAACCCCCGGGAGTTGGCGGACGCAGTCGGGAAGGCGATCGCGGAATCGACATCAGTTCGCAGCGGCCGGCTAAGCGCGTTGGCTACATCCAGGATTGCGGTCCCGCTGCGGCGGTTGACCGTGAGCGGATAACGATGGGCCTGCTCTCCATCTGCACGAGGGAAGTCCTCTGCAAATGTCGTGATGTTGCTCGCTGCCGCACCCCGCCATCCATAGATCGCCTGGAAGGGATCGCCAACCGCCGTGACCGGGTGGCCTCGGCCCTCAATCGCGGTACGACCGGAGAACAGGCCACGCAACATGATCGCCTGCGCTGCCGAGGTGTCTTGGTACTCATCGAGCAGTACGACACGGAATGCGGATCGCATCGCGTCGGAGACCTGCGGGACCTCGGTGGCAAGCCGGGCCGCAATGGCCATCTGGTCGGCGAACTCCACCAGTCCGAGCCGCTGCTTCAGCGCCTGATAGTCGCGTACCAGACTCGCCAGCTCGAGACGCTCCTGACAGGCGATGATCGCCTTCTTGACGTCGGCGTAGGTATTGCCACGGTTGTTGTGCGGAGCCGATGCGAGACCCAGCAGCAGGTCTCGAGCGTGCCCGTCGAGATCGCTGACGTCGACGAGGTGCTGCTGGAGGTCCGCGTCGAGCCGGAGCACCCGCTCGGTCACCGTGGCCGGCCGCAACCGGGAGATGAACTCGAACGGCCCGGCCGCAGCGTTCACTACACGCGATGCGAGCCGGTACCTAGTGGCGCCGCTGATCAAGGTCGGATCTGCCTCGAAGCCCAGCCGCAGCCCGTGCTCGGCCACCAGCCGAGCAGCGAACGCGTCATAGGTCATGATCAACTGCTCGCCGGATTCGTCGACACCGCGGTCGGCGATCACCCCGGCCCGCAGCAGCGCGCTGCGTACGCGCTGGGAGAGCTCGGCCGCGGCCTTGCGGGTGAACGTCAGCCCGAGTACCTCCTCGGGGCGTACGGTGCCGGTGCCGACAAGCCAGACCACGCGAGCCGCCATCACCGTCGTCTTGCCCGATCCGGCTCCGGCAATGATCACGCCAGGTTCGAGCGGTGCCGTAATGGCATTGAGCTGCTGGGTGGAGAAGGAGATACCCAGCGCATCGATCAGCGCGGCAGCGTTGTCCAGCCGGATCCTCCGAGCGGGAGGCACAAGGGTGTGAACGGTCATCTCACCACCTGTTGCCCGGCCGGCTGCGCAGGGCAGCTGGTGCGGAAGGGACAGTAACGACAGCCTGGTCCGATGCGGGCATCGTGATCTTCGCTGCGAATGATCTGCGCGGCCTCGGCGAGCCGCCGGTGCACCCACGTCGGCTGCTCGACAATGAAACGCTGCTCGGCTGCGTCTGGTGGCTTGACCGGAAAGGGGACGTCATCGAGCGAGGCTTGCTGGAAGGTCTTCGGATACCCGCTCTCGCCGTCAGAGAGCCGGAGGTACACCAGTTCCGCGCCCCCCGGGCGAGCACCCTCCCCAGCCACCGCCGTAAAAGCACCTTGTTGAACCGCCAGCTGATAGACCCCGAGCTGATCATGCAACGCGATGTCGGCGGCTGTCGGCGCGCTCTTTGAAGTCTTGAAGTCCACGATTCGAATCCGGCCGTCAAGATCACGCTCCACGCGATCAGCGCTGCCGGTGAGATGAATACGGTCGCTGCCAAGATCAATCTCGCAGGAGAACTCGACCTCGGTGCCGAGCAGGGTGAGATCTGATCTGGCGGTCTGCCAGGTCACAAAGCGCTCCAGCGCGGACTCCGCCTCCACCCGCTCCACAGCGGACAGCCAGTGCGCGTCGAAGTCCAGTTGGCTCCACACCGACTCGAGATGCTGAGCGAGCTCGTCGTGACTGACTTGAGTGTGCGCGCCGTGCTCCGCCAGCACGTGCACCACCGAGCCAAAGCTGGCGGCGGCCGTACGCGCCGATTCGCCCTGTGCCTTGCGCGCCAGAAACCAGCTCCGCGGGCAGGCCATAACGCTCGCCAGCTGACTGCCAGAAAGATGCACCGGCTCCCCCGAGGCAACCAAAGGATCGTCGGACCGCGTCAACAGCTGCAAGCCCCACCAGTGTTCGGGTCTGGCTGCTGGTACCAACGGGTGCCCGTCCCGGTCCCTGGCGTCGGCCAGCCGTGCGAGCCGTACGGCGGCCTCCTCGCGGAGCCGAGGCGGAGCCTCAGGATCAATGGTCGTGCTGCGCAGTTCCCCCACCAGCGCCGCCAAGGTCAGCGGCCTTCGTGGTCGTCCAGGTTGCTCGCGGGGCTGCACTCCGAGCTCAGCAAGAAATCTAGAGGGCTGGTCAGCCTCGCCCTCATTGCCCGCCACGGCGGTCACCACCAACCGCGAACGAGCCCGGGTGCACGCGACGTAGAAGAGCCGCCGCTCCTCCGCGATCCGCGTCGCTGTCGGAACCGGTGCCATCACCTCGTGACGACCTAGCCGATCGGGCTCCAGCAAGGATCCGCGACGGCGTACGTCGGGCCAGCGACCTTCCTGAACGCCCGCCACGACGACCAAGTCCCATTCCAGCCCCTTCGCGCGGTGGGCCGTGAGAACCCGCACCGCTGACCCCCGTAGCTCTGATTCCCGCAGAGGATCCGCCGGAATCTGCTGCGCCTCCACCTCTGCCAGGAAGCCGGTCACGCCCCGGAGTCCCGACACTTCCTCCGAGCGAGCCGCGATGTCGAACAACGCGCAGATGGCATCAAGGTCACGGTTGGCCCTCCGGCCCGCCTCGCCCCCGCGACCGGCCAGTTGTCGCAGCTTCTCGGGCCAGGCGGTCCGCGACCACAACAGCCAGAGAACCTCCTCTGCGGTGCTGCCGGTGCGGATGGCGTGCTCGCAGCTTCGCAAGAGTTGCGCGACGGCGCGAGCCGCGTCGACATCGGCACTCGGGGGGCAGTCATCCAAAAGGTCCTGATGACGCAGGGCGAGACTCGTCAACTCGGTGGAGGGCCGCGGTAGCGCCGCACCGGCGAGCTCGGCACGTTCAGCCTCTCGCAGGGCGCGTCCAAGTCGGCGTGTAGCCATGCTGTCCATACCACCGAGCGGTGAGGTCAGCAGCAGCAGTGCCTCATCAGTGGTCGGCGCACAGCCCCGGGCGGCAACCTGGAGGGCGAGCAGGAGGGGCCGTACTGCTGGATCGGCAGCCAAGGGGATTTCATCGCCGGCCACTTCAACAGGGACACCAGCCGCTACCAGTGCGCGGGTCAGTCCGGGAATCATGGTGCGTCCGGCGCGTACCAGTACTGCCATGTCGGTCCAGGCCAAATTGTCGCGGAGGTGCGCGCTCCGCAGGATGTCGGCAATGTGCTCCGCCTCGGCGCCGGAGCTGCTGCAGGTGAAGATCTGCACCTTTCCCTTGGGACGTTCGGGATCCGCCGTCGGATGCCGAAATGCGTTGTACACCTCGGCGGGCAGAGAACGCGGCAGTCCCAATCGACTCACGACGTTGCGACTGGCGGTCAGCAAAGCACTGCCGAAGCGGCGGGTGCGGTTCAGTGCGACAACGGGTGCGAGCGATCCATCCCGGGCTCGGAACAGTTCCGGGAAATCCAAGATCCCACGGCCCTCTGCGCCGCGAAAGGCATAGATGGATTGATCAGGATCTCCGACGACCATCACGTCCCGGCCGTCGCCGGCAATCACTTGCAGCAGCCGCACCTGTGAGGGATCGGTGTCTTGATACTCATCGACGAAGACGCAGCCGATCTCGCGCCGCAGTGTCGTCACAATTTCGGGTCTGGTCAGCAAGATGCGGCAGCGATGGACCAGCTCGGCGTAATCGAGTACACCCTCCGCATCGAGCACATCAAGGTATTCGTCGAAGAACGCTCCGACGCTCACCCACTCCTCGCGGCCCGTCGCCTGGCCGGCTGCGACGACGTCATCGGGATCCATGCCGAGCTGTCGCGCCTTGGCCAGGACGGCACGAACCTCAGCGGCGAAGGCGCGGGTGGGGAAGGCGCGGGCGAGCGAGGTCGGCCACTGGACACGTTGGGTCTCCAGACTCCCCTGCAGGGTCTCGCGGACGCGGAACTCCTGCTCGGGTCCGGTGAGCAGTCGTAGCGGAGCGCCGAGGTCGTTGGACTCGACACCAACCTCGTCGGCGAAACGACGCACCAGGGCGTAGCAGAAAGCATGAAACGTCATGGCCATCGGAGTCACCGTGGTGCGACCCAGCCGGCCTGCAATCCGCGCTCGGAGATCAGCCGCGGCTTTCCGCGAGAAAGTCAGCACCAAGATGCTGTCCGGGGTAGCGCCTCGGCGCTCGATGCGATCTACCACACACTCGACCAGAGTCGTGGTCTTGCCGGTGCCCGGACCTGCTAGGACCAGCAGCGGTCCGCCGGCGTGCTCGATGACAGCACGCTGCGACGGGTCAAGCACTGGAGGTGTGGGCAGCTTCTCCGCCCCCCGAGTCAAGCGGTACATCGCGTCAAGTCCTGGTCTAGATGAGATCAGCTCGTACGCAGGTATTGGATCAGACGCGACTGACGAATTTGATTTAGGCGCTTCTCGCGCATGTCGCGCCGCTGACGCCGTCGGACACATCGCCCAATCATGAGATCTCTCGATTACGCCAGGCCGAGTCGAAGATCGCCACCGCGGCGGCGGCGACCAGTCCGGTGCCCAAGATCAAGTCCCCGAGCTGAGCAAAGGGATCGAAGTAGATCGTGGTGCTGCCGTCTCGGACAAGCGCCGCGTACGCGAGGACGGTCATGCTCAGCACGTAGTTGGTCAAGACCAGCAACACCCGGGTGGGACGCGGAAATCGGCGGCTGTGGCCATTTGCCCAGCTGGATCCGGTAAAGAGATCCCAGGTGAGACCGAACAGCACTAACGCCGCGCCCGAGAAGCCGAGCACAGCCCCCAGGGGATCAGAGATGAAGTCGCGGTAAGAGAACAGGGCGGACAAGATCAGCAACCCGGCGAACGCGAGTGCGCGCTGGGCTGTCAACCTCCCGCGCGCGAGCAAGATCGCGAGTGTGACGATGACCACACCTGAGGCGAGCAGGTTGAGCGCATCACGATTGATCGGCGCCGGCGTCCGGTAGCCGAACAGCAGTTGGCGCGCCAGCGCGACCAGCATGACGCCGACGCAACCCATCACCAACGCCCGACCCGCCTGGCCGCGCCGCGCCGCGCGCACAGCGAAGATGAGCAGCACGACACCGACGAGTACCCGGCTGGGGTCGACCACAAGTGTTACGACCGGCGCGATGTCGAACGACAGTCGTGCCGCTGCACCACCCGGTTGGAGTGAAGCGAGCACCTGTGCGACCGAGAGGAAGATCTGTACGGGAATCGTGACCACTATCAGCGCGGCCGCAACAGCGAACCCGATCCGACCAAGCTCGTCACCCAGCTCCGAGATCACCGGGACTGCTTCTCGTCGTCGGGACAGCCGGAGCAGCACTAGACCGACCACGGCGAACGCGGCCACGAGCGCACCCGCCCAGAGCAGGGCGGGCAACCCTTCGACGATTGGATCGCGTTGAGCGATCTGCCAGGTGCCCTGAGCCAGTCGAATGCCGACGACCACCGCCAAGATCACAAACGGCCAGGCCCGACTGGCGAGCCGCTGCGCATTCTCGGTCGCCGAGACGGTCGCGCGAACTGTGACCTCCGCCACCGATGCACCTGCCAGCGTTGCGGCAGGCAGCGCAAGGTAGCCGAGGAATGCCGCCGTTTGCTGCAGATTGAGCGGGTTGAAGTCGGTGCCAAAGATCTTGGCCTCGCGCGTTTCGGCGACGCCGACAGTCATCGCCAGCCCGATGAGCCCCCAGATCACGGCGAATTCCCACCACACAAATTTGCGGCGCCAGCGAATGATGATCAGTACCACAAGCGTCACCATCAGGCCGCCAGCCAGGATCGGCCATCCCACCCAGCCGGAGAGGGATCCGCTGCGTAACGACCAGGTGCCCATCACCATCAGGGTGAACAGCAGCCCGGTCACTTTCAGCCACCAAGGCCCGTGCAGCGCGGCCGACATGGCCGAGGAGACGCCGAAGGAAAGCAGCACGACGAGTGGCCAGACCATCTGTTCCGGCAGCCCGAGGCCCGTGCCGGACACGATCAAACTGCTGTGCTCGCGGATCTGTCCGGACAAGATCACCAAGAGGCCGGCGGCAGCGAAGACGACGTACCCGGCCAGCACGATGGAGCGGAGCCCGAATGGCCAAACGACGTCACGCAGCCGTCCCTGCTCAATCGGATCGACCACAGTCTGCCGATAGAGAGCAGTCAGGAATCGGGCAATTCGCGACCACGTCTGGGAGAGCTTCGACTGGTCCAGCCCAGATTGATCTCGGCCAGATTGATCTCGGCCAGATTGATCTCGGCCAGATTGGTCTCGGACTGACTGATTGGCTGTTGGCTCCGACGCTGTTGCAGCGCCGGGATTGGCCAGCGCTTCGGAGCCGGCCGGAGCGTTGAAGTCAGGCTGCATTGTCTCGTGCCTGAAAAGTCCAGTCGTTGCTGAACAACAACACGCCTTCCGACGGTAGCCAGCGCAGGTCGATCTTGTTGGGACAGGGTCAGCGCGGGCAGGGTCCACCGGGAGATCACCGTTCCATCTTTTGCGATCACTGACGCCTCAGTTGGACCCCATGCGACAAGATGATCCCGAGACGGCGTGAGTGTCAGCAGCGGGCCCAGCTGCTTCGTGACGACGCCGTCGCCCCTCAAGATCACGGACTCGCTCTTGGTCGCTACAACTATCTGGCCGGCGAAGGTCTCCATATCGGTCAGCGTCCCGAAGATGGGCCGCACCCAGCGGTGTGTGCCAGTCGTTGTCAGCAGCGCGTGAGCTGTCTGATCTTGAATGACAACGACAGTGTCGCCGATGACACTGGCTGCAGCACCCTGCATGTCCGCGTTCCAGCGAGGCTGACCGGTCGTCTGCTCGTAAGCCGTCGTTGTGCCACCACGGTCCATGATCACAATAAGGCCTGCCCCGGCTGCAGGCGAGACGTTGACATCGGAGCCGGCATTGCCCTGCCACACCACGGCGCCAGTAGCAAGATCGAATCGTCTGATCACCCCCGCAAGATCGACTAGTACGGCTTCGCGATCATTGATCCGGACCGGCGACGTTGGTGCAAGATCACCGAGCGACAGCTGCCACAAGCGCACGCCCACATCAGAGTAGGCAACCATCTGGCGGTTGCTCGTCGTCGCGATGATCACGTTGCCGAAGGCACTGAGCGTCATGATCGTGCCGCCCGGATGTCCTCGCCAGATCGAGGTCCATTCGGTGGGCGTCTTGGGGGTAGTGGCGACCAGGTCACCGCGCCCGAGGGTTGCCCTGATCACGAGATCGGACTCGGTCCGTACCGGGGTCACAGCCGCCGGTGAGCCCACCATGGGGCCCTCCCCGAAGGTGGGGTTGAGCGAGATGGTGGTGAAGGCCTTGGTCGTCCAGTGGTCTGGCGCTGTCCAGTGAATCGCAGCGTTGGTCGTGGTCTGAACGCTTGGCGGGGGAGGATCGATTCGCGAGGATGCGATGCGTACGTCGGCGTAACTCTGGTTCTCCGTGAGGATTCCCTCCCGTGGACACCAGGTCTGGGCCACCGTGACCACTCGGCCCAGTTGTCCTGCTTTCGAGAGGTACCGCACTTGCCCGGTCACCCGGAGGCACTCACTGTTCACTGCATCTGCCTGCAACACGCTGCGATAGTCCAGCGTTTCTCCGGCGGATCCCGCGCCAGTCCAATGGCTGCCTGCGTGGACGTCTGCGGGCACCAGAAGTAAAGCTGGGCTGTAGATGTAGCCCTCAGACGACGTACTCACACCCATCAGCTCGACGCCGGCGTTGACTCGATAGAACCGGATGGTCTGGGCGATTGCCGCCGGATCGTTGATTGCGGTCGTCGTGGTTCGCAGGATCTGAATCCGCTCGCGGTCGGCATAGGCCTCGTCAAGCATTTTGGCGGCGAAGGCGCCGTCCGTGCTGAGCAGGCCGGCCACTCCTGACAGACGTGCCGATTCCGTCACGGTTATTCCGACAGTGGTCTTGAGTTCGCTGGTTGTGGCGGTCCGCTCGTAGGACACGGCACCGTCGGTCGGCAGATAGCGGGCCGCTGCCGTGACGCGCGCGGCCACCCCACCGAGCTGGCCACGAATGCGGCACCTGCGACCAGTGCCGCGACCAGACCGAATATGACGAGCGGTCGCCACCACGGCCACTGCTCCTTCGGCGCCGGCCAGGTTGGGTTGATCGCAACACCGCCTAGTGGGTCCGGCGGCAGACTGGACCAGTCCTGCACCGGGAACGGCGACCACGGTTGCTCGTGGGCGGACGGCATGCGGACAGTATCTAATGGGCTCCTGAGTCTTAAGGTTCTTCAGTCAGAACCGGCGGTTGGCGAGCACGGGAATCGCAGCCCGGGTCTGCTCGACCACATCAAGATCAAGATCAGCAACGAGCAGGCCGGGTGCCGCGTCGAGCGACTCCAACACTTCACCGCTGGGCGAGACGGCCACGCTGTAGCCGACTCCGGTTGGCGCATTGTCATCAACGTCGAGTGCTTGATCGCGGTCCCGCCGCTGCTGGATCGGCCTGACGCGGCAGCGATCACATACGAGGTGCTGTCCAGGGCGCGAGCGCGGGTGAGCAGCTGCCATTGTTCGATCTTGCCGACGCCCGCTCCCCAGGACGCCGCCACGCAGATCACTTGCGCGCCCAAGCTCGGCGAGTTTGAGATACAGGCCGGGAAACCTGACGTCGTAGCAGGTGGTCAGCCCGACCTTCGCATCTCCGACCGTGATCATGACTGGCTCCGCGCCGGCTGCGACTGTGTCGGATTCGCGGAAGCCGAACGCGTCGAAGAGGTGAATCTTGTCGTAGTGCGCATCAACATCAGGCCCGACGGCTCGCAGCGTGTTCTTGACCCGGCCATCTCCACTGGGAGTGAACATCCCGGCCACGATCACGAGCTGGTGGTGCTCGGCGATCTTGCGCAGTCGCTGCGCCCATGGCCCGTCGACCGGTTCTGCGATCTCGGCGAGTGGGAGTCCGAAACGGCGCATGGTGGCCTCAGGGAACACCACCAGCTGGCGCCTCTCGCCGAGCAGCTTCTGCGGTGCTCGTCGCGACAAGCTCAAGGTTCTCCTCAGGATCGGCAACACTCAGGATCTGGGCCAGGGCAACTCGCAGCGTGCTCATCTCTCATCTCCTCTTCGCTGGTCCATCTGCCAGACCAGCACCTCGGCCTCAGCACGTGCTGTCATCTTCAGCTGAGTGGAGCCTGAGAGCCGAAGCGAATCGCCCGCTTCCAGCAACCCGATCGTTTCGACGTCGACGACTCCTCGCGTCAGATAGACGTGCAGCAGGTCGCCGTCCGGGAGGTCTACGCGACGTGCCCGCGGGCAGCACACTGGCCCACAGCGTCGAACCCGCGCTGCCAAGGCTGACAACCGCGTCCGGATGCCGGCCGGCGGCGATCGGCACCCAGTCTTGGGCAAGATCAGCAAGCGCGAGCTCCTGCTGCTGATAGCTCGGAGAAGCGCCCGGCTCGTCAGGCCTGATCCACATCTGGACGAAGTGCACCGGCTCGGCTGCGACGCGTCGGATCGATGCGGTAGGCATCATTGCGCTCGGCGTGCACGATGCCCGAGCCTGCACTCATTCGCTGTGCCAGTCCTGGATAGATCAGCCCAGAGTTGCCGTGGGAGTCTTCGTGGACAAGTGATCCGGAAAGCACCCAGGTGATGATCTCGGCGTCCCTATGCGGATGGTCGGAATAGCCGGAGCCGGCGCGTACGAGGTCGTCGTTGTTGACCATCAGCGCGCCCGAACGACGACGTTCTCGGATCGTAGTGTTCGCCGAAGGAGAAGCTGTGGTGGGTTTCGGCCCAATCAGTCCGGGTGAGGAAACGCTGCTCGGCCCGACGCAGGTCGATGCCCAGCATGTCGCTCCTCGGCTTCGTCACTGGTTCAGTATCGCGGTCCGGCGAAACATCGGCATGAGTTGGCAACGGCGTACGCTCACCTCATGCCTGCCCGCCCCATCCCTGAACCGATCGCGCCTGGTCAGGAATCGGTCTGGGACTACCCGCGCCCGCCGGTCATCCGAGCCAGCGATGAGGAGATCATCGTGATCTTGGGCGGCGTGGAGATCTGTGAGACCCGGACCAGCTGGCGAATCTTGGAGACGAGTCACCCGCCGACCTACTACCTGCCTCGCTCGGCCTTCATCGAGGGCTCGCTGAGACCGGCTCGCGGGACATCGTTTTGTGAGTGGAAGGGGCGGGCCGCGTACCTGGATGTGATCGGCGGCAGCAAGATCGCTCCCCGGGCGGCGTGGTACTACCCGCAGCCCGATCGCGCGCTATGCGGCAATTGTTGATCACGTCGCGCTCTATGCCGGTGCGATGGACGAGTGCTTGATCGATGGCGAGCGCGTGGTGCCGCAGCCAGGAGGCTTCTACGGCGGGTGGATCACCTCGAATGTCAGTGGCCCGTTCAAGGGTGGGCCTGGCACCGAGGGCTGGTAGGTCGATGGATGAGGACTACGCCGAGCTCGTACTGAGCGTGGTCGAGCAGATACCACCAGGACGGGTCGCGACGTACGGAGACATCGCCGAAATAGTCGGCCGCGGCGGACCTCGCCAAGTCGGCCACGTGATGGCGCTCTTCGGCGGCGGGGTGCCGTGGTGGCGCGTGGTACGCGCTGACGGCCGCCCGGCGCGCAGCCTCGAAGAGACCGGATTGAGATTGCTGCGTGCGGACAAGACTCCGATCAAAGGTGATCGGGTCGACATGGCTCGAGCTCGTTTCACAATCGGCGAGTCAGGCGGCTGACAATTCCCGATGCACCCGCCTCGTGATCACGAAGAACGTGTCGAGACACGACAGTTGCAGGGTTCACATTGCGCCGTGATCTATGACAGGCTAGGGACGCTGTTGCAAGTGGTCTGTGTCGTGGTCAGTGCTACGCCCCCAGAACTTTGCGTGGGCGTGAGGAAAGGCCTGGCGTCCAACAGCAGTCGGGACCGTGAGGTGCGGTTTCGAATGCAGATGCTAGGAGAGATGTTTCATGGCGCAGGGAACCGTTAAGTGGTTCAATGCCGAAAAGGGCTACGGCTTCATCGCCGTGGACGGCGGCGGTCCGGACGTTTTCGTCCATTACAGCGCAATCGAGTCGACCGGATTCCGGACGCTCGACGAGGGCCAGCGTGTGGAGTTCCAAACCACCCAGGGACCGAAGGGTCCCCAGGCCGACCAGGTCCACGCGATCTGAGTTCCGCCACGACAAACAAGCCTCGGTACCGATCGGTACCGAGGCTTTGTGTTTCTCGTTTGGTGCCGCGTCTCGCCGACTCCCGTGGCGAGATCCGATGTTCACGATAGGTCGACGACACGCAGGTCGCCGTCCGAGAAGGCGCAGACGCGCCTCAGTACGCGGGCTGCGACGGGTCGATCTGGCGGACCCAGGCACTGACGCCGCCACCGACATGGACCGCGTCGGCGAGTCCGGCGCCGTGCACCAGGGCCAGCACCTCTGCGGAGCGAACGCCGGTCTTGCAGTAGAGCACCACCTGCTTGTCATGCGGCAGGTCACGCCAGCGCAGCACCGGTCTGGAAGTCACCCTTGGGGATCAGGATCGATCCCGGAATCTGGTTGATGTCCCGCTCGACCTTCTCGCGTACGTCGATCAGGACGAAGTCCTTCTGTCCCGGAGTCCCGCTCGGCGAGCCACTGCCTCCAGCTGCTTGACACCGACGGTGTGACCCGCGACGGCCTCGGCCGCCTCATCGGTGATCGCTCCGCAGAATTCGTCGTAGTCGATCAGCTCGGTGACCGTGGGGTTCTCGCCACACACGGCGCACTGCGGGTCCTTGCGGACACTCAGCTGACGCCAGCTCATCTCAAGCGCGTCATAGATCTGCAGCCGTCCGATCAGCGGCTCGCCGATACCGGTGAGCAGCTTGATCGCCTCGGTCACCTGCGTTGCGCCGATGGAGGCACACAGCACCCCCAGCACGCCACCCTCGGCGCAGCTCGGCACCATGCCCGGCGGCGGTGGTTCTGGGTAGAGGCAGCGATAGCAAGGGCCGTTCTCGGCCCAGAAGACGCTGACTTGACCGTCGAACCGGTAGATCGAGCCCCACACATACGGCTTGCCGAGCAGCACCGCGGCATCGTTGACCATGTATCGGGTCGCGAAGTTGTCGGTGCCGTCGATGATCAGGTCGTACTGGCTGAAGATCTCCATCACATTGTCGTTGTCCAGCCGCACGTCGTGCACGACGACGTTGACGAACGGGTTGGTCTCGGCGATCGACTCCTTGGCCGACAGGGCCTTGGGCTTCCCGATGTCGGACTGGCCATGAATGATCTGGCGCTGCAGGTTGGACTCGTCGACGGTGTCGAAGTCGACGATGCCGAGGGTCCCGATACCAGCAGCGGCGAGATAGAGCAGCGCGGGGCTGCCCAGGCCGCCGGCGCCGATCACCAGCACTCGTGCGTTCTTCAGCCGCTTCTGGCCCGCCATCCCCACATCGGGAATGATCAAATGACGGCTATAGCGGCGCACCTCGTCGATGGTCAGCTCATCGGCGGGCTCTACCAGCGGCGGCAAGGCCACGGCTCTCCTCCAGCTCAGGGACGCGGCGCGGGTACCGCGGAACAAGACTTTCTCGATCTTGACGGTAACGCGCAGCTGGTGATCGCTATTCCGGATGATGGGATAGGGCCATGGCCGCGCGCATCGGGACATCGTCACCCGGGTCGGTGACCGAACCCTGACGCTGACCAATCTCGACAAGGTGCTCTATCCCAGCGTCGGCTTCACCAAGGCCGAGGTGATCGATTACTACCTCCGAATCGCTCCCGTGATGCTGCCCGCATATTCGCGACCGGGCGATGACCAGGCTGCGGTTTCCGGACGGCGTCGGGCCAGAACAGTTCTCCTTCTATGAGAAGAACGCGCCGATGGGTACGCCGGACTGGGTACGCCGGGTGAACGTCAGCACCAGCGACGGAATCATCGATTACGTCGTCGCCGACGACGAGGCGGCGATCGTCTGGCTGGCCAATCTCGCTGCGCTCGAGATGCATGTTCCGCAGTGGACCGTGAGCAGCGCTACTCCGGTCGACGGCATCATCAGCCTCCCGGAACTGGAGCCGCGGTCCGGGCGAGCCGCTGGCCAATCGTGTGGTTGTCGATCTGGATCCTGGAGTCGGGCATGACCATCGTCGACAGCGCCCGGGCGGCGCTGATCGTCGCCGCCAGGCTGGCCGACGACGGCATGATCCCGATCGCCCAAACCTCGGGCAGCAAGGGCATTCAGGTCTACGCCGCAATCGCGCCCACCCGTAGCAAGACGGCCTGGAGTTATGTCAAGCAACTCAATGCGACGCTGCACAAGGCACAGCCTGACTTCTTCGTCGCCACCATGTCGGTCCAGCAGCGAGCCGGCAGGATCTACGTGGACTACAACCAGAACCTGGCGGCACGTAACACGATCGCGCCCTACTCGATGCGAGGCCGGGAACGCCCAGCCGTCGCCACCCCGGTGACCTGGGAGGAGCTGGGCGGCGTACGCGGGCCGGATGATCTTCGTTTCACCCCCGAGGAGGTCCTGGCAAGGGTCGACGACTACGGGGATCTGGCGGCCGATCTGCTCACCTCGGACCCTCCGCCGCTCCCTGATCCAAACCGTGACGCCCCAAACGTGAGGGCGGCAGTTACGACACGCAGGTTAGGGTGAAGGCGTGGCCACGAAGCTGGAAAAGGAGGCGATGAGCAGCCGGCCCACCCGCCTGCCACGGGATCAACGCCGCGTCCAGCTGCTCGATGCCGCCAGCGAAGTGTTCGCCTCCAAGGGCTACCACGCGGCGGCCATGGACGACATCGCCGACGCGGCTGGGGTATCCAAACCGGTCCTGTACCAGCACTTTCCCTCGAAGCTGGACCTTTACCTGGCGCTCCTCGACCAGAGCTGCGATCGACTTGTCGATGTCGTCCAGGAGGCCCTGGCCTCGACCGATGACAACGCCGATCGGGTGATCGCTACTGTCGCGGCGTTCTATCGAGTTCGTCTCCTCCGACAGCGGGGAGTTTCGCTTCGTCTTCGAATCCGATCTGACCGGTGACGGTGCGGTGCAGCAGCGACTATCGCGGGTAAACGATGAGATTTCGGACGCGATTGCCGAGGTCATTGCCGAAGACACCTCGCTGCCTCCCCAGCAAGCCAAGCTGCTTGCTGTCTCACTTGTCGGTATCGCCCAAGTGAGTGCGCGCTATTGGATCTCAGGCGGAAACCTCGGCGATCACCGCTCGACGAAGCCAAGCAGCTGGTCAGCAGTCTGGCCTGGCGCGGCATCAGTGGCTTCCCGCTGACCGAACACGACAAGGTCCGCGCGTACAGCGGCCCAGTCCGAAGGCTGAACCAGTCGCAGCACCTCAGCTTGAGCGAGGATCGTGCGACAGCCTGACACCCACTGACACAGGTCACCTCGCTGGCACGAGGGGTGCAACTTGATCGTGTGCAGATCGAGCTCGATCAGCCCTTCGCCAGCGTGGTGGCTCCAGTCATGATCGCCACAGCCTCGGTCGGCGTGTGGGACTTCGGCGTGATCACTCCCGCGCATCCGCCGAGCCTGGCGATATGGATGCGGTCCGAGACCTCGAACACGTTCGGCATGTTGTGACTGATCAAGATCACCGGCAGGCCCTTTTCCTTGATCTGCTGGATCAGGTTGAGCACCTGGCCGGTCTCCTTCACCCCCAACGCCGCTGTCGGCTCGTCGAGCACGACGAACTTGGTGGCGAAGGTCGCCGCTCTCGCGACCGCCACGGCTTGCCGCTGACCGCCTGACAGCGTCTCCACCGCCTGTCCCATGTTCTGCACAGTTGAGATGCCGAGGTTCGCCATGGACTTGCCCGCGTCTTCCTTCATGCCCTTCTTGTCGAGCATGCGAAGAATCGATCCCAACGGACCGGATCTGCGCCGTTCCCGACCAAGGAACATGTTGGCGGCGATGTCCAGCGCCGGCGCCACCGCCAATGTCTGGTAGACGGTCTCGATGCCGGAACTCCGCGCGTCCTGCGGGGTCTTGAAGTGAACCTCGTTCCCGTCCAGATAGACCTGTCCGGAGTCGGGAATCAACGCTCCCGTGAGTGCCTTGATCAGCGTCGACTTGCCGGCCCCATTGTCGCCGATGACCGCAAGGACCTCGCCCGGAAACAGGTCGACGTTCACGCCGTCGAGACCGACAACCTTGCCGAAGGTCTTGATCAGGCCACGGCCTGAGAGCACGGTTTCGGACGGCTCGGCGAGCACCGGGGGGTTACCGAGCCCGACCTTGCTTTTCTCTTCCTCCGACAAATCGCTCGTGGAAGGCGTTGTGGTCATGCCTTTACCTTTCTGATCCACTGATCGATGGACACTGCGAGGATGATCAGCACACCAATCGCCAGCACGCGCAGCTGGTCATCCACACCGGCCAGAGCCAGCCCGATGTTGAACGCGTACACGATCAGCGCTCCAAGGATGGTGCCGGGTATGCCGCCCCGACCGCCGAACAGGCTGGTGCCGCCGATCACGACCGCTGTGATGGTCTCCAGGTTGGCGCCTACGATCGCGTTCGGGCTGGCCGTGCCGGCCCGGCCGATCAGCACCCAGGCGCTGAAGCCGTAGATCAGCCCCGCCACGGTGTAGACGCTGAGGAGCACGCGGTCGACCTGGATGCCAACCAGCCGGGCGGCCTCGATGTCATCGCCGACGGCGTACAGATGACGGCCCCAGCTGGTCTGACTGAGCACGAAGGCGACCACGACAGCAAGCACGCGCGACGACCACCACGCCGATAGTCAGTCTGAACGGCCCGATCGGGAATCGGGTGCCCATCAGGTTGAGGATGGCGGGCATCTTGTTCTTACCCACGCTGGCCCCCCCGGAGTACAGCAGAGCGATCGCGGTATAGATGCTCAGCGTGCCGAGCGTGACGATGAACGGCGGCAGGTTCAGCCGGGTGACGAGCAGGCCGTTGAGGAATCCGCACGCGGTGCCGACAGCGATGCCGATGAGCAGGGCAAGGCCTCCAGGCACGCCGTTGTTAGCAGCCAGGTTGGCCATCACGAGCATCGCGAGGATGGCAGTCGCGCCAACCGCCAGGTCGATGCCGGCGGTCAAGATGATGAGGGTTTGACCGATGGCAAGGGCCGCGACTACCGCGGTCTGCTGCAGGATGATGGAGATCGTCGCGGGCTGGGCGAACCGCGGGTTGATGATGGTGAAGGCGATGCAAGCCACGATCAGCACCATCAGCGGGCTGAGCGAGGGATGGGCATGCAGCAGGTGCTGGATGCGCTGGAGCGGCGACTGCTGCCGCAGCGCAAACTGTTCCGCCGCGGACGCAGGTGCCTGTGGTTCTACTGAGGTTGTCACGTGGGCTTCCTTGCCGTAGGAGATACTGCGGTTTTCGGGAGGAGGCGACCGTCGCCGCCTCCGTGATGGGCTGGCTCCGCCCCGCTGGCTGAGCCAGCATTACGGTGCGCGGCGGAGCCAGCCGCATGATCGTTCAACTGAAGGCCTACCCCCAGCAGATCTTCTCGCCTTCGGCGACACTGATGCTCGGGATACCTTCGACCGGCTTATCGGTCACGAGCGCCACGCCGGTGTCATAGAAGTCCAGGCCGGGCGTGACCTGTGGCTTCTCGCCTGACTGCTTGAACTTCGCGATCGCTTCGACGCCCAACTGGGCCATCTTCACCGGGTACTGCTGCGATGTGGCCCCAATGGTGCCATCTTTGACGAGCTTCAGACCGGGATCGCAGCCACCGTCAACCGACACGATGAGGGCTTTCACCCCCGCAGCTTTCAGTGCGTCAGCCCCACCGCCGCCAGACGGCTCATTGATGGAGTAGACCAAGTTGATGTCCTTGGACTTGGCGAGGCAGGTCTCCATGGCCGTCTTGCCTCCGTCCGCGGCACCCTGGGTCGGCTCGTTGCAGACGATCGTGTAGTCGCCGCCCTTGCCACCGGTGTACTTGCCGGTCTTGGCCTCGTCGCCGTTCTTGGTCTTGTCCTTGACGTCGATACCCATGCCGGTAAGGAAGCCCTGGTCACGGTTGTAGTCCACAGTGGCGACCTTGTCATTGAACAGGTCGAGCATGGCGATGTTCGCCTTCTGGCCGTTCATCTGGGCGGCTGCCCACTTGCCGATCAGCTCTCCGGCCTTGAAGTTGTCAGTGGCGAAGGTGATGTCTACGACGTCCGCAGGGTTCGGCGGGGTGTCAAGCGCGATCACGTACAGGCCGGCGTCGCGCGCCGACTGGATAGCGGGGTTCACACCGTCAGTTGCCGGCGTGATCAGAATCCCGGCGTCGCCGCGAGCGACAGCAGCCTCGATCGCCTGAATTTGGGTGGCCTCGTCGCCATCCTCTTTGCCCGCGGCAGTGGTGATGCTGACGTTGTTCGCCTTACCTGCCTCCTCAGCACCCTTCTGCATCGAGATGAAGAAGGGGTTGGTGCTGGTCTTGGTGATCAGGGTGACGGCGATCTTCTCACCGCCGCCACCACTCGCAGAACCCTCGGCTCCAGGGCTGCCGGTGCTGCCGCCGCCCCCACAAGCGGCGAACGTCAGCGACGCCGCCGCCGTCACTGCCACGGCCGCTGCGAGGCGTAAGCCCCGGCGGCTAGGCGGTAAGTACTTCATAGATGATCCTCTCGTTAGAACGCACCGCCGGTATGACAACGGTGTCAAAGTCATTCTTAAGTCATTCTCAGGTTTCATGTCAAGCCTAGTAGATTAACGAATTCATATATGGGTAGTCTGACTCCCGGAAAGGAGACATCGATGTCAACGCAGCCTCCCGGATCGGCCCCTAGACTGCGGGCGACCATCCGTGACGTTGCAGCGTTGGCAGGCGTGGGAACCAAGACCGTGTCGCGGGTTATCAACGACGAGGCAAACGTATCGCCCCAGACCCGTGCAGCGGGTAGAACGCGCCGTATTGGCTTTGAATTTCAAGCCAAACCAAGGGGCTGGCGCATTGCGGCGCGGCGATCGCAAGACGCTCACCCTTGGCCTCCTCCTTGACGCCGTGGACAACCCATTCTCAGCTTTGATCAACCGAGCTGTCGAGACCGTGGCCTACCGGCGTGATACCGCAGTGCTGGCCGCCAGCACCGACAATGATCCCGACCGCGAGCGGATCATGGTCGATGCCTTCACCCGCCGCCGGGTCGACGGACTGATCTTGAACACGATCACTGAAGATCAGGGTTACCTGCAGGCCGAGCGTGAGCAGGGTACGCCGCTGGTGTTCGTCGACCGACCACCGATCGGGCTACTCGCCGATGCGGTTGTCACCAACAACTACGAGGCGGCGATCGAAGCGACGCAGCATCTCATCAGTCACGGTCATCGCGGCATCGCCCACCTCGGGGACGAGCCGGCCGCATCGACTGCCCGCGGGCGGATGCTCGGCTTCACCGATGCGATGGCCAAAGCGGGACTGACCGCTACCTCACGCCAGGTCAACGCTTTGCGCTCCGAGCAAGAGGCTTACGCGGCCGTACACGGGCTTACGCAGCTCGACAATCCGCCCACTGCGCTGTTTACCTCTCACTACCTGCTCACGCTCGGTGCCATCCGCGCCCTCCACGATCTCCAGCTGGAGAATCGCATTGCCCTGGTTGGCTTCGACGACATCGTGCTGGCTGATCTGGTGCGTCCGGCTATCACAGTCATGGCACAAGATCCCACCCGGCTCGGCACCCTTGCTGCTGAGCGGATCTTCGCCCGACTGGACGGAGACACCTCCCCTGTGCAGACCGTCGTGGTGGCTGCGAAGTTGATCGCCCGTGGTTCGGGCGAGATCCCACCATCTGATCGCTAGCGCGTCGCATTAGTGTCGAGTGAACCCAGTTATTGAAAGGGGGCCGGCCGTGACGATCTCCGAGATGATCCCGCTCAGTCGTAATGAACCCTGGACGGTGGAACGCGCGGTCACCGCCGTTTCAGCAAGTCTTCAGGGAGTCCAGCGGCTCGGAGTCGCCTTCTCCGGAGGCGTCGACTCGTCTCTATTACTTGCGCTCGCAGCGCGCGCACTCGGCCTCGAGGGCGTCGTTGCGCTGCTGGGAGTCTCCCCCAGCCTGGCGGCCGAGGAACGGAGTGCGGCGCACGAGGTTGCACGCCAGGTCGGCGTACCGGCTCGTTGAGGTGATGACTCATGAAGGTGATCGACCGGAGTATCAGGCGAACGGGCCTGATCGTTGCTTTTACTGCAAGGAGGAGCTGTTCAGCCGAATCGATGATGGGGTCGCCAGCCACTACCAGTTGGACGCGATCGCGTACGGGGAAAACGCCGACGATGCGCGACGACTCGACCGACCAGGTGCGCGCGCAGCCGTCGAACACAACGTCTTGCGGCCACTTGCCGACGCCGGCATGACCAAGTTTGCAGTGCGTACGGTCGCGCGGGACCTGGGTCTGACGGTGGCCGACAAGCCTGCTGCGCCATGCCTGGCGTCTCGGATTCCCCACCACCATCCGGTGACCCCTGCGAAGCTGAGCCAGATCGAGCGCGCCGAGTCGGCCTTGCGGCAGCTGGGATTCGGCGATCTGAGGGTTCGGCACCACGACGAGGTCGCCAGAGTCGAGCTGCCCCCCGCAGATCTAGTTCGTGCGGTCCTTGATCCACTTCGTAGCGAAGTGCTGGCCGCCGTACGAGGTGCTGGCTTCCGATTTGTCACGGTGGATCTTGGCGGTATCCAGTCCGGCGCGTTCACACTGCCGCTGCTGAATTCTGATCATGACTGAACCGGCGAGCCCTAGGGCTGCCCTCGAGGCCTTCGCCGACCTTGATCACGAACGGACGAGGCGACGCGGCTATCCGGAGGCGATCTACTGCCCAGGCAAGACGCCTGAGCAGCTCGGCATGATCGCCGCCGCTGTGAGAGATCAGCCACACGTGACGTTGTTCACCCGAGCGAACAAAGATCATGCCGCGGCCATCCTGTGCCGAGCTTCCCGACGCCTTCCATGATCAAGAGGCCGACCTGCTGGCGTGGCCGGCCAAACCTCCGGAGGCCACTGGCGGAATGGTGGTCGTGCTCGCTGCCGGAACCTCCGATCTGCCCGTCGCCAAGGAGGCGCAGCTCACGGCCTGCTACTTGGGACGGCCCACCGAGCTGGTTGTCGATGTCGGCGTGGCCGGCCTGCATCGGGTCCTGGGCCGCCTCGACCTGCTGCGGCAGGCCCGGGTCGTCGTCGTGGCTGCGGGAATGGACGGCGCTCTGCCGAGCGTGGTGGCTGGTCTCATAGCAGCACCCGTGGTGGCGGTGCCGACGTCAGTGGGCTACGGCGCTGCTTTCGAAGGACTAGCCGCTCTATTGGCGATGCTCAACGCCTGCGCGCCTGGCGTGGCGGTGGTGAACATCGACAACGGCTATGGCGCCGGCCACCTGGCGGCCCAGATCGCGGCGCCCTATCAAGTAACCATGAGCAGCCGCGCCACGCCTGGATCGATGCCTCCGCTGGGGTCGCGGGCGACATGTTGCTGGGCGCGCTGATCGACGCGGGTGCGGATCTGGCGGCCGTGCAGCAGGCCGTCGACGCCGTGATCGGGGAATCTGTCAGGCTGAGCTGTCGACACCGGTGACCCGAGCCGGACAGCATGCGAGCCGGATATCGGTAGCAGGTGATCACCCAAGATGTTCCGGTGCGGGCGTGGCGAGCCGTCGAAGATCTCATTGGCACCGCAGATCTCGCCAGCACCGATCCGCGAGCGGGCGCTGGCGAGCTTTGGCCGACTTGCCGAGGCCGAGGGAAGAGTCCACCACCTGCCACCAGATCGAAGTGCACTTCCATGAGGTCGGCGCACTCGACTCCATTGCCGACATCGTGGGAGTCGCAGCAGCCCTGCACTCCCTCGAGATCGACAGCATCAGCGCGAGTGCTGTAGCGGTCGGATCCGGACGAGTCCGAGGCGCCCATGGTGACATGGGCGTTCCGGTGCCGGCAGTCGTCGAGCTGGCCGCAGGATGGAAGATCTTCGCCGGCGGCTCCGGCGAACTCACCACGCCAACCGGAATGGCGTTGGTGTCAGCCCTGGCCGAGCGCTGCGAAGACCTGCCGCTGCTCACCCTGCATGCTTCCGGGGCTGGGGCGGGCACCCGAGATACGCCCGGTCGGCCGAACCTCACGCGCGTACTCATCGGTGAACGAGTCGCGCAGCCCGATGACAATCTGTCGGAGGCGGATGTGCTGATCGAGGCCAATGTCGACGATCTGGACCCTCGACTCTGGCCTGGGGTACTCACCAGCTTGATCAGAGCCGGAGCCGCCGACGCATGGCTCGTTCCGATCATCATGAAGAAAGGTCGACCCGCGCATACGGTCAGCGTTCTGGCGCGGCCCGATCAGGCAGCCGATCTTCGCTACCTGCTCTTGGCCCTGACGAGCACCATCGGTGTGCGGGAGACCAGAGTGCGCAAGACGGCCCTGCCACGGGGATGGGTCGATTTGATCATCGCCGGCAGCTGCATATCAATCAAGATCGCGCATCGCCACGGCACGATCTGGCAAGTCACGCCGGAGTTCGATGATCTTGAGCGGGCCGCGGATGAGCAGGACCTCTCTCCGATCACCGTGCTCGAGCAGGCCATGGCAGCCGCGCTAGCCGCAGGTCTGGTGACCGGTGCGCCGGTACCGAACGGGCTGCGCACCAGCCGCACCTAGACGCTCGGGCGTAACGTCTTCCAGTCGCAGCCGTCGAACGCACACGAGCCTCGACGCTCGAGACATACTTACCACACACATGACCGTGCATCGTTCTCCTGAGCGTCCAATCTGCGGCCTGAGCCGACCGGCGTCGAGTAGATTTGCTCGTCAGAGCCCAAATCGCGACCAGCTTGCGATAGAAACACCACGCCCAAAGCCTGCGCCAGAGAGGAAGTCGATGACCGAGCCAACGTCGTCCGCCGCCGCCCCGGCGCCGCTCACCCCGCCCGAGGGCGCCCCGCTGACCCTGACCGCGCCGGCTCCCCCGCCGCCAGTCGTCGCCACTCAGGCTCCTGCCATGGCTCCGCAAGTGGATCCGGCCCTCGTCCCGCAGCTCGACAGCAAGGTTGACGGCTTCTTGAGCGCTTTGATGACGGCTCAGACGCGTTCACCTGAGTTCGCCAAGCAGGCAGCCAACGTTCGTGCCATGGGAGACGCCGACATTCGCCGAGCTGCCGAGACCTCGAACCGCCTGCTGCAGACTCCGGTACGAGCGCTCAAGGAGGGCGGAATCGCCGAAGGGTCCAAGGTTGGCAACACGCTGCTCGAGCTTCGCCGTACGGTCGAGGACCTGGACCCGAGCCGGGCGACCGGAGTCGCGCAAGTTCCTCGGAGTGATCCCGTTCGGCGACAAGGTCACGGATTACTTCCGGCGCTACGAGTCCGCCCAGGGCCACTTGAACGGGATCCTGCACGCGCTACGCAATGGCCAGGACGAGCTGACCAAGGACAACGTCGCGCTCAACCTGGAGAAGCAGAACCTCTGGGGAGCGATGGGCCGCCTGAATGCCTACATCTACGTCGCCGAGCGGCTCGACGCCCGGCTCGCCGCCACCATTGCACAGCTGGAGATCTCCGACCCGGAGCGCGCGAAGGCGCTGAGCCAGGACGTGTTGTTCTACGTCCGTCAAAAGCACCAAGATCTGCTGACCCAGCTCGCGGTGTCGATCCAGAGCTATCTCGCCATCGACATCATCATCAAGAACAACATCGAGCTGATCAAAGGCGTCGATCGGGCGTCGACGACGACAATTTCGGCCCTCCGCACCGCTGTGATCGTGGCGCAGGCACTCGGCAACCAGAGACTGGTTCTCGACCAGATCACGGCCTTGAACACCACGACCTCCGACCTCATCCAGCGCACCTCGGAGATGATGCGGGACAACTCCGCGCAGATCCAGCAGCAGGCGGCCTCGGCGACGATCGGGCTTCCCCAGCTGCAGGCGGCATTCCAGAACATCTACGCCACGATGGATTCCATCGACAACTTCAAGCTCCAGGCCCTGGACACCATGGCAGCCACCATCGGCACCTTGGAGACCGAGGTCGCCAAGTCCCGCGAATACCTCGATCGGGTGCAGCCGCCAAGATCAGCAGCTGGCCTCCGGCGCCCTGGACCTCGAGGGTGGCGCCACCCCCGGCGGGCTGCGCTGACCCGATCCGAGCTTCTCGATCATCGTCTGTGTCTCATGGGGTTCAAGGATTGGATCGCAGCCATCACCGGGCGGCGTCCGCAACCATCACCGACGCCGCCAGTGCAGCCGACCCACCAGCAGCGCCGACCGAATCCGACATCATGCGGGCACTGGATCGCGTCGAGGACATGGTCGGCGGCGGCGTGGTGCCGGCGCCGGTTCAGTCCAGGGTCCGCCGCGTTGCCCAGACCGTACGCGAGACCATGCCCCGGCTGCGTAACCTCGGGCTCGGCAGCCCGGAGGCGTACTCGGTGATGGCAACGGCCACCGACTACCTGCCCGAAGCGATCGGCGCGTACACCCGGCTGCCGCGGCAGTGGGCCGATTCTCGCCCGATCGAGAATGGCAAGACCTCACTGATGCTGCTGATCGACCAGCTCGACCTGCTGAGCGCCACGATGGACAAGATCTTCGACGCGGTGGTCCGGGTCGACGCGGACGCGCTTGATCGTGCATGGCCGCTTCCTGCAGGAGAAGTTCGGTCATGCCGTCTACCGGAGGAGCGCTTGAACATCGGCGAGCAGCCCGCGCCGGAGGCACCGCGCAGCACCTTGGACCTGCCGTGACCGAGTCATCGACCCGCACCCTCGCCGGCGCCTTGGACGCGCTTCGCAGCGCGGCCGATGCAGCCGGCCTCGATCCTGAGGCGGCAGTCCGCGAGGGCGAGGCGCTGGCCGCCGCCGTCGCGGAGTCCGCAGAGCAGGGCCTATCGCGACTGGTGCGAGCAGACCGGCCATGCGGACCCGCAGGCCTTCTTCGATGCCGCACACCGTGGCCGACGTTGGCGCGCCGCTCCGACTGCGCTGCTCGGACAGCTCGTCGTCAATAGGTCGCCCGCAGGCCAGCCAGCTACGCCGAAGCGCTGGCCGAGATCTGTCGCGCGGCGCAGACCCTCGGCATACCAAACCCAAGGACTGCCGGCAATGCCGCTGTCGCTGCCGCGGCGCAGCTCGGCGCGCTGGCCCCACCACCAGCGCCAGCGACGACGCGGCCCGAGGTCGCGGCCATGCTGCGAGCCCTCGACCAGAGCTCACTCGACCTGAGTTCGCTTGATCTGCCACCAGGCCTTCCGGGAATGGCTCCCGATTTGCACGCTGAGGCCCAAGACTTGCGCCCTGAGCCTGTCGAAGGGCAACCGCCTGGCAGCTTCGACGGCCAGTTCGAGCACGGTGCACAGCGGCCGAGGGCTCAAGAGCCTGCGAGACCAAGCCAGAACCCGAACCCAAGACGCTGGAGGAGCTGCTCGCCGAGCTCGACGCACTCATCGGCCTCACCGAGGTCAAGGCCGAGATCCACCGCCAGGTCGCCGTGCTTCGGGTCGAGACGCTGCGCAGCAAGGCGGGCTTGAAGTCTCCGACGATCACCCGGCATCTGGTCTTCGTCGGCAATCCAGGCACCGGCAAGACAACCGTCGCCCGGCTGGTCGGCGGCATCTACCGCGCGCTCGGACTGCTGTCGAAGGGCCAGCTCGTCGAGGTTGACCGCTCGGAGCTGGTCGCCGGCTATCTGGGGCAGACGGCAATGAAGACCGCCGAGGTCGTGGCATCCGCAGCCGGCGGAGTCCTCTTCATCGATGAGGCGTACAGCCTGGCCGGCGACCAGTACGGCCAGGAGTCGGTCGACACCCTGGTCAAGGAGATGGAGGACCGGCGCGACGACCTGGTCTTGATCGTTGCCGGCTATCCCGACCCGATGGCGATCTTCATTGCCCAGAACCCTGGGCTGGCGAGCCGCTTTCGTACCACGATCGAGTTCGCCGACTACACCGACGAGGAACTGGTGAGCATTCTCAAGGAGATGGCCAAAGCAGCCGACTACGACCTCGATCGACGCATGCGTGGACCGCTTCACCGCCATCCTTGCTCTGACACCGCGCGGTCCCGATGTTCGGCAACGGGCGATTCGCGCGCAATATGTTGGAGGCGGCGATTGGCAGGCATGCATGGCGGCTTCGCGACGTCGCCGAGCCGACCGTCGAACAGCTACGAAAGCTGATCCCAGAGGACTTTGACGAGCGGCTGCGGAGGATGAGCCGCCACCGGCATCCCGGAGCAGCAGGCCAGCCCACCAGCCTCGACCAGGCAGAAGCGAGCAGCCAGCCGAGGATGACGTTCCGAGACCCAAGGAGCACAGCAGTGAGCCAGGCTAGCCATCAGGGCGGTGCAACCGGGGTCGCCGCCACCGCCCGTTGCCGCCGCAACAACGACAACTGCGCCGGCGACCGCGCCGCCGCAAGTTACGATCGCCTCGCACGGCCCAGCTCCGCCACCTCCGAGTGCCGCGGCTCCGGCTCCGGCAGTCAAGACGATGGACACGCCGCGGCGGCTCCGACTGCTCAGCCTCGGCGTCGTGGTCGCCGGCGTCGTTGTCGCCTGCTCGGCGCCCTGACCTTCTCCTATCTGGCCCTCTCACTGAGCCGTGCCAAAGCGGACACCGCGCAACTCATCCGAGTTCAGAAGATCCAGTCCAACCTGCTCAGCGCCGATGCCACCGCCACCAACGCATTCCTGGTCGGCGGCCTGGAACCGCCAGCCCAGCGCGCGGTGTATGACCAGGCGCTGAGCAGCACCAGCTCACTGATCGTCGAAGGCTGCCCAGGCACAACCGGCCGACGCCGACGGCTCTGTCGGCCCTCAACCAGCAGGTCGTCAGCTACGCGGCCACCGATCGAGCAGGCCCGCGCCAACAACCGCCAGGGGCTCCCGGTCGGCGCCCAGTACCTGCGCAACGCAAGCGCCGAGCTGCGGAGCACGCACTTCCGATCCTGGACAACCTCGTCAGCTCCAATGCGACGCGAGCGGCGGACGAGATGGACGCCGGCGCCGGCTATCCTCGTTCTGGTCATCGCCCTGCTTGGCGCTGGGCGGCGGTGATCGTCGGTCAGATCTGGCTGGCCCGCCGGTTCCGGCGCAACGATCAACGTCGGGATGCTGGCAAGTGCGGTCGTGCTGCTGCTCATCGTTATCGGCAGCCTCGATCGCAGTGCTACAGCTGAGCAGCGCACTGAGCTCGATCTCCAGCGGCAGCTTCGCCGCGGTGAACACGGCCGCAGATGCCCGGATCGATGCCAACAACGCGAAGTCCAACGAGAGCCTGACATTGATTGCGCGGGGATCCGGGCAGGCCTTCGAAGACGCGTGGAAGTCCTCGGCTGACTCGGTTGCAGGCAATCTCCAGCGCCTCACCGACCAGCCGGAGCTGGTGAGACCAATGGCAGGCCTACACCGACGTCCACGGCCAGATCCGAGAGCTCGATGACGGCGGCCGGTGGGACAGGGCGGTCGTCCCGGGCCACAGGCTCTGGACGAACATCGTCCAACACCGCCTTCGGTACGTTCGACAGCAATCTGGCCAGCTACCTGGACGGGGTGAGCCAGGACGCTTCCAACTCGCTGGCCGATGAGCTGCCCGTCATGGTCGTAGCGGCAATCCTGATCCTTCTCGGCGGGTTGGCCGCCGCGCTGCTCGGACGTTGGGGCATTGGCCGACGCGACTGAAGGAATACCGATGAGACGCCTCATGGCGTAGGGCGCTGCTGGCCGTGGCAGCCGGCGCATCTGTGACCGCGCTCTCGGCGTGCACGATGTTCAGCTACACCCCGACACCGCTGCCCGCAGCACCCCCTGCCCCGCAGCCGACCACGAGCGCCCCACCGGCGAACCCCCGCCCGCTGCGGCAACCCGCTCGCCTCGTACCAGCCCGGACGCGGTGTTACCCACGCCGGAGACTCTGCCCAGGGGATCCACCATGGCCAAGATCCAAAAGCGTGGCCGGCTGGTCGCCGGCGTGTCGGCCGACACCTACCTGCTGGGGTCGCGAAACCCGTTCACCGGCGAGATCGAGGGTTTCGACATCGACATGGTCAAGGCCGTTGCCAAGGCGATCTTCGGCGACGAGAACCGCTACCAGCTCAAGGTGATCACCGCAGCTCAGCGGATTCCCGCGCTGCAGAAGGGCGACGTCGACATCGTCGCCCGCAACATGACGATCAACTGCGATCGCTGGAAGCAGATTGCGTTCTCCGTCCGAGTACTACCGGTCGGGCCAGAAGATCTTGGTCCGTAAAGGATCGAAGGCCAACTCGATCAAGGACCTCGACGGGCAGAAGGTGTGCGCCCCGAACGGCACCTCCAGCATGGACAACCTGATCAAGGAAGCCCCCAAGGCCATTCCGGTCGGCGCGGACACCCACACCGGTTGCCTGGTGCTTTTCCAGCAGGGCCAGGTGGCGGCGATCACCGGCGACGACACCGTGCTGGCCGGACTCGCCGCGCAGGACCCGTACGCGGTGGTGCCGGAGCAGAGGGCATTCACTGCAGAGCCGTACGGCTGGGCTTCAACGAAAATGACGTGGACTTCGTGCGCTTCGTCAACGCTCGGCTGGACGAGATGCGTGCCAATGGTGAGTGGACCAGGATCTACAACCGCTGGCTCAAGGGATCGCTCTGGACCGGCGCCCGAGCCGCCCAAAGCGGTCTACGGCAGGACGTGATGAGCGTGGTCGCGCCTGCCGGACAGGTGACCGCTCCGGTCGCACCGGGGCGGATGGGTTCAGCCCTCGAGATGCCAGGCCGCCGCAGGTCTATCTGGACGAGCTCGGTCGAGTGGCGCGATGCGCGACGGCAGCGAGCTGGACGAACTGGACAAGGCAGCGCTGCAGGCGAGCCACCGGTTCGGCCGCCACGGGCGACATCCTGTTGTCGATGGCGTTGTGGAAGGCGGTCTCTGATCGCTACGAGCTGCTGTCGCCACCTGGAACTCCGGCCGAGTCGGGAGCCACCGAGCTGATGCGGATGTCGACGCTGATCTGGGGACGGCTGGATGCCGCCACCGCCTCCGGGCTCTCGGTCTCGCTGCCCGAGGCGTGCCGGCTGTCTGATGCGCTGCTGTCCCAGCTCCGCGTCAAGCTCGGTCTCGATCCGTCCGGGATGGAGATCACCGAACGGATCCGGCAGCTACGCGCCCAGATGGAACGTATCCGGGAACAGATCGACCTCGAGCCGGCGGGCGCGGGTGCAACAGCAGGCGGCGCTCGAGCAGTCGCGACTGGCGCGCAGGCTCAAGGAGCTCGCCGACAAGGCCGGCCGCGGCGGAGACGTCGCGGGACTGCTCGGACCTTTGGAGATCGACGCGGCCACTTTCGAACGGGACCTGATCGTCAACGGTGCCCGCCGTCGCGACGCGGCCGCACTGGTGCAGCGCGCCGGCGAACAGCGCGCCGATCTCGAGGCGCGCGAGGCTGCGCTGCGCGGCATCGTCGAGGAGTGCGTACGCCGCGTCGACCCGGCACCGCGCTACGCGGTGCCCGACACCGCCGCACTCGGCCCGGTGCCGAACACCCGCGACGAGCTGGAGGACTACCTGCGTCGCCTGGACCAGGTGTCTCGGGCGATGACCATCGCGCAGACGGCGTACGCCAAGGCGCTGCACGATCACGACGAGCTCGGCAGCCGACTCGAGGCGTACCGCGCCAAGGCGATCGCGAAGGGCGTGGCGGAGGTCCCGACGTGTGCACGGGCGTACGAGCTGGCCCGGAGCGTCTGGATGAGCGGCCCAGCCGGATGGTGCTTGCCGAGCAGCTCGTCACTGTCTACCAGACCTATCTGCAAACCACCCCGGCGCCGCACGCGGCGTATCCAGCCGCGTCCTCGGAGTGAACAGGCATGACGACAGATGCACCCAGCCCGGCTGTCCCGGCACTATTGTCGACGGCTACTGCGACGTCTGCGGCAGCCCCGGACCCGTCGAGCACCTCCCCCGCCGCGCCGAGCACCGTAAGTGCCGATGTGGCCCCGTCGCCCAGCCTCGATGGCGCGCCCTGCACGCAGCCCGGCTGCACCGGCACGATCGTCGACGGCTACTGCGACGTCTGCGGCAGCCCGGCCGCAGCCACCGGCAGCCAGTCGCCCGGCGATGATCAGGCGCCGTTCGGCTACCGCCGCCTCGGCTCGACGATCACCGGAGGCTCCAGCCGGCTGCAGTCGACCGCGCTCGGCTCCCAGCGGGCCTCCGGCGATGGTTCCAAGATCACCAAACGGGTGCGCTCGGGCTCCCAGACGGCTCCGGTCGGCCCGACTCGGCGCCGGGCTCACCCGGGTTCCGCCGGCGCCCGTGATCGACGCCGCCCAGGCGATCATGAAGAATCCGCAGGTTCCGGAGGAGAAGCGGAACTGCCCGAACTGCGGCTCGCCGGTCGGTCGGTCGCGCGATGGGCAGCCGGGACGCACCGAAGGCTTCTGCCCGAAGTGCGGCAACGCCTTCTCCTTCACCCCAAGCTGAAGCCCGGCGATCTGGTGGCGAACCAGTACGAGGTGGCCGGCTGCCTGGCGCACGGCGGCCTGGGCTGGATCTACCTCGCCAAGGACCACAATGTGTCGGATCGCTGGGTGGTGCTGAAGGGCCTGCTCAACACCGGCGACAAGGACGCACTTGGCCGTGGCGATCGTGGAGAAGCAGTTCCTTGCCCAGGTCGAGCACCCGTTGATCGTCGAGATCTACAACTTCGTCACCCACGAGGATGCCGGCTACATCGTGATGGAGTACGTCGGCGGGACCTCGCTCAAGCAGATCTTGAAAGACCGGATGCGGGCCAACAACGGAAAGTTCGATCCGCTGCCTGTTGACCAGGCGCTGGCCTACATCTTGGAGATCCTGCCGGCCTTCAGCTACCTGCATGATCTTGGTCTGATCTACTGCGATTTCAAGCCGGACAACCTGATTCAGGTCGGCGATGCGGTCAAGCTCATCGATCTTGGTGGGGTACGACGCGTTGATGATGAAGAATCGGCCATTTACGGCACCATCGGCTACCAGGCACCCGAGGTGGCCCAGGTCGGACCCACCGTGGCATCTGACATCTACACGATCGGGCGCACCTGCGTCGTGCTGATGATGGAGTTCCGGGGCTACCAGACCAAGTACGTCGCGAGCCTGCCGCCCGTCGAAGAGACGCCACTGTTCGCGACCCACGACTCTCTGTACCGGCTGCTGGCGAAGGCATGCGCAGCCGATCCGGCGGACCGGTTCGCCTCTGTCGATGAGTTCCGGGTGCAGCTG
Organism: uncultured Actinomycetota bacterium; assembly: GCA_963712625.1. GTDB lineage: Bacteria > Actinomycetota > Actinomycetes > Propionibacteriales > Propionibacteriaceae > Microlunatus. The sequence goes on from CAVQIU010000003.1 coordinate 43,383, forward strand.
CTCGGCGTACTTCGTGAGGTGGTCGCCGAGAAGACGCCTGGCACGGCGCTGACCTCGGCGGCCTCGGTGCTGTTCGAGGCACCGGCCATCACCAGCGAAGCGCTGGAGTGGGACGAGCTGCCGGCACTGCGCGTCGACACCAGCGACCCGCAGTACGCCTGGCTCAGCAACATCTCCGTGGACGATCCTGAAGAGCGCCTCGACGAGCTTGCGAAAGGCGCCCGTAGCAACTGCTGAGGTCCGGCTGGCGCAGGCCCGATGCCGCACTGGAGCTGCGGCGGCGCGACATGGTGGAGCAGATCGTCAACGAGATGCTGGTCGAGGATCCCTGGGAATGGCGCGCGGTCTGGGTTGGCGGTCTCGCTGCGTTGGACGCCGGCGATTTCGCCTCGGCGCAGTCTTCCTTCAACGCCGTCTACGGCCAGGTGCCAGGCGAGCTCGCCCCGAAGCTGGCATTGGCCCTGGCCTGCGAGCGTGGCGGAGAAGGCAGACATCGCCGAAGGGCTTGTACCAGACCTGCGCCAGCACCGACGCCAACTACGTGGCTGCCGCCGCGTTCGGGATGGCGCGAATCCGGGCCGCCCGCGGCGATGTGACCGGCGCTGTCCAGGCATTGGACCTGGTGCCATCGACAAGTCGCAGCTACCCCGAGGCGCGGCGGCTGCGGGCGCTGCAGCTCTACGAGTCGGGTCGAGGGCCTGCCGGCGTTGTCCCAGGCGATGGACAGCATCGAGCGGAGTCCGAGCTGGATCCGCGTGAGCAGGCGAGCTGACCGCCCAGATCCTGGAGCGGGCCATCGCCGAGGTCGGTAAGAACGGAGTCGAACCAGCAACCTCAAGGTCGGCGCGTACGAGGCGAGCGAGGAGACGCTGCGCGACGGATTGGAGGCGACCTATCGTCAGCTGGCGGGAATCGAGACCGACGAGGCGCGCCGCTACGCGCTGGTCGACAAAGCCAACGCCGTGCGAAGGTGGACCCTACGATGACCGAGCACCTGACGCAGTCTGCTGCTGCAGCGTCCTGGCTGCGATCGCGCAAGGTGACGGCGGCTTGCGCTGCCCGCACTGTGGCGCCGAGGTCGCTGCTGGGGAGGCGTTCTGCGAGGCCTGCGGCGGGCGCTCTCACGCCGACGGCCGCCGCGGCCAGCTGATGAGCCCGACGAGATGGCTGCGCCGATCGACATCACGCGGTCGATCCAGACCGAGGACGAGGCACACCGTTGTCGTCGCCCGCCCCTGCGCCAACTGCGGCGGCGTCGATTGGGGCAGACGGTTACTGCGAGACCTGCGGCACCAAGGCTCCGACGGAGCGCGACCACTACACCGAGCAGTCCGGCATCATGGGTCGCCGCTTGCTGCGACCGCGGCGTACGGCATCACCGCAACGAGGACGCGACGGCTGTCGCGGCCGAGCCGGCGCCCGGCTCCCGCGCGGTGCTGGTGGTCTGCGATGGCGTGTCCACCTCGCTCGACTCCGACATCGCCAGCCTGGCGGCCGCTCGCGCGGCACGCGACGCTCTTGGTCGCGCACAGGCCCGCGGGGCTCGGGACGCCGGCCAGTCGAGCGGCGGCGATCTCCAATGCAGTGGTCAAGGCGGCCGCAGCAGCCAACGCCGCGGTGATCGACAACACGGCGCCGGGCAGCGACAACGCCGCGTCGTGCACGTTCGCCGCGGCGGTCGTCGAGGACGGCCTCGTGGTGTTCGGCAATGTCGGCGACAGCCGGGTCTACTGGATTCCTGATCATGGCTCGGGCGGTGATCCCGCAGAGCTCAGCGTCGACGATTCGGTTGCGCAGGCACGAATTGCCATGGGCATACCGCGCGACGAGGCTGAGAACGGCCCGCAGGCGCACGCCATCACCAAATGGCTGGGACGCGACAGCCCCGACTTCGTCCCGCGTACCGGATCACTGACCGTCGAGTCGCCCGGCTGGGTCGTGGTCTGCTCAGACGGCTTGTGGAACTACGCCTCCGAAGCCGCCGCCATCCAGTCGCTCGATCGGCGAGCTGAGCTCCTCCAGACGCCGATCCGCTCACGCTGGCGGTGGCCCTCGTCGACTGGGCCAATAGCGCAGGGTGGCAAGGACAACATCTCCGTCGCACTGGCACGCTGTAGCGCTCTGAAGCTGCTGGCAGTGCCAGGCTGCTCGCGCAAGCCGGACGCTCGACAGCTAGGCCGTGCCTGAGTCGCGTGGGCGCGCCAGGCATACTGAACCGACTAGCCAGGATGCGAAAGGAAAGTTGATCATGGCCGAGTTCACCGCCGAGGTGTTCCAGAACGAGTTCCTGCCCGAAGGCGGCACCGACGTCAACGCCATCGTCACGCTGACCTGCAGCGGAGCGGGATCGGCCGGCCAGACCGGCTCCGGTGATGCGGGAGAGATCATCATCGTCGATACCTCAGGTTCGATGGGCCGCGTCAAGCTCGACGCGGCAAAAGTGGCGGCCGCAGCCGCTGTGGATCAGATCCTTGACGGCACCTGGTTCGCGGTGGTTGCCGGCACCCACCAGGCCTACCTCGCATTTCCGCTGGTACGTATGGGAACGGGCATGGTGCGCATGGACAGCAACGCGAGACAGGCTGCGCATCAAGCCATCAGCCAATTCCGTTCCGACGGGGGCACGGCGATGGGAACCTGGCTCACGCTCGCTGGTCGGCTGTTCGACTCGGTACCGGAACTCGTACAGCGGCACGCGATCTTGCTCACCGACGGTGAAAACCACAACGAGACGCCAGAGCAGCTGACGAACGCGATCATGGGCGTGACGGGCAAGTTCCAATGCGACTGCCGTGGTGTCGGCGTCGACTGGCAGGTTGCCGAGGTACGCCGGATTGCCCAAGCCCTTCTCGGCAGCGTCGACATCATCCCTGAGCCGGACCAGATGAGTCAGGTCTTCGCCGAACTCATGCAACAGTCCATGAGCCGCGGGGTTGCTGATGCGCAGTTGCGGGTGTGGGCGCCGCAGGGGGCGCAGGTGCTGTTCGTCCGCCAGGTCTCGCCCACTGTGGAGGATCTGACATCGCGCCGCGTCGAGGTCAACGCGCTGACGGGCGGCTATCCCACCGGATCGTGGGGCGATGAGTCCCGCGACTATCACGTCAGCGTGCGGCTGGCCGCGAAGGCCATCGGACAGGAACAGCTTGCTGCCCGCGTACAACTTGCCGTTGCCAATCAGGTCGTCGCACAAGGAATGGTGAAGGCCAAGTGGTCTGACGACGAGGGCTTGACCACCCGGATCAATCCCGAGGTCGCCCATTACACCGGACAGACCGAACTGGCAGAGGCGATTCAGGAGGGTTTGGCTGCGAAATCGGCCGGCGATGAGGAAACTGCCACGATGAAACTCGGCCGGGCGGTGCAGCTAGCCGCCGAGACCGGAAACGAGGAGGCGACCACCCGACTCCGCAAGGTGGTCGACATCGAGAATTCCGAAACCGGTACCGTGCGTCTGAAGCGTGCGGTGGACAAGGCTGATGAGATGGCCTTGGATACCGCTTCGACGAAGACAACCAGGATCAGGGGATGATCACTCCCCACGGACAGGAGAATGCGCGAGCCATGATTTCTTTCTCGGTCTTCCCCCTAACGCCGAGCTCTGGCACGTGCCGATGATCGCCGTCTGTCCAGCGGGCCACGCCTCCTTGGCGCAGGACTACTGCGATGTCTGCGGGCTACCCATCGACTCAGCCAACGCGCCGTCGGCGGCAGCGCCGCCGCCCGTCAGCGTCAGTCAGCGAGCAGGACGTCAAGCCTGTCCGAACTGCGGCGCGGACAACTCGGTCGATGCGTTGTTCTGCGAAAACTGTGGCTACGACTTCACCACGGGAACCATGCCGCGGTCGCTGGTCGCCCCTCACGCCGCCAGGTGCACTCTCCGTGAGTCCATCGTCGCCGGCATCGACCTCTCTCGCCCCGCCGATTGGCAACGGCGCCCAGGCAGCCGGAGACGCTCGGCTGGGTAGCTGAGGTCTGGATCGATCCCGCCTGGTACGAGGCTCAGCAAAGCCCAGATCCGATGCCCTCCCCCGGCCTGCCGGTTGTCGTTCCGCTGCGCACGAGATCGATCTTGGTGGGTCGTACCTCGCGGAGTCGGAACATCCACCCTCAGATCGACTGTGAGCCTGACTCCGGGGTCAGTCGCCGGCAAACCCAGCTCACCACGGACGGCAGCCGCTGGTGGGTCGAGGATCTGGACTCCGCCAACGGAACGTTCGTCGCCGCGGCCACTGACCCGATCCCGAGCAACCCCATCCCGGTCGGCACGAAGCATGAGCTTGCCGCCGATGATCGCATCTATGTCGGCGCCTGGACCCGTATTGTGATCCGCCGGGCGACTGACGACGAGCGGGCAACTCTCTCGTAGGCAAGTTCGAACGCTTTGCGCGAACAGAGCAAGGCTTGCCGTCTGGAGTGTGGCACCGTTGCATCAGCACATGAACGTGCTCAAGGAGGAACCGTGGAGATCAAGATCGGCATTCAGCACGTCAATCGAGAGATCATCGTGGAGAGCAATGAGTCGGCCGCTGACGTCGAGAAGGAACTGCTGAGCTCGATCGGCACCGGGGGCGATGGGGTCTTCACGGTCACCGACGAGCGAGGCCGCAGGGTACTGATTCCCGTGGGCAAGATTGCCTACGTCGATCTAGGTGAAGAGAACGCCCGTCACGTCGGCTTCGGCGCTGTTTGATTTGATCTGTTCGCTCGCGCAATCGCGCGGTGGATCCGCCGCCGTCGTCGTCGCTCGCAGAGGAAAGAACGCCTCCGCTCGCTCCTCCTCCGTGCGGCGGCGCGCGATTTCCCGACGCTCGCGAACCTGGTGCTAACTCCAAGTTCAGGCCTGGAGGCCGAGCTTCGCCATGCGGCGAGTGTGGTTCTCTATCAGCCTGGAGAACATCCGGCTCATCGCGGCGAGATCCATCCCTGGACGATCGACGGTCCCTGTCAAGAGGTGAGTCAGCGCGTCCCGGTTCGCGGCCACGCGCTGAGCCTGGCTCAACGCCTCTCCAACCAGCCGACGTCCCCAGAGCGCCAGCCGACCCGACACGCGCGGATCCGCAGCGATGGCGGCCCGTACCCTCTCAACCACAAAGTCCGCATGCCCCTCGTCGGCGAGCACCTGATGCACCAGAGCGCGGGTCTCCGCATCGACGAACGCCGCAACCTCGCGGTAGAAGTCGGCGGCGAAGCCGTTGCCCACATATGCCAACACCAAGCCCTCGAGCCAGTCTTTGGGCCTCGTGTGCGCGTGGAACTCGTTGAACGGAGCATGAAACGGCTTCATCGCCGCCATGACGTCCGCATCGAACTCGGCGAGCCGCGCACGCATCGTGTTGAAGTGATCGATCTGCAGTGCGGCGAGAGACGCCATGTACACCTTGTCGGCGAGAGTGGGCGCCCGGCGGGCATCCTCCGCCTGCCGATCGAAGGCCGCGAGAGCCCCGTACGCCAGGATCCCGAGAAGATCGATTGCACCTTGCCGATACTCAGGCTCGGAGACCCAGGGCTCGGCCGCTTCGCTCATGGCCGCAGAATAGTGCTGATCAACAGTGACGCCTGCGTCAACACGTTGCGGCGTGTGCGGAAACCATTCGGGACGTAATGAGCTGGGCAGCCTCCTCGGCAGAGATTTCCGCCGAATCCAGCACCAAGTGCGTCCTGCTCCACGGTTCGTATGTGCGATCTCGGACGGCGCTCCACGTCGGCTTCACCAGCCCTTCGACATCAGAAGTTCGAGTGAGGACTCGGCGTCGGTGCTCTGCCTCATCTGAGCAAACGACCTCAACCTCGACTATGGAAGCGCCCACTGTCTTGGCCACGTCGAGCCAAGCGTCGCGGGTGAGCGCGATGGGATTGACACACTCCACGATGACGTCGAGGCCCAGCAGCAGTTGCTCCAGGGCGAGCTCGTACGCCAAGGCATAACCGACCGGGCCGAGTGGGTGTGACAGATCGGACCACGCCACGATGGTGTGCTCGATGCGATCGACACGCACGTAGGCGGTCCTCGTGCGTCTTGCCACAACAGTCGAGATCGTCGATTTGCCGGTCGCCGGAAGACCACCGACGACTACGAGGACCGGGCGCACGGCATGATCTTCGCATCCTGGCGCTGCCGCTCGGTCACGCTGAGATAGGTGGCAACAAATGCAAGCGGCGCGTTCCAACGGATGCAGATGTCGTTGGTGGTCTCAGATGTTGGCTCGTCGAGATAGCAGCACTGAGGGGGCAAGCCGGCCAGCCTTGGGTCGCTGGGAAAGCCCGGCGTGTCCTTCGAGTTCGCGCCGCCCGCCAGTGCTCCCCGGGGCGGTGGCGGGAATACGGGTCCAGGTCGTGACCAAACTGCCGCGTTCGCTGGTGGAGGGTGCAGTCGATGCCGTACCCCGTGACGTAACTCTGGCCCAACGCGTTGCGGCCCAGCAGGTAGTCCATGCCCCTGGCGATCCCACCGTGAACTCGCCTATCTTCGGTAAGGGTGTGCGCGGTGGCAAGTACCACCAAGTTGTTCAAGATGCGACCGTTGGAGCCCCAGTCCCAGCCGTCAGACGGGGCATAGGGCTGATCCCACGGCTGCTGCTCCTGCAGGTCGAGCAGACCGGAGCGCGGCGTCGATTACGCTCTGCCGGATCGTGTCGCGGTCCGGTAATCCGGCGCCCTCGACAGCAAGGTCCAGTCGGCTTGGTCCCGCAACACGGTTGAAGTCGAATCCCATCAGGTCGAAAACCTCGGCCATGTGGAGTTCGGATCCTGAGAAATCGGCCAGATACCGCTCCTCCGACGTCGCCAACCACAGCTCGGCGGCTGCCCAATAGAAGTCATCGTCCACATTGTCGTCGCTGTAGGGTCCACCGCCGTAACGACCTTGGTCGTCTGGGGCGTAAAGCCGAGGCTCAACGTGCGCCGCGTCGTATGCGGTGCGAGCCGCGACCAACAGCCGTACGGCGTAGGCCGGGTCGATGCTGGAAAACAGCCGCGCGCCGCGCGCGCCTGTGGCGGCGAGGTGCAGGGTGGCCGACGTAGATGGCCGGTGCAGCACCCGCAGTGTCGGGTCCTCATGTGCCCATCCGGGCATTGGAGACCACGTATTGCCGTGGACGCGGTGAAAAGCCATGCCAGCCAGCGGCTGCCCGGAGGGCACTTGCATCCGAAGCATCCAGTCCAACCCCCAACGACACTCCTCGAGGATCGACCCGTCGTCAGCCCAGGCGTGGCGGCGAATCAGGGCAGCTAGGTTGAGCAGCTGCCATAGCGCGATGCCGGAGCTCACGGTGTATTTGCCGTAGTCACCCGCGTCGTACCAGCCTCCGGATACGTCTAAGGCACCCGTGGTCAGCCAGTCCGGGTAAAGCCTTGCGGCCTCGGGTCCGGTCCAGCCTGATACCGCCGTGTCACCGCGGTTTGGCGCTTTGCCAAGATGGCCAGCGGGTCGGCCGTAGCCTGGCGCCCGCTTGTCCTCGATCGGGCAGCCGGACCTCAATAGATAGAACAGCCGCAGTGCATCGCGTCCCAGGTCGTCGTACAGTCCGGCGGCGATGCGGAACGAGTGGCTGGCCTCGTCACCGACGACGACCCGGCATTCGTGCGCCTGCTCCCGGACCGATGAAAAATCGAGCACATGCACCGCGAGCCCCGATGTCGGCTCGGGGGGGTTCGGCCAGGGCTGGGACCGGCCGCGGAACAGGACAGATCCATCGCTCGCCTCGATGATGAACTCCACGGGCACCGCTTCGTCGGTGATCCAGGTCGCGCGCTTGGGCCCGTCCGGTTGGTAGCCGAGCTGATTGATCCGGACAGCGGGGCGATCGGCCAGCACGGTGAAGAGCATAAGGTTCGACGCCCAGTAAAATGCGTTCCAGTTCGCACCGAAGAGGTCGCGGACGCCCGATCACATTGAGGCGGAATCCTGAGTACGAAAACCATCCATCCGAACGGCTCTGTGCCGAACTCCGAGACCGACACCGCGCCGTCGACCTTCGCCCATCTCGGCGTACTGAACGCCATCGTGCAGGCGCTGGACGAAGTACGCATCACGACACCTTTCCGAATCCAGGCCCTGGCGATTCCGATTGCCTTGACGGGCACCGACATGATTGGCCAGGCCCGGACGGGCACGGGGAAGACACTCGCGTTCGGCATCCCGCTGCTGCAGCGGATCGTCGTACCGGAGGACCGCGACTACGGCCAGCTGTCCCAGCCGGGTGCCCCACAGGCGCTCGTGGTGACACCGACCCGTGAGCTGGCCAGCCAGATCAGTTCCGATCTTGCTGATGCCTCGACTCACAGACATGCCAGAGTGCTCACCGTCTACGGTGGCGTTGCCTATCACGATCAGCTCAGCTCGTTGCGCAATGGGGTTGATGTCGTGGTCGGAACTCCCGGGCGGCTTCTCGATCTTGTCGACCGCGGCAATCTTGATCTTGGTCAGGTCAAGGTGCTGGTGCTCGACGAAGCAGACAAGATGCTGGATCTGGGATTTCTGCCCGATGTCGAGCGAATCTTGGCACAAACGCACGAACTACGACAGACGATGCTCTTCTCGGCCACCATGCCGGCCGCGATCGTCTCGCTGGCCCGGCGACACATGCGTCATCCGGTCAACATCCGCGCGGAATCTGCCGGTGACACCACCATCGTCCCAGCGACCGCACAGTTCGTCTATCAGGTACACGAGCTGGACAAGCCTGAAATCGTGGCGCGCATCCTGCAAGCCGAGAACCGCGGCCGCGTGATGATCTTCTGCCGGACCAAGCGATCGGCGCAACGATTGTCCGATGATCTTGAGGAACGAGGTTTCGCGGCCGCGTCGATCCATGGCGATCTGAACCAGTACGCGCGGGAGAAAGCCTTGCGACGCTTTCGTGAAGGGCGTATCGACGTCTTGGTAGCCACCGACGTCGCGGCACGCGGAATCGACGTCGAGGGCGTGACTCACGTGATCAACTACGAGTGTCCAGAGGACGAGATGGTCTACATTCACCGGATCGGCCGCACCGGTCGCGCCGGAGCATCGGGCATCGCGATCACCTTCGTCGACTGGGCGGATCTGACGCGGTGGAAGGTGATCAACAACATGCTAGATCTGCCGTTCGAGGAGCCTGAGGAGACCTACTCGACGTCACCGCACCTCTATCACGATCTTGGGATCGACCGCGGTGCTCGGGGCAGCATCGGCAATGCCGACCGACAAACCGCGACACCCGGGCCAGATCGTCCGAAACCAGTGCGCACGCAGCCACGTACCGACCGAACCCGGACCCGCACCCGGCGCCGGTTGCGCAATGGTGTACCGGTCGAACGGGACGAGGCCGCGAGATCATCGCGTGAGCATCGCCGAGTGGCGTCGCCCGGGCTGGAGCCTTAGCGGGCCATTCCGATGGGTTTGCCAACCACCACGAGATTGCTGTCGTAGCCACCGCGCTCGCGGTGATAGTTGCCGGTGCAGGTGATCAGCACGAGGCGATGCGGCCCCGTCTGCTTGAACGCCTGGCTGTCTGTCGCGAGCGCCTGCTTGGCCACCTTTCTCACCGCAATGACTCGATATTTGAGCAGGTGTGAGCCCGCCCGCAGTGTCACTGTGTTGCCGGCCTTGATCCTGAGAAGTCGAGCGAAGAAGCCAATGCCCTCGGTGGCTGAATCGACATGCCCGGCGATCACTGTTGAGCCGAAGGGCTCACCCACCTGAGCGCTGCCATCCCACCAGCCCACATGCTGGACGTTCTCCGGCACTTTGAGCAGCCCATCGACCGTGGCCGCGGGCAGCACTGCGGCACTCGCATTGCCGGGGAGTGTGAGCTTCTCTGGAATGAACTCGATCCGCTGACTGGCGGCTGGCCGACCCTGACGCGCTGGGGCGATCGACGAAAGACCGCCTGACTCACCGCCATCGGAAGTCGACACGCCAGACGTCGCCTGCGCTGTGCAGCCGCAAAGAAACGCAAGCACGCAAGACACACTTACGAGGGAACGACGCAGTCCCGGTCGACGCCGCCAACGGCGCCGGATCCGGGACTGGAAAACTCGTCGCGTCAACGCGCCAGGTTCACCTGCAATGACGGGCCCTTTCCGACCGCCTGACCACCGGTACCAGTGTTCACCTCAGACGGCTTTCCGGAGCCCGTGCTGCCCGCAGTAAGGACGTGTACAGCGACGTTCATGGTCTTCTTCTCCGGGTCACCCACAGCGTAGACACGGTTGATTGCGCCGCCCTTGACGGTCAAGTTGACCGGTCCGAAGAAGACTGGCTTGGTCTCGCCGGTTGGCACGATGGACACCTTGTACGTCGCGACCGGAACCACTAGTTTCAGCGACTCACCATTGGCGATGTTCGCGAACAGCACCTGATCGTTGACCCGGATGTCGGCCGGAGGTACCGCAGCGACGTGTGAGACCACCAGTAGGGCCTTGCCATTGGGCACCTTGACGGCGTCGTACTTATAGACCGTCACAAGCGGATCACCCGCTGAAGGAGCCGGCAAGTGCGCAACGATGTCGGCCTTGGAACCTTCCTTGATCGTGAACGTGTTCTTGAGGATTACCGAGCCGTTCTCGCTGAACTCGACGGTGCGCTTGCCCGACTCGACCTTGAACGGACCGGCCACGGCTGCCGTCTTGACGCCGGTTGCGACGGAGTCCCCATCGATCGTGACGTCGAGATCCTTGCCCGGCAGACCCTGCACGATATAGACCTCGGTGTTGTTGGCCGCATAGCTCGGACCAATGGTCATGGCCGCCAATATCAATGCTCCAGCAGCCAGTAGAGCCAGCTTCGACCATCGCGTCACGCGCTTGGTGATCACGTTTGCACCCCGCTCTTCGCTCGTCGTTACTTCCCCATGGGATTCAAGATCCAACGCGTAATATATTGCCCGGCGGACTGCGGCGTTGAATATCCCACAAAAGCGTCAGCCGATTGCCACTGGGGGTGGTGCGGCCTTGGGCAAAATGACCCGGGTGGGTCACCCATTCCCGGCTGGGCTCCGCCGTGCACTGGGCCTGATATTGGTGGCGGGACTGTGCGTCGCTGCCGTTACCGTTTACCAGGACGCGCCGGATCTTCCGCGGTCAGCCCGAGCACCAAACCTTGCGCCGTCGCCGGCGACCGCGGCGTCGACCCGCGGGCCTTCCGCATCCCCCACGTCCACGACTTCAGCGCAGCCCATGCGTACGACCCCTCCGAGCACATCCAAATCACTGCCGAAGGGCCCGGGCACGACGCAGCCCGGCGTTCTGCTCATGGCGAGCCCGCTACGCGACGGCAGCTTCGACATTGCCGAGATCGTGAAGCTCTCCGACGCGACATCCTCCGTGCGGCTCGGCCCACCGAATTTGACTCTCGCCGGCGACCGATTCGCGCATGCGAAGCCTGTCGCCACCCAAGTCCAGGTAAGCGCCGACAATCAGCCCGTCCTAGTGCCTGGTGGTCGGGTCAGCCGGCAAATCGACATCGCATTGCTCGCAACCTGCGAAACGGATCGAGTTGCGCTACACCCTGAGCGGGATCACCATTCGCAGCATCCCATCGCGGGCCGGCCGCGCCCTCACTGCCATCAGCCCGCTGGTCCAAGGTGAGCCCAGGGACCTTCCCGTCGTAGCCATGGTCAGCGGAAGCACGGTGCTCAACATCCAATGCCCAGCTCGGACACCGCTCAGTAAGCAGGCTTGTTCGGTCGGACGTCCGCCGCGTCTTCGTGTCGACGGACGGCTGCCGTGGAACAAGGCGCTGATCGTCGTGCAGTTCGACCTACCGAAACAATAGTGAGGTGTCGCCGCACAGGTGGACCCACGGTATGGGTGAGTAATGATCCGAGATCTGGTTGATCTCGCTCTCGGGGCGAATCGGGTACTGACGTATGCCGGCTATGTCCTGCTGGCCGGAACGCTGACCTTCTGGAGCATCGTGTGGCCCGACGGTCGAAAGAATCCGCGTCTCGTCGCGCTCGCGCTGGCGGGAACCGCAGCGATGATCATCGGGACGGTAGCCGGTCCTGCCATTCAGCTGCTCTTTGGAGGCCGAGCTGCTGGGCGATATCGTCACGCCGCTGGGTGGCGCTACCCTGCTGATCAGGCTCGCTGCCCTCGTCGCCGCCCTGTTCTTCCTCGCCGACATCATCAGCGGTGCTGTAGTCGGTTGGCGTCGCATCTTCGCCCTCGCTCTGGTGCTCCTGATTGCTGCGACCATGGTGGCGCAATCCAATGCGATCGGCGGCCACTGGGAGGCTGCCAAGGTCGCCGCCACCGGGCTTCACGTGCTCGCAACGTGCGCATGGCTGGGTGGACTGGTCGCCCTGGCCGCGGTCTTGATCCCTGGAGAGCAGGTGCATGAACTCGACCAGCTCATCCCGAGGTTCTCCAGAGTCGCGCAACTGAGCGTGGTCACCTTGCTGGTGACCGGGATCGTGCACGCGCTCGCCGTAGCTGGTGGAGTGTCCCAGCTGGCCGGCTCACGCTACGGATTCGTGCTGCTGATCAAAGTCTCGATCTTCGGCTTGATGCTGCTGATGGGCAATGAGGGTCGCAAGTACGCGGCGCGCGCGGCCTTTCGGCAGCTGCATCAGCCGGCCGATGCTCCCGTGAGAACGGCTGGCATCCCAGCTCTCGCCGTGGTCATGGGAGCCGAACTCTGCATCGCGTTCGTGATCTTGTCGACCACCTCGCTGTTGGTGATGGTCGCTCCGCACCGCTAGAGCTGCGGTCGCCGCACCACTAGAGCTACAGTCAAAGCATGCGCGGCTTCCGACGCCGCAGGTCGGAGCGGGCCACGGCAGTCGAGCGGCTCGGCGGGACGGGACGGATCCCGATCGAGCCCGTCGACCCACCAGCTGATCCTCGGGCCGCCATGCGTCGTATCGCTGCTGAGGCGGTGATCCTTCAGGACGAGGCTGAGGCGGTGGTCCGTGGCGCTCGGGCGCGCGAAGGCCTCGGATTCCTTGCTCCACGCGGCGGACCGCTGGTGCGCCGCTTCTTCGCCCTCAGGGATTCGCTCCCGAAAGCATGCGACGACCCCGCCGACGAGCGGATGCGCCGCCAACTTGACGCGATCTTGCATCACCACGCTCTCGCCGTATGGGTCGCGTTGGATCTACTCGCCTGCGAATGGCGGTCCGAGAAGATCGGTCTACAGCTGGATGCGCTGGACGGCCTGGGAGCGCCGGCCGTTCAGCTGGACGAGCTCTACGCCGAGCTGGCGCAACGCGGTGCAGACGACAGGACGGTGATCCGAGCGTCAGCCGGCTGAAGCGTAGAAGTTTCAGCGCAGGGCAAGCAGTTGCCCGGCAAGATCGCGGTACGCCGCTGCGCCCTTGCTTGCGCTCGCGGTGCTCAGCACGGTACGGCCGACCGCCGGCGCCTCGGCGAAGCGCACGGATTTGGGTATCGGCGGCGATAGCACGGCCACGCCATAGTCCTCACCTACTCGTTCCAGCACTATGCGACTGTGAGTGGTCCGGCCGTCGAACAGCGTAGGAAGCACACCTATCACTGCCAGCCCGCGGTTGGTGAATTTCTTGACGTCATGGATCGTGTCGAGAAGCTGGCCAACGCCGCGATGGCTGAGCGTCTCACATTGCAGGGGAATCAACACGCCCTGTGCAGCGGTGAGAGCGAGGGTGGTCAGGATCCCGAGTGTGGGCGGGCAATCGACGACGATGAAATCGTAAGAGCTGTGCAGCGGTTCCAAAGAGATCTTCAACAGGCGCTCGCGCCCTGTACGGGTCAGCAACAGCTGTTCAGCCATGGCTAGCTCGATCGTGGCGGGCAGCAGGTCCGGCCCTTCCTCGGTCCCGATCACCGCGTCGGATGCCGGCACGTCCGCCACCAATACGTGGTACGCCGAGCACCCGATCGACTCAGGGTCATGGCCCACGGAGAACGTCAAACACGCCTGGGGATCAAGATCAATGATCAGCACCCGCTGACCGAGTTGCGACCAAGCCGCTGCAAGCGACGCGACCGTAGTGGTCTTGGCTACTCCGCCCTTCTGGTTTGCCACAGCGATCACCGTGGCTTTGCCCGAACGTGTTCGGTTCACGTCAGCCGTCGTTGGATCTCATCGAAGACCTCGGGGTCGGTGGTGTTGCAGCCTAGATCATGATCGAGCTTGCCGGTCCCGTGATAGTCGCTGGACCCGGTCGCCAGCAGACCGAGGCCGTCCGCCAAGGCACGCAACCGCCGCCGGGTATCAGCATCATGATCTTGATGGTCGACCTCGATGCCATCCAGCCCGTGATCACGAGCGAGGTTCTCGATCACGCGTGGCGGGAGCAAGCGTTCCCGACCCCGACCCCAGGGATGAGCAATCACGGCGAGGCCTCCCGCCTCGTGCACCAGCTCGATTCCACGTTCGACCTCGATCGTGTAGCGGGACACATGGGCTGGACCGCCGTCGGCGAGGAAACGGTCGAACGCCTCCTGCCGATCGCGTACATGCCCGGCCTTGATCAGCGCGTCGGCGATGTGCGGGCGACCAACCGAAGGACTGTTGCCGACCTGGGCCATCACCTCGGCTTCGCTGACCGGTACACCGAGCGCAGCCAGTTTCGCGAGCACGCCGGCCAGCCGACCTAGGCGACCGTCGCGCACCAAGGCCATCTCCGTCGCCAGGCCTGGACTGGCCGGATCAGCACCGTACGCGAGGACGTGCACGCTGCTGCCGTGGCGCGAGCAAGAGAGCTCCATTCCGCGTACCACATGGACGCCCTGGCCGCTCCCCCTCGGCCACTGCCTCATCCAGCCCGTCGAAGGTGTCGTGGTCGGTCAGCGCGACCACGTCGAGCTGCGCCGCTCGAGCCTTACGCACCAGGTCGGCCGGCGTATCCGTCCCGTCGGAAACCGAGGAGTGAGTGTGCAGGTCGATACCGCATGCTCCGTCGCTACCTCGACAGCAGCCGGCGAACGACCCGGAGGCCGACCGACATCCGGGCCAGGTCGGCTCGGCTCGTCGTAATCGAGCGAAGGGTCTTCACAGAGTCGGGGACGGCAGCGTTTGTCCTCTCCCAGGCGTGGACTACGTCGCGCGCGGCCTTTGTGATGTCCCCATTGGCACCAAGCACCTCTGCCGTGAGCTGGGCGTGCACCGCGTGCAGGTCGTCACGTAGCGCTGCCCGTGCCATCGTCTGCCAGCGATCGTCGCGTGGCAGCTCGATGATGCGCCCCAGCAGCCGGTCGAGTCCGAGCCGCTGGCCGAGTGTGAAGTGCACATCGGCCACCTTCAGCACGTCAACCCCGGAGCGCGAGGCGGTCTGCACGATTGTCAGCGCCGCATAAGCCGGAGGTAGGGCAGCAACTACTGTCGCCAGCTCCTCGGGTACCCCAGCGGCCTGATAACCCTTGATCCGGTGCTCGAGTGCCTCCTTGTCCCGCCCAGTCAAGATCGTCGGCAGAGCCTGCTGAACCCTCCGCACGCCATCGGCGAACTGAGCCACAGCCGCGCCGATGTCGATCGGGTGACGCCGGTTGTTGATCAGCCAGCGAGTGGCACGCTCCACCAGGGTGCGTACTTCCATCCGTAGCGTCGTTTGGATCTGCGCATCGATCCGGTGATCAAGTGCGGCAATGGCCTTGTCAAGTTCAGTCGCGCCGAAGATCACGCGAGCGGCGATCTGCGCCCGAATCACATCCGAGGCTCCGGCCCCGGTCTCACCCGACAATCGGTGGAAGCACGTGATACCCGATTCATTCACGAACTCGTTGACCTCAACGGTGGCGATGATCTCCCGGTACAGCCGGTGCTTGGGCATCTGGTCGGCATACCGCTCGCGCATCGCACTCGGGAAATAGGTGATCAATCGGTCCAGCAGGTACGGGTCGTCCGGCAGATTCGAGTCCAAGATCTCGTCCTCGAGAACGATCTTGGTGTACGCCATGAGTGTCGCCAGCTCTGGTGAGGTCAAACCCTTGTGGTTACTCCGCCGGGTCTCCATTGCCTCGGTGGACGGCAAGAACTCGATCTCCCGATCAAGCAATCCTTGGCTCTCCAACCGCTCCATCCAGTCTTCGTGTACGCCAGCCATAGACGCCGAATGGTAGACAGCGTTGGCCAGGGCAAGGTTTTGATCGTAGTTGTCCTTGAGCACCAGCTCCGCGACCTCGTCGGTCATCGACGCCAAAAACTCGTCCCGGTCCGCCGCCGTAAGCCGGCCGGCAGCCACCTCTCCGGTCAGCAAGATCTTGATATTGACCTCGTGATCGGAAGTATCGACCCCGGCCGAGTTGTCGATGAAGTCGGTGTTGATCCGGCCACCCCTTTCGGCGTACTCGACCCGGCCGAGCTGGGTGAGGCCGAGGTTGCCGCCCTCGGCGACACACTTGGCGCGTACCTCACAGCCGTCAACCCGCAGTCCGTCGTTGGCTTTGTCGCCCACGTCGTCGTTGGTTTCGGTGATCGCCTTGACATATGTCCCGACGCCGCCGTTCCACAGCAGGTCGACCGGTGCCCGCAGACAGGCCTTGATCAACTCCGCGGGAGTCAGCTCGTGGATCGACTTGTCGATGCCGAGGACGCTACGCATCTGCTCGAGTGATCGCGATGGACTTCAGGGTGCGTGCGAAACACTCCACCGCCCTCGGAGATCAAGTCAGTGTCGTAGTCCGCCCAGCTCGATCGTGGCAGCGCGAACAACCGCGCACGCTCCTCCCAGCTGCGCGCCGGATCGGGCTGCGGATCGATGAAAATGTGCCGATGATCGAATGCCGCCACGAGCTTGATGTGCTTGCTCAGCAGCATGCCGTTGCCGAAGACATCACCGCTCATGTCGCCGATGCCGACGCAGGTGAAATCCGTGGTCTGGGGGTCGACGCCCATCTCGCGGAAGTGCCGGCGTACCGACTCCCAGGCGCCTCGAGCGGTGATGCCCATCGCCTTGTGGTCATATCCGACCGAGCCGCCGGAGGCGAACGCATCACCTAGCCAGAATCCCGAGTCGACCGAGATCTTGTTGGCGACATCGGAGAAGGTGGCGGTTCCCTTGTCGGCCGCAACGACCAGATAGGGATCGTCACCGTCATAGCGAACGACATCGGCCGGAGGCACAACGTCGTCGTCGACGATGTTGTCGGTGACATCGAGCAGGCTGGAGACGAAGAGCTGGTAGCAGGCGAGACCCTCGGCCAGCCAAGCTTCGCGTTCCCGTGGATCCGGCAAACGCTTGCAGTAGAAGCCGCCCTTGGCACCGACCGGGACGATCACGGTGTTCTTCACCATCTGGGCCTTGACCAGGCCAAGGATCTCGGTGCGGAAGTCCTCGGCACGGTCGGACCAACGCAAGCCGCCGCGCGCCACCCGCCCGTAGCGCAGATGGACTCCCTCCATTCGCGGCGAGTAGACGAAGATCTCGAACTCCGGACGAGGCTCGGGCAGATCTGGGATCTGGCGCGGCAGCAGCTTCAGCGCGATCGCCTCGCCGGTCCGGGACGTAGTAGTTGGTCCGAACCACCGCATCGATGACCGTCAGGAAGGATCGCAAGATTCGATCATGATCAAGACTGGCCACATCGTTGAGCGCTTTCTTGATCTTGTCGACGAGCTCACTCCGCGCTCCCGTCCGAGCCTTGACGTCCAGCCCGGTCCCGGGATCGAAACGGATCCGGAAGAGCTGGATCAGCTGACGGGCAATGTCGACGTTGCTGCTCAGCGCCTGAGCGAAATAGGTCTGGCTGTAGGTGACGCCGACCTGCCGCAGGTAATGGCCGATGGATCGCAGCACACTGACGTCGCGCCAGTCGAGGTCGGCCCCCATCACCAGCGCGTTGTAGCCGTCGGACTCGCTGTCCCCGACGTAGGAGGCCGAGAATGCGTCCATGAACCGATGCCGCGCCTCGGATGTCCAGCGGCTACGGACGGCGCGGCGCCACCTGGAACCTGCACGCCGAAGTCATAGATGAATCCCCGTTGGCCGTTGCCCATGGCCAGCTCGTACGGCCGCTCATCAATCACGTCGACACCGAGCCGTGAGAGGTGCGGCAAGATGCCTCGACAACGACAGCGACGCCTCGCTCCGGAAGATCTTCAGCCGAAGCTGCGCCTCGTCGTCGGGGCGATCCGGCATATACATCGCCATCGACATGTCATGGACATCGTCAAGGGACAAAATGCGCAGTAAGGTCCTTCGCGGCCTGCCGAGGGGTGTAGTCCTCCTTATAGCCCTCGGGCAGGGCTGCCACCAACGCCGCCAGATGCTCGGCATCGATCCCCGCCAGCCATCAGGTCGGCGAATTCGTCGTCCCAGGAGCGGGTGGCCAGCGTCAGCTCCCGCTCCAGGGATCGCACGTCCACCTCGCCCATGGCCTTGCCGACGGGCATCCGGACGACGAAGTGCAGCCTCGCGAGCACGGACTCGGTGACGCGGGCCGTGTAGTCGATCGAGGCTCCGCCGAGGGCATTCATCAGGAGTCTCTCCATCCGACTGCGTACCGACGGTGGTGTAGCGGTCCCGCGGCAGATAGATCAGGCAGGACAGATAGCGCCCATACGGGTCGCGCCGGACGAACATCCGGACCTGCCGGCGCTCCTTGAGGTGGGCGACCTTCTCCACGATGGCGGCCAGCTCGGGCAGCGGTGTCTGGAACAGCTCGTCACGGGGATATGTCTCCAGCACGTCCATGATCGCCTTGCCGCCATGGCTGTGCTCGCTGTAACCGGATAGCTGGATGACCGCCGCGGCCTTCTGCCGGAGCACGGGTATCCGGGCGACGCTCTCCGAGTACGCCGAGGAGGAGAACAACCCGAGGAAACGCCGCTCGCCGATTACCCGATCATCGGCGTCGAAGATGCGGAACGCGATGTAGTCGAGGTAGGCCGGGCGGTGTACCCGGGACTTCTGGTTGTCCTTGGTGACGATCATCAACTCGGGTTTGCCATCTGGCTGCGGGAACCGCATGGAAGGTGCCTGGCGGATCCTGGTCCGGCCGCAGGATGCCGAGCCCGGTCCCAGGACGAACCCTGAACTGGACGCCGGACTCGTCACTCAGCACGTCGTACTCGCGGTAGCCGAGGAAGGTGAAGTGGTTGGCGTTCAGCCAGCTGAGCAGCTCGCAGGCCAAATCTGCCTGCTCCGCGCGACCGCCGATGAACGCGCGGGTCTTTGAGCAGCTCGATGGTGTCTTCGGACCTGGTGATCATCTTCTGCCAGTCCTCGACCGCCTCCTCGACGAGTCGGAGGACCTCCAGCAGGCCCTGTTCCAGTTCGGGAACCAGCGCCTCGCGGCCGTCCGGACGCGCCGGCGGAAGGATTTCCAGGTGCATCCACGACTCAGGCATGGCACCGGGATCGTGCTCGGCCTCGCTGATCCGCACGATGCCTTGCAGATTGCCCTCGAGATCGCGCCGGACCAGGAACTGCGGATGGAACACCTCGCGGATGCTCCAGCCCTGACGCAACACCTCCATGGTGACCGAGTCGACGAGGAAGGGCCGGTCGTCGGTGACGATCTGCACCACCGTCGCGCCACCGGCGGTCCAGCCGTCGTCGGTCTGGCTCGGCGTCCGGATCGTGATCACGGCGCGGGCGGCGGGCCGGTGCGCTGCGGCTCGGTAGTGGCTCTCGACCAGACCGAGCAGATTGTCGACACTGCGCTCGTCGACATCGACTGCATCCACATGCCGGAAATAGTGCCGGAGGAAGATCTGGACGGCGTCTGGATCCTGACCGAGTTCGGCGGCGATCTTGCTGCCCGAGCGGCTACCTGAGCGATCTTTTCGGTCTTCTCCTTCTCCTGCTCGAGCTCGACCTCGAAAGTTGTCACGTCTCCCATCCGATCAATGCAGCCGCACCCCGCTGTACGGCTACATCCGACATTAGCCCTTCGCGCGATGTCGTCGGTGCAGCCGATGACATCATGAGCGGCATGGATATCTCGAGCCATATGGACTTTGCTGGCTGCGCCCGCTGAGGTGCTACGCGATGATGACCGACCAGAGGTATCTCACGGAGGTCTGCGTCGCCAGCGAGTCGCTCAGCTACCACGTCTCGGTTGACGGGTCGACCACCAGGACATCGCGAACCCTGCCGGCACCCGACTCCGCGGCCCGGTTCACCGGGCCTCAGCTGACGGTCAACGACGAGATCGTCTGGGCAGAGGCAGCCTCCGATGGCTCGCGGAGCGCGACGGTGACGATGACGGTGCTCGGGCAGCCGGTCACCTTCAAGGGAGGGCTACGGCTCTCCCCCGGAGGTCGCGGCAGTGTGGTGGATGTCAGGGGTCAGTTGAAGGTCGCGATCCCGCTGCTGGGCCGGAAGCTCGAGGAGTCTGCGGCGCCGGCGGTGACGGCGAGTTACCGAACTCAGCAGGAGGTCGGTAACAGGTGGCTGGCTCAGTAGCGCACTCCGGCCCGAGTACTCACGCCATGTGGGGATAGCCGTAGTTCGTCGCCGGCACAAATGTCTCCTTGATCGAGCGCGGGCTGGTCCAGCGGATGAGGTTCCACATCGAGCCGGCCTTGTCGTTCGTCCCAGAGGCTCGAGCGCCACCAAATGGCTGCTGGCCGACGACAGCGCCGGTCGGCTTGTCATTCAGATAGAAGTTTCCCGCTGCATGCCGAAGCCGACGGCTCGCAAGATCGAGTGCTCCGCGATCATCACCGATGATCGCCCCAGTGAGCCCGTACGGGGCCGCCCGATCAACTTCATCGAGCGATGACCTCGAAGTCGGCGTCGTCGAAGACATAGATGCCCAGAATCGGCCCGAAGTATTCGGTGGCGAAGATCTCGTTCCTCGGGTTGTCGGACATGATCAAGGTCGGCCGGACGTACCAGCCCTCGCTGTCGTCGGTGACGCCGCCGGCGATGATCTTGGCATCGGCTGAATCGCGGGCCCGCTCGATGGCTTCCACGTGCTTGGTGAAGGCACGGCGATCGATCACCGCAGAGGTGAAGTTGGAGAAGTCCCGTACGTCGCCGACCTTCAGTGCCTCAGTTGCATCGATCAGCTCGTCGCCCATCTCATCCCATACGCTGCGAGCAACGTACGCCCGGGAGGCGGCTGAACATTTTTGGCCGGAGTACTCAAATGCGCCTCGCACCAGGGCCGTACGCACCACATCAGGGTTGGCGCTGGGATGAGCGACGACGAAGTCCTTGCCGCCGGTCTCCCCCACTAGCCGGGGATAGGCTCCGATAGCCGCCGATGTTGGCTCCGACGCTCTGCCACAGATGCTGGAAGGTCTTGGTCGAGCCGGTGAAATGGATACCGGCCAGATCAGGGTGAGGCAGCGCAACCTCGGAGATCGCGAGGCCGTCGCCAGGCAGCATGTTGATCACCCCGGGCGGCAGGCCCGCCGCCTCCAAGAGACGCATGGTGAAGTGCGCGGCAGAACTGCTGCGTCGGGCTCGGCTTCCAGATCACGACGTTGCCCATCAGCGCGGGCGCGGTTGGCAGGTTGCCGGCAATCGAGGTGAAGTTGAACGGAGTGATCGCGTACACGAAGCCCTCGAGCGGGCGGTAGTCGGCCCTGTTCCAGACCCCGGGCGAGGAGATCGGCTGGTCTTCGAAGATGCGACGGGCGAAGGCGACATTGAACCGCCAGAAGTCGATCAGCTCGCAGGCCGCATCGATTTCCGCCTGCTGCACTGTCTTGCCCTGACCGAGCATCGTGGCTGCGTTCAATGTGTCCCGCCATGGTCCGGCGAGCAGGTCGGCGGCGCGCAGGAACACCGCTGCCCGCTGCTCGAAACCCAGCTCGGCCCATCCCGGAGCGGCCGCCAACGCGGCATCGATGGCCTCGGTCGCATCAGCCTGGTTGGCATTGGCCGCGTGCCCCAGGATGTGGGAGTGATCGGATGGCATCGTCACATCGAAGGGCGCTCCCGATGCAGGCTTGGCCACTCCGTCGATCGTTGCGGTCAGCTCGATGGGATCCTCGTTCGCCAGACGCTCCAGCGCTGACTCGATCCCTGCGCGCTCCGGCGAACCCGGCGCGTAGCCGAGCACGGGTTCATTGACCGGAACTGGCACATCGATCAGGGCATCCACGAACCCACGCTACCTTCGTCTACCTGGTCACATCGCCTTGGCGCTCTCAGCCTCTTCCCGACGCTTCTTGGCAGCCTCGACGGACGCCCGCAGCGCGGCGACCAGGTCGACCACCTCGGCCTCCTTTGGCGCTTCCGGCTCCTCGGCCAGTGGCACACCCTCGGCCTTGCTCTGGACCAACGCTTCCAGAGCCTCGCGGTAGGAGTCGGTGAAGTCCTCAGGATTGAAGTCGCCCGCCAGTGCATCGATGAACGACTGCGCCATCGTGACCTCCGCATCGGACACCGTCACGTCTTCCGGTGGAGCGGCGAAGGAGCCGTCGCGCAGCTCATCCGGCCACAGCATGGTATGCATCAGCAGGACGCCATCTTTGGGGCGGATCAGCGCCAGGGCTTCGCGGGACCGCAGAGCGACCTTCACTACGGCGCTCTGGCCACTCTTGATCAAGGCATCGCGCAGCAGCACATACGGTTTGATGCCGGGGCCGTCGGCCTGGAGGAAGTAGGTCTTGTTGAAGTAGGTGGGATCGACGTCCTCCTCGGCCACGAACTGCACGACCTCAACGGCCTTCGTCGTCGCTAGCGGCAGCGAGTCGAAGTCCTCCGCAGCCAAGATCACCATCCGGCCGTCCGGCAGCTCATAACCCTTGGCAATCTCGGCATAGGGAATCTCATTACCGCACTTCTCGCAGACACGCTTGTACTTGATCCGGCCACCATCTTCGGGGTGCACCTGGCGAAAACTGATGTCCTTCTCCTCGGTTGCCGAGAAGAGCTTCACCGGAATCGTGACCAGTCCGAAGGAGATCGCGCCCTTCCAGATTGAGCGAGGCATGCTCCTAGTCTGCCTGATCCGCTCCAGCGATGTTCGCGCCGCCGATCTGCAGGAGAGCCGACGAAACGCATGCAACCAGAGCTGATTCCGCGGGAGATTGTCGTTTCGTCGGATTCGACGAAGACGGCGGCTACCCGGCGAACATCGCAGCGAGCGGAGCGAGCCATCAGCCGGAGCGAGCTTGGCGAGCGAGGCAATCAAACTGGCCTTAAAGCTGATCAAGCTCCTCAGGCGCGAACCACAGCAGGTCGTACTCATCCAGCACCGCCGAGACTTCGGGTGCAGCCACCGCCGCGCCGAGGCTCTCGGCCTGCTACCGCCTTGCTCGCCAGCTTCGCAGCATCCCACGCGGCCGGTTCGTCAGCGAACAGCGCACGCACCTGAGCCCAGGCCAGTCCATCGACCTCAACCTCTCCCCACGGCCCGCCCAGATCGGTGACCTGGCCTTCCCGCACCTCGGCAGCCACCACGAGGCGCGGCGATCGGCTTCAGGACCAGAGCCAGTACGCCGGCGTTGCTGAGAGCGGCAAACTCGGCCTCCTCGATCACCGCGTCAGCCTCCAAAGACGCAACCAGGCTCGGCGGTCGCCGCGCAGCCTGGATAGCTGTTTGCTGCGACGTCTGAGCGGACCGGCCCTGAGCGAAGAGCCGCAACCTCGTCCCGGGTCATCGGCACGAAGATCATCTGGACCATCAGCTGTCCGGCGGCTCTGTGGGTGGTCTGGGATTTCCTTGCGACCCTTTTCTTGGGTGCCAGCTGTCGCGACTTCCCAGACGTTGCCTGGTTATTCGATGTCGGAGGTGGCGCGAGGTGGCTGAGGTGTCGATGGCGGGCGAGTGCCTAGTTCGGCCGCGCGGGACACCAGATTGCGTACGGCGGCACGTTTTTGTCCCGCCGCCTTGCGCGCGGCTTCCTGTCGTGCCGCCGCCTTCTTCGCGGCGGCACGACGAGCGGCAGCTGGCGCCTTGCGAGTGGGCTGACGTACCGCTCGTCGCCGCGGACGGTGGTGTCCAGCAGCTCCTCGAGGGCGTCGAGCAGGCACTGGGCGAGCACGTCGAGGTCGCTGATGGCGTCCCGGTCGGCGGTCAGCCCGAAGAAGACCTCGCCGTCGTAGGAGGTAACCCCGATGGCCAGCAGGTGGCCCGCCGAGAGCGGAAGAACTGGATAGCTCGCGACCAGCTGAGCACCCGCCGCGAAAAGCGGCACCTGCGGCCCGGGAACATTGGTGATCACGAGATCGTGCTGTTTGCGCACCACCTCGGTGGAGGTGCGTACGCCGAGCGCGTGCAGAGTGGTCGGCGCAAAGCCGGCGATGTCGGCGAGCGAGCGGGCAGCCGACCGCCCGGCCGGAGTCCTTGTGGGCCTGGGTGTCATAGGCCACCTGGTGCAGCCGCATCAGCGGGTTGGGCTCACCGATCGGCAGGCGCTGCAGGTGCGGTGCGACCTGACTGCCCAGAGAGGTCGGCTCGCCGTCGTCCTCGGTGACACTCATCGGCACCAGCGCGGTCAGCGAGCTTCCTGATCTGATCGACTCGCCGCGGGTCAGCAGCCACGAGCGCAGCCCTCCAGAGATCATGGCCAGCACCACATCGTTGATCGTGTGGTGGTGCTCCTGGCGGACTGCCTTGAGATCGCTGAGGGACGCGACGACTGTGGCGAACCGGCGCTGCTCGGACACCAGCCCGGCCAGCGGCGAGTCGGCGGCCGGACGCTGCCCACGCAGCGCGTCAGCCGGCCAGCTCACCTAGCGCACCGCCGATACCGCCGACCACTTCACCGACCGCGACGGCGACACCGAGCGCGCTGGTCAGTGCCCCTCGCAGGTTCTCGAACGGCCATCGCCGGGATCTTGCGCACTCTCCAAGAGGGCGCCGGCGAGCAACTCCAGCGACGACGGCTCGGGCAGCGGGATGCCAGGAACCTCGGCATCGGCTCCGGCGCCTGGGATTGCGTGCGAGCGGGACGTCGAGTCGAGCAGCACCTGGCCGATCTCGACGTTGTCGATTCCATCGACCAGGCACAGGTGGGACTTGGCCACAAGAGCGAATCGGTCGTCTTCCAGACCCTCGACCAGATAGATCTCCCACAGCGGCCGCGACCGGTCGAGCCGCCGGGCGAGCACCCGACCGACGAACTCGCGCAGCTGGGCAAGCGTGCCTGGCCGCGGCAGCGCGGAGCGTCGCACGTGGAAGGTGAGGTCGAAGCTTTCGTCGTCGACCCAGACCGGTCCGGCGAGCCGCGCGGGAATCCCTCGCACTCGTTGCCGATAGCGCGGCACAAAGGCGATCCGCTCGCGGATCAGCGCGATCAGCCGCTCGTAGTCGAAGCCGTCCGGACCGGCGTCGAAGATGTCGACGGTCCCGACATGGCCCGGGGTGTGCGCGGTGTCCAGGGCCAGCAACGACACCTCGAGCGGCGTCAGCCGCTGCGGCATAGGAACCCTTCCTGCCTTGTGCGAATCCCTGGAGCCATTACGGTACTACCGGCAGACGCCCGAGCTGAGAGCGAATGCTGGGTCTCGCCGGGATCGGGAACCTGGTTTCACGTGAGCTTCGTGAGGGGATTGGATGGATCGTGATAGCCACCGTCACAGCTGCAGAACGACCTCGATGACAGGCGCAGTGAGAAAGGCTGTAACAGATGAGCAGAACCGCCAGCAGGACGCAGGCTGCGCTGATCGGTGGAGCTGTCGCATTGGGCCTGCTGCTGAGCGGGTGCACGAGCACTGCCGAACCTCAGGCGAGCGCGAGTCCGTCGGCGGTCGCCAGCGTCCCGGCGAACCGTCCTCACCACGCATCGCCATCCTCAGTCCCGCCCAGCTCGCCGTCCTTGAACCCTGACTACGCACTGACCATCAACATCGCCATCGCCAACGGAAAGACCATCCCGAACGGGGAGAAGATCAACGTACGGGTGGGCCAGAAGGTGATCTTGAACGTGACCAGCGATACCGACGATGAGATCCATGCCCATATTGGTGGACAGGGTTATGAGCTGCCGGTGCAGGCGGGCACGCCGGCCAAGGGATCGTTCACCATCGACAGCCCGGGCAGCTTCGAGGTGGAGTCTCACCATCTCGAGAAGATCATCGTGATCTTGAACGCGCGCTAGCGTCGATCAGCCGGCTTCATGCTGATACCGCTGCACGGGATCGCGTCCCGGCACGATCTGCCGCTGCCGTTCTCCTTCGTCGTCGTCGGCGCGGTACTGGCGCTGGCGATCTCCTTCGTCGATCTTGATCTTCGCCTGGCGTCAGCCTCGCTTCGAACGGGTTGGCGGGCGGCCCGATGCCGGGGCTGACCGCGGTCGTCGACCATCCGATCGTCCAGGCTGGTCGCCCGAGCGCTCGTCCTTGCCACGTACGCCTGGGCGGGACTGGCGATGATCGCCGGCCAGGACCTGCTGACCAATCCGATCTTCGGCTTCGTCTTTGTCTGGATGTGGGTCGGCCTGGTCCCGATCTCGCTGCTGCTCGGCCAGTTCTGGCGCGCGACCAACCCGCTGCGGACGATCCATCGCGGGCTGTGCGCGGTGGCCCGCGTCGACCCGGAACAAGGCCTGCTGACCCTGCCAGCCGGCATCGGCGTCTGGCCCGCGGCGGTCGGCCTGTTCGGATTCGGCTGGCTGGAGCTGGTGCAGCCGGACCGGACCACGCTGGCGGTGCTGCGGCTGTGGGCGCTCGCCTGGTTGGTGATCTTGGTGCTGGGTGCGATCGTGTTCGGCCAGCGCTGGATCGGCGCGGCGGATCCCTTCGAGGCGTACGCGAGCACGCTCGCTCAGATGTCGATCTTGCGGCGGGTCGGTGATCAGCTGAGACTGGTCAACCCGCTGGCCGGCTTGAACGCCTGGCACGCTCCGCCAGGATCGACCGCGGTGGTGGCGGCGCTGCTCGGCAGCACCGCATTCGACAGCTTCACCAATACCAGCTGGTGGATCCAGACGTGTGCAGAACTCGACGGTGCCCGCGACTGTGTGGGGAACCGGCGGCCTGCTGACGATGATCATCATCGTGTTCGTCAGCTTCAGCCTCGCCGCGGCCTGGATGGGTCGCTACGGCGATCGGCCCGCCAGCGGCGTATCCGCGACTGATGGTCGGTTCGCTGCTGCCGATCGTGCTCGGCTACGTGGTCGCCCACTACGCGACGCTGCTGATCGTCGAAGGGCAGCGAACTGCGATCAACTTCTCCGACCCGCTCGGTCGCGGTTGGAACGTCTTCGGATCGGCCGAGATGGGTGTCAACTCCGCGATCTTCAACCATCCGACTGCGATCGCCGCGATCCAGGCTGTGTGCCATCGTCGGCGGCCATGTGTTCGGCATCGTGTGCGCACACGAGAAGGCCGTCGCGCTGCTGCCACCGGATCGCGCTGTGCGCGGCCAGTTGCCGCTGCTGTTGGTGATGATCGGTTACACCTGCGCCGGCCTGCTCTTGCTGTTCTCCCCTGAATTCTCACCCATCGCAGAATCTCGCTTTGCCCGCCTGCCCGAAACCCATGTGCACGTAAATTGCAGACGTTCTGCACACGTCGCAACTCGTGCAGACCGCAGGCAAGCTGGGTTTACATAGGTTTCAGCGATGCTCGATTCACGGTCCAGTCCGGCAGGAGGTCACAGTGCCAGCGGACGTTTCGCCGCCCGTGATCACCCCGACCGACTGGGAGATCACCGCCGAGGCACTGCGCGAGCAACCCACGCGCTGGGGCAGCCTTTCCTGGATCTCGGCCCGAGCTCTGATTGACGCGGTCAATCAGATCCTCAATGTCGGCGCCGACGGCCTGATCGCTCAGCTGCGGAGCGAATGGGTAGCCCGCGGTAGCGGAGCCCAGCCACAGGTGATCGACCGCTCAGCTGACACCTGCTTCGTGGTGCTCGGGGATACCGGGGAGCAGGATGCCTCACAGTTCGTGGTCTGCCCGGCCTTGAGCGCCGCCGTACGAGCCCACCATCCCGGCTTCGTGTTGATCATGAGCGACGTAATCTATCCGGCAGGCGACGTCGACGACTATCGCGACGGGCTCTACCGGCCATACCGCAGCGAGGACCCCAACTTCCACGTCGCGTCGCCGCTGGTTGCGCTCCCAGGCAACCACGATTGGTACGACGGCCTCAGCGGCTTCATGTACCACTTCTGCGGCCGAGACCGGCTGCCGCCCGAGGCATACGCGCCGGGCTCTGGCCTCCGATCGCTTTACGCACGACTCTTTCGCATCCTGTGGAGGAGGGCTGGTGCGGCACGAGCAGAAACCAAAGCGCTGCGGGCCACGACGCCCCCGACCCGGGCACCGAGCCCGGCGACGCAGGCCATCGAGCAGCCCGGTCCCTACTATGCGATCCGCACCGCACATCTGCTGATCGTCGCTATCGACACCGGCATCGACGGCACGATCGACCAGGCGCAGTGGGATTGGCTCACCATGGTCTCGGCCGAGCCGCTTCCCAAGATCTTGCTGACGGGCAAGCCACTCGTGGTCAACGCCACGCTCGAACAGTGCTGGGTCGGCAGCAGGCCGAAGCATGGAGCAGGACGCTCGGTCTGGCAGCTCGTCAACGACCCCGCCAATCGCTACGTGGCGACCATCGGCGGGGATCTACACAACTTCCAGTACTACTCACCCAAAGCATGCGAGGTCGGTGGCCCGCAGCTGCATCTGGTCGCCGGCTGTGGTGGCGCGTTCATGCACGGCACGCATAACTACATCAACGCCGAGCAGGACTCCCGGCTCCGAAACAGTCCCAAGCACGAGTTCTACAAGTTGCCCGACTGGTCGTTCCCGACACCAGCGGATTCGTTCTCCTACTTCGCGGGCCAGCTCGTGCCGAGCGTGATTCGTACCATGCGCTACCTCGCACTTTTCCTCTTCGGCGTGCTCGGAACCGCGGCCATCGGCTGGCTTGGAGGCGGCGCGGCATGCAGGTCTCGACGAGGTCCGATGGACGGGCCGAATCGCACTGCTCGCCTTGATCGTGCTGGTGGTAGTCCGCAGTCTCCGGCGCGACGCACCGCGGGCCTCGCCGCTCGCGCGAGGAGTCGTAGCGATCGGCTTCTTTCTGGTGGGCGTACTGGCCACGAGCGCCGCGTTCCAGCTCGACCCATCGGCATTCACCACCTATTTGGCGTGCTGGCTCGGACTCACGGCGTTCCATTGCCTGGTTGGCGTGTGCGTACGCCGTTCCGGATGGTGGCGCCCCGCAGACGAGTACGCCCATAACCCGTCCACCTTCGTGCTCGGGATCGCCCTGCTGCTGCTCTGCGCGCTGGCCTTCGGCGTGCTGTGGATCCTCGATCCTGCGGGCGGTCTCGGGATTCCACTGATTGGTGCGGCGCTGTACTTCGCTGTCGGATGGCTCGGCTGGGTGTTGCGTCGCCCACGATTCAGCGCTCCGGGCGCAAGCGAAACGGACCCGGCCATGAAGCAGCGGCTGGGCCAGCAAAACCGGCGATGGCATCTCCTCGGATCGGTGCTGGGGCCTGTAACGCAGGCCGCCTATGTCGCATTGGCACTGCACCAAGTCTTCTTGCTCGTCGACCGCCGGTGGATGTTCACGGCCGCCATCGGCGGCATCGGCGTCCTGCTGGTGATCTTGGCCGCCGGATCAGTCGCCGTCGTGTTGATCACCGAAGTGATTGCTCTGTTGGCGATGCCGGCGGTCGGCGGATACCGGCGGGCTTGGGGATTGTCGTCGGTGCTGACACATCACCTGATGATTCCGCTGCTGCTGCTCGCGGTTGCTATCAGCATCGGGTGGGCCGAGTCGCCCGCGGCGCGGGGAGCGATTGGCCTATCAATCGTGGTGTTGGTGACTTGCTTGCCTTGTTCTCGCGATCGAGCGGCTCCGGCAGCGGCTACCCAGGGCCTACCTTCCCATTACCTGCTCGCCATCGCGGCATTGGTCGGAGCGGCGTATCTGTACGGCGGCTGGCCGGCGAGGATCGCCCTGGGCACGACGATCATCGTCTTGGCGTTCGGCATCAGCATCGTGCTCGGCCACTTGGCCTTTCTCGACGCGTACGCGCTTCTGATCACCCCAGGCGGTCTCGACCACCCCAGCTTCACCGCTGAGCAGATCGACGAGATCTTCCAAGCACGCCAGGAGACACCTCCTCGACTCCCCGACGTGCCGCCGAACGTCTTGCTCTGGGCTCGGCTGACGTCCCCCGGCTTGGGCGAGCCGGGTGGGCTGTTGCAACGACGGGTCGCCGAGATCTACTCCCGTGACGAGCCGCCGTTCTACAAGGGTTTCCTGCGATTCAACGCCACGCGAGAGGAGGTCACCATCACACTGCATAAGGTCTTCGGGAATGACCCTTCCAGCGCCCAAACCGTGGCGACCCTGCAGTTGCAACCGCGATCAGCGACGTCGGCCTGACCCCGTACTCTGGCGCGGGAAAGGAGCCGTCTGTGCTACGCGTGGGCATCGTTGGGTGGGGTTGGATGGGTCAGGTGCACGCGCGCGCGTACGCCAGGCTGCGTCAGCACTATCCTGAGGCTCCGCTGCGGCCGCGTCTGGTCGCTGTCGCCGACACCGCGCTGGACGACAGACTGAACAGCGCGATCGACATCTTCGGGTTCGAGGAGGCGCATTCGGACTGGCGGGACCTCGTTGCCCGCGACGATATCGACGCGGTGAGCGTGACCGGCCCTAACTTCATCCACCGTGACGTAGCAGTTGCCGCTGCCGAGGCCGGGAAGCATCTGTGGGTGGAGAAGCCGGCCGGCCGCAACGCAGCCGAGACGCGAGCGATCTGTGAGGCTGTGCGTGCCAGCGGTGTGCACTCAGCGGCCGGATTCAACTATCGGAATGCACCCGCGGTGGAGCTGGCTCGGCAGCTGATCGCCGACGGCCGATTGGGCCGCATCAACCACGTATTGATCCGGCTGCTTGCCGACTATGCGGCTCATCCCGAAGGGGCGCTGACATGGCGCTTCAAGACCGACTGGTCTGGTTCGGGCGTTCTCGGCGACCTGGCCAGCCACGGTGTTGATCTCGCTCGCTACGTCATCGGAGAAATCACGGCTCTCGCCTGCGACGACGCGACGTTCATCGCTCGCCGACCGCAGGGCAGTCCGGACGCGTCCCATTTCTCCCGTGGCACGGGCGGGGAGCTTGGAGCGGTGGAAAACGAGGACTACATCGCGGCTCTGCTGCGCTTTGAGGGCGGCTCTCGCGGAATACTCGAGTCGAGCAGAGCCTCGGTCGGCGAGCAGTGCACGTATGGCATCGAGGTACACGGTGAACGCGGCGCACTCTCCTGGGACTTCCGGCGGATGGGTGAGCTGCAACTGTGCATCGACCAGGACTACCAGAACGCCTCGTATGTGACCCGGTACGTGACACCTGGCGACGGCGAGTTCGCCCGGTTCCAGCCGGCGTCAGGGATCGCGATGGGATACGACGATCTCAAGGTCGTCGAGGCATATCACCTGGTCCAGTCGATCGCGACGGGGCAGCCGCACGGAGCGACCGTCGCGGACGCCTTGGTCGCGGCCGAGATCATCGAGGCCATGGTTGAATCGGCCCGGAACCGGCGCTGGGTGACGCTCGATGAATTTGTTCGGACAAAATAACGTCTGACTCTATAGAACCCTGCATCCGGCCCTTATGCTTCCTCCATGACAGAAGCGCCCGCCGTGCGCGAGCTCGACATCACCCTCGAGCGCAACTCCCCTGTGCCGCTCTACTACCAGTTGGCGCAGTCCATCGAGCACGCCATCAACACAGGGGCTCTCGCACCAGGTGATCGCCTCGAGAACGAACTATCCCTGACCAGCCGGCTTGGCCTTTCCCGGCCCACCGCCCGGCAGGCGATTCAGGAACTGGTCAAAAAGGGACTGCTGGTCCGTAAGCGCGGCGTTGGCACCCAGGTCGTACGGTCACAATTCCGGCGGACCGAGGCACTCAGCAGCCTCAACGAGGACATCATCAAGGCCGGGAAGGTTCCGAGTACGCAGCTGCTGGAATTCTCGGTCGGCGTCATCGAAGAGGAGGATGTCCGCGACGCCATCGAGGCGGCGGCCGTTTCGGAGACTGCATTTATCAAGATCAGAAGGTTGCGGTTGGCCGACGAGGTTCCACTCGCCATCCTGACGAACTATCTGCCAGCCCGGTTCGAGCTCACCGAGGAGGATCTACAGACCAAGAGCCTGTACGCCTGCCTGCGGTCGCTCGGCGTCAACCTCAAGATCGCTCATCAGCAGATCTCCGCGCGGCTGATGACCGAGGAGGAGGCGAAGCTTTTGGACGAGGAGACACCGGCGGCCTGCCTGACCGTTGATCGCCTCGCGTACGACGACGTCGGCCAGTTCGTCGAGTTCGGCCGGCACATGTACCACGCGGCCCACTACTCAATCCAGTCGTCGCTGGTGGCCTAGCTCCAACGCGGTGCACAGCCAGCGATCTCCCAGCGCCTCCAGCCGAAACGCCATGGCGGCCGATCGCTTGCCGACCGCAACATGTGCAGAGACCTCCGCAACTTCGGGATCAGGATGCTGAATGCGCACCGAACGCAGCGCCGCTGGTACGGCAATCCGCCCATTCACCCGGAGGCTGCGCCGCTGATGCATGCTGATCGACGCAAGGACGTCCTCGGCCACCCAGCGGTTGAGCTGAGCGACCGATCGCTGGCCTAGCAGGGTTTGGACTACCGCCAGCGCCAGCGCGCCGCTCCACTGTTGCGCATCAGGCAGTCCCGGGCGCGGTCGCGCCGCCCAACGTGCTCTGACCGTACTCACCCGTACGCCTCGGCCGTCGAGCCGGGTGATCTCGGCACGATCAATCTCATGATCACTGAGGTCGAGCGGCGGCTGGTTCGACGGCGGCAGGGTCGGCCGCAACCAGGTGAGACTGGGCGGCCGGCTTTCGATCAACCAGCGAACAGAGGGCGTACGCGACGATGCCGTGGTCGTTGACATGAAGGCCTCCTCGATCTGAGCCTTCACAGGCTGACTGATAGAGCCGCTGTTACGAAACCTCCCACGGGCAATCTGTGGATAACGACGCCGATGAAGTCTGGCGAGGATTCGTCAAAACGAGCTCTGGGCTACGGCCACCGGTCACCGGCCAAGGCACGCGCGCCTCAGCCGCATCACATTCGGCAAGGCCGTCTGAAAGGGCTGGGAGCTACTGGCGCGTGCGGAGAGGCCCGAGGGCGCCACGATCGCTGGCCTCCCGCAAGGCAGTGGATGAGGCGACCAGCGCCAGCCGCTCGCGAGCAAGAGTCGGATCGTCTAGCTGGCATCCAGCTGCGACCCACGCGTCGGAGAGAGCCATGGCCTCAACCCGAAGTTCGGCCGCCCGCCGGACATCGTCCCGATTGGCTTGATAGAGGTAGCAGTAGAGGCGAACAAGGCACGCCACCAGGGCCGCTTCCGTCCACATGCGGATCATGCTGATGCTCTCGATGCGCACGCCACCACGCCACCTCCAGCTCGGCCGCGATCTTCGGATCGACGGAGAGCCGGCCTGCCTTAGTTGGTCATTCGATAGAAGCGCGCCATGTGCCGCTGAGCAGCTTCCGGATCGTTGTCCGGATACGGCGCCCACGCCTGGTTCGCACGCATGACGTGCCATGCCGCCTTGAGGTTCCCGAGGGGTCCGAGCGCAAAGCCGTACCGCACCATGCCGAGCGCCCCGGCAAGCATTCGCAGCCAGTCGCGGCGATAGTAGGCAACCCACGCGTCACATTCACTCCGTCCCACTGCGACCGGATCGAAGGCAAATCGCCGCCCTTTGCTCTGGCATGGGGCGATCTTTTCGTATCGGAAGGGTGTCAAGGAAGACTGGCACCATGCACGATGGCCGGAGCGAACAAGCATCGACAATCGGCGAGGTCGTCGACGAGCTGCAGCAGCGGATCGACGCGCTGCCCGATGATCAGGTGCATCGCCGCACCTTTATCAAGACCTATCAGCGGACGACGCAGGCCGTGGGCGAAGCTGTTGACGCGGCTTTCTTCGAGGATCCCGAGTGGGTGGTGCGCTGGGATATCGCGTTCGCCGAGCTGTTCATCGTGGCGCACGACGCTGATCAAGCACACGGCCGGGTGCCGCGGCCGTGGCGGCTGGCTTTCCAGGCGGATCCGAACCTACCGACCATCGTCCACTTGCTCCTGGGCATGAATGCCCACATCAACTATGACCTGCCGCAGGCGACCCTGTCGGTGATCACCGATCAAGATTTCCAGGACGCCGTGCTGATCGAGAAGCGCCGTCGTGATCATGAACGCATCGACATGATCTTGGCCAGTCGAGTGACCGCGGAAGATCAGGCGATCGGCGGGCGGCGTAGTGTGCTGGACCGGCTGCTGACACCGGCCAACCGGCTGAGCTCGCGGCGTTTCCTACGCGAGGCTCGCCAGAAGGTCTGGCTGAATGTCGCTGAACTGCAGCAGGCGCGACTCGACGGGGCAGACATCTACTACGCCCGGCTGGAAGAACTCGAGGTGCTGTCGGCCGCCAAGATTGCCGACTTGCTCCGGCCAGGGCAGGTACTGCTGCGGCTGGCGATGACTGGGTTCGGGGTCACGCTGCCGCCGCCGTAGATCATCCATCGCTAGCCGGCAAGCGCAACCCAGGTCTGACCCGGCTTGAGTGCGATCGGCTCTCCCGACTTGTCGGTGAAGCGGAGCGGCGCAGATGCTTTCGTTCGCTTCCAGCTGGCCGACGATCTTCTTTCCGTCGCGGTAGATCGATCACAGTGCCCGTGCCGACGGTGTCAGATTGGACCGACGGCGCACCGAGCACATCGCGATTGCCGTCGGGATGGTTGTGCACCTTCATGATCACGACATTGTCGGTCTTGGTGATCGCTCCGTTGTCTCCGTCGGCGTACCAGATCCATTCCAGCGCACGGTGTATCGACCCGAGGTATATTTGAAGTTGAACGTGTCGTGCCCGACGCGCACCTTGACCGCGTTTGCCGCGGCACCACGCGGTGCACTCTCGCTGAAGGTCCAGCCGATTGGAGTGGCCTTGGGCGAGCTTCGTTGACTGTGCGATCGCGGCCAGATCCACGAAGACGTTGTGCGGCGCCACCCGCCGATGATCACGAGTCGACCGTGGGATCGGCACGATCGAGGCGTTGTCGATCTTGCGCTGCACTGCGGAGTTGGCGCCCGAATAGACCAGACCCGGTTTGCCGAACAGCGGCAGGAGCTGTACGTCGGTGCTGCGCGCACTCCGGACCGGTCCGAGACGCTTGGGGAAACGTGAGTGATAGACCGCGATGAGGCGCGTCTGGGCACCTTCGACCTCTTCGACGAAGGTGATGTCGGCTTGGCTCAGGCCGACCTGCGGTCTGGCCGCCGCGATGTTTTCGACTTTGACCGCGATCACCTCGTGATTGCTGACCTTGCCGCCGGTCAGCGGGTCGGTCGCCTTGGGAGACGCGGTTGGCGTATTGGCCGAATCGGGCGTCGGCGTCGGCGCTGGAGCACTCGAGGAGATCGAGCTGGAGGTGAACGGCTCTGTGGCCGGGCGGCTGAGTGCCGCCGCTACGCCGATGCCACCAGCCACGACGACTGCGGCCGACGCGGCGGCAATGATGCGCGCTCGGTTCATGAGCTTGTGGGCATGAAAAGAACCTCAGCGATCGGGCAGAGTGATGAGGGCAGCCGCTAGTGCGACGACTAGGCGGCGCCGGGCCGTCCGTGACACATCTTGAACTTCTTGCCGGAGCCACACGGGCACGGCGCGTTGCGGCCCACGTTGGCGTACGGGTCGTCGGCTTTGCTCGCCGTCTTACCGGCTGTCTTAACCGAGCCGTCCTCGGCTGGCGCGGAGTAGCTGAGCGGCCTGCGGGAACCAGTCTGGCCGGCCAGGCCCTTTGCCTTGATCTCCGGGCGAATTGCCGGAGGCTCCTCGGCTAGACGCCAGGAGCTGAGAGCTCCTCGTCCTCGACTGGATGCACGGCCACGCCTGGGCCGTCGGGGTCGGGTCCGGACTCGACCAGGTGCTGGCGGTCATGACCATTCCGACTGGCGACCTCGGTCCGACCGGCTCCGATCTGAACCGCCTGGCCGTCGGAGTCGGTGACGACCCCGACCATCGGGGTCTCCTGAACTTCGACGTCGAGGTGGAAGACGTAGCCGACGACCTCCTCCATGAAGGCTTCCATCATGGCGTTGAACATGTCGCCGCCCTCGCGCTGGTATTCCACCAGCGGATCGCGCTGCGCCATGGCCCGCAGGCCGATGCCTTCGCGGAGGTAGTCCATCTCGTAGAGATGCTCGCGCCACTTGCGGTCCAGAACGGTCAGCAGCACCCGGCGTTCGAGCTCTCGCATGACCTCGGCGCCGAGACTCTCCTCGCGCTTGTCGTACGCCGCCTGGGCGTCGGCCTTGAAGTCGTCGATCAGCATCTGCCGGTCAAGGTCGTCGCGCTCCTCGTACTCGGCGCGTACCAGGGACACCGGATAGAGCGTGTTCATGTTGCTCCAGAGCTGTTCCAGGTCCCAGTCCTCGGCGAACCCCTCCGTCGCGCCGACGACGTACTGCTCGACGACCGTGTCGACGGTGGCCCGGAGCCGCGACTCGACATCGGCGCCCTCCAGCACCTTGCGACGGTCGCCGTAGATCGCGTGCCGCTGCCGGTTCATCACGTCGTCGTACTTGAGGAGGTTCTTGCGGATTTCGAAGTTCTGCGCCTCGACCTGGCTCTGTGCGCTGGCGATCGAGGCATGTCACCCGCTTGTTCTCGATCGGCACGTCGTCGGGCATCTTGAGGGCCTGCAGCACCCAGTCGACGATGTCGGACTTGAACAGCCGCATCAGGTCGTCGCCCAGCGACAGGTAGAACCGGCTCTCACCTGGATCGCCCTGACGGCCGGAACGGCCGCGCAGCTGGTTGTCGATGCGACGCGACTCGTGCCGTTCTGATCCGACGACGTAGAGCCCGCCGAGCTCGACTACCTCGTCGTGTTCGGCCTCGGTCTCCTCCTCGAGTTCCTTCAGGAGCTCGCGGATAGAGCTGCTCGTACTCCTCGGAGTTCTCGAGCGCGTCGATGCCTGAGTCGTGCAGCTTCTTGTCGGCGAGGAACTCAGCGTTTCCGCCCAAGATGATGTCGGTGCCGCGGCCGGCCATGTTGGTGGCCACCGTGACCGCGCCCTTGGCGCCCGCCATCGCGATGATGGCCGCCTCACGCTCGTGCTGCTTGGCGTTGAGCACCTCGTGCTTGACCCCGGCCTGCTTCAGCAGCCCGGACAAGATCTCGGACTTGGCGACTGAGGCGGTGCCGATGAGCACCGGCTGGCCCTTCTCGTGCCGCTCCGCCACGTCCTCGACGATGGCGTCGAACTTGGCCTCTTCGGTGCGGTAGATCAGGTCCCGCTGGTCCCCGCGGATCATCGGCATGTTGGTCGGGATCGGCACCACGCCGAGGCCGTAGATCTTCTGGAACTCGCTGGCCTCGGTCAGTGCCGTGCCGGTCATCCCGGCGAGCTTGTCGTACATCCGGAAGTAGTTCTGCAGGGTGATCGTGGCGAGCGTCTGGTACTCGTCGCGGATCTCGACGCTCTCCTTGGCCTCGATGGCCTGGTGCAGGCCCTCGTTGTAGCGGCGGCCGATCAAGGTGCGCCCGGTGTGCTCGTCGACGATCAGCACTTCGCCGTCGATCACCACGTAGTCGCGGTCGAGCTTGAACAGCTCCTTGGCCTTGATGGCGTTGTTCAGGTACGAGATCAGCGGCGTGTTCGCCGACTCGTACAGGTTGTGGATGCCGAGCCAATCCTCGACCGCGTCGATACCGTTCTCGATGATCGCGACGGTGCGTTTCTTCTCGTCGACCTCGTAGTGATCGTCGCGGCGTAGCCGGTTCACGAGCTTGGCGAACTCCGGATACCACTTGCGCGTGTCCTCGGCCGGTCCGGAGATGATCAACGGGGTACGCGCTTCGTCGATCAAGATCGAGTCGACCTCGTCGACGATGGCGTAGTGGTGCCCGCGCTGCACGCAGTCCTCGAGGCTGAGCGCCATGTTGTCGCGCAGGTAGTCGAAGCCGAACTCGTTGTTGGTGCCGTAGGTGATGTCCGCGTGGTACGCCTTGCGCCGCTCGGCCGGATCCATCTGCGACAGGATGGCGCCGACATCCAGCCCGAGGAAGTGGTGGATCCGTCCCATCCACTCTGAGTCGCGCTTGGCCAGGTAGTCGTTGACCGTGACGATGTGCACGCCGCGCGCCGGTGAGCGCGTTGAGGTAGGACGGCATGGTTGCAACCAGGGTCTTGCCCTCGCCGGTCTTCATCTCGGCGATGTTGCCCAGGTGCAGTGCGGCGCCGCCCATCACCTGGACGTCGAAGTGCCGCTTGTCCAGCACCCGGCGGCTGGCCTCGCGTACGGTCGCGAACGCCTCGGGCAGCAGCGACTCGAGCGTCTCGCCCTTTTCGTAGCGCGCCCGGAAGTCGGCGGTCTGGCCGCGCAACTCCTCGTCGCTCATCGCGACGAAGTCCTCCTCGATCGCGTTCACCTGTTTGGCGATGTTGCTGAGCTGCTTGAGAAGTTTGCCTTCGCCTAAGCGCAGCAGCCTATCCATCAAAGCCACGGAAACTGGCTCCCCTTACGTTGTCATCACTTACCTGCACGGTCTGCGGCGCCGAGATGTTCCCTCATGCCTGCTCGGCCTAGCGCCAGACTTCATCCATCGTAGAAGTGCCGCAGCGCGCCCTCCATCGTAAGGCAAGCCCTTCTGAGCTTGACTGCTCGCGCAGTGTTGCATTGCTCGCTGTCGCTCGGTGAGCGTCGGCGCGCACTAGCAATCCGCCGCTCACAGCCTGAAGCTGACCTGCGATCTACAGCGCGGCGAGCGCTGGCGCGAGATCCCCGCGCGGCAGGATCTCGACAGCTTCCAGACCGAGCCACTCGGCCATGATCTTGAGCTCAGATGCCAGCTCGGTCGCCACGTCGGACTCGTCATGGCCAGGCTCGATCCAGGCGGCATTCACCCGCAGCACACCCCGCGTGCGGTCCGCCTTGAGATCGACCCGGGCCACGAACTCCTCGTCCAGCAGGAACGGGATAGACGTAGTAGCCGTGGACCCGCTTCGGCTCCGGCACGTAGATCTCGATCCGGTAGACAAAGTCGAACAGGCGCTCCAGCCGCGCTCGTTCGAAGATCATCGAATCGAACGGGCTCAGCAGCGCCCGGGCGCCGATCCGACGCGGCATCCGCGCCTGATGCCACAGGTACCAGGGCCGGCTTCCAGATCTCGGCAACTACGACCGGGATCAGCTCACCATTCTCGACCAGCGTCGCGATCGCCTCGCGCGTCATATGCCACACGGGTGCGGAAGTAGTCGCGCAAGCAGGACTCGCTTGCTATCCCGAGGGCTACGCGCAGCACGCCGGATCAGACCGGTCACCGACTCCTGTGGCGTCGGAGTCGGCATGGCGAGCACCGCGCTGGGAATGACCCGTTCGGGCAGGTCGTAGACCCGCTCGAACTGGGAGTTGCGGTAGGCCGACGTCACCTCGCCGACATAGAACAGCCACTCCAGCACAGTCTTGACGCGGGACCAGTTCCAACCCCAGTTGCTGCGATCGCGCTCCTCGGCAATCTCCAGATCTCTGGCGCTGATCGGGCCGCGCGCGGCGACCTCATCTCGGACGAACGGGATCAGGTCGGCGTTCTCCCGCGCGACTCGTTCCACTCCTGCCCAGACATCGCGAAAGCCCGGCTGCATGCGGAACCGGAGCAGGGGCTGCAGGGAGACATCGATCAGGCTGGCGGCGTGGCCCCAGTACTCGAAAAGGCGACGCGGGAGCCTGGTAGGCGGCGCGCTCGAGGAGCGCCGGATCGTAGGGTCCGAGCCTGGAGAACAGCGGCATGAAGTGCGCCCGCGTGACGACATTGATCGAGTCGATCTGAAACTGCGCCAGCCGGTTCGTCACCGCCTGCACGTCGCGCATGGTGAGCGGCCGATCCGGCCTCGGCACACCAAAGCCCTGCGCAGCCAGCGCGATCCGCCTCGCCTCAGCCTTGCTCAGCGTCTCCCGTCGCACGCAGCAGACGCTAGCGCCACCCACTGACACTGGGGAGGCGTCCGGCCCGCCGTAGCAAACCTAAGATGCTTGAAACCCAGCCGAGCAAAGACTCACGCCGACAGACAGAGCCAAGGCACACGTTTGCTTAGCGCGGGCCGGACGCCTCCCCAGTGTCAGTCGGGGCCGAGGAAGCGGCGGACTGGCGTGCGATCAGGAGACCAGAGCGTAGGCCATGTCGAGGCGGATCACGCCGTAGTCGTAGGCCTTGCGGCGGTAGACCACGCTCGGCGCCATGTGCTCGGAGTCGATGTAGAGATAGAAGTCGTGGCCGACCAGCTCCATCTCCAGCAGCGCCTGGTCCAGGCTCATCGGCACCGCCGGATGCACCTTCTCGCGTACCACCATGGGGCCGTCGCCGTGGACCTCCATCCCGGCGACCGTGCGCACCGATGAGCCGTTCGTCTCCGGCGCACCGCTCTCGATCAGCGGCAGTTCGGCGGCAGCATCGTGCAGCGAGCGGGGCGAATGCTGGCCGCGGTGCACCCGCTTGCGGTCGGCCGCCTTGCGCAGCTGCGCCATCAGCTTGTCCAGCGCCAGATCGAAGGCCGCCAGCTTGTCTTCGGCCGCGGCCTCGGCCCGTACCACCGGGCCCTTGGTGCGAAGCGTGATCTCGACACGGCTCGCTTGGTCGTGTTGTCGTTTGTTCCGCTCTGCCGATACCTCGACCTCGACCCGAATGACCCGGTCGTTGAGCTTCTCGAGTCGGGTGATCTTCTCGTCTACGTAGGAGCGGAACTCATCCGACACATTGCAATGTCGGGACTTGACGACAACATCCATGTCTACCTCCATCGAGGAGTGTGCAATTCGAACGACACGATCAGGCAAGAATGCGCCTGGCGTTCGGTACGCGACCGCGGGCTGCCCTGCGGAGACGGTCCAGAAATGACGAAGGCACTCGTCGCACCCTGATTCCGGCCCAGCCTGAAAATACCAGCCTGAAATCCCCCTGGTGCGCAAGCGCCATACACAGACGCTAATCCTTGCCATCGGGTATTTCCACCGGTTACTCGGGATCCTCACTGAGTTCTCAGTCCGCGAACATGCGGGTCTGCAGGCGTACGGTGGCGGCCACTGTGGCTGCGCCCAGCACCGGAATCCTGGCCTCTCCAAGCACCCGCGCTGCCTCGGTCAGGCTGCTGCCGGTTGTCACCAGGTCGTCGACCAGCACGACCGCAGCTGCGCTGAGATCGGCCGCCGCAGCCGGAAAGCGCCGGCCAGATTCGCCTGGCGGGCCGCGTGCGCCCAGACCGGCCTGATCGGCGACGGGCCGACCCTGAGCCAGCGCTGATCGAGCCGTCATCGGGTATCGCAGCCGGAGGCGGCGTACGGCGAGGCGGGCCATCGAGGCGGTCGCGTCGAATCCTCGCTGACGGACGGTTGCGCGCTGCTGAGGGGATCGGCACCAACACGATGTCGCTGGCGCCGACGGCGTACGCCTCGCTGGGCCAGCAACGCCGTGCACGCTCATCGCCAGCCGTTCGGCGAAGAAACCGAGTCAGCGTCAGCGCCTGCCGCTCCTTGTGCGCGTTGATCACGCCTGCGCAGGATCGGGTCGTAGGCGCGACGACGTGACCGTCATCGGGAATCCGTCGGGCCGCGGAATCGGAGCGGTGAGGAACGGCCGGCGGCTGGCCAGCTGCTGACGGCAGCGCCGGCAGATCCCCCACCACGGCTGCCCGCAGCCGTGGCAGCGGGCGCCGAGCAGCAGGTCACCTCGCTGCCGCCAACCAATCCTCGACGCCCACCGGCCGAGTCTGTCGCGTTGCGACTTCAGAATCGGCTGGCGCTCGCCAATCTGTGGACAGTCATCAGGTTACCTCAGCCGGGATAGGCGATGGTGCTGGATCTTGTCGATGAACGGCAGCCACTGGCTGCCGTCGTCCTTCCAGGTTTGGCCGTCGCGGCCGACGATGATCGCGGTCTGCGTCCGGGGAAGCACGGCGAGCTCGACGGCATCCCAGTTCTCGGACTCGCCCTCCGGAGTGATCTGTGAGGCATCCTCTACCACCCGGAACGGCGCGTACGCGGTTGTGGCGTCGGCTGCGCCGAGCACCAGCAGCTCGGTGGCATCGAGCCATGCGACGTCGGCGATCCTGCCGATTGGCGGCATGCTGGTTTGGGTGGTGTCCAGGGGTCGCCAGCCGTCGACCATGATCTTGTCCGACGCGGATGATTCTGGCCAGGCCGAGCTCGGACCCGGTCTTGGTACGTACGAACCAGGGCCATCCGGGTGCCGTCGGGTGAGATCTTGAACGCCGTCACCTTCTGGAGCATCGGTGAGTCGATGGCGACCGCGCTTGTTGTTGTCGGCGGTGAACATCCACATCCGTTGCCGGCCACCCTCGCGACCGATGTCCCAGATCTCGCCATACCTGGTGAACTGTGGTCTGAGCAGATCGGTACTCCGCTGAGCAACGTGCTGGCCTTCCCCGGTCGCAATTGGTGCGCGGACGCAGCGTCGTCCGGCCGTTGGTGGTGGCGGCAAGATCGGTGTTC
Source organism: uncultured Actinomycetota bacterium (assembly GCA_963712625.1). GTDB lineage: Bacteria > Actinomycetota > Actinomycetes > Propionibacteriales > Propionibacteriaceae > Microlunatus. The sequence continues at coordinate 85,713 of CAVQIU010000003.1, forward strand.
GTCACCGATACCGCCAGCGCGTCGACCGGGTACTTGCCGTGACCTAGCGGCCGGGGCAACGCACTCATAGTCGGCGAATCGTTCGTCGTGCTCACCTGCTTGACCGACCCCACCGCTGTCGACCGCGTACAGCTGTTCGCCGGCCACGAACGGAACCGGGTCGATGTCACGCGGAATGGACGTCGACCGAGATCACCGAGGCTGTTCGGGTCACTCCCGGGCACCCGGTACGGCTGCTGGTTCACCTTGATCACCACGCCCTTCACCCCGCCGGCCTGCTTGAGCGTGTAGACGATCTGGGCGGCCAGCAGGCTGCGCTGCGGATCCGGCAGCGCCAGCACCGAGTCACTGAGCGGCACCTCGGCGATGCCGTCGGTGATCGTCACCGAGTCGACGCTCAGCGTTGTGTTCGGCGGGATCGGCCGTGGAGACGGCGGGCTTCAGCCACTTCGAAGGCCCATTGAGCAGGGCCTTCATCAGGGCCGAGGCGACGTTCGCTGGGTTGCTCAGCGCAGGCAGGTAGATCGGGTCGGGAACCAGCGAGGTGCCGTTCCCCACGAAGTAGAGATCGTAGGGCTGGTAGAAGAGAGGTGAAGGAGTACTCGGCAACCATCAGTCCGCGGCGGCGGATTGTTGATCCGCCACTCGCCGTTTTCCTTGGACCAGCCGAAGTCGACTCGCAGCTCCTGGTCCTGCGCCGTGTAGGTGCGGTCCGGACCGAGCGAACCGACGAGCCGTCCCTTCAGCCTCACCGTGGCCTGGGCCGACTCGCGGTCGGTGAGCCCCGATAGATCGAGACCCCGCCCTCGGGGCTCCACTTCTCGGCGGCCATCCGGGTCAGGAACTGCTTGGCCACGGAGTAGTTCGGCTGGTAGTTCGACGTCGCGCGGAGGTAGCCCTCGACGATCTGCCTCGGCTCGTCGCCCGGCAGCGGGAGGTGCGACCTCGACGTTCACGCAGTTCTGGCAGCCCTGCTGCTGCCCCTCAACCTTCTCGATCGGCCCTGAGGTCGGGACACTGACGCAGCCGGCCGCGCCCAGCAGGCTCGCTAGCAGAGGATCATGATCGCCGCGAGATGGCCGCCTCGCCCGCCTCACGATGGGCTCACCGCTGGTCTCGGCAGCGGCCGACGCGTCGTGGGAATCGCTGGTGGCGGCGACGACGGGCGAACTCGGAGCGAGCGGCGCTGGTGCCTCCAGCCCGTCGAGTCTGGTGCCGCCGGGACCGACCAGGTCGCGCGGCACCAGCGGCAGCGGTGAGGTCTCCAGGATCGCTCCCGCCTTCCGCGGCAGGGTGAGCCGGAACTGGGCACCCATCGCCGGGTCGGCCCCACGCCGTCAGCCAACCGCCGTGCAGGTTCGCGTCCTCCATCGCGATCGCACAGACCGAGACCGGTGCCACCGACGGTCCGCGCCCGCGCCGCATCCCCGCGCCAGAAGCGATGGAAGACCTGCCTGGCCTGACTGGCTTCGAACCCGACGCCATGGTCGCGAACCGCGATCGCCACCGCGGCGTCGTCGCTTTCGATCAAGATGTCGATCGGATGGCCCTCGCTGTGCTCGATCGCGTTGACCAGGAGATTGCGCAGGATCCGTTCGATCCGCCGGGTATCGACCTCGGCCTTGGCCTCGCCGCTTTCATGCACGGTGATCTCGGTGTGGTTCGTCTCGGCCAGCGCTGCGTTGGCTTCGACCACCCGCTGGACCAGATCACGCAGGTCGACCTCCTCGACGTTGAGCATGCGCCGCGCCCGCATCGAAGCGAGAGATCTCCAGCAGGTCGGTGAGCAGTGCCTCGAAGCGATCCAGCTCGTTCTGCAAGCAGCTCCGCGGAGCGTGCGGCGACCGGGTCGAAGTCCTCACGCGCCTCGTGCAGCACCTCGGCGAGCCATCCGAACCGTGGTCAACGGCGTACGCAGCTCGTGGGAGACATCGGAGACGAATCGCTGCTGGACCGCAGACAGCTCCTCGAGCGTGTTGATCTGCTTCTCCAGCTCGGAGGCCATGTAGTTCATCGAGGTGGCCAGGCGGGCAAGGTCGTCTTGTCCGCGCACCTTCATCCGGTCGCGCAGGTTGCCCGAAGCGAGGCTTTCGGCCGCCCGGCGGGCGGCACGTACCGGGGTTACCACCTGACGGCTGACCAACGCTGCGATGAAGGTCAGCAAGATCACCAAGATGGCGCCGGTGGTCACCACTGCGTAGCGGAGAACGACAAGAGTGGCGACTTCCTGGGTGAGTGGGAACAGCAGGTAGATCTGATAGCGACCGGTGCCCGGCAGCGTCAGCGTTGCCCCGGCCACAAGCCCTGCCACCGAAGGCCGACCGTCGCGATAGTCGATCTGGGTCGAGGTCATCAGCAGGTCGTTGCTTTGTTCGACCTGCTTACGCAGCGCGGCGGGAATGCTGATCACCACTGCATTGCCGGCGGTGATCGTCTGGCCGCGGGCAATGATGATCACCTCGAATTGCTCCCGGCTCGACTGGCGAAACCGGTGGCGAGGTCGAGCAGCAGCTTGTCGACGTTGACATCGCCGGTGAGATCGGCGGCGTTGAGCTGTCCTTGCGCTGTGTTGACGGCCTGGCGGGCTTCGTTCCTGGCGGTCTCCTTCTTACCGTCGATCACCCCGATCGTGGCCTGCTGCATCAGTAGGAAACCGCCCAAGGACCAGCACCAGCACCGAAGCGAGGAACACCGTGAGCACGACTCGCAGCGGCAACGACCGCCACCACCAGGTGATGGGGAATCGCCACCAATGCGATCTCAGGATCCTCGGAATCGAAGACCATGTGTCGAATGCCGAAAGCCTAGATCTGCGTGAGCACCGCGTACCAGCGCAAGCGGCTACCGGACCTGGGCGGTTTCGCCGGCCTTGTAGCCGATTCCTCGTACGGTCACCACGATCTCAGGATGCTCGGGGTCCCTCTCGATCTTCGAACGCAGCCGCTGCACGTGTACGTTGACCAGTCGCGTGTCGGCGGCATGGCGGTAGCCCCACACCTGCTCGAGCAGGACCTCGCGACTGAAGACCTGCCATGGCCGTCGGGCCAGGGCGAGCAAGAGATCGAACTCCAAGGGCGTGAGCTGGATCTGCACCCCGTCGCGCTTCACCGAATGTCCGTCTACGCTGATCGAAAGGTCCCCGATCCGCAAGGTCTCGACATCGACCTCCTCGGAGGCTGGCACGCGGCGCAGCCGGGTCTTGATCCTGGCGACCAGTTCCTTGGCCTTGAAAGGCTTGGCGACGTAGTCGTCGGCGCCGGCCTCGAGTCCTTCGACCACGTCGATCGTGTCGGTCTTTGCCGTAAGCATCACGATCGGCACGCCCGACTCCGCGCGGATGTCGCGGCAGACGTCCACACCGTCGCGCCCTGGCAGCATCAAGTCCAGCAGCACCAGGTCGGGCTTGGCTTCCTTGAACGCCGAGAACGCCTTGTCTCCGTGTGCGCACCAGATCGGCTCGAACCCCTCGTTGCGGAGCACGATGGAGAGCATCTCGGCAAGCGCCGCGTCGTCGTCAACCACCAGCACCCGGCTGCGCGGCCCTGCACTCTTGGTTGTTTCACCTCGATCACTGACGTACCCCGATGACCTTTCAGGCGACTCTGCGACGTAATCCTATGCACCTTGAAAACTAGCTTCACAGCATTGACTGTGCCGCCGCTGGTCGCGGACTAGGAATCGCCTTAGTTCAGCTCGGGATTCTCCAGCCAGGTCGAAAAGAACGCGATCTCGCCGCTCTGCCGGCGTAGCACCGTACGCCACAGCTCGAGAGGTTGGCCGCCGAAGACGTCGCTATAGTCGGCCGGCGCCAGGTGCCACATGCCTTCGGCGATCTCCTCTTGCAGCTGGCCTGCGGCCCACCCGGCATAGCCTGCGAAGATCCGCAGGTCCCGGTACGCCCCGAAGACGATCTCGATCGGGGTGTCCAGGTGCAGCAGCCCAACCGTGTCGAACAGCGGCCGCCAACCTGGCGGCTCCTCGCCGTCTGCGGCCACGCTGGCCAGGCAGATCGCGCCGTTGGGTGAGACCGGCCCACCGTGAAAAAGCAGCCGCGGCTCCGACACCGCACTCACCCAGTCCGGAAGCACCGCGTCGAGCGGCGTCTGGGAGATCTCGTTCAAGATCACTCCAAGCGCCCCGTCCTCGTCAGCGTCCAAGATCAGCACCACGGTCTGGTTGAAGACGCCGTCGGCGAGCATGATGCTCGCCACGAGTAGATCTCCGGCGACCGGGTCGCGCTTGATCGTCGGCTCGATCCTGCGGCTCGCTCATGATGGCGCGAGGCTTCCCGCGGCATTGCGGGACCGCCGCACAAGATCAGCCGAAGCAGCACCACGCCGACCGCGATGCCGGCCCAGTCCGCTACCACATCGAGCGGATCGCCAGTCCGGTGGCGGTACCACAGATGCTGGATCACCTCGCTGACCACGGCGTGCGCGGCAAAGACCCCGACCACCAGCGCGCTCATCCGCGGACTGGGCCACTGCCAGCCGAGCGGAACCGTGCAACGCCACGGCAAGCAAGATCAATATCACCGGAAGAGCGAATCCTACGGCATGCTCGAGTTTGTCGGCGAACGGAAACCACGGCGGCTGTGGTGGGCCGCTGACACGGTAGAGCCCCCACAGCTGCAGCACCACCGCGATGAGCGCCCCCGCTGCGGCCAGGTGCCAGCCACGCAGCGAGAGAGCCTGCGAGTCGTGCGGCAAGGCTGGGTAAGACATGTGCTTAAAAGGCAACTTCGGTGTCGGTCGGTAATTCGGTTGGGCCCCCGGCTGCTCGGCGTACTGCGGCCGCCACGGTGTGGTGCACATCGGCGTGGAAGACACTCGGCACGATGTAGGCGGCGTTGAGCTCGTCGTCGGTGACGACACCGGCGAGCGCGCGAGCAGCAGCCAGCAGCATACTCGTGTTGACGTGCGCGCAGTGGGCATCGAGCAGGCCTCGGAAGACCCCAGGAAACGCCAGCACATTGTTGATCTGATTTGGGAAATCCGATCTGCCTGTGGCGACGACCGCCGCGTACCGGGACGCCTCGGCCGGATCCACCTCCGGATCGGGGTTGGCCAGGGCGAACACGATCGATCGTTCCGCCATCGCCGCAACGTCGGAGCCAGAGAGCACTCCAGGCGCCGAGACCCCGATGAATACATCGGCGCCGACCACCGCCTCCCTGAGCGAACCGGTGAACCCGAGATGGTTGGTGTTGTTGGCCAGCCATTCCAGCTCACCAGCAAGATCGTCCCGGCCGCGGTGCACTACACCGACGATGTCTGCCACGACGACGTTGCGCGCACCAGCGGCAAGCAGCAGCTTGATCACCGCAGTCCCTGCCGCGCCCGCGCCAGACATCACTATCCGTACGTCGGCGATCTGCTTGTCCACCACCCGCAGCGCGTTGTAGAGCGCAGCGAGCACCACGATCGCGGTGCCGTGCTGATCATCATGGAAGACCGGAATATCCAGCAGCTGACGCAGCCGGCGCTCTATCTCGAAACAGCGGGGTGCCGAAATATCCTCCAGATTGATCCCGGCGAAGCCGGGCGCGATCGCGTGCACCACCTTGATGATCTCGTCGACGTCTTGGGTATCCAGACACAACGGCCAGGCATCGATGTCGCCGAAGCGCTTGAACAGTGCCGCCTTCCCCTCCATGACCGGCAGTGCCGCCTCCGGGCCAAGATTGCCGAGGCCGAGCACCGCGGATCCGTCGGTAACGACTGCGATGCTGTTCCGTTTGATGGTCAGCCGGCGGGCATCCTCCTTGTTCTTGGCAATTGCCAACGACACCCGCGCCACACCGGGGGTGTAGATCATCGACAGATCATCACGGTTGCGGATGGGGTGCTTGCTCGTCATCGCGATCTTGCCGCCCAGATGCATCAAGAAGGTGCGGTCGCTGACCTTGCCGATCACGACGCCCGGCACGCTGCTCATCGCCTCGACAGCAGGTCGGCATGCTCGGTGTCGCGCGCCGCGCAGGTCACGTCGATCCGCAATCGCTCATGGTCCCGACGCGGTGACATCGAGAGCGGTGACTGCGCCGCCAGCGTGCTCGACAGCGGTCGTCAACTGGCTGACCGAGGCTCCTCCCGCCGGAACCTCCAGCCGCACAGTGATCGAGTACGAGACGGAGGGAACGGCTGTCACGGAGCCGATCCTCTCACGGACAACTATGCCTTCCGCGCCTCGGCGGCTCGGCTAGGCGCTGCGGCCGCGCTGGCGGCGGTCGCAGCCCACTGGCCGATGTCGCCTTTGCTGATGCGACGGCCAGCAGGTCGGGAAAGAGGTCCGGTGTACAGGCAAAAGCTGGTACGCCAAGCGCCGCCAGCGCCGCGGCATGCTCGTGGTCGTACGCCGGCGCGCCCGAATCCGACAAGGCAAGCAGCACGACCACCGTGACACCAGCCCGCAGCAGGTCGGCGACGCGGCGCAGCATCTCCTGCGCGATACCGCCCTCGTAGAGGTCCGAGATCAGCACCAAGATGGACTCGGTCGGCCGAGTGATCAGCTGCTGGCAGTACGCCAGCGCCCGATTGATGTCGGTGCCGCCGCCGAGCTGGCAGCCGAAGAGGACATCGACCGGGTCTGCCAGCTTGTCGGTGAGATCGGCGATCTCGGTGTCAAAGGCCACCACGGAGGTCTTCACCGACCGAATAGAAGCCAGAGTGGCTCCAAAGACGGCGGCGTAGACGACTGACTCCGCCATCGATCCGGACTGGTCGATGGCGACCACCACCTCCTTCACGATGGCGTTCGCGCCCCGGCCGTAGCCCACGAGCCGCTCCGGGACGATCGTGCGCTGCTCGGGAAGGTAGTGATCGAGGTTGCGGCGAATGGTGGAATTCCAGTCGATGTCTCGAGGTCGTGGGCGATGGGTCCGGCTGGCACGGCTGACCGCGCCCGTGACGGCTGCGCGAGTCTTGTTGGCGATCCGTCGCTCGATCTCGGCAACGACCTGGCCCACCACGACCCGAGCAGTCCGCTTGGTGGAGTCCGGCATCACATGACTGAGACTCACCAGAGAGCTCACCAGATGAACATCGGGCTGGATCGAATCGAGCAGCTCCGGCTCCAGCAGCATCGAGGTGAGATGCAACCGCTCGATGGCATCTCGCTGCATGACTTGGACCACGCTGGTCGGAAAGTAGGTCCGGATGTCGCCGAGCCAGCGGGCGACTCGCGGCGCGGACGAGCCGAGGCCGCCCGATCGCGCGGGAGCCGATGCCATCCTCCTCGTCCGCGTCATACAGTGCAGCGAGCGCGGCATCCATCTTCTGCTCCTCCCGGCTCAGGGAGGTATCCAGCTCCTCGGCGGACGCCTCTCCGAGCAACAGCCGCCAGCGCAACAGCCTGGTCCTGGCGCTCAGATCGCTTCGCAGGCTCAGCCATGGCGGCCACCCAGAATCAGATCGACCGTAGCCAGAGCCGGTGCGCCAGCTCGAGGTCAATCTCCTCGGGACGCTGACGATCGAGATTCTGCGGACGAGCTGAGATCCGTTCCGCGATCGCCTGACGCTCGGCGGCGGCAAACGTGCCGAACGTGCGCCGCAGCAGCGGCAGCATGTCGATGAACTGGGCATCGTCCAGCTGGCATACCCATTCGTCGAGCAGGCGCTCGCAACTCCGCATCATGAATCAGCAGCAGCGCGCCGTCGGCGAAGAAGCCGTCCACCCAGGCTGCCTTGTCTGCGGCTGGAACTCCAGCGGACAAGGCACGTTGCAGCCGAACGGGGACATCAGTGAGCCGCTCCGCATCGAGCAGCAGCCGCACGATGCGGCCCAGCAGGAGGCCATGCACATCAGTTCGGTCGATCATGGGCCACTGGGCCAGCGGGAACGCAGGTGTGCCGAATGCCGAGCCGTTCCTTCGCCGATTCGGCGAGCAGGCCGATCGCGGCATTGACCTCATCGATCCGGCGGCGCATGGTGGCGGCGTTCGCCGCGTCCAGACGTCGCGACCGCCTGTCGGCAGACCGGCGCAGATCCGGACCACCAGGACCTCACTCACTTTGCGCAGCGCCGCGCGTGTCGGTCTGTCGTACGTCGCCGTAGCGCTGGGCCCGCGCTAGGGCCGGCAGCGCGTCCATGAGGTGTACCACGTCCGCGTCCAGCGCGGCCTTGTCGGCAAGCGTGCGCGAGCAGGCCGTCCAGTGCCCGCGGCAGGTCAGCGAGCAGACAGCGTTCGACGGCCTGAGTCAGCTCGACCAGGGAGCCTTCGTCGATGATCTGCTGCACCCGTGCCGTCGCTGCCGACTCGACGGTCGTGCCCCACACCGATGCCTCGACGATGGCCACCGAGTACTCGGGCTCCCATCGTGATTCCCACGTCTCCCGGAACGTGCCCTGACTCTGTACGCCGCTCTCCGCCGGCGCGATCCACTGCAGCCCAAGCAGCCGCAGCCGATGAAACAGCTGGGATCGGGCCTGATCGATCGGCCTGCGCAGGTCGAGATCATGAACCCGAACCTGCGCCTCGCGCCTGACCCGCAGCGTGCGGCAGATACGGGTCAGGTCGGCCTCCAAGGGGACGGTCGGCACACCGTCGTTGACCGAGCCGAGCGCCTGCCCGACCACGAGATGGTCTGTGACGTAGCGGACGGCCAGCTCATCACCGTCACACAGCACCGCCCGAGTCGCCTCGGTGACCTCAGTCAGACCGGCCAGCGGCCGGCCGCGCAGGCTGGCTAGCGTCTCCGCGAGCCGGACCGCCTCGATGACGTGGGCACTGGATACCGGAAGGTCGCGCGTCGCGCAGCGCCTGCGCGACCTTGGCCAACCAGCGCACGATCGGTTGGTCTGGAGCGACCCAGAGATGGTGGTACCAGCCGGGCGAGGCGACGCCCGCGCCGTAGCCGGTAGCGGAGGCGAGCCGCTGATGGGTCCATGGCACCCAGGTCAAGGTGATCTTGCGTCGCGGTGCGCCGCGGAGCGTACGCACATCGGCCGCGGCCGGCGGCAGCGGCCAACGCAGTACGGGCGCGTGCCAGGCGCCGCAGACCACGGCAACGCGTTCCCGACCTCGCTTCAGGGCCGCCCGGATCTTCTGGCGCATGTACGCCTCACGCCGGGCTTCCCGATGATCATGACTCCGCCGACGCCATGATCATCCGCAGCTCCGCCATCGCGTCGGTGATCATCGGGAAGGGCGAGGAGGAATCCAGCCGGGACTCCACAAGGTCGTCCCACCACCGCTCCGGGTCGTCATAGCCGGCCGCCTGCGCCAGGATGGCCAACGGATCATGCTGCTCGAGTGGGGGCGCCGACGGCGTCTCGTTCGCCACATCGTCCGGCTCGTCAACATCATCATCTTGGGACGGGCCGCGTGACCAGCGGGCGAGCATCGAGGCCGCGGGAAGGTCGCAGAAACCGACCTCGATATCACGCCGCAACGCATAGATCATGGCTTGCCACTCGGGTGAGAAGACGGCGTACGGCCAGAACGCGGCGGTTTGCGGACGATCGGGGGCATAGCCGAGCAGCGCGAGCGGCGGCGTCATTCCATCGGCCAGAACCCAGCGCAGCAGCGGATCGGCGTCGGCGGGGCCTTCGATAAGCACGGCATCCGGCTGATAGTCCGTCAGCCGTGAGCGCGGCGAACCGGGCCTGGGCGGGCGGACACTCACCGGCGGCCGTCGCATCGGCGGTCATGCACGACATACCGTCCACCGTCACGAGACGTCGCGGCAGGCCGTGTAGAACTCCGACCAGCCCTCCCGGTCACGGGCGACCACTTCGAGGTACTCGCTCCAGGCCACTTGATCGGCGATTGGGTCCTTGACCACAGCCCCCACGATCCCAGCGGCAACGTCGGCCGGCCTGAAGGTGACCGTCGCCGAAGTGCGCGGACAACGCTATGCCGCTGGTGATCACGGAGATCGCCTCGGCTGTTGAGAGCGAACCTGATGGCGACTTGAGCTTGGTGCGGCCGTCTGCCGTGACGCCCGATCGCAGTTCCCGAAACACCGTCACCACTCGCCGGATCTCGTCGACCGCGGCAGGAACCTCAGGCAGCTCGAGTGAGGATGAGAGGTCTGCCACCCGGGTCGTGACGATGTTCACCTCGTCGTCCTCGCTGTCCGGCAGCGGCATGACGACGGTGTTGAAGCGTCGACGCAGCGCCGACGACAGCTCGTTGATCCCCTTGTCGCGGTCATTGGCCGTTGCTATCACATTGAACCCACGCGAGGCCTGGGTTTCTTGGCCCAGCTCTGGGATCGGCAAGGTCTTCTCCGACAAGATCATGATCAGCGCGTCCTGCACCTCCGCCGGAATCCGGGTCAGCTCTTCGATCCGAGCGATGGAGCCACGATTCCATCGCCACCATCACCGGCGAGGGAACCAGCGCCTGCGCGCTCGGCCCCTCGGCGAGCAGCCGAGCATAGTTCCAGCCGTACCTGATGGCCTCTTCTGCCGTGCCAGAGGTGCCCTGCACCATCAAGGTCGAGTCGTTGGAGATCGCCGCGGCCAGGTGCTCCGACACCCAGGACTTTGCCGTACCCGGCACACCGAGGAGGAGCAGCGCGCGATCGGTGGCCAGGGTTGCCACGGCTACCTCGATCAGCCGGCGGGAGCCGACGTACTTCGGTGAGATCACGGTGCCGTCCCCCAGGACAGCCGCCCATCAGATACGTCACCACGGCCCAAGGCGAAAGCTGCCAATGCGGTGGCCGCGGTCGGTCGTCTACCGCCCGCAATGCAGCCAGTTCCGCCTGATAGGCGTGCTCCGCATGCGGCCGAAGTGGCTGGCGATCGTTGGACATCACCACGGCGGTATCTCCAGTCGTTCGACCATGATCGGCTCGCCGGTGAAGGCACTGCGCATCTCAATGCGGAGCCAGACCGTACGCTCCAAGGCGAGAAGGGCCTCCCGTACAGACCGCAGGCCAGCGGGAGTCAGCGGCTCATCCGGTGTTGCGATCTGGCTGCAGAAGTTGATTGCACCAGCTCGTAATGCTCCAGCGGCAGGCGCGCTCCGACTGCCGCGGCATAACGCACGCCATGGTTCTGCAGCCGGCCGCTGCCGACGATCTCGAGAACTGTTCGGCTGAGCTCGATCGACCAAGGCGTCGGAGCTCTCATGATCAGCTCCGGATCCGCGCGTACGGCATTCTCGGTGATGTCAGCCGTCGGAGCCCTCCGGCTGGCGCGAAACCTCGTCTCGCCCGCGCAGGACCTTGGCGAGCCGAGCCCACTGCGGGTTCTGCTCGATGAACCACACGCCGCGGTCGCCAAGTGCTCGGCCAGCGCCGACCGGTCAAGCTCGCTCGTCCGAGCGGCCACCATGGCCAGCGGAGTCCAATAGGAGGACGATGCGCATACGCGGTGCGCAGCGGCAGCCCGCAACCAGAGATTGAGGAGATCTACCTGCGGTGGGGACAGCAGTCGGTCCAATATCTCGTGCGCTGCAGGGCTCGCGACCGGCGTACTGGCTCGGCGGAGCGACTGCACCCGGCGGGCAGGACGGCAGCAGATCTCCGGCTCGCGCAACAGCACGATGCCGGGCCGCGAGCGACAGCATGAGGTGCGCAGGATCGAGAGCTGCGTCAGGCTCCAGGCCCCAGCTCGCAGGCAGCCGTGTCGGGCGGCGGTCGCCGGTCAGTCCCGATAAGCCCCGTCGTTACGACGTCCTCCCACACCGACATCTGTTAGGCCGCCCGCGCCACGACTGCGCTACTGAATGGTTGGGAAGCGTCGGTACCGACGAGGCTGAGCGGCCGGAAACCGCGAGGACTCCATTCCCCGAAGACCTCGATCGGCTCGCCGCAGGAACGGGCCAGCATGGGCCAGGGCTCATCCGGAAGGTCGATGATCTCGCAGCACTCCCCGCTCACGGCCCGCAAGCGCCACCGGCCGCGAGCGGGTATGGGAACCGCCTTGATTACTGCGGGCATCCGGGCCGCCCAGGGATCGGCGGCAACCAGCTGGCCAAAACGCGCGCGTACCTCGGCGAACGACTCGGCCGGCGGCATCGTCGGGCCGGCGGTCGCGCTCGTCTGGTCACCCACGAGTGCGCGAAATTGGCCCGAGCCTGGGTAGAAGTGCAATCGGGCGTGCAGCAGGTGGCCGGCTATGACCGTGTCGTCGAGCGGGCCTCCCGGCGGTGCGAAGCTCATGATCACCGCCCAGCGACCCGACGCAGCGCCATAGAGCCAGACTCGCCGGGTATCGAGCCGATATTCGATGGTGTCGACCATGCCGACCGCGAACCAGTGGTCGACGAGGCCCGGCGTGGCCAGGACCTCGGACTTGCTCACCGAATATCCAATCCGGGCACGCACGGTGGCGGCCAAGGTCGCCAGGGCAGATCGTCAAGCCGTCGATGCGCCTGGATGAGCAGGTGTAGGGCGCCCAGCTGCTCGAGTACGCGGCTCGGCCATCCGGCACTGGCGAACTCGGCCGGGATGGATCGCAGCATGCCCGCGACTCCCGGGGCCTGCGCATCGACCATGCGTGCGGCCATGGTGTCGAAGTGGGCATAGCCGGCCCTGTTCCAGACCTGCGATGCCGCCGCGTATCTGGTCGCACAGCCACTGGTCCAACTCATCGAGCCCTCTGGCCACCCGCTCGGCACGAGCCGCGGCACGCTTGGCGGCCGCCGCCGGATCGGCCAGCTCACCGGGCCGACGACCGGCTCCGCCGGCTCCGGTTGCACCTTCCTCGAGGCCCGTGCATCCAGCCAAGCCGCGGCGAAAGGCGGCGGTGTGCCGGCCGGAACCAGGCCATCACTCCACTGCAGGAGCAGGGCAAGCGCATGCTTGCACGGGACCTTCCGGCTCGGGCAGCTGCAGGCGTACGCCGGAGGCGAGGTCAGATCGACAACTGTCTGGTATAGCTGACCCTCGCCAGCACACGACCCCCACACGGCCGCGGAATCCGCACCGACGGCGAGCCAGGTCCGCGTTCCGGCGAGCGCAGTCGCCGCCCCAACCGAGAGCACGGTCCGGGGCCAGCGAGAGCACCCGTTCCCGCGGCCATGGCTCCATGGCGAACACAGTAGTTGTCACTGCCGACACGGTTTCGGGCTCGCTCTCAGGTCATGTTGTGGTGCAGGTAGGCAGGCTGTCGGAATCCCAGCACGGCTTCGATCATCCGAGCTGCCGCCACGGCGGCGGCGACGTCGTGCATCCGCAGGATCCTGGCACCGTTGAGCACACAGATCGTCGCGGCGGCGATCGACGGTGGCATGCGGTCGCGACTTCGGCAGGCCCGTCGCCTCGCCGATGAAGTCCTTGTTGGACACGGCCGCCAGCATCGGCAGGCCAAGATCGGCAATCTCAGCTCAGGCGGCGCGTCAATTCCAGAGTGTGCAGGGTGTTCTTGTTGAGGTCGTGGCCCGGGTCGATGACGATCCGGTCCTCCGGGACCCCATGATCAACAGCCAGCTGCACACGTTCGGCGAGGAAAGCCTTGACCTCGGCCGCGATGTCGCCGTACTGCGGCCGACGGTGGTGTTCCCGCGGCAGTGCCAAGCTGTGGGTGATCACCAGGGTCGCACCCTGGGTCGCCGCCACATCAGCCAGCTCGGGATCGTGCAAACCCGTGGGGTCGTTGATCACGGCGGCGCCCGCCGCGATGCTGCGGGCAGCGACCTCAGGTCGGAATGTGTCGACGGAGATGACGATGTCCCTGGCTGCGGCAACCCGCTCGACAACGGGCACCACGCGGTCGAGCTCCTCCGACAAACTAACCTCCGGCGTGTCCGGCGAGAACGGCACGCCGCCGATATCGACCCAACCCGCGCCGGCGTCGGCGGCAGCGACCGCCGCCTCGACTGCGTGATCCAGCACATACGTACGACCCTGATCGAAGAAGGAATCGGGGGTACGATTCACGATCCCCATCACGACGACCTCATGATCGAAGTCGAACCTTCTCCGGCCGATGGTCCGAACCGGATGCCGCAGTGGTGGCAGGTAGGTCACGGCGTAAGTCTCGACGCAATCATCAGATGCGGACGACGGTTATTGGGATGCCCCGCTCGCCGACGAGGGCCGTCAGATCGTCGGGATCGCTGGTCAGCAATTGATCGCCAGGCACCGCCAGCAACACAAGTAGTGCGTCCACGACATCAGCGGTGCCGGCAGCGGCAAGAAGTTCGCCCGCTGCGCGGGCTTCGGCAAGATGCGCACTGCGCACATCGATCATCGCCAGCAGACGAGCGAGCCCCGCCTGCCCAGCAGCGCCGCGCCAGGCCTGAGCCACGACCGGTGCAGTCGTCACCAGGGCCGCCCCACTCCGCCGGCCCAGTTCGATGAGCCCAGCTGTTCGCCGGTCGTCGCGATCGATGCCGATCAGCGCGCCGGCATCGAGTACCAGGTTCACGCGGCCGAGTCGTCGACGCGACCGGGCCCGACGTACGGCACACCGGCCTCGGTCGCCAGCTCGCGCAACTCATTCTCGTCGAATTCGCCGTGGGTGGCGCGATGCTCGGCGAGCCAGGCATCGACAAGACGGCCACGCATCCAGCCGATGAGTGCCTCGGCCACAACCGCCGAAAACGAAGTACCGCGTTCTTCAGCGATGTGCTGGGCCGCCCGCCGGACATTGTCGGGGAGCGACACAGTCACCCGCTCAGTGCTCATACCTCAAAGCATACTCATGTATGAGTGGAGGTGGCGGGAATCGAACCCGCGTCCTCGAGCGACGAACCAGGTCTTCTCCGGGCGCAGCTGGCTAGGCGTTCTCTCGGCTCCTGCACTCGCGCCAGCACGTTGCAGACAAGCCCAGTCTCAGTTCATTTCCCTGCTAAGTCCTGAGACCACTCTCAGCAGGTAAGCCTCCTTGACGAGGCCAGGGTCCGGGACGGAGGCTCGCCCGGTCTGACCCTTCGATCACTGTTTAGGCAGCGAGAGCGAAGTCAGTGCGTTTATACGTTGGCACTTATTGGTTCCCAAGGGACATTTACGAGTTGACCTTGGATTCTCGGCCCGCTTCTCCTGGGACTATCGACCCAAGTCGAAACCGATCACCCCCTATTGAGTTGTGCTTGCGACCGCCCGTAGGGCATCGACCGCAACCGGACAAAGTCTACCGATCATGCAATGCGGCGGCAGCTCAATTGATTCCCGGCGGAGACGCAAACGGCGCCGGACCCCAGGGATCCGGCGCCGTGTGTGCGCGCTACTTCTCCGACAGCACCTCGAGCTTGATCACGTTCTTGACCGGGTTCTTCCAGTCCTCGCCCTGCAGGGCCTTGGCGCCGCCGACGATGGTGAGGACCAACCAGCCGAGACCCATGAACGGCAGCAACCAGCCGAAGAGGTCAAGACCGGTCATACCGCCCAAGATGGCGACCAGCACGAACGCGATCGACGAGATCAGCTGGAAGTTGAACGACTTGGCCGCTTCCCTGCGCGCGTACGTCCCGGGTGTCGACAGGGCGTAGACCAGACCTGGGCCGAAGAGCCAGAGGAAGAACACCGAGAAGTGCGCCACTCCGGCCGCTCCGCGACCGGCCTGTTCACGAGTCTCGGGTCGGACCAGTGGCTGGTAGGCGGGGTGGGCGCCGAGCGCCCGGGACGGGGTCGGTATCTGGACCAGACCGTAGAAGGCCTCGTTGAGCTCCTTGCGGGTGTCAGCGGTGAGGACCTGCCCGATCCGCCGGTCGAACTCCGACTCACTGATCCGACCGTCGGCGTAGGCATCCTTGAGCCAGGATTCGGCGCGATCACGCTGTTCGGGCGTGACATGCATTTTGAGGCTGGGGTGCTCGTAGATCGCGTTCATGTTGACCAGCATCGTTTGGCGGCCGGTCATGCACCATCGGGCACTCCCCCGGACCTACCCCGAGAAGGCCATGAGCCGACATGGCCGTCTGCGCTGTCACCAGCTGCCGCCGCCGCCGCCACCGCCGCCGCCGCCGGAGAAGCCGCCTCCGCTGAACGAGCTGCCGCCGCCGAAGCCCGGTGCCGCCGCTCCCGACGACGGGCGACCGGCGTGGCCGCCGCTGGTCAGGCTGCTGGTGAGGAAGGCGGTGTTGAAGGCCGCCATGTGATAGTTGCCGACGTACCAGTAGGGATCGACGTTCGGCAGCCGGCCCATCGCCACCAGGTCGCCACAGATCTTCGCCCAACGGTCGGCCAGCTCGAAGATGATCGCCCAGGGCAGGTACTTCGAGAAGATGTCCTCGCCCTCCTCGAACTTGAGCTGGTCAGCCTCGGCGGTGGCGAGATAGGTCTTGAAGCCCTCGACCTGGTCGCAGACCGCTCGACCTTCGGCGGTGCGCTGACCGCGGCGGAGCTTGAAGCGGATCACGGCGACGGTGATGATGATCGGCAGCAGCGGGATCAGGAGCAGCAGCACCCAGACGCCCGACCGCGAAAGCCGCGAAGACCGCAATGGCGATGACGCCGAAGCCGAAGCTGCTGGTCGCGGCAGCCGACGGCACCTTGCGGAACCAGCCGCGGGAGGTGACCTGGTTGCGTACCGAGTCCCGCATCGCCTCGTGGGCGCTCGCCAGGCTGCCCTGCTGCCGAGAGATCCCTGACCGCGCCGGGCGGCTCGCCACCGAACAGGCTGGTCAGCAGCACCATCTCGTGCGGGGCTGCCGCCCTGTTCGGGTCGACCAGGGTGACCTGGAAGTCGTCCTCGCCCATCGCTCTGCACCTTCAGCGCGCCGCGCACGGCCAGGTCGATGATGGTGGCCGCCGTCTCCCGGGAATCAACTTGGCCGTCGATCAGCAGCCCGGCCTCCGCGACCGGGATCTGCGGCGGGGAGAACGCGACCGGGATGGGGATGTCGGGATCATTGGGCACGATCGTGCGCTTCCTGGCCGGCGAGCGGAACCGTGCCCGGCGGGAGGCCGGCGTACCGCTGGTCGCGGCCGTTCTTGCGCCACCACAACACGCCGACGAGCGGCGAACCGACGGTGATGAGGAGCCGACACGCCAGCGAGGGCGATCGCGCCCAGCCCTCTCGCCGGGGAGAGCTTGGAGCCGTCCGGCTCGAGGTGCGGCTTGTTGTCGGCGACCAGACCCGGCGTTGATCTTGACGCCGACGCGTGACGCCCTCGCCCGGGGCGAGGTTGGTCTGGGTGAACTGTGGCCTCTCGCCCTTGGTCAACGATCTTGGTCCGCACAGTGCTCGGTGCTTTTGACCGGGCCGGCGGAGCAGGTGGTGTCCTGAACGCCGCCCGGCACCGTGGTCGTGATCTTCGACCTCCTTGATCAGACGGGCTGTCCAATCCAGCCGGTGGCATCCCAGAAGAACTCGTCGTAGCCGCCTGAAGGTGCGCATCGCGCCGGTGACGTCGTAGGAGATGACATAGGTCGCGGTCGGTGCGGAGATGGTCTCGTCTGGGTCGCCGATGCGCAGTCTGAGCTGCTCCTCGCGGCCGCCCTTCGGCCTCGTCGGTCTCGCGAGCTGAACTGGGTCGCCACGTCGGATCTGGACTGGTCACGCTGATGTTGCTGATCTGGTAGACGGCAGTCCTGGTCGTCGTCGTACGGCTCGCGGGTGACGAGGAATCGCTCGATGCCGTGCCGGCCGGAGTTGCTCACCGAACCGCCAGGTGATCGTCTCCTTCACCTTGACCACGCCGCTGGGCTGGATGTCGTAGTCGATGTCGAAGGAGTCGATCTGATCGTCGGCCGCGTACGCCGGCGTCGGGGCGACCAAAGCCCACGCCAGCGCGGTCAGCGACATCAGGAGGAACGCGACTACGCCCCGAGCGAATCGGCCACGGACCTGCCAAGCGCGCTCGGCAGCGGACGCGCGGAATTGCACCATTGCTTCATTGTCCCCGATTGCGGGCGGCCAGGGCCCGCTCGGCCTCTCGCTTCGACTCCCGGGCGGCAATGGTCTGGCGCTTGTCGTACTCACGCTTGCCGGTAGCCAGCGCGATCTCGACCTTGGCGTACCCGTCTGGAGAAGTAGAGCGACAACGGCACCAAGGTGGTGCCAGCGGTCGTCCAGCTCGCGCTCGATCTTGGCGATCTCACGGCGGTTCAACAACAGCTTGCGGGTGCGGCGCGCGTCGTGGTTGGTCCAGGTTCCGTGGCTGTACTCGGGGATGTGCGCTGCCCGCAGCCAGACCTCGCCGTCGTCGACGGTGGCGAAGGCATCGGTCAGGTTGGCGCGCCCCTCGCGCAGCGACTTCACCTCGGTGCCGCTGAGCACGATCCCGGCCTCGTAGGTGTCGTGGATGTGGTAGTCGTACCGGGCCTTGCGGTTCTGCGCGATCAGCTTGCGGCCCTTCTCCTTCGCCATGGCCCCATCCTCCCCCTTGATCGCCTCGGCTCCGCTTCGGGACGGGAGGTTCAGAACCAGGTCATCGGGTTCCGGAGCCGACCGTTCAGCCAGACCATCAGGTGGAGATGGCAGCCGGTGGAGAATCCGGTGGTGCCGACGTAGCCGATGACCTGGCCCTTGCTGGACGTGCTGGCCCACGCGAACGATGTAGCGGCTGGCGTGGTTGTAGCCCGTGGTCACGTACTTGCCGCCGATGTAGCCGTGGTCGATCATCAGCCGGTTGCCGTAGCCGGCGTTGTAGTAGCGCTCGGCGACCCGACCTGCACGGGGAGCCCGGATTGGCGTGCCACAGCCGGCGCCGAAGTCGGTGCCGTCGTGCAGCTTCCAGTAGCGCAGCACCGGGTGGAAGCGCATGCCGAACGGGGAGGTGATGCGAGCCGGCACCGGATAGGAGAAGCCGTGGCCGGCGCTCGACATGGTGGAGCGTGAGTTGCCGGGACGCTGAGTGCTGAGCCTTGCTGGTCGAGTGTCGACCGCCGAGCGTTGGCCTTCCGCTCGGCCGCCCGCTTGCGCGCTGCAGCAGCGCGTTCGGCGGCCGCTGCGCTCCGCCGCGGCCTTCGCGATCCGCGCCGCGATGCGCCGCTCGACCGACGCCCGCTCCTTGATCAATTCGGAATAGCGCGCCTTGTCTTGTGCCACGTCGGCTGCGGCAGCATCTTCGGCTGCCTTCCGCTGGCGCACGAGCTGGGCGACGGTCGGCTTCCTCCGCCGCGGCGCGCGCCTCAAGCCCTTTCTTGATCTTGAGATTGGCGGCAGCCTCGCGGCGAGCCGCGGCAACCTTCGCTTCCAGTTCGGCCTGCCGCGCCCGGGCAGCGTTCAGCTGGCGTTGCAACACGGTCAGCCGGTCGATCTCGGCCTGGGCGGTGTCGAACAGCGTGGTCGACCACTGCAGGCGGGTCTGCAGGTCCTCGGTGGAGTTGGGATCGACGAGCAGCGCGATCGGCAGCAGGTTGGTCTGCTGCTGGTACTGGTCACGGACCACCTGGCCGGCTTTGGCTTGCTGGGCGTCCAGTCGCGCCTGTCCGGCGACAACCGCAGCGACTGCCGCGGCCAGGTCGGCCCGAGCCTGCTGCAACTTGGCCGCCATCTGGGCGTCCTTGGCCTGGGCTGCCGTGAGTTCCTGGCGGGTCGCTGCGAGCCGCGCACTTGCCGCATCCAGCTTGTTCTGTGCCTTGTCGACCGCGACGACCGCCGCGCTCAGTGCCTTGGCTGGATTCGTTGAGATCGCTCTTGGTCTTGGCGATCTGTTGCTTGACCCGAGCCCGATGCGACGGTGAGTTCGTCGGCCGCGGCTTGGGGCGCGAGCAGGGTCGAGGGACAGCGCCGACGCGACTGCGACGAGCCACCGCAGCCCGCAGCGTGCGCGCACCGCCGCGCGCGTACGCCGCTGACAGATATGCAGTTATGCCCTTGGACGCAGGCGGCTGGCAAGGAGTCCTCGACTCCTTGCCAGCCTGGCGAAGCGACCACCAACCTTGAGGTGCTTCGCTGTCGTCCGGAACGTCCTGACGGACGTAGGGAAGATCCGGAGCCACAGCTTTCCCCAATCCAATGTTCGGTTGGTGTCGACGCCCCAGAGCACTCCAGCGGTGAGGCCGCTCCGCCGAATCGCCGTCACACGGGATTCGCAGGACCGCATGCGGCCTACGGCATGATAGGCAGATCGCGACGCGGTGCTGGCAAACGACACGTGAACGCTGAGAATGGCATTTCGTCATTGATCAGATATGAAGTCTCAAGTCTGAGTAGTTGAGTTATTCGAGGTGATCTGCCAGTCAACTCGATGATCTCACGTGTGACTGCATGTGAAGCCGACTCGAGCGAACGGTAGCTCGAGTCAGACCCGGAGGTATCGCCTGAGTGGTCACCAGAGTCGGGATCACGGCGAGCACCACGCCGACCATGACGACGCCGAGCATGGCCAGAGCCAGTCTGCTCCCAGCCGATCCAGGCGATGAATCGGATCGAGTTGCGGCACTCCGCGGATGATCCAGAAGTAGACCCCGGCGGCCATGCGTCAGGCAGGCGAGAGCCACGCCGATCAGCGCCGAGATCACCGCTCCCAGCAGGAACGGCATGGTGATGTAGAAGTTGCTCGCGCCGACCAGGCGCATGATGCCGATCTCCCGGCGCCGGGCGAAGGTGGCCAGTCGGATGGTGTTGCCGATCTGCAGTGCCGAGGCGAGCAGCAGCAGCGCCGGACGCGCCAGCAGTCGACCACTGCAGCACATTCAGAGCGCGGAAGAACGGATCCAGCAGCTGGTGCAGATCCTGGACCTTCTGGACGCCCTTGAGCCCGACCACCGAGCTCACCACACCTTGGTACTCCTCGGGATTCTTCAGCTTGACGCGGAACGACTCCTGCATCTGCTCGACGGTCAGCGAGTCCTGGATCGGGCTGCCTTCGTACGCCTCTGGAACTCCGCGTACGCCTCTTGCTTGGTCTCGAAGTAGATCCCGCCCGGCGCGACCTCGGGATTGGCCTCCAGCGTGCGGCGGATCTCGTCCTTCTGGCCCTGGGTGGCGTCCTGACCCGGGTCACACTGGTCGCCGCGGGTGTCCTTGGCGCACAGGAAGATCGAGATCTCGATCTTGTCGTACCAGCGGCCCTTCATCAGGTCGACCTGCTGGCTCGCCAGCAGCCCGGCGCCGAACAGCGACAGCGACACCCACATGGTCATGATGACCGCCAGGGTCATGGTCAGGTTCTGTCGAAGCCCGGCGCGGGTCTCGGACAAGATGTGGCGGAAACGCATCAAATATCCCCAAGAACTCGGCTGCGGCGGTCGTGGTCGCGCGGGCGGTACGACCGTGTTCAGGCACTTGCTCAGTGCGCAGGACTCACTGGTAGCCGTACACGCCCCTGCTCTGGTCTCGGACGACTTCGCCGTCGTCGAGCTCGATCACCCGCTTGCGCATCTGGTCGACGATGGTCGAGTCGTGGGTCGCCATCAGGACCGTTGTGTCGGCGCGGTTGATCCGATCGAGCAGCTTCATGATGCCCACGCTGGTGGCGGGGTCGAGGTTGCCGGTGGGCTCGTCGGCGATCAGGATCATCGGCCGGTTGACGAACGCGCGGGCGATCGCGACCCGCTGCTGCTCGCCGCCGGACAGCTCCTCGGGCAGCCGGTCGCCCTTGCCGCCAAGACCGACCAGCTCGAGCACCTCTGGGACCACCCGATTGATGGTCGAGGCCGGCTTGCCGATGACCTGCAGCGCGAATGCGACATTCTCGGTCACGGTCTTGTTCGGCAGCAGCCTGAAATCCTGGAAGACCGTGCCGATCTGGCGGCGCATCGCCGGGATCTTCCAGCTGTGCAGCTTGTTGAGCTCCCGGCCGGCAACGAACACCTTGCCCTTGCTGGCCCGCTGCTCGCGCAGGATCAGCCGCAGGAAGGTCGACTTGCCGGAGCCGGAGGCCCCGACCAGGAAGACGAACTCGCCCTTGTCGATGTCGACATTGATGTTGTCGAGCGCTGCGCGGCGCTGGCCGTCGTAGGTCTTGGACACATTCTCAAAACGAATCACGGTGTTTGCTTCCCCCGAGATAGACAGCTCCGACGCCTTGCGGACGCCAGACGGCCAGGGACGAGTCTAAGTGAGGCTCCATGCATTGGCGTCGGTCACTGGCCGAGCCCGTCATCGGATACGCGCACGACCGTCGATTTCAACGTGCGGCCGTCTCCCGCGTCCTGCGCCAGCGGATGCCGGACTCGATGAAGCCGTCGATGTCGCCGTCGAAGACCGCATCAGGCGAGGAGACCTCGTACTCGGTGCGCAGGTCCTTGACCATCTGGTACGGGTGCAGCACGTACGACCGCATCTGGGAGCCCCAGCTGTTGCCGCCGTCGCCCTTGAGCGCATTGAGCTCGCGCCTCGCGGTCCTGCCGCGCCCGCTCCAGCAGCCGGGACTGCAGCACCCGCAGCGCCGCCGCCTTGTTCTGCAGCTGGGACTTCTCGTTCTGGCAGGAAACGACGATGCCGGTCGGTAGGTGGGTGATGCGTACGGCCGAGTCGGTGGTGTTGACGCTCTGCCCGCCCGGACCGGAGGAGCGGAACACGTCAATGCGCAGGTCGGCTCTCGGGGATGTCGATGTGATCGGTCGCCTCGGTCACCGGCAGCACCTCGACGCCCGCGAATGAGGTCTGGCGGCGGCCCTGGTTGTCGAACGGCGAGATCCGCACCAGCCGATGGGTGCCCTGCTCGGCCGACAGGGTTCCGTACGCGAAGGGCGCCTTGACCTGGAAGGTGGCGGACTTGATGCCCGCCTCCTCGGCGTAGGAGGTGTCGTAGACCTCGGTCGGGAAGCGATGGCGTTCCGCCCAGCGCAGGTACATCCGCAGCAGCATGGCGGCGAAGTCGGCCGCGTCGACGCCGCCGGCCTCAGAGCGGATGGTGACCAGCGCCTCGCGCTCGTCGTACTCCCCGGACAGCAGCGTGCGCACCTCGAGGACCTCGACCGCCTTCTGCAGCGAGGTGAGCAGCGTCCGCCGCCTCGGTCGAGGCTGGCTTGATCGCCCTCTTCCTGGCCGAGCTCGACCAGAACGCCAAGATCGTCCAGCTGAGCTCGCAGCCCGACCACTCGATCGACCTCGGCCTGCAAGGCCGACAGCCGCGAGGTCACCCGCTGCGCATTGTCCGGGTTGTCCCACAGATCGGGAGCGGCCACCTGCTGCTCCAGCTCGGCGATCTCCGTACGCTTGCGATCGGGGTCGACGACAGCCTCAATCGAGCTCAATGCCTTGTCAAGGTCAGCGAGTGCGACGGCGAAGTCGGGTCCGGCCACAATGATCCACTCTACGTGCGCGCGTCCCTACCGGTTCTCTCTGCGCAATCCGCCCTAGTCTCCGTCAGGAGTCGTCCGCATTGCGCAGTTCCTCGATACGGACGAACCGCTCCTCGCCGGCCAAGCGGCGCGGCGGCCAGTCGCTGACCCAGATGACCACGAACGCGGCAAGCGAGCAGGCCAACGCAACAACAGGGCCGAGCACGAACAGCCACACCACCACACAGCCGACAAGATCCAGCATCAGACCGCCAGCGCGCCGCGCGGACTGAGATGGCCGTGCCGACCACGCCAGGCGGCGTACACGATCCACGGCAGCATGGCCGAGCAGGATCGCCACCCAGGCGAACACCGACATCCCGTCGCTGAAGGCGCCCGAGACGAGCCGGATCATGCCGACCAGGCCGACCAGGCCGGTCAGGGCTCCGAGGGCCGTGGCCAGGTTCTTGTTCAGCATGCCTACTCCACTGGCCGGCAGGGAGAATTGGTCGAGCCAGGAGTGACACTAGTCTGCTCCGTTGTGGGTATGCCGCAGCGACATCACGGCCTTTCATCGGACTCGGATCGGTATCCGGTGGAAGCGTCGTGCGGTGCCCGGGAGAACATCAGCACGTCTGCTGATCAAACAGCGTCCTCAGCGGCCCCTTCGTCACCTGAAGCGGAAGCGGGAGCCGTGATCGGGTTCTGGACCGGCTCGGAGGAGCGCGGGCGGTAGGGTCGCGCAAGACGCGCACTCTGAGTGGGCGGGGGCGCCAACGGTTGGGATACTCACCCGGTGACACCTTCCGACCCGCTCGATGAGGAGTTATCTCACCGCCGTACCGCCGCGGGTGAGAACCGGCTTCCGCCGGCCGTGGCAGTGTTGGTCGCCGCAATCGTCTACGCACTACTCCCGCAGTCGCTGCTGCTCGGCCCGCGGTTCGCCATCCCGATCATCGAGTTGGCGTTACTCGCGGTGCTGATCGCGACGAACCCGCGCCGGATGGTGCGGCAAAGCCGGTGGTCGCGCATCGCTGCTACTGCGTTGGCCGGACTCGTCATCGTTGCCAACTTGGTCGCGCTCGGCTTGCTGATCGCCAGGCTCGTCGTGCCGAGCACGTCCGGCGGTTCGCTGCTGCTGGGGGCGATGCAGGTCTGGATCACCAACGTGATCGGTTTCGGCCTACTGTTCTGGGAACTCGACCGCGGCGGTCCAGTAGCTCGACGGAACGTGCGCCGCAAGGATCTGCCGCCAGCGGACTGGCGGTTTTCCCAGGACGAGAACGACGATGCCGTGGTCGAAGTCGCGGCCGGCTCGAGCAAGAAGTCCGAGTGGGTCCCAATATTTGTCGACTACCTCTACGTCTCCCTGACCAACTCCAGCGCTTTCAGTCCGACCGACACGATGCCGCTTACCAGTCGGGCCAAGGCCTTCATGGGGCTACAAGCCACCGCCGCGCTACTCACCTCCTTGCTCGTCATCGCCCGCGCCGTCGGGTCGCTTGGCGGTGGAGGCGGCTGATCACGCCGGGAGCAGAGGCAGGAAGCGACTTAAACCAAAGCATCCGTAATGAGCCGGGCGGTCGCGAGCCTGGCATGACGAGCAGGCCGGGAATCTAGCTGCAACCACAAGCCGACACGCGCAAAATGACAACGGCCACCACAGGTGCCGCCCCTTAAAATTTGGCCATCGGTGATTAGGACGGGGGCGTCGGAGTGGAGTTGATGCTCGTCGCGCTGCAGCTCAGTAGTGGCGAGGCGCTTATCGCGTTCATCTTGATCGTCGCCCTTCTCATCTGGGCTTTCTCGTAGTTCGAGACAGGCCGCGCGATCGGGGTGATGCCGCGCGCGATCACCGGAGGCTTGATCACCAAAAAGGGTGGTGATCGGCTCCCACGCTGACATCGCGGTAGTATCCAAAGTTTGTCGGGCGCGCCTCGATCGCGATCATCAGCAACGTTTACGGCACCTAGTTGGCGCTGTCGGATCAGACACGGTGAACGGGGCCGCTAACCTGATCGCACGCACGCTGCACACACCTTAAGGTGTAAGCGCCTGATGGATGACCCGAGAGCGGGAGCAAGCCGTCCGACTAGGGCGGATACTTCCCGGGAGCATAGCTCAGTTGGTTAGAGCACTTCCCTTACAAGGAAGGGGTCAGCAGTTCGAGTCTGCTTGCTCCCACCAGCGACGTCCGTCGGGAACATCAGTTCGCAGCCTCGGCAGGAGCTTCCATGGCAGGGCAGGTGTCCATCACGACATCGAGGCCAGCTGCGCGGGCGCGTTCGGCAGCGGCTTGGTCGATCACGCCGAGCTGAAGCCACACTGCCTCGATGCCCAGCCGATCCTTCTCGGCAATGGCCTGGTCGACGACGGCTCCGACCCGCTGGCTGTTCACGAAGCAGTCCACGACGTGAACCGGGCCCGGAACCTCTGCGAGCCGGCGATATCCCTGCTCGCCAAGTGCGTCCTCACCGCGAAGGTTGACTGGGATGATGCGCATGCCGAGCCGGTCGCGCAGATAGAGACCGATGCTGTACGCGGTGCGCTGGGTGTTGGCGGACAAGCCGACGACGGCCCAGGTCGCCGGGGTCGTCAGCAACCGTTCGATGACCTCGGGGTCACGCCATGTTTTCACAGCACCCTTTCTCGTCCTTGTCCGGCCATGGGGCCGGGCCTGGCCCTTCGCGTCGGTGCTCCCACCCGCAGGCCGACTTTCAGACGAAGAGCGGCTCTAGTCCGAAAGCGCCTTCCAACGCTCGCATCTGTTCGTCGCCCGGCCGCCGCGTAAAGCGTTCGGCGGCGTCGATCACCTTCGGCAGGATGTGGATGTCGCCGACGGTGTTGAGGAAGACTCCATCGCGGCCCAGCACCCAGCTCACCGCCGTGTCGATGGCGCCTTGGTCGGTCAACGGCTCGTACCAGGTGTTGGCAGTCGGTTGCTGATCACCCCACGGTGCGCGGGTGATGGCCTTGATCGTCTGGACGGCCAGCGCCGCGCTCGGCGCAGACCGCGACCAGCGCCTCAAAATCGGCGATGTAGCCGGCATTGCGCGACATCGGGAAGTTGTACGGCAGCAGCACCGAGTCGAACGGATATTCCTGCAACGACCGCAGATGCTGGGCAGCCACAGTCACGCCGTGGCCGGTGACGCCGATGTGGCGGACCAGGCCCTCGTCCTTGGCTTCGACCACCGCCTCCAAGGCACCGCCGCGCGAGAAAGCGGTCCGCCACTCGTCCTCGTCGACAAGATTGTGCAGCTGGATCAGATCGACGTGGTCGGTGCGCAGCCGTTCCAGGGAGCGTTCGATCTCGTCGTAGGCCTCCGCGCGAGTGCGCTCACCGGTCTTGGTGGCGAGGAAGAAGTCGTCGCGGTGAGTCTCCATCCATGGGCCGAGGCGAAGTTCGGCGTCGCCATAACTGGCCGCGGTGTCGATGTGGTTGATGCCGTGCTCACGGATCAGCTCCATGGTCTGATCCGCCTCTTCCTGGCTGACGTTGCCGATGGCGGCAGCGCCGAAGATGATGCGGGTGCTTTCATGGCCGGTACGACCGAAGGGCTGGACAGGGATCATGGATGCTCATTCTGCTCTCCTATCGCTAGCTGCGAGCGTCGGGAAAGCGCGCGCCGCCGTGCTGAGGAGAAGCGAGCGGAGGCGTTCTTTCCTCTGCGAGCGACGACGAAGTAGGCGGACTCCACGCGCCCAGGATCGCGCGCCGCTGTCCTGGACGAACGAACGAGCAGACACGCTCTTCGTCTGCGAGTGAGCGAGGAAGGCAGCGGCTACCAAGCGCGATCCTCGCGAGCGGAGCGAGCAATCAAGCATTGCGCGAGCAGCTCCAAATTACGGGCGGCGCTCGGCCAGGAGCACGGGAATCTGCCGGTTGGTCCTCTCCTGATATTTCGCGTACGTCGGGTAGGCCTCGACCGCCCGTTGCCACCAGATCGCGCGCTCATCACCCTGCAGCTCGCGGGCGGTGGCGTCGAAGCGATCTGCGCCGTCCTGCACCATCAGCGCGTCGGGATCGGCCTTGAGGTTGAGATACCACTCCGGATGCTTCGGCGCACCTCCCACCGAGCCAACCATGGCGTACTTGCCGTCGTGCTCCACTCGCATCAAGGCAAACTTTCTGATCTTCCCGCTCTTGCGACCTCGTGTAGTGAAGATCACGATTGGCCGGCTGGTGCCGCGCAAGCGTGTTCGCTTCGCGCCCATCAGTGGCTTCGTATCGCTCGACCTGATCCCGCACCCACCTGTGGGGACTCGGTTCATAATCCCCGGTTAACGGCACGCGGCCATCATAGATTCGCCGTCGCGGCAAGCACGGCGGTAATCTCACGCGGTTCATTGATCTGGTTGACCTGCTGCCACCTGATCAGGCCTGCGGCGTCCAGCACGAACGTGCCGCGTCGCGCGCATCCCGCCAGCTCGTCGAACACGCCGTATGCCTGGGCGATCGCGCCGTGCGGCCAATGATCGCTGAGGAGGTCGAACGCAATACCTTCCGCGTCGGCGTACGCGCGCAAGGCGTACATCGCATCGCAGGAGACGGCCAATACTCGCGCACCGAGCGTCACGAAGCTCTCATGATCATCACGAATCGCGGCCAGCTCGCCGCGGCAGATGCTGGAGAAGGCCCAGGGATAGAAGATGATCACGGCTGGAGCACCGCGCAGCCCACTCACCGTCACCAGCTCGCCGTGCTGGTTGCGGGCGGTGAAGCTCGGAGCCGGCTGGCCGAGCGCGAGGCTCACCGACGCGAACCCCTGGGGCGTACGAGCTTGGTGGCGGTCCAGTCAGACGAGATCGGCACGCTGTTCGTCAGCGCCAGGCCGGCGGTCACCGCAGCCTCGGCGAGATCGGCGGCATCGACGTAGCCGCTGCGCCCCACCTTCGGCGTCATCAGCCAGATGTAGCCGGCGTCGGTGAGATCGGTCAGTGCATCGACCAGACCGTCGACCAGATCGCCGTCCTCATCCCGCCACCACAGCAGCACCAGGTCGACGGCCTCCATCGCGTCTTCGATGAGCTCGCCGTCGATCGCGTCCTCGATCATGATCCGCACGTCGTCGTCAACGTCCTCGTCCCAGCCGAGCTCCTGAACCACCAGGCCGCGGGACAGGCCCAGCTTGTCACTCAAACTCTTAGATCCCCCGGCACCAGCTGTGGAGGTCACCCAGACCTCCGCGGCATTGACCAGGAGGGCGGTATTGACACTGAGCACGGTATTGACAATGCGGAGTGGCGGCCGCGGCGCGCCGTCGCGGTCCGATCACGGCGAGAAGAGATCCCGCTCATCCCGGCGTGCCGCCTCCTTCCGACCAGCTTCGGCTAGCTCCGAAGCAATGAATCTCAGTCCGGCTGAACCTCTTGGGCAAAGCCTGCCAGAGGCATGCTGCCCCGCGTAACCCCACGGCCGCCACCAGCCACCCCATCTGGTTGCCACTGGGTGCAGTTGATCATGCGGAAGTGACAGGATGGATGTGCACCACGCTATACTGCTCCAGCGCCGCCCTGGAGTTGGATGAGACGTAAGGAGCTTGAGATGGCTACGCCAGGACCTCATCCCGCCATCACTGCTGACGGCTTGCCCAGCCAACTTCCCGACATCGATCCTGATGAGACCGCCGACTGGCTGGAGTCACTCGACGGCCTGCTCGAGGACAAGGGAAGGAACCGTGCCCGGTTCATCATGCTCAAGCTGCTGGAGCAGGCGCGAGCCCGTCAGGTCGGCCTGCCGGCGCTGCGGAGCAGCGATTACATCAACACGATTCCCCCTGAGTCCGAGCCGTGGTTCCCAGGCGACGAGCACGTCGAGCGACGGATTCGCGCTTACATCCGGTGGAATGCGGCGATCATGGTCAGCAAGGCCAACCGTAAGGGTCTAGAGGTCGGCGGCCACATCGCGACCTACCAGAGTGCCGCCAGCCTGTACGAGGTCGGCTTCAACCACTTCTTCCGCGGCAAGGATCATCCCGGCGGCGGTGACCATGTCTTCATCCAGGGCCACGCGTCTCCCGGTATCTATGCCCGGGCGTACCTGGAAGGGCGGCTCACCACCGACCAGCTGGACGCCTTCCGGCAGGAGGTGTCGCGCGGACCGGGCAATGGGCTGTCCTCCTATCCGCATCCGCGGCTGATGCCACACTTCTGGGAGTTCCCGACCGTCTCCATGGGTATCGGCGCTATCAACTCGATCTACCAGGCGCGGTTCAACCGCTACCTGCACAACCGCGGCATCAAGGACACCTCCCAACAGCGCATCTGGGGCTTCCTCGGCGACGGCGAGATGGGCGAGCCGGAGTCGCTCGGCGCCATCGGGCTGCCCGCCCGGGAGGAGCTCGACAACCTCACCTGGGTGATCAACTGCAATCTGCAGCAGCTCGACGGTCCGGTCCGCGGCAACGGCAAGATCGTCCAGGAGCTCGAGTCGATCTTCCTCGGCGCCGGCTGGCACGTGATCAAGGTGCTCTGGGGCCGCGACTGGGATCCGCTGCTGGCCGCGGACGCGGACGGCGCGCTGGTGAACAAGATGAACACCACGCCGGACGGGCAGTTCCAGACCTACCTGGTGGAGGACGGCGCCTACATCCGCAACAACTTCTTCTCCGATCCGCGGCTGCAGCGGATGGTCGCGGGGATGACCGACGACCAGATCAAGGTGCTCTCCCGCGGCGGGCACGACTACCGCAAGGTGTACGCGGCGTTCAAGGCGGCCACCGAGCACGTCGGCCAGCCGACAGTGATCTTGGCGCAAACAGTCAAGGGCTGGACCATCGACGCCTTGGAGGGCAAGAACGCCACCCACCAGATGAAGAAGCTGACGACGAAGGACCTCAAGGCCTTCCGAGATCGGCTCTACCTGGAGATCCCCGACAGCGCGCTCGAGGACGCGTACAACCCGCCGTACTACCACCCGGGCAACGACTCGGAGGAGATCAAGTACCTGTAGGAGCGGCGCCGCGACCTGAGCGGCTACCTCCCCGAGCGTCGGGTGAAGCCGACGATCATCAAGCTGCCGGGCGACGAGGTGTACGCGCCGCTGATGGAGCCGGCCGGGGAGAAGACCAAGGTGGCGACCACCCAGGCGTTTGTCCGGCTGCTCCGGGATCTGATGCGTGACAAGGAGATCGGTCACCGGATCGTGCCCATCGCGCCGGATGAGTTCCGCACGTTCGGCATGGACTCGATGTTCCCGACGGCCAAGATCTACAACCCGCACGGTCAGACGTACGAGTCGGTCGACCGCAAGCTTCTGCTGTCGTACAAGGAATCCGAGAAGGGCCAGCTGCTGCACGAAGGCATCTCGGAGATCGGCGCGATGGGCTCGGTCATCGCCGCCGGGTCCGCGTACGCCATGCACGGCGAGCCGATGATCCCGTTCTACATCTTCTACTCGATGTTCGGATTCCAGCGGACCGGCGACTGGATCTGGGCGATGGCTGATCAGTTGGCACGCGGCTTCCTGATCGGTGCGACTGCTGGGCGTACGACGCTGACCGGCGAAGGTCTGCAGCACGCCGACGGCCACTCGCCGCTGCTCGCCAGCACCAACCCGGCGGTCGTCCACTACGACCCCGCCTTCGCGTACGAGATCGGGCATATCGTCAAGGACGGCCTGCGTCGGATGTACGGTCATGATGACCCAGACCACCCTGACGGCGAAGACCTGATCTACTACATCACCGTCTACAACGAGCCCGTCTCGCAGCCAGGCGCTCCAGAGAACCTTGACGTCGAGGCGTTGCTCCGCGGGATGTATCGCTACGCGTCATCCCCGCTGGAGGGAGATCGTCCGCGCGCCCAGATCCTGGTCTCGGGCATTACGATGACGGCGGCGCTCAAGGCGCAGAAGCTGCTGGCCGAGGAGTGGGGCGTCGCCGCCGACGTCTGGTCGGTCACCTCATGGAACGAGCTGCGCCGCGACGCGGTCGTCACGGAGAAGTGGAACCTCACCCATCCGCGCGAGGAGCGACGCTCGCCGTATGTCACAACCGCTCTCGATGGGGCACCGGGTCCGGTGATCGCGGTCAGTGACTACATGCGGGCGCGTCCAAGATCAGATCGCGCCGTGGGTGCGCCACACCTGGTGCTCGCTGGGCACCGATGGCTTCGGCTTCGCCGACACCCGTGCGGCGGCACGGCGCTACTTCCTGGTCGACGCGGAGTCGATCGTGGTTGCGACGCTGCAAAGCCTCGCTCGCGACGGGCTCTATGACCCCAACGCGGCTGGCGAGGCCTTCGATCGCTATCGGCTCGGCGACCCCACCGCCGTGGCCGGTGTAGCCCAAGAGGGAGCCTCGGCGTAACCGCCCCTTCCTTTTGACGAAAGTGGTCGAACGGCACAGGATTCGACAGAAATCGTGTCGTTCCTGACCACTTGCCAGCGACTACGGCGCGCTGTGCAAGGCCGTTTTGACGTCCTCGACCGCTTGAGGATTGCCGGCGATCTGCCAGCGGTTCGCGCCGACAACGGCTTCCTCAGCGACCCCGCCGGCACCGATGACCAGAGCGGCGCCTGGATACCAGTCCCAACCGTTGAGATTGGCTTGCAGGAAGACACCCAGCCGGCTGCTCGCCACGCCAGCCAGGTCGATCGATGCTGATCCGAGTATCCGCAGCGTCGCGGCGGAGGCAATCACCGATTGCCATGCAGATAGGCGTCGCCGATCCGACAGATGTCGCGGATGGAAGTAGGTCGCGACCGAGACCTCGGAAAGACCCTGGCTCGGCAGCATCGGCACGGGGTCTCCGTTGAGCGTGGTGGCAGCCTCCCGACCTCCCAGCCAGAGCTGGTCGACGTCGGGAAAGTAGACCGCTCCCAACAGTGGCCCGTCGGCGTCGACGAGGCCTACCGCCGAGCACCAGTACGGGATTCCGGAGAGGAAGTTGTACGTCCCGTCGACGGGATCGACATACCAGGTGCGGCCTTCGCCGGCTTTGCGGGCACCCTCCTCCCCCACCAGTCCGTCGTCGGGCCGGCTATCCGCGAGCCGGGCGCTGATCAGTTCCTCGGCCGCGTGATCGGCCGCAGACACAACATCTGACAGCGAGGTCTTGTAGCGAGTCTCCAGACCCTGACTGAGCATCTCGCTGGCCATGGTTCCGGCGTCACGCACCAGGTCGGCAGCCAGGCTGATGTCATCCACGCGCCGACCCTAACGCGGCTGCGCAGTGTATGGGTACAGCCGGGAGGGAGTCAGGCCTGGCGTCCACCACCCAACCTGATCCAGGTGTCGACCACTGTGTCGGGATTGAGCGAGATGCTGTCGATGCCCTGGTCCAGCAGCCACTCGGCGAGATCAGGATGATCACTGGGACCTTGCCCGCAGATCCCCACATACTTCCCGCGGGCCTTGCAGGCCGCGATTGCGGTGCTGATCAAGGACTTGACGGCGGGGTCGCGTTCGTCGAAGGACGCGGCCACCAAACGCTGAGTCGCGGTCGAGTCCCAGGGTGAGCTGGGTCAGGTCGTTCGAGCCGATCGAGAAACCGTCGAAATGATCAAGGAAGTCGTCCGCGAGAACGGCATTGGACGGCAGCTCGCACATCATGATCACCTCAAGGCCGCTCTCGCCACGGCGAAGTCCATGCTCGTCGAGGAGGTCGAATCACCCCCTCGGCTTCTGCGAGGGTGCGCACGAAGGGAATCATGATCTTCACGTTGGTGAGGCCCATGACGTCGCGTACGTAGCGAAGCGCCTCGCATTCCATCGCGAAACAGTCTGCGAAATCTTCGGAGAGATACCGGGCGGCCCCTCGGTAGCCGATCATGGGATTCTCTTCGTGCGGCTCGTAGCGGTCACCGCCGAGCAGGCTGGCGTACTCGTTGGACTTGAAGTCCGACATACGCACGATCACCGGATGCGGCGCGAAGGCGGCCGCGATAGTCGCAACTCCCTCCGCCACCCGGCGTACGAAGAAATCACGCGGTGTCTGGTACGCCGCAATGGCCTCACTGATCGCGACTGCGCAGCGGCTCCTCCAGTTGAGCGAAGTCCAGCAGGGCCTTCGGATGGATGCCGATCTGGTTGTTGATGATGAACTCCAGCCGGGCCAGCCCAACTCCGGCATTCGGCAGCCGCGAAAATGCGAATGCCTGATCGGGAGTGCCGACATTCATCATGATCTTGACATCGATTTCCGGCATGGTGTCCTGCTCGGACTCCTCGATGTCGAAGTCGAGCACGCCCGCGTAGACATAGCCCGTGTCACCCTCGGCGCACGAGACGGTCACCGGCTGGCGGTCCTGCAACTCGCTGGTGGCCCCGCCTGTGCCGACAACTGCTGGTATGCCCAGCTCGCGTGCGATGATCGCAGCGTGGCAGGTGCGACCACCACGATTGGTGACAATCGCCGCGGCCCGCTTCATGATCGGCTCCCAGTCGGGGTCGGTCATGTCCGCAACAAGTACCTCACCAGGACTGAACAGATGCATGTCAGCAATCGAGGAAAGCACCCGCGCGGTGCCGGCGCCGATCTTTTGTCCTATGGCGCGTCCTTCGACGATGACCGGACCGCGTTCTCGGATCCGGTAGCGCTGCGACCCGCGCGGTCGTCTGCCGTGACTTCACCGTCTCCGGACGGGCCTGAAGAATGTAGAGCTGGCCGTCGCGGCCGTCCTTGCCCCATTCGATGTCCATCGCTCGGCCGTAATGCTGCTCGATGGCAAGGGCCTGCCGCGCGAGCTCGGTCACCTCATCATCAGTCAGGGACAAGAGTCTGCGGTCCGCTTGATCAACGTCCACAAACTCAGTGGTCTCGCCCCCCGCGGCCTGCGTGGCGTAGATCATCTTGGTCGCCTTGCTGCCGACACCGCGTTTGAGAATTGCCGGCCGGCCGCCACGCAATGCGGGCTTGTAGACATAGAACTCGTCGGGGTTCACCGCGCCTTGAACAACAGCCTCACCAAGCCCGTAGGAGGACGTGACGAACACCGCATCGTCAAAGCCTGACTCGGTGTCCATGGTGAACATCACCCCAGATGCGCCGATGTCGGATCGGACCATCCGCTGCACACCGGCCGACAGCGCGACCGCCTCGTGCTCGAACCGATGGTGAACCCGATAGGCGATGGCGCGGTCGTTGTAGAGCGATGCGAAGACTTTCTTGATCGCGGTCAGTATGGCGTCGATGCCGCTGACGTTCAGAAAGGTCTCCTGCTGACCGGCAAATGAGGCATCTGGCAGGTCTTCTGCGGTTGCACTGGACCGCACGGCGAACGACACCCCGTCCTCGGAGCTGCCGGACTCACCGGCCAGCCGGGTGTAGGCCTTGCGAATGTCGGCTTCCAGATCGGCCGGAAGCGGCTGCTGGATGACGGCCTCGCGGATTCTGCTACCTACCACTGCGAGCTGCTCGACGTTCTCGGTGTCCAGCGCGGCGAGCTCGGCGTTGATCATCTCGGTCCAAACCGCCTTCGGAGATGAAGCGCCGGTACGCGTCAGCGGTGGTGGCAAAGCCGTCCGGCACCCGTACGCCTGCGGAGGCGAGGTTTCGCACCATCTCGCCCAGCGATGCGTTCTTGCCCCCCACCTGATCAAGATCGGCCAGGCTGAGTTCGGAGAACGCAATGGTCGAGGTGGTCGAGGTTGCGGGCATTATTGGTTCCTTCTTCGTCGGGTTAGGGCTTCGGGCTGAGGGTCTGCAAGATCACGGTGGACATCTCCTCCACGGATTTGGCCGAGGAGTTGATCACGGGAAGGCGATGATTGCGATACATGGCCTCCGCCTGGCGCAACTCGTAGGAGCACTGCTCGAGTGAGGCATAGCGAGAGTTGGGTCTTCTTGCGTTGCGAATCTGACTGAGTCGCGCCGGAGTCGTCGTCATGCCGAAGCACCGGTCACGAAGCTCGCGCACCGGACGCGGGAGCTCCGCAATCTCGAAGTCCTCCTCGACCAGCGGATAGTTGGCAACGAAGATGCCGTGCTGCAAGGCCAGGTACATCGTTGTCGGCGTCTTGCCGCAGCGCGACGGGAGCCACCAAGATCACATCCGCTTTGTCCAGCGCCCGCATGCTCTGCCCGTCGTCGTGCTCGATCGCGTACTCGACGGCGGCCATCCGTGCGTTGTAGCGCTGGACGTCTCCCATGCCGTGCAACCGTGCCGCCACCCGGATGCCCTTGACCCCCAAGATCGACTCGACTCGTTCCATGTGCAGGTCGAAGAAGTCGATCAGTGGGCACTTGGTCCGCAACAGCTCCTGCCGGACCTCCTCCACCGCGGTGGTGGAGAAGGCCAAGGGGGTCACTGGGCCCTCAGCGGCCGTGTCCAAGATCGCTACCACCCGGCGGGCCTCTTCGACGGTGGAGATGAACGGGATGAGACGACGCTCGAACCGCAGGCTGGGAAACTGAATCAGCAGCGCGTTGCCCATTGTCTCGGCCGTGATGCCCGTGCTGTCGGAGAGGAAGAAGACCGGCACGGGCGGCGGATCCGCCACCGCATCGAGGCGTGCATCGTCTTCGCCCACCAGCCATCACCTCCGACGGTCAGCACATCCTTTCATTGGTCCGACAGGCTTTCATGAGCCGACAGGGCTTCAGGCTAAACCAGCGTGACGACTGGTATTACTGCCGCCGCCTCAAGCACCAAGTGAGACTCATCACATGGCTGGCGCCGGATCACCCCCCAATTCCGTTGCTGGGGCTGATCGCCGGAGCTCAGCTACGCCTTTGCGCACCAGGCGAGGAGTTCGTCGGCCGGCCAGGTGTTGATCACACGACCGGGATCCAGTCCCAGATCCTCGGCCCGCTGGCAGCCGTAGATCTGGAACTCCAGCTGTCCTGGGGCGTGGGCGTCGGTGTCGATGGAGAACAGACAGCCCATGTCGATCGCCATTTTCAGCAGCCGGGTCGGAGGATCCCGTCGCTCAGGACGGGAGTTGATCTCCACGGCCACGTTGAAGGTACGGCAGGCCTCGAAAACCACCTCAGCGTCGAAAACCGACTCCGGCCGGATGCCGCGTTCCCCCTGGATCAGCCGACCCGTGCAGTGACCCAGGATGTTGGTCCGCGGATTGGCGATGCCACCCACCATCCGATGCGTCATGGTCTCCGAGTCCGAGCGAAGCTTGGAGTGGACACTCGACCACGACCACGTCGAGCTCGGCCAGCAACGCGTCCTCTTGATCAAGGCCGCCATCCTCGAGGATGTCGACTTCGATGCCTTGTAGGCAACGGAACGGCGCCATGGCCTGATTCAGGTCTGCTGACCACGTCGATCTGCTCGCGCAGCCGATCAGCACTCAACCCTCGTGCCACCTGTGAGCCGCGGCGAGTGATCAGTTATGGCGCAGTATTCGTGACCGAGCGCTCGCGCGGTGATCATCATCTCCTCGAGCGGGCTGCCACCGTCGGACCACGACGAGTGACAGTGCAGATCACCCTTGATCGCCGCACGCATGCCCAGCCCGCCCTCGACAAGTGGCTGCTTCTCCTCCCGCAGCTTCTGCAGGTATTCGGGCACCTGGCCGTCCATAGCCTGCGTGATCACCGTTGCCGTCTTGGGACCGACACCTGGCACCTTCGCCCAGGTGCGCTGCTCCTGATGCTCGCGGCGCTCGTCTTCGCTGAGCTTCGAGATGGCGTCGGCGGCGCCCCGGTAGGCGCGTACCCGGTAGGTGTCCGCACGCGAGCGTTCCAGCAGGAAACCGATCTCCCGCAGGGCCTGCACCGGGTTCACTCGGCCCGGCGCCTTCGGGGTCGCGGCTTGAGGGTGACGGTCGGCATCGGCGGTGCCTCCATCACCTTCTCCGCCGCGATTGACGATAGGCGGAAATCGTGGGTCGCGGCTTTCCCAGGCGGTCCGGAACTCCACGATCTCCTGGTGGCTGCGGCCGATGAAGTTCCACCACATGACGATGTCCTCGACGAATGGCTGACCGCCGAGCATGATCACCCGGCCGCCATGTGGGCTGCGTAGCCGAATGCTCCGCCGGCTGTCGCCCAGGTAGATCAGCTGGTCAACTCCGGCCGTCGTCGCCTCGGCGACGACTGAACCCGCAACCACAAAGATCCCGTACTCGAAGCCTTCGGCAACAGACAGGGCGAGATCGGCTCCGGCATCAAGGTTCAGCTCTGCGCCACACAGTGGGGAGTAGGCGAGCGCGGGCGACGTGATCCCGTCGAGCTCGCCGATCAGCACCTTCCCGCGAACCCCGGGCGCGTACCAGATCCGGCAGCTTGGCGTAACTCTCAAAGGCCGGCTCGCGGTCGCGCACTGCGTCCGGCAGCGCGACCCACAGCTGCACGCCGTGCAGCAACGGCGGCTTGTCAGGCTGGGAGATCTCGCTGTGCACGATGCCGTGACCGGCAGTCATGATGTTGAGTTCACCCGGCCGCACCATCGCCTGCGAGCCGAGGCTGTCGCGATGCTCGACCTCACCGTCGAGCAGCCAGCTGACCGTCTGCAGTCCCGTATGAGGATGCGCCCAGACCTGCATTCCAACCGAGCCGCTCACGTCTTCGGGTCCGTAATGATCAAGGAAGCACCACGCGCCGATCATCCGGATCTGCCTGTCGGGCAGCGCGCGCGACACTTCCGTGGTCTTGCCGAGATAGACGTGGCGTGCCGTGAGCAGCAGCTCCTCAGGTCCGCCGTCCACTCGTCCGGCACACAGGTATTCCTGTGGCCTGAGATCAAGATCACTCACGTGCCGCCCGGCCTCCGCATCGTCTCCGAGTTGTCAGACTCCTAGCAGGCTATAGCTCGCTGAGACGCTGACAACTCGGCACTACAGTCAGCCTATGGCCGCGAGCACTCGAGGGATCAACAGGTCCTTGCTCCCGTCGGCCAAGACCCGAGCCACGATCGCGAAACGACTCGCCGGCGTCACCGGCAAGATGACCACCGCGACGATCGCGGAAATGGAGGAGCGACACCTCTGGTTCCGCAGGCTGGATGCCGAGCACCGATCATGGATCACGCTGGTCGCACAGGCCGGCATCGATGGTTTCGTGAAGTGGTTCGCCGCTCCCGGACCCGAGATGCCGAGCACTTCCGAGGTCTTCGGGTCGGCGCCGCGCGAGTTAGCTCGCAAGATCTCCCTCTATCAGACCGTCGAGTTGGTGCGGACCACTATCGAGGTGGTCGAGAACCAAATCGATGAGTTGATGCCGAAAGGCGACCGGCCCATCCTGCATGCGGCGATCGTCCAATACAGCCGCGAGGTGGCCTTCTCCGCGGCCGAGATCTACGCCCGTGCGGCTGAGCTCAGGGGGGCCTGGGACGAACGGCTCGAGGCTCTGGTTGTGGATGCCGTGCTACGCGGCGAGACAGACGAGACCGTGCTGTCACGCGCGTCCACCCTGGGCTGGCACTCGACCGTTGGAGTGGCCGTGGTCGTCGGAGCCGGCGCCTGACATGGAGCCTGCGCAGGCCCTGGAAGCCATCCGGCATACCGCGGCCATCGCAGGAACCGACATGCTCGGCGCCGTCCAGGGCGATCGCATGGTGGTCGTGCTCGGCGGCGAGGCGGTCAACGCGCCTGAGCGAGCCGTGGAGATCGTGGGCAAGTTTGTCACCTTGTTCGGGCCGGGCGCGGTCATCGTCGGACCGCCGGTTGAACACCTGATGGACGCGGCGACCAGTACGCGTGAAGCGATCTCGGCCTACCGCGCCGCCGCTGGTTGGCCCGAGGCGCCGCGACCGGTGGCGTCCCACGATCTACTGCCCGAGCGGGCGCTGTCTGGTGATGGTCACGCGCGCAGAGCACTCGCTCACGACATCTACGAGCCTTTGCAAGCCGCCGGTGGCGGCTTACTCGAGACGCTTGTGACGTTTCTGGACCAAGGGCTTTCGGTGGAGGCGGCAGGGCGTGCGTTGTTCGTTCACGCAAACACGGTCCGCTATCGGCTACGCCGAATTCACGAAGTCACCGGCTATAGCCCGACCGACCCGCGGGACGCGTACGCGCTGCGTCTGGCAATCACCTTGGGCCGGCTCTTCGCCCGTTCCCACCCGGAGGAGTCACGAGCTTGAGCCGAGTTCCGGGGCGGCAAACGATCAAAGCGGATCGCGTGCATCCTAGACCAGGCTGGACTGCATGCCGCGAGCGTCGGCAAATCGCGCGCCCGACGATCGGAGGAGCGATGAGCGAACGCGCCTTTTGTTCGCGAAGAACGACGACGACGTCGGACTACTGCGCGCGATGCGCGAGCGGCAAGACCAAAAAAACTGTGGGGAAGTGACAATAGGACGTCCGAATATTCGTGCCGTCCCCGTACACCCTTTTCGTCGGGACCAGGAATAGTACAGATGTGCTCGCGATTGTGGCGCCTGGTCAGGGGGCGCAGACACCGGGGTTCTTGAGCTCGTGGCTTGAGGTACCGACTTTCGCTGACCGGCTCAACTGGCTGTCCGCAGTCTCCGGCCTTGATCTGAGTCATTACGGCACCGATGCCGATGCCGAAACCATCCGAGACACTGCGATTGCTCAGCCTCTTCTGGTAGCCGCTGGTCTGCTTGCTGCGTTGGAACTGTTTCCGCATCCAGCGGATGGTTATCAGTTGGTTGGCGTCGTCGCAGGACACTCTGTGGGCGAGATCACCGCTGCCGCGGGAGTCGGCGTCCTGTCAGCCGAACAGGCAATGGTCTTCGTGCGCGAGCGTGGCCGTGCCATGGCCGCCGCCAGCGCAGTCACTCCGACCTCGATGACGGCGGTTATCGGCGGCGATCCTGACGAGGTGCTCGCTGCGCTCGAAGCGCATGGTTTGACCGCGGCCAACAACAATGGCAGCGGGCAGATTGTCGCCGCCGGCACCAAAGATCAACTTGCGGCGCTGGCCGCCACTCCGCCGGCACGCGCCAGACTCATCGAGCTCAGCGTGGCAGGGGCGTTCCATACCGTGCACATGCAGCCTGCTGTCGCGCGTCTCGCGGCGCTCGCGCGGGCGATCTCCACCCACGACCCGCGGACCCGCCTGCTGTCGAACGCCGATGGGCAGGTCGTGCACGATGGCCGGGAAGTGCTCAGGCGGTTGGTAGCCCAGGTAGCGTCGCCGGTGCGTTGGGATCTGTGTATGGCGGCGATGGCTGATTTAGGCGTCACGGGCCTCGTGGAGATGCCACCTGCGGGCACGCTGACCGGTATCGCCAAGCGCAACCTGAAGGGCGTAGCACTCTTCACCCTCAACACTCCAGATCAACTGGAGGAGGCAATGGAATTCGTGCAGCAGCATGGAGGTGCCGCGGCCGCCTCACCGATTCCCGGCAATCCCACCTGGCGGCTGATTGTCTCGCCGGGTAAAGGACAGTTCATTCGCACCGAGGACATCGAAACTGACACGATTCTGCCGAGCTACAGCACGGTCGGGATGGTCAAGAACCTCCGGGACGAGATGCCGGTCAGCGCGCCGCACGGCGGCATCGTCGTCGAGTGGCTGGTCGAGGACGGCGACCCTGTGTCCCCTGGTCAGCCGCTACTTCGGCTGCACCCAGTCGTCGAATCAGCCGACGCAACCGAGGTCACCCGATGACGCTCAACGTGACATCTGGGGAGCGATACTCCGCCATCTTGGGCTTGGGCGGCTACCGGCCGCGGCGAGTGGTCGACAACGCAGAGATCTGCACGATGATCGACTCCTCCGACGAGTGGATCCGTACCCGGTCGGGGATCAGCGAACGCCGCTGGGCGTCTGCTGACGAGACCATCCAGATGATGTCGATCGCCGCAGCCCGCAAGGCGCTGGAACGTGCGGGCATCGTCGCCGGCCAGATCGACACGGTGATCGTTTCGACCGTCACTCACCTCCACCAAACCCCGGCGGTGGCCACCACGATCGCCAGCGAACTCGGAGCGAAGAGCGCTGCGGCGTTCGATATCTCAGCCGCGTGCGCGGGGTTCTGCTACGCCACTGCGATGGCCGACTCGTTCATTCGCAGTGGCGCCTCGAGATATGTGTTGATCATCGGGGTGGAGCGGCTCACCGACATGACGAACCGGTCCGACCGCTCGACGGCGTTCCTCTTCGCTGACGGTGCTGGAGCCGCCGTGATTGGACCTAGCGAGTTCCCCGGCATCGGACCGGTGGTCTGGGGCTCTGATGGCGATCAGGCGCCGCTGATCCAGCAGACCCAGCCTTGGGACGCTGCCGTGGCATGGGATCCCGTTTCTTACCAGGCCACGAAAGGTGGCGCGAACTGGCCGACCCTGAAGATGGAAGGCAATCCAGTCTTCAAGTGGGCCTCCTACACGATGGCGAAGACCGCCGCTGAGGCCTTGGATGCTGCAGGGCGTACGCCCTGAGGACCTGGACGTCTTTGCTCCACATCAGGCGAACATGCGAATCACCGATGCCATGTTCCGCGCTCTCAAGCTCCCGAGCCGCGTCGTCGTTGCGCGCGATATCGCACGGCAGGGCAATACCTCGGCCGCCTCGATTCCGTTGGCCATCGAGGCGTTGCTGGAGTCAGGGGAGGCGCAGCAAGGGCCAGACCTGCCTGATCATCGGCTTCGGCGCCGGCCTGGTCTACGCCGGTCAGGTGATCATCCTGCCCTAGCAGTTGTCTCAGACTGGCGCACTCGATCGATGCTTGCGCACAGGCACGAGAACCATCCCAACACCACAGAAGGAGCCCTATTGATGCCCACCACCGAGGAAGTCCGCGCAGATCTCGCCGAGATCGTCAATGAGGTCGCCGGCGTACCAACCGACGATGTCCAGCTGGACAAGTCGTTCACCGACGATCTCGACGTGGACTCGCTGTCGATGGTCGAGATCATCTATGCCGCCGAAGAGAAGTTCGGCGTCAGCATCCCCGATGAAGAGGCAAAGAACCTCAAGACAGTCGGCGACGCAGTCGCCTATATCGAACGCGCTGCCGCCTGATCACCAGTGCTGATCATGTTCGGGGGCCATCCGGAAGGTTGGACGGCCCCGAACCCAGCCAAACAACTCGACACGCCATCGCAGGAGATACCGCATGTCACGCATCCGCGTTGTCGTCACCGGCCTAGGAGCAACCACCCCACTCGGAGGCGATGCAGCTACGACGTGGGAAGGCCTGTTGGCCGGAAAGTCCGGCGTGGGAAGGATCGAAGCCGACTGGGCTGATGATCTGCCCGTCAAGATCGCGGCACAGGCAGCTGTCGACCCTGCCGAGATTTTGGAACGCGTAGAGGCACGTCGGCTCGACCGCTGCGCGCAGCTGGCGGTGGTTGCCGCCATGGAGGCCTGGCAGGACGCCGGATATGGGCTCCGTGAGGACAATCCTGTCGACCGCGAGCGCCTCGGCGTCGCTATCGCCACCGGCATCGGCGGGATGATGACCCTGCTTTCCCAATGGGACGTCCAGAAGGAGAAGGGGTCGCGACGAGTCAGCCCGTTGGCGATACCGATGCTGATGGCCAATGCCTCGGCAGCCAACGTGAGCTTGCGGCTTGGCGCCCGAGCTGGAGCACACACGCCGGTGTCGGCCTGCGCGTCGAGCAACGAGTCGATCTCACTTGGCCTGGACATGCTGCGGCTGGGACGCGCTGATGTCGCCGTGGTAGGCGGGACGGAGGGGGTCATCCACCCGCTGCCGATCGCCAGCTTTGCGCAGATGCAGGCCATGAGCCGCCGCAACGACGAGCCGGAGCGTGCGTCGCGGCCGTGGGACGTCGACCGGGATGGCTTCGTGCTCGGCGAGGGAGCAGCGATGTTCGTCATCGAGACTCTTGAGCATGCGCAGGCGCGCGGTGCACGTATCTACGGCGAGCTTGCCGGAGCTGGGATCACCGCCGATGCGCACGACATGGTTCAGCCGGACCCCAGCGGCACAAGTCAGGCTCTTGCCATGACGAAGGCGCTTCGGGAAGCCGATCTCGCTCCCGAGGACGTCGTTCACGTCAACGCGCACGCGACCTCCACGCCGCAAGGAGATGTCACCGAGGCGAGTTCCATCCGCCAGTCACTGGGTGAGCACACGGAGGCGATCGTGACTGCTACCAAGTCCATGACCGGCCACCTGCTCGGTGGTGCGGGCGCGCTGGAGTCCCTCGCTGCCCTGCTCGCGCTGTACTACCGCACGGTCCCGCCCACCATCAACCTGGACAACCCAGAACCTGATCTTGGTATTGATATCGCGACCAAGGTGCGCGACCTGCCAAGCGGCGACCTGGCGGCGATCAACAACTCGTTTGGCTTCGGTGGTCATAACGTCGCCGTCGCCTTTACCAATGCCTACGCCACAGGAGGCTTGAGATGACGACGACGACTGAGCGGGGCAATGCCTCGCGCACGGCGACTGCTCCACGGCCCGCGGCAGCTCAGGCTGTCCCAGCACCCAAGAAGATCAAGCTTCCGCGCGATCAGGATCCGCGCAATCCCAAGCTCCGGTTGCAGGCATTGCTGGACGCCGGTTCAGTGGAGTTGATCACCGCCGATGACGACTCGGGGATGTTGGCGGCAACCGGCACGATCAACGGTTGCCGGGTTGTCGCCTTCTGCTCCGACCCCACCGTGATGGGTGGGGCGATGGGCATGGATGGCTGCGATGTAGTGGTGCGGGCCTATGAGCGGGCCATGCACGACAGGGTGCCAATTCTTGGTATCTGGCACTCCGGTGGAGCGCGGCTGGCCGAGGGCGTGCTGTCCTTGCACGGCGTGGGTCGGATCTTCCGTGCGATGACGCAGGCCTCCGGGAAGATCCCACAAATCTCCATCGTGCTGGGATTTGCCGCCGGCGGTGCGGCGTACGGGCCGGCGCTGACCGACTTGGTGATCTTGGCACCAGAGGGGCGAATCTTTGTCACCGGTCCCGATGTCGTGCGCTCGGTCACCGGCGAGGATGTCGACATGCTGCGGCTCGGCGGGCCGGACACTCACGGCCGCCGATCAGGTGTTGTTCACGTCGTAGCCGACGACGAAGCAAACGCGATCGAGCAAGGCCGGGCACTCGCGACCCTGCTGGCCAACCAGGGCCAGACCGCGGCGACAGTGCAGGATGTCGATCTTGCTGCACTACTCCCCGAGTCGCCCCGGCGAGCCTACGACGTTCATCCGCTGATCAATGGGCTGTTGGACGACGGCTCGACGGTCGAGCTGCACGCCCGCTGGGCACCGAACGTGACTATTGCGCTGGGACGCCTCGGCGGGCGTACGGTTGGCGTGATCGCCAACAACCCGCTGCGTCTGGGCGGCTGCCTCGACGCACTCAGCGCCGAGAAGGCGGCCCGGTTCGTCCGGATGTGCGACACGTTCGGTGTGCCACTGGTCGTGATCGTCGACGTGCCGGGTTACCTACCGGGTGTCGGGCAGGAGTGGGACGGAGTCGTACGCCGCGGTGCGAAGCTCTTACACGCCTTCGGCGAAGCAGTAGTGCCCCGGGTCACGCTGGTGACGCGGAAGGCGTACGGCGGCGCGTACATCGCGATGAACGCGCGCTCCCTTGGGGCTACCCGGGTCTTTGCGTGGCCGGGTGCCGAGGTGGCAGTGATGGGCCCGATCGCCGCTGTGCGGATCTTGCACCGGCGCAAGTTGGCCGAAGTTGCTGACGACGTACGCCCGCAGGTAGAGGCAGAGTTGGCCGCCGAACACGAGCGCATCGCTGGAGGCGTGGCGAAGGCGGTTGAGATCGGGGTTGTGGACGAGATCGTGGCACCCGGCGCCACCCGATCCGCGCTCGC
This sequence comes from uncultured Actinomycetota bacterium, assembly GCA_963712625.1. Taxonomy (GTDB): domain Bacteria; phylum Actinomycetota; class Actinomycetes; order Propionibacteriales; family Propionibacteriaceae; genus Microlunatus. The sequence continues at coordinate 130,346 of CAVQIU010000003.1, forward strand.
CGCTGCCATTCGCAACGCTGACACGGGCGAACGCGGCGCGCACACCAACATCCCGCTCTGAGTTACCGCATAGACGACCTTGTGGAGCCAGCGGACCGGCGCACCGTCGCCGGCGTAACGGAAGGGTTCGAGCTCCTCGTCCCAGGCGTGACCCAGCAGCGCGGACAAAGCATCACTCAGGTTCCTGCCGCTAAGAGCCGACATCGCCATCGCGTGCTTGATCCGGTCCTCCGGGATCATGATGTCCCCGTGGAGTCCGGTGACGGCATAGAAGACGCCGAGTGTCGGGGTATAGGAGTAGCGCTCGCCCTCGGTACTCGAGGTGGCCTCCTCGGTCACCTCGAACCGAATCCGCTGCCAGCCCTTGAGAGCGCTCGCCAGCCGTGCCGCTGTGCCGGCTGGGCCGGTCCAGGAATACTCAGTCCGATAGCAGGCGCGCTCGATTGGCTGAGGGATCCAGTCCACCCGTACGGGCGTGCCAAACACGCCGCCCACTGCCCACTCGATGTGTGGGCACAGTGCTGACGGCGCGGAGTGGATGTACAAAACTCCACGGGTCGTGCTCATGCCAGATCCTCCAGTGCGAGACCAAAGACAACCTGAGGGCTGCCTTCCCCTGCATCCTCAAGCCGACATCTCGCGGTGGACCCGGTGTGCTCCCTATCTTGCACCATTGGTCACAGCTGCACCAAGAGCCGCGCTCGCATTGATCTCTCAATAGATTGAGGCCGTGACGGTTGCGCCATACGGCTCGTGGGTCTCCCCGATCTCAGTTGATCACCTGATCGGTTCGTCCATCGGGCTGTCAGCCGTGCAGATCGACGGGCGATATCTGTATTGGCTGCAGTCTCGGGCGGACGAAGGTGGACGGACCAGCCTCTGGCGACGGCTGCTGTCGGGCGGTCAACCGGTTGAGGTCACTCCCCCACCCGCCTACGTGCGTGATCGAGTGCATGAGTACGGCGGAGGCGAGTATCACGTCAGCGGTGGCGCCCTGGTCTACTCAGAATTCGCAGATGGTCGACTGTACGCGGTCCAGGGCGAAGCGATGCCACGACCGATCACGCCAGCAGGCCCCTACCGATTCGGCGACATTCGGGTCCATCCCGCTCGCCGCCTGGTGCTCGCTGTTCGCGAAGATCATTCCGGCGAAGGCGAACCGACCAATACTATCGTGGCTCTTGATCTTGACGGCCCGAACCCGGATGCGGGCACAGTCCTCTGCAGCGGCGCCGATTTCTACTCGACCCCTGAGCTCTCACCCAGCGGGCGCTTGGCGTGGACCGAGTGGAACCACCCCAACATGCCGTGGGACTCAACCACGATCATGGTCGGACAGCTGAGCGGGACCATGATCACCAGCAGTCAAGCCATCGCCGGTGGTCCTGACGAATCGGCCGTGCAGCCCCGCTGGCTCGACGACAAGCTGATCTTCGCCTCCGATCGTACGAACTGGTGGAATCTCTACGTGTGGAGCGGGCAAGACGGTCTGGAAGCGCTATGTACCACCGAGGCGGAGTTTTGCCTGCCGCAATGGTCGCTCGGCAGCCGGCCGTATGCGATCATCGATGATGATCATCTTCTGTGCGCCCTGAATCGCAGCGGCGAACGGAGCATCGAAATCTTGCGGATCTCCGACGGCGCCCTTCGTGCAATAGCTGCCGCCGACGTCGCCGCCGCTTCTCTCGATGTCGGCGGCGAGTGCGCTGCCGCGTTGCTCAGCTACCCAGACCGACCGGCGGCGGTTGCGCTCTACGGCCTCGCGAGCAGTACTTGGACCACGGTGAAATCCGCCAGCGAGATGATCATTGATGCTGATCGGCTATCGCTGGCGCAGCGGGTCAATTGGACGACTGAGCATGGCTCGGTGCTACGGCTACTTCTATCCGCCAGTCAATCCAGACTTCCGGGCACCCGCTGGGAGCCTGCCACCGATGATCACGCTTTCGCACGGCGGCCCGACCTCGTTCTCGGCCTCGGATTTCAAGATCGGATACCAGTTCTGGACGTCCCGTGGATTCGCCATCCTCGACGTCAACTACAGCGGCAGCAGCGGCTTCGGCCGGGAATACCGAGATCGGCTGAAGGGCCACTGGGGCGTACTCGATGTGTTGGATTGCATCTCGGGAGCGGTGTCGATGGGCTCCCAGCGGTTGGCCGACCCAGATCGGCTGGCCATCCGAGGAGGCAGTGCCGGTGGCTTTACGACGCTGGCCGCGCTCACCACAACGGACGTCTTCAATGCCGGGATCAGTCAGTTCGGCATCGCCGACCTCGAGGCACTCGCCAAGGACACCCACAAATTCGAGGCGCGCTACCTCGATACCCTGGTGGGACCGTATCCGGAGGACCGTTCGATCTACGTCGAGCGATCACCGATCAACCACGTTGATCGGCTTTCGGCACCGATCCTGCTCTTGCAGGGAACCGAAGACGCAGTCGTCCCGCCACAACAGGCCGAGATGCTGGCCAACGCAGCGCGCCGCAAACACCTGCCCGTCGCGCTGATCATGTTCGACGGTGAGGGCCACGGTTTTCGCAGAGCAGAGACGATCAAGGCGGCAACGGAAGCGCAGATCTACTTTCTCGGTCGGATCTTCGGCTTCGAACCCGCGGATCGAGTGTCGCCCATCTCGATCGACAATCTGGATGGCTGATCAACTCGCGTCACTGGAATGTTCACGGCGAACGGTGACATCGGTCCTGGAACGTGTCACCTGGTGGCCAGCCACGGGATCAACCCCGCGACGACGCCGGTCCGGCTAGAAAAAAGACAGCGCTGGCGATCGCGGCCGCCGACCTGCGCATGAGTGGACCCCACGAGTAGGCAGCTAGGTGGGCGACCAGTAATCGTCTGGCGAAGGCCGCGGGCCAAAGATCGCCTGACCAACTCGAACAGTTGTCGCGCCGTATTCGATGGCCAACTCCAGATCGCCCGACATGCCCATGGAGAGCTCGTCATAACTGCCAGCTACGTCGTCGCGACCCTGGAGCCGTCGCTGCAGGTCACGCATCCGTTCGAAGCAGCCTCGGATCTCTCGCTCGTCATCCGACAACACAGCCAAGGTCATCAGACCACGTACGCGCAACGTGCTGTACACCTTGAGTGCGATGGCGAAGGGCTCCACCTCGTCAGGCGGTAGCCCCCATTTCTGCGGCTCGCCCGATGAATTGACCTGGAGGAACACGTCAAGGCTGCGCCCTTGATCTTCCAAGGCGCTCTCCAGAAAGGCAGCCTGCCTCATATTGCTCAGCGCGTGGAACTCCGACGCAATGGCCGCAACCTGCCTGGCCTTGTTGGTCTGTAGATGGCCGATGATCGCCCACCTGAGATCGGGACGATCAGCAAAGTACTTCGCCTTCTCTGTCGCCTCCTGAACTTTGTTCTCCCCAAGCAGTCGAACACCGGCTTCATAAGCCTCGGCAATCAGCTCCATCCCCTGGTTCTTGCTCACCGGCAACAACCGCACTTCGCTCGGATCTCGCCCTACTCGAGTGCATGCCGCCTTGATCCGCGCCTCCACCGCGACCAGATTCTCCGCCACGCTCGCCATGCCTGAACCTTAGTCTCGCCGAGGCGCCGTGTGGCGAGTTGTGCGAGGTCGATTACGTCATGGCCAGCGGGCGCCGAGGGAGATCATCCCGAGCGCCGCAAGAATTGCTAAACCCAAACCGAATCCGGCGTATCGCGAGGTGACTTCCCGATCGACTTTCTCCTTGCCAACGGAGCTTCCGATGTCCTTGTAGACCTCTTTGAGTTGACCGGCCGAGGTCGCTGTGTACGCCTCGCCGCCGCTGATCTTGGAGACCCGCGCCAGCTCGGCGCGATCCACGGGCACCGGCTCACGCCGGCCACCGATATCGATGTAGCCGTCCGGGGTACCGTACGCGATGGTGTAGATCGGGACGGATTGGGCCTTTGCCGCCATTGCGGCCTGGTCGGAGGGACGCCCGACCTGTGTCTTGCCGTCACTGAGCAAGACGATACGGGCTGGCGCGACCGCCTTCGGATTGTCCGGATCTGGCGGCACTTGAGCCAGCGCCGCAAGGGAGGTGTAGATGCCCTCGCCGATGGCGGTCGAGGCCTGCGGGCGTAAGGATCGGATCGCGGCCGTGACTGATCCCCGATCGAGTGTCGGCGGCACGAGGGTGGTGGCGGTGCCCGCAAACGTCACCAGCGCCACATTGAATTTCGGCGGCAGCGAGGTCACGAACTGCTCCGCTGCACTCTTCGCCGCATCCAGTCGGTTCGGGTCCACATCCTTGGCCTCCATGGACAAGGACACGTCGATGGTCACCACGATCGTTGCCCGCTCGCGCGGCACCGAGACTTGATCCTTGGGCTTGGCGAAGGCGAGCGTCAGGGTCAGCAAACTGAGGATCGACAGCCCGACCGCGAGGTGCCGTAGCCACGTACGATCCCGCGGGATCACGAGGTCGAACATCGTCTTGCCCATCTGCATGCTGCGGTTCCGCTTGCGCCGGACCATCAACAGGTAAAGACCGACCAGCACCGGGATGAGCAGAAGCAGCCACAACCGGGTAGGAGCAAGAAAAGACAACAAGGGAATCATGACGGCCCCTCGACAAGCTCAGGGCAGCGCATCGCTTCGCGAGCGTCGTAGCTGCGCACCGGGGACTGCAGGAGCGAAGCGCGAAACACGCTTTCCATCACGGCCACTTGGCCCCCAACGAAATCGCGCCGAGAGCGGCGAGAACTGCGAGAGCTAGGCCGTAGCCGGCAAAGCGAGAGGTCACTTCGCGGTCGGCCTTCTCGTAGCCGATATCGGAGCCGATGTTCTCGTATACCTTCTTGAGCTGATCGGCCGTGGCCGCCGCGAAATAGTCTCCGTTCGTCGCGGCGGCGATCTGTTTCATTTCCTCATGGTCGACTGGTACCGGTTCCCGCTTGCCATCGAGATCGACGTAGCCGTTCTGCGTGCCGTACGCGATCGTATAGATCGGCACTTTCGCTGCCTTCGCTTCAGCCGCCGCCTGCTGTGGTGAACGACCGGAGGTGTTCGAGCCGTCACTGAGCAAGACGATGGCGCCCGGAGCTATCGAATTCGGGTTGTTGGGGTCCTTGGGAGCCTGCCGCAAAGCCCCAAGCGCCGTCGCAATCCCCTCACCGATGGCTGTCGAGTCCTGCAGCTGGATGCTGTTGATCGCGTTCTGCACCGTGTTGTGAGCAGTCGTTGGTGGCACCAAGACCGCCGAAGCGCCCGCCATCGACACAACGGAGACGTTGTACTTCTCAGGCAGCTTGTTGACGAAGTCAATCGCCGCCTGCTTGGCGGCATCGAGCCGCGTCGGCTTCACATCGGTCGCCTGCATCGATTGCGATGCATCGATCACCAACACGACCGTCGCGCGCTCCCGCGGCACGTCGATCTGCGTCTTCGGCCGGGCGAAGGCTGCGGTGAGAGTGATCAGACTCAGCAACGAGAGGGCGACGGCGAGGTGCCGCCGCCACTGCGACTGCTTAGGTACAACGACATCGAGCATCGATGTATTGGTAAACCGCATGCCACGCCGGTTCTTGCGGAGGCTGGCGAAGATGTAGGCGAGGATCAGCGCCGGGATGATGAGCAAGATCAGCAGCCGATTCGGTGCGAGGAACGCGAGTTGCGGAATCATCTGCTGCGGAAGCAGCGCCCAACTCATTTCGTCACTCCCTGTGGCGGGGCGTGCAGCATGCTCGCCACACGGCGGTACGCCAGCACAAACCGAGCAATGTCTTGCACCCAGTCGCGATCAGTCCGCAACTGAATGTGCCCGACACCTGCACGACGAAGCGAAATGCGGATTCGTTCCCGCTGTGCCGCGCTGGCCGCATCCATCCTGGCTCGCGCGTCCGAGTCGCCGGTGTTGACGTAACGCTCGAAATCAGTCTCGGGATCGCGGATCAGCATGTCCCCCACATTGGGGAACTCGATCTCACGCCGGTCGACCACTTCGACCGCCAGCACCTGGTTGCGCACCCCGAGCCGCCGCATCGAACGTTCCCAGTTCGGGGCAGTATTGGGGTCCAGCTCATGATCACCGGGGGTCAGGAAGTCCGACACGACAACTCGCAAGCCACGGCGCCGCTGCAGCCGGGACAGCTTCTCCACACTTGCCGCGAGCGTCATAGGTCCGGTGGCATGGTCGGGCACGAACGGCTCGGTCAACATCTTGCGCAGCAGTCCATAAAGGGCGGAGCGGCCCGAGCGTGCCGGCATCCGGCGCAGGCTGTCGGGCCGCAAATGTAGCCGCCGAACCGGTCGCCCATCTTCTGGCTGAGAAAACCGATCGTTGCGATCGCGGCAATGCCGAGGTCTCGCTTGGTCACTCCTTCGGTACCCCAGTTCATCGACGGGGTGACATCGAGCAATGCCCAGACCTCGAGCTCTCGATCAGAGATGGTGTCGCGAACGTACGGCACGGTGGTGCGCGCGGTCACCGCCCAGTCAATCCTGCGCACATCGTCCTCGCCGGGGACATACATCCGGGCGTCGCTCATGTCCGAACCAGGTCCGGGCAGCAGGCCCAGGTGATCGCCGTGTAAGAACCCCTCGAGGCGGCGCACGATCGTGAGCTCCAACCTTCGCAGCGCAGCCTCAGGCGCCAACTTGTTCAAGGGGATCGTGGCCCGCGTCGGCGCACCGACGACCGAGGTGACGGCACCCATGCTCTGCTCCGGGGAGGCGAACTGCCAGCAGGACCGCTGCGTGCGGGAGGGTTCACCGGGGGACCGGAGGGCGGCGGAAAATTGGCTGAGCCTACTGGCTGACCGCCTGGCGGCGGGTACGACACATGAGCCTCTAGTTGAAGTCCGGCTGGTTAGGCATGTTCGGGACCGGCTGCTGGTATGGCGTTGGCGGCGAGGGATATGTGTTGGCCGACGGCACCGCTCTGCCAGGTTGACTCTGATGGTTCGGCGCAGCCTGCTGATTCCACACCGGCGTCGGCGGTGGCACCATCGCGACGATCCGCTCGATCACTTGAGCGGGCGCAATGTTGTCAGCCACAGCGTCGAAGCCGAGCACGATACGGTGCGCCATGACATCTTTGGCCACGGACTGCACGTCTGTTGGCAGTACGTAGTCCCGGCCGTGGATGAGTGCCAGAGCACGAGCGGCGGCCACGAGACCGAGCGTTGCTCGTGGGCTACAGCCGATCTGGATGACCGATGTGAGGTCTGGCAAGTTGAACTCGGCCGGCGTCCGCGTCGCCAGAACGAGTCGGACGATGTACTCCGCGACCAGATTGTGAACGAAGACCTCCTCAGCCTGACGCTGCAGCCGGAGGATCATCTGCGGGTTCAAGACCGGCTGTGAGGTCGGCGGATCGACACTCATCCTGCGGAGGATTTCGAATTCTTCGTTGCCGGCCGGGTAGGGAACGTCGACCTTGAGCAAGAAACGGTCACGCTGCGCCTCAGGCAGCGGATACACACCCTCCGACTCAATGGGGTTCTGAGTCGCGATCACGCTGAACGGCTGCGGCACGGGATAGGTGGTGCCCCCGATGGAGACCTGCCTCTCGGCCATCGCCTCCAGCATCGCCGCCTGCACTTTCGCGGGCGCGCGGTTGATCTCGTCGGCGAGCAGGAAGTTCACAAAAATCGGCCCGAGTTCGACGTCGAAGCGCTCCTGACTTGAGCGGTAGATACGGGTGCCGACGATGTCTGAGGGGACCAGGTCGGGAGTGAACTGGATCCGGGCGAATTCCCCGCCGACGACGGTCGCGAAGCTGCGGACCGCCAGCGTCTTGGCGACTCCCGGCACACCCTCCAGCAGGCAATGTCCCTGTGCGGCAAAGCGACCATGAGCTGCTCGACCATGTGCTCCTGCCCAACGATCACTCGCTGAACCTGAGCGATGGCATCTCCAAGGAGCTGTGAGGCTGCCTGGTTTCCGGGCCGCCCCGACGTCCGAGCAGCCGGGCGCTCGTACAGGTTGGCCAAACGACGGACTAATTACAATCTCCCGTTACTCGTCACTAGGCGCTACGCAGACGGGCACGATGAGCCGTCCGCTGCCTCTCGCCGGACTCCGAGCCATTCTCGCAGACGCAGGACTCCAGGCTATGAGCCTGGACAAACCCCAAACTGTGACTGGACCCATAACAAGCTGTGAAAACGGTTAGCCTCGGCGCTCATCGCGATGCGGGCGAGCCTGACGAGCCAAACCCGCGAAAGGGCCGAATAGACTCTCCGTGCCCCGCACGACGCTGTGGTCGGCCTCTGCGAGAGAGGCTGTGAGATGGAGAGTGATGTCGAGCACCGAGCCGCCGGCCCCAAGACCAGATCCATCGTGGGCGCCTCCCGGGGGCGTCTCGGATCGAGGTTCTGAGGGCACCTCTGGCAGCGCTCCGACGTACGTGCCAGTGAAGCCGCTGCTACCGGATGATCCTCCCAAGGTGGGCGACTTTTGGCTCGACGCGCGGCTGAGCGCAACGCCGGCCGGCATTACGTTCACCGCCCACGACGCAGCCAACACCCCCGCAATGGTCATCTTGCTGTCCGAAGGAGCGGCGGCGGATGCGGCAGCGCGCGCTCGCTTTGCGGGTGAGATCAACGCTTTGCATATAGACGCGGTGCTCGCACGAGGTGGTCAAGGCCAAGACACTGGGCGTCTCGCACGCAAGTTTCGCAAGGAGGATGACGATCCGGTCGCACCAGACGATCGTCTTGTCTCTCCTTGGGCCGCGCTGGTCTACGACGGCTCGCCAGCCGCAGCAGCAAAGGCCAACCAGATCCTCGACGCGGTACAGATTGCGACCCTTGAGCCGCAGGGTGTTCCCTCAGGGCCCGATTACCAGCAGTACTGGATCGACCGGGTGCGGCCCGGCCTCGCACGCCTCTGGCCACTGCCCTGGCCGGGGCGTTTCGACCGTGCCGGATGGCGGACGATCTTGGTCTCGTGGCTGCTCATGGTCCTGCTCGCGGCGCTCGCGGTGCTAATCGCGATCTTGATCTTCCGAAATCAGCCACCACAGTCACCGCCATCACCGACCGGCAGTTCCGCCAGCCAGTCAGGCCCGCCGCAGTCAGGATCACAGTCTGGATCTCAGTCTGGATCTCCGCAATCACCTGCACCGTCAGGATCGCCGACTTCCGGATCGCCGGGACCATCGGGTACTGCCTCGGGCGGCAACGAGCCAACGGAATCTGTCACAGGATCGCCGGCGACAAGCAACAGCCCACGCTCGAGGCTTTAGTGTCGTGTCTCCTAAGTCTCTTTACGGTTCGCGCCGCCCAGGCACGCACCTCGCGGCGTTCTCCTCGGTCGACATACGACTCGGTATCCCTCCCTCGTCGGCCTTGCGATCCACGCACCTGAACGACGCCAACCGCAAAGGAACTTAGGAGACACGACACTGGTGTCGAGCACCTCGACCAAATCCTCGGAGTCCGTGGGTAGCACGGCTGAGGCGTATGCTCCGCCCGCAGATCAGGGATTTTGGAGTCGGGCGATCCGCGGAATCGGCATCTGCCTGCTGCCGATGCTGGTCGCTCTGTACGTCGGTGCGACTACCTTCGGTGGCTCTTTCATCCCGTGGCATCCGAACATGGTCGATCTCGAGGTGTATCGCCATGCCGGCTCGGTGCTGCTTGCAGGCGGCGACTTCTACGATCTTCAGGGCAACTTCAGTTCCTGTATCCGCCGTTTGCGGCCGTCTTGGCGGTGCCCCTATCGCTACTTCCACCGACCGTGGTTCAGATTGGCTGGACTGCCGCGGGTGCGGTCGCTCTTGTCGCGATCCTGCACCGCTTCGGACTCAGTGGCTGGCTGCTCAGCCTGGCTAGCGCTGTAGTGGTGTACGTCGTGGAGCCGATCGTCCAAACGCTTGCCTTCGGTCAGCTCGGCATTTTCTTGGTTGCTCTCGTCGTCTTGGACCTCGCACCGGGTCCGCGCGTGTTTCCCCGACGAGTGCTGCCGGAAGGCGTGCTTACTGCTGTCGCCACGGCGCTCAAACTCACCCCTGCGATCTTCATTGTCTACTTGCTGGCTGTGCGGAAGTTCCGGGCGTTCTGGGTGGCGGTGATCACCGGCCTTGCCGTCACGCTGATCAGCGCAGCCATCGTGCCAGCGGCATCGTATGAGTTCTGGACCAGGCTGGCGCGCGGCGACACCGGGCTTGGGCACAGCGTCATCTACTACACGAATCAGTCTTTGATGGCCGACATCGTGCGGATCTTCGGGCTCGGACCAGATCCGGCGATCGTCGGACTCGTCGTGTCCGCTGCCGTTGCACTGGCGGGTGTATGGGCAGCCATGCTGTGGCACCGGCTGGGAGATGTCCGGCTGGCAGTCAACTTCTGCGGCGTTGCGGGACTGCTGGCCTCACCCGTGTCCTGGCTGCACCACTTCGTCTGGGTGGTTCCGCTGGCCATGAGTCTCCTCGAGCGACGGCCGATCAGTCCACGCCGTCTCCCGGCCTGGTTTCTGGCAGTGGGTTGGCTCTTTGTCGGGTGGGTGGTCGTGGCACCGTTCACTGACCTGCCCAACGGAGCAGATGTCGAGCTCCAGTGGACCTGGTCGCAGCATCTGCTCGCATCGATCACCGCCATCGTTGGCCTCGTCCTGCTGGCCGGGGCGATCTTGATCGCGCGACCCCGGGTACTGACGATCTTCGCTCGCGCCGGCCGGAAATCACACGCGCCGCGATGATCTAGGCCCTCTTACCAGCGCACCCGTACGTGTTCGCGCCATTGCTCAACCACGTCGCCGGGTCCGTCGACCTTGAGCTCTGCGGTGCGATTCCACAGTCCCAGGTACAGCTCGAGGGCGCTGCCACTGATCACTGCATCGGTATCCCAGGTGGTTCCCCGAACGCTGAGCGGCGGCTGTTCGCTGACGGCTACCTGCCAACGCTGGTCGGCATCGACCGCGTGGATCTCTATCACGTAAGGAACTTCTGAACGCAACTTGGAGGTACGGCGAGGAAGAAAGCCACGCAGCAGCTCGTCGATCCCGTCGACCGCGAGCTCGCCGTTGATCAAGGTCTCTGCCGGGCGGGGCAGCTGGCGCAGCGCGGCTGCGTGTGCGTCGACTGCGTGAATGGTCGTCTCGTGTGCCTGCCGCCTCGCCCAGAACAGCCGCGGCGGCGGTGCGTTCCGCAAGAAGACCATCGCTTCAAGATCATCCGGTGCGTTGATCAGAGTCTTGGTCAATGCTTGAGCTCCCTCGTCGAACCAGGTGAGGAGGTCTGGCGCCGCCGCGGCCGCCGCCTCAGACTCTTCCGTACGATGATCGGAGTCTCCGCGTATGTTCGCTCCGGCCCAGCGATGCACCATCCCCTGGTGAGCAAGCAGGGCAGCAACGTTCCAGCCCGGACAGCTCGGAACCGCGGCCTCGAGGCCGGCGCGATCAGCATGATCATGTAGGCGTTCGGCAGCTGACCGTATCGCTGTCAGGTACTGATCGAAGACCAGGTAGGCAGGAGCGGATTTCTGGTCGCTCACCCGACCCAACCTAGTCCCCCGCGCCGGCCGCCTGATTGGTGAGGAAACCGATGATGACCGCTGCCCACCAGAACGTTTGCGAGGCACCGGCGAGCATCATGCCCCGGCGGATCAATGATCGTGGCGGGGCTGGCATTTGACGCTCCATGGCACGGCTCGTCGACAAGGCGAGTACGCCGACGATGCCCACGCCAACCACACAGGTGAGCTTGACGACGACGAGCCACGAACTGAGATTCGGTTTGAGCAACACCCCGCTTGCGGTGAGACCGGCGAGCCCGATCCAGATCAGCGGTGTCATTCGTTCGGCCGTGAGCAACACGTCGCCGATGGTCACTCGACGGGACAGGGAAAGCAGCCCATACCAGTCGACCGCGAGCACAGAGCCGAAGCCCACCACAAGAAAGATCAGATGAAAAAACAGCGCGACTACCTGAAGCCAATGCGGCGGATCGACCAATACCGAAAGCAAGATCAACCCAACGATTGTCACACTGACAACGCCGAGCAGCCTCCCCTCGGACGGGGTGACTACTCCGACGAGCCTCACCGTACGAGCGACCATTTGCAGCACAAGCAGCTTCCCCCTGAAAACCCCCGGCGCGACGCCGCATCCTCGACTCTACTGCTCTCGGCGTGGCGGATACCGCCGACTCACGCGGTGAGACTTCAGTGCATCTGAGGAACCTCCAAGATCAACTTGGGTAACTGGCGGCCCTGAAGTTCACTCGCAGGCCGTACAGCGAGCTGGTCGCGGTCATATAGAGATGGTTGCGCTGGCGGCCTCCAAACGTCAGATTCGCAGTGATCTCAGGCAGCCGCAGCTTGCCGATCAAAGAGCCGTCTGGGTCATAGCAGTGCAGCCCGTCATGAGCAGCTCCCCAAAGCCGGCCAAGATGATCAAAGCGGATCCCGTCGTAACCCTGCTCGTCGGCACAGAAAAGTTCGCCACCGCTCAGCGTTCCATGATCAACATCGAATACTCTGATGTGATTGAGCTCGCTGTCGACGATGTACAAGCGACGTTCGTCCGGTGAGAAGGCTAGGCCGTTGGGCTGGGTGAAATCATCTACGACGGCAGTAAGGGTCTCCTGGTCCGGGTCGAGGCGATAGACGTTTTGCGAGCCGATCTCCGGTGAGGCCTCATGGCCCTCGTAATCGCTTCGGATGCCATAGCTCGGGTCGGTGAACCAGATCGAGCCGTCGGAGTGCTCGACCACGTCGTTGGGACTATTGAACCGACGTCCTTCGTACGAGGCTGCCAGCACCCTGATGGAGCCGTCGTGCTCGGTCCTGGTCACTCGCCGCCCGCCGTGCTCGCAGGCCACAAATCTGCCCTGCCTATCGACCGTGCGGCCGTTCGTGAAGCCAGCCGGCGTAAGGAACACATCCGTACGCCCGCTCACCTCGTCGTAACGCAGCACCCGGTCGTTGGGGATATCGCTGAACAGCACGAAGCGTCCTGCCGGGTGGTAGGCGGGTCCTTCGAGCCAGCGGCCGCCGGAAAAAAGTCTCGCGACCGACCGATCCCCGCCCGTACCGGCAAAGCGCCGATCAAGTACCTCGAATTCTGCCGGGATGTACTCGACCACAGATCCTCCTAGGCTTACGACCCGAGTTTCCGCGGCGACTCTATCGGCTGTCCACTGGCCCGGCATTGTTGACAGCCTCGCGTCGCTATCATCAAGCTCGACACTTCCACGTGCTGATCGACACCTGGGGCGGTAGCTCAGCCGGTTAGAGCAGAGGACTCATAATCCTTGGGTCGCGGGTTCGAGTCCCGCCCGCCCTACGACGCGTGAGATACGGGCCCGCGCCGATATCCCCCGCACTACGTCGTCAGGTCAGACGGGCCTACCCCTTCCGCTCCGCTCTTCGCCGTTGCCTGCATGATCCGACCTGCCCCGCCCACCATCGCCCGACGCCAGGGCGCCACTCCTTCGATCTCGACGTCTAGTGAGAAACTGAGAACAGTCCGAATCAGCACGATAAGACCCAGAATCACGACGTTCTCCAGTGTCGTGGCGACCGCAACGGTCCGCACAAGATCGGCAGCAACTAGGATCTCGATGCCAAGCAAGATGACGCCGCCGAAGGACTCGCGCAGCACTTGGTACGCCCGACGACCGTCGCCCGATCGACGGAAGGCACGGATCGCAAGCGTGAAACAGAACAACAGCCCAACCAGCAGCACGAGCGCGCCGATCGCCTCGAACACTTGCGCCACGTGTTCCATGGCCTCGCTGAAGGTCATGGCAGGGGAGCCTACCGCTCCCCCGGGTACCTGAAGGGGCGCTCAGCCGCTTATGCGGTCACGCTATTGATCTTGATTTTCGCGTCTTCCCAACGGGGAAGTATTCGGCGCATGACGCTCGGATATCCGCCGCTCATCACGCCCAGCCGCAAAGCGCTCAGGCCCAGAGTGCTGATAATCCTTGGGTCGCGGGTTCGAGTCCCGCCCGCCCTACTTACGCGTCACTACAGCGGTTTAGCAGGCGCGGCAGCAGCTGTCATGACGAGGAGCCGCAACGCTGTTGAGTCAGGTGAGCCCTGGTTCGCGGTTTGTCGGTCTTCCGGCACGGCTGTTAGCACCCACTGGGTAATCTGAACAGGGCGCGTTGGCGCAAAATAAACGCTGAATTGGCGGAGGTCTTCTGCGATGGAGATAACTGGGATCATCACCGCTCTGATCATCGGGTTGATCATCGGTATCTTGGGCCGGATTGTGGCGCCGGGCAGGCAAAATATTCCGCTCTGGCTCACGCTCGTGGTAGGCGTCGTCGCGGCCCTGGTCGGCACGCTCATCGCCTCCGCACTCGGGGTTGCCGCGACACGCGGCATTGACTGGATCGAGTTGATTATTCAGGTTGCGCTGGCCGCGGTCGGCGTCTCTATCGTGGCGGGGATGTACCACAGGCGCAGCAAGGCTGTGTGATTTCCGGCGGCTCTACGTGTGTTGGCTCGACATTCGGCCGCTGTAACTGGCCAGGGCTTGCAGTCGGCCTTTGTACGTGATCTTGGTCAGCGGCCACTTTGCTTCTCCTAGTCGGCACGTCACCACCAGCCCAGTTTTTTGGTCCAGCGCAGCAAGACCAACGAAATAGCCAGCATGATCAAACACAAGATGATCAGCGGTATCCATCTGGTGGAATCGTTGACGATGACATTCATGCCAAGCACTGATGAGAGCGACGTAATAGGGAGCGTGATAGCCGCGATCACAGCCAGCCGCTCGGCGGCAATCGTCATCTTGGTGTCGGTACGCGCACGATAGAACTCTGTGACGCCCTGCTGAAACCGCGTCTGGGCCTCACTGATGCGAGCGACACTCTCGTACTGGTCGAGCACGTCTTTCATCCGCTCCAGCCCCTCGGGCGGTGCAAACGTGGTCAGCTTGATCGCCCGCCGATAGATCTCGCGCCCCTGTTCGGCCATGGTCATGATCGTCAACAACTCATGCCGGGCAGCGAACAACTCGCTGAGGAATTTCTGCGGGTCCTCATTCACATCGGCCATGACCCGCTGCTCCATCAAGCCGACCTCGCGCGCGATCTCGGCCACCATCTCGGCTTCCCGGCGTGCGATCGAGGAAACGATCGCGTACGTCAGGTCGAACGGCGAGCTGGGATGCAACCGCCCGCTCTCCATCCTGGCGGCGACCGCCTCGGTCTCGCGCAGTGCCACCTGTAACGAGACCTTGGGGCTGATAGGGCCATGGACGGTGACCAGGAAGTCCTCGGCGATGAATTGATCCAACTCGAGATAGTGCACGTGGCCTGCAGCGCCGATCTCAGGTGCGTGCACGACGATGAACGCGTGCCGCGGATACACATGGACTCGAGGAACGTGGCTACGGCTCCTGCTTTCGGCAATTGCCATGGGATGAAAGTGAAACTCATTCGACAGGATCGCGTCGGCTTCGTCGCTCCACTCCGGAATGTCGAGCCAAACGAACCCGTCAGAGCGCTTCCGCAGAGCCGATAGCTCGGCAAGGTCGCGCACGCTCATTCCGTTGGAGTCGATCCAGCGCAGCTTCATGCGAGTCTCCCTTCCACGTTTGTCTCTACAGTGCCGCACCTGGCATCGCGGCGGGCTCCCTGCCGCTGCCAAGTCGCCCAGCTTCGGGCCCGAACCTCATGATCCTTGAGTCGCGGTTCGAGCCTGGCCGCCCTAGCTGGAGTAGTGGAGACCTGGTCGCTTGACGTCGTCATGGAGAGCGACTTCCATGGAGACATCCTTCGGATCCGCGACGCCAAATCCGACGTTGAACTCCGACGCTCGACCCTTCAGCACTTTCGTGTCGGGAACTCCCTTGAGACCGCTCACGGAGTCGAAGAGTTGGTCCTCCTCTTTGTTGCGAGACTGAACGCTGATGTATGTCCGTCCGATGTCGACGGGTCTGTCCGACTTGTTCACAACGGTCACGGTGAACTTCACGTAGCGCTTTGACTTTTCCACAACTGCCCACTTGCTCGGTTCGAACTCCTTCGGCTTTCCAACGGTCACAATTACCCCGTCGTCCCATGCGTAAGACTTGCCAAACGCGAGCGTCTCCCGTTTGGGCTTCACTCCGCCTGTCGACGGCCTCGCTCCGGCAGTCGATGGGTCGCTCCGGCAGTCGATGGGCTCCCACCACCACTGGACGGCTCCCCTCCGCCAGTCGACATGGTCGACGGCTGGGCGGTGGCGCTAGGTGGAGGGTTGTCGTCGGGGCTTCCGGCGGTGCTGGTCAGGCAAGCGGAGCACAGCGTGGCAATGAGCACGGTCAGCGGGCCCAGGGCGAAGCGCTTCACGCGGCGCGATACTACGACACAACCTGTCCTCGTGGGCATAAACAACTGAGCCGACGCATTGTCGAGCTCCGGCCTCAGTGCCAGCCAAGCTCCGGCGCGACATGGCGCACCACGCTCTCGATGACATGGGCGTTGTAGTCAACACCGAGCTGGTTCGGAACTGTGAGAAGTAACGTGTCGGCGGCCGCGATTGCCTCGTCCTCGGCAAGTTCCTTGACGAGTTGATCCGGCTCCCCGGCGTATGTCTTGCCGAATCGAGCCACGCCGCCGTCCAGGTAGCCGACCTGGTCCTGGCTACCACTCGCGTCACCGAAATACGCTCGGTCCAGATCGGTCACGACTGGGAAGATACTGCGGCTGACCGAGACTCGCGGTTCACGTTGATGGCCGGCGGCCTCCCACGCGTCATGGAACCGTTGGATCTGCTCAGCCTGGAGCTGGTGAAATGGAACCCCGGTGTCCTCGGTGAGCAGCGTCGAGCTCATCAGGTTCAAGCCCTGCTCAGCAGTCCACTCGGCGGTCTTTCGGGTTCCCGCCCCCCACCAGATGCGGTCGCGAAGCCCCGCCGAATGCGGTTCCACCCGCAGCAGGCCGGGCGGGTTCGGGAACATCGGCCGCGGGTTCGGCTGCGCGAAACCCTCTCCGTTGATCACTTCGAGGAAGACCGCAGCGTGCTCACGGGCCATAGTCGCGTCGTCGGATCCCTCGGCAGGCTCGTACCCGAAATAGCGAAAGCCGTCGATCACTTGCTCTGGTGACCCCCGGCTGATGCCCAGCTGCAGCCGCCCGCCGGAGATCAGGTCGGCCGCGCCGGCGTCCTCGGCCATATAGAGCGGGTTCTCATAACGCATGTCAATCACTGCCGGTCCCGATCTCGATCCGGCTTGTCCTCGCCCCGATGGCGGCGAGGAGCGGAAATGGAGAGGACAACTGGCGCGCAAAGTGATGCACCCGGAAGTACGCGCCGTCGGCCCCGACCTCCTCGGCCGCGATAGCAAGATCAATGGACTGGAGCAGTGCATCCGAGGCCGAGCGTGTCTGTGACTGTGGCTGCGACGTCCAGTGGCCAAACGACAGGAACCCGATCTTCTTCATGCCTAATGCAACAACAGCAGAGAATTGCTTGATTCGGTGGGTCAGCAATGCCCTGCTCGAAGACCGGGTGAAGCCCTGACGTGCAGGGGGCCGCGCGACATTCACTCGGGTCCGCCATCCCACTGCGCTGCGAGCTCTGCACCGTGGACCTCTCAGGTCTGCGCGCCAGGCACGCCGGGGGCAGCTCGGGCGACGGCGGCAATCGGGATGATCACCAAGGCGAGTAGGCCGCCGGCGAGCGTAAGGGTGGCGTAACTCGTTGCTGCGAAGATCAGCCCGGAGCTAAGCCCGGCGGTCGCACCCGCCAATGCGATGCCAAGATCGACTACGCCCTGGGTGCGCGCGCGTAGCCAACGGCACGGCGTCGGTAACCAGCGTTGTACCGCTGACCAGGCCAAGGTTCCATCCCAGCCCGAGCAGCACGAGGGCCAACACGAGCATGGCCACCGAATCGACAGGTGTCCATGCGGCAATCAGCCCAGCAGCATGCAAAGAGCAACACAACGTTGCCGAGGTAAGCCGCGAGAACCACTCCTGAACTGCCCACGGCACCGGTGAGATAGCCAGCGCTCAAACCCGCGCGCCGGCCGTAACGCTGGCTAAGTCGACCCAGGCCGACGGCCGCAGCAGCCGACCGATCGTGAAGAAGACGGTGGGCAGCCCGGACAAACGGCTGGAACCCAACATCTGCTCGGCGAGCAGTGCGCCAACGGTGATGCCGGCGGCGAGGCCAGCACCGCTCAAGATCTGTGCCAGCAAGAGAACTGCGAGCGTCCGCCGCTGTTCAGGCGGCTCATCGACGGTGGTGGAGCTAGCGGTGACCGCAGGTGAGCCGCTCATTGCCTCTCCAGTATGGGCGTTCATGCGCGCCCTGCGTCGGTCGACAGGTAGTCCTCTCAGTCCACATCGAGCCGTTCAGCGAGTTCGTTCAGCCACGCCGCGAGTCCCCTCGGCCCGTCAACGATCACGTCGGATAGGTCGGCGAGGGCGTCTTCCTCAGTTGATGCGGAACACACGAGCAACCCGACCACGCCGGCCGCCGCCAGATCCCGAACCGCTTGGAAAGCCGGCAGATCGCCAAGATCATCTCCGGCGAAGATCACCTGGCGTGCACCGGTTTCAGCAACGACGGCACGCAACGTTGCGCCTTTGTCCACCCCAGGCGCACGGATCTCCCACACATTCTTGCCCGGTTCCACTGCCAGCCCGTGACTACCGGCAAGATCACGAAGGGGATCCGCAAGTTTGGCAAGCGCCGCCTTCGGATCAGGTAGCGAGCGGGTATGCACGGCGATCGCCCGACCCTTGTCCTCGACCCTGGCCGCTGCGAGGTCAAGTGAGTGCAAGAGCTCCGGCAGCTCCTCTACGACTGCTTTGATCTGCGGCGGATCCGGCGGCAGCAGGTATTCATTGTCGGCCGCGTTCCAGCGCTCTACGCCGTACTGGCCCAAAACGATCAACGAGTGCAAGCCGGCCACCTCCTGAAAGCGGCCCAGGCGAACTGCCATACGCACCGGTCGACCGGTGATCACCGCGACGGCACCGACACGTTCGCCGAGCCGACCCAGTGCCGCTACCGCGTCCGGATCCGCGTACGCCTGCTCCGGGTCGTCGACGATCGGTGCCAGGGTGCCGTCGAAATCCGTCGCGATAAGCGTTTGAGACGGCGAGCTCACAATGGCTTCCAGCACCTCAGCCGCTGTGGCCGGTCGCGGTTCGGGAAGGCTCATAAGGCGAGCCTGGCAGACATCGTGCCGCGTTAGCCATATCCCTATGCGGGTACATGTAGGCCCGGCTGTGGCACCTCGTGTCGTCTTGTCGCGCCAGGTGGTCGCTGGCCCGCAACCGCAGGGTGCAGTTAAGGTCGAGGACAACGCCGTAGGGAGGTCACGACGTTCGTGAGTCAGAAGCGCAAGCAGTGGAAGCTCGAGCCAGCCTCCTTCGTCGTCGTGGCGAACAGACTTCCGGTCGACCGAATCGAACTTCCCGACGGCACCGCAGACTGGCGGCCGTCTCCTGGCGGACTGGTCACCGCGTTCGAGCCGATCATGCATAAGCGCCGCGGCGCCTGGGTCGGGTGGCATGGCGCAGCTGACGAGGAGCTGGAGCCGTTCGAAGACGACGAGCTGGAGCTGGTTCCAGTTCAGCTCTCATCAGACGAGGTCGCGGAGTACTACGAGGGTTTCTCCAATGGGACGCTGTGGCCGCTCTATCACGATGCCATCGCTACGCCTCAATTCCGCCGCGAATGGTGGGATACCTACGTCACGGTCAATCAGCGGTTCGCTGACCGTACGGCAGAGGTGGCGGCGGAGAGCGCTTTGGTATGGATTCAGGACTACCAACTGCAGCTGGTTCCGCAAATGCTGCGCCGTCTGCGACCCGACCTGAGGATCGGTTTCTTCCTCCATATTCCGTTTCCCCCCGCCGAGCTCTTCGTCCAACTTCCATGGCGGCAGCAGATCCTTGAGGGACTCCTGGGTGCGGATCTGGTCGGTTTTCAGCTGCCAGGGGGTGCCCAGAACTTTGTCCGACTCGTGCGTCAACGGCTTGGCCTGGAGACCATGCGAGATCGCATCCGGATGCCTGACGGCCGCGAGGTGCTGGCGCGGGCGTATCCCATCGCGATCGATGCTCGGAGCTTCAACCAGCTGGCAGCCTCCGAAGATGCCACCGAGCGTGCAGCTCAGGTCCGTCAGGATCTCGGTGACCCCCGTGTGATGTTCCTCGGCGTAGACCGCTTGGACTACACAAAGGGGATTTTGGAACGGATCCAGGCCTTCGGCGAACTAATCGCCGATGGAAGGATCGACCCCGACGAGGCAGTGATGCTCCAGCTGGCCATTCCCTCTCGTGAGCGCGTCGATCTCTACCGGCAGCTCAGGGACGACATCGACCGGCTGGTCGGCCGCATCAATGGCGACAGTTCGCGCATTGGCCGGCCACCCATCACTTACCTCCACAACTCATACCCGCGGATCGAGATGGCCGCGATCTACCGCGCGGCGGACGTCATGCTGGTCACGCCGCTGCGGGACGGCATGAACCTGGTAGCCAAGGAATACGTCGCATGCCGCCAGCGAGACGACGGCGCACTCGTGCTCAGCGAGTTCACCGGCGCGGCGCGTGAGCTGCGGCAGGCGTATCTGGTCAATCCTCACGACATCGATGGCCTCAAGGATCGACTGGTGCAAGCCATGAATGATGCGCCACAGAACAAGGCTCGACGGATGAAGGTGATGCGCCGCCAAGTTGTCGAGAATGACATCTACAAGTGGGCGAACACGTTCCTTGACGATCTTGAGAGCTCAACGCCGACGGTCGCCGCGAGCGAAGCGGCGGGCTAAGGCTCCGATCAACGCTCCCCCGGTTGGACTCGAACCAACAACCCTTCGGTTAACAGCCGAATGCTCTGCCAATTGAGCTACAGGGGACTGACAACCACGCGGCTACGTACCTTAGCAGCCAGGTCAGCCTACGTCGTATTCCGCTCTCACCAGCTCCATTGCTTGATCAACAGCGTCCCGTACGCCGGTGGTCTGCCAACTCAGTCCGCGAGTCAGCGTTCCGTGCCAGGCCACGGCCCCGCTGCCGCCCAGATCACGACGTGCCGCGATGATCACTCCCCGCTCACCAGCCAGCGGGACGAACCTCTCGACGGCAATGGTTGCCTGAATGCGTTCCCGAAATAACTCCGGAAAGCGACCGGGATCGGTCAACTCCAATGAGCCGCGCGCGGGCAATGCGCCGGGCAGCGCATAGTGCACCCACGTCAGCTTCTGCAGCTCGGCATTCCAGCCGCCGCGTTCAATCTCATGCCAGCCGACATGCTTCCAGCCTTGCTGATCGCCGTACGACAAGGTGGCCGGGCTGGCGATGCAGAACCCGGCCGATGTCCGAGCCCAGGCCAGGATTCGCATCGGTTGGGCAGGTTGGGCAGCGAGCGATGCCTTCCAGGACTTGTAGGCCGCGTCCGGCAATCCACGGCTTCGGGACCACCAGGCTGCGCCGCGTCCCTTCTCGTTTCCCACGCGGCCCATTGTGCTCGAGGATGTCAGAGCTGAGCCGATGCCTGCTGTGGACAGAATCCGCGCAGCGTCTCCAGAGCCCGCGACTCAATACGGCGAACCCGCGTCACCGAGATCTGAAGCATCCGAGCCGTGTGCGCGTACGACCGGGGCTCGCCGTCGGCAAAGCCGAGGCGAAGCTCCAGAACGCGCCGATCCAGGTCGCCCAGGCGGAGCAGCAAGTCCCGCACTGGCAGCGGCTCCGTGAGAATCGCATCCAGCTCATCACGAGCGTGTAGGCGGTCCAGCGTGGGGCCGTCGACAAGCTCGAGCGACCGTGGACGCTGGTGGATGAGCAGGTTCGCCGTCCAATCTTCGCTGCGGCCCAGGGCGTCAGCCATCTCTCGCAGGGTGGGGGGACGGCCCAGGCTCTGGCTGAGCTCAGCCTCCAGTCCATGCGCCGCGCGCAGCTGCTCGGCCCGGCTGGTCGGCAGGTTCATCGCCCCAAGAAGTTTGGCGGTCGCCGCGCCGACAAAGGCGCGTATCCAAAACAGCGCATAGGTCGAGAACCGGTAGCCTCGCGCATGGTCAAACCGCTCCACCGCGGTGATCAAGCCGACGCACCCTTCTTGGAAAAGTTCTGCATCCGGAAGCTGGGAGCGCGCCGCGTATTGCCGACTGACCATCCCGACAAGCCCAAGGTTGGCTTGGATGAAGCGCTGCCGGGCGCTCTCGCCGCGGTCTTCGAGGATCCTCAGTTCCTGATCGGTCGCATCGGCGAAGCCAGCGCCCGAGGCTCGAGCGTCTCGTGCCAGCAGCCCAGCCTCGATCACGCGCTGTAGCGCGACAACCTCGGTGCGCGTCAGGAGTGTCTCGGCCGTTTCATCGTCGTCGGTGTCAGTCATGCCGACACTGTGCGGCAACCAGCACCGCTCGCAACACCTAGTTGCGGCAAATCTGTGGATAACCTGATGGCCGGGCCGCCAGCTCTCAGCTAGCCGGAACGAGCCAATACAGATCGTGCGCGATCGACGTGCGAACACACAAGTCAATCGCGCACGATCTTTATGGTGACAGGGCCTTCATGTCGTTGTCGCAACGCGGGATGTCCGGGAAGTCCAAGGTGAGGTCAGTCGTCGGCGCCGATGCTGCGGGTGTGCAGTGCCTTGCGCCGCGCCTCCAGCACCACAAGCTGAGAGAACATCTGGTTGTACTTGTGCTGTTCTTCGACGGGGTTCGTACGCTGCAGCTTGGACTTCAGGGCCGCGATCGTACGCATCACGGTGAGCAGCTGGAGCGCGGCCGAGGTGGCGACCACGTAGCGCGTGGTCACCTCGCCATGCACCGGCAGTGGCTCGACGGCCAACGATGCCACCAGTGAGCGAATCTCATCGGCCTCGCAGGCCTCAGACACCCGATGGACCCACTTGGTGTCCGCGGTGACTCGCGCGCCTCCGAGCTCTACCGCTGCCTTTTCTACCGCAGTGAAGACGGCCGCGTACGCGGGATGGGTGAAATCGGCCGTGGTCAGCCCGTCCCACGCATCTCGGAACAGATCCGGATTCTGGATCAGCAGCTTTGCTGTCTGCCGCTCCGTGGTGAGCAATCGATCATTCGGGCTGGGCAGTAGCGGAAGTGCCGGGGGGGCTTCCGGGTCCGCCAGAGGATGTGGATCAGCGGTCGTCCGCCCGCTCAATGCCGGCCGACGGCGTGACTTTGCGGCTGCACGCATCACCTCGGCGCGTACCTCATCGATCTCCATACCGAGCAAACCTGCGAGCTCACGGGCATAGCCCGACACCAACGCAGTGTCCCTGATGCTCGCTACGAGCGGAGCCGCTGCTCGGAGCGCGGCCACCCGGCCGTCAGCACGATCAAGATCATGTTGCTTGAGCAGGTTATTCATCACAAAGCGGTACAGCGGCACGCGGCGGGCAACGAGCTCTCGGACCGCCGCCTCTCCGCGCTGAAGTCTCAGGTCGCATGGGTCGAGACCCGTCGGCTCGATCGCCACATACGTTTGGGTGACAAAGTTCTGATCACCGTCGAACACTTTCAGTGCAGCGGCCTGGCCCGCCTCATCGCCATCGAAGGTGAAGATCACTTCCCCGTGGAACGCATCATGATTGCCCATCAACCGCTGTAGCAACCGAGCATGATCATCGCCGAAGGCTGTCCCGCACGAAGCGACCGCGGTGTCGACTCCGGACAGGTGAGCTGCCATGACGTCGGTATAGCCCTCCACCACGACCGCTTGGCTCTTCTTGCTGATCGCGCTGCGAGCAAGTTCCAGCCCGTAGAGCACATGAGACTTCTTGTACAAAAGGGTTTCCGGAGTGTTGATGTACTTGGCCGGGATGCGGTCGTCATCGGAGAGCCGGCGAGCTCCGAAGCCCAAGACCTGCCGCCCCGAGTCGCGGATCGGCCACACTGACCGCCCCTGGAAGAAATCCCAGCCGGACTCGCGCGCTAGTCCAGCCGACACGAGCTCCACGTCGCTGAATCCGCGGCCACGAAGATGGCGCATCAACGCGCGGCCGTCTCGCGGCGCGAAACCGACCTGGAACCGCTCCGCTGCCTCGCGGTCGAAGCCTCGCTCGTCCAAGAATTGCCTAGCGATGACAGCCTCCGGACTGCTGAGCTGCTCCGCGTAGAACTCAGCAGCGAGTCGGAGAGCTTCGGCCGACCGGATACGCGCTCCCGGCGCCAGCCGCGGGCCCGAGTCGTCGGTGTAGCGCAGCTGAATGCCGACTCGATCGGCCAGCCGCTCTACCGCCTCGACGAAGCTCAAGTTGTCGATCTTGCGCATGAAGTCGATGACGTCCCCGCCCTCCGCGCAGGCACCAAAGCAGTACCAGTACCCGCGCGCAGGGGTGACCTGAAAACTCGGGGTCTTCTCATCATGAAAAGGGCACAAGCCCTTCATCGTCCCGCCCGCGCTGCGGAGGGTGACGTAGGAGCCGACTATTTCCTCGATCCGTGCCCTATCGCGTACGGCGGCGATGTCTTCCTCATTGATCCGCCCGCCCACGGACGGGAGTCTATGTCACAGAGGCCGGGCAACATCGGGTTCATCTGAGGTCATCAGCGGGCCTTCTGAGCGTTGAATCCGCCCGCCCTCGTCACCCTGGATGCATTCGAAACATCGGGATACAAAAGGCGGCAGTATCACGCGAAGTAGGCGCGGCTCTTGCAGAAAGGGCAGTCCAGGTCGGGCTTGGAAGGCAGCCTGCGGCTCCCTTAGAGCCCGTTCTTGGCCATCGTGACGCGCCGATGCTCCCGGCAGTCCTTGCAGACACCGCCCGCGACAATCCGGACTGGCAACAGGAGCCGCGTTCCGACACAACGCTGAAAGGCATACGGTGCGCTCGTGGAAGTCAGCTTGATCGTCGCCGTTATTGCCCTGCTGCTCAGCCTCCTCTCGGTGTGGTACACCCGCCACGCGGCCCGAGCAGCTAAAGCGCAAGCCGACGCTGCAAAGCAGCAAGCAGCAGCGGCCAAAGCACAGCTAAGCCTTGACCAAGATCGCCGCAACAACGAGCTGGAACGTCGACGGAAAGAAGATGAGGAGGCGGCGCGGGCGGACTTGCGCGTCACCACGATCTGGGTACGACCCCATCCTCCGCAGATCGTGCTACACAACCAAGGACCTCATGTGGCGAGCGAGATCTCACTCAGCTATCTCGACGCGGACGACGGCCTCCCGCCACCAGACACGTCGCACTGGCATGAATTGGCGGCCACGCTCGGACCAGAACGGGCCAGCAGCGTGGATGCTGACGATGACCCGAACGTGACAAGGCGGTTCCGCGTAACGCTTCGCTGGACGGATGGCACCGGAAGCAGGTCGACAGTGGAACAGCTACAGCTTCACTAGGCGAGCGCGGGCCCGCGGACGAGGCGTAAATGCGAGAAGCTGCCCTCCTGTGCATTGTGCGCTGCCGCGCGGATGCCCTCAAGCCAATCCTCAAGCTCAGCCAGATCAGCCATTTGCCTTGTTCCCACGCCGCAACGCCATCTACTTGCCCCCGGCGACAGTGCCGTGTTCTCCATGTTGTGACGAGTTGGTAACTGGCGGTCAACTGGGTGCGACACGCATCTCCGGTCCTTAGCTGTTGATCTTGGTACTGTGAGCGGCTCAAGGACATGACTGCAGATCTTCACCCGGAATGGACTGCTTCGACAGTCCGATCCATACTGAACAGCAAGATCTGATGCTGCACTGCAGAGGAGAGGCGACATGCTACGACGGGTGACCGGTTACGCGGTCGGCTTGTATCTACTGTTCGCCGTCATCGGCCGGTTTGTCGAGGGCATGGGTGCCGTTCGCTGCGGCTGCGCGACTGATTGCTGGTGCCACCGCCCCCTCTTGAGCACCTTCCGGTGGGTCTTTCCGTTCGGTCACCATCTCGACGCAGACGGCTAAGATCCGGCATCAGGCCCCCAATGGGATCAGACAGTGCGAGCTGAGTTCTGCCGTGTGAGCAGGAGGCAGTGGCCATGCAGCGAGCTGGAATACAGCAGGAGATGGAACAAGCCCGCCTCGACTTCGACGAACTGGTCAAGCGGGCCTCGGCCGAGGACCTGAGTCGCCGGACCGCCGGCACGCGGTGGACCAACCGGCAACTGCTGTTTCACATGGTGTTCGGCTACCTGATTGTCCGCAGCCTGATGCCGCTGGTCCACACTCTCGGCCGGCTCGGCTGGAGCCGTCGGTTCGCCGCCATCCTCAATAGCCTCCGGCGACCGTTCCACCTGATCAACTACCTGGGCTCTGTCGGCGGCGGTCAGCTCCTCACTCCTGCGGCGATGACCCGCCTGATGGACCGGACCATCAACGCCCTCCAGCGCAAGTTCGCCGTTGAAACCGACGACAGCCTGAACCTGATCATGCACTTCCCGCCCGCCTGGGACCCCTACTTCCACCCCACCATGAGCGTGCTCGACGTCTACCACTACGGCACCCAGCACTTCGACCATCACAAGCGGCAACTGACGCTCCAGCCCCGGGCATCATGGGTGGATGGAGATTGAGCTCCTGGTGGTGCCGGACTGTCCCCATCGGAAAGCTGCCGAGGATCTGCTGCGCACTGCACTGGCCGACGTGGGTCTTCCGAGTGACATTCGGGTGCTGACTGTCACCGACGCCGAAGACGCCGCCCGGCACGGGTTTGCCGGGTCACCCACCTTCCGGGCCGCAGGGGCGGACCTGTTCCCTGCGGCTTATCAGCCCGCCGGACTGAACTGCCGAATCTACCGAACCGGGTCCACGCCGGGCGGGCTTCCCGACCTGCGGGATCTGCGGCAAGCACTGAAACGCGCCGCCGACTCGGCCGTCGATCTTCGCCCCTTGAGCGGCTCGCAGCCCTGACTCGCTGCGTCGTCAGCGATCTCCGTCCGCTGGCCGCCTCTCTGCTTCTTGGCGAGGGAATCTCGTACTTGCTTGCAGTGAAGCGGTAACGTCCTCCGGCGTGGCGGACCCCGCCGGCCGATTATGTCCTCAGGGCAGAAGATCGAGGTGACCGACGGGGCAAGAAGACGCTACTACATAGCCAAGCGAAGCAATCTTTGAATATCAAAAGTTCATGGGAACGTAAGGAAGAGCTGCGACTCAACCTCGTTGCCGGGCTACGCGTTCGTAACCGTCACTACCTAGAGGGTAAGCATCAGCATCCGGGCCGGTTCACTCGGCATGTCGGCCAGGCGTTGGCCCGCTGTGCCCGTGATCTTGGCGACGCCGCACCGCTACTTCCCGAGCTGTGGCGGGCCGACGGGAGTCTATGTTCCAGCCCAGACGTTGAGATGCCCTCACTCCAAAAGGGCTCGCTTAGATTGAAGGTCATGGAGGCGGAGGTTCGAGACGTGCCGTGGCTCATCTTTGATGGAGACTGCGCCTTCTGCACCTCCAGCGCACAGTGGCTGGCCCTTCGTCTGCGCCGAGCAAGGGGCCCGAACGCCCGGCTTGTGCCATGGCAGTTCACCGATCTCGCCGCGCTCGGGACAACCGCGGAGCGTGCCCAGCGTGAGGCTCTCTGGGTTGCCACAGACGGAGGAATCCACGGTGGTGCCGCAGCTTTTGCCAAGTGGCTCGCGTTCCGTGGCGGTGCATACGGAGTCGCGGGTCGTCTGATGGATCTGCCCTTCGTACGCAAGCTAGCCGCCGCTGTCTATCGCCTGATCGCCAAGAACCGGCACCGGATGCCGGGTGGATCTCCGGCTTGCGCGCTCCCTCCGCCCGGCTTTGACCCCGCGCAGCCAGGGACCAAAACGCTCTAACGGCGCGAACGCGAGCCAGCAGATCGCCGTCGGCGCGAAATGTATGCGACCATCCTCCACGAGCCGGATCTGATCTTGGACGAGCCAGACCCGCAGCAGCGCCGGCTCATTCTGGTGCCTGGAGGTCCAACCATCGGCCACAGATCGCAGCAAAGACGGGTCGGCGGCTGAGCCCGATTTCTTGCAGAGCTAGCCAGAATCAGGCGTCGCGATCAATGCCGCGCGGCAGGCGCTCCGGCGGCCACTCGAGGTGGCGTATCGCCATGTCGAACGCGTATCTATCGGTCATACCAGCCACGTACGTCACGGCTGCCCTGACTGCGGCATCGGATTGAGGCTGCACGTCGGTTCCGTCAGGCATCGAATCCGGGCGCGCGCTGTAGTACTCGACCAGCGCACGCAGCACTTCGATGACCGCACGAGACTGAGCCAGCGAAGCGGGCCGAACGTAGATGTGCTCATAGTTGAACGCCCGCAGCGCCGCAAGAGCCCCAGCCTCGTCCGATGGCATTCCCACTTCACCGTGCTCCTCGGCTGCGCGCACAACCGCCCTGACGAAAGTGTTCAGCTGCTCCCGCCGGGTGCGTCCGCACACCTCGACAATCTCGTCGGGAAGATCATCAACAGCGACGATCCCAGCACGGATGGCGTCCTCGAGGTCGTGGGCGCAGTACGCGATCCGGTCGGCCCAGCTGACGATATGGCCCTCCACAGTAGCGGAGGTGGCCGTGACCAGGAGTGGTTGCGTATCCCGTCCAGCGTCTCAGCGCAGAGGTTGAGACTCTGCAGCACGACGTCAGCACCCCAGGGCCCGTGATCGTATCCCTCGGGGATAAAGACATCGAAGGCGTCCTCGCTGGCGTGCCCACCAGGGCCATGTCCACAGTCGTGCCCGAGAGCGATCGCCTCCGCCAGCGTCGCATTGACCCCGACTTCGCGAGCGATCGATGTCGCCACTTGAGCCACTTCGATGGCGTGAGTCAGCCGAGTGCGCTGGTGATCGCTGGGAAACACGACGACCTGAGTTTTGCCGGCCAGGCGGCGGAATGCGGTGGAGTGCACGATCCGATCGCGATCACGCTCGAAGCAGGTGCGCTCATCATCGGGTTCCTCCGCGATGGCCCGATGTCCGGCACCCTGGGCGAAGGCAGCGCCTGTCCGGAGTGTTGCTCGTTCGCGCTGCTCCCGAAGTTCACGGCGCACGATGGGACCCGCGCCGAGTCGGGCCTCCGTGCCCAGGTGAGCACGTACCACTTTTCCGTCGAGATGCCCGGCCATCGTGTCTGCCCAAGCCTTGGCGCGCGGAGTGACTTCGTCAGCCACCGGAGATGCCCAGCTCCGCAGCTTCCAGGTCGAGATCGCGACCGGACATGTCGTTCAACCAGCCGTACGGGAGCGCCACCTTCGCGCGCGGCGCGCCCTGTCGGCCACGTGGTGACCCCAGCTCGGAGGTGGGGAAGCTCACGTCGGGATCGAGCTGGGACAACAGGCCGTCGAGTTCGCTCAGCGATGAAACCATCCCCAAGCGGTGCCGCAAATCGCCCCCGACTGGGAAACCCTTGAAATACCAGGCCATGTGCTTGCGAAGATCGCTCAAGCCGTGCAGCTCATCCGACAGGGCCACGAGGAGCTCGGCATGCCTGCGCAGCACGCTCCCCACCTCGCCGAGGCTCGGGAGGGTCTGGGTCGTACGGCCGGCGAAAGCATCGGCCAGATCTCGGAACAACCAGGGCCGGCCGAGGCAGCCGCGGCCGATCACCACGCCGTCGACTCCGGTCTCGCCGACCATTCTGAGCGCATCCGCCGCCTCCCAGATATCGCCGTTACCCAGCACTGGGATCGACACATGTCTCTTCAGGACACCGATGGCGTCCCAGTCGGCGTTGCCCGCGTACGCCTGCTGTGCGGTTCTGCCGTGCAAGGAGATCGCCGCGCAACCGGACTCCTCGGCGATCCGGCCGGCATCGAGAAAAGTCTGATGATCATGGTCGATGCCGATCCGGGTCTTGATCGTCACTGGTACGCCGTAAGGTGCGGCCGCGCGGACCGTAGCCGTCAAGATCATCGCCAGCCGGTCGCGTTTGTAGGGCAGTGCCGCGCCGCCACCCTTCCGAGTGACCTTGGGAACGGGGCAGCCGAAGTTCAGATCGACATGATGGACGCCGTACTCGTTGCACAAGATTTCTGTTGCCTGCGCCATGATCGCTGGGTCGACGCCGTACAGCTGGACCGACCGGATCCGCTCCCCCGGGTCGAACTGCAGCATGGACAAGGTCTTGCGATCCCGCTCGACGAGCCCGCGCGAGGTGATCATCTCGCAGACGTACAGCCCAGCGCAGTTGTTCGATTGCTCGCTCCGCTCGCGCGAATCGCACTGGAGCCCGCCTACCTACGTCGTCGCTCGCTGACGAAAAGTGTGTCCGCTCGCTCCTCCTCAGCACGGCGGGGCGCGATTCGGTTTGTTCTCTGCATAACTGCCGAAATGCGGCATTCGTAATGCCTGCCATGGGCGCCAGCACCACCGGCGGATCGACCTCGATCGGCCCCACCTTCAACGCCGACTCTGCCGGCGCGACTCAGAGTGGTGGTTAGCAACCGAGGAGCCGCTGGGCGAGGTACTCGGTCACCTTGTCCTCCGACACCCGCTCCTGGGTCATCGAGTCGCGCTCTCGGACTGTGACGGCCTGGTCGTCGAGGGTGTCGAAATCGATGGTGATGCAGTATGGCGTACCGATCTCATCTTGACGGCGGTAGCGACGGCCGATGGCCTGGGCATCGTCGAAGTCGACGTTCCAGTACTGCCGGAGCCGGGCTGACAGATCCCGGGCCTTGGGAGACAAGGCATCGTTACGCGAAAGCGGCAACACCGCCACCTTCACCGGCGCCAGCCGCGGATCGAGGCGCAGCACGGTCCGCTTGTCGACTCCACCCTTGGTGTTGGGGGCCTCGTCCTCGTCGTACGCGTCCACCAGAAATGCCATCATTGCCCGGTTCGGGCCAGCTGCCGGCTCGACAACATACGGCACGTACCGTTCGCCGGTCGCCGGGTCGAAGTAGGACAGATCGACACCCGAATGCTTGCTGTGGGTGGACAGGTCGAAGTCCGTCCGGTTGGCGATGCCCTCGAGCTCACCCCATTGGCCAGCAGAGAAACCGAACCGATACTCGATATCGACAGTTCGCTTCGAGTAGTGCGAAAGCTTTTCCTTCGGGTGCTCGAAGTGGCGCAGATTCTCGGGCGATATGCCCAGGTCGGTGTACCAGCGGGTGCGCTCGTCGATCCAGTACTGATGCCACTCTTCGTCGGTGCCGGGCTTGACGAAGAACTCCATCTCCATCTGCTCGAACTCGCGGGTACGGAAGATGAAGTTGCCTGGGGTGATCTCGTTGCGGAAGGACTTTCCGATCTGCCCGATGCCGAAAGGTGGCTTCTTGCGCGTTACCTGAACGACGTTCGCGAAATTGACGAAGATGCCCTGCGCGGTCTCCGGACGCAGATAGTGCAGACCCGACTCGTCCTCGACGGCGCCCAGATAGGTCTTGAGCATCATGTTGAAGTCCCGCGGCTCGGTCCACTGCCCGCGGGTGCCGCAATGCGGGCAGGCGATCTCCTCGAAACCCGTCGGCCTGCGGCCCTTCCGAGCCTCGAAGTCCTCTTCGAGGTGGTCGGCCCGGAAGCGTCGATGGCATGACAGACATTCGGTCAGCGGGTCATTGAAGGCGCTGACATGCCCCGATGCCACCCACACCCGGCGGGGCAAGATCACCGAGGAATCCAGGCCGACGATGTCCTCGCGCTCGGTGACCACCGATCGCCACCACTGTTTCTTGACGTTCTCCTTGAGCTCAACGCCGAGCGGTCCGTAGTCCCACGCCGAGCGGGTCCCGCCGTAGATCTCACCTGCGGGGAAGACGAAACCACGGCGTTTGCACAGACTGATGACACTGTCGAGTCGGCTGGTCGGGGTCACGAAGAGTTTCTCCAGACGTTGAGCGGCGCCATCCCCGGCTGGGATGGAGTCCAGCGCACTAGGTTATCGCCCTCAGCGTAGAAGTCTCTTTACTGCAAAGGCGTATGCCCTCGATTCGGTCGAGGTGCGCCGGCAAAGCAAGATCATCGACGGGCTGGCAACGTGCCGGGATCCGCTGCGAGCCTGAGGACATCCACGAACTGTCATGCCAGCGAAACCTGTTTGAAATGCATTCCTCCTAGCGTCGGGAAATCGCCGCCCGGGCAACGAGGAGGCTGACCTTGATCGAGCATGTGGATCCGTTCATTGGCAGCTCGGTAACAGATCTGCCTGTCCCACAGGGTCTGGCCGAAACCTGGTGGTGGCCCAAGCCACAAGTCGGCAATACCCATCCGGGTGCGACTTACCCATTCGGCATGGTCTCGGCGTGCGCGTACTCCGGCGCCTATCCGACCGGTTACGGGCTTTACCAGCTCAGCACCGAGGGCGTGCCTTCCCAGCTCTACGACACTCAGATCGCCTCCGGATTCACCCATTTCCAGCAGTCCGGCACCGGCGCGATCCGCAAGTACTACAACTACTTCCGCGTCACGCCCATGGAGGAGCCACTAGACAACCTGGGCAACGCCTGGGAGCTGATCGACGAACGGGCGGAACCGGGTTATTACGCGAC
This sequence comes from uncultured Actinomycetota bacterium, assembly GCA_963712625.1. Lineage (GTDB taxonomy): Bacteria > Actinomycetota > Actinomycetes > Propionibacteriales > Propionibacteriaceae > Microlunatus. Next base: position 162,613 of record CAVQIU010000003.1, read on the forward strand.
CACGCTGAGTTCGGGCATCCACTGCGAGCTCACTGTCGGGCCCAAGAGTGCCGTTCATCGCTACACCTTTCCGGCGCACAAGGACGCGCGGCTAGTGATCGATTTCTCGATGGGTGGCCTCGCGATTCCGTACGGCGCGACGGTTCCGCTGCGGGCGCACATCGAGTCGCTGGGTCCTGGCGTCGCCCAAGCCGAGATCGTGGTCGAGGGCGCGCCGCTGGCCGTGCATCTGGAGTGCGACGCCGGCGACTGGCGGCAGCTGCTGTGGTACGACCGGCGTCTGATGCCCGGTGGCACTCGCCTGGACTTCGACCGGATCCGGCCCACCACGCTGCGTCCGTTCGGGTTGATGTGGCGTGGCCCGACCGAGCCCGGTCAGGTGCTGGAGCTGCGATTCGGTTTCTCGCTGCGCGGCGTGGAGCAAGCAAAGCGCAATCTGCACTCCGACTGCGGATCGGGCCGGGCCGCGTTCGACAGCCGGAGGGCGAAGACGGCGACGGTGTGGCGGCAGCACCTCAACAAGATCAAGATCGAGACATCCTCCGCCAAGCGGCAAACGATCTTCGCGACTGCCCTCTATCACTCGCTGATCAAGCCGTGCTTCGCACCCGAGGAAAGCCCTATGTGGCCGACCGACGGACCGTTCGTGTTCGACATCTGCACGATGTGGGACATCTACCGCACCCAATTGCCGCTGATCACCGCCCTGTACCCGGCTCGTGCAGTCGAGCTGGCCAACGCCCTGCTGTACATCTGCGAGGAAGAGGGCAATCTTCCGATCGGCTACCGGATGGCCAAGGGTGCGGACAGGTTCACCCGGCAGGCCAGCGCGCTGGCGCACACGTTCCTGGCCGATCTCTGTCAGCTCGGGGTGCCAGGCATCGACTGGGACTGGGCGCTGTGCCACATGGATACCGACCTGCGCCGCAGCTACGGCGAGGACTACCTGCTGCGCGGGGTTGCCGAGCCTATTACCCACACGCTCGACTTGGCGTTCGGCTACCACTGCACCGCGAAGGTGGCCTCATACGTCGGCGACAACAAGCTGGCCATGCAGTTCGAGCGCCTCGCGGGCCTATGGGTCAATGCATTCGCCCAAGACGGTCTGCTCCTCGACTCGACCTACTACGAGGGCGGCAGGTGGAACTACTCGTTCCGGATGCTGCACGACATGAAGGCGCGGATCGACCTCGCTGGGGGCGACGCCGCGTTCATCGAGCTGCTTGACCGCTTCTTCGGCTACGGCGCCGATCCGGTCAAGCAACTAGCAGAACATCCGAGCACGGATGATCTTGTCGCCGGCTTTGCGCTGAACCGCTTTGAGGGACTCAACAACGAACCTGACATGGAAGCGCCGTGGGCCTATCACTACGCGGGCCGGCCGGACCTTACGGCAGAAGTGGTGCACGCGGGCGTCGACAACATGTTCGGCCTGGGACGCGGCGGGTTGCCGGGCAACGACGATTCAGGGGCTTTGAGCTCGTGGTACGTCTGGGCCTCACTCGGTCTCTTCCCGATCGCGGGCCAGAGCCTCTATCTGATCAATGCCCCGTCGTTCGGCGAATCTCGGATTGCCTTGGCCGACAACGAGCTTGTGGTCGATGCCCCAGGTTTCGTCGAGCCTGACGCGGGCGGACCAGCGCAGTACGTGCAGTCAGCGACCTTCAACGGAGAAACGCTCGACCGAACCTGGCTGGCCGCACGCGAGCTGCATCGCGGCGGTCACCTACGGCTCAAGCTCGGGTCGCGGCCGTCGGCATGGGGCACCACGACCCGACCGCCATCAGCGTCAGACCTCGATGCCGGAACCCCCGCGGCTGCTGCGGCCGGCCCGGCCCGAACGTGAACGGCGGATCGATACAGATGATCATTCAGGCGCGCAGCCTCGAGGCTGAGCCGAGGGGAGATTCGATCATGACAGCGGCGAAAAACGAAACTACGGGACGCGGCAGGTGCCAACGTCGATTGGTCATTGTGGTGCGAGCCGACCCGGTGATCTGTGGCCATTCCGGCGAGGCAAGGAATCTGGCTGAGGTCGCATTGCAACGCGGCTTCACCGACGTACGTATTGTGAGCTGGCCCTTGGACCTGCTGGAGGCTTCGGGCCTGCCGTTGAAGCCACTCGACGGCGTGCTCCCGTACAGCAAGGGCATCGAGGTCGAACGCCCGGAACCCGTCGGCGACTACAAGGTACTCGATGGGCGCCACCTGGCTGGCATGACCGGACGCCTCGTGGAGCTGTTCACCGATGGCGTTCCGACGGTCTGCATGTCGCTGTACCTCAGCCCGCACACACTTGCCGTCGCAGACGCGCTGCGGGTGGCGCGCTCCACAGGTCTGCCGGTTCCGGTTCTCACTATCGCGGAAGCGGTCGGCTCGGATGTCACCAACGTGGTGCGATCATGTGCCGGGGACGGACGCTTCGGCGCAGCCGCCCAGGTGCTGTCGGCCTATCTCGACAGCGATCTGCCAGTCGCGGTGTCGGGCTATACCAAGGAGTTGATCATCTCCTCGGCCGAGGAGATCGACGCCCGGCACGGTACGTCCTTTGCCGAACGATGTCGTCAGCGCGTTGCGATCTCCTACCCAGCGATCAACACCGCGGACTATCTCCACATTTCTGCAGAGAAAACTGCCGACGTGCTCAACCGGCGCGGCCTGATGCGCGATGGCTACGTGCTTTACCTGTCCAGGCTGGCGCGAGCCAAAGGCGTCGACGACTTGATCACCGGCTTCACCGCCAGCCCCGCATGCAAGGAACTGACTCTGGTGATCGCCGGTAATGGGCCCGAGGCACGCCAATTGCGCCAGCAGGCGGACGCGACGGGCACGCCTGACCGGATCAGTTTTCTCGACGACGTCGACGACGATGAGAAGCCGCATTTGATGGCAGGCTGCGCCGCCTTCGTCCTGCCGAGCAAGCCGCGGCCAGAGTTCGTCGAGACGTTCGGTATTGCGCTGGTGGAGAAGATGCTCGCCGGCGGCGGGCCAGTGATAACCACGAACACCGGAGGAATCGGAGAAGCCGTCGGCGATACCGCGATGATCGTTCCGGTCGGTAGTCCGGCAGCGATCGCTGACGCACTCGACCTAGCGGTCACCATGCCGAGCGAGCAGCAAACCACGATGGCCGAGCGAGCACGTGAGCACGCCCGGCAGTTCGACCGAGCGTGCGTGTTTGATCATCTGCTCGAGCGGCTGACCGAGACGACCGAGCGAGAGCTGAGCCTCGCGTAAAAGCGCCCACGCCCATTACCCGGAAGATCCCTTCTGCCAGACAGAGACGTGGCTCGTGCTCTCGCTGGTAAAGGGCTCGCGCTTCCAGCCACCCCAGCGCTCCCGGAGCGACATTCCGGCAAGCCGCGCCATCAGGTCGAGTTCTGCCGGCCATACGTAACGGAAAGGCGGCGCGAACACCTCGACCTTGCCATCGGCAATCCAATAATGATGGGAAATCAGACCCTGTGCCGCGATGTCGTACTCATCGAATCCGAGCCTGGAATCGCTCACTGTGAATGCTCGGATGGTTTCACCGGGTGGCAGCCGCTGAAGATCTGGCACCCCCACCTCGATCACGAAGCAACCACCCGGCTTCAGGTGAGCCGCCGCGTTCTGGAAGCAGGCGACCTGCTCCTCCTGCGTTGTCAGATTCATGATCGTGTTGAAGACCAGATAGGCAAGTGAGAAAAGCCCATCGACGGTGGTCGTGGCGAAATCACCGATCGTGACGCCGATCTGCTCAGTGCCCGGCTTAGCCTGCAGTCTCGTGACCATCGCTTCCGATAGATCGATGCCATGTACGCGAATGCCACGTTGCGCGAGCGGCAGCGCAATCCGGCCCGTACCGATACCGAACTCCAGAGCGGATCTGTCGAAGGCCAGGTCGGCAAGAAAACCGACAACCGGATCGACTGTCGCAGGCTCGAACATGTCTGCGGCTGACTGGTCGTAGTTCTTCGCAATGCTTTCGCCGAAGTAGTCCTTGGGCATGAGTGCACTCTGTCAAACCGTCATGGAGCCAAATAGTCCGGGACCTTTGACCGGCACCCATGCAAGGCGTACGGTCTCGAAAAGGAGGACTGCCATGTCCCGATTTGACGACGTCTACCGGCACTCCCTCGAGCAGAGGGCAGAGTTCTGGGCCGAAGCCGCTGCAGCAATCGATTGGGTGGAACCCTGGAAGCTGGTGCTCGACGACTCGCGGGCACCGATGTATCGCTGGTTCAGCGGCGGCAGCCTGAACACCTGCTACAACGCTCTTGATCGACACGTCGAGCGTGGGCGTGCCGACCAGGTCGCGCTGATCTACGACTCCCCCGTCACCGACACGACAAAGTCCTTCACTTATCGCGAGCTGCGCGACGAGGTTGCGAGACTTGCGGGTGCGTTTCTCGAGCAGGGAGTCGAGTACGGCGACCGAGTGATCATCTACATGCCGATGGTTCCGGAAGCGGTCATGGCGATGCTTGCGTGTGCGCGCATCGGGGCGATCCATTCCGTCGTTTTCGGCGGCTTTGCCGCGGCCGAGCTGGCAAATCGGATCGAGCACGCGAAGCCCAAGATCGTTGTCACAGCCTCATGCGGAATCGAGGTCGGGCGGGTCGTCCCGTACAAGCCGCTCCTCGACGCCGCGATCGAGATGGTTGTCTCCAAGCCGGAACGCTGCATCGTCCTGCAACGCGACATGCTCGAGGCCGACCTCGACCCGGATCGGGACATCGACTGGGCGGACGCCATGGCCAACGCAGCGCCGGCTGATTGCGTTCCTGTCGCAGCCACCGATCCGCTCTACATCTTGTACACGTCGGGAACGACAGGTCAGCCGAAGGGGATCGTGCGGGACAACGGCGGTCACGCCGTGGCGCTCGAGTGGACGATGAAGCACATCTACGATGTCGAGCCGGGCGAGGTGTATTGGGCTGCATCCGACATCGGGTGGGTCGTCGGACACTCCTACATCGTCTACGGCCCGCTCTTCCATGGCTGCACCACGGTCCTCTACGAAGGGAAGCCGGTCGGCACACCCGACGCTGGCGCCTTTTGGCGCGTCATCGCAGAGCATGGCGTCTGCACGCTCTTCACGGCTCCCACGGCTTTTCGCGCCATCCGGCAACAGGACCCCGAAGGCAAACACATCGAGCGCTACGACTTGAGTGGCTTCCGTGCACTCTTCCTCGCCGGGGAACGCTGCGATCCTGAGACGCTGCGGTGGGCGGAGCAGAAGCTGGGCGTGCCGGTCATCGATCACTGGTGGCAGACGGAGACGGGCTGGTCCATCGTGGCAAATTGCCTCGGCATTGAGCGACTGCCCGTCGTTCCCGGATCGCCGACGCGTGCCGCTCCGGGATGGGATCTCCGGGTGCTGGGAGGCGATGGTACCGAGCTACCTCATGGTGAGACGGGCGCACTGGTGGCGAAGTTGCCCATGCCACCCGGTTCCTCGCCGACGCTGTGGCTGGCTGATGAGCGCTTCCGGGCCACCTATCTGGATCCGTTCCCGGGGTATTACCTGACCGCTGATGCCGGTTACATTGACGAGCGCGGCTATGTCTTCGTCATGGCGCGTACCGATGACATCATCAATGTCGCGGGTCACAGGCTCTCAACGGGGGCGATCGAGGAGGTCCTCGCCGCACACCCTGACGTAGCGGAGTGCGCAGTTTTCGGAGTCGCCGACGAGCTCAAGGGTCAGGTGCCGGTCGGCTTGCTCGTCCTCAAGGCGGATGTCCATCGTCCTGAGGAGCACATCGTGAGGGAAGCCGTCCAACTGGTCCGGGATCGGATTGGGCCCGTGGCTTCCTTCAAGACCGCCGTCATAGTCGGACGACTACCCAAGACCCGCTCGGGCAAGATTCTCCGCGGCACGATGCGTCGAATCGCCGACGATCAGCAGTACTCGATCCCGCCAACGATCGACGACCCCAAGATCCTGGAGGAAATCACCGAGGCCCTCCATCGAGTCGGTTACGGCCAGGCCGTCGCCACTGTTGAGCCGAGCAGCTGAGGCGGCGCCGACTCCCCAGCTGCCCTGAACCGGCAGCCATCCTCACGGCCGGACATTAGACCCTCTCCGCAGCATCCGACTGTCGGATATCGGCAACGGTCGGAAATTTGATACAGCGAGCGGTGCCGCTCGATTCCTAGACGCACGAAATTTGACTTCGTGCCGACGCTTAATGAAAATGGTTCTCATGTCGGTTAGTGGGCGAGGGCTCGGCGTCGTTGCCTGCCTGCTCTCGTTGCTCGCTGGCAGCGGCATGCGCTGGCACCGGAACCGCGGGCAGGCCGACAGGTACCCCCGGGCAGTTGAGAATCGTTGCCGCGTTCTATCCGTTGCAGTTCATCGCCCAGCGCGTGGCGGGCGAGCATGCCGCCGTTGTCAACTTGACCCAGCCCGGAGCCGAGCCACACGACCTGGAGCTGACGCCTCGGCAGGTCGCCAGCCTGACCACGGCGAATCTGGTGATCTATGAGAAGGGCTTCCAGCCGGACGTCGACGAGGCAGTCGGGTCAGAGCGAGAACCGGGAGGTGATCGATACCACGACAGTCGTCTCGCTGCGGCCGCTGACGACGAATAGTGATGATCTTGGTCATGGCGAGAGCGCCGGTCATGATCATTCAGCTCTCGATCCGCATATCTGGCTGGACCCGACGTCAGTGTCCCGGATCGCTGACGCGGTGGAGGCACGGCTCGTGATCATCGATCCCGATCATGCCGACTGACTACCGGCACAACGCCAGAGCGCTCGAGCAGGAACTGGGAGGGCTTGACCGGTCCTATCGCTCAGGATTGGCGCACTGTGTGAGAACGGAGTTCATCACCACTCATGCTGCCTTCGGGTATCTGGCTGAGCGATACCACCTGACTCAGATCGCCATCAGCGGTCTCAGTCCTGATGCCGAGCCATCGCCGGCGCGGATTGCCGAGGTGCAGCGCGTGGCGCGGGAGTACGGGCTCACCACGATCTTCTCCGAGACGCTCGTCTCGCCGGCCCTGGCCAAGGCGATTGCTGGTGATCTTGGTCTCGTTACCGACGTTCTGGATCCCATCGAGGGCCTGACCGACCAATCCCGCGGACACGATTACTTTTCGATCATGGCGTCCAACCTGGCGGCGCTGCGAAAGGCGGGAGGATGCTCCTAGAAGCCAATACCGTGCTGGCCGCCGAGGACCTTACGGTCGAACTGGGCGGGCTTCCTGTGCTGCGCGGCGTCACCATATCCGTACGCGCCGGCGAGGCCGTCGCATTGTTGGGAGGCAACGGCTCGGGAAAGTCCACCTTGGTCCGTACGCTGCTCGGCCTGCTGCCCCACGAGCGCGGGACGGTACGTCTGTTCGGCACGCCGCTGCGCGACTTTGCCGATTGGTCGCACATCGGCTACGTCCCACAGCGCTCACCGGCGCTGCTCGGCGGGTCGAAGGTCAAAGAGATCGTTGCGGCAGGACGGCTGGCACACAGAAAACACTTCCGGCCATTGTCCCGAGCTGATCGAGACGCCGTACGCGACGCCACTGCGCTGGTTGGGTTGTCTGAGCAGCTCAATACCGACATTGCGGCGCTCTCGGGTGGGCAGCAGCAACGCGTCCTGATCGCCCGGGCCCTCGCAGGTCAGCCGGATCTCCTCGTGCTCGACGAACCCACCTCGGGGGTCGACCTCGAACATCAGCGAGCGCTGGCAGAAGTGCTGGCCCGGCTGTTGTCGGCCGGCACCAGCGCCCTGGTGGTGCTCCACGAGGTCGGCCCACTCCGCAGCCTCATCGACCGTGCGGTCGTGTTGACCGACGGCCGGGTGGCCCACGACGGCGCGCTCGGCGATCTTGGCCAGCACCACCGATGGTTGGGCGGTCATGAACATCTCGATCACGACCAGTCCGCTCCCCATGATCACGACACGGGCTCGGAGAGCTTGCTGGGCGGTGCTATCGAGCCGTGATCGAAATCTTGACCTATCCATTCATGCAACGCGCACTGATCGCCGCTTTGCTTACCGGGCTCATTGCGCCGGCTATAGGCACCTACATCGTGCAGCGCCGACTCAGTCTTCTCGGCGACGGCCTCGGACACGTGGCGCTCGCCGGCGTCGGCTTGGCGCTGCTGACCGGCACTACACCAATTCCTATCGCCGTCGTAGCCTGCGTCGCGGGCGCGGTGGTCGTCGAGGTCCTTCGCCAGCATGGCAAGGCCACGGGCGACGTCGGGTTGGCGATCTTGTTCTACGGCGGCCTCGCCGCTGGCGTCTTTCTGTCCGGCCTCTCCGGCGTTGGTGCCGGAGGCCTGGCGCAGTATCTCTTCGGGTCCCTCACCACCGTGACGACCAACGACTTGAAGTTGATCGCTGTGCTCGCGATCGTGATCTTGGTGATCACCCTCGGGCTGGCACCGCAGCTGTACGCCGTATCCACCGACGAGGAGTTCGCCCGGACCCAGGGTCTGCGCGTGCGCTTCTACCACATTGCGGTCGTCAGCCTCGCCGCCATCACGGTCGCGCTGGCAATGCGGACGGTCGGTCTACTGCTAGTGAGCGCACTCATGGTCGTTCCCGTAGCCGCAGCGCGCAACCTGGTACGCGGTTTCACCGCTGCGCTCATCTGTGCGATCGCTATCGGCGTTGTGACAGCGCTCGGTGGCGCGGCAGCCTCCTTCTACGCGAACGCGGCACCCGGTGCATTCATCGTCCTGCTGGCCATCGCAATCTTCATGCTGAGTTGGCCTATCTCGTACCTGTTGCGGCGGCGCCGCGCCGCGGCTGTGCTCCCAGAGCTGGTCGACGACGACGAGTTGGTGGCTCCGCATACGGTCACCGAGGGCCACCCGCACCGCCACGCACCCGGATGCGGACATCCAGCACTACAGCATGGCGATCACACCGATTTCATCCATGAAGGTCACCGGCATGCAGCCCACGCGGATCATTACGATGAGCACTGAGCCGGCCGGCCCGCCAAGGAGCACTCAGATGACGACCAGCCCCGTGACGAAAGCAGAGAGGGCCAAGCCGTCGGGCGGTCAGCGTAGAACTCGCCAACGCGCCGCGGTCGAAGAAATTCTGTCCGATCGGCATGACTTTCGAACGGCACAACAAATTCATGACGACCTGCGACATCACGGCGAACGCATTGGCCTGACAACGGTCTATCGGACCTTGCAACTGATGACCGATGCCGGCGATCTTGATGCGATCCGGACCAGCGACGGTGAGACTGCGTACCGCCGCTGCTCGACCGGGCATCATCACCATCTCGTTTGCCGCATCTGCGGTCGGACGGTCGAGGTCTCGGGGCCTGCGGTCGAACGCTGGGCAAATGCGGTCGCCGAACAGTACGGCTTCCGGGAGATCAGCCATGACCTGGAGATTTTCGGCACCTGCGATACCTGTTAGCGAATCCGCTGCACCTCAGGCGACGGGCTCATTTCCTGCTGGCACCCAAGACATGTCCTGGTAGCACCCAGACACGCTCAGCGAGGACTGATCGAGGAACGCAACCAGTTCGTTAGCCGTGCTATTAATGTGAGTCTGACTGGGGCTCCTCTGACGCTCCTGCTCATCATCGCCGCCGTCGTCCTGCCGATCGCGCTGGCGCTGGCTTGGCGGCGACTTCCGGGTCGGATTGGGGGCGCCGCGTTGCGGATTGGCCTGATCCTCACCTGCCAGGCCGTCGCCGTCCTTGCCGCTGGGATCGCCTTGAATCGCGCCTTCCTGTTCTACGACTCATGGGATGAGCTTCTGGGACACGGCCAACATGGTGCCGTGGTTGCCGTCACCGACAACGGAGAGCTCGTCCCAGCAGATGGCAGCCAAGGCAGAATCAGCATCCTGACCGTGCACGGCAAGGTCTCCGGAGCAACCGAGCAGGTGCTTGTTTGGTTGCCGCCGGGATACGACGCCGTGGCCGCGTCAGAGGACGAAATATCCCGGTGCTCATGGCGTTCCCGGGCCAGCCCGGCACGCCGGCGGGCATCTTCAAGACCCTCGACCTCGGCAGCAACGCAATGCAGATGATCAAATCCGGTCAAGTCAAGCCATTCGTCGCTGTGATACCGCCGCTGTCTATCGCTCAGCCACGAGATACCGAATGCACGGACATTCCGCGAGGTCCGCAGGCCGACTCCTGGCTGGCCACCGACGTGAAGGAGGCGGTGATCAGGCATTTCCGCGTTACTCCCGCGCATTGGTCGACGATCGGATGGAGTACTGGGCGCGTTCTGTGCCAGCAAGATGCTGTTACGACACCCAACCTCATTCGTCGCGGCGGTCAGTATCGGTGGTTACTTCGGCGCCGAGGAGGACCATTCCACCGGCAATCTGTTCAACCACAGCCAGTTGCTTCGCAACGAAAACTCTCCGCTGTGGCTGATCAGGCACACACTGAGCTATCCCGTTCATCTGTTGATCATCACGTCGAAGGGTGATCGCGAGTCCTGGGATGGCGTGCACTATGCCGATGCCCAAAAGGCGATCGTCGCTGCGCGGGGCATCCCAGGCGTGAGCACAATCGTGCTGCCGAGCGGCGGCCACAACTTCAGCACCTACCCCCGACGGTCGGTCCGGCGCTAGCCTGGCTCGGCAAGAACGCCGGGCTGTAGCCAGTGCGGCGGCGGATCTGGCTCTCAGGTGCTAGGCCGATCGTTGGTCACGACATTCGGCGCCGCTCCGCCATAACGTCGGTCGCGTTGGGCGTACGCCTCGATCGCTCGCCAAAGATCACGACGGTCGAAGTCGGGCCACAATCGATCAAGAAACACCAGCTCGGCGTACGCGCTCTGCCACAGCAGGAAGTTGGAGGTGCGCTGCTCCCCCGACGAGCGGACGAAGAGGTCGACGTCGGGGATGTCAGGTTCATCGAGGAAATGCCGGAAGCGCTCCTCGGTGAGCTTGCGCGGATCGAGCCGACCCTCTGCCGCCAGCTCGGCCACTCTCCGCGCGGCGTCCACGATCTCGGCCCGGCCTCCGTAGTTCACACAGAACTGCAGGGTGAGGACGTCATTGCTCACCGTGCGGCGCTCGGCGTCCTCCAGCTCGCTGATCACGCTTCGCCACAGTCGCCGCGATCGGCCGGCCCAGCGTACGCGCACGCCCATCGCATCAAGCTGGTCCCGCCGCCTCCTGATCACATCGCGATTGAAGCCCATCAGCCAGCGAACCTCGTCCGGCGAACGGTTCCAGTTCTCGGTGGAGAAGGCGTAAGCCGAGAGGTATTTGACGCCGATCTCTATGGCCCCCTCGATCACGTCGAACAGCGCCGCTTCTCCGCGTGCGTGACCTTCGGTCCGCGGCAGGTTGCGCGCCTTCGCCCAGCGGCCATTGCCGTCCATCACGATCGCCACGTGTGTCGGGAGGCGATCCCGGGCTATCTGCGGAGGGCGGGCGCCGCTGGGATGCGGAGCCGGGGGCCGCGGCTGACCGGCGACTGGCACCGCATTCGCCTTGGGTTTGCGACGCTGGGGTCGCACGCGGCCCAACTCCGCCGGCTTGCCGGCCGATGCTTGTCCTCGAAAGCTTGGCCACGTCAGGGACAATATCGAGGTGCCGACCTACCGCGACGAAGCCGTGGTTCTTCGCACGCACAAGCTCGGCGAAGCCGATCGGATCATCACCATGCTGAGTCGGCGCCACGGCAAGATTCGAGCGGTAGCGAAAGGGGTGCGGCGCACGACCTCCAAGTTCGGCGCTCGGCTCGAACCTTTCTCCCACGTTGACTTGCAGCTCGCGGTCGGGCACACACTTGACGTGATCACCCAGGTCGAATCGCTGGATGCCTTCGGTGAACCACTGACCGAGAACTATCCCGCCTATACAGCGGGTCAAGTGATGCTGGAAACGGCCGAGCGCCTCGTGGTCGAGGAGTCCGAGCCCGCGGTTCAGCAGTACCTACTTCTTGTCGGAGCCCTGCGCGCACTCAACCAGGGCACCTCAGATGGCACTCGCCCACCGACGTTGATCTTGGACTCCTACCTGCTGCGGGCGCTGGCGATCGCCGGCTACGCGCCCTCCTTCTCCGATTGCGCGCGCTGTGGTCTCGCCGGCCCGCATCGAGCATTCTCTCCCGCAATCGGCGGTGCCGTTTGCGAACGATGCCGTCCCGCGGGATCTGCGCGACCTGCTCCGGAGACACTGGCGTTGCTCGGTGCACTCCTGGAGGGCCGCTGGCGTGATACCCGGCAGGTGGCTGATCATGTGGCACGGGAGGCGAGTGGGATCACCGCCGCTTTCGTAGCCTGGCACCTGGACCGAAACCTCAGATCTCTAGCGCATGTCGAGCGTTGACCCGCGGTGGGCTCCGCCGCACGAGTCACAACCGTTCATCACTGCGCCGCCACCCCCTCCGCCGCCGCAGCCGCCATGCTGCAGCGACCGCATCGGGTCGCGTACGTCCTCGCAGTGATCATGCCGGTGATCTTGCTGGCTGTCATGGCGGCGCCGCTCGGCGTCGCGTGGACGGTCGCCCGGCTGCGACAAGTTCCCGGCAGCGCAACGCACTCCTCCCCCGCTGGATCCCAACGCCACAGACGGGAAGCCGGGCCTTGGGGATCCTTACTACCCGCAGGCCGGCAACAGCGGCTATGACGTAACCAAGTACCAGATCATGATCAACTGGGATCCCGGGACCCAGACCCTGACGGGTACGACGATCATCAGCGCCCGGGCCACCCAGCAGCTCAATTCGTTCTATTTCGACCTCGTCCTGCACACCAACAAGGTCAGCATCAATGGTGTGCCTGCGGAGGCCATCGCACGAGGCTTCTCCGACGTTTACGTCAAGCCCGCGCAGCCGATCGCTGCCGGCAGCACCTTCCAGGTCGATGTCGCCTACTCGGGCAAGCCTGGGGATTACAAGCAAGGCGACGTGCAGCCATGGTCGGCCGCCGACGGTGAGTGGACCATCGCGGGGGAACCAGAGAGCTCGGCGTGGTGGTATCCGGCCAATGACCACCCGTCGGATCCAGCCCTGATGGACGTCTCGATCCGGGTGCCCGCAGGGATGCAAGCCATCAGCGTAGGCCGGCTCGAGTCAGCCGACTCGGGCAACGAGAAGGACTTCGATACCTGGCATTGGATCGCGCGGCAGCCGATGGCGACCTACCTGAACTTCATGACCATCGGCCATTACGAACTGAAGCAGGGCATCGACCATGGCCTGCCCTACGTCTACGCGGTGTCTGACAAGCTCCCGCCCGAACAACGGAAGGTGGCCCTCGCTGCGCTGATGACCACGGGTGAGCGCATTCGGACGCTGGAAAGGATGTTCGGTCCCTACCCCTTTACCGAGCTGGGCGGCGTCGTCCCGGCGCACCGGCTGTGGTTCGGCGGGCTGGAGACCCAGACCCGGCCGGTCTATGAGGCGAGATCGATCTTGAACCGCAACTTCGCGCCGGGGCTGCTCGACCACGAGCTGGCCCACATGTGGTTCGGCGACAACGTGACCGTGCGGCAATGGAACGACATCTTTACGACGGAGGGTTACGCTTCGTGGGCCCAGTGGGGAGCCGCGGAACTGACTGGAGGTCGCAAGGCCAACGACTCGTTGAATCGCGCGTACGACCGTCTCAAGGATGACGATGCCTTCTGGAAGATCACCATGATCGACCCCGGCAGAAACCACCTCTTCGATGCGGTCTACGCACGCGGTCCGATGGCGCTGCAGGCCTTACGCAACGTTGATGGGCGATCAGGCATTCTTCAAGCTGGCCAGGGATTGGGCTCAAGATCCTGGGAGTCGCACCCTCGAGGAATGGATGGCGGCGGCGCAGGCGCATACCACAGTTGATCTTGGACCGTTCTTCCGGGCGTGGATCTACTCTCCGACAGCTCCGGCTCGTACCGCGGCGAACGGCTTCCGATGATGAAGATTCCCGCCCTCGGGTAGGTAGGGCGGGAATCTCCATCACTTAGTTGTGGGAAGTGGATCCTCAGCTGACTCGGTTGATAGCCGAGATCACAGCTTTGAGTGAGGCATTGACGATGTTTGCGTCCATTCCCACTCCCCACACGACCACACTGTTCTCGCCTTCGCCGACCTCGCATTCCACGTACGCTGCTGCGCGCGCGTCGCCACCCGCAGACAAGGCATGCTCGGTGTAATCGAGCACCCGTACCCGGTGGCCGAGGGCGGAGATAGCGTCGACGAACGCTGAGACGGGACCGTTGCCTTCGCCAGCGAGCGTCTGTATCGAGCCGCTGGACACGATGTGCGCGGTGAGCGAGGTTTGCCCGTTCGCCGCCGAGGTCGTCGCGACGCTCACCAAGCGCAACGGCGTGTCCGGCTCGAGGTACTCGAACTGGAAGATCTCCCATAGCCGGCTCGCGCTCACCTCACCACCACCGGCGTCCGTGTGTGTCTGTACTGCCTTCGAGAACTCGATCTGCAACCGGCGCGGCAGGTCCAGATTGTGTTCGGACTTCATGATGTAGGCGACCCCGCCCTTGCCGGACTGGGAGTTCACCCGGATGACCGCCTCGTACGTGCGGCCGACATCGAAGGGGTCAATCGGCAGGTACGGTGCCTGCCAGGCGATCTCGCGGACGCCGATGCCCTGCTCCTGCGCCCGCTTCTCCAGGTCCTCCAGGCCCTTCTTGATCGCGTCTTGGTGACTGCCGGAAAACGCGGTGTAGACCAGATCGCCCGCGTAAGGGTGGCGCGGGTGGACCGGCAGATTGGTGCAGTACTCAACGGTCCGACGGATCTCGTCGATGTGTGAGAAATCGATCTTGGGATCTATTCCTTGTGAGAACAGGTTCATACCCAAGGTGACCAAGTCCACGTTGCCGGTGCGCTCGCCGTGGCCGAACAGGCAGCCCTCGACGCGGTCGGCCCCGGCCATCATGGCCAGTTCCGTCGCCGCGGTTGCCGTGCCGCGGTCATTGTGCGGGTGCAGCGAGATTGCGACATGCTTCCGGTTACGCACATGCCGGCTGAACCACTCGATCTGATCGGCGTAGACGTTCGGCGTCGCCATCTCAACGGTCGCCGGCAGGTTCAAGATGATCTCACGACGGTCCGATGGCTGCCAGACGTCCATGACCGCATTGCAGACCTCGACCGCAAACTCCATCTCGGTGCCGGTAAAGATCTCCGGCGAGTACTCGTAGCCGAACTCCACGTCGCCCAGATACTGCTCGGCGTACTTCATCACCAGCTCGGTGCCACGCGTCGCGAGCGCGATGCATTCTGCCTTGTCCACATGGAACACCACGCGGCGGAACAGGGGTGCGGTGGCGTTGTACATGTGGATGGTCGCCGTCCTCGCACCAACTATGGACTCCGCCGTGCGCTCGATGAGATCTTCACGTGCCTGGGTCAGCACCGAAACGGTCACATCGTCTGGGATTTTGTCCTGCTCGATGAGCTGCCGCACGAAGTCGAAGTCGGTCTGGCTGGCGGAAGGAAATCCGATCTCGATCTCCTTGTAGCCCATTTCCACCAGCAGATCGAACATCTTGTGTTTACGGGCCGGCGTCATCGGGTCGATCAGCGCCTGGTTGCCATCACGAAGGTCGGTCGACAGCCATCGTGGCGCCTTGGTGATCACACTCGACGGCCACGTCCGGTCAGGAAGATCGATAGGCGTGAACGGCCGATAGCGGTGGAAGGGCATCGGGCTGGGCTGCTGAACCGGCACGGATTGGACTCTGGTACCGAAGGATGCCGTTGCCCTTGCCGAGGGGGTGGGCGTAGTGGTGTCTGACATGATTCCTCGCTGCTAGATGGGGAGCGGACCGGAAGCGCGTCAGACTCCGCAGCGAGGATGCCGGCCCTAGAGGGCCTCGCTGCGGCAGCGGAGGAGGAGCAGCGCCCAACGGCGCTCAGTGCCAGCCACGGCGTCACTGTAACACCCCGGATCATGCGACCGCCAAATGCCGTCTCGAATGTGGTCGAGCTGCAGCGTCGGATCGCGCCCCGCCGTGCTGAGCCAGGCTGGCGCGCCGCTGTCCTGGAGAGCGAGCGAGCGGACACGCTTTTCGTCTGCGAGCGAGTAAGGAAGGCAGCGGCTACCGAGCGCCAGCCTCAGCGAGCGGAGCGAGCAATGTAGAGGGAACGAGCAGACACGCCTTATCGTCTGCGAGCGACGACGAAGTAGGCGGGCTCCAAGGCGCGATCCGCGCGGAGCGCAGCGAAGCGAGCGGAGCAATCAAACACGGTATTGCGCGAGCAGCTCCCGAAAAAATTGCATGGCGGCGGCGGAACCAGTACGGCACTCTGGTTCAATGCCCTTCGAACGCGTCAAGCCTGACGACATGGCGCAGGTCACCGCGGCCGCCACGATCGATGAGGCGGCGCGTCGGGTTGACGACCCCGACGACTTTCCGCCCATCCCGGAAATCCTGGCAGGTGACCTCCGTTACGGCTGGGACCTCGAGCCGGAGGAGCGCTATCTCTACACACCTGCCGACGCTGCCGACCCTGTCGGCGCACTTGCGCTGGACATGCCGACCCGCGACAACTTGCATCTCACGTGGGCCCACATCGTGGTTCATCCCGATCATCGTCGCCGTGGCCATGGTTCGGCGATCATGAACGAAGCGCTGCAACGCGCGCGCGAAGCCGGCCGCAACACGATCTGGGTGGGGACGGCGGAAGATGATCAGGGGGCCCAGAGGTTCGTCGAGGGGTTTGGCTTCAGCTACGCCAGTCACGATGCCCGTCGCCGCCAGGTGCTCGCCGACGTTGATCAAACCGAGTTGCAGCGACTGTGGATCGCTGCCCAGACCGCAGCGTCCGACTACCGTCTTGAACGGCTACGACCGCCGATTGCCGATGAGGTCCTCGGCGAGCTGCTCGAGGTCACCGCGGCGATCAACGATGCGCCGATGGGCGATCTGACGTATGAGGACGAGAAGTTTGATCTGCAGCGGCTTCGTGACTTCGAAACAGCCCTCGTGGGCCGTGGGGAACGGGCCTATCGAGTGATCGCGAGGCACCGCCAAACCGGTGAGGTCGGCGGTCACACGGTTGTTGCCACTCACCCGCTGCGGCCCGAGGTCGGCGGCCAGGGCGACACCGCGGTCGCACGCCAACACCGCGGCCACCGGCTCGGTCTCCTACTCAAGATCGACATGATGCACTGGCTGGCCGAGGTGGAACCGCAACTGAAGATCATTCAAACGTGGAACAACGCCGACAACACGTTCATGATCAATGTGAACGAAGCGCTCGGCTACCGGCTGTCGCGAATCTTCAACGTGTACGAACTACGCCTATAGATTCTGAGTCGCTCCGGAGTGGTGGGGCCCCTCATCGGTGGGTCTCCTCTGTCAGCCAGCGGCGGACGTCGTGGTTGTGCTCGCCGAGTCTCGGCGGAGCCGCGTAGCGGGTCAGTGGCGTCTTGCTCAGCGTGATGGGGTCGCGGGTTTGGGGTGGGGCATCCGAGCCGACAGACACAGTGGGCTCCAGACCGAGGCGCTCGGCCAGATCAAAGGCGTCGGCGATGGAGCCGACTCGTCCGGCGGGCACGCCCACGGAAGCCAGCCGTGTGGTCCACGCGTCGACAGTGTCAACCGCGAGTGCCGCCTCGAGAACCTGCACGAGATGGTCCCTGTTCATCACCCGGGCACCGTTGGTCGCGAACCGCATGTCGTCGGCAGCGTCCGGGATGCCCAGCACCACGGTCAGTTTCCGGAACTGTCCGTCATTGCCACAACAAATGGCGAGATGTCCGTCCCTGGCCGCCAGAGTTTCGTAGGGAGCGATGGATGGGTGCCGGTTGCCCATGCTCGCCGGTGTGATTGCGGTCGCCAGGTAGGCGGAGGCCTGGTTGGCCAGCGACCCGAGGAGGCTGGACAGCAGGTTGACCTCGACTCGTTGCCCGATTCCGTCGGGCTCTCGGGCTCGCAGCGCCGCCAGGATGCCGATGACCGCATCCTTAGCCGTGAGCACATCCACCACCGCGACGCCGGCCTTCATCGGCTCCCCCGGAGTTCCCGTGATGCTCATCAAGCCGCCAACCGCTTGGACGAGGAAGTCGTACCCGGGCAGGTCCTTTCCCCCTCGACTGCCGAACCCGGTGATGGAGGCGTACACGATGCGAGGGTTCTCGGCTGCGACCTCGTCGTAGCCCAGGCCCTTGCGCGCCAGGCTGCCGTCGCGGTAGTTCTCCAGCAGCACGTCCGCTCGCCGTGCCAGCTCCCGCGCCAGCTGCTGATCTTTCGGATCGGACAAGTCGAGCTCGATCGACTTCTTGCTTCGGTTGGCTGCCTCGAAGTACGAGCTCGAGTTGTCCGTCCACGGAGGCCCCCATCGCCGGGTATCGTCACCGACCCGTGGACGCTCCACCTTGATGACGAGTGCGCCAAGGTCGGCGAGCATGGTCGCGGCCAGCGGCCCCGCTAGGATCTGGCTGAAATCGGCGACCAGCAGACCTTCCAGGGGCAGGCTCATGGCGTCGCCCCAGCCGGCTGAAGCAGGCCGTTGACCCGACGGGGAAGGCCCCAGGGGTTTGCCGCCTGCAGCGCCGGAGGCAGCCACTCGTCCCTCAGCGATTGATAGGTCACCGGCCGTACGAACCGGTCCAGGGCGGCAGCACCCACCGACGTGGCCGATGGGGCCGAGGTCGCCGGCCACGGACCGCCATGTTGCTGTGCCCAGCTGTACGCGACACCGGTCGGCCAGTCGTTGGCGCACAATCGACCCACCTTCGGCGATAGCAACGCCAGGCAGGCCGCGGCATCCGTGTCGTCCTCATCAGCTGTGAAGACACTGGCCGCGAGTGAGCCCTGAATGCGATCGACTGCAGCAGCGAGCTCGGCGACGTCGGCGTACTCGACGATGACGGCGACGGCACCGAAGCACTCCTCGAGCAGCCTGCTGCCGTACTGCAGAGCATCGATCGGCGCCTCCAGAACCGCAGCCGGCGCGCACCAGCCCGCAACGGAAGCCTCGACGAGCTCAATCACGTGCGCACCTGCGAACCGCAACTCCTCGAGCCCCTCGGCTGCCGATCGTGCGATTGCCTTGGTCAGCATGACTGGCTGCGGCGAGGCCTGCCGTAGAGCCTTGCCGATGGCCTCGGCGGCCGCTGCTCCCGCTGGAGCGAACAGCAGACCGGGCTTGGTGCAGAACTGTCCAGAGCCAAGCGTGAAGGAGCCCACAAACCCCTCTGCGATCTCCTCCATCCGGGTGGCCGCCGCCGCCCTGGTGACCACGACGGGATTCACTGTCGACATTTCGGCGTATGTCGGAATGACCGTTCGCCGCTCGTTCGCTATGCGCCACAGGGCGAGGCCGGCTGCCTGTGAGCCGGTGAAAGCCAGGGCGGCGACGCCTTCGTCGCGGACGAGGGTGACGCCGGCGTCGTAACCGACCACCATTTCGAAGCTGCCGTCGGGAGCACCGGCGTCGAGCAGTGCCGTCCGCGCGAGTGCTGCCAGCCGGTCGCTCAGTAGCGGGTGCGCCGGGTGGGCCTTCGCCACCACTGGACACCCGGCTGCGAGCGCGGAAGCGAAGTCGTTACCGAGCACACCGAAGGCAAACGGGAAGTTACTTGCGCCGAAGACGGCGACAGGGCCGAGCGGCTGGTTGACCCGCGCCAGGCCGGGAGTGGTGCCGGTTGGACGGTCGATCGTGGCAGCGAGGTATGAACCCTCGGCGGCCACGTCGCCGTAGAAGCGGAGCTGACCGGCCGCGCGCGATATCTCGGAGGTGAGGCGCGCATAACCCAGCGCGGTCTCTATCTCGGCCAGCTCGACCAGTTCCGTAGTGTTCGCCACGAGGGCTGCAGCGAGCGCGTGCAGCCAGCCGCAGCGCTGCCGTGGGCTTGCTGCCGCCACGGCCGAGCTAGCGCCGGAGGCGCGCTCGGCGACAGCTCGGACCTCGTCGGGAAACATCTCCTCGGCCGTGCCGTTCGCCTGGCCGGTCCGCGGATTGTATGACGTGACGGTCACGACGCCTCCTTGATGAACCGTTCGAGCACATCAAGACCATCCGACAGCAGTTCGTGGCTGATAACCAGGGGCGGCAGCAGCCGAACGACATTGCCGTACGTGCCGCAGACCAGTACGAGGACACCCTCGCTGTGGCATTGCGACGCAACCTGGCGGGCCGTATCAGGAGCAGGCTCGCGAGTCCCGGGCTGGACGAACTCAACCGCCAGCATGGCGCCGCGCCCCCGGACCTCGCCGACAACAGACTCAGCGCCCGTCAAGGCGCCAAGCCGCCGCATCACCGCGGCCTCGATCTGCTGCGCCTTGCACACCAACTGCTCCCGCTCGATGGTTTCCAAAGCACCGAGCGCTGCGGCGCATGCGACTGGGTTGCCTGCATAGGTGCCGCCGAGGCCTCCGGCAGGAACCGCGTCCATGAGTTCAGCGCGTCCCGTGACAGCGGAAATCGGCATGCCGCCTCCCAACGCCTTGGCGGTTGTGATCAGATCGGGCACCACCCCCTCGTGCTCACAGGCGAACATCGCCCCGGTGCGTCCGAGACCGGTCTGAATCTCGTCGGCGATGAACGCGATGCCGTGCTTGTGCGCGAACTCCTGGACGGCCTTCAAGTAGCCGGCCGGGGGCACGATGAAGCCGCCCTCACCCTGGATCGGCTCCGCAATGATCGCGGCGACGTTGTTGGCGCCGACCTCGGTGATCACCGTGTCCCGTAGGGCCGCCAGCGCCTCTTCCGCGCAGTTCTCGGGGCCACTCGGCCATCGGTAGGGGTATGGCGAGGGAACGCGGTAGACCTCCGGAGCGAATGGACCGAAACCCTGCTTGTACGGCACGTTCTTCGCCGTCATGGTCATCGTGAGGAGCGTGCGCCCGTGGTAGGCGTGGCCGAGCACGATCACCGCCGGGCGACGGGTCGCCGTACGAGCGATCTTGATCGCATTCTCGACCGCCTCCGCACCGGTCGTGAACAACGCCGTCCGCTTCGGGTGGTCGCCCGGAGTCAGCCGGTTGAGCGCGGCGGCCACGCCGACTGCGCCCTCGTACTCCGTGACTAGGAAGCACGTGTGAGTGAAGCGCTCAGCCTGTTCCGCAATGCGGCTCACAACAGCGCGGTCGGACGCGCCGACGCTTGTCACAGCGATCCCAGACGCAAAGTCGATGATGTGATTGCCGTCGACATCGACCAGGATGCCGCCACCAGCTCGCTCGATGAAGACAGGCAGGGTGACGCCCACACCGCTGGAGAGTTCCGCCGCGCGCTGCACCTGCAGCTCCTGCGACTTGGGACCTGGGATGCTGGTGGCCAGGATGCGACGCTGCTCTGGCTGCGACATGTGATTCCTCCGTCTGGTGGGCTGTCGCCACGTTAAGAAGAATCACTGCGCAAGTCCTGGTGCAATCCGCACATAAACCGCTGGCGCTTGTACATTCCGACCAGTGAGCGATCCGCCGCAATGGGCGTGGGTTCAAAGGCTGTGCTAGGCCGCTCCGCGATCACGCATGAGAAGCCACAGCCGGGCGGCGGTGTCTGGATCGTCGATGTCGACACCGAGCGCCTCGCGGGCTCGCGAGACGCGGTAACGCAATGTGTTGCGGTGCACGCCCAGGTCGCGCGAAGCCTGTACCCACTGCCCCCGGTGGCGCAAGTACGCGGCCACTGCTGCGATGACGTCCTTGCTTTGCTTTTGTAGGAAGTCGTCAAGCCTCGCACGGATCAGTCGGGCGTCGGCGAGTGGGAACTCGTCAAGCTCGAGCTCTCCCCGGGGTAGTCCGCGCAACCGGTCCCCCAACCGGGACCGTGTGGTCCCGATGTCCTCAAGTCGGACGAGCTCGGAGACGACCGCCGACGCCGTCGGGTCTGCTTTTGACAGCGACCGACGCAGGTCTGTCAGTCGCGGGTGCCCTGAGGGAAGCAGGTACCACGACTCGGTGCGCGTTATGGCCACGGCCAGGACGTCCGCCGACCAGGACTCGACCACCCGGCCCACCTTCTCGCTGTCCCGGGCGCGCACAAGAAGGACGCGGCCTTCACGGTGGAGCATGGGCAGGCCCTGCGCCGCAGCGAGCTGGCGGGCCGCCTCGACGTGCCCAAGGTCCACCAGGCTCGCCATACAGCGGGCCGTCGCCTCACGTGCAGTTGCCGTGCGTTGCCAGCGGATCGAGTCGATGCTCAGCAATGCCACTGCAGTGAACACGACCCGGCGGTGCGTCGCGGAGAGTCGCCCCGGCGTACCGACGGCCAAGTAGCCCACCACGGTCTCCTCGACCGATAGAGGAAAGATCGCGACGTACCGACCGCGCGCAACGAACGACGCGGACGAGTGGATCCCGGCGACCTCCAGACGCTCCACCTCCGCCTGGAGGGCCTCCGCCTCCTCGACCGAGCCTGCGGGATGTATCTGATCGAGCTTTCCGGTTGACGTGAGACTTGCCGCCCACCCGTCCACCCCCCTCGCCAACCGTCGGAGCACCTCGGCCGGCGGATCAGGCGAGGCAGCTGCGTCGATGAGCGCCCGGTGCATCGCGACCTCATCCTGAAGGTGCTGCTCAGAAGATCGCGCTCGCGCGCTCCAGTAGGTCTTGGTAATCGTCAGGAAGGGTGTTGGATCCGGGACGATGAGCAGGGTGAGCCCGGAGGCCATGCACGCCTCGACCAGTGCCTCTGGAGGTTCGGAGTAGCGCGGCCCCAGGCCGATACCAAGCGCCGCGATCCCGATGCGCTTGAGCCGCGAAACGTATCCCTCCCACCCGACCCTGCTGGTCGGAAGGATCAAACCAGTGGTCAGCAGCAGCTCACCGCCCGAGACATACGACGTCGGGTCGACCAGCTCAGAGATGTGCACAGCGGTGACCGGAGTGTCGGGAAGCACGAGTCCGTCGACCGGGTGCAGATGCGTACCCAATGTCCGGCACAAGCTCGCCACCGTCGGCAGCGCCACGCGATCACACTCCCTCATTGCCTCCGACACAGTCTGCCGCGAGGAGTGCCGAGGCATGGGTCTGGCGTGACTCAGCCTCACCGGCGGTCGCAGCCGATCATCTAATGCGATTTCCCTTCCTCCAATGCGATCTCCACTCCTCGCCCGAGGAGTTTGAACCGACCCACGTCATTTCGTCATTCGGAGACCAGGTCGGAGGTAGGGTCCCGGCATGGTGCGCGAGCCATTGATGTCCGGTTTCCCACCGCCCGCGGAGTCGCGGGCCACGTTGGCTAACTGGCAGGATCCGCCGTACAACCGCTGGTCGTTTCAACACCTGCGTGAGCTGATACCGACCCAACGGATCTCTCGGGGGCATGGTCCTTGGAGTGCCTTGACGCGCCGTGCCATCTCGCCGGTGTTGGACGACGTCACCGTGCACCGGCTCGCCGGGCACACATCGCCCTTCGCGGCGGTGATTGCGGACACCTGGACAGATGCCGTTGTGGTGCTGCATGACGGTGAGATCGTCTTCGAAAAGTACTTCAACGGAATGACCAAGGAGACCTCCCATCTCCTGATGTCGGTGACAAAGTCAGTGGTCGGCTGCATCGCAGGCATCCTGGTCGAACAAGGCCTGCTCGACCCCGAGAAGCTGGCCAGCAGCTATGTCCCCGAGATCGTCGGGTCGGGATATGACGGTGCAACTGTCCGTCACTTGCTGAACATGCGTACTGGGGTGAGATTCCGCGAGGAGTACACCAACGGTGACGCCGAGGTCCGGGTGATGGAGCGATACATGGGCTGGCGGCCCGGCGAGGACCAGGACGATGCACTCGGGATGTATTTCTACCTCACCAAACTACGCAGTGAAAACGATCACGGTGGACCGTTCGTGTACCGATCCGCCGACACCGACATGCTCGGCTGGGTGTGTGAGCGCGCTGCGGGTGCACGCATGGCCGATCTCATCTCACTGTTGATCTGGCAACCGATGGGCGCGGAGTTCGACGCCGAGATCACCTGCGACTGCGTGGGTACGGCCATCCACGACGGCGGCATGTCGGCTCGAGCACGCGACATAGCCAGATTCGGTCAACTGGTCCTGGAAGACGGGTATGCGTACGAAACCTCGATCGTTCCGGAACCGTGGCTACGCGAGGCCCGCATGCTCGATCCGGACATCAGAGGTGCCTTCGCGGCGTCGGACTCGGAGCCGATCCTCACCGGCGGCTGGTATCGCAACCAGTTCTGGTTCGTTCCCGGACCGCTGGGAGACCTCCAGCTGTGCCTCGGCATTCACGGCCAGATGGTGCTGATCGACCGGGCGACACGCACAGTCTCGGTGAAGATGTCCTCGTGGCCCACCGCCCAGGACTCCGCGGCGTTGATCGACACGATCCGGGCATTCGTCGCAGCAGGACGTCACCTGGCTGGGTTAGCCGGCGATGTCAGGAGCGTCCACGGCCCTGTCGGAATCGTCGAGGGCCGCGAGCGCGGGCACAGTTGACCTTCGGCAAAGTGGACGGGGAACGCCCTCTTGCGTACGCGTTGAATTCGTCGATGTCGTTCACTTGACGTAGCCGATGGCCGCGACGGTCGGCGGCTCCGGCACTGCTTCGCTCGTATACATCGAGCGGATGCCCTCGATGTAACTGCGGCAACGTCGAGTGAGGCCGTCCGAGGTCTGCATTCGACCTTTGGTGACGAGGATGCCCAGGTCGGCGCCCTTGAACCGATAGTCACCTGGTCCATAGACGCGCATGAAGAAGCATTCGTCTTCGTGGGTTACCTCATGCCAGTCGTTGCTGACACGTACGAAGCTCAAATTGCCATCCTCGTCGAGTCGGTAAGTGCCGGTGCGGGGTGCGGCGAGGATACGCTCCACAGAGTCGTTCGGCTCCTTCATGATCAGCTGCGCCCAGACGTCGACAGCCGCAAGCTCGCGCCATCGTTCGTTGATCTCATCGACGTCCACGGCGTAGTCCACTCCCATGAACTCGAGCAGGTGGAAGAGGAACAGCGGGATATCGGCATACGCGCCCGCGGTGACGTTCGTCATCGAGGACGCGCCGGAGATACGTGGATTCAACTCGCCCAGGTAAACCTCGCCAGAATCAAGATCAACAAGTACGTCGACCTCGAAGAAGCCCTTGTAGCCCTCCTCGCGGAGTCGGTCGCCAAGCCGTCGCACATGGCTGATCGCTGTCGCCCGGTGTCCTTCTGAAAGAGCTTCGGGGAACAGGTCATTGCCGCACCAACCGCCGCGATAGGGGGTCAGCTCGGGGTAGCCGGTCAGGTCGGTCATGAACGGACCCACGACGGTGCCGTGCCTGGTGTTCACTGCCTCAACTGCCGCCGCGTGGTTGTTGATCCGCTTCATGATCTTCAGCTCTTCACCGATGATGTTCTCGCTGTCGCGGTCCCACTCGGCCTCAGAAGTGATGAAGAAGGTTGTCTTGCCAGAATCTCCATAAGGCGTCTGGACTACCAGGTCCAGTCCGAGCCCAGCCTCGCTGGCGAGCTCGCTCAGCTCGCTGTAGTGGTCCGCGCGACCCAGCACGTTGGGCACCGATGGGGCTCCCGCCTCCTCCCCGAGTCTCGTCGTGACGATCTTGGAATCGAGGCGACGGCGCAGCTCATCCGAGGGCAAGATCAATTTGTAATCGAGCTCCCTGCAGATCTCTTCGGTTTCTTCGTCGAAGAAGACCATCGCGACCATCGGACGGAGGCCCGATGGTGATCTCGATTCCATGAAGTCCTGCACTTCGCGATCTCGCAGCAGGTAGTTGTTGATCTCCTCGCTGCTTCCGAATTCAACGTAAGGCTTGTTCGCGGGTGTGAACACCCGAGGATGTCCGGAGTCCCAGGAGTCGTAGTAGACGATGTACCCGAAGTTGCGCACCCACCGGTCGATGCCGAGCAGGTTGAACGCCGTTGGACCGATGAAGAAGATCGGCTGCTCGTTTGTCCTGAAGAATGTTCGAATGTCCGAGATTCCCTTGAGCTTGCGGGATCCGAACAACTTCGCGATAGGGCTCTTTCCGTCGCTCACGTCCACCTCCGGCGTTATCGTCACATGATCGTTCGTGGGTGTCCACGCATCCCGACTCTCCGTGTGAAAGTCGGGTGTTTCATGGGGAGTGCCCGGCTAGTTCAGCGTTGATCGCGTCAAAGGCGGCCAGTGTTGAGAAGAGCTTCCAGGGATCTTGTGGGGTCGGCCAGCTCGAGACCTTCACCGCCACCAGACTGGTCGTCCGGTCCACGTAGATCATCTGGCCGTGGATGCCCAGGCAAAGCAGCACCTTACGGTCCGGCCAGGGGAACCAGAACTGATTGCGATACATGCCACCAGGCATTCGTGTGTCACTCGGGCTGGACGCGAATGCCTCACGAGAGTCCGGCCCGCCGGCAAAACTGTCCGCGATCCAGGCTGCGGGAACGACCTGGTGGCTGCTCAACGACGTTCCCTCCTGAGCGATCATGATCCCGAAGCGAGCAAGATCGCACAGGGCGGCGGAGATGCTGCCATCGAACATTCCGGTGCCCTCGGAGTCAACTCCGATGTTGGCGTCGAAGTCGGCCCCAAGCCGCGACCAGATCAGCTCGCTCGCCAGCTTGGGGAAGCGTTGCCCTGCTGCAGCCTCACATACCCAGCCCAAAACGTCGGTCTCGCAGCTGCGGTAGTTGAACGGGCCGCCGTGCGGACTGTCCTGGTGGAGTGTCAGCAGAAACTTACGAAGCGTCCTCGGCACATCGGGTGAGCGACGGGGTGCCCAGCCGATTGCCTGCTCGAGCACCCGGACCTCGGCCTCAGGGTCCAGGTAATCCTCGGAAAAAGCAATGCCAGAACGCATATCCAGCAGCTGACGCACCGTAGCTCCGCGGTAGCCGCTGTGCTCGAGCTCCGGCACGTACGCGGTGACCTGCTCCTCAACACTGAGTACGCCCTGTCCGGCCAGCGCACCAACGAGGATGCCGACGATCGACTTGCTGACCGACATGAGCAGATGCAATGTGTCCGGCTCCATTGCACCTGCGTACTGCTCGGCGACCAGCTTGCCGCCGTGCACCACCATCCACCCATCGGTCTCGGTGGCCTTCATGATCGCGCCGACCGTCGTCGATTCTCCATCCGCGTCTCGGCAGGTCAGGTCCCCAAACCGCGTGATATGCCGAGAAAGAGGAACTGCCCGCTCAGAACCGCGCGAGATTGTCGCGGTCGGGAGAATCTCCGCGATATGGCAGAACGTCCAGCCAACCTGCTCCGCTGTTTGCCAGTTGTCCAGCGTGACAGGGAAAGGCGGACGGCTCGCGGTTGAGCCGATCACGCCGCGTCACTCACTTTGCCATTGAGGCTGCCCTCGCCACTGGCGCGGCGCTTGCCTCTGCGCCGGCCAGCGGCTGGCCGGTGTACTGCTCGCGGATCGAATCAATGAGATGTTTTGCGCGGATGGTCAGCGTATCCGTCCCGTCGCCCGTTCGGCGTTGCAAGCGTCCCTTGGTGACTACGACCCCTAGGTCTGCACCCTTCCAGCGGTAGTCCCCAGCCCCGTAGATTCGCAGGAAGAACGCCTCGGATTCGTTCTGGAGCTGATGCCAGTCCAGTGCGGCCCGCCGATAGACCAGCGCTCCAGAAGCGTTGTAGGAGTACTGGCCGGTGGGCGCAGCAGAGGTGATCAACTGCACGATGGGCGAGGTCTCCTTGATGACCATCTGGCTCCACAGGTCCGCAGCCGCCAGCTCGCGCCACCGCGCGTTGATCTCTTCGATGTCGAGCTCGAAGTCGACGTCGAAGTACTCCAAAAGGTGAAAGGCGAAGAGCGGGATGTCGGCGTACGCGCCGGCGGTGACGTTGGTGATGGAGGAAGCGCCGCTGATCCGGGGATTGAGCTCACCGAGGTAGACCTCGTCGGTGTCAGTATCGATCAGCACGTCGACCTCGAAGAAACCTCGATAGCCCTCAGCACCAAGGCGATCACCGAGCCGCCCGACGAGCTCCCCGGCCTTCCGCCGAAGCTCCTCATCGAGGACTTCTGGGAACATCTCGTTGCCGCACCAGCCACCACGGTACGGAGTGAGCTGTCGGTGTCCGGTCAACTCCGACATGAACGGGCCGACAACGGTGCCGTTGCGGGTGAGGACCGCCTCGACCGCGACCGGGCGGTTGTTGATCCGCTTCATCACCTTGACCTCGTTGCCGATGATGTCGCGGCGGTGTCGCTTCCAGCCGGTCTCATCGTCAATGAAGAAGGTGGTCTTTCCCGAATCGCCGTACGCGGTTTGGACGACAAGATCGGTGCCGAGGCCGGCATCTGTCGCAGCACCGACCAATTCGTCATACTCATCGACCGTCACCATGACGTTGGGCACGCTTGCTGCGCCGACATCGTTGCCCAGCCGGGTCGTCACGAGCTTGGAGTCCAGGTGCTCGCGGAGCTCAGCTGAAGGGAGGATCAGGTCGTAACCGAGCTCGTCGCAGATCCGCTCGGTCTCGGCGTCGAAAAAGACCATGGCGACCTTCGGTCGCTGACCTCGAGGCGCCGGCCGGGACATATGGGCCCGCACCTCGGGATTGACGAGCAGCCAGTTGTTGATCTCCTCGCCCGACTCGAATTCGATATAGGGCTTGTGCTTGGGGGTGAACACTCGCGGGTGCGCGCCATCCCAACCGTCGTAGTAGGTGACGTAGGAGAAGTTCCGGATCCAGCGGTCCAGCCCCAAGAGGTTGAACGGGGTTGCGCCGATGAAATAGATCGGCACCTCGTTGGTGCGGAAGAAATGCCGCACCTCAGAGACGTTCCGCAACGGCCGAGCCAAGCCATGAGCAGCCGGCGCCGCATATGCGGCATCGGTGCCGACCGTGACCTCCGGAGCCCGCGACGCCCCGAGCGAGGCCAGGTCGGTGTCAACGTCCGATTGCGAGGTCTCGCTCATGGTCGTCCTCACTTCTCCTGATCGTGGCCGAGGTGAGTGTGGTGATGGCTCGGAATAGTTCCCTCGGGAACCGGCGCCGCTCGCTCACTGAGCAACGGGAGCAGTGGGTCCCATGTCGTCCCGTCCCGCAGATCCTTGCGTTTGCGGGCAATTGCGCACAGTGCCTCCAAGACGACTCGATTGGCCAGCGCAGCCGTAATGTCGGCGTGGTCGTACGGCGGACTGACTTCAACGACATCCATCCCGCAAACTGGGAGCTCGAGGCAGATCCGTCGCACCGCGTCCAGCAGTTCGCGCGCGGACAACCCTCCCGGTTCCGGAGTACCGGTGCCCGGTGCATGCCCCGGATCGCATACATCAATGTCGACCGACAGGAACACCCCGTCGCAATCGTCGGTTGCGATCGTGAACGCCTCGGTCAGGCACTCGCGAAGGCCGCGATGCACGATCTCGGTCATCTCATAGGACCGCATGTTCTGCGCGGCCATCCAGTCCAGGGTTTCCGGCGGTGGCCAGTAGCCGCGCAGCCCGATTTGCAAGAACCGGTCGCCGCGTACGGCACCTGACTCGATCAGCCTCCGCATAGGCTGCCCGTGACCCCAGAGCGAGCCGAACTCGATGTCGCCGGTGTCGGCGTGAGCGTCGAAATGGATCATCGACACCCGGCCGGCACCAATCACGTTCGCACAGCCCTTGGCGTCCGGGTAGGCGATCGAGTGGTCCCCACCGAGGGAAAGCGGTATCGCCCCGGCTCGAGCCACCTTCTCCACCGCAGCCTCGAGCGCCGGGAGAGCGACCTCGATGTCACCGGAATACATCTCCACATCACCGGCGTCGTAGACCTTCAGGTCAGCCAAGCCGTCGGTCCGCAGAGCCAGCGAGGGCCGAGATCCGTCGTGTGGCAGGTAGTCGGTCATCCGGATGGCTTGTGGGCCGAAGCGGGTGCCGGCGCGATAGGAGGTGCCGCCGTCGAACGGCGCTCCCAAGATCACGACATCCGCGTCGGCGTAGCTGCTTTCGTCGTCGAGATCG
The DNA here is from genome assembly GCA_963712625.1 of uncultured Actinomycetota bacterium. GTDB lineage: Bacteria > Actinomycetota > Actinomycetes > Propionibacteriales > Propionibacteriaceae > Microlunatus. Next base: position 192,376 of record CAVQIU010000003.1, read on the forward strand.
CATTCCGGCACGCCGAGGAAGGTGAAGTCGGGGCCGAACTGCGGGCCGTAGCGAGTCATTGCATCAGATGCTCGTGCGGGCGCATGGCGTGCGCCGACTCATGGATGATGGTCTCGCCACGGAAGAATTCCGGCTGGCGGGCGCGCATGATCAACATGACCACCACACCGAGCAAGATCAACCCGAGACCCAGGATCAGCACGAGTCCGACGCCTCCGATACTCGCGCCGCTGCCATAATCCGGGCTCGCACTGTCTTTCAGGGTGATAACAAAGACGAGGAAGAGTCCGAGGCCACCGAGCAGCGGGAACAGGAACTTGAAGACGAAGTTGAACGCGCTATCGAAAAGCGTATGGCGGAAGAACCAGATACAACCGAAAGCCGTCAGGCCGTAGTAGAAGCAGATCATGATGCCCAGCGAGTAGATGGTGTCGGTCAGCACGCTCTCGCTGAGGAAGGTCAGCACGGTGTAGAAGACCGCGGCGCCAATGCCCGCGATGAGCGTGGCGAACGCCGGTGTCTTGTGAACGGGATGCAGCTTGGCAAAAGCGGGGGGCATCGCCTTGTATGCGCCCATCGCGAGCAAGGTTCGCGTGGTTGGCAGGATAGTTGTGATCAAACTTGCGGCCGCGGACGCGAGCACCGCAAGGTACAAGGCGAGGTCGAGGGGTTGGCCAAGGACCGGTATGGCAAGGGTGCCGAAGACATTGTCGGAGGTCTCTGGATTGCTCAGGCCAATCCCGGTGTCTCCGAGCCCGGCAAACATCTGGGTGGCGACGGAGACCAGCAGATAGGTGAGCAAGATCGACAGCACGCACAGCAATGCCGCCCGACCGGGAGTTGTGTCGCTGTTCTTGGACTCCTCGTTGACCGTCAGCGCGGTGTCCCAACCCCAGAAGGCGAAGATCGACCCTGATAGTCCGGCGATGAACGCCGATAAGGTGAGGCCGGCGGGGCTGAACCACGACCAGCTGAACGGCTCGCCGAACTCCGAGCCGCCGGACTTGGCGATTGCGAGGACGGAGAAGACCAGCAGCATGACCAGCTGAAAGATCACGAGCACCAGCTGCACGTGCTCGGTTGTGTCGATGCCTCGATAGGCGACGTATGTCGCTATCGCAATGAAGGCCAAAACCGTCACTACGTTGATCAGCTTGTTCTCCCACAGACCGCTGATCATCTCCGAGTTCGCCGCGCTGCCGATGAACTGGTAGAGGAATTGGACGGCGACACCCGCGAGGTTGGAGAGCACGATGACGCACGCGACCACCGCCGCCCATCCACCCAGAAAGCCGATGTAAGGACCGAACGCCTTGGAGGTCCAGGTGAACGAGGTGCCCGCGTCGGGCATGACCCTGTTGAACTCGCGATAGGCGTACGCGGCGAAGAACATCGGCAAGAAGCCGGCGATGATCACCACGGGAGTCTTGGCGGCGACGGCGGCCGCGAGCAAGCCGAGTGTGGCCGTCAGCGCATATGCCGGCGCCACCGATGAAATCCCGAGCATGGTGCCGCCGAAGAGACCGACGACATTGCTCTTCAAACCCTTGTCTGCCATCTCGTCGACCCTTCTCGAGTTGGAATTGTGAGTTATGACGAAAAGATCAGCCCTCGAACCCGTGGTACTGCATGACGTGCTTGATCCGGGTGTATTCCTCCAGCGCGTAGGCGGAGAGGTCCTTGCCGTAGCCGGAGTGCTTGTATCCGCCGTGCGGCATCTCCCCTACCAGCGGGATGTGAGTGTTCACCCAAACACAGCCGAAATCCAGCCGGGCAGACATCCGGGCAGCGGTGCCGGCGTTTGAGGTCCAGACCGAGGAAGCCAGCGCGTACTCGCTGTCGTTGGAGAGCCTCACTGCCTCGTCCTCGTCGCTGAACTTCTGCACCGTGATCACCGGTCCGAAGATCTCGGTGGTGATCAACTCGTCGCGCTGCTGAACGTCGGCGACCACCGTTGGCTCGTAGAAGTATCCGCGATCGCCGATCTGCTTCCCGCCGGTCACAACCCTGGCATGATCGGCAGCCCGGTCCACCAGACCCGAGACATGGCGCAACTGGTTGATGTTGTTGATCGGCCCGTAGAACAAGTCCTCGTCATTCGGGTCATAGCCGGTCCGCGTGGCCGCTGCCGCCTTGGCCAGCTCTGCCACGAACTCGTCGTAGATCCCGGACTGGCATAGCACGCGGGTCGCCGCCGTACAGTCCTGGCCGCCGTTGAAGTAACCAGCCACCCTGATTCCCTCGACGGCCGAGGGGAGATCCGCGTCATTGAACACGACGACCGGGGCCTTGCCGCCCAACTCGAGGTGGGCGATCTTGACGTCGGCTGCCGCCGCCGTCGCCACGGCAATCCCAGCTCTTGTGGAGCCAGTGATCGACACCATCACAGGGATCTGGTGCGAAACCAAGGCGGCGCCGGTATCCCGATCACCGCAGACCAGATTCGCAACACCCTTGGGATAGATCTCCTGCATCTTCTTGACCATCCACACCGATGAGGCGGGCGTCCCGTCCGATGGCTTGAGCACGACCGTATTGCCCGCGGCCAGTGCTGGGGCGAACTTCCAGACCGCCATCATCATGGGGTAGTTCCAGGGCGCTACCTGACCGACCGGACCGCGGGGCTCCCTGCGGATGTAGGACGTGAAGCCCCTCATGTACTCCCCCGCCGCTCTCCCCTCCAGGACGCGCGCGGCGCCGGCGAAGAAACGGATCTGGTCGACCATGGGAACGATCTCGTCCGACAAGGTCAGTGAGTACGGCTTGCCGGTGTTCTCCGACTCGATGGCCACCAGCTCCTCGGCGTTGGCCTCGATAAGGTCGGCCAGCCGTAGCAAGAAACGCTGGCGTTCGCTCGGCGTGGTCCATCGATACGACTCGAACGCGGCGGCCGCTGCCTGAAAAGCAGCGTCGATATCTTCTGGACCCGAGTTGGGCGAGGTTGCATACACCTCGCCAGTGGAGGGGTTGATGATGTCTAACGTCTCACCCGACGCCGCCGGGCGCTCCTCACCATTGATGATGTTCGAGAAGACCTTCTTGTCCGCCATGTCCGTGCCTTTCAGCCATTACTGGTTCGAAAATCCCATCATCGCCCAAGTGATCTTCAGTGGCTATGGCCGCTGTGGTCCGACATCAAGGTCGGGGCGTCGAGGGATGGGTTCTGGTCAAAGAAGCCGAACGGCTTGAGCCAGAACGAGATGATGTCGACTGGCATGATCGGCCAGTCCTCCACCCGTGTGATGTGGTGGATCCCGAAGACGTACCACAGCACCACATCGGTCTCTACCAGCGGCGCATCTTCGGTTATCCAGCGAGTAAGGCCGGTGTCCTCACTCGACTGGGTCGGATAGTCCCCGGCCGGCCACCGCTCATCATCGTCGTACGCGGTCACCCAAAGGGTGTGGTCAATGACCGGCGCTCGCTGGTAGACCGGGGACGAAGGGTCCAATAACGATGGGATCGCCGCCCCGGGTACCAGCTTGTAGGCGGTGTTGGCTGCCGTGCCGGTTCACCTTGTTGGGGTTGATCACCTTCCAGGCTCGCTGCGTCTCCCAGTTGTAATCCCTGGCCGACTGGCTCTCGGACTCGATGGTGGTCGGCCTGCGTGGACAGCGCCAGCCCGTACGGGTTGTCCTCGGTGATCGGCGCGGCGACCGAGTCCACCTCGACCACCGTGTTCTCCTCGCCGTCGATGTCCAGGTCGAGCTTGGCGATGATGAAGTGCTGGTGGAACGGCGCGTAGGTCCGTGTGTCAACCGTCGTGCCGTACGGGGAGCTGTCGCCCATCGCTCTGCATGGGGGTTGTCACCATCAAGCCGCTGGCGCGCACCTCGCACTCGATGTTTCCGTCCTGATAGAACCGCCAATACACCAGGTACTCGTAGTTGGCCACCGTGATGTGCGTCGACACGACCATTCGGCGCATCCGGCGGACCTGAGCCCCGAGGTCAGCATCAACGTGCTTCCAGAGCACGGCGTTGTCTTCCTCGTGGAGGCAGACGGCTCGCGGGATCTCCATCGGCTCACCCCGCGTATCAGGCATCACCGCGTCGACGTAGACGATCTCCCCGAGGCAGTCGCAACCCAACTCGAGAGAGGTGACCATGTAGCCGAGCCCCCACTCACCGATGTCGAACGCGGTTCGCCGGTAGTGGTCGAAGCCCGGATCCCGGTACGGCACCACCATCTCCGCAAACGACATCCGATACGCGATGTCTCGCCTGGTTCCCTGATCGTCGAAGGCGACCTGGTAGATCACCGGACCTTCACGGAAGTTGAATCCCAGCCGCATCGACCAGTTCTGCCACCGCAGCTCGTTGCCATCGACCGTAAAGGAGACACCGTCCGGCTGGCTGATCTCCAGCGGCTTGAGATCCGTGCGCTCCTGTGTGCCGCGTACCTGCGGATCGTATTCGCCATCCACCTCTGGCAGACCGTAGTCATGATGATCTTCGATCTCGAGCACCTCGAGGGTGTTCACGTCGACGATGATCTTGAGACCGGAAATTAGGTGCGCATACGGATTACCCTTGCGGTGTCTCCCGCATCCAGAGGTCGCACCAGCCGAGCCGACGGTCGCGCCACTGCTCAGGCATCACCGCCGCGCCGTAGGTCCAGACGTCGAAGAGCACCAGTGAGGGGTCGGTTATGCCTCGCGCCGCTAGTCGGGCAAGCACCTCTGGATGCTCGTGCAGGGCGTGATCGACGTCGTGATACTCGTCGAGGGTGAAGTTGGGACAGGCTCCCGGCTTGTGAGTCCACGAGTCAACCCGATCACCGACAAGATCAACAACCGCCTCGTACGTCTGGTTGGTCTCTCGATCCAACAGGACAGAAAGCGAGCGCCTCGGTACTGCGTCACCCGGTCTCCACGCCTTGACATCCGCCTTGGCCGGCTCCTTGAGCTCGATCGATGCGAAACCGCCAGGAGTCGGTGACACCCTGGTCTCGCCGCAAGATCGCCGCTGTGCTCTGGAACTCTGTCGCGGAAAGCGGGTCAAGCGGATGAGCGACCATGGCCGGGGAATCCTCTCCTCCGTGAGCTCACAGTCGAGCGAAAACTCATCGGTGAGCTGAGGCCTGCGAAAGTCTTACTTTGGCATGATCGCATGACATAGCAAACCTACGGAATAGCCCGATACCCAAAACGCAACAATCAAAACCCCAGCCGGTTCAGGTGCTTGGGGTCGCGCTGCCACTCCTTGAGCACCTTCACCCGAAGATCGAGATAGACCGGGGTGCCGAGCAGGGCTTCGATCTGGTGCCGTGCTGCTGCGCCGATCTCGCGTAACCGGCTGCCACGATGGCCGATCATGATGCCCTTCTGGGAATCTCGCTCGACGATCATGGAGGCATAGATGTCGAGCAGCGGCTTGTCCGCCGGCCGGCCCTCGCGAAGTCCCATTTCATCTACGATGACCATGATCGAATGCGGCAGCTCATCGTGCACACCCTCCAGGGCGGCTTCGCGGATCAGCTCGCCAACCAGCGTTTCCTCTGGTTCATCGGTGATCTCGCCATCGGGATACAGCGGCGGACCCTCTGGCAGCAGACCAATCAGGGTGTCGATCAAGACATCGAGCTGAAAGCGCTTCGGCACTGAGACCGGGACGATGTCGGCCCAGTCGATGTCCAGGGAGGTCTCCATCTCGGCAATGCTCAGCAGATGCTCCGCCATCCGCTCCGGTGAGGCGACGTCGGACTTCGTCGCAATCGCTACTAGCCTCGGCCGCTTCGGCAGCGCCGCAAGCTCACCCACCAGGTACCGGTCGCCAGGACCGATTCGCTCGTTGGAGGGCAGGCAGACACCGACCACATCAACCTCTGACCACGTCGTCCGAACCACATCATTGAGCCGCTCACCGAGCAGCGTGCGCGGCTTGTGCAGGCCTGGAGTGTCGATGAGCACGAGCTGAGCATCCGGCCGATGCACGATGCCGCGGACGGCGTGCCGTGTCGTCTGCGGCTTCGAGGACTCGATAACGATCTTCCGGCCGACCAGCGCGTTGGTGAGCGTGGACTTGCCGGCGTTGGGGCGGCCAACGAAGCAGGCAAAGCCGGAGTGGAACGTGCTTGCGCCGGGCGTGACAGGCTGAGTCGACATCGAGCTCATGAGGGTTTCACCGCAGACTTGGGTCTGCCGGCAGGATCGGTCCACCAGATCATCGCGACGTCGTTGGCAAGATCGCCGGTGATCTCGAGGTCTTCGACACTCGGACCCTCCTCGCCGACGAGCGCCACCGCTTCGAGGGCGCCGGCGCCCGATGAGACCGCCATGGCGACGGCAACCGCGATCGCTGACAGCCTCAGATGGTCGAGCTCAACGCTGACGGCCGCGTACGTGCGACCGTCGGTGTCACGCAAAGCGGCGCCCTGCTGAGCTCGAGTGCGCGCCAGTGCGGCCCGCGCGAGCGTGAGGAGCTTGATGTCCTCAGGATCGGAAGGAAATAAGGACTTCTCAGCAGTGGCCTCGCTCACGAGGCGCGTGCTTGCTCTGAGACGATGCGCGTGGCCGCGTCGGCGCGGGCGTCAGCCTCGGCCTCGGCCGAGGAGATTCTGGTCACGATCACCGTCCCGATTCTGTTCCGCCGGCCTGCTGATCGTTCGGCGACCAGCTCCAAACCGTCGTACTTCACCACCGAGCCAGCAATCGGGACCTTGTTGAGCTGCTTGGCCATCAGGCCGCCGACCGTTTCCACGTCCTCATCCTCGAGCTTCAGCCCGAAGAGATCGCCCAGCTCGTCGACTGGCAGCCGCGACGAGACGCGGTAGCGGCCCTCACCCAGCTGAGTGATATCGGTGTTCTCCTCGTCGTACTCGTCGGTGATCTCACCGACGATCTCCTCCAAGATGTCTTCGATCGTGACCATTCCAGACGTGCCGCCGAACTCGTCTACCACGATCACCAGGTGCACTCGCTTGGCCTGCATCTCCTGCAGCAGCTCATCCACCGGCTTCGAGTCGGGGCACCACACCGGCTGCCGCATCATCGAGCCAACCCGTTCTGTGGACTGCGCGTCGGGTGCGTCGTAGATCCGTTTGATCACGTCCTTCAGATACAGCACTCCAACGACGTCGTCGATCCCTTCGCGGATGACCGGGATCCGGCTGAACCCAGAACGCAGGGCTAGTGAGACCGCCTGGCGCAGGGTCTTGTACTCCTCGATGAAGACCATGTCGGTGCGGGGCACCATCACCTCACGGGAAATCGTGTCCCCAAGGTCGAATACTGAATGGATCATCCTGCGTTCGCCGGATTCGATCTCATCCCTGGCCTCGGCCAGGTCGACGAGCTCGCGCAGCTCCGCCTCAGTGGCGAACGGTCCGTCGATGAAACCCTTCCCCGGAGTGAGCGCATTTCCGATCATGATCAGCAATCGCGGAAACGGCCCGAGCACCGTGGTAATCGCCACAATCGGCCCTGCGGCTGCGCATGCGACCCGATCGGCATGCTGACGGCCCAGCGTACGTGGTGCTACGCCCCACGCAATGTAGGAGACGATGATCATAATGCCGGAAGTGACGGCGCCGGCCTGCCACGTCTTGGGAATCAGTCCGAAGATCACATTCGCGACCAGAACGATCGCCGAGATCTCGATCATGCTTCGTACGAAGAGAGCGGTGTTCAGGTATCGCGGCGGATCCTCGACGATCTTGCGCACCCGCTGGGCGCCAGGCCTGCCCTCTTCGACCAACCGATCGGCGCGGGCCTTGGAGAATGAGGACAAGGCCGCCTCCGCTGCCGCGGACAATCCGGCGAGGATCATCAGCACGAAGGCGATGCCGAGCTGGAGCCAGTACGCCTCCGTCATCGGGAGCCTCGTGACGGATCCGGACGTTGCGCAGTCCATGCCGAGATGATCTTGTCTGTCAGGCCGAACATCTCCGCGTGATCTTCAGGGTTGGAATGGTCGTAGCCAAGCAGGTGCAATAGCCCGTGCACCAGGAGGTACTCTGCCTCCTCGCTCGCCGTGCGCTGGTGCTCTGCCGCCTGCCGCTCGGTAACCGCAGGACACAGCACGATGTCGCCCAGCAGACCTACCGGGGGCTCTTCACCGTCATTGGGTGGGCGCAATTCATCCATCGGGAAGCTCAATACATCTGTTGGCCCGGGCTCGCCGAGGTACTTCTCGTGGTAGGAGCTCATGGTGTCCTCGTCCACGAGCAGGATTGACAGTTCGGCGAGCGGATGGATTCTCAGCTGATCGAGTGCAAAGGTGGCAAGTCTGACCAGGGACGCATCATCAGCCTCAATGCCCGACTCGTTGCTGATGTCGATGCTCATGTCCGCGCTCCCAGTAGCGCTCGGATCGTCACGACCGTCGCTTAACGACCTGGACGGTGTGGCGATGTGGATACAGCCGATTCCGACCGGATGGCATCGGCATGATCCGCCTCGAACTTGTCGTACGCCGCAACAATCCGGCCGACGAGCTTGTGCCGCACCACATCGTGATTGGTGAGGTTGCAGAACGCGATGTCGTCGACCTTGTCCAGAACGCCGCGCACCACGCGCAGACCACTGCGCGTGCCGCCGGGCAGATCTACCTGGGTGATGTCCCCTGTGACCACCATCTTGGAGCCGAAGCCCAGCCGGGTCAGGAACATCTTCATCTGTTCCATCGAGGTGTTCTGCGCCTCGTCCAAGATGATGAATGCGTCGTTCAATGTGCGCCCGCGCATGTACGCCAGGGGCGCGACCTCAATGGTTCCGGCTGTCAGTAGGCGTGGAATCGAATCCGGATCGAGCATGTCGTGCAGGGCGTCATACAGCGGACGAAGGTATGGGTCGATTTTGTCGCTCAGTGTGCCTGGGAGAAAGCCGAGATGCTCCCCTGCCTCCACCGCGGGTCGAGTCAGGATGATCCGGTTGACCTGCTTGTTCTGCAGCGCCTGGACGGCCTTCGCGATGGCGAGATAGGTCTTCCCCGTACCAGCCGGCCCAATGCTGAACACCACGGTGTGCTTGTCGATGGCGTCCACATACCGCTTCTGATTGAGCGTCTTCGGCCGGATCGTCTTGCCCCGGGCCGACAAGATGTTGTGGGTCAGCACATCGGCCGGCCGGGTCTCTTCGCGTCCGACAAGCATCGAGCAGATGCGTTCCACGGCGTCCGCGGTAAGGCCCTGCCCTGTTCGTAGCACGGTGACGAGCTCGGTGATCACGTCGATCGCAAGATCAACCGCGGCGGGTGATCCGGTGAGGGTGATCTCGTTGCCTCGTACGTGAATTCCTGCCTCGAGCTCGCGTTCGAGGATGTGCAGGAACTCGTCGCGAGGTCCCAGGATGTTCACCATCTCCACCGAGGCTGGAACCGTCAGGCGGCGTAACTCCTCCAGACCACCGTCGCCGGCTCGCTGGCCCGATGCCTTTCTCAGCGAATTGGAGGCAGGCGATTCTCGAGTGCGGGCGCTGGACGCGTCAGGGGCGCTGGCCGTGGACTCTGACCTACTCAGTTGGTTCCTCGCAGTCGGAAGGAAATGTCAACACCTCATCCTAGGTCACATGGCCAGTTTTGAGCTGCTCGCGCATCGCGCCTATTTGCCGCCTACAGCCATGTCCGACTGGAGCGCAAACCGATCGGTGGCAGCGACGAGGGCCTCGAGGATGCCGGGTTCGGAGAATGCGTGACCGGCGACGGGCGCGATCGCGAAATCGGCTTGTGGCCAGGCCTGATGCAACTCGTACGCCGTGACCGCGGGTGTCGCAACGTCATAGCGACCTTGCACGATGGCCGCCGGAATGTCTGCCAGTCGGGCAGCGTTCGCGATCAGCTGACCCTCGGCGAACCACCCGCGTTGAAGGAAATAGTGATTTTCAATTCGCGCGAAGGCCAGGGCGAATGCCGGATCGCTGAAGTCGGAGATCAGGCCGTCATCCTGTTCCAGGGTGATGGTGGCCGCTTCCCAGCTGCTCCACGCCAGCGCGGCAGGTTCGTGCACCGCCGGATCCGGATCGAACAACAGATCGTGGTACGCGGCGATTGCGTCGCCGACAAAGGAGCGACCGCCCAATGGAGCAAGGAACATCTCGTAGCGTTCGGGAAACAGTTGCCCGGCACCGCCGTTGTAGTAGAAATCGAGCTCGCTCTGCCGGAGCGTGAAGACCCCCCGCAGCACCAGCTCGGTGACCCGTTCAGGGTGCTGTTCCGCGTACGCGAGCGCAAGTGCGCTGCCCCAGGAGCCGCCGAACACCTGCCATTGCTCGATGCCGCGGTGTTCGCGGAGCCGTTCGATGTCGGCAACCAGGTGCCACGTGGTGTTGGTGCTGAGATCGGCTCTAGGTTCGCTGGCATGCGGCCGGCTCTGACCACAACCGCGCTGATCGAAGAGCACGATGCGGTAGCGAGCCGGGTCAAACAGGCGGCGCACCTCGGGCTGAATGCCTCCGCCGGGCCCACCGTGCAGGAACACGGCCGGTTTCCCAGACCGACTTCCGCACTCCTCCCAGTAGATCTGTTGGCCGTCGCCAACCTCCAGCATTCCGCTCGCGTACGGCTCGATCGGTGGATAGAGCGGGTCTGTACCTGAGTGTTCGGACATCACGCCTGAAGTCGAACGGTTCACTCGTCGTCGGGGACGATGTGCACGGCAGCCTCTTCTGCGCTGGCGGCGCCGCCGTCAATGCCCACATCAATGCCGACAAGGTCGGACTCCACATCTGGCCCGATACCCCCATTGGGCTCAACAAGGCGACCAGCGCGTTCGTCGCCGACCTCTCCATCGTCGAGGACATCTCGGTCCTGCGGCGCATACGGATCGGGCTCGGGCACCTCATCCGCAAGCCGCTCATCCAGCGTCTCGTGCTCACCCTCACGGATCAGCGGGGAGTAGCGCTCGGGCGGCGAATAGCCCTCGTCGAGCACATCGTCAACGCCGCGATCGACTAAGGAGTCTTCAGGCTGGATCTGGTCCAACTGCTCGGACTCATCAGGGACCTCGTTCGGGTAGTCACTCATGTGGCCCAGCCTGCCATGATGAATCTGGGTCGGTCGGCGATCTGCCATATGAGGTGCGGGACCTCGACCGTACGATGCTCGGCGTGACCACCCTCAACGCCACTCAGCCGCGACGGGCTGCCTCCGCTGCATCGTTCGCGACCGCCCCGAGCGGCATGTACGCCGTCATCGTGGCTGTCTTCTGCGGCCTGCTGCTGATCTCCAATATCGCCGCGACCAAGACGATCACGGTCGTCGATGGACTGCCAGAATTCGTCGGCGGCGGCATCTTTACCGACGGCGGCGCATTCCTCTTCCCGTTGACCTACATCGTCGGCGACATACTGGCCGAGGTTTACGGGCTTCGGCAGGCGAAACGCGCGATATGGGTTGGCTTTGGCCTGGGCGCCCTCGCCGCGCTCACATTCCTCGCGGTCGGCGCGGCACCGCCGGGGCCTGGGTATGAGAATCAGGATGCGTTCGTTGCGGTGCTGGGGTTCGTGCCGCGGATCGTGCTGGCCAGCCTGTCCGGCTACCTCGCCGGCCAGTTCCTCAACGCCTACGTCGTGGTCAAGATCAAGGAGCGGACCAAGGAACGCCATCTGTGGGCGCGGCTCATCGGCTCAACGGTGGTGGGCGAATTCGCGGACACTGCGTTGTTCTGCTTCATCGCCTTCGTTGGAGTCTTCCCGACATGGGGTGGATTGATCAGCTACGCCGTCGCCGGTTACTTCTACAAGGTGATGGTGGAGGTGATCATGCTGCCGGTCACCTACGCCGTGATCAGGGCGATCAAGAGACGGGAGCCGGGTTACGCGCCCAGCCTCACTGAGGGTGGAACGCCGGTACGCCAGATGCGGTTGGTCGTGGCCGTTGACGACTACGACAGCGCAGTCCACTTCTATCGTGATGAGCTTGGCCTCGTCTTGGAGGAAACCTACGACGGCGAGAATGGGGCGCAGGTGATGATCTTGGGCGCCGGCCGGGCGACACTCGAGCTGTCCAACAGACCGCAGATCGACTTGATCGACACTGTGGAGGTGGGTCGAACCGGAGTGAGCGGGAAGTACCGGGTCGCGTTCGAAGTCGACGACTCGGGCGAGGTCACGAAGAGGCTGACCGACGCGGGTGCTCAGGTCATCGCGCCTCCGACTGTGACGCCATGGCGCTCGCTGAATGCACGCCTGCAGGGTCCGGCCGACGTACAGCTGACGATCTTCACCGAGCTCGCGGCACGGGATTGAAGGAGTGATCATGGCGACGCAAGCATCCATCAACGGATTCAGCTTGGCGGCGACTCAGTTCTTCGAAGATCTTGAGGATCAGAACACCAGGGAGTTCTGGCTGTCCCACAAGGACGTGTTCGAACGCGAGGTGCGGGAGCCGATGGCCGCTCTGCTTGACTCGGTGCCGGAGGAATATCAGCCGTTCAAGGTCTTCCGAATGAACCGCGACGTGCGATTCTCTGCCGACAAGTCGCCGTACAAGACCACCCAAGGCGCCGCCCACGGTGTGCCCGGCGGCGTCTACTACCTGCACCTGGACGCCTCCGGCCTGATGGTGGCCTGCGGGAGCTACATGATGCCGCCGGATGAGCTTGAGCGCTATCGGCAGGCGGTGGTCGATGACTCAAGCGGCAAGGAGCTATCGGAAATCCTTGCCGCGCTGCGGCGACGCCGGTCGTTGCGGGTCGGTCCGGGCGGCGCCGAACCTCTGAAGACAGCGCCGCGAGGCTTTCCGCGGGACCATCCCCGGGCCGATCTGTTGCGTCAGAAGGGGGTCATTGCGATGCGAACTCGGGCCAGTTCTGATCTCCAGAACGGTGCCCGAGTCCGCACCTTCGTCGTAGAGACGTTCGACATGTGCTCAGATCTCGTCGACTGGCTGAAGCGTTACGTGGGAGGGGCGCCCAGCTGATTTACGCAGTCCCCACCTGATCAACTGATTCGTTCCGGTACCCGATCAATTGCCGACTCCGGCGCCGTACGCCAGGACTTGCGATCAAAGATCAACAGGGCAATTACCAACAGAGCCCAGGCAACCAGCCAGGTCCACTCCTCGCGGTCGGCGTTGGGTCCCGCTGGCCATAGACCCTGGGTGTTCACGCAGCCCTCGGTGACGTGCGCTATGAGCGGCAGAAGCACGCTGCCGCCCGTCCTGTTGAACAACCAGGAGTACCAGAACGTGACTATCACAGTCGACGCGATGTCCGGCAGGGCGAGGTCGAACTGCGGCATGAAGACCAGTGGCAAGTGCCATCCCGTGATCAACAACCCGAGCACGACTGCTGAGATCAGCGGTGACCACCTCGCTTGCAACCTCGGCTGAGCAAAGCCGCGCCAGGCCGGCTCCTCCCCCAGTGGCCCATCAGTGAAATTCACCATCCGAAGGCCGAAAAGTAGTAGCACTGTGTACCACGGCTGGAACTGGGCTCCGGAGGGCGCGGGTGCACCTGCAGCCATGTTGAGACCGATGGCCACCGCGTGGACCACCAGCGGGAGGCCGATCGCAGCCGCGTACCAGATCCAGTTCACGCGCCAGCGAATAACACGCCGACCCAGCCGAGCCAGCCCCGGCAAGCCCTCGGCGATCGTGACGACGACGATTGCCGACACAATGGGTGCGAACGCCAGGAAGCTCCCGAACGGCAGCCCCGACCAGGCGATGAGGTAGGAGAGGACGAAGAAGATCACCAGCTCACGACGACGTACGAAAGCTCGAAACCCGTTCGTAGGAGTCGTCATCGCTGGGCTCGCTGCCAAGTCGACTTGGCTTGTCGATGCCGATCCCTCTCCTGAAGCGGGATCGTTCGGCTCATTTTGCACAATACGGGTCTTCATGCCAGCTCCTCGGATGGTCGTTACCTCACAAAATTCCACGGTTGATGACGTGGCGACATGCAGCGGACAGGTGATCCGGGAGGCGGTTTTCTGGTGAATTAGTGCTGCCGTCCTGTAATTGGGCCGGCGGGCAGCACTATCGTTTAAGACACAGCTGGCCGCTGGGCAAATGGTGCGTGAGCTCCCGCGGCCTCACAGGAAATGCCTCGACATCCTGCAGGCACTCCCCCGCCCCGCAGGTGAGGAGAGGTTCGGATGGCTGGGGTTCTCCCGCTGTTGCCGCAACGGCACAGAGCGGCACCGAAGCCAGCCCTGCTGTGGGTCCTCGGACTGGCAGCGGTGGCATCGTGCGTGATCACCGCAGTCTTCGCATCCTTCAACGAGGAGCTCTACCAGCCGACTCTTCGCGTACTGCTGGTCTGGTGGGTCACCCTTCCCTACATCTTTGGCGGGATCGTGGCATGGCGGCGGCGACCCGATAGCTTCTTCGGGCAGCTGATGATCTTGTCAGGCTTCATCACTCAGCTCTCGATCCTGCAGTGGACCAGCCAGCCGTTGTTGAACACCGTAGGGCAGCTGTGCGACCTACTCGTCGCGGCGGTCTGGTTGCACCTGTTCCTCGCCTACCCCTCTGGTCGACTCGCCGGGCGAGCCGAGCGAGTCGTAGTGATCATCGGATACGTCGCAGCAGTAGGCCTACAGGTTGTGATCTTGATGCTGGGCGGGTTCGATGATCGCCACCTGCTGACCGTGGCTCAGCGGCAAATCGCAGCAGAGACTGTGCAGAACGTGCAGCTCCTCACCCTGAGTGCGCTGGCGCTCATCGGCGTGGGGCTGCTCTGGCGGCGCTGGTGGGCGCTGCCACGGTGGCAGCGGCGACGACCCGCGCAGATCTTGATCAACTGCTTCAGCCTTTCACTGGTCATGCTCGCCGCGCTACTCATCGCCGGCGCTTTTCAGCTGCCAGGCTTCGAGATCATCCGGCTGGCAACTTTCGCGGTCGCGGGGCTTGCGCCACTCGCCTTCCTTGCGGGACTGCTCGATGCCCGCCTTGCCAAGGCAGGCGTCGGCGAGCTGCTGGTACAACTCCGAACGAATCCCGCGCCAGACCTCCGGGAGCTCTTAGCCCGAGCGCTGCGCGACCCCACCTTGTCCTTGATCTACTGGCTGCCGCAATACGGCAGCTGGGCCGATCAAGACGGCAATCCGACAACCCTTCCCGGCCCGGAAACCGATCGCAGAGTCACCATCGTCAAGCAGAACGGAGAGCAGGTCGCCGCACTGGTTTACGACGCCACGCTCGGCGAGGAGCCCGATCTCGTCGAGGCGGTCAGCGCAGCCGCCGGAATCGCCTTGGAAAACGGCCGACTCGAAGCGGAGCTCCGAGCGCGATTGCAGGAACTGCATGGCTCGCGGACTCGGGTAGTCGAAGCGCAGCAGAACGAGCGCCGCCGGCTGGAACGCGATTTGCACGACGGCGCACAACAACGCCTGGTGGCCCTGGCCCTCGAACTTGGCATGCTCGCCGAACGGGCGGACACCGACCCGGCTACCCAAAGCAGGTTGAAGCGTGCCCGCAGCGAGGTGAGCGAATCGCTGAATGAGCTGCGCGACGTGGCCCGCGGCCTGCATCCTGCGGTTGTCAGCGGCCACGGGCTCGCCGTTGCGTTGGAGTCGCTGGCGACCGTCACGCCATTGGAGGTGGAGCTCAAGACCGACGGGCTTCCCAGGCTGCCCGAACCACTCGAGGTCGCCGCGTATTACGTCGTCTCGGAAAGTTTGACCAATGCGGCAAAACACGCCCAGGCCAGCCGGGTCTCGGTCGAGGTAAGAGTCGACGAAGACACGTTGATCGCGGAAATCATCGACGACGGCATCGGTGGTGCCGACTCTGAACGCGGCACAGGTTTGCGGGGGCTCGCTGATCGGGTCGAGGCACTGGATGGCCGGCTGCGCATCTGGAGCGCTGCCGGCAGCGGGACTCACGTGCGAGCGGAGATTCCGTGCGGGTAGCCATCGTCGAGGACAGCGTGCTGCTGCGCGAGGGCGTCGCGCAGCTCTTGACCGACGCGGACATCGAGGTCACTGCCCGCTGTGGTACCGCCGATGAGTTGCTGGCACGCGTCGCCGTAGACCCGCCCGATGCCGTGATCGTGGATATCCGGCTACCACCGACCCACACCGATGAGGGAATGCAGGCGGCGCTGACCATCCGGCAGCAGCATCCCGATGTGGGCGTACTCGTGCTCTCTCAATACGTCGAGGTGGGACTGGCGATGCAGCTGCTGGCTGACTCAGCTGAAGGCGTCGGCTACCTACTGAAAGATCGGGTGAGCGAGGTCAAGGAGTTCATCGCCGCGCTGCGTCGCGTGGCCGACGGAGGGTCCGCACTGGATCCGACGATCGTGTCGACAATGCTGAAACGGCACCGCAGCTCCGACCCCCTGGATTCGTTGACCCCCCGCGAACGCGAGGTGTTGGAGCTGATGGCGACCGGAGCCTCCAATGCGGGCATTGCCGAGTCGATGGTGATCACGCAGCGCGCGGCCGAGAAATACGTGTCGACGATCTTCACCAAGCTAGGTATTCCCGCCACCGGAAGCGAATCCCGACGGGTACTGGCCGTGCTGCTCTTCCTCCGAGCCTGACTCTGTTTCGTTACCGACCGCCCCACTCACTTTGATTGGTTCCCACTGCGCAACCCAGGGCTGATCTCGATTACACATTCGGCTTCCTCTGTGGCATCGTCGGGACCTTGATAAGGGAGGAGACCCACTCTGCGGAGCGGTATGACGAGCTCTCAGTACGCGCGCTGACCGGGGCGGGAGCCGAGAAGGCGATGGCGCACTAAAGCGCCGGGGCGTGTAGCTGACCTGCCGCCGCCGAATCCACCAGAAACCCGACCGTCGGACTGCCAGTCCACCGCCTGGGCGGCCGAGCCCCACCGATGTCATGGTGAAAGTGCTGTGGTTCTCCAGATCGAAGGGGCCTACCATGACTGGTCGCGTGACGTCACGACTCCGCTTGCACATCCTGGGCAGTTGCATCGCTTGCCGCGCTGCTCCTGATCATCGGTGGCACTCACGCCTCGGCTGATCCTAGTCAGACACCCTTCAAGATCGCCTGGTCGGCGTGTGAGAAATCGCCACAGACCCAATGCGGCAACTTGAAGGTGCCGCTTGATTGGTCGAAGCCGTCTGGAGCAACCATTTCACTGGCGATCGCGCGCCGACCAGCCAAGGACCCGCAGCAGCGCGTAGGCACACTTTTCTTTAATCCGGGAGGGCCTGGCGACGGCGCAGCGAAATACATCGTCATGGCTGAAACCATCTTTACTCCTGCCCTGATCGAGCGATTTGACCTCGTGGGGATGGATCCGCGTGGCATGGAGAACAGCTCACAGGTTCGCTGCACACTGCCGGTGATCACTCCAGAGACCACCTTGTTTCCCAAGACCGAGCAGCAATTCCAGCAGCTGCGGCAACACAACCGAGAAGTTGGCCTGAACTGTCTCGACCACGCAGGCGAGCTGATTCGGCACATGGACACGGTCAGCGTCGCTCGCGATCATGAGGCGCTGCGGCAGGCGCTTGGCGAGAACAAGATCAACTGGCTTGGCATTTCCTACGGCACTCAGCTGGCCGCGAACTATGCCCAGCTGTATCCCACTCGCACTCGGGCAATGGTCCTCGATGCGCCGCTGGAGCACAGCCTGCCCGAGGTGCACCAGGTCGCCACCGAGATCATGGCCGCCGAGGATTCGTTCAACCGGTTCGCCGACTGGTGTCCGAGTCAGGAGACCTGCGCGCTGCGCGGCCAAGACGTACGGGCAGTCTTCGATCGCCTGGTCCAGCAGGCAGATCAGAATCCGATTCAGGTTGAAGGTGCGGTGCGGCCAGTCACTGGCGAGGACATCCGGATGGGCACGAAGGGTTTGCTGCGGTTCAAGGAACCGTCGATCTTTGGCCCTGATCTGTCGTGGGCTGGGCTGTCGCGGGCGCTACAGAAGGCGATCGACGGTGACGGGTCCGCCTTTGCGGCCGGCCCAGCAGGAGAGCCACAGTATGGATACCACGGCCTGCTCGCCAACGCGTGCTTGGACTACGCGCCGCAAGTGCATACCTATGCCGAGATGCAGCAGCGGCTCGAACTGGGCCGCCAGCTCGCTCCCCATTTGCAAGGTGCCTCAGAAACGTGGCAAGCCAACTTCTGCATCGACTGGCCTGTCAAGCCCACCAACCCGCCCAAGACGCTGAACGTCCGGGGAGTGCCGTCGCTGTTGATCCATGCCGCTCACGATCCATCCGATTCCTACACCTGGGCCCATGGCTTAGCAGCACAGATCGACGGCAGCACGCTGTTGACGCGTACTGGCGACGGTCATACGTCGGTCTTCACCTCAGAGTGCGCCAAGTCAGCCATGGATGCGTTCTTGATCGAGCGGCGCAGCGAGGCCAACCGCATCTGTGAGGGTTGAAAACCGACGCGATTAGGAGTGGACCCATGGAGACAGCGACCTCCTCACCGAGCACAGTCGCATCGCCGCAACGCGCAGCGGCGCAGGAACCGTGGGGTCCTATGGACGGCCGTATTTTGCTCGGCCTATTGGCGCTGATCGTGTTCCTCGCGGCAAGCGGCGCGACGTACGAGGCGATCATGAGGGCTGGCGACGCAAAGCGCTATCCACCCCCGGGTCAACTGGTGGATGTCGGCGGCCACCGCCTACACCTGCAGTGCGTCGGACAGGGCAGCCCGACCGTCGTGCTCGACGCCGGCTTCGGCGCGTTCTCCCTCGACTGGGGTGCGGTCCAGCCCCAGATCGCGACAACAACCCGCGTCTGCGCGTACGACCGCGCCGGCCTCGGCTGGAGTGACCCTGGCCCGAGGCCGCGCAGCCCGGAGCAGTTTGCTGATGAGCTGCATACGCTGCTGACAAATGCTGGCATTCAAGGCCCGTACGTTCTTGTCGCGCACTCGATCTCTGGCAAGACGGCACGACTCTTCGCCAGCCAGCATCCAAGAGAGATTGCGGGGATGGTGCTCATTGATGCGCGGCACGAGTCCGTTGATGACCACTTGACGCCCGAGCAGGTTGCGGCCGAGGACGGTCAGCAGCGGCACTTCCAGGACATGATCAAATGGATGGCGAGGTTTGGGCTGGTGCGCCTGCTGCGGGCGCCGGCATGGCCAAGGATGCTGCCGGGAAGCGGGAACCTCGCCCCGGAGACACGGACCGCCATCGGCGTGCTGCAGGCGCGGCCGCGACAGGTCGAGAATGCGCTCGCTGAAGGCCAGGGGCGCATGGACAGCAACAGCCTGCTTCGCGCGGCAGCCCCGCTTGGCGACACACCACTTGTCGTCGTGGCGTCGTCCCAAAGCATCGATCACTTGCCGTACTGGAAGGAAGCACAGCAGATCACGAGGGAGCTGTCGTCGAACAGCCGCCTGATCGTCGCCCCGAGCGGCCACGCTGTTCATTTCGAGCAGCCCGGACTGGTGGTGGAGAGCATCCACCAGGTAGTGGACGCCGTGCGTACGGGTCAGCCGTTGCAGCCGTAGGTCCCTTGCAATGGGCCGGGCTCTCCCAGTCCCCTTCCTCTCGCGTTTCTCCGCACACGCCCTCGAATGGAACCTGTCGGGCCATGTTCGCGATCATTCATTGCCTTGACGCGGAAAGACGCTTGCACGGCGTGGCCTCGCGGTCACTTCTCCCCCGTAGTAGCGGCCCAGGAAGTCGATCTTGAAATCGTAGAATGTTCCGGCCTCGATACTGGCGCGGATGTCGTCGACAAGGCGTACCACGAATCGCTCGTTGTGGATGGTGCACAGGGTCGAGGCGACCATCTCGCGAGCCTTGAACAGATGATGCAGGTACGCCTGGGTGTAGTGCGCGCAGGTGTAACAGTCGCAATCCCCATCAATCGGGGCGAACTTGCGACGGCTAGGGTGCCGCGTTCACATTGAACCTGCCGCTCCCGGTATAGACAGCGGCATTACGTGCCACCCGCGACGGCGCCACGCAGTCAAAGGTGTCGACGCCGTTCTCGATCGCAGTGAAGATGTCATCCGGCTCCGAGATGCCCAACAGATGGCGAGTCTTGTCCTCGGGCAGTTCCTCGCTGACCCAGCGCACAATCGTGCCGAGATTCTCCTTCTCCAACGCACCACCAACGCCGTAGCCGTCAAACCCTGACCCGTCGACGGTCAGCGAGACAAGATCACGCGTCGCCCGCCGCCGCAGATCCTCGTACTGCGCACCTTGGACGACGGCAAACAACGCCTGATAGGGCCGCGGCGCGCGTTCCCTCGTCAGGCGCACGTGTTCGGCAAGACAGCGAGCGGCCCAGCGCTGCGTTCGGGCGACCGATTGCTCCTGGTATGCGCGGGTGTTCATCAGCGTGGTGCACTCGTCGAAGGCGAAGAGGATGTCGGCACCCAACTGATGCTGAATCTGCATCGATATCTCGGGTGTGAAGCGATGCTGCGACCCGTCAAGATGCGAAGTAAAGGTCACCCCATCCTCATCGACTTGAGCGAGCCGGGTCTTACCCTCGGCGATCACGTCGTCGTCCTGCAGACCATCGGTATTCATCGCGAGGATCTTCTTGAAGCCGACACCGAGCGACATCACCTGGAAACCGCCGCTGTCGGTGAAGGTTGGGCCGGGCCAGTTCATGAAGCGGCCGAGGCCGCCGGCAGCCTCGATCACATCTGGGCCAGGCTGCAGGTAGAGGTGATAGGCGTTCGCGAGTATCGCTTGAGCGCCGAGTGCGGCCATGCTCTCGGGAAGGACGGCCTTCACCGTCGCCTTCGTTCCTACGGCAATGAACGCCGGCGTCCTGATCGTTCCGTGCGGGGTGGTGATCACTCCAGAGCGGCCCATACCTCCTGGCAGTGACGCCATGGGAACGAAGCTGGATGTGCGCCCTTCGACAGGCTCGAGGGCGCAGGGCAGCGGGACTCAGGGCGCACTAGTGGGTCTTCCGCCGAAGCTTGAGCCCGGCCAGCGCGACGACTCCGGCAGTGGAGGTGCGCAGTACTCCATCGCTGATCGATACCGGCCGTGCGCCAGCGCCGGTCAATTCACCGAGCTCTTCCCTGAGATACCACCCTCCGGACCGATGATGATCAACACTGTCCCTGCTGTTGGAAGATCAACTTCAGCGATGGACTCCTTGGCTTCCTCATGCAGCACCAGAGCAAGATCAGCGCTTGCTGCGCGCTGAGCCAGCTGCCGAGTGTCAACGGGTTCCGATACCTGCGGAACATCGAGTCGCCGCGACTGCTTGGCCGCCTCGCGCGCGGCGGAGCGCCATTTTGCCAGCGACCGCGCGGCGCGCTCGGGCGACCAGCGCACAATTGATCGCGACGCCTGCCACGGCACGATCTCGCTCACGCCTATCTCGGTCATCATCTCAACGGCCAATTCTGACCTGTCGCCCTTGGCCAACGCCTGGGCGGCGACAAAGCAGCGTGGCTCGCTGGACGAGCTGAGGTGATCGACAACCTCGACGACCAGACCCGAGCCGCGCACCTCGATCACCGCGCCGCGCACCCCGAGCCCTCGGCCATTGCCGATCACGATCATCTCGCCTGGCCGGATCCGGCGGACTACTGCGGCATGTCGACCCTCATCCCCGGCAAGCACGATATGGGCGCCGATGATTGGCAGCGGATCGGCGAGGTCGTCGAGCAGAAAGAGCGGCTCGGTCATGCGCGACAACTCAATTTGATGGCTCGCTCGCTCGCTGCGGGGCGCGCTCTGTCTGATCCTCGCTCCGCTCGGTGACGGAAGCATGATCCCTCGCTTCATCAGCATGGCAGCGCGCGATCCGGGCTCCAGGCTGCCTCACTGGCCGGCGAATGCGTCCCGGAGCCGCCCGAAGACGCCGCGGCCGTGCTTTTGCACCGTGACCTCGGGCCGCGTTTCATCGCGGAGCTCGGCCAACTCGCGTAACAGGTCCCGCTGCTCGTCATCAATGCGCGTCGGAGTCTGTACCAGCAAGGTGACTCCGAGCTGACCACGGCCGCTGCCGCGCAGCCGCGGCACGCCCTTACCGTCCATGGCGATGCGGGTACCGGACTGAGTCCCCGCGGGCACGGCGACGCGCACAGCTCTGCTTTCTGGAACGGAGTCCTCCAAGTCGGCCTCGAGGGTCGCCACCATGACTTCGGTACCGAGTGCAGCCGCCGTCATCGGAATCTTGACGACGACCTCGAGATCGTCACCGTCCCGACGGAAGATCTCGTGCGGGGCCACCTGGAGCTCGACATAGAGATCACCGGCCGAACCACCGCCGGGACCAACCTCACCCTGCGAGGCCAAATGAATCCGGTTACCAGTGCTGACCCCAGGCGGAATCTTGACGTTGATCGTGCGGGTCGCGCGGACGCGTCCGTCTCCCGAACATTCCACGCAGGGGTCCGGAATGACGGTGCCGTAGCCGTGACATGTCGGGCAGGGCTGAGTGGTCCGGATATCACCGATGAAGGATCGCTGCACGTGGGTTACGTCGCCCTGACCATGGCAGGTGGGACACGTAACCGGCCGCGAGCCTTCGGAAGCGCCCGAGCCGTTGCATCGCGGGCAGAGCACGGCCGTATCCACCCGTAGCGGCTTAGTCGTACCGAATGCGGCTTCTGCAAGCTCAAGATCGAGGCGGACCAAGGCGTCCTGACCGCGGCGTACGCGCGACCGGGGTCCTCGCGAGGTGTGTTGGCCAAACATGGCGTCGACCAGGTTCGTGAAGTCGAAACCGCCCGCGCCGAAGCCGCCATTGAAGCCACCCATGCCGCCACCGAGCGGATCGCCGCCACGGTCATAGATGTCACGCTTCTTCGGATCCTGAAGCACTTCGTACGCCTCTGCGACGCTCTTGAACCGCTCGGCCGCGTCCGGCTCCTGAGCGACATCCGGATGCAGCTTCATCGCAAGCTGGCGGTACGCCTTCTTGATCTGCTCAGGTGAGGCGTCACGCGGTACGCCAAGGATCTGGTAATAGTCAGAGCTCATGCGGGTTGTGCTCATCCTTCGGAGAGGAATCGGCCGACATAACGAGCAACGGCGCGGACCGAAGCCATCGTCGATGGATAGTCCATCCGGGTCGGCCCGACCACGCCAAGAGTCGCGAACGTGTCGACCTGGCTACCGTAACCGCTGGCAACAACGGAGGTGGACTGCAGCTCCTTATATGGATTCTCATGACCAATCCGGACGGTCACCTGGTCGGCGCCGGTTGCCTCACCAAGCAGCTTCAGCAAGACCACCTGCTCTTCCAGGGCCTCCAGCACCGGCTTGACCGTGGTCTCGAATTCGGCACCGTAACGAGTCAAGTTAGGCATTCCGCCGACCACCATCCTGCCTGACGCCTCGCTGCTCACCATTTCGAGCAATATCGCGATCGCGGCCTGGCCTATCACTTGCAGCGATGGCGGCAGCGTTTCGCTCAGCTTGCTCAACCGAACTGCAGCCTGCGGAGAGGTATTCCCCACTGCGGCGGCATTCAGATGCGCCCGCAGCTCGGCGAGCGTTTCTTCCTCGTGCTCTTGGATCTCGAGTGCGCGTTGCTCGATCCTCCCGGTCGAGGTGATCAGGATCAGCAGCAGGCGTGATGGCGACATCGACACGATTTCGACATGCCGCACCACGGAGTGGCTGAGCGTCGGATACTGCACGATCGCCACCTGCTGGGTGACCTGGGCCAGCAGCCTCACCGTGCGCAGCAACACGTCATCGAGGTCCAGCGCGCCGGAGAGGAAAGTTTGAATGGCGCGTTGTTCAGCAGGCTGATAGCGGCTTGAGTGAGCCGAGACGGTCGACGAAGAGTCGATAGCCCTTGTCAGTGGGGATTCGGCCAGCACTGGTGTGCGGCTGCATGATGTAGCCCTCTTCCTCGAGAGCGGCCATGTCGTTGCGAACGGTCGCCGGCGAAACTCCAAGGTCGTGGTGTTCGACCAGCGCCTTGGATCCCACTGGCTCTTGGCTGGAGACGTAGTCGGTGACGATAGCGCGGAGCACTTCCAATTTGCGGTCGTCCATACGTCTCCTTCCTGAACGTGCTTCTGTGCTCACCGGGGAATGGGCTCACCCGGGAATAGGGCCGTTTGGCACTCGCACAAACAGAGTGCCAGTCTAGCGTGATGACCGAGCCGCCAGCGGCTGCTGAAGCGGCCCCTGCGTACGCGCTAGGGCCCTGGCGAGAGCTGCGATCTGGCGTATACGTGGCCGTGGCCGAACCAGAGTCGGTGAACCTGGGGCTCGTGGTGGGTTCGCAGCGGGCACTCTTGGTCGACACCGGATCAAGCCCGACGCAAGGCCGTGCGCTTCGGGCGTCCGTTGCCGCGGTGACCGATATTCCGGTGACCGCCGTCGTCGTCACCCACTGGCATTACGACCACGCCTACGGGCTGGCCGCCTTCGACGATATGCCGAGGATTGCCCATGAGTCGGTGCGCTCCAGACTGGCATCGGCGGAAGCCTCCGCCGAGGCGAAGCGGCTAGGTGTGAACCCTGCTGAGCTCGTATCGCCCAACGCAGACATCGCCGTGGCCAAGGCAATCGATCTCGGCGACCGGCGGGTAGAGATCGCTCATCTCGGGAGAGGGCACACCGACGGTGACCTGGTCGTCGTGGTTCCCGATGCCGATGTGCTGTTTGCCGGAGATCTGATCGAATCGGCCGGACCGCCATCGTTCGGCCCGGACTCGGTTCCTGATGAGTGGCCCGCCACGCTGGACGCGGTGATCGGTTTGATGACCGGCGGCAACCCTCGCCGTTCCCGGCCATGGCCAGCCGGTGGGGCGCGAGTTCGTCTTCGAACAGCGCGGCCGGATTGCCGCCCAAGCAGCCGCAGAGAGTGGGCCACGGCGGCCGGAGCTCCCGCTGGCCTGAGGCCACTTGTCAGCGGACTATCGTACGAGGCCGGACTGGTAGGCGATCACCACCAGCTGCGCCCGATCGCGGGCGCGAAGTTTGATCATCGCCCTGCTGACATGGGTACGCGCCGTTGCTCGGCTGACCACCAAGCGCTCGGCGATCTCGTCATTGCTCAGCCCTTCGCCGATCAGCCCCAGCACCTCGCGCTCGCGATCGGTCAGCGCCTCCAGTTGCGGATGCTTCTTGCGGATCGGTGAGCGCGACGCGAACGATTCGATCACTCGGCGCGTGACCGACGGCGACAACAGCGACTCCCCGGCCGCGACGAGCCGGATGGCACGCAGCATGTCAGCGGGTTCGGTGTCCTTGATCAGAAAACCCGCTGCTCCTGCCTGCAGCGCCTCGAAGACATACTCATCCAGCTCGAAGGTGGTCAGCATGATCACCCGAACTGCCGCCAGCGAAGGATCCGCGACGATCATCCGCAGGGCGGCGATGCCATCCAGCTGTGGCATCCGGATGTCCATCAAGATCACGTCGGGCCGGGTACGCCGCACCAGCTCCACGGCCTGCCGTCCATCTTCGGCCTCGCCCGCCAGGACAAGATCATCCTCAGACTCGACGAGTACGCGCAAGCCCATCCGCACCAGCGCCTGGTCGTCGGCGAGGGCGACGGAGATGGTCACTGAACCTCTCCTGCTATCAGCGGGAGCTCGGCTCGTACGACCAGCCCGCTGGGCTCCCGCACTGAGACGTGAACCGTGCCGCCCACCGCTCGGGCCCGCTCACGCATGCCGCGAATGCCGTTCCCATCGGGCGGCACGCTGGTGGCTGGTCCGTCGTCGCTGCACCTCGACAGTCAACGTCCCAGCCTGCCTGGTCACTCGTGCGGTGGCGTGAGCCGTCGCAGCATGGCGGACGACGTTGGTAAGCGACTCCTGGATGATCCGGAACGCGGCTTGATCGACAGCGGCCGGCACCGGCTGAAGATCATCGGCCTGTTCCCGGATCAGGGTCACGTCTCGGCCGGCCAACCGGAGCCTGTCCACCAGATCGTCGAGCCGAGCTAGTCCGGGCAATGGGCTGAGAGGCTCGCCAGAGTCGGATCTGAAAACATCGAGTGTGGTTCGCAACTCCGCCAGCGCCTCACGGCTCGTCTTCTTGATCGCTTCTAGGGACTCCGCCACCCGGTCCGTACGTGGCTGCGCGGCTCGCTCCTTGTCCAGCAGGTGCAGTGCCACACCCGCCTGCATGGTGATCACGGCGAGGCTGTGACCGACCACGTCATGGACGTCGCGTGCGATCCGTAACCGTTCCTCATAGGCGTAACGGCGGCGCTCCTGCTCCCGCACCTCTCGTTCGCTCTCCCGGCGGGCACGCAGCAGCAACGCGATCATGGCCGGAACAACAGCAATCGCGAATGCGCTCACCAGAGCACCGTAAAAGGCTGGATTGAGCAGCCCAAGGTCAGACTCACGCCAGTGTCCTGCCATGATCATCGGCACGAGCAAGATCAGTAGCGGCGCCCAGGTGTGCAGTGGTGGCATCCCAAGAGCGCCACCGGATGCATCCTCGGCGAAGATGCGGGTGCCACTCGCCATCGCATAGACGGCAAGTGCCGGGCCAAGAAAGATCGGGCCGAACGTCGCACCGGTTGCCAGATAGGTGCCAACTCCGACCACCGTCGCGACGAACGCGGCGCGCGGCCATACTCGCCGCGTCGCGATGCCGAGTGCCAGGACGATGACGGCAGGCACCACCCACGGAGAGGGATCGACACTCATGACCATGCGGCCGGGTGGTCCGTGACCCCACGGCGTTGGAGTGAATCCGGGGGATCGGTCGAATTGCGAGCGGTCCCAGACGTAGAACGAGGCCATCCAGCTGGCCACGGCCAACGCCACTCCGATCGCGGAGTCGACAAGGAGGGCGCGCCGGGCGTGGACCCGCATGGTTCCTCCTCGATCTTCTCCTGGTGCAGCCGATGGGCCGGAGGGCGGTGTCTTCACGACACTAGACCGGCTGCCGGGCCCGCACATCGCCCGCGCGCCGTATCCGGGCTACGTCACGGAGCGTAGTCAAAGAGCCGCTTTTCAGCCGATGCGCTCCAGCGGCGGGGCTCACACAATGGATCCATGACACCCCACTTCTCATCCCACTAGAGGGCGGCTTCGGTCATCACCACGGCCCTCCGTGGGGAGCTGGCGAGGCCCATGCGACATTCGCTGGCGGTGCAGTGCCGCCATTCGCACCTTTCTTAGGAGCTGTCATGTTCTTCCTGTTCGTACTGCTCGTGCTGGGAACCTTGTTCTTCCTGGTTCGCCGCGGCTATCTGGGACCGCCGCCATGGGCGGCGCATCGCTCCCCAGAAAGTGAGGCCAAGACCATCTTGGCCGAGCGCTTCGCCCGCGGCGACATCAGCAGCGACGAGTTCATGGAGCGCGCGAGCGTTCTGAACTGGACTCCAGGAAGCGATTCCTGGGAAGTCAGGAAAGGGAAGAGGAAGGGTCTCTGACTCGTGACGGCCTGACTTGTCAGCATTTCAGTGGGCCATAGCCCTCTGAGACGCTGACAAGTCAGCGGTGAGGCCGAACGGTAGGCTGACTAGAACGATTCAGCCAGACCGTACGGGCGGGAGCAGGGCGAGGCAGCGATGGCGCGGATGACGGTCAAGAGCCTCGCCGCTGCTCTCGGCGTCTCGCCTGCGACCATCTCCAACGCATACAACCGTCCAGACCAGCTCTCCGCTCAGTTGCGAGAGCGGATCTTGGCGACGGCCGAGGAACTCGGATACCCGGGCCCCGACGCCGCCGGCAGGACGCTCCGCATGGGCAGAGCCGACGCGGTCGGCGTACTGCTATCCGAGCGGCTCTCGTACGCATTCTCGGACCCGTTCGCCATCGAGTTTTTGACTGGTGTCAGCGAGATTGTCGAAGAACACGGCATCAGCATCGTGCTGATGCCCTTGTCTAGTACGACGGGGTCCAGAAGGACTGGCGCGCTCAGCTCCAACGACACCGATGGGAGTGACGTCACTGCCGTCAGACACGCCAACATTGACGCTCTGGCCATGCTCTCGCTGCCTACCGACCATCCCGCGGCGATGGTCGCGAGGGCTCGCGGCATCCGCGTCGTCACGACCGACATCAGCAGGGATCCCGATTCGAGCTGGGTGGCGATTGACGACTTCGGCGCGGGCGTAATGGTCGGTGAGCATCTGGTGGCGCTGGGTCACCGTGACATCGCTGTCCTCGTCGAGACAACCAGCCCGCAGGCAGTCCAGTACGGCGGCTGGATGAGGCGGACATCGGCTTTCTCGATTACGCCGCCCGCGTCGCCGGTCTGCGCAAGGCGCTCGCCGGTGAGGTCATGATCGTCTCTGGGGGCTACAACTCCATCGAGTCGGGTGCAGCAGCCACCTCGTGGTTGCTAGATCGTGATCGAATTCCGACTGCGATCGTCGGCTTGAGCGACGTCTTGGCACTCGGCGCATTGCAGGTTTTGGCCAGCCGCGGTTTCAGCGTCCCGGGCGAGGTATCAGTGTGCGGCTTCGACGACGTCAGCGCGGCGGATTCCGCGGGGCTTACCACGGTCCATCAGCCGATCCGTGACAAAGGCCGGCAGGTAGGTCGGTTGCTCGTGGACGCTCAAAGTCAGCCACGCCAAGTACTACTGCCGATCAGCTTGGCGGTGCGTGCCACGACCGGGCCTGCGCACGAGTCCCTATGACGAGCCAGCGTCGTCTTCCGGCCAGGCGGCGTCATAGGCCAATGCGGCGTCACGCGTCAGCTCCGACACCCGGCTCAGTAGTTCCGCGAGCGACGTCGAGCGCAGCAGCGCGACCTGGTCGATCGCGTTAAGAGGCGCAATGGCCGCCAATTGCCAAGCGGCCGCGACCGGGTTCGAGGACAGCTCGATATCCGGTGGCCACACGTTTTCGGCGAACTCGCTCGCGACGGCGAGGGTGCGGCGTACCAGATCCTCGGTTTGCTCACGTAAGCCCCATAGGCCGAAGTCCCACTCGAGATCTGCTATCTCGCTGATTTCAGCCCGTGGGTGAGGTGCGTCGTCCAGCCAATGGGTGACCTCGAAGCGGTGACCGCCCTGCGCGATCAAACCGACGAAGCCTTCCTGAGCGCCTAGTCGGGTGATCTCCGCGATCGTGCCCACGCTGAAGCGCTGCTCACCACCGCCTACTTCGCGGCCGCGCTCGATCAGCACCACGCCAAATCGTGCGTCCTCGCTTCGCAGCAGCTCGGCAAGCATGATCAAGTACCGTTCTTCGAAGACGCGCAGCCGTAACGGCATGTAGGGGAACAGCACCGAACCCAGGGGGAACATGGGCATGACCGCCACACGCCAAAGACAACCACGCGGGCCCAACGGTCAGCACAGCCCAAGTGTCATGAAGTTCTCTCCGTAGAGCTCAGTCCAGTAGCTCGCGGATCACGCCGTCGGCGAGCAGCCTGCCTTTAGTCGTCAAGATCAACATGCCATCCTCGAGGACCGCCAGTCGCCGGGCGAGAAGATCACCGATACGTTCCTGCTCGGCTTTCGTGAGCACCGAGGCGCTGAGGCCATCGGCGAGCCGAAGCTCG
Source organism: uncultured Actinomycetota bacterium (assembly GCA_963712625.1). Taxonomy (GTDB): domain Bacteria; phylum Actinomycetota; class Actinomycetes; order Propionibacteriales; family Propionibacteriaceae; genus Microlunatus. Next base: position 221,630 of record CAVQIU010000003.1, read on the forward strand.
AGCAGCACGCGTTCGACGCGCCGTTGCTCCGGTTGAAAGCACCTCGCGAGCTTGGGACGGTGAAAGGCCTGCGGCCAGCCGTGACGCGTACGCCCGCGGGTGCTTGACGTTCCACCACCGCACTCCCGCCGACGTGGCTGTGAGCCCCCGGCCCGATCCCCCACCAATGATGGCCGCGCCAGTAGCCGAGGTTGTGGCGGCACCGGGTCGCGGGGCTGGTGGACCAGTTGCTCACCTCGTACGCGGTGTGGCCGGCGGCGGTCAGCCGTTCTTCTGCCATCAGGTACTTGTCTGAAAGATCATCATCCTCGGGCGCCGGAAGCTCACCGCGCCGGATGCGGGCCGCCAGCCGGGTGCCCTCCTCCACGATCAGGGCGTAAGCGCTGATGTGCTCCGTAGACGCGGCCAGCGCCGCATCGATGCTCGCCAGCCAGTCGTCGAGAGACTCCCCCGGCGTTCCATAGATCAAGTCGAGGCTCGTGTTGGCGAACCCGGCCGCTTTCGCCTCCGCAACAACCCGCTGAGATCTGCCTGGCGAATGCGTCCGGTCGAGCGTGGCGAGCACGCGCGGCACAACGGACTGCATGCCGAAGGAAATCCGATTGAACCCCAATTCGCGCAGCCGGCACAGACCAGCAGCGTCGATGGACTCCGGGTTGGATTCCGTGGTCACCTCGGCGTCCTCGGCCAGACCGAAACGGTCTCGCACAGCCGTGACCAGCCGACCTAGATCATCCGGGGGCAGCAGTGTCGGCGTGCCGCCACCCACGAAGATCGTCGAAACCACCGGCGCATCCGGACCCAGCACACGCGCCGCCAGGTCGAGCTCGTGGATCGCGGCGGCAACGTAACCTGCTCGGCTCGCTCCTGGGCCTGAGCCGAGTTCTGCAGCGGTGTAGGTGTTGAAATCGCAGTAGCCGCAGCGGGTCGTGCAAAACGGCACGTGGACATAGATGCCCAGAGGTCGGAGTGAGACCTCAGACCGTGCGTTCTCGGGCAGCGCGCCGTCACCAGGCGCTGGCTCTCCTTCAGGCATCACCGACGGCATGTCTTGAGGCTAATGTTCGCTGCCCTGAAAACCTCACTCCAGCCGAACCGGCGTCCTCCCCGGTCACGCGTGAATTGTGCGAGGAGGCTGCGGCTGGAGTGAGGTTTTCAGGGTTCAGGATCCGAGAGCAACTGTGCCTCGCCCATCGAGCGCAGTGCGACAAACGCGCGCCCACCGCTCATCCACTCCTCAACCAGAAGAAGATCGAGCGATGCGACCGCCTGCAGCAGCGCGGAGGTCCCGATGCGTGACCACTCCATCGGCGGTGAGGTCGCAGCCTCTGTTCGAAGCACCACGGTGTGCACGTCATGACGCTCAGGCAGCGGGTCGACCTCGCAGATGATCAAACCGCCCGGCGTGACCAGCCGCACGCAGCGAGCCAGGAGCGCGACGACATTCCCGCCCAGGCCCACATTCGTGTCCATCAGCAACGCCGTGCCCCAGCGACCCTCCGCGGGCAGTGGCTCGTCGATGCGGCGCCGCAGCGCGGGGCCGCCCCGCGCCATGCTCATCCCGACAGCGACCGACGATATGTCGACGCCGAGTGCCGCCCGTCCAGACTCGGCGAGAGCCTGCACCATTCGTCCCGGACCACAGCCCAGGTCGATCACCGGCGGCTCGCAGCGGGCCACAACGAGCATGTCGACGGCGTCCGCAGGCCTGGTCCAGCGTGAAACGTCCAGTGCCATGGGGTCGTCGTCGATCCCGGCCGGCATCGGCAGACTCATGGTGATCACGCCCTCGTACGCGGCATCGAAGAGTCGATCGCTGGGTTGGTACGAGCCGCCGGCTTGTCAGTTCGGCGTACCGGCGAGAGAAGATCAAACCCGGAAACTGCGTCGCCACCATTTCCGCATCCTCGGGTCGATCAACATCGCGGAGCGGCGGCAGCAGCTTGACGCTCAGGCCGGCGTCGAAGAGTCGGGCTAGTTGCGCCGAGCCGGTGCGACTGGTCGACATGGGTATGCCGTCGAACAGCCCGGGTGGATGCCCGTGCCGCAGGCCGATCGCCCAGAAGCCGCCGTCCTCGCTCAACCCGAGAACGGCATCAGCGCCTTCCCAATCGGTGTCCAGGAGCTGAGCACTGACCTGCGGTGTATCCATCCCGATCAGCAGGGCGGGCTCGTCGGTTGGCATTGCGAGGGCGGCCGCCAGTGCGGCGGCCAGGCGCACGTTGAGGACGCCCGGCGGCTGCCGGACAACCTCGAAGCCGTCCTGCCACGACGTGGGGTCGCCTTCCCATGCAAGGATTCGCCGCGTCGCCGAGCACTGGCGGACCGCAGCGCGGGTGTCGTCGATCGCGGCGGCAGCAAGAACCGCCGCCTCGCTTGCGCTGAATGCGGGCTGTAGCCGCGTCTTGACTCGGCCGGGCACGGGCTCTTTGGCCAGCACGATGACGGTCCCAGCGTGATCGCTCATGACGGATGAGGTAAAGGGTGGGTCGGCGCCCGCAGCGCGGTACTCATGTCGCGTACGGCACGCCAGGCACTTCGGGGATCCAGGGTCGCGTCGGCATCCATGACGCGCGACAAGACCCTCGGCCGCATTGGGACGTGGCAGGATGACCTCGACCCCGGTCCAGTCGTTGATCACGCTGACGACGCTATTGCGACGCGTCTCCGCTTGACACTGGCCGATCGCTTTCGACTCGCTTACGCCGCGATCTACGCCGCCTGGCGATGTAGCTGCCGCAACCCACGCTGCCTAGGCTGATGATCATGGCAGCGCGAGTTCTGGTCGTCGAGGATGACGCCACGATGGCCGAAGTGCTCAGGGCTTACCTCACCGGGCCGGATATCAGGTCGAGTGGACCGGCGACGGCAGTGAGGCTGTGCAACTCTGGCAGCGAATCAGTCCCGACGTGGTCATCTTGGACATCATGTTGCCCGGTCTGTCGGGATTGGAGGTGCTCCGCCGCCGGCGGCGCAGCGGGGATCATGCGTGCGGTCCTCGTGCTGTCCGCACGTGGCGAGGAAGAGGATCGGCTGGTCGGCCTGGAAACCGGCGCCGACGACTACGTCGTCAAACCGTTCTCGCCGCGCGAGGTCGTACTGCGAGTCGAAGCGCTGCTACGACGCACCGAGCGCCTCGCCGGCACGCAGCTGGTGAACTCGACGGTGACGTTGGGTCCGGTGAGTATCGACTCGGCGGCGCGCGAGGCCCGCCGGTCCGGGCGACCGCTGGCCCTGACGATGCGAGAGTTCGACCTGCTCGCCTTCCTCGCAGGCCATCCCGGCGAGACGTTCAGCAAGGATCAGCTGCTGCGACGGGTCTGGGGCTGGGACTTCGGCGATACATCGACTGTCACCGTTCACGTCCGACGACTCCGGGAGAAGCTGGAGCGGGACCCATCTGATCCGAAGCTCGTGTTGACGGTCGGGCGCTTCGGCTACCGGATGGCACGCGAAGACGAGCTGGTCGCTGAGGACAAGCTGACAGACGAGGATGAGCGACCATGACGGACCTCATGATCATCATTGTCCTCACGCTGGCCAGCTGTCTTGCAGTCGGATTGGTCGGCTTCGGCCTGCTGCATCTCGTGCGTCATCGATCACTGCGCCAACAGCTGACGATCGCCACCCTGCTGCCCGTGGTGGCGGTCGCGACCACGGTGTTGATCAACGTTCAGCTGATGTTCCTCTCCGCTCACGACTCCTTGGTGATCTTGATCGCTCTGTTGGTCTCACTACTCCTGGCGGCAGTCGGCGCATGGCTCGTGGTACGGCGGATCTCCCGCGCCTCACGTCGACTCGGGGCAGGACTCCATCAGCTGGTGTCGGACTCGTCGAGCGGCTCGCGGGTTGCAGCTGCCGAGACGAAGGAGGACGCCGCACCTCGAGAGCTAGCGCAAGTGCTGCAGGATCTTGCTGAAACGCGCCGCACTCTTGCCGAATCTCGAACCCGGGAGCGGGCCGCTGAGCGGTCTCGTCAGGAGTTGGTCAGCTTCATGTCCCACGACCTGCGTACGCCGTTGGCCGGTTTGCGAGCCCTCACGGAGGGACTGGAGGACGGGGTGATCGCGGATGTGCCACGAGCGATGTCGCAGCTCCGAGCCACGGTGGCTCGGATGAATGTCCTGGTCGACGATCTGTTCGCATTGTCGCGGGTACAGGGGACCCGAGGGGCCAAGCCCCAGACCATGGTGTCGCTGGCCGAGCTGGTCAGCGACGTGGCTTCGGAGTCGACGGCCTCGGCACGAACCCAAGGCGTGCGGCTGGAAGTCGATCTTCCAGATGACGACCGGTTGGCGGTGCTCGGCTCGTCGGACGATCTGGCCCGGGCGCTGACGAATCTGACCACCAACGCGATCCGACACACCGATCCGGGGCTCGTGGTGAGACTCGAGGGCCGGAGGGCAGCAGACGGCCACGTTCGAATCGCTGTTGTCGACGGCTGTGGCGGCATACCGGAGGCGAGCCTCGCTCGAGTCTTCGACGCGGGCTGGCGAGGCACGCCTTCGCGCAGCGGCGATGACGGCGGGGCCGGACTGGGGCTGGCCATCGCCCGCGGGGTCGTTGATTCGCACGACGGTGAGATCTCGGTGCGCAATGTCCATGGAGGTTGCCGCTTCGAAGTCTCGCTGCCAGCCCCCAGACCGGCGAGTCACTTCATATGAAAGCCCTCCTTACCGGAGGCGCCGGATTCATCGGTCGGGCGGTTCATGATCAACTCGTGCGAGCGGGGCACGACGTACGGACCTTTGATCGGGCAGTCGAGGAACGAGACGACGTCCTCGATCATGATCGACTCCGGGCAGCCGCGGACGGTTGCGAGGCCGTCATCCACTTGGCCGCCAAGGTCGGACTCGGCGTCGACATCACTGACATCGATGAGTACGCACTGCAGAACGACGTAGGGACCGCGATGGCGCTCCGAGTAGCTGCGGAGCAAGACATTTCACGGTTTGTCTATGCGTCATCGATGGTCGTCTATGGCGAGGGCCGCTACCTCTGCGTACGCCACGGATCGGTGAGCCCGCCGCCGCGCCATCGAAATGATCTTGATGCAGGATGCTTCGACCCACGATGCCCGTCCTGCGGCGATGAGCTGCGGCCCCAACTGGTGACCGAGTCAGCGCCGCTGGACCCGCGCAACGCGTACGCAGCGACGAAGGTACACGGGGAACAGCTGGCGACCATCTGGAGTCGGGAGACCGGAGGAGGAGTGGCGGCGCTCCGATTCCACAATGTCTACGGTCCGGGGATGCCCCGCAATACGCCGTATGCCGGAGTCGCGTCGATCTTCACCGACAGCCTGCGGCGCGGCGAGCCTCCGCGAGTCTTCGAGGATGGCCGTCAGCGGCGCAACTTCATTCATGTCTCCGATGTGGCCGCGGCCGTGCTCGCCGCTGTTGAGGCACCCTTGCCAGCGAAGCTGACGCCGCTGAACATCGGGACGCCGTGGGTGACGACGGTCGGCGAGATGGCGGCGGAGCTGAGCCGCATGCTGGGCGGGCCGCCACCGATCGTGACCGGCGACTATCGACTAGGCGACGTGCGGCACATCACTGCCGACTGTTCGGCGGCAGAACGGGTCCTGCGCTGGCGAGCTCGGATCGATCTCCGCACTGGCCTCGCCAACTTGTAGTCGGTGTCAGGGAACGAGGACGAGCTTGCCGCGGGCGTGGCCGTCTTGGCTGATCTGGTGCGCCTCGGCGGCTCGGTCAAAGGGGAAGGTCTGAATCTTGATCACCAGCTTGCTCTGTTCCAGCAGCTCAGCGGCCTCGGCGAGGGCCTTCATGGGCTGGCTGTCGGTGCCGCCTCCGGTCACCCGTGCGCCCGAGGCGGCGGCTCCGAAGTTTGCGATGGAGACGACTTGGGATGGCTCGGTGGTGAGGCTGATCAGATCGTCGATCGGTGTCTTGCCAACGGTGTCGAGCACAGCATCGACCTTGCCGATCTGGAGCGCCTGAACCCGCTCGACCATGCCTTCGCCGTAAACCACCGGGATGGCGCCAATCTCGCGGAGGTAGTCCTGATTGGACTCGCTCGCAGACGCGATGACCATGGCACCCCGGGCCTTCGCGAGCTGAGTCGCAGCAGAGCCGACCCCGCCGGCGCCACCGTCGATGAACAACGTGGTGCCTTCGGTTACACCCAACAGCCGCAGGACCCGCTCGGCCGTCTCCGAGACGACGCCGGCTGCCGCTGCCACAGCCCAATCGACAGATGCCGGCTTGCGGGCCCACGAATCCAGCAGCGCAAATTCGGCCTGCGTGTTGCTGCCCTGGCCGAAGACATCGTCGCCTACCGCCACGCCGGTGACGCCTTCTCCCACCTCGTCGACAACCCCTGCTGCGTCGAAACCGAGATAGCCCGTGCTCTCAAGAGGTTTGCCCTGCGCATACAGTCCCGACCGGACCTTCCAGTCGACTGGATTCACGCTCGCTGCGCGTACTGCGATGCGAATCTGTCCTGGCCCTGCGTGCGGCTCAGGGGCCTCACCCAGGGTGATGACCTCAGGCTCGCCGTACTCGGTGAATTGCAAAGCCCACATGCTCTCCTCCTCCTGTCCACGCGGACGATCCGTGCCCGCAGAGATCCTTCCATAGGGCTATTTCTTGTCGACCTTCGCGGCCTCCGTGACACCGGAGAGGGCAGCGATGAATGCTTCTGGCGGCACCTCGACCCTGCCGACCATCTTCATCCGCCTCTTGCCTTCCTTCTGTCTTTCGAGCAGCTTGCGTTTCCGGGTGATGTCGCCGCCATAGCACTTGGCCAGCACGTCCTTGCGTACCGCCCGAATCGTCTCGCGCGCGATCACTCGCGCCCCGATGGCTGCCTGCACGGGAACTTCGAATTGCTGTCGCGGGATCAGCTCTTTCAGCTTGGCCGTCATCATGACGCCGTATGAGTAGGCCTTGTCTTTGTGCACGATCGCGGAAAACGCATCGACCGGTTCTCCTTGTAGCAAGATGTCGACCTTGACCAGCTCGGCCGGCTGTTCGCCATACGGCTCGTAGTCCAGGCTCGCATAGCCTCTGGTCCGCGACTTGAGTGCGTCGAAGAAATCAAAAACGATCTCAGCCATCGGCAGGGTGTAGCGGATCTCAACCCGATCTTCGGACAGGTAGTCCATGCCGTGCTGGATGCCGCGACGACTCTGACACAGCTCCAAGATGGTGCCGATATAGGTTGCCGGAGCCAGGATGGTGGCCGTCACGACGGGTTCGTACACCTCGGCGATCTTGCCCCCTGTCGGATACTCCGACGGATTCGTGACCTCCATTTCACTGCCGTCCTCCATGATCACGCGGTACACCACGTTGGGAGCGGTGGAAATGAGATCAAGATCGAATTCGCGTTCCAGGCGCTCCCGCACGATTTCCATGTGAAGCAAGCCGAGGAAGCCGATCCGGAACCCGAAGCCGAGAGCACTGGAGGTCTCGGGTTCGTAGCTGAGGGCCGCATCGTTGAGCTGCAGCTTGTCCAACGCCTCTCGCAATTCGGGGTAGTCAGCGCCGTCGATCGGGTAGAGGCCTGCGAACACCATCGGCTTGGGGGATCGGTACGCGCCGAGGGCCTCGGCGGCGGGCCGGATCAGCGAGGTGACCGTATCGCCGACACGAGATTGCCGAACGTCCTTCACGCCGGTGATCAAGTAGCCGACTTCGCCAACTCCCAGGGATGCCGCCTTGGTTGGCTCCGGTGAGATGACGCCGACCTCCAAGGTCTCGTGAGCAGCCTTGGTCGACATCATCAACACGCGCTCGCGATGCGACAGCGCGCCGTCCACCACTCGTACATAGGTGACGACGCCGCGATAGGTGTCGTAGACCGAGTCGAAGATCAACGCTCTCGCCGGAGCAGCCGGATCGCCCACCGGTGCAGGTACTTGGGTGATGATCTCATCGAGCAGCTGCGCCACACCTTCACCTGTCTTCGCCGACACCCGGAGCACCTCAGCTGGATCGCACCCGACGACTCGGGCGATTTCCGCGGTGTACTTCTCCGGCTGGGCACTCGGCAAATCGATCTTGTTGAGAACAGGAATAACGTGCAGGTCGGCGTCCAATGCCAGATACAGGTTTGCCAGAGTCTGGGCCTCGATGCCCTGGGCCGCGTCGACGAGGAGCACCGCGCCTTCGCATGCAGCCAGTGATCGGGAAACCTCGTATGTGAAGTCGACGTGGCCCGGTGTGTCGATCATGTTGAGTACGTAGGTTTCATCGGCTCCAGCGCCCGCTGCGGTGCCACGGATCCGCCACGGCATCCGAACAGCTTGGGACTTGATCGTGATGCCCCGTTCCCGCTCGATATCCATGCGATCCAGATACTGCGCACGCATCGACCGCTCGTCCACCACACCAGTCAGCTGCAGCATCCGGTCGGCGAGAGTCGACTTGCCATGATCAATATGGGCGATGATGCAGAAGTTGCGAATGATCGAGGGGTCAGTGCGGCCTGGCGGCGGCGCGAACACTGGACTCACAACACCCATCCTCACGTGGTACCGCGAATTTGGCCCGTTTGCGACGCCGCTGGTAGCGTGGGCGGTTGCGTCTGCACAGCAGCGCCCACACATCACAGAGGAGTTCCAGAGGCCTGTCGTGGCGAATATCAAGTCCCAACTCAAACGAATCAAGACCAACGAGAAGGCTCGTCAGCGTAACAAGGCGACGAAGTCGGCGCTGAAGACCTCGATTCGTCGTTTCCGTGAGGCCGCCGACGCCGGTGACAGCGCCAAAGCGACCGAGTTCGCGTACGCCGCCTCACGCGCTTTGGACAAGGCTGCCTCCAAGGGCGTCATCCACAAGAACCAGGCCGCCAACCGGAAGTCCTCGATCGCGGCCAAGGCAGCGCGCCTGAGCTGATCACCGCTCTCAATCTTTACCGACTTGTCAGGTCACCAGGGCATTGGGCCGGTGTCGACGCGTGCTCGGTACCGAGCCGATCGCCGCTGATCGCTAGCTGCGACGTAGCCGCGAAACGCTGAGCACTGCTCGTTCTAGCGCGTACGCGGCATCGTCGGCCGCACCCTTCACGTCGGCGTCTGCCGCCGCGATCACCTTGAGCGCTGTAGCAAGACTCCCCTGATCCCATCCGCGAGCTTGAGAACGCATCGACTTGAGCTTCCAGGGCGGAACGCCAACCTCGCGAGCGAGATCAGCTTCTCGCTGCCCGCCGGCCGCGGCAACGAGCTTGCCCAAGCCGCGGATACCTGAGGCCAGAGCGCTTGTGATCAGCACCGGAGCGACCCCGGTCGCGAGCGCCCAGCGGAGCTGCTCCATGGCCGGGCCCGTACGTCCTGCAAGCGCGGCATCTGCCACCGCAAAGCTGGTGACCTCAGCCCGGCCACCGAAGTAGCGGCGCACCTGATCGACGGTGATCGGACCACCGTCCCCGTCCGATATCAGCTGCGTCACTGCCGCAGCCAACGCCTGGAGGTCGTGACCAACCGCGTCCACCAGCGCCGAGGCCGCACCCGAGTCAATGGAACTACCTGCCCTCTTCACTTCGGCTGAAACGAACTGCGGCAGCTCCCAAGACTTCAGCGCGCGCACACTCGATGACCTCGACCCCGGCAGATTTCAGCTTCTCGAGCAGGCGCTTGCCTTTCGGTCCACCTCCGTGAACCACGATCACCGCAACGATCGGGTAGCTGGGCACCGGCAAGGTTCATCAGCTCTGCGTCCAGGTCTGGAGGCAGGTTCTCCAGCTCATGGATGACCACGGCGCGGTGACTGGAGAACAGAGACGGACTGGTGATCTCAACGAGCTTGCCCTGATCGAGCCGGGGTGCCTCGATCTCTGAGATCTCGACGTCCGGCGTCTCTGATCGCATTTGCTGACTCAGCGCACCAACAGCCCGATCCGCGAACAGACTCTCTGGTCCGCTAACCAGCACGAGCCGACCGAAGGGAGACTTGGACGCCACCACGCAGCACAGCATGCCAGCCCTGACCGACACCGTGGCGTCTATCGAACCTCACCCGGCCTCCCGGACGCCCGTGTTCCGCCCCGCAACACAAATTCAGATTCGCGCCTCCCCGTGATTGGTGTTGATATACATGAGCGAGACACTGGATAAGAGGCGAAAGGGGCGTCGGTGGTCGGCAAGTTGTGGACCTCCCTGTTCGGTCGGGTCGTTACTGATCGGCAGCTGGCGACTGCTTCCGGGGAGCCGGAGCCGCGGGCCACCGCAGAGCCAGCACTGGGCATGAAACTCACCGGCGAGCCGCATCCACTCGACCGCATGGTGACTGTCCAGCCGAACACCGTCGCGGTGCTGTTCGAGCAGGACAGCACTCCACGACTCAAGTTTCCGGGCGAGTATCTGACGCCAGGTCTGCTTCCCTCGCTGCGTCCGGTCCGAGTCCTCGCCGTCAACACCTCACCGGTGGAGCTCGACGTCACCGTCGACCATCTCGTAACGATGGACGGCCATGACATCGAGCGGTGCACCGTACGAGTGACCGTCCAGCTGAGCGATCGCGACAGGTATGCGTCCGTGGCAGGCCTGGCCGCAGAGTACGGGACCGAACTCGAGACACATCTGCTGGAGCGAGTTGAGAGTGATGTGGCGACAGGGATGCATGCCGCGGTCAAAATGAATCGGCTCGCCGACCTGCGCCGTCAAACAGTGCAGCAGGAGCTCGCCGAACGTTGGCTGCCCAGGACATTCGCGAGCGGCGCCTTGGTACGTCGTGATTTCGATGTCCGCGAGATCACTTGGCCGAAGGACGGGCCTATATCCGTTCCGATTCCGCAGACCAAGTCCCCGAGGGTGATTCCGGCCGTGACACCGCGGCGGTCTCCGGCCGCTCCAATTCCATCTCTCGTATCAAAGCCACGCGCCATGGAGTTGACCATGGATGCACGTCTGCGCCGGATTTGGCGGCGTATCGCAGAACCTGAGCTTCGAGGCATTGCTGGTGTGAAGATAGAGAATTCGGCCACCGTGGTCGCTGTCGTGGACCGCGAGCCTGGGGCCTATGAAGGCACTCGGCTGCGGGAGGCCTTCGGGATCTACTTCGAAGATCGCGGTCTGCATTTCGTAGCCGCTGTGGCTGATACCTATGAGGATTTGGTTCGTGCCTGGTTCAAGCAGGTCGACGGCAGCCCGGGGCGGCTGCTCTCAGTTCGATCCGTCGATGACGATTCCGTGCTACGGATCGGCGTCGATCAAGCGCTGCGATCGGCCGAGGAGCGGGCAAGAGGCCTGTCCGTAGGCACTCAAGCGGATCGAGAGGCCTTACACCAGCTGGTTCCTCACGAGCGTGTTGAATTCGTGGCGGCGGACACGACGGGCTGATCCCATGAGCATGAGCGGCACCCCGTCGTGAGCAGGATCGCCTACACCAATCCGCAGGCGGCGCGGCCGGACGTGGGGTCGCTCGGACCCAGCTCACCTGAGCGGGCCGAGGTTTCGCGAAAGATTCGGCAGGCTGCCACCATTCCACTGGTTATCTCCCTGGGCGCTCAATGGGTCTTCTTCATCAACTACTGGGTTCCTGAGGTCAGCCACTTCCCCGCCCACAACTTGTGGCTCACGCAATTGGCTCCGCTGGCCTCTGTCGCCTTGACCAGCGAGGGGCAGCCCCAGGTGGAGGCCCAGAACGGTCAATGGGGACTGCCGGCACTTGTGCTGCTGGTGTGCGCCTTTGCGCTGTTTTGGTTATCCCGGACCCGGCACTGGCTCGGTCGCACCGCCATGCTTGCCCCTGCCGCACTCGGTTTGGTTGCCGCGCTCGCCATCGTCATAGGACTCGCCGTACGCGGCACCTTGTCATCGACCATGGTCGGCGTGCTGCTGTTGATCACGTGGGTCTTCAGTGCCGGATATGCCGCCCTCCACGGATTCCTCGACAACCTCGGCCCGCTGCCACCGAAGACGTGGCACAGCGGTCTGCCATTGCTCGTCTTGTACGCGATCATCGCCGCAGCCCCGACTGCGGTCGGGCGTTGGTTGTTCGCTGGAGAGTTGCGCGATGCCGCCGCGAGGCTGCAGGACAACACGGTGGCGATGAGCCGTGCGGCTCTGTGGACGTCCAGTACGGTCTTGCTCTACCTCAGCGGTCTGCTCGTCGGCGTGGCCGTCTGGGTTGCCTACCAGGCGTGGCCGCCGCGCCGCGAGCGTGCCTTCATCGGTCGCAGTCTCATCGTGCTCGGCATCCTGATCATCACCGCCGCCATTGGCTGGCCGGCGACAACGCAGGCCAGCAAGAGAGTTGACCAGCTGACCTACGCCAGCCCAGCTCAGGAAGTGCACTTCGGGTGCGGTTCCTGGATCCTCGACCAACCCACGACGGTGCCGCTCCAGCGGGAACCGGCAAATACTTTGGTGATCACCGGCTTCAAGTGCCAGACCGTGACGGCATTTTCCGGATATCAGCAGCTGTCCACGCACACGCTCCCGGTGTCGCTGTCACCGGTCCTTGCGCGTACGCCGGATGGAGCCAAGATCTCGGGGCGTATCGTCGCCGCCCAGTACGGCGATGTCATCGTGGTTGCCGGCAGTGATCGTTTCGATGTCAATGCCAACGAGCTGCTGGGCATCGGCATCACCGACAGTGCCGAGCTCTGGCGCTATACCTGCCCGCATGGGCCGCCCATGGGCGTACGGTTCGCCAACACACCAGGTGGGGACAATCCCGCGGAGGGCCACATCACCCAAGGCGAGGTAGGTCCTGACGTCGTCGTGAACTGCGAGGGCCAGACCTTGCACATCAACCCCATGACCGGGCCTCGCTGATCATGGAGTAGTCGCCCAGATGAGCACTGCAACAAAGGCGGTCCAGGCCGCGAGGTTTCTCGGCGGAATGTACCGGGAACGAGCGCGAGTGCTCTACTGGGCCCACGTCCGGCATGATCTGTTCAGCCGCCTCAACCGCCCAACGGGCACACCGATCCGTACGAGATCTACGAGGAAATGCGGGCGCGCGGCCCCATGTTGCCCACGCGGCTTGGCAACTACAGCACCACGAGCCACCGGTTGTGCAATGAGGTGCTGCGCAGCCGGAAGTTCGGACCTACCCCCGACGACGGAAGCGAAGACCTAGCCAACCAGGCAGCGCTCGATCTGTCACTGCTGGAACTCAACCCGCCCGACCACACCAGAATCCGGCGGCTCGCAGCACCGGCGTTCACACCCCGGCGGATGGCAGGCTATGCCGCCTTGGTCGACGAGGCGATACAACGGCTGCTCGACCAATGCGAGCGCGATGGCGAGTTCGATCTGATGACCTCGTTCGCGTCGCCGCTGCCAATTGCCGTAATGACCCATCTCCTCGGACTGCCCAATGATCCGGAGCGATTCCGGCGGCTGGGCTCGACTATCGCACGGGCGCTGGATGGCATCTGGTCCCTCGGGCAGGCCCGCACCCTGGCCGCTGCTGACGCTGAGCTTCGCACCACATTCGCCGAATTGCTGGACCGTCGCGCCTCCGAGCCCGGGGATGATCTGGTGTCGGCCCTGGTGGCCGAGCAGGGCCGAGCAATCAGTGCGGCGGAGCTGTCGGCACTGGTGCGGCTATTGCTCATCGCCGGCTTCGAGACCACCGTGAACGCGATCGGTAACGGTATGCATTGGTTGTTGGCAGACCGTGAGCAGTGGGAGTTGCTGGTCGAGGACACGAATCGGGCAGCGGCAGTCGCCGAAGAGGTGTTGCGGTTCGATCCTCCCGTGCAGCAGACCGCACGAGTGGCGCATGAGCCGGTCCAGGTCGCTGACGTCCTGATAGCCCGGAACCAGTGGGTGATCACATTGTTGGCGGCAGCCAATCGTGATCCAGAGGTCTACTCCGAACCCAACCGCTTCGACATCGCGCGGGAGTCTCCGGCCGAGCACCTGGCCTTTTCCGGTGGGATTCACTATTGCCTCGGCTCGCCGCTTGCCCGGTTGGAGCTGACTCAGGCGTTCCGCGCACTGGCCGAGCGATTCCCGCGAATCCGGCAGGCCGGGCCGATCACCATGCGACCCGGCACGACCCTGCGTGGACCGCTTCATTTTCCAGTGGCTGTCTCGTAGCGTGATCATTGCTGGGTTACCGCAGCCAGTCGGTCGCGGGCCAGCCGAACCGCGACCGAGCCGTCCTCATCGGTCCGGAGTAAGGTCATCCCCAGCGATCGCACAAGCTGCAGCGTGCGCGGCGCCGGGTGACCGTAATCGTTGTCGGCACCGGCACTCGCGATCGCAAGGCGGGCGTGCGTCGCCGCGATGAACGAGGGATCCTGCTGCGCCGAGCCGTGGTGCGGGATCTTGAGGACGTCGGCATCGAAGATCAGCGCCGCTGTCTAGGATCGCCTGCTGACCGGGCGGTTCGACGTCGCCGGTGAGCAGCAGGCGCAGACCCGCGATCCTGACCATGATCACCAGGCTGCTGTCGTTCTGTCTGGAGGACTCATCCTGGTCGACAGCCACATGATCCACCGGGCCGATCACCAGCAGTTCCGCCTCGCCAACGCGGGCTCGGGTACCTACCGGAGGCGCGTTCACCGGAATTCGGTGTTCCGCGGCCTCTCGCCTGACGATCGCCGACAGTGGCCCTGGCGGTGCCGGCGGGCTCACCCATAGCTGGCCAATGCGACGGTGTTGCAGCACGCCGATCAGGCCGCCGACATGGTCGGCATGGAAATGCGTGATGATCAACAACGGCACCTCGGTGATCCGCAGCCGGTCCAGACAGCCTCGCATGGCGACCGGATCCGGACCGCTGTCCACCACGATCGCCCTGTTGGTACCCGCCCGAATCGCGATCCCGTCGCCCTGACCGACATCGCACGCAACCAGCACCCAGTCCCGAGGGGGCCAGCCTGGTTGGCGCGGAGTGCCGCCCAAGCAGATGATCATGACACCCGCGAGCAGCAGCGAGAGCCAAGGCCGGGCGAGCACGTACGCCATCAGGAGGCCGAGCAGCAGCGAGCTGACGCCCAGCCAGATCATGGTCAGCGGCCTCGCCGGCAGGTGCACCTCAGAGCCCGGAAGTTGCGAACCCAGGCCGGCGATCCAAATGATCACCTGCGCGCACCAGGCAGCCCCGAAACCGAACACGGCGGCCAGCGCTCCGCTGATCAGTGACGCTCCGGCTGCCGCAAAGCCCAGCACAGTCGCTGGACCCACCAGTGGACCGGCTAATGCGTTCGCTGCTAGGCCCGACACGCTCACCCGTTCGGAAATCACCGCCACCAACGGGGTGGTGGCCAGTTGCGCCGCGAGCGGTACTGCAATCGACTCGGCAACGATGGGTGGCAGCCAGCGATTGATGATCACGGTCCAGCGTCGGGCCCACCAAACGATGCCTGCACAGGCCAGGACTGACAGCGCGAAGCCGATCGACCGGCTGAGAAATGGATCCATCAAGAGCAAGATCATGCTGGCCACCGCGAGGTTGCGCACTCCTGCAGCGCGGCTGCCTGATCCGAGTGCGGCCAGGGCAACCAGACCCATCGCTGCTGCGCGCAGCACGCTCGGCTCGGTGCGACACAGCGCTACGAAAATGATCACCCCCGCCAGACCGACGACGCGCAGCCACCACCCTCGGACGCGGATCCAGCGCGCAGTTGTCAGCAGAAATCCCAGCAGCAGCGTGAGGTTCGCGCCGGATACTGCGGTCAGTGCGTGAGTCTGCGTAAAAGACATGCTCTTCTTGATTGCCGCCGGTCCAGACCAAAGCCGCCTGGGTCAGCGGCGGCTGACGGTGCGACACCGCCGAGCCAGGGAGTGTCGCGCGCGGTCTGTCTGCGCAGGACCTGCGCGGCTGGTGTTATGGGCAAAGCGGGCGATATTTGGCCCGCCGGGACAAGGGTTTGCCACGGGTCGCCGGTGAAGGCCCGTCCGACGGATTTGCAGAAAAATGATGCCGGGTTACCACCCAGCTGAGGGACGCTCCACAGCCATCCACGTTGTCGTCGCTGCCGCTGGCCAGGGTCTTGCCGTCGGGGCTGAACGCCACCGAGTTGACGACGTCGGTGTGGCCGGTGAGGGGGGGCCGATCGGACTGGTGGCTGGCCACATCCCACAGCCGCACCGTGTTGTCGCCGCTGCCGCTGGCCAGGGTCTTGCCGTCCGGGCTGAACGCCACCGAGTTGACCGACGTCGGTGTGGCCGGTGAGCGGGTGAGCCGATCTGACGGTCGGCTGGCCACATCCCACAGCCGCACCGTCTTGTCGTCGCTGCCGCTGGCCAGGGTCTTGCCGTCCGGGCTGAACGCCACCGAGTTGACGCTCATCGGTGTGGCCGGTGAGCGGGGAGCCGATCTGGCGGTGGCTGGCCACATCCCACAGCCGCACCGATGTTGTCGTCGCTGCCGCTGGCCAGGGTCTTGCCGTCCGGGCTGAACGCCACCGAGTCGACGTCGTCGGTGTGGCCGGTGAGCGGGGAGCCGACCTGGCGGTGGCTGGCCACATCCCACAGCCGCACCGTGCTTGTCGTCGCTGCCGGTGGCCAGGGTCTTGCCGTCCGGGCTGAACGCCACCGAGACGACGTCGTCGGTGTGGCCGGTGAGGGGGAGCCGATCTGGCGGTGGCTGGCCACATCCCACAGCCGCACCGTCTTGTCGCCGCTGGCGGTGGCCAGGGTCTTGCCGTCCGGGCTGAACGCCACCGAGCTCGACGCCTCGTCGGTGTGGCCGGTGAGCGGGGAGCCGATCTGACGGTGGCTGGCCACATCCCACAGCCGCACCGACTTGTCGCCGCTGCCGGTGGCCAGGGTCTTGCCGTCGGGGCTGAACGCCACCGAGCAGACGGCATCGGTGTGACCGGTCATGACGGCGATGCCTGGCAGTGAGGCGGCTGCAAGCATGGCTAGCCGCGCGTCGTCGGAGGGATGGATGCGCCAGGCGGCAAGGCTTTTGAGCCTGGCGGTCGGCGGGGTCAACTCCGCTCAGATCCTCACTTTCTCTGATCAATTGACGGGAGACCGCAATGTCACGTTGCTGGGCTTCGCATTCCTGGCTTGCGCGAATTGCCAGACAGCGACTAACCGATGGCGAGGACCAGAACCATCAGTGACACGGTGAGCGCCCGAAGCCGCCGGTTGGACCGTCGAGCCGCCTCGAGCTCTCGGGAGGCCAACGTCTTGGCTGCCTCGATGAACTGGCGCTCCAGCGGCCCGACGTCGCTGCCGTGATCGACGGCCCACTCGTCGAAGGCGGACTAACCGTCCGCCGCGCAGCAGATAGGAGTCGTCACGTCCGCCCTGATCCCAATCCGCCGCCAGCCGCTCCAGCTCCGAGCGCATCCGCAGTGAGGCGCGGGAGGCCTCGATCGCTTCGCGAAGTGGTCGCCACTGCCGCAGCAGCGCCTCGTGCGCCACCCCCACGACCGTCTCGCCCGTCGGCGTCCACGCTGCTGGTGAGCAGCCGCGCCTCCACGAACGCATCGGCTACTGCCTGTTCATCTGGGCCGAGCGCTGCGCGTGGGATCCGGCGGCTGGTCGGCTCAGCGTCGCCCTCTACCACGGCGAACTTGGTCAAGGTGGGCAGCACCAGCTCGCCGCGGCCGCGCCGGCCCAGCTCGTCGGTGAGCCGGTCGGCGCGACTGCTGCAGGGCGCCGACTACCCCGCCCAACGCCTCGTACTCGGCAACGGTGACACGGCCATCGGCCCCGGCCTGCTGGTACAGCTCCCGCAGCAGTGTAGGCCAGCAGCGGCAGCGCGTCGCCGCCGGTCGTCTCCTCCACCATCTGCTCCACCAGCCCGGGCGCGAACTGCAAGCCGGCGCGCTGCGCCGGCTGCTGAATCACCATGGGCAGGCGTGCCCGGCTCAGCGGCTCGATGACCAGCGGGTCGTCTACCACCTCTGCCAGCCCGGCCCGCTCCGGCGCTGTGCTCAAGAACTCCGAACGCA
Organism: uncultured Actinomycetota bacterium; assembly: GCA_963712625.1. Lineage (GTDB taxonomy): Bacteria > Actinomycetota > Actinomycetes > Propionibacteriales > Propionibacteriaceae > Microlunatus. The sequence goes on from CAVQIU010000003.1 coordinate 239,465, forward strand.
CAGTAGCTACCACCCAAACCGGGCTGTCGTCACCGAGCGCCTCGTCGAGCAGGCTCAAAAACGCTTGCTGTTCGCGCACCCCGGTACGGGTGAGAAGCTCCTCGGCCTGATCGATCACCACCAACACATTGGCCCGGCCGTCAGCAGCCCCGCCACGCACCGCGGCACCGGCCAGCTCACCAAGCTCGACCGCCAGCTCAACCAGCCCTGCACCGCCACGTCCCAACGCTGCTGCGACTCCTCAACGGGACGTGGCTGGCCACGGGCGGCGAAGGCAGCAGCCACGCAGTGGGCCAGGTTGCGGGTGGGCTGTTGGCCCGGCACCAACGGCCGGCAACACCACCCAGCGCGAGTGCAGGCGCTCCAGACGCGGCAGCAACCCGGCTCGCAGCAGCGAGGACTTGCCGCTGCCCGAGGGGCCGACGACGGCAACGAAGCGGCCGGCTCCGCGCTGCAGAGTCGGCTGCAGCAGCTCCAGTCAGCCGGTCGATCTCATGGTCGCGGCCAAAGAACACCGCGGCATCATCGCCGGCTGAAGGACTCCAGTCCCGGGTACGGGGACCGGGTTGGATCCCACGCGAAGGAGTCTGCCGGGTCCAATCCCGCCCGCCGCAATCCCGCCCACAAGCGGGCGAATGCTGTCTCGCCTTCGCTGAGGTCGATCCACTGCACGTCGTCGAGCAAACCCAGTCGAACACCCGCCTCTAAGCGCAGCGGAAAGACCGGCTTGCCCAAAGAGCGGGCCAGGCTGATCTCGGCGAAGCACCACTGAGAGGCAACCGAGGCGGCGCTGGCCAAAAAAACGACACCGTCAGCCTTGCGCAGCTGGGCGTAAAGCTCCGGCTCCCAGTCGCGCCCCGCCGGGATGCCATCGGCCGGATCAAAGTCGAGGAACAAGGCGGCGAAACCCTCGGCGGCCAGCCGCTCAACCACGCGTTTGGTGGCGGCCAGGTCACTGCTGCTATGACTGACAAACAGCGTCGGCCATAGTGGTCCATTCGGGGATCTGACCCGATGTCTCGTTACGGGTCTGGCTGCATTCGATCGCGAAGCAACAGAGCGTCCTGGGCATACAGAAAGGAACAAATTCGGCTATTCCTGGAGCGAAAAGGATGATAAAGAACTAGCCGTAAAATTTAGATCACGGGGGCCGCACATGATCAAAATATGGGGCAGGACGATGCCTCCAACGTGAAAAAAGTGCTGTGGTGCTGCGCGGAACTCGGCATCGATTTCGAACGGTCGACTGCGGTGGAAAATTCGGCGGCAACAACGACCAGACTTATCGTGAAATGAATCCCAATGGGCTTGTGCCGACGCTTAAAGACGGTGACTTTATTGGGGAATCGAACAGCATCATGCGCTATTTGAACGTCAAATATGGCGGCGGCCACTCTACCGGCCACGCCGGAAGGCGTGGGCAATGCCAACCGTTGGATGGACTGGCAGTTATCGGCTTTCAATCCGACCATCGTGCCGCTGTTCTGGAATCTGGTTCGGACTCCTGCAGATAAGCGCGATCCCAAAGCCGTCGAGGCGGCTTTGGACAAAACAATCAAAGCTTGGGAACTGGTCGAGAGTCAGTTGGCAAAGACTCGCTTCCTCGGTGGCGAAGATTTTTCGTTGGGAGATATACCGCTCGGGGTGTGGGCTTACCGTTGGTTTAATCTCCCGATCGAACGCCCTGCGCAGCCCAATCTAAACCACTGGTACGAGCGCCTGAAACAGCGTAAGCCTTACCAGACTCACATCATGATACCGGTCACTTGAGATTTCTTCCGCGCGCTAGCTGATGGCGGCACTTGAGCAGTCGGCAACTCATGACAATCCGGCGCTCAAAGACCCTGTTCTAGGAGGGTGTCACCAGGGTCAAGCTGCGCGCGGTAATGTGATTTCAACCTTCGTGCCGGCGTTTAAGCCGTTAGCAATCGCGATCGTGCCGCCGTTTCGCTCGACGAATTTTTTTGCCAGGGGCAAACCGATCCCGGTGCCATGAGGCTTGGTGGTAAAGAACGGCTCGAAGACCCGTTCGCGATTCTCCGCAGGGATGCCTTCGCCGGTGTCTTCGATCGAGAGCTGCACTACAGCGCCGGCGCCGTTATGGTCCGACGATTTAGTTCGGATCGTCACGCTTCCGCCCTTCGGCGTAGCCTCAAGCGCATTCGTGATCAGCACCATCAAAGCTTGTTCCAATTGATTCACGTCCGAGCTGACGCAGGGCGAAGCGGCATCTAAATCCAGGTCGAGCGTGACTTTCGCGTCACTGAAGCGGGCGCCCATGGTCTCCATCACCTCGCGCACTACCGAGTTCACTTCGACCCGACTCGGGCGCGGCTGAGAGGTTTGGCAAAATTTAACAAACCCTGCATGCGTTTTTGCACCCGGTCGACTTGCTGCATGATGCTCCGTAAATTTTCTCTCGTCTTGCCGTTTTGTTCAGATCCGTCAGCGCCCTCAGCGTCGAGCAAAGCGACCTGAGCTGCGGCGCGGATCGACGACAGCGGGTTACCGATACCGTGAGCCACGGCGGCCGCCATTTCACCCACCAGTGCCATGCGCTGCGAGGCGGCCAGCTCGGCTTGCATCTTGAGCAGGTGCTCTTGTTGTTCGGCGATTTTCCGCGCGGCTCGGCGCATGATCGCGAAGAGTGAAACATACAGCAGCAAACCGCCACCCACAGCACCCAGGAAAACCACCAATCTCGCCTCATGGACAGCTTGGAAGATCGGTCCGGGCGCCGGTAGGTTTCAAAAACGCCAAGTAATTCTCCACCGTTTTCGCCATAGATCGGCACATAGACTTCAACCACCGGTGACGCGGCTTTTCCGTCCACGGCGTTGTCGCTCTGTTGCCGCTCGCCCATGTCGGCGATTACGTTGCCGCGCAGGGCTTTCTGCAATTGGGGATTGTCGCCAAAATATTTACCGACGAGTTGTTTATTGTCCGACCAAATGACGATTGCTTTGGGATTATAGACCCGAAATCGGATAATCTCCGGCTCAAGCCGCATATGATCGAGCAACGCCGCGAATTTAGGGCCGACCGATTTTCGGTCCTGGGCCTTGAAGTCATATTCCACGAGAAATTTTCTTACATCCGCCCGCACGATTTGCGCTGTCGTGCGCCATTCCCGATCGAGGATCTGACTGATTAGATAATTGGAGACGATAAACCAAAGGGCAATCGTCATGATGCCAACGCAAATAAGACTGTGGATAGCAAACCGGGTAGTGAGGCTTGCGTTGGCATATACGGACTTGAGTGCGGGCTTGCCGAGATTCATGAGACCTCGTCACCGTCGCAAACCTTTTTGAACGCCGAGAACATCTTGCCTACGGGCCTAGTTAATGCCGTTTTTAGCTTTGCCCCCGATCATCGAAGCTATCATTTAATCGCAGATTGATAACAGTCGCTGCAAGCCCCCGGTTTCTAGTTATTTGGCGGAAGCCAACTTGTCAAGGCGATGAGTGGGTCGGGGTGAGTTCGAATCCTTAGTACGAAAAGCGGCCAGAGCGCAGAGCAATCGGTGGTCTTGGGATAAATCTTACAGGAATTTGCGAAAAAAGTCTTTGCCACCAGCATTCACCTTTTGCCTGACGGATGACGAGATCAAAAAAAATGCTGGGCATTAAGCCCGGCGCCATTTTGGACCGATGCAAGTCTGGTTGTATTAACTATGGACCAAATCGAATTGTTTTACCTCGTGGTTACAATCGGAGCGCTAAAGCAAGAGTAATGCCGATTTGTAAGATTGCGAGATTCAAAACAAAAAAAAATCGCACAACAGATAAAAGTGTAAGATCAACTGACACTTTCAAATAGCGCTCACGTAAC
>CAVQIU010000004.1:0-37353 GCA_963712625.1 uncultured Actinomycetota bacterium
GACATGTCCAGCGCATCGCGTGCGCCCAGCGTGCCCAACCGACCCGTGTCACCGAGCAACTCCGTCACGAGAGCCGTGGTCAAGCTCGCCGGAGCAACACCCAACTCGCGGTCCAGCAAGGTGGCGAGCCGATGGTAGATGCTGATCGCACCCGCACGGTCCCCAGAATCGGCGTGGAACTGCATCAACGCCCGATGAGCTGACTCGTTGAAAGGGTCAACCGTCAACAGCTTGTCGAGCGCCAGCATCGCGACATCGGCCCGGCCAGTCGCGCGTGCTGCCAGATACAGCCGCCGACACAACGCCGTACATCGCTGCTCGAGTTCGCTGCGTAGTGCGTCGAGCCACTCGTCGTCGAGCCCCGGAAGCAGGGGGCCGCCGTAGTGCTCGAGTGCAACGGAGCCGTGAGCGACGGCCACCTCGTCAGGAGCTCCCTCAGTGGCAGCAGACTCGCGGAGGAACGTGCTCAGATCGATATCGTGGTGCCTTCTGTCGTGCCAACAGAGCTGACCTGGAGTGACCTCCAGAGAATCGTCCTCGCCCAGGATGCGCCGCAGGTCGTGCAGTTCGCGGCGCAGATTGGTGAGCGCTTGCCCATCACCCGACTCGGGCCAGAATTGCCCAGCGATCGCCGCCCGATCCTGCGGCCGCCCGGTTCGGGCAATCAGCAGGCCGAGCAACGCAAGCGTTCGCGACGATCCGGTGCGGATACGCCCCGTCGCTCCGTCGAGCACAGCCTGCGCACCGAGCAACCGGATGATCAGCATCCAGACGTCCTTCCGCCGCAAGCAACGCTACGCGCCGGCGCCTGGGCCAGGAGCTCCAGCTCACGCCCTCACCCGCTGCGGAGCCGAGCCCGATACCTTCGCGGCCAGGCTGCAAGCCCGGATGGAGATTGCCAGGCTCGCCCAAGATCAACATCGAGAGGCCAACGGCGAGCCTATGATGATCACGAAGAGTGCCCGCGGACCCAATGTTGATCAGGTCTCGGAGATCCGACTCGTCAGTTGACTCTGCTACGTAGAACGCGTCACGATGAGCGCGTGCCTGAGCTTCCCGGCGGATCTGTCGGCTGCGATGTATGCGGAATCGTGTTGGACGCCGAGAAGGTGTCCGCGCACGACGCCTGGCATCGCGTCGACGAAGAGCGGTTCGAACGCCTAAATCAAGCGCTGCGTGAGCTGCTTGACCTGGTACGCGACCGTCGCACCTGATCCGTGCCGTATCGACAATTGATACTTGTCCGCGCCATCGTTGGCGAGGGTGCGGGCCCCAGAGTCCTGACTTCGGCACTCAAGATCACGACGCTGTCCAGAGCACGCCATTGCGGAAGCAAGCACAACTTTTGCCACCGTCAAGATCGTCATCCAGCAGACGGGGTATAGAGCCAATGGGTGATTGAGACACCGAGGCAGGAGTCCCTTGAGGATCGTTCCAGCTCAATGAGGTAAGGAGTAGTCATGGCTACGTACAAGATCGGCTATTTCGTCGGGAGTCTCTCGTCGAAATCCATCAACCGGGTCCTCTCCAAGGCACTCATTCGTCTAGCACCGGGTGATCTCGAATTCACCGAGATAGCGATCAGCAATCTGCCGCTCTACAGTCCGGACTACGACGACAATTACCCGCCGGAGGCGGCGGCTTTGAAGGAAGCCATCGGAGCCTCCGATGCCGTGCTGTTCGTCACCCCCGAGTACAACCGATCCATCCCCGGAGCCCTGAAGAACGCAATCGACTGGGCCTCACGACCGTGGGGACAAAACTCCTTCGACCACATTCCCGCGGCTGTCATCGGGGCGTCCGCCGGCGCAATCGGTACGGCGCTCGCTCAGCAAAGCTTGCGCGGTGTCCTCAGTTTCTGCAATGCCCGACAGATGACCGCGCCGGAGGCCTACATCCGGTACTCGACCGAGGTCTTCACCGCAGATGGTGAAGTGGTCGACGACGCGATGGCCACCTTCCTCAGTAACTTCATGGCGGAGTTCCGCACCCATGTTGCGCGGGTGCTTACCGTCATTCCCCGGCCGTAGGCGTTGGCGACCCGAGCCGTACGGGATCTCCAAGCCGGCAAGCAAAAAGTGCGGGCAAATCCATTGCTGAACCGACTCGATTCAGCAATGGATCTGCCCGCACTTTCTTGAGTTGACGACTCGTCACACCGCCTTATCGCTGACGGCCGAGTGCTGGTCGCGGATCACAGTGGACGCTGGGGTTCCACATCGCGAAGGTCCCGGCGGGGTTGTCCTTCCAGACCCAGGCGTGCAGTGAGTAGAACGGCGGCAGGCCGTACCGGTTGGGTGCGTCGGTGAAGTCGAACTCGTGTCCGAAAAGCATCGGCGGCGCTGGGCTTCCACGCTCTCCGACTCCCGAGCTTGGCGGCCCGGGTTCGGTTGCGTCCCAGTCGGACTTGATCACGACATACTCCAGCGCGGCCAGGTGTAGTCCGCCATGCTGATCAGGGGCATAGACCAGGGCTTCTGGATGCTTGGGATCGATCATCGGGTTCTTTACCAGGTCACCTTTGACGTAGTGCACCCCCATGGCGCCCATCCCGGGTTCGGCGATGCAGGTGATTCCGGCAGTATCGGCCAAGATCGAATAGCCGTCCTTTTCGGCGACGGTGATGCTGTGGTACTTGGCCGTTGCCGAGCGAGCTGGAGCGGTCAACGCCGCGGATTCATGCTGCTCGCATGCGAACGCGGCAACCGCTTGACCCATGAGCAGGACGAGCACTGGTGCTCGCAACAGCGAGCGTGCGGAGGAGTTTCATGACCCCTCCTGCACTTCGTAGATCTCTTCAGCGACGAGACCGTGTGCCTCACGATGGACCGTCGCCGCGGCGTCGGCGGTTGGCGCTTCGACGAGGCAGAAGATCTTTCCGTGCTGCCCGTCCACCCAGTAGCGCAGATAGCTGACGTCGTAGCCTCCCTGGGTTTGCAGGTCAGCCTGGTGTGCTTTGCCCACGTCCTCGAAGGTGACTGCACCATCGAGGCTGTGGATGTCCATGTAGAGCGGCATCGCTCCTCCTTCGGTCGAAAGTTGAAACGACCGTAGGGGTGAACGCCCTATCTGATCATGAGGGTTGATCCCCAGTTGGCGAGACGTGACTACCTAGATTTCGTGGGCACCAACGACCGATCCCGAGGCGTCAGGCCGAGCCTTAGTGCCTCCTTGGCCGCGCCTTTGCGCGAGTCGGTGCCGAGCTTGGCGAGGATCGCGGATACGTGGTTCTCGACGGTCCGGACCGAAATGAACAAGCTGCGAGAGATCTCCTCGTTGGACTCGCCCTGTGAAACAAGCTGGAGAATCTCCTGCTCGCGTGCGGTCAGACCGTGAGGATGTGCCTTCGTTGTCGCACGAGCCCCAGCGGGAACAGAGCGGATACCAAGATCGCGCATGGTACGGCGTACCAACCGGGCCGTCGCGTCGGCACCAAGATCAACAAGCCTTGTCAACGACTCTCGAAGATGGGTCTCCTCCTTGGTGTCCAGCAGCGCCAATGCGGCTTGATAGGGACAGCCCAGCCGATCCCAGAGCATCGCAGCCCGCGCGCCGTCACCTGCCAGCTGTGAGGCGAACGGCTCAATATCAACTGCGTCATCAACTGCGTCCGCTGTCCCAGCTAGGCGCCGCGTCCAGAGAGCGATCCAGCAGCGATCGATAGCAGTAGCACCGGCTGCAGCCGCAAGCGGCGTCGCAGCAGCAATACCGGCCGAGAGAACGGACCCGATCCAGTTCCGAGATGGCCTCGTCCAGCCGACCCTCGAGCCAGTACGCCTCGGTTCGGGCGATTCCAACGGGTCTGATCCAGTGAGCTTCCCCGAGGCGTATCGCGGACTCTATTGCCTCATCCAGATATGGCCAAAAACCCGGTTGACCTCGGCGAGCCATCACTTTCGCCATGCTGCACAGTGGTCTAAGGCGGTTCCATGGGGAGAGCGTGTGCTGATCGAGCAGCGCTTGACCGATCGACAGGCATTCGTCCCAGTGTCCGCTTTGCTCCAGAACGGCCATGCGCTGGCCCTGCAGACACACCGCAAATGTGCCGATGTCGTGCTCCTCGCAGTAGGCCAATGCGTCGCCGTATGACCGCTCGGCCTCCTCAAATCGGAGATCGTCGCCGTACATCATGTACGCGGAGGCGAAGGCACGGCCGGCCTGCTCTTCGTGGCCGCCAGACAACGCAACCTCAAGTGCTACCTGCATGGGCGATGTCCAGTCACCACCCATGCCTCGGATCTGCCATGCCTCGGTGTCGAGGGCGTCGCTCACCACGTCAGAGAGCCCGAACTGCTCTGCCATCTCGCGGGCCTGTCTGACCAGCCCAATGCCTTCGTACGCCCGTGCCAGTTCAGGGCTCGGACCTAGCGGCTCGGCAAGCGCCAGGGCGGCCTCGGAGGCCTGCAGCCATTCCGGGCCACGGCACAATCGCCACATCGCTTTTGCGACTTCCCGCATCGATGGCGACTCGCGCCTGGGATCCCCAGCCTTACGCCACAGTTCGCAAGCCGCGATGCGCATCTCCGCCGACTCCTCCCAGCGATCCACCAGCGCTAATTCCTGTGCCAGTGCGTCTGCTAGCTCAGCCCGGGTACGGATATCGGTCTCCGTCGCAGACCGCAGGGCGCGGGCATATTGGGCCGCAGCTTCACGATGCGCCGCCAGTTCGGAGGCACGCTGGCCGGCCCGCGACCCGTACCGGACGACTAACTCGTCCCTACCGGCGCCCTCTGCATGGAAGGCCAATCGCGCGTCGTCATCGCAGCGCGAGGCGAGCAGCGCGTCCATGATCTTGGTATGAATGGCCGCCTTGCGGTACGGCGGAACGGCCGCCTCGATCGCGACGCGCGCTATCTCATGTCGGAATCGAAGATCATCTCCATCCTTGATCAACAGGCCGTGACTGATCAACTCGTCCATGACGAGCGGATCGTCGACCAACGACACCAGCAGCTCCGACTGCATCCGGGAACCCGATGAGTGCAGCATTGTCGAGCGCATCGCGTGCCGGCGTAGTCAGCGTCCTGGTACGGGCCAGTACGGCATCGCGAATGGACGCCGGCAGGGCATCGCTGCCGGCTTGCAGTACCTCGGTGACGAAGAACGGGTTGCCGGCGGTCAGCCGGTGTAGCTCAGTCGCGTCGATTCCGGTGCCTTGTGCCAGCGTTGCGACGCCGCCGACTGAGAGCGGTGGAAGGCTGAGCCGACGGGTCGCTCGCTGGCTTGCCAACGCTCCGAGCGTGAGCCGCAGCGGATCGTCGGCCACCAATGCGTCGTCGCGATAGCGTGACCAGGAGCAGCACCCGCAGGTGTTGGATCCGCCGTCCGAGATAACTCAGCAGATCCAGCGTTGCCTCGTCGGCCCAGTGCACGTCCTCGATGGCGATAACGGTGAGAGTTTGCAGGTCGCCGAGTTGTCGTAGCAATGCGCCATACAACTGATCTCGTTTCGCCTCAGCCCGGCAGAGCTGTAGCAGCTCACCATCTAACTGGCTGGCGATATCAAGCAGCGGTCCGAGCGCGGCGGGCGTAAACAGACCATCACAACCTGCCCAGAGCCAGCGAGCATCCTGCAACTCCTGGGCAAACTCCTCCAGCAGCACGGATTTACCTACGCCGGCCTCGCCTGAGATGAGTACCAGCCTGCCCTGCCCGCGGCCTGCCTCACTCGCGTACTGATGCAAGGCGGCCAGCTGGCTTTCCCGCTCGATCAGCCGCATTCATCGATTGTCCGACGCATCGAGACTCAAAGCCACCTCCAATGCGATCTTCGGAGGATTTGCTGAATTCGGTTCGGTCGCGATTCCAGCTTGAGTCGATATGCAAATTCCACCTTCGTAGATCGCGCGGGCGGGCATGCCGATACTCCAAAGGAACTCCTCATGCACATAGCCTTGTGTCATGGCCGTGGAGTGGGGTGACCGGCCGCTATTGTTGGCGGTCGACACGGATGCGCGTCAGCTAGGGCGCATCGAGGGAGAGCTGCAGCGCGCGTTCGGCGCTGATTTCCGGGTCCGCGGTGAACTTCTTCCCGAGGACGCCATCAAAACACTCCAAGGGGCGAGGGCTCGGCGGGAGCGGGTAGCAGTTGTTCTGGTAGACGATTCGTTCCCCGATGAGGCTCGCGCCGAGATCCTCGGTGAGGCACGGACGCTCCACCCCAACGCCAAGCGAGCGCTGCTCGTGGCGTGGGGCGCCTGGTCGCATCCCGAGTCCGCACAAAAGATCTTGCGCGGGATCGCTGTGGGCGACATCAGCTATTACGTGCTCAAACCGTGGATAACACCTGACGAGTTGTTTCACCGCCAGGTTGCTGAGTTCGTTCAGGAGTGGTCGCGCAGTGAACCAGAAAACCTCCGTGAGGTTGTCGTCGTCGCAGCCCAACACAGTGGTCGCGCGTACGCGGTGAGCGACTTGCTGAACCGCAACGGCATCCCCCACGCCTTTCGGCACCGCGCCTCCGCGCTCGGTCAAGGAGTGCTCGATGAGGTAGGCCATCCCGAGGGTGAGGTCGTCGTATGGATGCCGGCGATCGGCGGCACCTGCCTGGTCGATCCGACGGACGCCGAAATCCTCGAGGCCTGGGGCATTCCCACTACCTTGACCGACGTTGATCGCGAATTCGATCTGTTGGTCGTCGGCGCCGGCCCAGCAGGCTTGGCGGCCGCCGTTTACGCCTCGTCCGAAGGAGTCCGAACTCTCGTTGTCGAGCGGGAGGCGATCGGAGGCCAAGCCGGAACCAGTTCCCTGATCCGGAACTATCTCGGTTTTTCCCGAGGACTCAGCGGTGCCGAGCTAGCGCAGCGCGGCTACCAGCAGGCGTGGGTTTTCGGTGCCCGTTTCGTTGTCACGCGTGAGGTGAAAACGCTGACGCGTCACAACGGACGATTTTTGGCGCACGTCGGAAGCGTCGGTGACGTGTCGGCACGTGCGGTCATCATTTCGACAGGCGTCTCCTACCGACGCCTCGGATTTCCCAGCTTGGAAGAATTGAGCGGTCACGGCGTGTATTACGGAGCCAGCGTCTCGGCCGCGCACGCGCTCACCGGTCTGCGTGCCGGGGTGGTTGGTGCCGGCAATTCTGCGGGTCAAGCGGCGTTACACCTGGCAAGGTATTGCGCATCCGTGCACCTGATCGTTCGAGGGCCCAATCTGGCGGACAGTATGTCCGCGTACTTGGTCAACGCCATTTGCGCGTTGCCGGTGATCAAGGTCCATGTCAATACCGAGGTGATTGGTGGTCGCGGCAACGGACAGCTGGAGGAGATCACAGTCCGCGACAACACGCTTGGCCAGGAGCAGCAAATACCGTTGGAGAGCTTGTTCGTGATGATCGGCGCAAGGCCACGAACGGATTGGCTCCCACCCGAGGTCGAGCGCGATCTGTACGGCTTTCTGTTTACCGGAGCCGAGGCGGCGGCATCCGGCTCGTGGACGCTCTCGCGCCTGCCACATCCTCACGAGACCACGGTTCCTGGGCTCTTCGCCGTTGGGGACGTGCGATCCGGCTCGGTCAAACGCGTGGCATCGGCTGTCGGCGAGGGGTCGGTCGTGGTCTCCGAAATCCACCAGTTCCTCGCGGCGCCGCAGGGTTGACGTGACGAGGTCCGCAGGCGGTGGCACGCGAATCGCCCTTACTGCCGCCGCCTTGGCGTTGCCACTGTTCGGCCTCCTTCTCTTAATTCGCCGACCCGATCTTGATCTTCGCTGGGAACACCACCCGGCCCACTTCTGGTTGGTGCTGCTGACGGCGCTGATTGCGGCGGTCCTGGCCTACGCAACGGGTGATGCTGCGGTACGCCGCGGCGATGCGCGGCTGCTCTACGTTTCTCTTGCCTTCTTGTCCTCGGCGGGCTTCCTTGCGCTGCACGCGCTGGCGACTCCGGGTGTGTTGCTCGGCAAGAGCAACACCGGGTTTCTGATTGCCACACCAGTGGGTGTCGCTATCGGCTCGGTTTTCGCGACCTTGTCGACTGCGGACTTTTCCGGCGACAGCGCCGTTCGCAACGTACGCATCGGCAAGCGTCTGCGCTGGGTGCTGCTGGGCCTCATGGTGCTGTGGGCAGCCTGGTCGCTTGCTTCACTGCCGCCACTCAACAAGCCGCCCCAATTCGCAGAGGGTTTCCCTTTGTGGCTCGCCGTGCCCGCGGTGCTGCTTTACGCGATCAGTGCGGCGCGCTACGTCCAGCTCTGGCGGCGCCATCATTCGTTGATGTTGTTGGCTGTGCCGTCGGCGCTCATTCTGCTCGCGGAATCGATGGTGGCGATCGCCTTTGCACGCAACTGGCACCTGTCGTGGTGGGAGTGGCATGTGCTGCTTCTCGTCGCGTTTGGCCTGGTGGCCTTGAGCGCTCAAACGTCGTGGCGCGAGGAAAGATTCGCGGAGCTTTATCTTCCGCAAACCAGCGCCGGAAGCCGGGAGATCAGCGTGCTGTTTGCCGATCTGGAGGGTTTCACCGCTTTCTCGGAGACCCATGAGGCCGCGGAAGTGGCGAGAATGCTCAACGAGTACTTCGCGGCCGCCGTCCCGGCTGTCGTTACGCCGTACGGTGGTGATGTTGATCGCATCATCGGCGACGCGTTGATGGTGACATTCAACAAGCGCGGTGATCAACCTGATCATGCTGAACGCGCCGCGGGCGCCGCACTCGCGCTGCAAGAAGCGACCTCACGGTTGGCAGAGCACCATCCGGACTGGCCCCGGTTCCGCGCGGGGATCAACTCGGGACAGGTCTCGGTCGGTTTGTTGGGTGCCGAGGGAGGGCGTACGCACACGATCGTTGGCGACACCGTCAACATCGCGTCCCGAATCGAGGGCAGGTCGCCCACTGGTGGAGTGGCGATCGGCCCGGATACCAAGGCGTTGCTGCCGCACGCCGTCACAACGCCGCTAGGCGAGCTGCAGTTGAAGGGCAGGCAGCAGCCGCTGGTCGTGCACTTGTTGATCTCGCTGCACAAGGACTCCTCAATCTAGATTCTCAACTTCGCATCACTTAGTGGGGCCTCCGCGCTGTCTGCAGACGATGCACAGCCGACGTAAAGGCACATTCGAGGTAAAGAATGCCGAGTGGCGCAAGTTTCTTAACGCATGATCAAATAGCGCAACAATTTTCTTGGTTATCTCAAACCGATAACAGTTGGCGCCGCAGCGTACCAAAGGCGCCGAATCCTGCTCCCTACTGGCGTGCACGCCTGCACCGTTGAAGTACTCGAGGATCTGTGCCCCAGAACTCAGCTTGGACGCGGGCCTCGTTCGGTGCCATTCGGGGGTTGGCAACTTTCAGAGCTGCTCGCCCACCATTCCTGTTCATCTGCGCCGATTCGTCATGCCCAGCAACCCAGTCGTCTGGACGATTTTCGGGAGCTGCTCGCGCATCGCGCGTTGGAATCCGCCTACTTCGTCGTCGCTCGCAGAGGAAAGGACGCCTCTGCACGCTCCTCCTCAGCACGGCGGCGCGCGATTTTCCGACGCTCGCAGCTCGCGAGTAGGAGATCTGCCTTTCACCATCCATAAGGAGCCCGATGATCAAGTGGATTGTCAGTGCAGCGCTGAGGTTTTCTCGCCTCGTGGTGGCGGCCGCCATCGGGATTCTGGGCCTGGGCTTGTTCCAGCTCCACAATGCGCCCGTCGACGTCTATCCGGAGTTCGACCCACCAGACATCCAGATCCAGGCCGAGGCTCTTGGTCTCTCCGCTCAAGAGGTGGAGCAGCTGATCACGGTGCCGATAGAACAGGACCTGTTGAACGGAATTCCCTGGGTTCAGCACATCCGATCAAGATCGATGCCCGGACTGTCGGCCATCGATCTGCAATTCGAGCCTGGGACAGATCTGCTGGCCGCTCGACAGCTGACCCAGGAGCGGATGTCCCAGGCCAAGGCGCTGCCCAACGTCGGCACCCCGCCGATGATGATCCAGCCGAAGTCCTCGACCAGCCGGGTCGCCATGATCGCAATGCGATCGGACAGCGTTTCCGAGATGCAGATGTCGGTGCTTGCCCGCTGGCTGATCAAGCCCCGGCTGATGAGCATTCCCGGAGTTGCCAACGTCTCCGTCTGGGGCATGCGAGATCGGCAGCTTCAGGTCCAGGTTGACCCGCAACGGCTGCAGTCCCGCAAGGTCACCCTTACCCAGCTCATCGAGTCGACTGGCAATGCACTGTGGGTATCTCCGCTGAGCTTCGTTGAGGCGTCGACGCCCGGGACGGGCGGATTCGTCGAGACTCCCAACCAGCGGCTCGGAGTCCAGCACATCCAGCCCATCGCCACCCCCAGCAGCTCGCCAACGTTGCGGTCGAGGGCACGCAAGGCCCGCTGCGGATCGGTGATGTCGCCAATGTGACCGAGGATCACCAGCCGCTCATCGGTGACGCCAGTCTGGATGGCGCGCCATCTCTGATGCTTGTCGTCGAACGATTCCCCGACGCCAATACGGCTCAGGTCACCCGTGACGTCGACGAGGCTCTTGACGCCATGGCTCCCGGCCTGGCCGGGATTGACATGGACGCCAACGTCTTCCGTCCGGCCTCCTACATGACCACTGCGCTTCGCCACCTCGGCGTAGCCGGCCTGGTGGGCGCACTGCTGTTCGTCGCTGCGATCGGCGTGCTCTTCATCTCATGGCGGGCCGTGCTGATTCCGGTGATCGCGGTTCCGCTGTCGCTTGTCTCGGCGGCGTGGGTGCTGCACCTGCGCGGTGAAACGCTGACGACGATGACCCTGCTCGGCCTCGCCGCAGCGACGGCGGTGGTAGTCGACGACGTCGTCGGTGATGTCGCCGCGATACGCACCCGACAACTCTCGGCGGGCCCGGACGCACCCAGTCTCAGCTCAATGATTGGCGACCTCGTGACAGGCCGGCGCGGGCCGTTGCTCGTCGCCACGCTCATGGCAGCGCTGGTCTTGGCGCCTGTCCTCGCCGTCGGAGGGGTGTGGAATGCCTTCAGCTGGCCGCTTGCCGCGACCTACATCCTCGCCGCCGTTGCTTCGCTGGTCGTGGCATTGATCGTCACACCCGCGCTGGCCGTGCTGTTGCTTCGCGACGGTAAGCAGCAGTTGCGGGCGGGCCCGCTCGATCGCTGGATTCGCAGTGGGGTGGATCGCCTCGCCGCGCCGGCAATAGGTCGGCCAGGTTTGGTCGCGCTGGGCGCCGGCGTCCTCGCTGTGGCGGCGATCCTGGTCGCGATGCTGGCTCCAAGCGGGCCTGCTGCTGCCGACTCTGCAGGATCGCAACGTACTCGTACGAGTGCAAGGCGCGCCAGGCACGTCCTTGACCGAAATGAACCGGATCACCTCCAGCGTCGCTGCTGAGATGCGCGGAGCGCCCGGGATTGAGTCGGCCGGAGCGCATGTCGGCCGGGCGATTACCTCCGATGAGATCGTCGACGTCAACTCCGGAGAGATCTGGCTGACGGTGGCCCCGGATGCTGACTACACCGCAACACTTGCCGGCCTACGCGACATCGCTGCGGGATACCCGGGACTTCACACCAGTGTCCGTACCTATGCGGAGGATCGTGTCGCCGCTGCGCAGGACAAGATCGGCGACGAACTGGTTGTCCGGGTTTACGGGGCCGACCTCTCGACTCTGCGAGACACCGCGAGCGACGTCGCAAGCATGCTGAGCACGGTCCCCGGCGTTCTCTCGCCCCGAGTGGAGCCACAGGTAACCGAGCCCTCGTTGCAGGTTGAGGTGGATCTTGCTGCGGCTCAACGTGCTCGGCCTGCGTCCCGGCGACGTACGCCGCGAAGCCACCACATTGATCTCCGGCCTCGCCGTAGGGAACCTCTATGAGGAGCAGAAGGTCTTCGATGTCGTCGTCTGGGGCGGGCCTGCAATCCGGCAGAGTCTTTCCGATCTTGAAGCGCTCCGCATCGATACCCCATCCGGCGGCCAGGTCCGACTGGGCGACGTGGCGAAGGTGCGCATCGCTCCCGATCCAGCCGCAATCGACCACAACAGTGTGTCTCGAAGCCTCGACGTGACTGCGGTCGTCAATGGACGCAGCCCTGCGGATGTAGGACAGGAGGTGACCTCGCGGCTACGCGGGATCTCCTTCCCGTACGAGTATCACGCCGAGGTGCTCGGCGATGCGGCCCAACGACAGTCCGACCATCTTCGGGTCGCGGCGATCGCCGCGGTGGTCGCTCTGCTGAGCTTCCTGATCTTGCAAGCCGCAACAGGGAGCTGGGGGCTCGCGGCGGCGCTCCTGGTCACGCTGCCCGTCGCGGTCGCGGGCGGAGTCCTCGTTGCGCCGCTGGTCGGCGGGGTCAGGTCGATCGGGGTCTTGGTCGCCCTCTTCGCGCTGCTGGCGCTGGCTATCCGCCAGGCCCTCGTCTTCGTACGCCGCGCTAGACAACTCGGGGACGATCCGGCGTCCAGCCCAGGCGCCGCGGTGCAGCGAGCGTACCGGGAGCTCGCGCCATCAGTCATCGGCGTCGCGCTCGTCATCGCGGCAATCCTGATCACACCTGCTGTGATGGGTACGACGGCTGGCCTGGAGGCATTCCATCCCTTCGCCGTCAGCATGTTGGTCGGACTGATAACGGCGACCGCGGTGTCGCTCATCGCAGTCCCCGCCTTCTACCTTGCGATCGCCAACCGGGACCTGTTGAAAGAAAAGGGGCGCCTGGCAATGGCCACCCCTGCACCGGCGTCTGAAACTGAGGTGAATTCATGAAGCTACGTGGTTTGGCCGGATCCGTCGCGGCAGTTGTGGTGATCACTCTGGGCGCCAGTGGCTGCAGCGAGGCCGGGGCGTCCAACGAAGGAAACCCCGAGACGGCAGTCACGGTCGAGGCCGGCGCCGACGAAGACCAACCGGCGCGCCTCACTGTCAGCGAGCGCGCGGAGCAACGGCTCGGCCTTCGTACCGAACCGGTCCGGCCGCTGACCGGTCAGCCCGGGGCGAGTGAGGTCATCTCTTACTCCGCCGTGGTCTACGACGCCGACGGCAAACCGTGGGCGTACTCGGCACCGTCGCCGCGGACCTACATCAGGGTGCCCATCGAGATCAGCTCGATCGCAGGGAAGACGGTCCAACTCAAGAGCGGACCGCCGGTAGGAACCCAGGTCGTCGTTGTCGGCGTGCCTGAGCTGGTGGGTGCCGAGGCCGGGATCAGCGGTGAGGAGTGATGGCCCAACCGGATAGGGCCCAGCCTCCCAAGACCTTGATGCGGTGGATTGTCGGGACGAGCCTGAACTACCGCTTCTTGGTCGTTGCCATCGGTGCGTTGCTGATGGTCTTCGGCGTTGCCACCCTGCCGTCGACGAGGGTTGACGCCTTCCCAGAGTTCGCGCCTCCGCGCGTGGTCATCCAGACCGCCTGTCTTGGCCTGTCGACATCCGATGTCGAGCAGTTGGTGACCGTGCCGCTGGAGCAGGCCCTCAACGGGGTCGAGGGCCTGGAGGATATGCGGTCCAAGTCAGTGCCGCAGCTCTCGGCGATCGAGCTCATCTTCAATCAAAATGTCGACGAGTTGAAGGCTCGCCAGCTGGTCCAAGAGCGGATGACAGCCGTCGCCTCCACCCTGCCGACGTGGGCGGCGCCGCCCGTCATGCTTGCGCCGGTCTCGGCGACAGGGCCGGGCAATGCAAATCGGTATGACCTCCAAGAACCACTCCCTTATTCAGATGTCGATGTCGGCGTACTGGACGATTCGGGCTCGGCTGCTCGAAGTTCCTGGCGTTGCGAACGTCGCCCTCTGGGGAGAGCGCCTGCAAATGATGCAGGTTCAGGTCGAGCCGCCGAAGTTGGAGGCCCAGCACGTCGCGCTGGACGAGGTCATGGAGGCCACGGCCGATGCGGTCGATTCTGGTCTGCTGCGCTTCTCCAGCGGTTCGGTCATCGGTACCGGCGGCATGGTCGAATCTCCGAACCAGCGGATCCATGTCCGCAACGTGCTGCCGATCATCACTCCTAATGATCTTGCCAAGGTTCCGCTGCATGTTGACGGCAGTGGCAAAGATGTGAAGATCGGCGATGTCGCACGTGTGGTGGAGGACCACCAGCCGCTGATCGGCGACGCGGTGATCAATGACAGTCCCGGCTTGCTCTTGGTGGTGGAGAAACTTCCCTGGGCGAACACTGTCGAGATGACCAAGGGCGTTGAGGAGGCTATCCGGTCGCTAGAGCCCGGCCTGCCTGGGGTGCAGTTCGACACGACGATCTTCCAGCAGGCGAACTTCATCACCGCCTCGATTCACAACCTGACGCAGGCCTTGGTGCTCGGGTTCGTGCTCGTCATCGTGATCTTGGCATTGTTCCTGTTCGAGTGGCGGGTGGCGTTGATCAGCATTCTCACCATCCCGCTGTCGTTGATGACCACGCTGCTGGTCCTGTACTGGCGAGGGGAAACGATCAACACGATGACCCTTGCCGGGCTGGTGATCGCGCTGGGGGCGGTGGTGGACGACGCCATCATCGACGTCGAGAACATCGTCAGACGGTTGCGACAGCATCGCCTGTCGGGTGGTGAGGGCTCGACCTCATCGGTGATCTTGAACGCCTCGCTGGAGGTACGGGGTCCGATCGTCTACGCCACCTTGATCATCGTGGCGGCGGCGGTACCGGTGTTCCTGCTCCAGGGGCTGACGGGCGCGTTCTTCCAACCGCTGGCGCTCTCCTACACGCTCGCGATCGTGGCGTCGCTGCTCGTCGCCCTGACGGTGACACCAGCCCTGGCGTTGATCTTGCTCGGGCGGTCCAAGATCGAGCGGCGTACGTCGCCCGTGGTGGCCGTGTTGCAACGCGGCTATACGGGGGCGCTGTCTCGCATTGTTGTGAAGCCTCGGCGGGCGTACGCGATCTTCGCGCTGGTCACCGTCATCGGCGTCGCGCTGACGCCGCTGCTCGGCCAGTCGTTGTTCCCCGGCTTCAAGGAACGGGACTTCCTGGTCCATTGGGTGAGCCAGCCCGGGACATCCGCCGCCGAGATGCAGCGCACCACACTCGCGGTCAGCAAGGAACTGCGCGAGATTCCCGGCGTACGCAACTTCGGGGCTCACATCGGTCAGGCGTTCCTCGGCGAGGAGGTCGCCGGGGTGAACCTCGGCGAGAACTGGATCAGCATCGATCCATCGGTGGACTACGACACCACGCTGGACGCGATAGAAGACGTCAACGATGCCTATCCGGGCCTCTTCCGTGAGACGCAGACCTATCTCGACGAGCGCATCGAGGAAGTGATCTCGGGCGGCAAGGAACCGATCGTGGTTCGGGTCTTCGGCCAGAACTTGTCGGTGCTGCGCGAAAAGGCCGCCGAGATCGAAAAGATCATGGGCTCCATCGAGGGCGTTCAGGACCAGCACACCGATATTTCGACCGATGTCCCGCAGTTGCAGGTCGAGGTCGATCTTGCCAAGGCCCAGAAGTACGGATTGAAACCGGGCGACGTGCGCCGAGCAGCGGCGACGCTGGTCGCTGGTGAGGAAGTCGGCGACATCTTCCGCGGCGGCAAAGCGTACGACGTCATGGTGTGGAGCACACCGCAGTCGCGTACGCAGCGTCCCCGACGTTCAGAACCTGCGCATCGACACGCCATCAGGCAAGACCGTGCGGCTCGCTGACGTCGCGAAGGTGTCACTGCAACCGAGCCCGAATGCCATCGATCGCGAGGGCGACTCCCGCCGACTGGACGTCAGCGCGACCTTCGAGGGCGACCTCGGCGGTGTCGTGGGACAGCTCGAGCAGAAGCTCAAAGACGTCCATTTCGACCAGGGATATCACGCTGAGGTCCTTGGCGAGTGGCAGGAGCGTGAGTCAGCCCAGCGGACCTTGCTGGTCACCGCAGTGATTGCGGGCGCGGCGATCTTGTTGCTGCTTCAGGCCTCGTTTGGCAGCTGGCGGCTTGCTCTGCTGAGCTTCCTGACCCTTCCCATGGCGCTGGTGGGCGGCGTCATCGGAGCCTTCCTCGGCGGCGGGGTGGTCTCATTGGGGTCGCTGGTCGGATTCTTCACGGTCTTCGGCATAGCTGCTCGGAACGGCATTCTGCTGATCAACCACTTCCAGCATCTGGAGCGCGAAGAGGGAATGACGTTCGGGCGGGATCTGGTGGTGCGTGGGGCCCGAGAACGCCTCTCACCGATCTTGATGACCTCGCTCGCAACAGGTCTGGCGCTGATTCCGCTGGTGGCCTTCGGCGAACGTCCGGGTCAGGAGATCGAATACCCGCTGGCGATTGTCATCCTCGGCGGCCTGGTCACCTCGACCTTGCTCAACTTGTTCGTGACTCCATCGCTGTACCTGCGCTTCGGCAGATCCCGTCCCGATACGGCCAAGCCTGAAACCGAGCCCGATCCTTGGCCACCAACCGAGGCGGAGCCTCAGCCGGCCTAGGGATACGCCCTGAGCCTGTCGAAGGGCAAGTCGAATCGCCGGCGCTCGTAGGTTTCGGCCATGTGGCCACGAACCCGGAGGTGAGACAGGCGTACCGTCAGACACAACTGAGAGGAGGCAGTTCGATGTTGTCAGACCACACACCCATCGCCACGTTGCCGACGGCGAGATCTTTCCAAGGCCCGCGCTTTCTACGAGGACACACTCGGGTTGACGCCGGAGCGTGACGGCATGGCCGGCGTGTCCTACAAGTGGGGCGACGGGACGGTGTTCGTCTACGAATCCGAGTACGCCGGCACCAACAAGGCCACCGCAGTAAGCTTCGACGTTCCGCTGTCGGCGTTCGACGACGAGGTCGGCGCGCTGCGTGAGAAGGGTGTCTCGTTCATGACATTCGAAGCGGAGGGTCTGGAGTGGAACGACGGCGTGGCCTCCAGATGGGTGAGGAATGAAGGCGGTCTGGTTCACCGATCCGGACGGCAACATCATGAACATCTCCGCCGGCGAGATGTAGAAGATCGACGTGCCCCGAGCTTGTCGCAGGGCAGTGGGCACGTACCTAGCCGGGCGCGCCCGGATCGAGCCGTGGTCCTAGACTCCGCGGCATGGAGTATCGACAACTCGGCCGGTGCGGCCTTCGTGTTTCGACCATCACCCTCGGCACCATGGGCTTCGGCGGCACTGGATGGGCTACTCCTGTGGGCCAGATCGACGTCGAGGGCGCGCGGAAGCAGATCGGGCTGGCCCGCGACGCCGGCGTCAACCTGTTCGACACCGCAGATGTCTACTCCGGCGGCCTGTCCGAGGAGATCCTCGGCAAGGCGCTCGGCTCCGACCGCGACGAGGTGCTCATCGCGACCAAGGTGCGGATGCCGATGGGCGAGGGCCGAACGACGCCGGGCCTGTCCCGGCACCACATCATCCGGGGCGCTGAGGCCAGCCTGCGCCGGCTCGGCACCGACTACATCGACCTCTACCAGGTGCACGAGTGGGATGGGCAGACTCCGCTCGAGGAGACGCTGCAGCGCCCTCGACCACCTCGTGCAGTCCGGCAAGGTGCGCTACATCGGCTGCTCCAACTACGCCGCCTGGCAGGTGATGAAGGCGCTGTGGATCGCCGACCGCGAGGGCTCTGACACCCTTCGTCAGCCACCAGCTCTACTACTCGCTGCAGGCTCGCGACATCGAGAACGAGATCGTGCCGGTCGCGGTCGACCAGGGCCTCGGCATCCTGGTCTGGAGCCCGATCGCCGGTGGGCTGCTGTCCGGCAAGTACCGCCGCGGCGTGGAGGCGCCCGCCGGCAGCCGGCATCTGACTGAGTGGAGCGAGCCGCCCGTGTACGACGAGGACAAGCTCTACGACACCATCGAGGAGCTCGTGGCAATCGGTGCGGATCATGGCGTCTCTGCGGCCCAGGTTGCGCTGGCGTACACCATGGGCAAGCCTGCGGTGACCTCGGTGATCGTCGGTGCCCGGACCGAGGAGCAGCTGGCGGACAATCTTGCCGCCGCCGACCTGAGGCTGTCGGCGGACGAGGTGGCTCGGCTGGACAAGGTCAGCGCTCAGCCGCTGCCCTATCCGTACTGGCACCAGGCCAACACCTCGAGCGACCGGCTGAGCCCGGCCGATCTCACGCTGCTGGCCCGTCACATCAAGGGCTGACTGGCTCGCTCTGCATGCGCTGAGCCGTTGGGCCGCAGCCGAGCGACGAGCTCGCCGCGACTGCGTACGCCGACCTTCGCGAACACCGACTTCAGATGATCTTGCACGGTATTGCTGGAGATGAAGAGGCGGCCGGCGATGTCGGACGGTCGAGTGTCCCGCGATGACTTCGCGGCAGATCTCGCGCTCACGCGCTGTCAGACCGTACGCCACGAGCAGCAGGCTCGATCAGGTGATCACCGCTCGCCGGCTCGATGGTGACCGCGATTTGATCTTCGTCCCCACCGATCAGCGGGCTGGCCTCGAGAACTCGCCCACTGGCCGTCGCGCATCCCGCAGTCGGGCCCGGAAGCCGCCTGAGGAGGCGCGTACGAGCACCGACCGGCCATGACCTGCATCATCACCATGAACCGGCCTGGGGCGATCTGATCAAGCCGTTCTTGCCATTCCTGGCCGGCGGCGGTTACCGCGCGAAGTTCGCCGCGTGGACCGACGACAACGATGGCCGGGTGGCCGCCCGGCATCGAGCCGCGTGCCTCGGAGCGCACCGCCAGCCTGGTCGCGCTGGCAATGGCCGGCGCCACTGCAGCGAGGAAGTCTGTCTCGCGGTCGGTGAAGTCGCGGCCCGGCCGCACCATGCCGGCAGCGCCCCAGCACGCACCGTCGGCCAGGAACAACGACGCGAAGCTCCTGATCGACCCCCAACGGCCGCCAGACGTTGTTGAACCTGAGGCTCCGATTGCGGTCACGGTCCGGCAGGTCCGACAGCTTGGCCATCGCTTCCTTGCGAAGCGCAAGGGTGGCAAAGGTATGCGGTTCGTCGCGGTGAGTACTCGGATTCGGCGAGCCATGGCTCGTACTCCGGCGGGATGCCGGGCTCGCCGCT
The DNA here is from genome assembly GCA_963712625.1 of uncultured Actinomycetota bacterium. Lineage (GTDB taxonomy): Bacteria > Actinomycetota > Actinomycetes > Propionibacteriales > Propionibacteriaceae > Microlunatus. Next base: position 18,886 of record CAVQIU010000004.1, read on the forward strand.
GGTCATGGTGCTGATCACCAGCGTTTCCGGGTCGATGGTTGCCCAGCAGGTGAGGTCGGTGCCGACCTTGTCCGTCGATCAGGCGGATTGCTGCGGCGTGCAGGTCACTGACGCCGAGTCCCAGACGCGGCCAGTGCTGCGATGTCTCGGCGGGCGCGGTACGCCCGCTCTTCCCACACAAGGGAATTGTTTCACCGTTCGGCTTGGCAAGCATTCCCAGAATTCTGGGATCGACTCGATCAGGCGGCGAAACCTAGCGTCGCTGATATGACACATCTGGTTCAGCACACCGCCGCGGGCGAAGGCATCGAGCTCACCGCCCCAGACGCGGTCCTCACGGTGAAGATCGATGCGGAACACACCGATGATCACTACGAGCTCTTCGAGGTCGACGCGCCGCGCGGGCCGGCCACACCACTGCATCGGACGGGCTGGGCGAAGGCCTACTACGTCCTCAACGGCCGCATGATCGTCCAGGTCGAGGACGAGGCCTTCGATCTTGGGCCGGGTTCGTCGATCACCATCCCGCCGGCAGCGTTGCACACCTTCACGGTGCTCAGCCCGACGACGAAGTTCCTGGCAGTGGGCCTGACCGGTGCCATGGGCCGATTCTTCGCCGACCTCGACGCCTCGGTGCCTCACGGCCGTCCGATCGAGGAGGTCGCGCAACAGATCCAGGAGGTCCTGGCTCGCCATGATGTAACCCTTGCCGGCCTCGAGACTGACGGCCTGGAGCCTGTCTCGTGACAGTCGTCGTGTGGATCTTCGCCCTGCTTGCGGCGGCGATCCACATCGTCGTCTTCGCCTGGGAGGCGTTCCTGATCGAGCGTCCCAGCGTGCATGAGGGAGTCTTCGGCCTTCCCTATGTCCCGGCCGTGCGTGTGTGGGCTTTCGGTGTCGGTTTCTACAACCTGTTTCTCGGGTGCGGCATGGTCGTCGGCGTGATCGCGTGGATGAGCGGCAACGAAACGGTCGGAAGAACGCTGGTGATCTACATCTGCCTGTTCATGGTTCTGAGCGGGATCGTGCTCTTCATTGCCGACCGGCTGGGGTTTGGTGGCGACCGAGGCAAGAGCATCGGCGGCGCCCTTGGCGAGAGTGTGCCTCCGCTCGTCGCGCTTGTCGCCGCGCTGCTGTGAAACCCGATCTGGTCTGCGGCCGCCACGCTGACCGCTTCTTCACTGCATTCGGAGAGTGAGCGACGTCGACGGGCACAATGTGGGCCATGGCCCGCACCAGATGATCGTGTACGCGTTGTCCTTGTCGCCGTGACGGCGGTCCTTCAGGCGCTCGCAGTGCCGCTGACGACGTGGGCGCTCGGACCGGCCTCCGACACCGGCGCGATCTCTGACGCGAACAACAGCCCCAGTCACCCCGGCGGACTACTCGTTCGTCGTCTGGGGAGCTGATCTACGTGGGCTCTCTGGCGCTTGCCATCTACCAGCTGTTGCCGAGCCAGCAGGAGCGTCCGGTCCACCGGCGTGACGGGATGGTGGCTGATTGGCGCGTTCACCGCGAGCACAGTCTGGGTGCCGATCTTCGGAGCTCACGCCGTCTGGCTCGCCCAGATCCTGATTGTGATCTTGGTCATCTGTCTGGTCTTCGCCGCTCGCGGCTTCCTGGTCGTTGGGCCTGCGCCGAGCACTGCGGAAGAGATCTTGCTGCGGCTACCCGTGATGATCTATCTCGGCTGGGCGACCCTGGTGGCGGCCGCGGGCTTTGCCACGCTGTTCCGCTCGTGGGGTATGCCCGCCTCGGCACGGTGGGTCAATGAAATCGGGGTGGTGCTGGTACTCAGCGCGACAATCATGTCGCTCTTCGTCCTATCCCGGCTGGTCGCGGTTATCGGCTTCTTGCTCACTGCCTGCTGGGCGTTACTCGCCGTGGCGCTGGCTACGGACTCGAATTCCGTACGCAATGCATCGGTGATCGCGATCGTGATCATGGTGGCGGTCGTTCTCGGCCGGACACTTCGCAGCCCTGATCGTCGGGCAGTGCTTTTCGGGTGAGCAGGGCTGTTCGGGTAGCAGGGCTGTTTCGGGTAAGACGCCTCGAAGTCGAATTTCCGACCGATGCGGACTTTTCGGCCGGCAACTCGAGGCGAATTGCCGACCGATGCGGACTTTTCATCATCATTCCGCGACGCGGTAGTGCAGATGAACCACGCCGTTGCCGAAGCGGCGTTCGTCCAGCAGCTCAAGCCGCAGTCGGACATTGTCGGGAAGTGCGGATGTGCCACCTCCCACAACGACGGGGGAGAGGAACAAGTGGCATTCGTCGATCAACCCGGATTTCAGAGCTTGAGCGGCGAGCGTAGGACCGCTCACGGTGATGTCGCGAGCGGCGGTCGCTTTCAGATCCTGGATCGCTTGCGGATCGAACTCTCGCTCGAGCCTTGTCCGGGCACTGGATATCTGCTGCAGGCTCGTGGAGTAGACGATCTTGTCAGCAGCCTGCCAGATTCTCGCGTAGTCCTCCTCCGCTGACAGCTTGCCCATCCCGGTGGGCGCGGTTTCCCAGTAGCGCATCACCTCATACATCCGGCGACCGTAGAGGTAGGTGCCATTCGATCGTTCGAGGTCGTTGACGAACCGATGCACATCCTCGTCTGGCGCGCTCCAGTCGAAGTTGCCCTCGGAGTCGGCTACGTACCCGTCGAGCGAACTGATCGCGCGCATAGATCAACTTCGCCATGATGAGTCCTCCTGATCGTGAGTTGCGTCGTTGGACAGCAGCTGCACGGGTCAAAGGACCCTAGTCGGACCCACGCACCGACGGATAGCATCGTACTAAGCACTCGCGAAACCTCCGTCACGCCATCAAAACATCGGTTGTGACACAGGGTGCCAGCCCGAACCCCGCGAAGGGAGAACGCCGTGTCCAACCTCACCGAAGCTCCGAGACCCGTCCCTCTTGTCGGACCAATCGCTGAGCGTGGTCCAGGCAACCGCGCCCGTCGTCGCTGCGCACGCCGACCAGATCACCGCACGCTTCTATCCCCGCATGTTCGCCGCCCATCCCGAGCTGCTGCGCGTGTTCAACCAGGGCAACCAGGCCACCGGCGAGCAGAGCAAAGCCTTGGCCGGCTCGGTCGTCGCGTACGCCGTGCAACTGATCGATCCCGAGGCGCCGTCATTCGACCACGTCATGCGCCGAATCGCCTACAAGCACGTCTCGCTGGGGATCCGCCCGGAGCAGTACACGATCGTCGGCGAGCACCTGCTCGCCTCCGTCGGCGAGGTCCTCGGCGACGCCGTGACGCCGGAGATCGCCGCCGCCTGGAGCGAGGTCTATTGGCTGTTCGCACTCCAGCTGGTCGCCGAGGAGGCGCGGCTGTACCAGCAGGCGGGCGTCGACCCCGCCCAGCCGACGCGTCCCTACCGCGTGGTACGCCGCATCGAGGAAACCGCCGACGTCATCTCGCTCGTCCTCGAACCAGCAGACGGCGGTCCACCTCCCGGCAATCGCGCCCGGCCAGTACGTCTCGGTGTTCGTCGACCTGCCCGACGGCGATCGGCAACCGCGGCAGTACACGGTGTCGTCCACCGCGGTACGGACCCGGCTGCAGATCACCGTGCGGCGGGTCAAGGGAGTGAACGGTGCCCCCGACGGCCGCGTTTCCAGCTATCTCCATGATCAGGTGAAGGTCGGAGACCTGCTCGAGGTCAGCGCCCCGGCCGGCGACTTCGTGCTGACTCCGACCGAGTCGCCGCTGCTGCTGGCCAGCGCTGGTGCCGGCATCACCACCGTGCTGCCCATCGTCGAACACATCGCTCGCACCCAGCCTCAGCGGACCGTCATCGTTGCCCACGCCGACCGTCGCGCCCAAGATCACGCGCTGCGGGAACCGTGCTGCATCTCGGGCGAGAGATCGACGACTTCACGTCCTACACCTGGTACGAAACCGTCGACGAGGGCGACACCCGCTCCCGCTCAGGGCTTCATGGACCTGACCGACATCGCCGCTCCCGGACGACATCCAGGTCTTCACCTGCGGTCCGTTGCCGTTCATGCGGCACGTCAGGTCGACGCTGCTGGCCCGTGGCGTGCCGCCGGCCCGAATCCGCTACGAGGTCTTCGGGCCCGACCTGTGGGCCGCCCAAACCCCTCCTGCTTCGGAGGGCTAGCACCGCTGCTGGATCTTTTCAGGACTTGATCAGGCCGCCGCAGTAGTCCAGCGCGTACGCCTCGACACCGGAGACCAGAATGACCTCTCGCCCATGGAAGTGGGAGACGTCGCCCACAGAATGATCTTGATAGCGGCCATGTGGGCCGGCCCAGTCAAATCCACCCAGGAACCGCCCTTCCTGATACATCGCCGAGAGGGCTGCCTTGATCGTCGCGCCGGCCCGGGCCGCGTCGATCAGATCCGGCCGGAGGATGTAGCCGTAGTAGTTCTCGGCCCAGACGGGTTCCGCGCGCAGCCAGACGGTCTCTTGGCCCAGGAAATCGGTGCCGCCAAAGTAGCTGTCGCGATAGAGCCACTCATCGCTTGCGAACGTCAGGTCATGTGAGCCGAGCCGGCTTGATTCGGCCGGGACGCCGCTTCCCACGTACGTCGCGCTCTTGGCGCGTACGACGAAGGCTTCCAGGTCGGCAAGCTTCACCATGAGGTGGTGATCACCGCGCAGCGAGGGCTGCTGTCGTGGTTGAACTGATGAAGCGCTTGCCCACCAGAGACAGCAAAGCGCCGACGAGCTTTCCCTTGATCCCGTAGCCCTTCCGGACTGCCGTGACCTCGACGCGGCTGCCGGTGCCATCGGGCATGATCGTGTAGTTCCAGCCGCTGCCCGATGCCCAGATATTGGAGTTCAGGGTGACCGCTGAGACGGTGCCGGCGGCCGCATCCCAGGTATAGCGTTCCCGCTCCCAGCCGAATCTTGTTGCCCTCGGTGACCTCGGCCCAGCCGTCGCCCTCGGCCGTGCACGATCAAGTTGTCGTCGTCGACGCCAGCCCAGTTCTCAGCTCTCGCGGGGCTGAAATCGGTCAAGCCGCTGCAGAGCTTCCTGAGGCGGGAGGGGTGAGGTGACGGAAACGTGCAGGACCGGCAACGGTCTTCCTCCTCAGAGTCGACCATCAGGGGAACGTAGTCGCAATCGACACGATATCGGTCCAGATTGATGTCGTTCGTGACCACTTGCCGGGGAAGGAAGGCCTCAGCTCGGCTTGACGTCGATGATCCGGTATTCGGTGGCTGGCGTCTCCCGCGCGGCTCGGCAGGTCAGCTGGGCTTCGGGGCGTCGCACAGACAAGGACCCGCACGGTGAGCAATCGTTGCTGAGGTTCGATCGCCAGCTCGACGATGGTCTCCGACCCGTGTCCGTGATGCGGCCCGATGTGTTCGGTGCTGCGTACGGTCACATCTGAGGGTCCGAGAGGGCCATAGCGCTGGTACGCGGCGGCAACTGCTGCCTGAACCGGCGGCAGGAAGCGCGCCATGCCGCGCAGCTGGTCGGGCAGCACGATGCCGGCCAAGTGTGCTTCGACGGTGTCCATCGCGCTGTCCGGGTCGAGATTGCCGTAGTAGAAGCCGTCGGGCAGCACGACCACATTCGGAGCGAACCGGTCGCCGCCGATGTGACTGCATTCCCAGACAAGCTCCGGCCACCGTGACGCCAAGGTCGCGAGCCACTGGGCGGCCGCGAAGCGCGCAACAGACGTCGTGTACGCCGTGCGTGCAGACCAGGATCAGCGGGTCCGGGTGTTCCGATCGCGGCGGCGCCGAGACGGCGGTCAGGGCATCGGCGGCGTCCAGCAGATCATGGTCGTCCGCGCCACTGACCCGTCACCGTGTCCATGTCGAGCCCGGCCAGGATCCAGTCGGCGAGGTGCCTTCCGATCGATCCGGCCCGGTCGGCGAACGAGCAAGATTCGCGTGGCAGAGCCGGCTCTTCGCGTCAAGGTCGGTGAGCACCTCGGGGTCAATTCCAGCGCCTGCCATCGCATCGATTCGCCAGGGACCCGGATGCTCCAAGAGCAGCCAGCGGCGGGTCGGAGGAGCTGTACCGGCCAACGGATCCGCCCGCACGCGCGCTTCGTCTGCGCAGCGGTACGCCGAATCTGGTCGGCTCACTCCACGATGACCAGGCCGGCAAGCAACAGGCGCCGTGCAAGATCAAGACCAAGATCACCAGCGGTCGCCGTGCCATTGTTCAGCAGCGCCTTGAGCGGCGCCGACATCGTCCTCGGTCACGGCGATGTCGCCGGCCCGACTCCGTACCACGGTGCCCGCTCGGGTGTGATCAATCGAGGCGATCACGATGGCGGCGAAGCACGATTGCCGAGTCGTCGGTGATGGTCTCGGCGTCGCGGAGCTGCCGGAGTGGGCCGACCGGCGCGGCACGCTGGTTGACGTCGAGCGTCCTGGAGCAGAGACTCGGAGAATCTGATCAAGATCTGCATGCTCGACGGCGTCGACCAGCGCTGCGATGATCAACTCGAAATCCTGGCGAACCTCACTCGGGTCGGCCGCATCCACTCCCAGCGGCAGCGAAGCGCGCATTGCTGGATCGTTTACGAGGCTTCGCAACGCCTGGTCCATGACTTGCTCCGCGAGCGCGAAGCGGGTCCAGACATGGATCCCAAGAGTCAGGTGGGTGCTCACACCGCCGAGGGCCGTAGCAGCGTGAAGGTATCCGCGCGGCAGGTAGAGGCAATCGCCAGGCCTGAGCAAGGCCTCTATCAGCGGAGGTTCTTCTGCCCGTTTCTCGACCGCGGCTTTTCGGTCGTTCCAAGGCTGATCGCGAAGCGGTGACTCCAGGACAGGCGGATGAATCCGCCACCGCTTCTCTCCTTCGATCTGCAGCACGAAGACATCGTGTACGTCGTAGTGGGCGCTGAAGCCTTGATTCTGTGGCGGAGTGACGTACGCGTTGGCCTGCACCGGATGGCCGAGCTCCGCGGCGAGTTGCTGGCAGAACTCGAGAATGGGCGGCCAGACGCGGTGCAGCGCCTGCAGCACCAGCGTCGATCCGTCTGCAAAGAGCCGGACCAGCCTGTCGTCGCTTACCTGATCGGCGATTCCCGCGCCGACACCGCCCGGAGCGGTGAATGCTTTGTCGGCAAGGGTGGTGCCGTTCTTGGCGACCCGGAGGAACGGTGTCCGCAAACCCCGCTGCGACACAAGTTCGTCGATCGCATCCGCATCGAGCAGATCGGTAAACCCAGCTGGAAGATCAGCTGCTGGGGACAGCAACGGTTGCTGTCCCCAGTACTGATCAGCGAACAGGTCGCGATCGACCGCAATGAGTCGGGGGAGGACTGAATCCTCAGCGAGCGGCGCCGCCATCTGCTCCGCCGTCGGCCCCGCCGTCTGCGCCGCCATCTGCCCCGCCATCGGCTCCTCCGTCTTGGACCGCCAGGGGTGCCCTCGGCACCAGCGTCTGCTGCGCCGCCGTCGGCGCCTCCGTCTGCTCCGCCGTCGGCGCCTCCATCTGCTCCGCCGTCGGCGCCTCCGTCTGCGCCGCCGTCGGCCTCCATCTGCCCGCCGTCGGCGCCTCCATCCGCTCCGCCGTCGCCACTCACACCGAGCCCGGCGTCGGCGCTGCCGTCAGCGCCTCCATCCTGGATACCAGGGATCCCCTCGGCGCCGCCGTCAGCGGGGCCCTCGAGGCCGGATCCGCCCTGACTGGGATCCTGTGTTGACTCGCTCATCCATCCTCCCTACGTCGTTGTGTGCCCGCTGGCGGGCTCGGAAACTTGGCGCCCGGGATGGCGCTGCCGACATCCTGTCGCACCGCGCCTATACCCGATCTGCCGGGTCGTACGCAGGCCTGCCAAGGACGCTCCGGATCGCGCTCCGCCGTGCTGAGGAGGAACGAGCAGACACGCATTATCGTCTGCGAGTGACGACGAAGTAGGCGGGCTCCAAGTGCGATCCGCGCTCGCGATGTTCGCGCCGCCGATCTGCAGGAGAAGCCGACGAAACGCATCAGACAGAGGTGATTCTTCGGAGATAGCCGTTTCGTCGGATTCGACGAAGACGGCGGCTCCTAAGCGAACGTCGCCGCGAGCGCAGCGAGCCATCAGACAGAGCGAGCGCAGCGAGCGGAGCAATCAAACGCTGTGAGTACCGGCGACTAAGGTGCAAGGCGTGGTGACGTCGTGGAATTCGCTTCTGAGTCATGAGGCGATCATCCAGATGGTGGGCCACGAGGCCTTTGCCAGGGCGATGGTCTACGCCAAATCGGGCCACGTCTACGACGTCGATTTTGATGCTGAGGCCCTCACCGTCACCGGCCGAGTCCGGGGAACAATGCGCGACGACTACGCCGTGACGGTGTTCCTGGCCAGTTCGAGATCGGGCAACCTCAGTGTCTATCGCAGTCAGTGCACCTGCCCAGTTGCGATGGACTGCAAACATGCCGCTGCTGTCCTCATCGTGGCGCGTCATCTCGTCGCCGGCAGTGCCGTGGAACGGCCCGAGTGGGAGCGGACCTTGGACAAGCTCCTCGCTGCCGAGCCGCCCGTGCCTGCTGCCGATGTCGCCCCGTTGGCGTTGGAGTTCGGCGTCGAACGCATCCCAGCGTTCCGTGGGTACCTTGGGCGCCAGGACCTGCGCATCCGCCCGGCGCGCCGCAGCGGCAGCGGGGGTTGGGTGCGTTCGGGGATCTCCTGGGACGATCTTGACTTCGTGGCGCGCTCGTACGTCGCGGAGCAGCGTGAGCTGTTGTTGCAGTTCCGAGCGGCAGCCGGTGCGAGTGCGCGTTATGCGCTGCCGCGCAGCGCCTGGCTCTCGTTGGGCACCGTGAGCAGCGCCTTCTGGGGACTACTTGATCAAGCTGCCGCTGTCGGCCTCACGATCTTGGCTGCCAAGCCGCTCCTCGGCCCGCTGCGCACCGAGCATCGGGCCTCGGTGGTGCTCGACGCTCACCGCGACCCCAGTGTCGGGTTGCTGGTCGGTCCGCGGGTGTTGCTCGATGATCGCGAGCTCGAGCTGTCATCGCTTGGCGTGCTTGGGGATCCGGCACACGGGATCTTTCATGTGAGCGAGGAGGCTGCCGGCGTACAGGAGCTGATCGTTGCGCGCTTGGATCAGCTGCTGAGCCGAGAACTGCGGCAGCTCTTGGTGGATCCTCACTCGTTGCTGATCCCGTCCGAGGACGAGCCACGCTTCCTGGCCGACTTCTTGCCGCGGCTGCGTCAGAAGATCAACATCACCTCAGCCGACCGATCAGTTCGGCTTCCCGACTACGTTGAGCCGATCTTGGGTCTGACGGTGAACTTCCGGCCGGAGCACCGGGTTCGCCTTGACTGGATGGCGCACTACGACCGCCCGACCGTCACCGAAACGTATGCCATCGACGACCCACTGGAGCGGCAGAGCATCCGTGATCTTGCGGAGGAACAGCGCAAGCTGGCGGCGCTGCCGCTGCCGTACGCGGATCTTCCGCAGCTGGCCAGTTCAGCCAAGGATTCTTTGGTCAGGGAGTCGCCGCAGCTGCCAGCCGCGCACGTACTGCTCGACGGCAAGCCGGCATTGCAATTCGTCGAGCACGTCATGCCGCAACTGGCCCTAGCCGGGGTGCGCGTCAGGCAGGAAGGCGAGGTGCGCGAGTACCGCAGCACCAGCTCTCGGCCCAGCGTCGAAGTGGCCGCCGTCGAGCGCCGGGACTCCGCCGACTGGTTCGATCTGCGCATCAAAGTGTCGATCGACGGGGAGACGATTCCCTTCGAGGATTTGTTCGTCGCTCTCACCGAAGGCCAAGACTTCCTGATCTTGGAGACCGGAGTCTACTTCTCCTTGGATCGACCGGAGTTCACCCAGCTACGCGAGCTGATCGAGGAATCGAAAGCCCTGCAAGATCATCATCGCCCCGAGCTGAGCATCAACCGGTTCCAGGCGAGTCTGTGGGACGACCTGACCAACCTCGGCGTTGCCATCGATCAGTCGGCTCGCTGGGAGCAGACCGTACGTGGGCTCACCGATGCCTCGGTGATCGATGATGTCCAGGTTCCCGAGACGCTTGCATGCCACGCTCCGGCCGTATCAGCTCGATGGATATCGCTGGCTGAACTTCTTGTGGAGCCATCAGCTAGGCGGGATCCTGGCCGACGACATGGGTCTGGGCAAGACCCTCCAGGCGCTCGCGCTGATCTGCCATGCCCGGCTGGTGTGTCCCGAGCAGCCGCCGTTCCTCGTCGTGGCACCGACCAGCGTAGTGTCCAACTGGTATACCGAGGCGGCCAGATTCGCGCCCGAGCTGCGAGTGGTACGCCTCACCGAATCGGAGTCCAAGCGCGGGGCGCCGTGCGATCGAGGCGGTGGCCGCGGCTGACCTGGTGATCACCTCCTATGCACTGCTGCGGATCGACAGCGACAAGCTCAGCGAGCTGGAGTGGTCTGGGGTCATTCTCGACGAAGCACAGTTTGTGAAAAACCACCGGGCCAAGACGTATCAGTGCGCTCGCCGCCTCACGGCACCGTTCAAGCTGGCGATCACCGGAACCCCGCTGGAAAACAGCTTGATGGACCTCTGGGCACTGCTCTCGATCACCGCGCCGGGCCTATTCCCCGATCCGGATCGTTTCTCGGAGTACTACCGGCGACCGATCGAACGCAGCAAGGATGCGATACGGCTCCGCCAGCTACGCCGTCGAATCCGCCCAGTCATGCTGCGGCGTACCAAGGAGAGCGTTGCGGCCGAGCTGCCGCCCAAACAGGAGCAGGTTGTCGAGGTCGAGCTGCACCCCAGGCATCGCCGGATCTATCAGATGCACCTGCAGCGAGAGCGCCAGAAGGTCCTGGGTCTGATCGAGGATCTTGATCGGAACCGCTTCACGGTGCTCCGCTCGCTCACATTGCTGCGCAGGCTGAGTCTGGATGCGGCGTTGGTGGACGAGGCGCACGCAGGCGTGCCGTCGGCAAAGACTGACGTGCTGCTCGAGGATCTCAGCGAGCTCGTCGGCGAAGGCCACCAAGCCCTGGTCTTCAGTCAGTTCACCACCTTCCTGACCAGAATCCGGGCACGTTTGGCAGAGGCCAACATCCCGTACGCATATCTGGACGGGCGTACGCGAAACCGTGACCGAGTGATCCAGCGGTTTCGAGACAAAGCTGCATCAGTGTTCCTGATCAGCCTGAAGGCCGGCGGCTTCGGCCTCAACCTCGCGGAGGCCGACTACTGCTTTGTGCTCGATCCTTGGTGGAACCCGGCCATCGAGGCGCAAGCGGTCGATCGCACGCATCGGATCGGCCAAACCAAGACCGTGATGGTCTACCGGCTGGTGGCGAAGGACACGATCGAGCAGAAAGTCATGGACCTGAAAGCTGGCAAAGAAGAGCTCTTCGAATCGGTAGTCGGCGGCGACACGCTGGCTGGTGGGGCGCTCACTGCGGAGGAAATTCGCGGACTTCTCGGTGCGTAGCAAAGTGCTGTAGCGTTAGGCCCGCCAGGCAGCATGAAGTCACTTGGGGGGCTTGCTTCGCGGATTCAACTATCCGACCCGATGTCCACTTTTTGACATGTCCAGAAGGTGACAAACAGGCATCTGGGGCTCGACACGATTTGGTCTCCTTCGCTAATTTCTTGCTGTGTCAGGAGTTGGTTAGCCAACAAATGACGGGCATCGCCCTTCGACAGCGTTCATCTTGAACGTTCCTCTTGGGGGAGGGAACGTCGGGGTGTGGTCGGGTGAGTGGTCCTCACGTTGCCGGTGAGACGCGCAAAACGTGTCTCGCAGTCAGCGAGCGGAGTACTCACTGTTTGGCCCGCGGCCGCTCACGCTCGGGGAATGTGCTCGTGCCTCTCGCCTCTGGTGGGAGGCACGAGTGTTTTCCGGGCAAGGCATTCACAAGCCGCTCAGCGAGCGCCGTTTCTACACACAAAGCCGCGAAAAATCTGAGAAGCCGCCACTGCAGGCTGCTGTGTGGCCTGGTGCGAAAGAGACGCAGCGCCTGGCAGCCTGACTCGCGGCCCGCTCTCATTTGGGAGACTCCCACCTATGAGGTCCCGTCCGCCGCCCATTGTTGGTCGGCAGGCAGAGCTGGCGCGATTGGCTGACCTCTTGGACGACGCTGAATCGGCCGCTGGGGGATTCGCGGTGATCACCGGCGAAGCTGGGATCGGCAAGAGCCGCCTCGTGACGGAGTGGACGGCATTCGCTCGTCGCCGAGGATTCGTCGTGCTGGCGGGCCGTGCCATCGAGGGCGGCGGGTCGCTACGCCCACTGGCGCAGGCGCTGATGGAGGCCGTACGGGATCGCGCACTGCCGGAGTCCGATGAACTGCGTCCATTCCGCGCTGCTCTCAGTCGCGTGCTGCCCGGCTTTGCCGCTGGCGAACCGATCGACTCGATCGTCGATCCCACTGTGGTGCTCGGTGAGGGCGTGCTGCGCCTGCTGCGATCAGTCGGCGGATCCGGCACGGTTCTGCTGCTGGAGGATCTGCACTGGGCCGACCCGGACACTGTTGCGCTGCTGGAGTATCTCAGCGGCGCGCTCAGCACGTCGCCCATCGTCGTGGCTGTGACCGTCCGTGATGACGCGCCGGTCCTCGGTGGCACGGCACCTGGCGCGCTTACCAGGTGCCGTCCACATACGGCTGGGCCCGCTGAGTGACACCGACGCGACGAGCCTGATCGACCAGCAGCAGCCGGGACTGAACGAGACCCGGCGCCAGCTGGTGATCGACAAGGCGGAAGGCGTCCCCCTGGTCATCGAGGAGCTGCTCGCCAGTACGACCATGTCCGCCGGAAATGTAGGCGACGCAGTGGCTGGCTCGTTTGCCGAGGTCGTCGTTGCGCGATTACGAGGACTGACTCAGGAACAGCGTCGAGTGTTGAGTGCAGCGGCGCTGGTCGGTGGCGAGCCGGACTGGTCACTGGCCGCCGTGATCACTGATCTTGACGAGCCGACAGTGTCAGCGACCGCGCGAGCTGCGGCAGATGCTCATCTGCTGGTTGCTGAACAGAACCGGCTGCAATGGCGCCATGCGCTCACCCGAGAGGTCGTACTGGCGACGCTGCTGCCGCCGGAAAGGTCATCTCTCGCGGTGCGCGCGGCCGGGGCTCTGCGGGCCCGCGGCGGAGAGGACGACGAGTCGGTTGCGGCCGATCTTTTGGCCGCGGCAGGCGAGCGCGACGAGGCTGCGGCGATCAGGCTGCGCCAAGTCGTACGCGACATCACCAAGGGTGCGATGCGCAGCGCCGGGCAGCGGCTGGACGAACTGTCAGAGACCGGCGCCCTTCCCGTCCGGGTAGCGATCGAACGTGTCCGGCTATACACCTTGACCGGCGAGGCCGGCCGCGCGCTCGAGGTGGGCGCCACAGCGCTCGACAGCTCAACCGGAGAGGATCACGCCGAGTTGTGCCTGTTACTCGCCCGAGCCGCGATCGTAGCCCGACGCTGGAGGGAGGCCGATGACTACGTTGCGCGGGCCGGCAGGCCTGATGAGGCGAGATCATCTGTATTGCTCGCTGAGGCGGCGCACGGAGCCGGACGGATCGAGGCGGCCATTGATCACGCGAACCGGGCCGTCGAGCGGTCGCGGCCGGACCAACATCCTGAGGTGCTGTGCGAGGCGCTGTGCATCGTCGGTCGGCTAGGCCGGCTTCGCGATCCCGCCGCCTCTGCCGCTGCGTTCCGCCGGGCCAGTCAGGTCGCCGCCGAGTTCGGGCTCCGGCCGTGGCGGGTCGAAGCGGAGTTCGGCTTGGGCACAGCCGAGTCGCTCGAGCAGGAGTGGTCGGCAAGAATCAGCAGCGCCCGCGACCTGGCTTTGGACAGCGGACTGCTGATGCAGGCCGGCGGCGCGGAGATCATCCTCGCTGAGCAGGCGTACGTCGCGCAGGGCCCGCGCGCCCTCAAGGCGCCAGCACAGCGCGTCCTTGATCTAGGGGACGCCCTGCAATCTGCATACCTGCTCGGGCTCGGCGACCTTCTCCTCGCGCAGAGCAACGCGGTACCGGGCCGTGAGCGGCAGATGGCGGCCGCTCTGGCGTCCGTAGAGGCAAGGGGAGGGAGAGCGCCGGACACCCTCGCCCAGATCTGGGCAGTCCGAGCTCTGCCACGGCTCTTGAGCCACGACCTGCCCGGTGCGCTGGTGCTGCTGGACCGGTTCGCCGATACGTTGGTCAACCACGCTCCAGCGGCCCCGCTGCATCAGTTTGGGTTGTGGGTGCTAGTCCGCACGATTCTTGGCGAGGACGATGCCGAGGCGCGGACTACCCTGGGCCATCTGCCCGCTGGTCTGCGCCGCGCCAATCGGGGGGCTCTCCACTATGCGGAGGCGATTGCCGATGGCCGCCAAGGCCATCGGGATCGCGCCGCAGAGACGTTCGCGGCGGCTGAGCAGGAGCTGTCGCCGGTGCCGTACTGGCATCGGCTGTTGCGACTGTTCACCTCCGAGTGCGCGCTCAACGACGGCTGGGGCGATCCGTTGCCACAGCTCAGAGTTGATCTTCTCGCTCATGAAGGCAACGGGGATGAAGCCGAGGCCAGGATCTGCCGCGACCTGTTGCGACGCGCTGGTGCCCCCACGCGACGGGGTCGAGGGGTATCCAGGGTGCCAACGGAGCTCCGCCGTCTGGGGGTGACCAGCCGCGAGATGGATGTGCTGCGTCTTGTTGCCAGCGGCCTGTCGAATGCCGACATCGCGCAGCGGCTCTTCCTCTCACCGCGCACGGTGGAGACGCACGTGTCCAGCTTGCTGGCACGGACTGGATGTCACAGTCGGCAGGAGCTCCGTGGTTTCCTCGACCGGCTAACTCCGTAATCAACACGGATCCGTGGGAGCCGGCCAGCCCCAACACTGAAGGTCATCGACTACCTCGGTGAAGGAGACATGGCCATGAACCAGCCGCAAACCATCTACGACGTCCTGGTCATCGGAGCCGGACCATCCGGTCTTACCACCGCCATCGCCGCGGCCCGCTCTGGTGCTCGCGTACTGCTGGTGGACAAGCACATCGGGGTCTCGATCTTTCCGAAGGCTACCGGAATCCGCGGCCGGACCATGGAGATCATGCGCAGCTGGGGCTTGGAGGATCAGGTCCGAAGCGCCGACATGGCGCTGTCGATGACGATGGCCGTCGCCGAGACACTGTCCCAGCCGGCGCGGGAGGTCTCGCTCGGCTTGCCACTCCCTGGCTTGAGCCGTACCGTCAGCCCGACGGACGTAGCGGTGGTGCCTCAGGACTATCTCGAACCCATCCTGCTTCAGCATTTTCATGATGTTGGTGGTGAGTCGAGGTTCGGCACCGAGCTGGTGTCGTTCACCATGGACGACGGATCTGGTACGCGCGGAATTGCGCACCCGGGAGGGTGGCTGCTGCTACCAGGTGTGGGCCCGCTACCTGGTTGGAGCCGACGGCCGGCGCAGCCCGGTTAGAGAACAGCTTGGTGTCGACCTGGAGCCGCTGGGCATGGAGGGTCGCCACCTCGCCACTCTTTTCGAGGCGGATCTCGCGCCGTCGGTGAATCACCGACTATGCGTCCTGCACGTGGTGATGAAACCGAAGGTCGAGGGCATCTTCGTGCCGGTCGGCGCCGGCCGGTGGGTCTACGACATGGAATTGGAGTCCGACGTGCCGGAGGCGGCTGCCTGGTGGACGCCGGAGCGCCTTGCTGAGCGGATCCGGTCGGCGGCCGGCGTGCCCGACCTCGCACTGAACATTCAGGGCACGTTCCGCTGGGACTTCTCGGCGGCCGTGGCCTCCCGCTATCGGTCCGGCAGGGCTTTCCTGGTCGGTGACGCCGCGCACGGTACGACACCGCGCGGCGCAACAGGAATGAACACCGGCATCGCCGACGGTCACAACCTTGGGTGGAAGCTTGCCTGGGTGGCCCGCGGCTGGGCCCACGAGGCGCTACTGGACTCCTATCAGGACGAGCGCGGCCCGGTTGGTCGGCGTAATGCTGCGCGATCGATGGAGACCGGGATCGGCAGCTCCGGAGAATCGGCGCTGGCCGCTGACTTCGGCGTCAGCTACAGTTCGGCGGTCATCGCTGGCGGCCATACCGGCGAGCTGCCTTTCGAAGAAATCGGCCAGCGGGCGCGACCTGGTAGCCGGGCTCCCCATGCGTGGGTGGATGTGCACGGGAAGCGTCTGTCGACCATCGACCTGTTCGACGGCAGGCTTACGCTGCTGATCGGGGCCGCAGGCGAGGCGTGGCGAGCGGCAGCAGCCGCTCTTCCGGCCGGACCTCCAATTCAGGTGCTGACCGTGGATACTGACGTGTTCGATCCGACTGGAACTCTGACAGAGCGCTACCGGCTCGCCGATGATGGTGCTGTCCTGGTACGCCCAGATGGCTATGTCACGTGGAGCAGCGAGACAGCCTCCTACGACGCCGCCGCGACGCTCGACGCGGCGTTCGCCCAGACTCTCGGAGAGTCGGTCTCGCAGGCCGAACGGCTCGTTTCAGTCGCCTAGCCAGCGACTTCGGTCAGAAATCGCGAAATACGGGCGCGATCGTCCGATTGCGGGCACCCTCGTACGCCGCCAAGATGAGGCAGAGCACGTCGATGCCCTCCTTCTCGGTGTGCAGCGGACGGGTGCCAAAACGCAAGCAGTCGGCGAAGCGCCCGATTTCAAAGGCATAAGTGTCGACATCCTCGAAGTCGTAGGTCTGGGTGCCCGATCCGCGCAGCGTTACTGTCAGCGATCTTCCATCGCTGCGCAGCGAGCCGCGTTCTCCGACGACCGAGAACCTCTCGGTGCCCGGCGGCGCGTCGTACGCCCAGCTCGTGACGAGCTGGCCGAGCACACCATTGGCGAATCGGACTAGAACTTGAGCCGAGTCCTCGCCCTCCATGAAGCTCAGCCGGTGCTGAGACAGCAGGGCCGTTGCCTCGACCGGTGAGGCTCCCGCAAAGTGCAGCATCAGGTACGTCGGGTGGTAGCCGGTGTCGATCAGCTCGCCGCCGCCGCTGGTGGCAGTGTTTGCGCGCCAGCCCATGTTCTGCGGGTCGAAGTCGTTGTAGAAGCAGTCGGTGGTGTGAACCTCGTAGACCTTGCCGAGAACACCCTCATCCAGCAGCTGTTTGGCTCTGGTCACCGCGGGCAGATAGAGCTGATTGTGGGCACACATCAAGGTCACACCCGCGGCGCTCACCGCCCGTTGCACCGCGGCGGCCTCCTCAACAGTGAGGCAGAGCGGCTTTTCACACAGAATGTGCTTGCCTGCTTCAGCAGCGGCCACGATGGCCTCGGCGTGCAGGTGGTGCGGCAGGCAGATGTCGACGGCGTCGACGTCAGCCTCGCTGATCATCTGCCGAAAGTCGGTGTACGCCGCGGCGCCGAGCTCGGTCGAGCGTCTCTGGGCGGTCTCGGCCACCACATCAGCAACAGCCGTCACCTCGATCACGTCGGCGTAGGCGCGGTAACCGCGGATATGAGCTCCCAGGATGCCGCCACCACCGACCGCGCCGACTTTGATCGTGCTCATGCGGCACTGATCCGATAGCTCATGGTGCTGCTGGTGGCTGCTGCGGTGTTGGCCGCGGCAACCAGTCTCGTAAGCTCGACTGCCCGAGACAGATTGTCGTCGGCTCGCGTGCCCTCGCGGATGTGTGCCACCCACTGGCTCACGGCGTCAGGATCGTCCGGAGGCACCGCGAGCGGCTGCCAGGTATCTGAGCCTGCGTCACGCAGCCGGAGCGCGCTTCCCGGGCTTTCGTACGCGACGCTGGCCGCCGTGCCATGGATCTCGATCGTGAACGGGTCGCGACTCAAGAACCCGGTCTCGATGACACCGATCGCGCCGCCCGGGTATCCGAGCGTGACGACCGCCTGGTCCTCGACCGGATGCCGGGTCAGCGAAGCGTATGTGGCGCTCACAGTGGCTGGGCCGGCGCCGAGGAACAGCTGCGTGAGGTATACCGGGTGGCATCCGAGATCGCTGAGTGCCCCACCGATGGCGGCTTCGGGGTCATAGAAGCGTTCCGGCAGCCATCCCGCGATGGCGCCATCATGCGACAGCCGGATCCGGCAATAGGTCAGCTCGCCAAGCTGCTCCTCGTTGAGCTTGTCGAGAATCGCCCGGGTGTATCCGTGATACAGCCGTGGCAACGAGACCATCACTGCGATGCCGGCATTGTCGGCGGCGTCAATGATCTCCTCGGCCTCTGCAACGGTCGGTGCCAGGAGCTTCTCGGTGAAGATGTGCTTTCCGGCTTCTGCCGCGCGGAGCATGATCGCGTGATGGGCGCTGGTGGCCGTCGTGACGGTGATCGCGTCGATGTCGCCGGCGAGCAGCTCGTCGAGGTCGTCAATGAAAGGCGTCCCGATGGCTTCTGCAGAGGCTCGACCCCGAACAGGATCGTCATCCCAGGCCGCGACAAGCTCGCTTTCTGGATGCTGACGGACCAGCCCGGCGTACTCGGCTGCATGCACGTGCCAGAATCCGAGAACCGCTACCTTGATCGGGTCTGACACGAGCAGTCCTTCCTCGAGCGCTGAGCTGGTTTGTCCTGCTGTCACCGGCGGCTCAACCGTAACTGTGAGGCATGCTGGTCTCCGGTACGACCC
>CAVQIU010000005.1:0-30500 GCA_963712625.1 uncultured Actinomycetota bacterium
TGTCCGAGGGGGGACTTGAACCCCCATGCCCTGTCAAGGGCACTAGCACCTCAAGCTAGCGCGTCTACCTATTCCGCCACCCGGACCTGCGGCTGCTCCTCGCGGGGCGCCCACGAACTATAGCAATTCGTATGGTCCTGCCGAAGGGTTCCACCAGACCGAGCGCGGCCAGAGCCCATGGGCAAAGATGAATCGATGAGCGCGGATTACCTGCCCGAAGCTGAGGTTGTCGACCTGTGTCAGGAACTCATCCGGATCGACACCTCCAACTTCGGCTCGGACGAAGGTCCTGGTGAGCGTGAGGCCGCAGAACGCGTCGCAGAGTTGCTCGACGAGGTGGGTATCGCGTGCGAGCTGTTCGAGCCTGAGCCACGACGTACGTCCGTGGTGGCGCACTGGGAGCCCGACGGAGTCGACACGTCCCTGTCGCCGCTGCTCATTCACGGGCATCTTGACGTGGTACCCGCGAGAGCAGACGACTGGTCGGTGCCTCCGTTTTCCGGCGAGGTGGTCGACGGCTGCATCTGGGGTCGCGGCGCGGTGGACATGAAGGACTTCGACGCGATGGTGCTCAGCGTCGTACGCGCTCGAGCCCGCGCCGGCGCCGCGCCGCGACGCCCGATCCGGTTGATCTTCACAGCCGACGAGGAGGCAGGAAGCGGACTGGGTGCGCGCTGGCTCGTTGATGAGCATCGCGACGTCGTGGACGGTTGCCAGGAGGCGATCGGCGAGGTCGGCGGCTTCTCGCTCACCGTGCGTGATGATCTTCGGCTCTATCTGATCGAGACCGCCGAGAAGGGCATGGCCTGGCTCGATCTGATTGCCGACGGTCGGGCCGGGCACGGGTCGCTCCGTAACAGAGAGAATGCGATCACCGAGCTCAGCGCGGCGGTTGCCCGGATCGGCGAATACGACTGGCCACGAAAGATCACCGACCCACAGCGAGCGTTTCTCGAGGCGCTCGCCGAGGCGTTCGAAGTTGATCTTGATCCCGATCAGGCGGAGGAGACGCTAAGCCGACTGGGCAGCATCGCGCGAATGATCGGGGCCACCATGTCGAACACGGCGAATCCGACCATGTTGTCGGCGGGCTACAAGCACAATGTGATCCCGAGTCGGGCCACGGCTGGCATCGACGGCCGGTTCGTGCCCGGGGGTGAGGATGAGTTCTATGCCACTATCGCCGATTTGATCGGCGACAAGGTTCGCTACGAGGTTGTCGCCTACAACCCATCGGTGGAGACCGAGTTCGCGGGGAGTTTGGTCGACGCTATGCAGGCTTGTCTCGCGGCCGAGGATCCCGGTGCCCGCGCGGTGCCATATCTGTTCAGCGGCGGTACCGATGGCAAGGTTTGGCACCACGCAGGCATCAAGTGTTTCGGTTTTGCTCCGCTCCGCCTGCCTCCTGAGCTGGACTTCGTGGGGATGTTCCACGGTGTCGACGAGCGAGTACCGACCGACTCCCTGGAATTCGGCGCTCGCGTCCTGGATCGTTTCCTTGATCGGGCGTGAGCGAGGCCTGAGCGCACACTATGCTGGGCCGCCTATGGCGGTTGGTCGAGTCGAGTACGAGGTGGAGCTGGTCCGGCTGGGCCGCCACCTCTCGCGCCACGCCGTTCGCCAGTTGCTCACCGAGCATGCCGAGTACGGCGGTTGGGAGCTCGCGCGGCTGCGTCGCTATGGAGATGGCACCCGCGATGCATGGATCCGCCGCAAGATCATTCGCGTGCGCAGCTCGTCATCCCGCGGTAGTTCCGCTCGGACGCGTTCCTAACCTCGCGCAGCGTTCGGTCCGCCGGACACATCGTCGAGAGCCGCGGCGATCTCGGCCGGGAGCCTTTGATTCTCGACTGCAAGGGCGGGCGCCAGCTGACCTGCGGTACGAGCGCCGAGGAGCGGCGCAGTGACGCCCGGTGCATCTCGCACCCAGAGCAAGGCGACCTGCAGCGGGGTGAGCTCGAGCCCTTGGGCTGCCCGGACGACTGCCTCCACGACCCCACGGCTGCGGGATTCCAGATAAGGCTCGACGAACCAGGAGAAGTGATCGGTGGCTGCCCGGGAGCCCCGAGGGGTGCCGTTGCGATACTGCCCGGTCAGCACTCCGCGTCCGAGCGGCGACCACGGGAGGAAGCCCATCCCAAAGGCTCGAACGGCCGGAAGCACCTCGACCTCGGCCCGACGTGCGAGCAAGGAATATTCGACCTGAGCACTGATGAGTGGGGTGCGGCCCGGAAACGCCCGTTGCCAGGTGGCGGCCTGAGCGGTCTGCCATCCCACGAAGTTCGATACGCCGGCATAGCGCACCCTGCCGGTCGAGACAGCGTGATCAATCGCCTCCAGCGACTCCTCCAGGGGAGCCTCGCCCCACGCATGGATCTGCCATACGTCGATGTAGTCGCTCTGCAGCCGGCGCAGCGATCCGTCAAGATCACGAAGTAAGGCACGTCGAGACGTGTCTACGATCCGCTTGCCGTTCCTGATCACGAATCCGGCCTTTGTCGCGATCACGACCTCGTCTCGGATCCCGAGCTCGCGCACCAGCCGACCGACGATACGCTCGGCGTCACCCGCGCCGTAGGCCGCAGCCGTGTCGATCAACGTCCCGCCGGCCTCGCAGAACATCTCGAGCAGTGCATGGGCGTTCTCGGCCGGTGTGTCGCGCCCCCAGGTCATGGTGCCAAGCCCGAGCCGCGATACCCGCAGCCCGCTGCACCCGACCTGCCGAGTCTCCATGGAGAGACCCTAACGGCCTCGCGGATCGCGCGCCGCTGTGCCGAGGAGGAGCGTGGGGACAAAGTTTTCCGTCCCGGAGCGACGACGAAGTAGGCGG
The DNA here is from genome assembly GCA_963712625.1 of uncultured Actinomycetota bacterium. Lineage (GTDB taxonomy): Bacteria > Actinomycetota > Actinomycetes > Propionibacteriales > Propionibacteriaceae > Microlunatus. The sequence goes on from CAVQIU010000005.1 coordinate 2,831, forward strand.
CCATGAAGCGCGATACGCGCCCGCGATGTTCGCGCCGCCGATCTGCAGGAGGAGCCGACGAGACGAATCGAGAGCAATGCATACCTCTCCGCCGGAGCGGTTTCGTCGGATACGACGAAGACGGCGGCTCTCGGCGAACATCGCAGCGAGCGGAGCGAGCCATCAGACTCAGCGAGCCTTGGCGAGCGAAGCAATCAGGCTCGGCACTAGCGTGTCTGACATGCGTCTTGCGCTCAACCTCGGCTATCTCGTTGGATCTGACGATCCGCATGGACAGTTGCGGTTGACTCAACATGCCGAAGCACTTGGCTTTGCGGTCGTCTGGGCAGCCGAGGCGTACAGCTCGGACAGTCCTACTGTGCTCGCCTGGCTTGCGGCACAAACCTCAACAATCGATATCGGTTCAGCGGTCATGCAGATCCCGGCGCGTACACCGGCGATGACCGCAATGACCGCCGCCAGCCTCGATGTGTTGACCGGAGGCCGTTTCCGATTGGGCCTCGGCGTCTCCGGGCCGCAAGTCTCCGAGGGCTGGCACGGCGTGCGATTTGACATGCCTTTGGGTCGTACGCGCGAATACATCACGATCGTCAACGCGGCGCTGTCGCGATCGACAGTGACCTTTCGCGGCGAGCACTACCAGATCCCTCTCCCCGACGGGCCGGGCAAGGCGCTCAAACTGACCATCGCACCGATCAGCGCACACATTCCGATCTACCTCGCCGCCGTCGGACCGAAAAACCTCGAGCTTGCCGGTGAACTCGCCGATGGCTGGCTCGCCATCTTCTACGCCCCCGCCTTCGCTCCTGAGCAATTGGCGCGAGTGCGATCGGGCCGGGCGCGGGCCGGCAAGAGCCTTGATGGCTTCGACATCGTCCCCAGCATCCCGCTCGTGGTGGGCGCCGATCCACGTGCCTGCGGTGATCAGGTCCGCGGCTACGCGGCCCTCTATCTGGGTGGAATGGGAAGCCGCGAGCAGAACTTCTACAACGCGCTCGCGGTACGGATGGGGTTCGGCGAGACCGCGGCGATGGTGCAGGACCTGTACCTCGGCCACCGGTATCGGGACGCCATGGCCGCTGTTCCCTTCGACTTCATTGATCAGACCTCGCTGCTAGGCGATCGGGACCGGATTGCTGATGGGTTTCAGCTGCTCGCTGCGTCCGGGGTGACTACCTGCGCGCTGGCGCCGCACGGCAGCTCGGTTGAAGAGAAGATCAACGCATTGACGGTGGCCGCCGAGGCGTTGGAACGCTCAGGAGTCGCTCCGTAGACGGTCAGGGCTGGCCAGCGCTGACCTCCGGGGGCAATGGGCTCAATACTCCAGTGAGCAACAAGACGACCACCAGAACGGCCAGCGCGATTCGATAGATCACGAACGGCATGAAGTTGTGGGTGCTGACGTAACGCAGCAGCCAGGCGATCACCGCGTAGCCAATGGCGAAGGAGATCACCGTCGCCAACGCGATCGGCCCCAGGCTGGCGGCACCGGATCGGAGGAGATGTCGGCCAGCTTGAACAAGCCAGAGCCGACCACCGCCGGAATGGCGAGGAGGAAGGAATACTTTGCGGCGGCCACCCGCTGGTAGCCCAGTGCCAGGCCGCCCGCAATGGTTGCACCAGACCGGGAAACTCCAGGAATCAGGGCGAGTGACTGCACCAGTCCCAGAAACACCCCATTCCGCCAGGTCATCGACTCGAGCGGACGCGCATTTGCGGCGACCCGATCGATCACGCCGATGATGATGCCGAAGCCGGCGAGCATTGCGGCCGTTGTCCAGAGGTTACGCAGCCCATGGTCGATGGCGTCCTGAAACATCAGCCCGAGCACCACGATGGGGATCGAGCCGATGATCACCAGCCAACCCAACCTGGCCTCCGGATCGTTGCGTGGCAATTTGCCGGTCAGCGCGAGGGCCCAGCTCTTGATGATCAGCCAGATGTCCTTGCGAAAGTAAATGATCACGGCGCTCTCGGTGCCGAGCTGGGTGATTGCCGTGAACGCCGACCCGGGATCATCGCCTCCGAAGAACTGACCGACGATCGATTGATGTGCGCTGGAGGAGATTGGTAGAAACTCCGTCAGGCCCTGGACGATGCCGAGCACCAGTGCCTCTAGCCAACCCATCAAAACCGCTCCCTGCTACCAACCCCTCACCCGGGGAGTGCCCTCGATCCACCGTAAGGGGTTCCGATACTGCGACGGAGCTGCGCTCGGAGGCTCGGTAGTGATCCACGCCACATCCGATCGGGTGTTCTGGCGGCCCGTATACATTGCGCTCTGACATCGGTTCGCCAGGTTCCGGCTCCTTCGTCGATTTCGGTGAAGCGGGGCATCGTGCCTGTGCTTCTGCTGTGGGGCCCTTCGCCGAAAGCTCCTGCAGTCGCCAGATGCAAACCGACGTCATAGCGACGTGTAGAACTGGTCACGTGACGATCCACCACGGTCACCCGTTCGCGGTTGGCGAGCAGGACCGGAACCCGCTTCGTCGTTTTCGCGGTCGGATGATGTCCCCGGTCAGCATCTGGGCTGCCGCCGCCGATGGTGTACGCGCTGGATGGACGCTCTCGTCGTTTCTGGTCGCCGCTGGCGATCCCGGGGAAGTGATCGGGCTGATCGACGAGGAGTCTCCGCTGGCCGACCTGTTGGCCGAAACGCCAACGGTGACCGTCAACTTGCTGGGGTGGAAGCAGCGGGCGCTGGCCGACGCATTCGCCGGCGTCATGCCCGCTCCTGGTGGGCCTTTCGCGCTTGCCGCTTGGCGAGAGACCGATTGGGGCCCGGTGCTCGAGACCTCGCTCGGCTGGATTGGAGCGCGCCTCAATCCAGACCCAGATCATGCAGGCTGGGGCTTGCTACTCCGGGCCGTGGTCGAGCGTGTCGAGATCCAATCGGACCCCGGCGACGACCTGCTGTGCTACGTACGCGGCCGATACCGCTCGATCACTCTGTAACCTCGGCGCCATGAGCACGGTCCTGCTGATCCGTCACGGCCGAACGTCGGCGAATACCGCTGGGCTGCTCGTTGGGCGTACCTCAGGGATCGAGCTGGATGAGATCGGTGTCCAGCAAGCGGCAGAGCTGGGTACTCGTCTTGCGGGCGTACCGCTGCGAGGCATAGTCACCTCACCGCTGAGACGCTGCCGGCAAACGGCGCAGGCAGTCTTGTCGGGTCAGTCCAACAGCTGTGTCATGGCCGTCGACCAGCGCCTGGTGGAGTGCGGGTACGGGGAATGGACCGGCAAGTCGCTGCGAGAGCTCAGCAAAGACAAACTGTGGAGATCGGTGCAGCAACAACCCTCAGCCGTCCGTTTTCCCGGTGGTGAAGCAATGTCTGACATGTCTGCGCGAGCAATCGCTGCCGTACGCGACTGGGACGCGCGAATGGATGCTGAGCAGGGCACTGATGCTGTGTGGGCTGCAGTGTCGCATGGGGATGTGATCAAGGCGATCTTGGCCGATGCCCTCAGCATGCACTTGGACAGCTTCCAGCGGATCGTTGTCGACCCTGCGTCCATCTCGATCGTTCGCTATACCGCAGCTCGCCCGTACCTGATCACAGCCAACTCCACGACAGCGGATCTGGCAGCGTTCTTGTCGCCGCCGCGCAAGAAGGCACGTCGCCGCCGGACGAAGACCTCCGACGACGCAGTCGTGGGAGGCGGACTCGGCGCCGCAGAGGTTGCCGACTGAGCGCCAAGCCGCACCAGTGCAGGTTCTTGGGAGCTGCTCGCGCATGGCGATGCCCGCAACTAAGTGTTCGCAGCGCATTGCGCCACTGACCTACCCTGTTACGCATGGCGATTCTGGTGCACCGCTATGACGCGCCCGAGCGGTTCGTCGCAGGGACGGTTGGTCAGCCTGGCGAACGGACATTTTTCATACAGGCGCGCGAGGGAAACCGCATAACCAGCGTCGCCTGCGAGAAGCGGCAGGTCTCTGTGCTGGCCGAGCACTTGGATCGCGTGCTCGATGAGGTGGTGCGACGGAGTGCAGGCGGGGTTAGCGTTCCGCCGGCCGCCTCCAAAGCTCGCGACATCGATCCGTTGGATGCCCCGATCAACGAGGAATTCCGAGTTGGCACCATGACCATCGCGTGGGATCCGAGCATCGACCGCATTGTCATCGAGCTGTTTTCCAATGTGGATGTCGAGGACGACGAGCCGGCTGAGGCGACACCAGCCGCAGCACCCGAGGAGCCAGACGAGATCGACGCAGATGAGGTCTTCGTGGTCAAGATCACTGCCTCGTACGCCAGAGAGTTCGTTGCTCGAGCCCAAGCCCTCGTCGCCGCCGGCCGACCATCCTGTCCGTTCTGCCTACAGCCGATCGACCCGCACGGGCATGTTTGCCCCCGGGCGAACGGCTACCGCCGGCCGCTGTTCGACTGATTGTGCGGTGGCCGTAGAAGACATTGGGCGGATGATGGAGCACGGTGACGCTCGGCCGCCCCACCCCGCGCTGACGGCAGAGCTTACACAGTCAGAGCTGCAAATCACCGGCCGCCTGCTGCACGCGTCCAACGCGACCTTCCTCGCGGAATTGCAGACGGGCGAGGCACCGATCGAGTGTGTCTACAAGCCGCTGGAAGGGGAGCGGCCGCTCTGGGATTTTCCGCACCGCACCCTTGGCCTCCGGGAGGTTGCGGCGTACGAGGTGTCTCGCATCGGCGGCTTCGACTGTGTGCCGGTCACGGTGTTGACTGAAGGACCTTTCGGGCCGGGATCGCTTCAGGTTTGGGTGGATGTCGACGAGGTCGCCACCAACAAGCTTGTTGATCTTGTTCCAAGCTCGACGCTACCCAGGCAAGACTGGTTTGCCTCGGTAGAAGGCTTCGATGGCGAAGATCGTCCGGTTTCGGTGATCCACGCCGACGTAGCCGATCTGCGACTGCTCGCCGTGTTCGACGTATTGATCAACAATGCCGATCGTAAGGGCGGCCACATCCTTGGCAGCGCCGGCCGGGTATTCGGTGTTGATCATGGCGTGAGCTTCCACACTGATCACAAACTCCGGACTCTGCTGTGGGGATGGGCCGGCTGTGAGCTGAACAGGCGGGAGTTGACCGCAGTTCGCAGGGCTCGCGATGAGGCGCCCGACCAGCTCGGCGAATTGCTGAGTGATCAAGAAATCGCAGCGCTGATACGTCGTGCCGATCTGCTGCTCACGCGGCGGCGAATGCCCCGGCCGCGTGGAGAATGGCCCTCGATCCCCTGGCCGCCGTTCTGACGGCGGGTCGGGGACCATCCGCACAGCCGCCGTTCTAGCGGCGGCCACGATCCGCACATGCTGCCGTTCTGACGCCAGGCCACAATGGCATGCCTGCCGTTGTGACGGTGACCGAAGGCGTCGCCGGATAGTGTGACGCCATGCAGGCTTGGAGCTCCCGTGCGTTGCCTACGCTCCCGGCGTCATCATTCGTGCATCCGCTGCAAGCCTTCGATACAGCCAAGCGACTGCTGGTACCGATCGGCCCTGACAGTGGGACCGCGCGCATGTATGTCTGCGGAATCACTCCGTACGATGCAACGCATATCGGCCATGCCAACACCTACATCGCCTTTGACCTGCTCAATCGGGTCTGGCGTGATCGCGGCCTCGAGGTAAATCACGTTCAGAATGTGACCGACATTGACGATCCGCTGCTGGAGCGCGCTGCTGCGACCGGTGTCGACTGGGCGGCACTCGCCGAGCAACAGACGCGGCTGTTCGGAGAGGACATGGCGGCACTCAATGTCTTGCCGCCGCGCCACTATGTCGGAGCAGTGGAGTCGATTCCGCTGATCGTGAATCTGATTGATCAGCTGCGTCGGAGCCAGGCGGTCTATCCGGTCGACGACAGCGAGTTCGAGGATCTCTATTTCGCGCAGGCGAGTGACTCGGAGTTTGGGTCGCTCTCCCATCTCTCCGAGGAAGAGGCGATCGCGATCTTCGCGGAGCGCGGTGGTGATCCAGATAGGCCGGGCAAGAAGGCTCCGCTGGACTCGCTGGTATGGCGGCACGCCCGCGTCGGTGAGCCGAGCTGGCCCTCGAGCGTGGGCGCGGGCAGACCTGGATGGCACATCGAGTGCACGGCCATTGCCCTTGACCGGCTCGGCACCGGCTTTGATGTGCAAGGTGGCGGTACCGACCTGATCTTCCCGCATCACGAGATATGTGCGGCGCAGGGGCGAGTGGCCACCGACGAGCCCTTTGCTCAGGCGTACCTGCACAGCGGCATGGTTGGACTCGACGGCGAGAAGATGTCGAAGTCGAAAGGCAACCTGGTCTTCGTGTCGGCGTTACGAGCAGCTGGCGTGGACCCGATGACCATCCGCCTTGCGCTGCTGGCGCACCACTATCGGGACGACTGGGAGTGGAGCAATGAGCTGCTGGTCTCGGCCCAGGGTCGCCTGAGCCGGTGGCGGGAGGCGGTCCGGTTGGATGCCGGACTGAACGCCGACGAAGTTCTCGTCCAGATCCGCTCCGCCCTGGCGCAGGATCTGGATGCGCCGTCCGCGCTTGCCGCCGTGGACGCGTGGGCTGGAGCATCGATGGCGATCGACAGCGACGACGTTGAAGCCCCCATGCTGGTGGCGCGCGCGTGCGAGGCCCTTCTCGGCGTGGTTCTCTAGGTCCACCCGACTTGTCAGCGTCTCAGCGGGCTATAGCCCTCTGAGACGCTGACAAGTCGGAGTAAAGTGATCGCGACGAGTTGACAACTCGCGCGTGTACCGGGGTCGGTGAAAGTCCGAACCGGCGGTGACAGTCCGCGACCCCTCTGCCTCCAGCAGAGGGTGGATGTGGTGGAACTCCACAACCGACGGTGAAAGTCCGGATGGGAGGTTCACGCGAGCATGTCAGCGTCGTGCAGCGCACGGCGACGACGTGTGCTCCTTCACCCCGGCATTCGTGCGACCGGATGAGTGGAGGGATCAATGGATCTCCAAGAAGTACTCCTGCGGTTGCTGAAGGCCCAGATCGAGATCGGTTCGAGCGTCATTCTGTGGCGGGAGATCATCGGCAATGGGTTCGGATTGGCAAGCGCTTTGCTGGGCATGTGGCGCAAGGTTGCCGCATGGCCCGTGGGCATCGTGGGCAACGTCTTGTTGTTCACGGTCTTCGTCGGGACGGCCATAGGCGGTCCGTTCGACACTCCCCAGAGGCTGGATCTGTGGGGCCAGGCTGGCCGGCAGATCTTCTTCATCATTGTCAGCGTGTACGGCTGGGTGCGCTGGCATCAGTTCCGTAAGTCGCATGCCGGGGAGGGGGTCGGCGTACGCCCGAAGTGGGCCGGTGCGAATGGTCGCCTGCAATTCTCATCGGGGCCGTGGCTCTTACGACGATCTTCTACTTCGTGTTGAAGGCGTTGGGATCCTGGGGTCCGCTGGCCGATGCCTGGATCTTGACCGGCTCGATCTTGGCGACGTACGGGATGGCGCGGGGCTGGGTCGAATTCTGGCTGATCTGGATCGCGGTAGACGCCGTCGGCGTTCCACTGCTTCTGGTGGCCGGCTACTACCCATCGGCGATCATGTACATCGTCTACGGCGGGTTCTGTGTCATCGGCTTTGTGACCTGGCTGCGTATCGAGCGTCGTGAGCGGGCCGAAGTGCCCATAGACGGCGTGGCGTCTCCGGTGGCGGAGACCGTTGGCTGACAAGCCGCACCAACCTGTCAGAACTGAGCAGCGCTAGAGCCCTGCTCAGTTCTGACAAGTCGGGAAGGCGTGGACACTAGGCTGGCGGCCGTGACCGTCGCCAAGTCCTTCGACAGCCTCTTTGCTGAGCTCTCTGCAAAGGTGGCTGATCATGACCCCAACTCCTCGACCGTTGCGCGGGTCGAGGCTGGCGTACACGAGATCGGCAAGAAGATCGTCGAAGAGGCGGCGGAGGTGTGGATGGCTGCGGAGCATCAATCCAAGGAGCAGGCGGCCACCGAGATCAGCCAGCTGCTCTACCACCTCCAGGTGCTGATGCTGGCCCTCGATCTTGACCTCGGAGACATTTACCAGCGCCTGTGATTGCGCACATACGCTAAGAGCCGTGAATTCGACCCTGCCCGGCATGGAGAAGCCGCTGATCAAGGTCGCGGTGCCCAACAAGGGCGCGCTGGCCGAACCTGCGGCCGAAATGCTGCGGGAAGCTGGCTACGCCCAACGCTCGGATGGGGAACTGGCCCTGCTCGACGAAGTCAATAGCGTCGAGTTCTTCTACCTCCGCCCGCGGGACATCGCCGTCTACGTCGGCGAGGGAACCCTCGACGTCGGCATCACCGGCCGGGATATGCTCCTTGACTCCCATGCGCATGCCATCGAGGTCATGCCACTCGGATTCGGCCGGAGCCGGTTCCGTTTCGCTGCTCCGCAGGGCAGCAGCATGTCGATCGATCAGTTACACGATCTTCGGCTGGCTACGGCCTACCCCGGGCTGGTCGAGTCCTATCTCGACGATCTTGGTGTCAGCACTCGGCTGATAGCCCTGGATGGCGCGGTCGAAACTGCCATCCGGCTGGGCGTGGCCGATGTCATCGCTGACGTGGTCGAGACCGGGACCACGTTGCGCCAAGCTGGGCTGGAATTGTTCGGGGATCCGATCTTGTACTCGGAAGCGATCTTGATCCGTAGGTCCGGCGCTGAGCCACCATCGGGTCTCGATCAGTTGGAACGCCGACTGAACGGGGTGCTGGTTGCCCGCAACTACGTGATGATGGATTACGACGTCACTGACAACCTTGTCGAGGAGGCCTGCGCCATCACACCGGGATTGGAATCGCCGACGGTATCTCCACTGGCAAAGGAGGGTTGGCGGGCGGTTCGCGCCATGGTGCCGCGAGGGGATGCTCAGCAGATCATGGACGACCTGTGGGCCCTCGGTGCCCGGGCGATCCTGGTCACCGACATCGCCGCTTGCCGTATCTAGCGTGTTGCCGGTGGCTGATCAAGATCTCGATCACAGCGTCTACATGGCACGACCTCGACGCGTGCGGATGATCGCGATCATAGCCAGCATCGCGCTCTGTGTTCTAGGCGTCATCGGCTGGTTGTTGCTGCCGATTGAGATCCGGGCACTATTTCCGTTGTCACATCGGTTAGGGCTGCTGGGCATTTTCGCGTTCCCGATCGTAGCCATGGCGATCTTGGCAAGTAGCTATGTACGCGCCAACGAATCGGGCCTTCGGATTCGCAACGCTCTGCGGGTACACCTAGTGCCCTGGGAGCGCGTCCACAAGATCATTCTGCGGCCGGGGGATCCGTGGGCTCAACTGTTGCTCAAACCCGCTGACGGTCAACCATTCGAGGCCGATTTGGATGCTGACAGGCAGCAGCTTATGGGTATTCAGACCGTGGACGGCCCACTTGCGACGGCTGCCGTCACGGAACTCCGAGCACGCCACCGCCGCTTCCGCGAGGCGACCCTAACACCAACTTGTCAGAATGTCAGTGCCATATGTGGTGCTGAAATTCTGACAACTCGGGATTACTCGATGCCGCGGGATTTGAGCAGCGCCTCGATCTCGGCCATCTCCTCATCGACCGGCGGCTGCGTCCGCCCCGCCTTGCCTGCGCCTTTCTTGGCTGGCAACGCACCGGCTGTTGACTGGGCATTCGTTTCTTTGCTCTTGGCAGCGGAGGACCGACGCCCGATCAGTCCGCCGACGACCCAGAGCACGATGCATAGGCCGAGCAACGACAAGCCGAACCACACCGCCGGTGAGAAGATGATCTTGGATGCCCATGTGCCAAAGGCGACGACGGCATTCCAGAGCAACCTGAGCAGCCCACTGAAGTACAAGGCAATCGGAGCAAGCGCCAAGCCAATGCCTTGAATCACCCGGCCCTTGTTTCCTCGTCGCCACGCGATTCCGGTAGCGATCACGCCAAGCAGCGTGAGTCCAACACACAAGGGCAGCAGTACGGTGTCAACAGCAGGCATTCTCCCAATGTGCCACGGGCCGCAGCGAGTGCCGATGGGGGAGAGCACCCGGCTCCCCCCGAATTGTTACGAGTGGGGGCCAAAGGCGTGGATCATCAACGGCGGCTCACGCTCTCTCCATTTCCGGGAGACACTGGCGCGGCCGCCGGTGAGACCCGTCGGCTGATCGCCGCTGCCGCCACGGAAGGCACCTCAGTTGCTTACCTGCGGGCAGTGGCCGCCTTGTGTGGCGATCGTCTCCTCGTGCCAGTAGTGGCAACGACGACTCGTCTTGGACAGACACTTGGTGGGCTGACCTCGGACAAAGAGGCGGAGATGTCGGTCGTGACCCTCCAAAGGCCAGACGGGCATCGGGCACTACTGGCCTTCACGGGTCTGGACGCACTCCGCAGTTGGCGCCGCGATGCACGGCCTGTACCGGTGACGCTCGATATCGCCGCACAAGCCGCCCGAAGCGAGGAACTGAGCGCACTACTCATTGATGTGGCCGGTCCGCACACGCTGGTACTCGAAGGCGGGATCTTGGTAGAGCTGGCTGTTGGTCATCGGCTCATTGAAGTGTCCGATGGCGAGTTCGGCTGGATCATCCCAGCTCCTGATTGACGCCCAGGCTTCGCCCAAATCGTGAGGCCCAAATCGTGAGGACGGTGGTTCCGCCCATGGTCTCGGAATACCTCAACGCGGCTGCGCGCTTCACACTTGGTCGAGTTACCGCCAGATGTGGCCGTTGTGCCCTACGGTGATATCTTGACTGCGACCGATTCAGTCGTGTACTGAATCCGCAAGTGGAGACCTGATCTCCCACCCGCCCAACGTCAGCCAATGGCACACCGTCATCCAACGACAGTTGTCGGGTTGGTCTGCGAGGACGTGCTGCGTGTCGTCCTCGCGGGATTCGGGGTCTTCGCGTGCGCGGAGACCCTTAGTTTTTGGGTCGCCGCGCACGGATTCGGTGCCGTCTGGTTGGTCAAATTACCTACAACCAACTGGAGGACATATCAGCACCGAACCGCGAATCAACGATCGAATTCGCGTCCCTGAGGTCCGGCTCGTCGGACCGGCCGGGGAGCAGGTTGGCATCGTACGTATAGAGGATGCTTTGCGCCTAGCGCGTGAGTCGGAGCTGGATCTGGTGGAAGTCGCGCCGATGGCACGACCACCGGTCGCCAAGCTCATGGACTATGGAAAGTTCAAATACGAGAACGCCCAGAAGGCGCGCGAGAGCCGACGCAACCAGACCAACACAGTGATCAAGGAAATGAAGCTTCGGCCGAAGATCGATATTCACGACTACGAGACCAAGAAGGGTCACGTCGTACGCTTCCTGAAGGCCGGCGACAAGGTCAAGATCACGATCATGTTCCGAGGCCGTGAACAATCACGGCCAGAGCTTGGTTACAACCTGTTGAAGAAGCTGGCTTCCGACGTCGACGAGTACGGGTTCGTCGAGTCAGCGCCCAAGCAGGATGGGCGGAACATGTTGATGGTCCTCGGTCCATTGAAGAAGAAGACCGAGGCCCGTGCCGAGATCAAGGCGGAGCGCGATCGCCGCGCTGCGGAGCGGCTCGCCGATGCGCAGGCGGAGCGAACCGAGCAAGCTGGTCGCCGGGCGCAGGCTGCCGCTCAGCCTGCAACGAAGAAACGTCGGGGACCGGCGGACAACCTCGATCCCGACATCGACTTGGGTTAGACCCGGCGTACGGCCCCGCCGTACGACGGCAACAAATAGCCCCGCCGAACGGCAACAAATAGCCCCGCCGTACACGGCAACAAATAGCAGAGAAATGGATCACAGATGCCGAAGATGAAGACGCACTCCGGTGCCAAGAAGCGGTTTAGGTTCACCGGCACGGGCAAACTCATGCACCGCCAGGCAGGCAAGATGCACCTGAACGAGCACAAGCCGAGCACCCGTACTCGACGCCTGGATGGCGACAAGGTGGTGGCGCCAGGTGATGCTGCAAAGGCCAAGAAACTGCTCGGTAGGAGCGCCTGAGAGCCCCAATGCGATGAGCAGAGCAAGGGGGACGACCCCCTTGGACACCCGAGGCGTGCAGCGGCACGCCAGCGGCAGCAAGACATAAGGAGTAACTGCGATGGCACGCGTCAAGCGCTCCGTCAATGCACAGAAGAAGCGACGTGAAGTTCTCGGGCAGGCGTCCGGCTATCGCGGACAGCGCTCTCGGCTGTACCGCAAGGCCAAGGAACAGGTCACGCATTCACTGGTCTACGCCTACCGGGACCGTCGGGCGCGCAAGGGCGACTTCCGCAAGTTGTGGATCCAGCGGATCAACGCTGCTGCCCGCGCCGAAGGCATGACGTACAACCGCTTCATCTCCGGCCTCAAGGCCGGTGGTATCGAGGTCGATCGCAAGATTCTTGCCGATCTTGCCGTGAACGACCCCGCGGCCTTTGCCGCACTCGTCGAGGTGGCCAAGGCCAACGCGCCGGCCACGGACGCTACCGCCGCCTGAGGCTGGAGTTCTTGGAGTCTGAGCTTCCTGCCGCCTCCCAAGGGTCGGCTGCGAGCGGCCCGCCGGCTGTTGCGTCGTAAGGAACGGGAGTCGGCTCGGCGGTTTCTTGCTGAAGGCCGGCAGGCGATATCGGAAGCATTGCGTAGGCCTCGCACGGTTGTCGGGCTCATCGTGGCCGACAACGGCGTCGACCGTCATTGCGATCTGCTTGAAATCGCATCCAGCGCCGGGGTAAAAACCTCGGTCGCACCCGCTCGGGCCGTCGCCGAGTTGGCAGGCACGATGACGCCACAAGGCCTGATTGCGATCTGCCACATGCTCGATGTTCCAACCAACGAAGCAATGGGGGGCCAGCCACGACTTGTGGTGTTTTGTGATCAAGTCCGCGATCCCGGCAACCTCGGCACTGTGATCAGATGTGCCGACGCATTCGGAGCGGATGCAGTTTTGATCAGCCGGGATTCCGTAGATCTCTACAACGCCAAGACCGTACGCGCCACCACCGGCAGTCTCTTTCACCTGCCGCTCGCCATTGGAGCCGATTTGGCAGAGGCCGCCGGTCTGGCCCGCGCTTCAGGCCTGCAGGTGTTGGGCGCCGACGCCGCTGCAGCCTGCACTATCAATGGCCTGGCGCTATCGGGGGAGCTGGCGCGACCGACCATGTGGGTGATGGGCAACGAGGCCTGGGGTCTACAGCCGGAACACAAGGCTCTCCTGGACCAGTTGGTGGCGCTCCCGCTGTACGGACAGGCCGAGAGCCTCAACCTTTCTACCGCGGCGGCTGTCTTCCTCTACGCCTCCGCCACTGCCCAGCGCCCTGACAAGCCAACGTAAGTGGTCCACTCCCTAAACTTCCTGGCGACGCGCGGATCTCATTCCTAGACTGTCCCAGGCGCACCGTACGTCACAATCCACCCCGAGGGAGCCATGTCCGGGCCCAACACCAGTTACGACCCTGTTCAGGTCACGCCGCTGAATGCCGAAAGCATTGATGCCATGGTGGTCGAGGCGCTGGCGGCGTTTGCGGCCGCGACTTCGGTGGCGGAGCTCAAGCAGGCCCGCCTCGCGCATGCCGGCGACCGCTCGCCGATCGCCCTGGCCAACAAGGAGATCGGGGCCTTGCCGCCGCATGCTCGCAAGGAGGTTGGCGTACGCGTCGGCCGATCCCGCGGCACGATCAATGAGGCGCTCAAAGCGCGTGAGGAGCAGCTGAAGGCTGCCGAGGTGGCTCGCATGCTGGTGGAGGAGCGGGTCGATGTGACCCTGCCCGTCCAGACCCAACCCGTCGGCGCCGTTCACCCGATGACCGCGCTGATGAACCTCATGGAGGACGTCTTCGTCGCGATGGGCTGGGAGGTGGCCGAGGGCCCTGAGCTCGAGGCCGAGTGGATGAACTTCGACGCGCTCAACTTCATTCCCGATCATCCCGCGAGGACCATGACAGGACACGCTGTTCGTCGAGCCTGAGGACGGCGGCATCGTGCTGCGGACCCACACGTCGCCGGTTCAGGTTCGGGCGATGCTGACGCGCGCGCTGCCGATCTACGTCGTCTGTCCCGGTCGGGTGTACCGGTCCGATGAGTACGACGCCACGCATCTGCCGGTCTTCCATCAGATCGAAGGACTGGCCGTGGACAAGGGCATCACACTCGGCCACTTGCGAGGAACTCTTGATCATTTCGCGCGCGCCATGTTCGGTGAGACACGGACTCGGATGAGACCCAACTATTTTCCTTTCACCGAGCCATCAGCGGAAGTTGATCTGGAATGTTACGTCTGTCATGGCGCCTCGGTCGGTGACCCCGACAATCCCTGCCGCACGTGCAAGAGTGAGGGCTGGATCGAATGGGGCGGCTGCGGCGTCGTCAACCCCCGCGTACTTCAGGCCTGCGGCGTCGACACCGATGTCTACTCAGGTTTCGCCTTCGGCATGGGCGTGGACCGCACGCTGATGTTCCGTAACAACGCCGAGGACATGCGCGACATGATCGAAGGCGACGTGCGTTTCAGCCGCGCACTGCAGGGAACGGCCCGATGAGTATTGCAGAGGGCACGACCCCCTCTACCCGCGACGCATGCAGGGGCAGGCGAGATGAGGCGCCGCTGAGCTGGCTGCGCGAGTACGCCGGCGCTAGATGATGATCTTGATGGTCGTACCCTTGCCGAGGCGCTGATCAGAGCGGGCCTGGAGGTCGAGACCGTCGACCAGGTCGGGGCTGAGATCACCGGTCCTCTTGTGATCGGCAAGGTGCTGGCGTACGAGGTCGAGGTCCATTCCAACGGCAAGTCCATTCGGTGGTGCCAGGTCGATGTGGGTCCGCACAACGACGAGTCCGGATCGCGGAGCGTGGTCTGTGGAGCACACAACTTTGAGGTTGGCGACACCGTCGTCGTCGCACTGCCCGGCACAGTACTTCCCGGTGGCTTCGGCATCTCGGCGCGCAAGACCTACGGCCACATCTCCGACGGCATGATCTGCTCCGCCAAGGAGCTGGGGCTTGGTGATGATCATTCAGGCATCCTGGTGCTCGATGAACCAGGCCTGGAACCCGGCGCCGACGCTGTACCGGTGCTGCATCTACGCGATGAGGTCCTCGACATCGCCGTCACTGCGGATCGCGGGTACTGCCTCTCCATGCGCGGCATCTCCCGCGAGTCGGCTCAGGCTCTTGGCGTCTCGTTCACCGATCCCGTGGATCGCCCAGTGCCCGCCGAAATCGTGACCGGTTATCCGATTGAGCTGCAATCGGAAGCGTGCCCACTCTTTGTGGCACTTAGCGTCACCGGGATCGATCCAGGTCGGCCGACCCCACGCTGGCTTGCCCGCCGCGTCCAGCTGGCCGGCATGCGCTCCATCTCGTTGGCGGTCGACATCACCAACTATGTGATGTTGGAGACCGGCCAGCCGATCCACGCCTACGATGCCGACCTGCTCGCCGGCGCGATCATCGTCCGGAAGGCGGCCGAGGGCGAGAAGTTGACGACTCTGGACGATGTCGTACGTCCGCTGCATCCCGATGATCTTCTGATCACTGATGCCTCCGGTCCCATCGGTCTCGCCGGGGTGATGGGCGGCGCCACGACCGAGCTCTCGCCGAGCACCCGCAATGTCGTCATCGAGGCTGCCCACTTCGATGCGATGACGATTGCGCGCACCTCACGCCGTCACAAGCTGTCGTCAGAGGCGTCCCGGCGGTTCGAGAGAGGGGTGGATCCCGAGGCCAGCTATGCCGCGGGCCATCGGGTCGCCGAGCTCCTCGTCGAGCATGCTGGCGGCACTCTGCTAGTGAAGGAAACGGTACGCGGCTCTGTCCCCGGTCGGCCGAGTACCGCAATGGCCGACACCCTTCCGGCACGGATTCTCGGCACAGATGTCGATCATTCCTCGGTGGTACGCCTGATAGCAGCCGTCGGCGCAACAGTGAGTGACAGTGGCGACACCTTGACGATCACTCCGCCAAGCTGGCGGCCGGATCTGAAGGATCCGTACGACTATGTCGAAGAGGTCGGCCGGCTTATCGGGTTCGACACGATCAAGCCGGTCGTCCCGACGGCCCCGGTCGGCCGTGGGCTGACGAGAAGTCAGCGGGCGCGCCGAGCGATTGATCTCACCCTGGCTGCACGCGGGTTCGTCGAGGTGCTGAGCTTTCCGTTCGCCTCGATTGCTGATCTTGATGCGATGGGTGTTCCGCCCGACGATCACCGTCGCCGATTGAACAAGATCGTCAACCCGTTGTCGGAAGCGAATCCCTATCTGCGCACCTCGCTGTTGCCAGGGCTGTTTGCTGCGGTGGTCCGCAATCTCAGTCGCGGGAACGACGATCTGGCCCTATTCGAGGCGGGTTCGGTGTTCTTCGCCAACGATCCGCTGACGCCTGCACCGCGACCGCCAGTCACCCAGCGCCCGTCGGCTGAGGAGCTTGACACGATCGATCGTGCACTGGGTCGGCAGCCCCGACACCTCGGAGTCGTGCTTGCGGGCCACTGGCAACCCGACAGTTGGGCGGGATCAGGCGACAGCGCAGGCTGGGAGCAGGCCGTCGCGTTCGTGGAGGCGGCCGCTCTCGCGGTCGGTGTGCAGTTGGATCGCCGTGCAGCGGAATACGCACCCTGGCATCCGGGCCGGTGCGCGGAGTTCAGTGTCGCAAGCTGCTGATGGGATCGGCTACGCCGGCGAGCTGCATCCGGAGGTTTGTACGGCTTTTGGCCTGCCGGCCCGCACCGCCGCTGCCGAAATCGATCTTGACGCGCTGATTGCCGCGGCGCCGCCAACCGCTGACATCGCGACGATCTCAGGTTTCCCGGTGGCCAAGGAGGACGTCGCCCTGATCGTCGACGACGACATGCCGGCAGCGGAGGTCGAACGGGCACTGCGGGCGGGAGCCGGGCCGCTCCTGGAGTCGATCTGGCTCTTTGATCTGTACACAGGTCCGCAGGTCGGTGAGGGCAAGAAGTCGCTGAACTATGCGCTGCGGTTCCAGGCTCCGGACCGTACGCTGACCGATGCCGAGACGGCGGCAGCTCGGGACGCTGCAGTTGCAGTCGCGGCCGAGCGTACCGGGGCCGTGCAGCGCACCATTTTGGATCAGGCGACTAGATCAGCCCGCATGCCGATGAGTTCAGCGTGCCCATGAGGTCTAAGGCTTCATGAGCTCAGCATCCGAGAACAGGAGTTTGATCGTGGGTGAGAGTCCGACTGTCGAAACCAGGATCGATCAGCCGTACGCCGCCATCCCCGTTTCAGTGAGCATGGGGGAGTTGGGTACTGTCGTTCCCCCGCTGACCGGCCAGGTCTCGGCTGGCTAGCCGATCGCGGTATCTCTCCCGCCGGCCCGCCTTTCTGGCGATATGTCGTCGTCGACATGGAAGCAAAACTGGAGCTCGAGACCGGTGTTCCGGTCGCGAGCCAGGTCGAGGGTGATGATCAGGTTCGCACTGGCCTTCTCCCGGCCGGCCGCTATGCCACGGTCGTGCACACCGGTCATCCGGACACCCTGGTGACCGCGACCCGCGGCCTGTTGGACTGGGCTGCGGAGCGCGGCTTCGACTGGGACGCGGACGGCAACACATGGGGGTGCCGCCTCGAGGAGTACCTCAGCGATCCTGACGAGGTGCCTGACATGAACGAGTGGCAGACCAGGTTGGCATTCCGCCTGCGCGATTAGCAGATTAGAGCAGGCAGTCGTCGGCTCGGTCAGATCGCGAGCTCGCGCGGGCCATCATCTGAGCGGAATCTGATGTTCTCACGACTTACGATTGCGCCGCTTGCGCGGGCCAGCGAGTCTATGACCAAGCCCTGATATTCAAGATGCATGAAGTTGCCAGAGATGGCATACTCATGCGAGTGATTGCGCGGGTCGCGGTAGCGGGTGCTACAGGTTATGCAGGCGGGGAGCTGCTCCGGCTGTTGCTTGCGCATCCAGGAGTGGAAATCGGGGCGGTGACTGCGAGCGCCAACGCCGGGACCCTGCTCGGTCAGCACCAGCCACATCTGCTTCCACTGCTGGAACGACCTGTTGACGAGACCTCCGCGGATGTGCTCGCTGATCATGACGTAGTTTTCCTGGCGCTGCCGCATGGAGCGTCCGGCCACGTGGCTGCACAACTCCTCCCGACACTTTGGTGATCGACTGCGGCGCTGATTTTCGGTTGGAGCAGGCTGATGCGTGGCAGCGTTTCTACCAGTCGACACATGCGGGCACCTGGCCGTACGGGTTGCCCGAGCTGCCCGGTCAACGGGACAAGCTGAGCGGAGCCCGTGCGATCGCGGTTCCTGGGTGCTATCCGACCACGGCGACTTTGGCGCTGCTGCCGGCTATTGCTTCCGGCCTGACCAGCGGCCGGGATGTCGTCATCGTTGCGGCGAGCGGCCCCTCGGGTGCGGGCCGCTCGCTCAAGCCGCATCTGCTGGGCGCCGAGCTCATGGGGTCCGCCAGTGCCTACGGCGTGGGTGGCGTCCATCGCCACACTCCCGAGTTGCTTCAGAACTTTGCCGCTTGTGGTGCGTCCGAGCCGTCCGTGTCATTCACGCCCGTACTGGTCCCAATGTCTCGCGGAATCCTGGCAACGTGCACGGCTCCGCTCGCCGAGCCTGGGATCTCGCAGGATGAGGCATACTCCGCGTACGCCGAGGCATACGCAAGCGAGCCCTTCGTACATCTGCTGCCCGACGGCCAGTGGCCGCAGACCAAGTCTGTACTGGGATCGAACGCGGTTCAGGTCCAAGTCGCAGTTGATCATGACTGCCGTCGGCTGGTGGCCGTCGCCGCCTTGGACAATCTGACGAAGGGCACAGCCGGGGCCGCCGTTCAGTGCATGAATCTGGCACTCGGCTTTCCTGAGACGACTGGTCTCTCGACGATAGGCATAGCGCCGTGAGCGTTACGGCAGCCGCAGGTTTCCTCGCAGGCGGGTTGGCGGCAGGTTTGAAGGGCAACGGCCGAAGCGATCTCGCGCTCGTGGTCAACACGCGGTCCGCATGCCACGGCCGCCGCCGTCTTCACCAGCAATCGCGTCAAAGCGGCGCCCGTTGTCTGGTCGGAACAAGTACTGAGCGACGGCCGGATAAGGGCGGTGATCTTGAACTCGGGCGGGGCCAACGCCTGCACCGGGCCAGAGGGATTCGCCGATACTCATCGGACCGCCGAGCTCGTTGCCGATGCCGTTGGGCTAGGCGCGGTGGATGTCGCTGTATGTTCGACGGGCCTGATCGGCGTACGGCTGCCCATGGACAGGCTAGCGGCCGGGATTGATCATCTGGCAATACAGCTCAGCGGTGACGGCGGGCAGGCGGCTGCTGAGGCGATCATGACAACCGATTCGGTGCCCAAGCAGGCGAGCTACGCCGATGAGGGCTGGTCGATTGGTGGCATGGCCAAGGGCGCAGGCATGTTGGCACCCGGCCTCGCGACCATGCTCGTCGTGCTGACCACAGATGCCGTAGTCGATCCTGAGCTTCTTCATGATCAGCTGGCGGACGCCTGCAAGCGGAGTTTCGATCGGATCGACAGCGACGGGTGCATGTCAACCAATGACACAGTGATCTTGATGAGCAGCGGTGAATCCGGCGTGCGGCCCACAGCTGCGGATTTCCAAGCTGCGCTACCGAGACCTGCCAAGATCTTGCCCAGCAACTGGTAGCCGACGCCGAAGGCGCAGCACACACGATCGCTATCGAGGTGCAGCATGCAGCCTCGGAGCAAGACGCAGTTCAAGTCGGCCGAGCGATCGCGCGCAGCAACCTGTTCAAGTGCGCGGTTTTTGGGCAGGACCCCAACTGGGGAAGGGTTCTGGCAGCGATTGGAACTACCGCCGCGGACTTCGAACCGGATCGCATCGACGTCGCCTTCAATGGCGTACAGGTCTGTCGGGACGGCTCCATCGGCGAACCGCGGGAGCTCGTCGACCTGAGCGGACACGATGTGCACGTCGAGGTCAACCTGCGCATCGGTCGGCACTCAGCAACCATTTGGACCAACGACCTCACCTACGACTACGTCAAGGAAAACGCGGAGTACTCGACATGAACTCCCCGCTCGTGTCGCAACACGACGAAACCCGGCAGCTGTCGTTGGTAGAGAAGGCATCGATTCTTACCGAAGCGCTGCCATGGCTGGAGACCTATGCCGGCAAGATCGTGGTGATCAAGTACGGCGGGAACGCCATGATCGACGATGATCTCAGGCGGGCCTTCGCCCAGGACATCGTCTTCATGAAGCGGTGCGGCCTCCATCCAGTTGTCGTCCACGGAGGCGGCCCGCAGATCTCGGCGATGCTCACCAGGCTTGGGATTGTGTCAGAGTTTCGCGGCGGCCTGCGAGTGACCAGTCCGGAGGCTATGGAAGTCGTGCGTATGGTGCTGGTCGGTCAGGTCGGGCGGGACCTGGTCGGGCTGATCAACAGCCACAGCACCGTGGCCGTGGGGCTATCCGGGGAAGATGGCGGGCTGTTCACCGCCCAGCGACGGGGCACCGTGATAGACGGTGAGGAGATCGATCTTGGCCTCGTCGGCGATGTGATGTCGGTGCGCACTGAAGCTGTCGAAGGTCTGATCGAGTCGGGCAGCGTGCCGGTGGTGGCTAGCATCGCGCCTGATGTGAACGGCGTGGTGCACAACGTGAACGCCGATACCGCCGCCGCGGCACTGGCTGTGGCGCTCGAGGCCGAGCGGCTCGTCGTACTGACCGACGTGGCAGGGCTCTACCGAGACTGGCCGAACAGCAGCGAGGTGATCACTGAGTTGTCAGCGACAGAACTGCGCGGCTTGATGCCCACCTTGGAGTCCGGCATGGTCCCGAAGATGGAAGCGTGCCTGCGAGCAGTCGAGGGTGGCCTGACCCGAGCCACAGTGGCGGATGGCCGAGTGCCGCATGCGCTGCTTCTGGAGATCTTCACCAACGTCGGTATCGGGACCATGGTGACCCAGGACGGACTGGTCCGGCTGGGCAGCCGGGTGTTCTCCCGCGATCAGGGGATTCCGCCACAGGAGCTGGCCAACGGCGACTACGGGCCGACGCCAGTTCAGCCTTCGCAGGGAGTGAGCCCATGACCGCCGATCCGATGATTTTGAGCCGTGAACTCTCCAGCTCGGCATCCTCCGATGCCGTGCTCGAGGCGTACGCGGACTCTGTGATGAACACCTTCGGTACGCCGAAGCGGGTGTTCGTACGAGGCGAGGGTTGCTATCTCTGGGATGCAGAGGGGCGGCGGTATCTCGATCTGTTGTCGGGTCTGGCCGTCAACGCGCTCGGCCATGCCCATCCCAGCGTGCTGTCCGCCGTGACCGGCCAGATCGCCACTCTGGGTCATGTCTCGAACTTCTTTGCCACGCCGCCGCAGGTGGCCCTCGCCGCCCGGCTGAGCCGCATGACGGGCGCGGACGAGGCGCGGGTCTTCTTCACCAATTCGGGGACCGAAGCCAACGAGGCCGCATTCAAGATCACCCGCATGACTGGACGCACCACGATCATCTCGACCGAAGGTGCGTTCCACGGACGCTCCCTCGGCGCGCTGGCGTTGACTCACAATCCGAAGTACCGGACGCCTTTCGAGCCGCTGCCAAAAGAGGTGATCTTCGTACCGTATGGCGACTCCGAGGCGCTGGCTGCGGTGGTTGACGAAACCGTGGCGGCAGTGGTGCTGGAACCGATCCAGGGGGAGAACGGTGTCGTAGTGCCTCCTCATGGCTATCTCGCCCGAGCACGAGAGATCTGCGACCAGCACGGTGCACTGCTGTGGATGGACGAGGTGCAAACCGGGATGGGCCGCTGCGGCAGCTGGCTGGTCCACGTCGACGAGGGCGTTGCCGCCGACATCGTCACCGTGGCGAAGGGACTAGGCAATGGGTTCCCGGTGGGAGCTTGCATCGCCACCGGTGGTGCATCGCGACTGCTGGGCCCGGGCAGCCACGGCAGCACCTTTGGCGGCAACCCGGTAGCGGCGATCGCCGGATTGGCCGTCATCAGCGTGATTGAGCGCGATGGTCTGCTCGCTCACGCAAAGGGCCTCGGCGATCACCTCGGCTGCCGCGATCATGGACCTCGGTCATCGGTCGATCAGCGGCGTACGCGGTCGAGGCTTGCTGCAAGCCGTGATCTTGACCCAGCCGATCGCAGCCGCCGTGGTCGATGCTGCGCTTGGCGCCGGCTTTGTGATCAATGCCCCGCGACCCGACGTGCTCCGCCTGGCGCCACCGCTGATCATCAGTGGCGCTGAACTGGACAGCTTCGTCCACATGCTGCCGTCGCTTTTGGACCAAGTCGTCGAGGAGTCACCATGAAAAACTTCCTGGTGGACGATGACGTCAATGCCGCCGAACAACTCACGATCTTGGACCTTGCCGACACACTCAAAGCCGATCCATACCGGCTGCGCCCCTTCGCCGGACCACGAACGGTGGCAGTGCTGTTCGACAAGCCATCGACGCGGACCAGGATCTCCTTCGAAACGGCCATCGCCGAGCTCGGTGGCCACCCGATGATGATGGATACGGCAGTCTCTCAGCTCGGTCGCGGCGAGTCGATCGGCGATACCGCACGAGTGCTGGGCAGGAATGTCGCTGCCATCGTCTGGCGCACCTCAGGCCAAGAGCGGTTGCAGGACATGGCAGATCATGCCGGCGTGCCTGTGATCAACGGGCTGACGGACCAATACCACCCATGCCAGGTGCTCGCCGACCTGCAGACCATCCGGGAGCGCAAGCAGCGGCTGGCCGGGCTGACGCTGGCCTACGTCGGGGATGGCGCGAACAACATGGCGCATTCGTACTTGCTCGGCGGCAGTTTGGCAGGGATGCACGTTCGGGTTGGGGCTCCAGCCGGCTTCCAGCCCGATCCCGAGGTCGTCAGACGCGCAGAAAATCTCGCAAGCGGTTCCGGGGGCAGCGTGGAAGTGCATGGCGAGGCCAAGGCAGCAGTGGTCGACGCGGACGTAATCGCTACTGACACCTGGATCTCAATGGGCCAGGAGGATCCTCGTAGTGAGCGAGAGTCGATCTTCGCGCCGTATGCGGTCACCACCGCATTGGTGGCTCTTGCCGAGAAAGAGGCGATCGTGCTGCACTGCTTGCCTGCCTATCGCGGCAAAGAGATCGAAGCAGCAGTGATCGACGGTCCGCAGTCGGTGGTCTGGGACGAGGCTGAGAACCGCAGACATGCGCAGAAGGCGTTGCTGGCCTTCCTCGATGAGCACGCGAGGGAGAAGAGCTGATGTCAACCTCTGCCCGCGCGCCCAGTCACAGCGAGGGGGGACGACCCCCCTTGGACCCCCCGAGTCACAACGAGGGGGGACCATCCCCCCGTCAGTGGACCCCCCGAGGGGCGTGACGAAAACTGCCCGGCATGCCAAGATCATCACCTTGCTGGAGCAGCGGGAGGTGCGCTCGCAGAGCGAGCTGGCCGAGTTGCTGGCCGACGACGGAGTGCAGGTCACTCAAGGTACGCTGTCTCGCGATCTTGTAGAGATCGGCGCGCTGCGGATTCGCAGCTCTGGCGGTCACCTTGTTTACGCCGTGCCAGGCGAGGGTGGAGACCGGACGCCGCACGTTGGAGAGTTCGCCAGCTTTGAGGGACGGCTCGCCCGTTTGTGTGCGGAGATCTTGGTATCAGCCGAAGCATCCGCCAACCTCGTCGTCCTCCGCACCCCGCCTGGCGCGGCGCAGTACTTCGCCTCCGCAATCGATCGAGTCGGCTGGGAATCGATCTTGGGCACCATCGCAGGTGACGACACGATCCTGCTGATCACCCGAAGCCCCAGCGGCGGCGACACCATTGCCGAGCAGTTTCTGATCATGAGCCGAACCGGCAAGCCGGCCGTCGGCTCAGCACATCCTCATTCCAACAACAGCGAGAAAGGCGAACTCACATGAGCGATCGCATTGTTCTGGCCTACTCAGGCGGCCTCGACACCAGCGTCTGCATCGGCTGGCTGGCCGAGGAGACCGGCCGGGAGGTCGTGGCTGTGGCCATCGACGTCGGCCAAGGCGGGGAGGACATGGAAGTCATTCGCCAACGCGCCTTGGATTGTGGAGCGGTCGAGGCGGTTGTCGTCGATGCCAAGGATGAGTTCGCTGAAGACTTCTGCCGCCCGGCACTGCGCGCCAATGCGCTGTACATGGATCGCTATCCGCTGATCAGCTCCCTGTCGCGTCCACTGATCGCGCGGCATCTTGTCGAGGCGGCGAGATTCCATGGGGCAACGGTGGTCTCGCATGGTTGCACCGGCAAGGGCAATGATCAGGTGCGCTTCGAGGTCGGCATCGCAAATCTCGCACCAGAGCTGAGTGTCATCGCTCCAGTTCGGGATTACGCCTGGACGCGCGAGAAGGCCATCGCCTATGCCGAGGACAAGGGCCTGCCGATCCAGCAGAGTAAGTCTTCGCCATACTCGATCGACCAGAACGCCTGGGGCCGGGCAGTTGAGACCGGTTTCCTGGAGGACATCTGGAACGCACCGATCGAGGGCGTCTACGCCTATACGGCCGATCCCTCCATCGCGCGTGAGCCGGACGAGGTAACGATCAGCTTCGAGGCTGGGAACCCGATCGCGATCGACAACGAAAAGGTCTCCATGCTTCAGGCCATTCAGATCTTGAATGAGCGTGCGGGTGCGCAAGGTGTAGGTCGGCTGGACCTGGTGGAGGATCGGCTGGTGGGCATCAAGAGCCGTGAGGTGTACGAGGCTCCGGGCGCAATCGCTTTGATTACCGCGCACATGGAACTGGAGAACGTCACAGTGGAACGCGAGCTCGCCCGCTTCAAGCGCACCATCGACCAGCGTTGGGGTGAACTGGTCTACGACGGGCAATGGTATTCCCCGCTCAAGCGGGCACTGGACAGCTTCATCGACGAGGCGCAGCAGGCCGTCAGTGGTGACATTCGGATGACCCTGCATGCCGGAAAGGCCACCGTGACCGGCCGTCGCAGTGACACCAGCCTGTATGACTTCAGCCTCGCCACTTATGACGAAGGTGACCGGTTCGATCAATCGCAGGCCCGCGGATTCATAGCGCTCTATGGCATGTCGAGCACGCTGGCGGCGCGCCGGGACGCCAGCCTGTCTTGATCACCCCGCCGAACCCCGCAGCGGAAGATCATCAGGGCCGGCTGTGGGGAGGCAGGTTCGAGGCCAGTCCGGCCGAGGCCATGGCGACTTTGAGCCGTTCCACACATTTCGACTGGCGGCTTGCGCCCTACGACCTCGCCGGGTCTCGGGCACACGCCCGGGCTCTACATCAGGCCGATTTGCTGACCGATGACGAGCTCCCAGCGATGATCGACGGCCTTGACGCCCTGGCGTCCGAGGTTGCTTCGGGAGTCTTCCAGCCTGCCGAGACAGACGAGGACGTGCACGGTGCACTCGAGCGTCGCCTGGTCGAGCTGGTGGGTAAGGAGCTCGGCGGGCGGCTGCGGGCGGGGCGGTCTCGCAACGACCAGATCGCGACCTTGATCAGGATGTACCTCCGGGACGCGATGCGGACGCTGGCTAGCGGGCTCGTAAGCCTGATCGCCGCGTTGCAGCAGCAAGCACATGCCTACCTAGGTGTCGCGATGCCGGGACGCACCCACATGCAGCATGCGCAACCGGTGCTGCTTTCCCACCACCTGCTCGCCCACGCCTGGCCACTGCTGCGCAACTGCGATCGGATTCGTGATCTTGACCGTCGACTCGCTGTCAGCCCGTACGGCTCGGCCGCCCTCGCAGGCACCTCACTCGGCCTGGATCCCGAGACCGTGGCAATCGAGCTCGGATTTGCGACCAGCGTGGCCAATTCCATCGATGGCACCTCATCACGCGATCTAGTGGCCGAGGCGGCCTACATCTGTGCTCAGATTGCGGTCGATCTCTCGCGACTGAGTGAGGACATGATCATCTGGGCGACCCAGGAGTTCGGATTCGCGATCTTGGCCGATGAGTGGTCGACCGGCTCGAGCATCATGCCGCAGAAGAAGAACCCTGATGTTGCCGAGCTTGCTCGCGGCAAGGCCGGACGCTTGATCGGCAACCTGACAGGGCTACTCGCGACTTTGAAGGGCTTGCCGCTGGCGTACAACCGGGATCTCCAGGAGGACAAGGAGCCGATCTTCGACTCCGTCGACCAACTGCTGATCGTGCTCCCTGCGGTGACCGGAATGGTTTCCACGCTGACCTTCGATCGTGATCAGTTGGAGCGCCTCGCCCCCATGGGGTTCTCGCTGGCAACCGACATTGCCGACTGGCTGGTACGCCGGCGGGTGCCGTTCGCTGAGGCACACGAGATCGCTGGCGCCTGCGTACGACGCTGCGAGGACGCCGGGATTGAGCTGAAGGATCTCAGCGCCGATGACCTGGCGGAGATCTCGCCCCATCTCACCTCAGCGGTCCGCTCGGTGCTTACCGTTGCGGGGTCGATCGACAGCCGTTCCGGCCGTGGCGGCACTGCGGAGGCGCGAGTCCGCGAGCAGTTGACCGAGGTCGACGTCGACCTGGCAACGGTTCGGAAGTGGCTCGAGCGTGACTGAGGCAGCAGAAGTGTCGGATCGTTGCAGGACTTCGTCGCGACGATATATGACTCACCAGCACTTAGTGATGAATGGAAGACTGCACCCGTGATCGACGTGCTCAGCGAACTGAAGTGGCGCGGCCTGGTGGCGCTCTCCACCGATGAGGCTGCCCTCGCGGAACACCTGGCTCGTGGTCCCGTCACCTTCTATGTGGGGTTCGATCCCACTGCGCCAAGCCTTCACTTCGGTAACCTCGTGCAGCTCATGGTGGCTCGGGCTTTGCAGCGTGCCGGGCACCTTCCCTTGCTCCTCGTCGGCGGCTCGACAGGGCTGATCGGTGATCCGAAAGAGACCAGCGAGCGCGTACTGAATCCCAAGGAGACGGTCGCCAATTGGGTCGAAGGTATTCGGCGGCAGGTTGAGAGGTTTCTCGACTTTTCCGGTTCTGGTGCCGCCCGAGTCGTGAACAACCTCGACTGGACTGGGCCCATGCCGGTGCTCGACTTCTTGCGTGACATCGGCAAGCACTTCCCGGTCAATCGGATGCTGAGCCGAGACGTGGTGCGGCAGCGCCTGGAGTCGGGCATCTCCTACACCGAGTTCTCCTACGTTTTGTTGCAGGCGCTGGATTACCTCGAGCTGTACCGGGCCTACGGCTGCACACTCCAATTCGGCGGCAGCGACCAGTGGGGCAATATCACGGCCGGGGTGGAGCTGATCCGACGGGCCGACGGGGCCAGGGTGCACGCCATGGCCACGCCATTGCTCACCCGAGCTGACGGCACGAAGTTCGGAAAGACCGAGACAGGGACGATCTGGCTCGACCCGGAGATGACCTCTCCGTACGCGTTCTATCAATACTTCTTGAACGTTGAGGATGAGAAGGTCATCGAGTACCTCAAGGTATTCAGCGAGCGCAGTCCGTCCGAAATCGCTCAGCTGGAGCGGCAGGCGCGAGAGGCACCGCACCTTCGCGCCGCCCAGCGTGCACTGGCCGATGACGTTACCGACCTGGTCCACTCCAAAGCAGACCGGGAAGAGGCGGTCGCCGCGGCTGCCGCACTATTCGGCCGGCAGGACCTTCGAGAGCTCAGCGAGCCAACGCTTGCAGCTGTCGTAGCGGAAGTCGGCGGCGTCGCTCTTCCGCCGCAGGACCAGCTGCCGCCAATCGTCGATGTGCTCGAACGTAGTGGGGTGGTGCAGAGCAAAGCGGCGGCCCGGCGTGCCATTGCCGAGGGCGGCGCCTACCTGAACAACGTACGCATCCATGATCAAGAGGCGATGTTGACTCCCGCCGACCTG
>CAVQIU010000006.1:0-25466 GCA_963712625.1 uncultured Actinomycetota bacterium
ACAACAAATGCCTAGTAAAGGCAGACATCGGCGCCGCCCCACTGGCCCTCCGCTAACGGATTGCTAAAACCCGGTCGGGAGGCGACGCCGGCAGCGTTAGCTCACCGCGGGATTGGCTTGCCCTTGATCACCGGGAAGGCTGAGGCAGGCACGTTGCCCTCGGTCGTTGAAGGCGTGTAGGTCGCTGCAGGGAACGGCGCCTGCGCTGTCGAGGCGAATACGTTGGTGCCGCGTGTCGTCGGACTGCGACCAGAACGGGTAGAACGTCGTGCCCAGTGCACTCAGGCCCTCGTAGTCACCCACAAAGTAGCCGTTGGCATCCGGCGCCGATCGCATGTCAAAGGATGTGGGCGTCACCCGCTCCTCGCTCCAGGTCCTTCCGCCGTCGGCTGGAGCGGGTGAACCACGGTCGGTCTCGAGTGCGGCTGTAGCCGGATCATCGTTGCGGAAGTCGTAGTAGGTGACGCCGATGTTGCCCTCGTCGTCGATGCGGATCGCGGGCGTGAATGCCTGGGTTTCGTTGTGGGTGCTGATGCGCACAGGCGTGGACCAGGTGCGGCCGCCGTCCGTGGAACGTGAGAACGCGACCTGATCACGCTGGAAACCGTTGAACCGAGCGTCCTGCCAGACCACATAGACCTCGTCATGGCCGGCGCGCTCGTCCGAGGCGATCTCGGGAATGATGTCGCCGGTCCGCACCGGTGTCCGTCCCTTAGGGTCGGTCACGCCGACGGTTCCCAGCGCGGGAGATGTTGATCTGACCACTCCAGCTCGTGCCCCGGTTGGTGGATCGCAGTACGGCGACTGTTCCTCCCTGCTGACCATTGCGGTTGTCGTTCTTGAAGACAGTCATGACGTTGACAAGGTCACCATTGCCGAGCGCGACGATCTGATTGCCGATCGTCTGGTCGTTCTGACCTGGATCAAAGATCGGCCGGGCGGTCTCCCAGCTCGATCCTCCGTTGGTCGTGCGCGAGAACCATGTCGGACCGCGGAACGCCGAAGTGTTTAAGTATGACTTGCCGTGCGTGCGCTCATTCGGGAACACCAGCCGATCCCAGACCGCGTAGACATAATTCGCATCGTTCTGATCGGCGGTGATGGACTCCTTGTCGTTGAAAACGGCAGGGTTCGTATCGCGCTTCAAGGTGATCGGAGCGCTCCATTGCTGACCGGCGCTGCCTGCAGGCGACTTGCTGACCAGAACCGCGTTGTCCAGGTTGGCGGTGTTGTTGAAGGACAGCGATATCTGGTGGGCGTCGCCGTTGGGGCCGAAGCTCACCCAGGGATCGGACGCTCGCTCATAGAGCTGGTTGCCGACGCACTGTGTGAAGTCCGGCAGCTGGTTGGCGGGCAGTATCGAGAAACTGGCGCCACCGTCGGTCGAGACGCTCGTTCCGAGACCGCGCGCGCCGCCGTCCGAATAGCGATCTTGCTGGTAGACGCCGATGAAGTCGGGACCATCGCTGTCGTCGGCGCTGGTCGGGTCGACATCGAGCCACGGCTCGACCTCTGAGTTGAGATACAACGTGCCGGTTTGGGGTTGCGTATTGCAGGCCGCCGGTCCGAATGGGCTCGCCCCGCTCGCGGCCGTACGCTGCTGGATGGCAGCAAGGGCGGGTGTCAGGCCTAATGTCGATATTGCCGCGACTGCTGTCGCGATCTTGAAGCCTCGCCGCATGTCTTCCCCCGAAGTCCAACGTGCAGATCGCCGCGATCGTATACCGCCAGAGTTCCCGGAGGTCCGGTTCGGCTCGGCGTGTCGAAAGTCTGTAGTCGAGTCACTCGACCGGCGTATTGGCTGAATGTCGATGTTGTAGTCACCGGCAATTGAGCCGGTCGCGAGGTCGGCTGTATTGGTTCGCTCTCCCTTGATGAGGTCAACCTTTTGGACGTATTCCGGCGGCGTCGCAGGGCACGGTGGACAGATCGAGAACCGGGGACTTCGTGTTCTCCATGAGTGCGATGGTTCGTTGCATCTCCTGGGGTTTGATCGCCCCACTGCCTGCGAATGGGTCGCTCAGGTACTGAATGGTCGACAGCCCGGCAACCAGCATCACCGCGAGTCCTGCCGCCATCACTACGTGTACGAACTTGGGGTCTTGTGGATTAGTCAGGAGGAGCGAGAGGCCGCAGACCGCGACGGCGCCGATCAGCAAGACGACCCATAGGAAAGTGGGAACGACGGATTCGCCGGCACTCAGGCGTCCGCGGCGTCCGTCGCGGCGTTCGGCATCCTGGGAGAAGAATTCCGAGTAGCCGACCTTCTCTCGCTCTGTCGCCGGGTTGAACGTAGCGAGCGAGGAGTTCATGGCGTCGAGCCACTCCTGCACTCGGTCGCTCGGTTCTCCGGACTTGGCATCCCAGTCGTCGGAGACAACCGAGCGGGCGTAGCAGATGAGGTCACCGCGCAGGTCCGATGCGAGCGGGTCGGGAAGCAGAGCAGTGGTGCGATAAAGCTGCGTCGTCGCAACAGCCTCCTGCATGGACCGATCCTCTGCATCGCGGTGGTTGTTGATAGCAACGAAGATCACGAATGCCGTGAGGACGGCGAGCATGCCGCCCATGACGCCGAGTACGCCGTTCGCGGTGGTCGGATTGGCGAAGAACCCGTTAGCTGGGGAATGTCGGCGCACCACAAGCATCAGGCCGACCGCGACCGCAGCAGCCAGTACGAGCAACAGCGCCAGGAGCCACAAACTCATCGGGCACAAGTACCACACCGATCTGAACGGAATGCAACAAGCCCTGCGCCTCGTAGTTGCGCCGCGCAAATTCCTCTACGGCCTACGCCGCGTAATCGACGCGGCCGGCGATGTCAGCGATTCAATTCTGTCCCTATCCGCGCCGTTCGGGACGACAAGCAGTTGACCGCGATGCGTTTGCATCAGCAGCGGATCGAGATCCTTCGAAAGGTCCGCCGGATCCGCGCCCACCCCGCGCGCAACGTAATGTCGGAGTCGTCGAGTTCAGACACGAACACAGTTACGCGCGGAGGCACTGTTGATCTCACCCTGGCCGGATGGCCCTCCGACTGTGGGTGACGTCGGAGAACTGAGCCGCACCGTTTCCGCCGCCGATATCGAGCGCTTTACCCAGATCAGCGGTGACCGTAATCCGCTGCACTACGACTTGGACGCCGCGAAGTTTTCCCGTTTTGGCGAGATCGTCGTACAGGGCGGCATTACCAGCGCAATCCTCAACGCGGTCGTCGCAGAGAAGTTGCCGGGACCGGGCACGGTATTTCTGAATGTCAATTGGAACTTCACCGCTACAGTGCGGCCGGGCGACACCATCACGGGTCACGTCGAAGTCATTGAAGTCCGCAACGACAAGCCAATTGCCAAGCTACGCACCACAGTGACCCGAGACGACGGATTAGTTGCTTTGGAGGGCACTGCGGTGTGCTACACAATGGCGCTCAACTCGGATGGCAATGCGTGAGCATCGAGCCGCCACAGCCGTAGTCAACGCGCGTAACCACGTACGTAGTCGACGATGAGCGCCGGTACGCGCTGGTCGTCTGCACCGTCTGACTCCGCAGGAAAGTCAAATGCGGCGATCATGAGCTGCATCGGGTATGCCGGAGGTCCAGGGCAGCTGCGTACCTGCACGCCGTCAACCAGAAAGTCAGCCTTCTCTGCAGTCCAGTCCACTGCGTAGGTATGAAAGTCGGCGACATCGATGGGCAAGCGTACGGCCTCGAAGTCCTCGGTTATCGACGGATCGCGGAAGGCATGCAAGCCCATGCCGATTGCGGCGGATTCCCCAGCCGCAACCGCGTTGCCGAATATCTCGGCAACACATATCTCCGCCGAGCGCTGCGGTTGATCTTCCAAACCCACGAGCCAGCAAGCGACCATCGACCGCTGGGGGACAATTCCGCGGGCACGAATCTCGACATATTCCTGCTCTGGTGTCCAACCCCAGAAGGTCTCTTGCTCCTCGATGACGGTGAGGCCAGTGCGGTAGGGCTGCTGACCGGTGGTGCTGCCGACCGGGCCCGAGAAGTTGCCGGACTGGATCCCGGACACCCGTAGCGGCGGCTCATGGTCCGCGGCACACCACAGTCCTTGGCTCGGCGGGATCGTCAGATACAGGCACGAGTCACGAATGGCGTACGTCGCCTCCGTCTCAGCGCGCGAGCTCCACGCTGGCAGGTAGTGCGGCAGCCACACGTCCCGATCGAGCACATTGACATCGAAGTCGTCCTCGAATCTCATACGAAGTCCATCAGGGCGCTGGGACATGTGTCCATCATCGGCCAGCGACCCACGGTGAGCGACAACTACGTACGCGCGGTCAGCTTGCCCCGCGTTGCGCCCTTACGGTTAGGTCCAGCAGACTGACCTTGGGGCTAGTTGGGACCTCACGCACTCAGAGAAGGTGCCGTTGGCCATGTCCATGCCGAGCGCTGAGGACCACCGCAGACTGCTGCGAGACTACGTCGACGCCACAGAGCAATTCAAGGCCACCAACGAGGTCCTCAGCGCACTGGGCCGGTCGAGCTCGGACCCTGATACGGTGCTCGATACCGTCGTTGAAAGCGCTCGGCGGCTCTGCCGGTCCGAGGCCGCCGCGATCTACCTGATCGAAGGTGGCACCTTCCGACTGGCGTCCTCCGTCGGTCTATCGCCGGAGTTCGTCCGCAACGTGACCGACTTCCCGATGGAGGTGAACCGCGGCACGGTGATCGGACGGGCGGCTCTAGAGCGCCGGGTCCAGAAGGTCCCCGACGTGCTCACCGACACCGAGTTCGTGCGCATTGACGTGCAGCAGAAAGGTGGCATCCGCAGCTCGATGTCGGCGCCGATGCTGCTCGACGGCGAGGTCGTTGGAGGCGTAACGGTGTACCGAACCGAGGTCGACCCTTTCGACGAACGGGAGGAGGCGCTGCTCGAAGGCTTCGCCGCGCAGGCGGCGGTCGTCGTGCGGAATGTGCATCTGGTGCGAGCACTGGAGGACCGAAGCGCGGAGCTCGCCCGCCGGGTCGAGCAAATGGAGGCTCTAAGCGAGGTCGGCCAGACCGTCGGATCGAGCTTGGTCTTGGACGAGGTGTTGTCCAACATCATCAAGAACGCGGTCCGATTCGCCGGCTGCGACGGTGGATCGATGATGGAGTACCTCGAGGGCGAGCGGAGTTTCTGGGTTCGCAGCGCTTACGGGAGCAGTCCCGAGCTGGTGGCCCGGCTCCGCACCATACGCATCGAGCTGGACACGACACTGGTCGGCCGTGCAGCCCTCGGGGGTCATGCAGTATCGATACCCGATCTCGCGGTGGTCGATCTCGACCCGCATCTGCAGCTGTTGTACGACGACGGCTGGCGATCCGTCATGGCTGTACCCGTGCTTCGCGGCGAACGCATTATGGGCGCCCTGGTCGTTCGTCGCCGCTCACCCGGAGAGTTCTCCGAGGAGACAGCGGAATTCCTACAGACATTCGCCAGCCAGTCGGCGATGGCGGTCTACAACGCGCAGCTCTTCCACGAGCTCGAAAAGAAGAGCGCCGAACTGGAGGTGATGAGCCAGCACAAGTCCGATTTCTTGGCCAGCATGTCGCATGAGCTTCGTACCCCACTCAACGCGGTGATCGGATTCTCCGAGGTGCTGCTTGATCGGTTGTTCGGAGACCTCAATGAGCGCCAGGATGAATACCTCAGGGACATCCTGGGTTCCGGCAAGCATCTGCTGGCCCTGCTCAACGAGATCCTCGATCTGTCGAAGGTCGAGGCGGGGCGGATGGAGGTCGCACTCTCGACGTTCTCGGTGGCAGCGACCGTCGAGTACGCGGTCTCCATGGTTCGCGAGCGAGCGGCCCGGCACAGCATCACTGTGAGCCAGTCCATCGCGCCATCGGTGGACCAGCTCACCTCTGACGAGCTCCGCATGCGTCAGATACTGGTCAATCTGCTCAGCAATGCGGTCAAGTTCACTCACGATGGTGGACGCGTCGATGTCTTCGTCGAGCCGAGCCGGCGATGAAGTCGTGATCACAGTTCGCGACACCGGTCAAGGCATCGCCATGGAGGACCGGGAACGAATCTTCGAGTCGTTCCAGCAAGGACCACGTGAAGCGCCGAAAGAGGAGGGCACGGGGCTCGGACTCACGCTGTGTCGCAGAATCGTCACCCTCATCGGCGGTCGGATCTGGCTCGAGTCCGAGCTCGGTCGCGGTAGCGCGTTCCACGTAGCCGTACCGCTCGGCGTACCGGCTGACACGGTCGATGGCGACTGCTACCGAGTCTGCGGAGAGTCGCCAGTCCGTCGTGGTGATCATCGACGATGACAGGTCTTCACTCGACCTGCTCTCGGCCTACCTGGCAGGGACAGGACTACGAGTGGTTCGCGCTCGTCACGGGGACGAGGGCCTTTCCGAGATCCACCGACTGCGCCCGGCCGCCGTGGTACTTGACATACGGCTGCCTGGAACCGACGGCTGGACGGTGCTGGAGACGCTCAAAGCCACACCCACCACTCGCGAGATACCAGTAATCATCGTGTCGATCTTGGACGAGGCGGCACGTGGCCTGGCCGCCGGTGCCGCCGAGTACTTGACAAAGCCAGTGAGCCGAGACGACCTGACTGCAGCCTTGCGAAAATTGCAGGTGCTACCGCATGTCGACGCGGCACTCCCGTCGCACGCCCACTCCGAGATCGTCGGAAGGACCTCGCAAGACTGAGATGGCTACTCCAAGTCGCGTCCTGCTCGTAGAGGACAACCTGCTGAATTTGAAACTGGTGCGTGACGTATTGCTGCATGCGGGTTTCGACGTGGTTGAAGCGCGCTCCGGTGAGGATGGGATTATGCGCGCCCTCGAGGACCAGCCGGACATCATCCTGATGGACCTCCAGCTGCCCGGCATCGACGGCACGGAGGCAATGCGGACGATCAAGCAGGACTCCGATGGGCTCCAGCATTCCGATCGTCGCGCTGACCGCATTTGCGATGTCGGAGGACCGCGAGCGGGCGCTTCGCAACGGCTTCGACGGCTATCTGAGCAAGCCGATCAGCGTTAGTGATCTCCCCCGCCAGCTCAATGAGTTCCTGCCCGAGCGGTCCGCCGATGACTGAACGAGTAACCATACTGACGGTGGACGATCAGCCGGCAAATTTGCGCCTCCTGGAAGCCGTTCTTTCCCCACAGGGCTACCAGGTGATCACCGCATCGTCCGGTGAGCAAGCACTCGAGCTGCTGCATTCGTCGAATATCGATCTAGTTCTCCTGGACATCATGATGCCCGGTATCGACGGCTACGAGGTGTGCCAACGGATCCGGAGCGAGCCGAGTACGGCGTTTCTCCCGGTCGTCATGATCACCGCGAGCGGAGACTACGAGAAGACGCGGGCTATCAAGGCTGGAGCCGACGACTTCGTCAGCAAACCGTTCCACCAGGGCGAGCTGCTGGCCAGAGTGGCGTCGTTGGCTCGGCTCAAGCGGTACCACGACACCATCACCCGGCAGGCGGCTGAGTTGGCTCAGTGGAACGCCGAGCTGGGGGCCCGCGTGCAGACACAGTTGGAGGATCTGCAGCGGGTAAACCGGCTGCGACGGTTCCTCTCCCCGCAGGTGGCGGAGCTGGTGATCAACTCAGGCGACGACTCATTCTTGAGGAGTCACCGTCGCGAGATCGTCGTGGTGTTCTGCGATCTACGAGGATTCACGGCGTTCGCTGAGTCAAGTGAGCCTGAAGAGGTGATGGCGGTGCTCGAGGAGTACCACGCTGCGTTGGGCGAGTTGATCTTCCGTTACCAGGGAACTCTGGAGCGCTTCACGGGTGACGGGCTGATGGTGTTCTTCAACGACCCGATTCCCCTCGATGAGCCCGCACGACGAGCAGTAGAGATGGCGCTGGCTATGCGTGACCGAGTGGGAACACTGACCGACGGCTGGAGTCGAGTCGGCCATGATCTCGGCTTCGGCATAGGGATAGCTCAAGGCTTCGCCACACTGGGTCGCATCGGTTATGAAGGACGTTACGACTACGCGGCGATCGGCACCGTCACCAACCTTGCAGCCCGGTTGTGCGGCGAGGCCCACCCCGGACAGATCCTGGTCGCTCAGAGGGTCTTCCATGCGGTCGAAAACCATGCGGTCGGCGAATCGGTCGGTGTCCTGGAGCTACGAGGATTCAGCAGGTCGATTCCCGCGTACAGCGTGTCTCGCATGATCAACAACTCAGCGGAGGTGCCATCGTGACACAGCTTGACGCCGACAGCGAAACGACGTCGCCGCGCCTATCCGACTTGAACGAGATCGAACGCAATCGTCTCTTCGCAAGGGTGCAGCAGCGGATGCCGGCCGTCTGGGACGCCTGGCGACTCAATTTCGAGGATGAGTCGGTGATTGTCGTGCCATCGGTCACTCTCGACCGAGCGGTGCCCGGCTCAGGGAGTTTGGCGCAGGCATTCGAGGAGCGGTTCTTGTTCCTGCTGCTGCTGCTGCGTCAGCCGCGGCTGCGCATGATCTACGTCACCTCGATGCCGATCAAGCCGAGCATCGTGGAGTACTACCTCGCGCTGCTGCCCGGTGTGATCCCCAGCCATGCCATGGCCAGGTTGACTCTGGTGTCGATTGACGACTCGTCACCACACCCCCTGAGCGAGAAGCTCCTGGGCCGACCTCGGATGCTCGCAAAGATCGCCGCGATGATCCCGAACAGGCAGCGCTGCCACCTCATCCCCTACAACACCACCGGGCTCGAACGAGACATCGCGCTAACCCTCGGCATCCCGATGTACGGCGCCGACCCCCGGCTCGCCGACCTTGGTAGCAAGACGGGCTGTCGGCGACTCTTCGCCGAGGAGGGCATAACGCATCCGCTCGGCATGGAGGACCTCCATAGCTTCGAAGAGGTGACTGACGCGATCGTTGGAATGCTCGAGGAGCGGCCGGGCATCACAGAGGTGATCGTCAAGCTGAACGAAGGGGTATCCGGAGCGGGCAATGCCCTGGTGGATCTGAGGGGGATAACCGATACGCGTGGCTCGGATCGTCGCTCCCACGTAGCTCAACGCGTTCGATCGATGCAGCTCGAATTGGCAGTTACGCCGATGGCGGCGTACGAAGCGAAGTTCGAAGAGAAAGGCGGAATCGTCGAAGAGCGGATCGTAGGCGAGGAGTTACGCAGCCCAAGCGTCCAACTCCGGGTGCGTCCTGACCGCAGCGTCGAACTGCTCTCCACTCATGATCAGCTGCTGGGCGGCGCGAGTGGACAGAGCTATCTCGGATGCATTTTCCCGGCTGACCCGGCCTACTCGCGGCTGATCAGTAAGCCGGCGATCGCGATCGGGGAACGCCTCGCCAAAGAGGGTGCCCTCGGTCGCTTCGCAGTCGATTTCGTGGTGAAGCGGGACGCCGCCGACGAGTGGTCGGCGTACGCCATTGAGCTGAACCTGCGAAAGGGCGGCACCACCCACCCGTTCCTCACGTTGCAGTTCCTCACCGACGGCTCGTACGACGGTGCGTCCGGTCAGTTCCTGCTTCCGGGCGGTGAGCAGCGGCATCTGGTGGCAACTGATCATCTCGAGAGCGATGAGCTTCGGGCGCTGGCTGTAGAGGACCTGTTCGATATCGTGGCGCGGCACGGGCTGCACTTCGACCAGTCACGGCAGACCGGAGTCGTCTTCCACATGATCAGCTCGCTCACCGAGTACGGGCGAATAGGAGTGACCGCGGTCGGGCAGTCGCCTGAAGAAGCCATGCACATCTACGAGGAGGCCAAGCGGGTGCTGCTTGCCGAGGCGGCCGCAGCCCGGGAGGAAAGTAGGCTGCCTGCGTAGCGAGGTGTCGTGAATCGCATTTGGTATGTCGCCTACGGTTCGAACCTGAGTCGGGAACGGTTCTCCTACTATCTTCGTGGTGGCCGACCCGACGGCAGTGAGCGTGACTTTCCAGGGTGCCGAGACTGCAGCGATCCTTCCGACAGTTTCGGACTCTTGATCAGCGGCGGCGTCTACTTCGCCGGCCGCTCCTCAGGCTGGCGAGCTGGAATGGCGTTCTACGATCCTCGTGCCCAGGGTCAGGCGGCGGCGAGGGCTTACCTGATTACCACCGAGCAGTTCGTCGACGTCCTCGCCCAGGAAACCCGACGATCACCCGGGATGAGCCTGGACCTGGCACCCAGCTTCCGCGGTGACCGATACAGCGTCGGGTGTCGGCGGCTACTCGATTTTGGTCCGCGTTGGTGAGCACCAAGGAGTGCCTCTCGTGACCTTTACCCGCGACCGTGATACCGCTCCAATGTTGGCGGCTCCGAGCGCGGCCTACCTGGCGGCGATGGCGGCTGGGCTGCGCGAGGCCCACGGCTGGTCGGAAGTGCAGATCAGTCGCTATCTTTCCGCTCTGCCTGGCGTTGCTCCGGCAACTCGCGCGGACGACCAGTTGGACATGACGTAAGGTCCTTTTCCGATGTTGTGAATCGGATCGGCGACGCTCGATCCGCTGGGCGGTCGGCCTCTTCAGCCGCGGCGGATAACCTTTGTGCTTTCCAGTGATGTCGGTCCTCGGATGTACCGGAGGAACAATCAGCAGTGAGCTACCAGCCTCAGCCTTCAGATGTCAGCCGACCGACACAGCCACCCCTTGAGCTGCCGCACTACGGCATCAGTTTCGGCGGCGCCATCGCGCGAGGCTTCAAGAAGTACGCCACGTTTGCCGGCCGTGCCAGTCGCAGCGAGTACTGGTGGTGGACCCTGTTCACCTTCCTCACCTACCTCGTGCTTGGGCTGCTGGCATTCGCGGTCGGCACAGCGACGTCACGAGATGGAGGTCGGACTCCGGGACTCCTCGCGATACCGCTGATCATTGTGTTCGCCGTCTTCTTCCTCGGGATCATCGTGCCTACGCTCGCTTTGACCGTCCGGCGACTGCACGACGCTGGATACAGCGGGCTCTTTGCGCTCTTCCTGCTCATTCCCTATCTGGGAAGCCTGATCATAATGATCTTCGCGTTGTTGCCGAGCTCGCCGGCTGGCGCTATCTACGACCCGAGGCCGGAAACTGCCGTTCCTCAGGCCTCCTATCCGCCGCAGAACCCGACGTCGGATCAAAGGCCCACGCCGCGCTAGCGGAAGTCACGGGAGCGGTGCCTGGACGGCAGGATGCCTCTCGCTTCGGGATAGACCGAACTCAACGGCTGTAGCCGTTCGGCAACCAGGTTGGTC
Organism: uncultured Actinomycetota bacterium; assembly: GCA_963712625.1. Lineage (GTDB taxonomy): Bacteria > Actinomycetota > Actinomycetes > Propionibacteriales > Propionibacteriaceae > Microlunatus. The sequence goes on from CAVQIU010000006.1 coordinate 11,165, forward strand.
ACGCCATCGCTGTGCTCCACTCTGCCGCGAATGATCATGCCTGACGCGTTCCTGCCGACCCTGCCAAAACGCCTCCATAGCTCGGTAGAACAGACCACATTGAGCATTCCGGTCTCGTCCTCAAGATTGAGGAAGGTGACCCCGCCTGCCGTGGAGGGCCGCTGCCGGTGGGTCACCAGACCCGCAACCCGCACCCGACGCTCCGCGTACGCCGCGCCGAGCTGATTGATCGGCACCACGTCGTGATCATCAAGCACTGGACGTAAGTGCTGCACCGGATGATCATCCGGTGAAATCCGCGTTGCCCATAGGTCGGCAAGAGTCAGCTCAACAACACTCATCCCAGGCAGCGCGGGCGGGCTGGCATCGATAGCCGTACCTGGCAGGGTTTGATCATTGTCGGCATATCCGGCGTTCCACAGCGCCTGGCGACGCGACAGTCCAAAGCAGTCAAAGGCTCCCGCCGTGGCCAAGGCTTCCGTTTGCGGCACGGTGAGCCCTGTCCGGCGTACCACGTCGTTGATGTCGGTGAACCGTGCCTTGCAGCGCTCCTCGACAATTCGCTTGGCCAGCTCGCGTCCGATGCCCTGCACCTCGGTAAGCCCCAGCCTGACGGCAAAGTTGCCATCACGACGATGCTCGCGGGTGCGGTCCGGAGCAGACCGTACGAAGGGGCCCAACCTCGAGTTGAACGCGCTGCACACAGCTGTCGGGGCCTGTTGGACCATCCTGCCGGTGCTCGATCAGCTCGAGGTCGGCATCGACCTCAGACAGCATGATGTCGGGGCGCAGCACCGCTACGCCGTGCCGACGCGCATCAGCGACCAGTGACTGCGGCGAGTAAAAGCCCATTGGCTGTGCCCGGAGCAAGCCGGCCAGAAACGCTCCTGGGTAGTGCAGCTTGAGCCAGGAGGATGCGTAGACCAGCAAGGCGAAGCTGATCGCGTGGCTCTCGGCGAAGCCGAAGTTGGCAAAGGCTTGGATTCGGCTGTAGATGTCGTCAGCCAGCTCACCGGTAATCCCATTGCTGGCCATTCCCGCGTAGAGCTTGTCCTTCAGCCGTTCGATCTTCTCCACGCCTCGCTTGGATCCCATGGCCCGACGCAGCAGATCGGCGTCATCACCAGTGCAGCCGCCAACCGCCATCGCGATCTGCATCAACTGCTCCTGAAACAGCGGCACGCCTTTGGTCCGCTCCAGCACTGGCTCCAGTGCCGGATGCAGGTACGTGACCTCCTCTCGGCCTGTCGCCCGCCGAATGTAGGGGTGAACAGCGCCGCCCTGAATCGGTCCGGGGCGAATCAGCGCGACCTCGATCACCAGGTCATAGAACCGTCGAGGCAGCAGTCGCGGCAGAGTTCCGACCTGAGCTCGGCTCTCGACCTGGAAGACCCCGATCGAGTCGGCACGACACAACATGTCGTAGACGCCCGGCTCTTCTTTGGGCATGGTGTCGAGGGTCCAGCGTTCCCCCACCCTCGTCGCCACCAGGTCGAAGGTGTATTGGATGGCGGCCAGGATGCCCAGCCCCAGGAAGTCGAACTTCACCAGTCCCATCCACGCGCAGCTGTCCTTGTCCCACTGCAGCACGGTCCGGTTGTCCATTCGGCCGCGCTCGATCGGACAGACTTCGCCCACCGGACGCTCGGTCAGCACCATGCCGCCGGAGTGAATCCCAAGGTGGCGGGGTGCCTTCAACAGCTGCTCGGCCAGATCCACAACCTGATCCGGAATCTGGTGATCCAGAACTGCTGTGGCGTTGGTCGTTGCTGCGCTCTCGTGATCATCTTCCAGATCACTGATCGGGAGCGTCCCCCAGGAGTCGATCTGCTTGGACCAGGCGTCTTGCTGACCGGTGGAGTAGCCGAGCGCCTTGGCCATGTCGCGAACCGCCGATCGTGGCCGATAGCTGATCACATTGGCCACCTGGGCGGCATTGCGGCGTCCATAGCGGCGATAGACCTCCTGAATCACTTCCTCGCGCCGATCAGAGTCAAAGTCGACATCGATGTCCGGCTCTTCATCGCGCGTGGCTGACAGAAAGCGCTCGAAGGGCAGCTTGAACGCGATGGGGTCGACCGCGGTGATGCCCAGCACGTAGCAGACAACCGAATTGGCTGCAGACCCCCTGCCTTGGCAGAGAATCCCGTTTTCTCTGGCGAACTCCACCATCTCGTGCACGATCAAGAAGTAGCCGGGAAAGTCCTTCTCCTCGATCACTGCGAGTTCTTTGCGCAGCCGCTCTTCTGCCTGTTCGCGGATGTGTGCGTAGCGCTTGTCCGCACCTCGACGCGTCAACTCCCGCAACCAGCTGATCGGAGTTTGATCATCGGGCACCGGCAGTTTGGGAAGCCTCGGCTTGGCTAGCTTCAGGTCGAACGCACACTGATCGGCGATCTCGATCGTCCGCTCCACGACGCCTGGGTAGCGCGCGAAGATCTGCGCCATCTCCGCCCCGGAGCGCAGATGGGCACCAGGTCCGGACAGCCAGCCGTCCATATCGGCCAGGCTTCTGCGGGCGCGTACGGCGGCCAGTGCGGCTCCGAGACGACCACCATCAGGGGTGGCAAAGTGCACATTGTTGGTGGCCACCACCGGCAGCTTGTGATCATGGGCCAAGGTCAGCAGAGCGTCGTTGAGATCGGAGTCTGTCGGCAATCCATGATCGATGAGCTCGACGACAACATGATCATGGCCGAAAAGCGCCGTCAGCCGGTCCAGCTCCGCCGCTGCCGCTGACCTACCGGATGTGATCAATGCCTGTCGTACGGCCCCTTTACGGCAGCCGGTCAAGATCATCCAGTTGCCACCTGACTGCTCGGCGAGCTCCTCCTCGATATAGCGAGGACGCCCCTTCTCGTCGCCCCTCAGCTGGGCTTCGGTGATCGCTCCGGAGAGCCGATGGTATCCCTCGACACCGCGAGCGAGCACCAGGAGATGCTCGCCTTCGGGGTCGGCCACACCGTTCTGAGGTGTGGTGAGCCCAAGCGACAGCTCAGCGCCATAGATGGTGCGCAGATCGTACGCGAGGGCTGCCTCCGCGAAGCGGGAAGCGGCGTAGAAGCCGTCGTGATCGGTGATCGCCAGCGCGTCAAGTCCGAGTCGAACGCTCTCCTCGATCAGTTCCTCGGGATCGCTCACTCCATCCAGGAAGCTGAAATTGCTGTGACAGTGCAGCTCCGCGTACGGCACAACTGGCCGCTTGGACGCTTGACCCGCTGCTCGTCGGGCTCGTACGGCGCGGCCGTTTGTGCGAGTAACCAGGAGCATTGTCGCCGTCTGGATTGTCCGCGGAGTTGTCTGGCATGGGCCGCCCAGACATCCGACGCTCGAGTTCGCGCCAGGGGATCGGTGGGTTGTTCCAGCCCATGTCAGGCGCTCAATCCATCGGAATTGAGCGGGCCATCGGAATTGAGCGGGCCATCGGATTGAGCGGGCCATGGATAGTCGCAGCGGGCCATCCGAACTGAGCGAGCCATCCGAACTGAGCGAGCTCGGTTCGATTGCTCGCTCAACCCGCTGCTCTGTTGATTGCTCGCTCCGCTCGCAGCGATGTTCGCTGGGTAGCCGCCGTCTTCGTCGGATCTGGCGGAACGGAAAAGCGTTATTCCACCATCTCCTCCTGCAGATCGGCGGCGCGAACATCGCGAACTCAGTCATAGCGTGCTTCCGTCCACCACTGGTCGTTCTCCACGATCAGCAACCAGGCGCTGCCGTCAAGGCCGGTGACCTGAAACCTCGCAACCTGGCGTGCTTGGTCCGGGTCCCACCACAGTTCGTCAATTGGCCATGGACCAGCCCAGGCATCGATCGGCACCAGCTCGGACTCCTCGCCGATGCCGACAAAGGCCGGTGCGGCGCTCACCAGTCCACGATCAGTGATGCTCACCGGTCTGTGGTCCTCGCTCAGCACGACCGACGGCATCGGGGCGGAGAAGACCCGAGCCGGCGCGGGCGGTGGGATGGTGCCTGGCCACGGCAGCTGGTGATTGCGCTGGGTCGACCGTCGTTCGCCCCATGGGCTGAGCAACTGGCGGTCTCGCGGATTGCGCCCACCTTGGAGCGAGGGAGCCAAAACCTCCTCGGGGCCGAGCATGCCCTGCAGTCGAGCGATTCCTCGTTCGACATGCTCGTTCAGCGCGCTCCCCCACAGGCCCTCACCATGATCAGCCAGTGATTCGACCGACTCCGGAAACAGCCGCAACTCACAAACCGGCTCCGGAGCGGGGTCTCCTTGGAGCTGCCAATAGATCCGATCGATCAGGTCGCTAGCTGCGAACCAGCGCGAGTGTGCCCAGACTCTCGATCCCGTCCAGCCGCCCTCGGTCACCACCTCGATGCGGACCTCAGTGCAGACCAGGCCGTGGTGGGCAAGCTCAGCGACCAGCCTTTCGGCGGTTTGCCGAGTGCTGAACACGATCGGTTCGACCGTCTCCAGCGCGGGAGTGAACAACACCCGCTGATCCATATCGAGAGGTGGCCGCCGGGAGACGATCGGGCGGTTGTCCAGTCCGCGCGCTAATCGATGAAGTAAGGCTCCTTCCCGGCCGAAGCGGGTGAGCACATCACGGGAGGCCAATGCAGCAAAGTCTCCGAGACTGCGGATACCAAGCCGTCGCAGCAACGTGACCAGCTCGGCGTTCTCCAAAACACCGATCGACAAGCCAGCGAGGAAGACCGCCGAGCCACCACATGGAATGATCCAGCAGTCCTGAGCTGCGGCGCGGCGCGCCGCATGCTCCGCGGCGAAGATGCCGTCGGCAATCCCAATTCGGAAATCCCAGATTCCGGCACCGACCAGATGCTCTGCCACGACGGCAGCCGCCTCGCGTTCGCCGCCGTAGAAGCGGCTCGGCACACGGAGGGCACACAACCCAGGGCGTACCGGTGCCACGCCTGCCGAAATCTCCTCGATCGCCGCCAGCACACTCTCGAAGGTCCGAACTTCACTCGCGGCGTTCCGCTCCAGAACGATCAACTCGGGACAACGTGCCGACGCGTCACGACGCCGCATGCCACGCCGGACACCCTCGACTCTGGCGATCGCTGAGCAGGCGAACACTTCACCGTGCTCGAAGACGGCAAGCGGCAGCTGCAAACTCAAGCCCAGCTGAACTGCGGCGGCGACAACCGGCCAATCAGGACACCAGACAGCCATTTGTCTCTCCGCTCGCTTGGTGTCGGCCGCTCGCGGAGGCTGTCTCGTGGGAGTGTCTGATCGCTCGCCGCTGATGGTCAGGACACTCCGCTGATCATCTGGCTTCACGGCGGTCATGTGTCATCCCGCCTGAGCAACGACGAGCGGAATCACCTCATGATCACGTTCGGCTATTTGCTGGTCGACGCCCGGAAGCCAAAGCGGTACGTGACGCACCGGGCCGCCCTGGCGAACCGAGACCACGACGCGACGAGCCGTCAGTCGGCCATGTCCGCGACCGAGCCCGAGCCAGGAAGATTCGGTAATGGTCAAAGTCGCGTCGGGCCTTGGCCACTCTCCCCAGCACACCAATGCCGCATCCTTCATTCGCAGCCGCGACTTCAGCCGTTCGGCCTGCTGCGCGGTGACCGGCGCGGGAGGCTTCACGATCACGACAGCGGCCACATCCAGCAGACCAGCCGTCACGCTCAGCCACAGCTCACCGGGACGCGGCACCACAACGGTCCGATCGAGATCGATTCCGAACTGGCCGCCGCCTCCAGCCCGAGATCAGGGACTCCTACGAAGGCAATCCACTCTCCAGCCTGCGATGGACCTGCGACGAGAGCTGTCGCCAGGCTCGGGCTGTCTACCGCGTACGCCTCCCCCGTCCTGAGCTGAATGACTCCTGACAAGCCCGGTAACGACTCCAAGGTGCGGGAGACCGCAGGGCCCTGCATCCGTTGCACACGCTGCTGCAGCTCGTGGATGCGGCTCGGTGTTGTTTGGAGCTGCTCGCCGCTCGGTGTTGTTGGGAGCTGCTCGCCGCTCGGTGTTGTTGGGAGCTGCTCGCAGCTCTCGTGTTGTTGGGAGCTGCGAGCGTAATGCCGACGCTCGCAGCTCGGGCAGAGCGATGTGCGATGCGGGTTGCGATGACACTCCCTTATAATCGAACATGTATTCGAGAATAGTCAAGACGACTGACACTCACGCTGTCGCTTCGCCAGGAGCCGGTGACACTCACAGCTGCGTTATCGCTCTGTCTTGACCAGACCCGCCATAATCCCAATGACAGCCCTAAAATGTCAGCAGGGCTGGCTTTGTGCACTCTTGGGCCCAAGATGAAGCGGACGGAGGTGCGGTCATGTCTGCGGTGATTGTTCTCAACACCGACAACACGGCCCTGCACACGGTCTCGATCAAGCACGCCATTCGGATGCTGGTCCGCGAGGTTGCCATCGTCGAGGAAGCCCGCGACGGACATCACATCGGCCCTTACCCATGGCCTCTGGTGCTTGCGACTGATCCGCTACGTCAAGACGACTTTCCTGTACGCCCGAACGCCCGCTTGGTCCAAGCGTGGAGTGCTACGCCGTGATCATCATCGCTGCGCTTACTGTCAGGGCCTCGCCGACACTGTTGATCATCTGCTGCCCCAGTCCCGCGGCGGCACCAACAGCTGGCAGAACACCGTGGCCGCCTGCACCCGCTGCAACAATCGCAAGGCCAACCGAACTCCCCGCGAGGCTGGGATGACTCTCGCGTGGAAGCCGAGCGTGCCGACGTGGCGTGAGGCCTACCATCGCCGGAACTGATGCCCAGCTGGGATCCCACGACTTACCTGGAGTTCGCCGATGAGCGATCTCGTCCATTCGTCGATCTGTTGAGCCGGGTCAACGCCGCCCATCCGACGGTGGTGGTCGACCTTGGTTGCGGACCTGGTCAGCTCACCGCCTCGTTGGCCGATCGTTGGCCCGACGCGCAGATTCTCGGGCTGGACTCATCCCCAGAGATGATCACCCGGGCCGCCGAGTTCGCCGGGCCACGGGTGAGATTTCAGCTGCAGGATCTTCGTGACTGGCGGCCCGAGACAAGCGTGGACGTGATCATCAGCAATGCGACATTGCAGTGGGTACCCAGACACCGCGAGCTGCTGCCCTTCCTGGTCTCAACGCTCTCCCCCGATGGATGGCTCGCCTTCCAGGTGCCGGGAAACTTCGCCGAGCCGAGTCATCGGCTGCTTCGTCAGTTGGCCGCCGACCCGCGCTATGCGCCACTGCTGACCGAGGTCGCCTGGCCGGACGCGGCCGATGCGGCGTCCTATCTGGATGATCTTGCCGGTCTGGGGTGCTCGGTTGATGCCTGGGAGACGACCTACGTTCACGTACTGAGCGGGCCGAATCCGGTCTTCCGCTGGATATCAGGGACCGGAGCCCGGCCGGTGCTGCAGGCGCTGCCCGATGATCTTCGGGCACAGTTCGTCGCTGAGTATCAGGAGCTGTTGAACGCGGCATACCCGACAGGACCCTACGGCACGGTGGTCTGCCGTTCCGGCGAATATTCGTCGTCGCCCAGCGAGGGCACGACGCATCGAATCCTAGACAGTGACCTGTTTTTGATCACTGACCCACATGCCGACCAGGCCGCGGAAGTGGCCGATGAACCACTCGCGCTCGTGTTCGGGATAGGTCTGGGTGATCGTTTCGAGGAGCATCCGGTCGAAGTCGGCCGATGACACCCATTCGAGCACCAGGTCATCGATTCCGGCAGCGCAGTGGCACAGAAGTCCAGATAGCGCTCCTTCTCGAAGTGCTCGTCTGCGAGCTCTTGGTAGCGAACGAGCTTTGCCTCGTAGTCCAGATCTTGATCATCGGCAATCGCGAACCACGGCTCGGTGTCGACGTGCAGCTTCGCGCGACGCCCAGTTGCGGCACAGAACGCAGTCCATTTGATCAACGACTTCATGGCCCACGGAAAGTAGTAGTGCAGTGAGGTCACGGCCACGTCAGGGCACGCGTTGGCGTAGTCGATGGGTATCACGGTGTCGCCTTGCACCAGCATCTCGCAGGAGTTGAATTCCCAGCGGAAGAAGGCGTTCACGGTCTGGGTGATCGTGGTCGCCTCATTGCCGACTTTGGCAGAGAGGAACTCATGGTCAACGACGTAGCGGTCGTGCATCGGCTGGTCTGGCCGAAAATGCATGACCATCGTCTCGGGCCCGATGGTCAGTGCTCGCGCGAAGACATCGTAGGGCTCGACAGACTTCTGCAAATGCATCAGCATCTCGCCGGAGTCGTCGTACGCCGCCATCAGTTCGGCCTCGTTCTTGACCCTGGACACCCCGCGCCAGCCACCACCGTCGAAAGGTTTCATGAAGAGCGGATAACCCATCTCATCGGCGATCGCGACGAGATCGAAGGGGTCGTTGTAGTTGCGCGACGTGTACGCCCAACGCACGTTGTCGATCGGGTTCTTGTAGGGCACGAGGACCGTGTCCGGCACGTTCATGCCGAGCCGGATCAGCGCGCAGTACGCCGAGTGCTTCTCCATCGACTGGAAGGTGAACGGAGAGTTCATCAGGTAGACGTCGTCCATCAACGCCACCTTCTTCAGCCACTCCCGCGGGTGGTAGTACCAATACGCCAGACGGTCGATCACCACCTGATGGCGGGCCCGATCCCGCAGATTGAAGGGGTGGATGCGCACTCGTTCCGTGTCCAGAACATGATCAGCACCGGCGTACTGGAAAACTCCGATACGGCTCGATATGGCCTCGAAAGCCTGCGGCCAGTCCTCCTCGGCACCAAGCAGCAGCCCGACCAGGTGGCGGTTGACGGACATGCTCGACCTCCCTGGTCAGCAGAAACTTGGTAGGTGGTGAGCTCGTTGGCGTTTGCCACCATTGCATGCACGGCGTGGTAGGTGCTGCCGGTTCACCTGACCATCTCCCCCTTGTCACCTGATACTGGCCTCGCTGGCCGAGACACGCAAGGTGTCAGGAAGGCGGAGTCCGTTGCGTCTCAACTCGAGCTCGGCCAACTGGTTGATCACCTCCCGATCGCCGGATCGCCAGGCCTGAACAGGGTCGTCGCTGATCTCGGCCAGCACGTAGAGCGGCTGGACCGCCATCGCCCGGAGTGCGAAGAGGTCGAGGTCGGCAAGCTCGTCCAAGAAGACCTGAGAGGCCCGAGCCTGCCGATAGAACCGGATCCGGCGCGGCAGCCAGAAGGCCACCACAATCGTCACGGGAATCAGAAAGACCAGCCAGCCGACGATCAGCGCCAGCTGTTCGATGCTTTGGACCTGCTCGTTGGCAGAGGTGATCAGATTGCCGAGGGTCACCGCGGCAGAGTCGAAGGGACGCCGCAGCTGGTCACCGGCGACCGGCACCTTGGCCGCTTCCTCCGCGGCCTGTCGAAAGTTCTCGGCCAATCGGACTGCGGTCCTCGCCGTTTCCCTGGCGGGGGTAGCCAACACCTCGATCACTCGGTGGACGAAGATTCCGACGATGGCCCAGCCGATCGTCCAGAGCAGAACGAAACCGTCTCCAACAGCTGGCCAATCATCCTGGCCGGACGCTTAGCGTAGATGCCCATGGCCGCGACACTACCCATGGCGGAGACAAGTGGCAGGATGACCCGGTGTCTCTGAGTTCGGCCCACCGACAGACCCAGGTTCGATCCATCCGCTTCGGATGCCTGCTGCTCGTCCTCGTCCTGGCGGTGGCCGGATGCGGAATCTCTCTTCCGCTTCCGAATCCGAACCGCAACGGCGACGCTGCTAACCAGGCGGCCGCCGCACTCGCGGCCGGTCTCAGTGCGAAGGATCTCTCGCCGATACCGTTCGTCGGCTCCTCCGGCCCAGCGGTCAACGATCTGTTCCAACCGCTCGTCGCCGGCATGGGCCCGCTGAAGCCGACCGTTGCCGTCGCGTCTGTCTCGCGGGACGGCTCCATCGCAACCGCCAAGTTGTCGTTCACCTGGACCTTTCCCGGCGTTCCTGAAGCGGTGGACGTACGCGACCGAGGCCAAGCTGGCCAAGGAGTCAGGACAGTGGAAGACAAGCTGGCAGCCCAGCATCGTGCAGCCCCAGCTCGACGGCACGAACCGACTGTCGCAGCGGCGCCTCAATCCCGAGCGCGGGGAGCTGCTGGGGGAGGACGGCGTTCCTATCGTGGAGGACCGGCCGGTATTCCGGATCGGAATCGACAAGTCGAAGGTGAGCGGCGACAAGGCCAAGGCGTCGGCGATCCGGCTCGCCAAAGTGGTCAAGATCAACCCGAAGGCGTACGCGGAGGAGGTGGCGGCTGCGGGCAGCGAGCGCCTTCGTTCCAGCCATCGTGCTGCGCATGGACGCTGCTGACCTGCCACTCGGCTCCGGATCCGCGCCATCCCCGGGGCGCTTTCCATCCGCACGGGCCAGATGCTCGCTCCGACACGAGATTTCGCGCGACCCATCATCGGTACCGTCGGCGAGGCAACAAAGGACGATGTCGACGAGTCCGGCGGCGCGGTCGTGGCCGGGGACCAGGTCGGGCTATCCGGATTGCAGAAGCGCTACGACGCGCAGATGCGCGGAACCCCGGCGTACAGGTGCGACTGGCAGCCGCCAAGCCGAGCGGCAGCTCGGCAAGCCCCTCTCCGACTCCATCGCCTGCCGCGGAAGCCGAACCGGTCGTGTTATTCGAGGTGAAGCCGGTGCCGGGCAAACCGCTGACGACCACGCTCAACGTCGGGCTGCAGAAGCTTGCGGAAAAGACTTTGGCGGAGACCAAGCCAGCCAGCGCGCTGGTCGCCATCCGTCCATCGACAGGGGCAATCGTGGCCGCCGCGAACGGTCGAGGCAATCGTGGGCAGTCTCTCGCCACAGTGGGTCGGGCGGCTCCGGGGTCCACCTTCAAGGTCGTCTCCGCATTGGCCCTGCTGCGAGCTGATCTGACTCCGCGGTCGACGGTCAGGTGCCCGCCAACCGTCACCGTCGACGGCCGGAAGTTCAGCAACTACAGCGACTATCCGCGCAGCCAGCAGGGCACGATCACATTGCGGACGGCGCTCGCACAGTCGTGCAATACAGCGTTCATCGGCCAGCGAGGCAAACTCGACCAGTCGCTCACTGGCCGAGGCAGCCGGTTCCTTGGGATTCGGCATCGACTACGACGTCGGCTTCCCGTCCTTCTTCGGCTCAGTGCCCAGACGATCCGACAGCTACCGGCCGCGCCGCCGCCATGATCGGTCAAGGCAAGGTCGAGGCATCGCCGATGGCGATGGCTGCTGTGGTCGCATCGGTGGCGGCAGGCGAGACAGTGATCCCGCACCTCGTCGAGGGCCAGCAGGCCACCTCGAAGGGAAAGCCACTGACTGATCAGGAGGCCCGGCAGCTGCGCGAGATGATGCGAGCTGTGGTGACCGAGGGCAGCGGCCGAGTGCTCGGCAATCTCCCCGGTCCCGCGGTGCTGGCCAAGACCGGCACGGCGGAGTACGGCACATCGAAGCCGCTGAAGACCCACGCCTGGATGATCGCCGCACAAGGCGATCTCGCGGTTGCGGTCTTTGTCAACGATGGCAAGTCAGGCTCGGCCACTGCTGGACCACTGCTGCGGACATTCCTGACGAAAGCTCGCTAGGCCATCCACGGCGGCGCCCGCGCGGAGCTGCCGACTGCGTCGAAGGCTCAGGGCGCATGGCTGATCATCCTCGATGGGCCGCCGACGGCGACCAGCCATCCTCGTTCGTCACCTTCCACGAGCCCGGCGGACTCGAGTGCGGTCAGCGCACCCAGGCAGGTTGGAACACTGACGCCGGCGGCGAGGGCAATGTCTCCGACGGAGGCGCGACGGCGAGCCGGAATGGCTTCGAACACCGCGAGCTGGGTCTCGGTGAGCGCATCGGTCGCTCGGGTCTGACCATGGGCGAGCGGGCAGCATCGCCTGACCCATCTCGGAGATCAGCTCCAGGACCTCCGCCGCCGAGGTCACCAGCACCGCCTGCCCGTTACGGATCATCAGGTGCGGGGCCGTCGAGGCCCGGGAATAGACCGGACCAGGGACCGCCATCAGGGGGCGTCCGCAACCGAGGGCCCAGCCAGCGGTATTTCGGGCGCCCGAACGCAGCGCCGCCTCGACCACCACAGTGCCGCGGGACATGGCCGCGATCAGCCGGTTGCGGGCAAGGAACCTCACCCGCGTGGGATGAGCAGCCGGCGGCAGCTCTGATACCAGCAGCTGGTCCTTGGCCAGGGTGTCAAAAATCGAGGCGTTGCCAGGCGGGTAGGCCACATCGACGCCATTGGCCAGCACGCAGACCGTCGGTCCGCCTGCGGCAAGCGCCCCGCGATGCGCCGCCACGTCGATGCCGAAGGCGCCACCGGACAGCACGGTCACTCCCTGCTCGACCAGATCTGCAGCCAGATCGGCTGCAATGCCGTTCCCGTACGCCGTTGCCGCCCGTGAGCCCACGATCGCGACCGACCGCTCCATGAGGTGAGCGAGATGGCCAGGACCGCGGAGCCACAGACCGACCGGCTCGCCACCGCGGCGCTGAATGCTCTCGGCATGTCGCAGATCATCAAGCCCGGCCGGCCACTCGTCGTCGCCGGGAACGATGAAACGCGCCGCCGCTGCTTCGGCCAGCCGCTCGAACACCTCGACGTGACCCGCGCGGCGCGCTGGGCGGCCGGTTCGCCCAGCACCCCCTCGATGATCTTGGCCCAGGCGCCTTCCGCCCCAGGTTCTGCACCAGCTCAGCGACTGCGGGATCACCGCCGTCTATGGCGCACGAGAGCATCATTCGCGCTCTGCGATCCGACGTGATCATGGTCTCAACCCACCTCCCTCCGTGCCGTCCCCGGCTGCTCACCCCGCCGCATGGCCAGCGCGATCGCGAGCTCATCACGGCCCGGCTTGTCGCGACCCGCAAGATCGGCAACGGTCCAGGCCAGTCGAAGAACTTTGTCGACGCCGCGGGCGCTGAGCCGGCCGCGGTCGACCGCTTCATCGACGGTCTGCAGGCCGTCCGGAAGCGGCAGGTGCCGGCGCAGGTAGGTCCCGGAAACCTCGCTATTGGTCTGCCAGCCGCTGCCGGCCAGGCGCCGGCGCTGCCGATCACGAGCCTCCAGTACGCGCTCGGCGACCGCAGCCGAGGACTCGGTGCGCTGCAGCGTCGCCTTCAGATAGGTCTTGCGCAGAGGCAGGAACGCCTGGTTGATGTCGATGCGGTCGCGTATCGGCCCGGAGATCTTCTCCGCGTACCGGCGCACCACCATCGGGGAACACTGGCAATGAGCGCCTGGCGTCGCCGCCTGACCGCACGGACAAGGATTGGCGGCCAAGATCAGCTGGAAGCGTGCTGGGTAGCGGGCATGCACCTCGCTGCGTCCGAGGGTGATCATGCCGGACTCCAGTGGCGTACGAAGCGCCTCGATGACGGCCGGCTGGAACTCGGGCGCCTCGTCGAGAAAGAGCACGCCTTTGTGTGCGCACGAGATCGCGCCCGGCCTGGCCATCCGCTGGCCGCCGCCGACGATGCTGGCCACCGAGGCCGAATGGTGTGGGTCGCTGTAGGGCGGTCTGGTGATCAGCTCGTCGGCGAGGTTGAAGCCGGCGAGGGAGTGCACCGCCGAGACCTCGAGGGAGTCGGGTACGTCAAGGTCGGGAAGCAGGCCCGGAACACGCTCGGCGAGCATGGTCTTGCCGACGCCAGGCGGGCCATGGAAGAGCATGTGATGCCTGCCGGCCGCGGCTACCTCGCAGGCCCACTTGGCCTCGATCTGACCGACCACGTCTGCCAGGTCGAGACGGCGCTTGGCGTGCTTGCCGGCCCGTTCGCCCATCACCTCAATCGGATCGACCAGCGGCATGGGCTCGCCCCGCAGGAAAGCGACCAACTGGGTGATCGAGGCGATGCCGAAGACATCGATCCCTGCGACGAGCTTCGCCTCTCCGGCCTGGCGCAGCGGCACGATCACCCGCGCGAAGCCTGCCTGCTGGGCCGCCAGAGTGGCCGGCAGAACGCCACGGACCGGCCGGACCCGACCGTCCAACCCCAACTCACCCAGGAGGACCGTTCGGCGTAGCTCCTCGGCCCGGAAGATGCCCTGCGCTGCGAGCACCGCAGCGACGATCGCGAGATCGTAGTGACTGCCGGCCTTCGGCAGGGTCGCGGGGCTGAGATTGATCGTCAGCAGCGAGATCGGCCACTCTTGGCCGGAATTGCTGACCGCCGCCTTGCAGCGATCACGTGCCTGATAAAGCGCAGAGTCCGGAAGTCCGACCAGTACCGTGCGCGGCAGCCCCGCACCGATGTCGGCCTCCACCTCGACGATCCGGCCCTCCAGGCCGACCAGGGCCACCGACCACGCGCAGGCCGATGCCACTCAACCCACCGCCCG
>CAVQIU010000007.1:0-65211 GCA_963712625.1 uncultured Actinomycetota bacterium
CCACGCGGCCATGGTTCAAGGCATTATCCTGGGCTTCAACCTCATTCTTGGCACATCGGTCTTGTTTCTTCTGGCATACCCCGGGCGTGGCCGTGAAGACGCAGCCTATTTCGCGGGCGCGCTAACCAGTTACTATCCGCATAGGAATATCTTCGGGTTCATCCTCATGCTCGGAGCTTTGTAGTGCCTCGCCGCGGGCGCGGTGGCGATTCCCTTGGGTCAAGGTTGCCGTCGTCGCAACGTACGCCGTGATACTCATTACGACGAAATGGGCGACCTGAATCCTAATGCTCGTGGGCGGCGTCCTGCTCTTGGTTATGTTTCGCGTGACATCGCGAGCATCAATCGTTGCTAGGCCACTCATCAGAGATATCTTATCGTTTGGACGGGGTTGGTTGCGGTGGCGCTAAGCCTCGTGAACTTGTCCTCCCTTACGGGAATTCTTCGTAGAGACGTGACGCTGACAGGTCGAACGAACATCTGGCGCGCTGCATGGAACGTGATCGAGCTTCGGCCCCTGATTGGGTGGGGTTGGGGTTCAGTGTGGAACACGAGGAGACGTCACCAGGATATCGCATCATTTATCAAATCGGCTTCGTTGTAGATCATAGCCATAATGCGTACGTCGACGTTGCTCTCCAGCTAGGAATTCCGATGGCTGCGTTGTTGATAGTGGGACTCGCTTGGCTGTTGGGCCGGAGGATCGGTGGCTTTGCTGGTGACGTATCACCGTGGTCTCTTTGTGTCCTCGCGACGCTCTTTGTAGCTGGGTTAGTTGAGACCTCGTTTACGCGACCCACGGGCTGGTTGTTGCTGGTCGTGGCCCTGTTGGCGGGGATCTAAGGGGATCGGGCCCATGGTCGGCCGGCCACTGCTGCCCAACCCGGGCTCCGGGTGCGCCAAGATGCCGCCCCCCGGGCGTCCACACGTTGTGTAAGCGTGGGGCCATCATCAATCCATGCGGGCAACGGCGACTTTCCCCTTGCCCGAGACCGTCATCACTGTCCGGTCCTAACACCCTGACTTCCCCCGGTCTCCGGACTTTGAGATTTTGCACCTCAAGAAGCCCGTGCAATCCAACGACCAGGGACATAAAGTGCGGTCGCCCGTTCTTCGTGAGGGCGAGGCCGCAACAACTCCCTTGCGGTCTCTCTCCGCTAGTGCACCCCGAATGATCTGTGTCCAGACAAAGTCCCCGCTCGACCTCGGCGAAAGGCTTTGACGATGCTCGGAATACCACTCCAGACTGGCCAGCCAATTGCGTGACTTTGAAATGGACTGAGCATCCTGTTTCTCGACGTGAGTCAAAGGGGCTTGCACGAAAACAGCGGGCGGTCATTCAGGGCCCCCAGTCTGGCGATGAGATCCCAATCCTGGTGTTTTGCGATTGGTCTCCACGTGACTTGCTGCGCAAGTCTGAAGTCGAGAAGCAGACTGCTCGACTGAACGGGAATCCGTCCCCATGCCTCAGAGTGCTTCGAGAAACAACATAGCTCGCCCAGGTCTCGCCCTCAGAGCGCGCTCTGCAGGGAAGAATTTCTGCTCGTTCCGCGGCATGGAAGACAGGTTGCGTATACGACCACGCTGTCCGGGTGTCGTCCAATCTCGAGAGTTGCCGCTCAATTTTGTCAGCCTCCCACCAGTCGTCGTCGTCGAGGAACGCCACCGCTCGCGACTCCGCACATCGCGCGACACCCAAATTCCTGCAAGTTGAAGCGCCCAGCGCACCTGTGGTGACAATGAGAATGTCGTCTGCCGCCAGCAGTGTCCCTATCGCACGTGCCCGCTCGGGCCGATCGCAAACAACTACAGCGCGCGCCGCACATCCCTGCTGCTCGTGAACACTTTGCAAAGCTCGAGACAATGAAGCTCGGCCGACCGTGGGGATAACAACGCTGACGTCGTGGCATGACGTGGACTTCAAATCAATGTTCCCAACCAGGTGATCGGCGGGATGCCGGCGGCGGCCCCAAAGTTGCCTTGGGGCGAGGTCCGAAGCCAGTGCTCTTCATGGCGGCCATCCAGAGCGCCCAAGCACCAAGCGAATATCAGGCCTGTCGTACGCCTGCTACCTGTGAGGTAATCGCCGGACCCTGCTCCATCCACCAGCGCACACCTGCCTTCTGCCAAGCCGACGCGTCCTTGGGCTCGGGGATGGCGAGCAGGTCGGTGAGCTGGACATGCCGAGCGCGCAGATCTTTGTCCGCTCGCCGGGCAACCAGATCTTGCCGAGCCGTTGCGGATCGCCGGGTCGCGGGTCGTGTGTAGCTCTGGTGGCCGAGGCCCTGGATCACGGAAGGTCGCGACGTCGTCGGACTTGTCGTCGATGAACGCGAGCATCCCGAGAGCGAGTGGCTGTCGTTGCTGAGGTAGCGGATCACCATCACCAGCCGGGCCCGCATCCACTCCGCATAGATGATCGCCCCCCTAACCATCAGCTCGTTGGTCAGCGAGGGTACCCCGAACGATGATGACGCGATGAGTTGAAGGCAGGCGCAGTGCTGTAGGCGCACTCGGAGCTCGACTCGCCGGCGGATCGGCGGATGAAGAGCAGATGGGCCACGGGGTTTGCGGGTGGGCTGCATGTTCCATCAGATGAGCCAACGATCAGCTAGGTCACCGGCCAAAGACCTCGGGAGGGCCCTGTCGATAGCGCAAAGTGACTACCCACTTCATGAATCGGGGCGACGTGTCCGAGCCTGGGCAAACGAGTTCAGCCGCCACTGAGACCTCGCTTACTTCCACGTTTCGCCATCATCTGTTGAGATTGCCGTTCTGCTGCCTGCTCCAAAGCCAGATTGTGCTGCCGGTGACGCTCTATTGCCAATTGGCCACCAGCGACATTGAGGCCCCGAGCACAACGGGTTTGTCCGCGGGTCAGGCTGCCGTTCTCTTCGGTCAGTGATTGCACCGTCACGCCGTCGCAATCCTTGCCGACTCCGGCAACCCAATATCGACCGGACCCAGCGGTGACAGCGAGCGTGTTCGGGTCCGTGCGCGACCGGCCGCCAGGTTCTGCCCGAATTACGGCTGGTCATCGCATCGCCGTTGTCACAAACGACGAGTGCTCGAGTCAGGTCGAACGGCGCGAGGCCGATCACATGACCAGCTGCATGGAGTGGCTTTTGTCCCGCCGGGCCCATTGATTTCGTCGCGGTCCCTTGGGCTGGGGAACCACAGGTTGACCGCGCTAGTCGCTGAGGCGTCAGCCGTGCCGTCATTGGCATAAGCCGTGTATCGGACTGCGCAGCTCCCGCGTGTACCGCCAATGGTGAACAGATCGCCGCTTGGCTCGAGCGCCCATCCGCACGATCGGCGCGGAACCAGTCCGAACGATTCGTTTCCAGCTCGCGCCGCCATCAGTTGACCGCTCGATCTCGCCCGGCGGTGTTGCAGTCGCCGACAGTCGCGCGCCACGCCGTCTTGGAAGAGACGGCGAAGAGCAGCCGTTCGACAGGAACCGACTCGATTGGTCGACTCGAAGGCGTCGGATCTCGTCGGGCTGAGAGCGTCCCGACGCTGGCGACGATGTCGCCGTCGGCGAACCACCGTCGCCTGGGTCCTGACCTGAGGACGGGCTGTCAAGACCCGGTCCGGGCGGAACAGCAGGAAGAGCAGCACCACATTCACCACAACGAGCATCGCAAGGACCGCAATCAGAAGCACGTTGCTCCCCCGGCGCATCCGCTGAGCATAGCCACGCTTCAAAACGGAGCAGGCGAAGCTGAGACTTGGCAGCTCGCTGCGGCGCCAAGCTCTGGCGGCTCGGTGCCACCCAGGTCCGCTGCGCGCAGCCCAACACCGCCCGCTGTCGGAAGTTAGGGCCGCGTCCCACAAAGTGCTTGACGCACAGCGAAGCTCTCCTGTGCTTCGACAATTAGGTATACAGCCGTGACCATGGCACCATGTATCAGTCCGGAAGCCATGCTTGACTGTCAGATTCCAAGCGACGGTCGACTCGGGGGAACGTGCTGTGGAGCTGGGTGATTATCTAGACATCCTTCGGCGCCGGTGGCTCGGCGTACTCATCATCGCCCTAACGACTCTTGCGCTCGCCTCGGCCGTCACCTTGGCCATGCCGAAGAAGTACACCGCCACAACCCGGTTATTCATCGCGGTGTCCGGCGGCCAGTCTGCGACAGATCTGGCGCAGGGCTCAAACTTCGCCGAGAAGCAGATGTCGTCGTACGCCGAGGTTGCCACGTCGCCACGGGTCTTGGCACCGGTGATCACGCAGCTCGGCCTGCCAACTACTCCGAAGGACCTGGCCGAGTCGGTGGAGGCGACCGTGCCAGTGGACACGGTGATTCTCGAAGTCTCGGCGACCGACCCGGACCCTACTCGGGCGGCACAGATCGCCAACGCGGTAAGTCAAGAGCTAAGGAAGGCAGCCGGTGAGTTATCGCCTCGGAAGGAAGATGGCACGGAAGCCGTGCAGGCGACATCAATCGCAGATGCCGAAGTGCCGGACAAGGCATCATCTCCCAAGATCCTCCAGAATCTCGGCGTAGGTCTGCATCTTGGTCTCTTGTTGGGGCTTGGCGTTGCCGTGCTGCGGCATGTTTTGGACACCAAGGTCCGCAGCGAAGATGATGTGCGGTCCTTGACCGACAGTCCCATCTTGGGTGTGGTTGCCTACGACCAAGATGTCTCGTCGCATCCCATGATTCTGCGGGACGAGCCGCTGGCTGCCCCATCGGAGGCGATCCGGCGATTGCGAACCAACTTGCAGTTCATCGATGTCGCAAATCGACCGAAGTCGATCGTGATCAGTTCGTCGATTCCCGGTGAGGGCAAGTCAACGATCGCGCTCAATCTCGCGGTGTCCCTGGCGGACACGGGTAGTCGAGTGATCCTCGTCGATGCAGACCTGCGGCGACCCTCCATTGCGGAGTACGTGGGTATTGAGGGCGGAGTGGGCCTCACCACTGTGCTGATCGGGCGTGCCGAGGTGGAGGACGTCGTGCAGCCGCTAGGGGAAACCAGCTTGGACCTCTTGCCGGCGGGACAGATCCCGCCAAATCCAAGTGAGCTGCTGGGGTCCATGGCAATGGCCGATTTGCTGGAGCGATTGTCCGCCTCCTATGACATGGTCCTGTTGGACAGCCCGCCGTTGTTACCGGTGACTGATGCGGTGGTGTTAAGCAATCTCGCCGGTGGTGCGCTGGTCGTTGTGGGCGCTGATCGCATTCATCGGCCACAGCTGCAGCAGTCCTTGGAGTCATTGGAAACGGCCGGAGCGCATCTGTTCGGGATTGTGATGAACAAGATCGCTCGTCGCGAGGCTGCAGCGTACGCGTACGGTTACGGCAGCGAATACGCCTCCGCCGTCCGACAGCCCAAACGCCCAACTCCGGTTCAAGCGAGACGGCGTCGGGATTGGGACGACACGTTCATCTCCCAGCCGGCGGCGCAGAACGGCCACAAGGCCGGCGCTGGTCGAGCCCGATAGCACGGCCTGGCATTTGAGTCAACCCCAGCGACTCGGGCCGATCAGCTTCCGGATCTGGCTGTTAGCGCCGATTAAGGGTGCGGCCCTCGAAGGTGTGGGGCTCCTGTTAGCTCAGCTAAAGACGTCCCTCGTCGGTCATACCGGAGTGTCGGCCCGAGTGCGCGGCGGTGTGTCGTATTCGGAAACCAGGTAATCCGGCACATGCGCAAGATCGCTGCACCGCAGAAAGTCGCCCACGGTGGTTCCTGTGCACTCTGAATCGATATTCGGCGCACCGACGCCACCGGCCGCGTCTTCAATATCCACAGTTCGCAGATCGACGCTAAACCGGGTTTTGGCTGACGCGTTAGGGACGCTTGAGTGCAGCTGGGCGCCGGAAAAAAGGATGATCCCACCAGGTTCACACAGCGGGCGGATCTGCGGGTCCAGCTCGACTTCTTCTTCCGGCTTGGGAAGCACCCGATTATCGGTATCGATCTGGCCAGCCGCGATCTTGCGGCTTCTGGCGTCCCACTCGGCGTAGTTGTAGACCCTCGAGCTGTTCTTTACCGGCGTGTGCCAGTACCGCGGATGGAAGGCCAGACCGTTATCGGCGCTGATGGGGTAGATCGGCAGCCACCAGTTCAACTGGCAGAGCGGTGCCGAGTACCAGGTGTCGCGGTGTGGGTAAGCAATGCCAGTTGTGAGGTATCCCTTAGCGGTCGAGGTCCGGATACGTGGCAGATCGAAGTAAACCCTTTCAGGGTCGCAGCCCACGTCGATCAGCATGTCGATAATGAGTCGCTTCGACTCTGGGTGGTGGATGAAACGGGGCTTGAGATCAGCGAGGAGTGCCGCGTACGCCTCCACAGCCATCTCGTATTGCGCAGTCTCAGGTTCTCGTGATCCGAATGCTTCCTCGACCATGTCGGCAGCGAAGTCCACCAAAGCACGTGTTGAGGGCCTTGCCGAGTAGACGAAGAGGTCACCGTCATAGAGGCACTCACGGCGACTGTGGTCATCAAGCGGGGAATCAACATGGATCGCGTACACGAGGGGGGCTCCTTTCGCGATGAGGCAGCAGTGTTGCACACGGCAGAGCGTCAGGACCGCGGACACCAACAAGTTGCGCTGTTATCTGAACTTTGGCGTCAGTCTCTATCGGGACGAATTAGAGTGGGCAGTTGGTGCAGGCCGGCCTCAGCCGCCTGCGAGGTGTGCTCTCGCTGAGTGGGCGAGGCCAGCTCAGCTGCAGCACTGAGCTAATGCCGAGCTCCAGCAAAATTAATGGCCGAAGATGTCAGAGTCGAGAATGCCGGTCTCGCCGCGGTCGAGCGCAGTGATGGCACTCATCTCCTGCTCATTCAGCTCGAAGTCAAAGATGTCGAGGTTCTCGACGATCCTGGCGGGATTCGAGGATCTTGGGATTGCGACCAGTCCAAGCTGTATGTGCCAACGAAGCACGATCTGCGTCGGCGACTTGCCGTGAGCATCTGCGATCGCTCTTATCACCGGGTCGTGGCGCAGTTCAGACCTCGATCCACCGATCGGGGTCCACGACTCAGTGACAATGCCATGCGCTGCGTGATATGCACGGGATGCGTCCCTGGTCGTATACGGGCTCAGCTGAATCTGGTTGACATCAGGCAAAATGCCGGTGTCCTCAAGCACCCGCTGAAGATGGGCCGGCTTGAAATTGGATGTACCCACAGCGCGTATTCCACCGTCATCCAGGACCGCCTGCAGCCCTCGCATCGCGTCGACATAGTTACTGTTGCTGGGGTTCGGCCAGTGGATCATAAACAGGTCGATGTAGTCGATGCCGAGTCGCTTGACGCTTGCCTCGTACGCCCGCCGGACGCCCTCTAAGCTGTGCCACTCACGGTCAAACTTTGTCGTGACAAAGAGCTCAGACCGCTCGATTCCGGAATCGCGGATGCCTTGGCCGACGCTCTCTTCGTTCCGGTAATTCTCCGCCGTGTCGATCAGTCGGTATCCAGCTTCGATCGCCGTCCGGACTTGAGCCGCCGCCTGCTCGCCACGCAGCGGCCAGGTGCCCAGGCCGAGGACAGGGATCTCGGCACCATTGCGAAGCGACTGGGTCGGGACGCGGCTGGACATGAGCCCAATCCCCATTGCCGATGGAGGGCTTTGAAACTGGCCCGGCAAGAGCCATTGGCTGAACTCGATGACCACGAGCACATCTTGCATCAGCGAGTCCACCGGGCGTTGCCATTGCGAAAAAACGATAGCCGCACTTTCCACCTCACCTCTCAGTCCCGTCTCAGCTGGACTGGAGTATGGAATCCAGGCTTCCACCCCCTGCGGATTTGGGAGGACTGCCTGGGGGCGCCAGCGACGAGTTGATGGTTGCTAAGCCTGACCTCTCTACGGCGCAGGGCGGGACGGATCAGAAGCGAATCAGGATCACCGACCAGGCCTCAATCACCCCGGGTCACGGCGCGGCTCCGATTAGAGTTTCGCCCATGGCTGCCTGCTCGACCGACCTTGACTCTCGGATCCGCAGTGCTCGCAGATGGCGCAGCGAGGTCACAAGGACCCAGCCAGGCAGCGAGATACCTAGACCACACCCGGCGAGTCGGCCTGGCGCGTGGAGTGGACCAATATGTCGTGCCGACGTTCAGGCGTAGGGAGATGCATCTCAGGCAATAGTTGCCGGCTCGCTGAGAGCCACTCACGGGACTCGGTGATCATCATCATGAATGCGCACAAGTGAACCCGGTTGTGGTGATCGGAGCCGGACTGGCCGGCCTGTCTGCAGCGTGCTACCTCGCGGGACGCGGTTACGACGTCACGGTCGTGGAGCGAGCCGAGCTACCCGGCGGCCGCGCAGGCGTCCTCCGCCAGGACGGATTCACGTTCGATACGGGCCCGACCGTGCTGACCATGCCCGATCTGATCACTGATGCGATCCGTGTCGCGACCCACGATCCGAGCGCCGACCTCGGCGAGCTGCTGCCCATGCGTCGCCTCGATCCGGCGTACCGAGCCTGCTTCGCAGACGGCAGCACGATCAACGTGCGTTACGGCCGGGACGCGATGCGCGAGGAGATTGCCCAGACCTGCGGAAGCGTCGACGCGGCCGCCTTCGACTCGTACGTCGAATGGCTTCGCCGGCTCTATGTAGTTGAGATGCCGAACTTCATCGACCGGAACTTCGACAGCCCGCTCGGACTGCTGTCGTCGCCGCGTGCTCTCGCCGAGCTGATCCGGCTCGGCGCCTTCGGCCGGCTCGGCGCCGCGGTGCGCAGGCGGTTTGCCGACCCGCGGCTGCATCGGCTGTTCAGCTTCCAGGCCATGTACGCCGGTCTGGCGCCCGATTCCGCGCTCGCGCTGTACGCAGTGATCACGTACATGGACAGCATCGACGGCGTCTGGTTCCCCGAGGGCGGCATACACGCGGTCCCGACGATCATGGCTCAGGTCGCAGAGAAGGCTGGCGTGACCTTCCGGTACGGCGACGCCGCGGAGGTGGTACTCCGCTCCGCGTCGGGCCGAGTTGCCGGTGTGCAGACGAGGTCCGGGGCGCGGATTGTCGCCGATGCCGTGGTGTGCACTGTTGATCTTCCTACCGCGTACCAGGAGCTGCTCGATGATCTTCGGCCACCTCGAGCTGTACGGCGCGGCCAGTACTCACCATCGGCAGTTGTCTGGCACGTCGGCGTACGCGGGGCGCCGGCTCCCTCGGTGGCGCACCACAACATCCACTTCGCACAGGAGTGGAGCGCGTCGTTCGATGCCTTGCTGAAGGAGGGACAGCTGATGCCTGATCCGTCTCGGCTGGTGACCATCCCATCAATCGACGACCCGACACTGGCGCCGCCCGGTTGCTCCACCCTGTACGTCCTGGAGCCGGTGCCGAACCTCAACGGCAAGATCAATTGGTCGGCAGCAGCCGGGCCGATGCGAGAGCGCCTGCAGGGATTCCTTGCCCAGAAGGGATATCCCAGCGACACGGTCACGGAGAAGGTGATGACCCCGCTGGAGTGGCAAGCTGAGGGAATGGCGGCCGGCACACCTTTTGCGCTCGCCCACACCTTCGGCCAAACCGGTCCGTTCCGCCCGCCGAACGTCGAACGGCGACTGCCGGGAATGTTCTTCGCGGGCTCAGGAACGGTCCCCGGGGTCGGTGTTCCTATGGTGGTCATCTCCGGCAAACTCGCGGCCAGCCGAGTCGCGGCATACCTTCGGGAGGCGGGCCGGTGAGCGAGTGGGTGTCGTACGAGGCCCTCTTGACGGAGGGGTACCGCCGCAGCGCGAGGCTGACCTGGCGCTACGGCACCACCTACTTCTGGGGTGCTGCCCTGCTGCCCAAGTCGCAGCGCAAGCACGTATACGCGATCTACGCCCTCTGCCGGTTGGCCGATGACATTGTTGATCTTCCCAATGGGCAATACCCGCTGAACGACAGTGCGCGAGCCGAGCCTGTCGAAGGGCGCCCTGAGCCCACTTCCCTGCGCCCTGAGCCTGTCGAAGGGCCCCGCTCAGCCCAGCACTCCCTGCGCCCTGAGCCTGTCGAAGGGCCAGACCCCGAGGCTTCAACAAGCTCAGCCGACACCTCAGCTGAACCAGATCCCATACCAGCCGAGCCTGACCCGACACTTCCGGAGCTGGAACCGACTGATCCGAGCGAAGATCGAGAACGTGCGGTCGAGACCCGCCTCACGGCCTTCGCCGAGTCGTTCCGCAGCAGCCTGGCCGGCGGCGGGAGTACCGACCCGGTCATCGCTGCCGCCGTGCACACCGCGATCACCTGCCGCATCGACCCGGAGTGCTTCGACCGCTTCTTTGATGCCATGGCAATGGATCTGACGAAGACCTCGTACCAGACCTGGGAAGACCTGCGCAGTTATATGGAGGGTTCGGCAGCCGTCATCGGGGAGATGATGTTGCCGGTGCTCGAGCCGCTGAGCCAGGATGCCAAGGCTCCCGCGCGATCACTCGGGCTGGCGTTTCAGCTCACCAACTTCCTTCGCGACATCGACGAAGATCTTGATCGAGGTCGGGTATACATGCCGCAAGAGGATCTGCGGATCTTTGATGTTGATCTTGGACGGCGTGAGCTGACGCCCGAGTGGCGGGCCTTCCTGGCGTACGAGATCGAACGAAACCGTGCCCTCTATGAATTCGCCGACACGGGTATCGCGATGCTGCCGCCACGATCGGCGCGTTGCGTCGGGACCGCCCGCGTGCTCTATGCACAGATCCTTGATCAGATCGAGAACAACGGCTACGACGTGTTCTCACGGCGTGCGCGAGTGCCGACCTCGCGCAAGGCTGCGACGGCGGCACGCATGATGGTGACAGGTCCTCGGGCGCTCAGGAGGCGAGCGGAGGCTTACCAGCGAAGGAGTATGACCGATGTCACTCAGGACGCGTACTAGTCCGCTGCCGCAAGTCCCAAGACCAGGCATACGTTCCCGGATCCCGATCGAGCGCATCCCCCAACCGCGGCAGGACCGCATGGCGGCGACGTGGCGGCTGGCCAAGCCCGCTCGCATTGCCGCTGCGTTGCGAACGGCGCAATCGCGCGACGCCGGGGGCTGGTTCGTTGCGGGCGCGAGCGGCGACGTCGGGCGGACGGAGTCGGTGACGCGCGGCATTGCGGGTCGCGAGGTTGTCTTTTGGCGTAACTCCGCTGGCGAGCTGGTCGCGGGGCCTGGCGCCTGTCCTCACCTCGGTGCGTTGTTGGACAAGTGCCCAGTGATGGACGGCACCATGTATTGCCGGTGGCACGGCCTCGCGCTGACACAAAGCGGCGATCAGACCTGGAGCCCGTATCGGGCCTACGACGACGGCGTGCTGCTCTGGGTAGGTCTGCCGACCGAGGGCGAGGATGCGACCGCTCGACCCGCACTGCCCGCGCGCCCACCGCTGCCCGACTCGGTCAGCGCGGTGATTGCCAAGCCCGGCATCTGCGAACCCGAGGACGTGATCGCCAATCGGCTCGATCCGTGGCACGGCTCGTGGTTCCACCCGTACGCCTTCAGTCACCTGGCTGTCGACGACGATGCCAGTGATGATCACGTGCTGGTGGTGGACGTGACGTTCCGGCTCAGTCGGACCTGGGGTGTGCCGGTACGGGCCGAGTTCACCTGCCCGGACCGCCGGACGATCGTGATGCACATCACCGAAGGTGAAGGTGCCGGAAGCGTTGTCGAGACCCATGCCACACCGCTCGGTCCTGGGCCGGACGGCCGTCCCCGCACGATGGTCACCGAAGCCACCATCGCGTACTCGGATCGGCCCGGCTTCCAGGTCGCGCGCTGGCTGTCGCCACTGCTGCGGCCCGGTATCCGGCGTACGGCCCGAAAGCTCTGGGTGGACGACCTCGCGTACGCGGAACGCCGCTACGAGCTGCGCCAGCGCGGCGAGTTTCCCGGTTGACTTCCCGCGTAGCCTGCGGGTTAGCGTAGCGACCGGAGATCCTGGCCGGCGGCGCCGAGCCCACTCCCAAATGACACCGAACCGATCCGACCCGGCCACACGTGCTGGCCCTTATGGACACTGCATGTTCGCCGAAGTACCCAATGGGAATCGAGCAGACAGATTGATAACGATTCATAACGGCACTCTTATCCACGCATGCCGTCTTGGATGATTTGAGCGGCGCCGACTCCGCCGGGTACGAGCTGTCTCCTCCAGCTAACGACCTTGCCCGGACGCCAAGGACATTTAGACTGCTCCAGAGTCCTGGCATCGATCGCGGGACCAAACCCGGGGGGAACAATGACCGATCTCAAGCCGAGCACTGGCGGTGATGGCGCTCACGACCTGGACGGCCCAAGTGAACAGGGCCCGGCCAACATCCAGCTGGCCACGCCAATAAGACAGACCCAGGCAACGGCCGTGCAGACTTCGACGACCAAACCCAACCCGGCAAACAACAGACCGACAGCGCCGATCAAACCGGCCCAGCCACGCGCCCCCCAGACTGCGCCGAACAAGGCCAACCCACCAAACAACAGGCCGGCAGGGCCAATCAAGCCGGCCCAGCTACGCGTCCCACAGACCGCAACCCCGACGAAACCGGCCCAGCCACGCGCCGCACAGAGCGCAGCACCAACAAAACCTGGTCCGGGAAAAGGCCAGCCGAAGTCGGCAATCAAACCGCCTCACCACGCGCCCCGCAGACCGCAACCCCGACGAGACCGTCCCAACCAAACACCGCCCAGAGCGCGGCACCAACCAAACCCGGCCCAGCAAAAGGCCAGAGGAACTCGCCGGCCAAACCCGCCCCGACAAGTGCCGGCCAGCCAGCCCCGCCAACCAAACCGGCCAAGACGAGCGCCGCAGAGGCCGCTGGTTGCCAAACCCGGCGTCGCAAACGCACACGCTGCCGCAGCCTTGATCAAGCCCAGCCGGCCCGTCACTCAGCCGGCCGCGCCAGCCAAACCGGCCCAGCGAGGCGACCCAGGCCCTACTTCCACCAAACCCGGCCCGGCAAACACACCCGATGCCACAGCAGCCTTTGTCAAGGCCAACCCCGAAGTCAGCCGGCCGGCCTCGCTAATCCAACCGCCCGAGCCAAGCGACGACGAGGTCGAGGCCGCCTTTCGCGCCGCGAAGACCGCTGCCGCAGCCTTGAGCAAAACCAGCACACCACCCAGCCAGCCGGCTCCATCGACCAAGCCGCCCCAGCCAAGCGCCGCCGAGGCGACTACCTCCACCAAACCCGGCACGGCAAAAGCCGAGCCACCCACGCTAGGCGAGGCGGCCCAGATAGTCGCCGCTCCGACTCAAGCCCAAACCAAATCCACGAAGGCATCAGCGCCGCGGCCCAGACCGGGTCCGGCAACTGTGCAGGCTGCTGGCCCAAGCGAGCCGAGCTCCGCAAGCGCCCAAGCCACGGTCCCAAGCGGGCCAAGCCCCGCGGACACTGAGCCCGCCGCCAAGCCATCCAAGCGCCGCCGCGTACTGCCGATAGTCCTGGCCAGCGTGGCGGCAACCTTGGTGGCGGTTCTCGCCGTTGCGGCAATTTTCGTCAATCGGGTTGAGCAGAGCATGACTCAAAACCTCGACCGCGAGGACCTTATGCCCGTCACGGCTCCTCATCCGACCAAGGAACAAGTGGCCGCCGGTGCTCTCAACTTCGTCGTGATGGGCTACGACAGCCGCGAACCAAGTGTCGAGCGCTCGAGTTCGCTGATGATCTTGCACCTGAACGCTCAGCGCGACCAGGCGTACTTCATCACATTTCCACGCGACATGTGGGTCTCTATTCCAGGGCGCGGCAACAACAGGATCAATGCTGCCTACGGCATCGGAGGCTCCCAGCTCGCAGTGTCGACATTGGAGAACCTGACCGACACGCAGATGGACCATGCCGCATTGGTCGATGTCCAAGGCTTTGCCAGGCTGACTGATGAAATCGGCGGAGTGACCGTCTACAACAAGACTGCGTTCAAGTCCCACGGCTTCGACTACCCGAAGGGCAACATCACGGTCTCAGGCGCGCGGGCACTCTACTTCGTTGCAGAACAGAATTCACTGCCCCGCGGTGATTTCGACCGGGCCGCGAACGAGCGGAACCTGGTCAGGGCCATCATCGCGAAAACGCTGTCCGGCAAGATCATCACTGACCCCGGGAGACTTGTCTCCGTCGTCAGTGGAGCGGCCGAGCACCTCACCGTCGATAAGGGCCTGACCAATTCGAAGATCCGCGGCCTCGCCCTCTCGCTCCGCCTGTCCAACAAGGATGTCCACCTGATGAAGGCTCCGGTGTCCGGCAAAGCCACGAGGAGGGGTCAGCGCGTTTACGTTGTCGACAGGGCAAAGCTGGGTGAGCTGCGCACTGCGTTAAGAGAAGACAAGGTCAACGAGTACCAGGCGAAGTACCCGCAAGGCTGAACAAACGGCTCACCCAATCCGCGTGCCCAATCCGCGTGCATGGTCAGCCCGGGTAGGCCTTTGCGTACTCCGTCATCGTGTCCTTACGCAGTGCTTGGCTGAGTTCCTCGAGTCCCCGCTGATCGACGGTATACAGGCCTTTGCGCGGCTGATCGACCAACGGGGAAGTTACCAGCGTTATGTCCTTGGGTTTCATGCGGATGGACATCGCGGTGGAGCGTATTTGGCGATCGGTCAGGGTCTTGTCCACTTGGATTCGCTTCGCAGCGTTGCCCAAGAACGTGGTAAAGCGAGCTGGATCGGCCACGACGTCACCGGACAACCCCTTCGCGAGGATCGCCTTGACAACATTCCGCTGGTTTTCGGCTCGAAGCCGCTCGTTCGCCTGACGCTCGCGGACATACCACAGGGCGGCGTCGCCCGACACGGTGATGTTGCCTGCGGGGAAGCTAGTGGCCGCCGCCCCAGAAATCATCGAGTTCGGGACGGTGACACCGCCGAGATCCTCGGTGAGCTTGACAAAGCCCTGGAAATCGATCATGACGACATGGTCGATCCTGGTGCCAGTGAGTTTCTCCACCGTGCGAACCACCAATGGTGGTCCGCCGTATTCGAAGGCGCGGTTGATCCCATGCTGGCCGTGGCCTGGAATTTCCACCTGTGTAGTACGCGGGATGGAGAGCACGTACGCCTCGTCACGCGCCTGATTGACATGGAGCAGCATCAGGGAGTCGCTCCGCCCTCCACTATCGAGCGCGGGGTCGCCGTCGTCGGTACCAATGAGCAGATAGTCGAGCGTATTGTCCGCCTGCGGATCCTTCACGGGGCGTTTCTGGCCGTCAGTCACCTCCGGAGGAAGATCAAGTCCGCGGTTGATGTTCGCCGTCACACTCCGGTCGATTTCGTAGAGATAGACACCACTGGCGACTAGGAGTGCGACCACCAGGGAGACGACCGTGGCGGCAAAAAGCCCCAACGCAATCTGGCGTACGCCCGCGCGCTTTGGTGCGACGCCTAGGGCGGCGAGCCGATCTCGAAACTCGGCCGTCGTGGGTCGGTCCGTGGGCTTGAAGGCGAGCCCGTCGAGCAACAACCGCATCAGGTCTTCATCGACATCAGGCAGCGGCTTGACAGGCTCCCTCACCCGCGCTATGCGGTCCTCCAGAGACACAACTCCACCGCTTGAATTCGACGGCGGATGCCCACTCAGCAGCGCGTAAAGAGTTGCGGCAAGCTGATAAACATCGCCGAACTCACTTGGCTGCCCGCCGAGGATTACTTCTGGCGGCGCATATGCCACGGTCAAACCGATGGTGGAGCCCGGCTCCAGTGCGGTCAGGCCGAAATCAGCCAGTCCCGGGTTGCCGTAGCTGTCAATCAGAATGTTCGCTGGTTTGACATCTCGATGCAGCATGCCCTGTTCATGAGCCGCGACTAATGCTTCAGCAATGCGCAGGCCGACAAAACAGATCCGCTCGACGCTCTGCCTATTGTCTGGCCGCAGCCAGCTGGTCAGCGAACCACCCGAGCAATACTTCATGACTAAATAGGGGTGCCCGTCGGCAAGAATGCCCGTGTCGTACACCGTGACGATGCATGGATGACCAGAGAGGTTGCCTGCGGCCGCAGCCTCCCCCAAGAACCGACGACGCTCAGACTCGGCGTCGAGGGTTCGAGCGTCGACCTTGACAGCAACCGGACGATTCAGCGACGGTTGCCGGGCGCGCCACACCGTTGCGAAGCCGCCTTTGGCCAGTGGCTCCCAATCGGTGACGCCCGCGATGTCGGGCGGGACAATGGCCACCCGCTGAAGATACCTGCGCGAAGCCCCCTGCACGGCTGGTGCGGACGAATAGGCCCGGTCCCGCAAGATCCCCAGACATAGCCATGGTTGTGCCGGGCGCTCGATGTCCAATCGGCAAACGACGCTCAACCCGGCCGGCGGCCCTCGACCCTCCCGGCAGGCGGTACGAAATGACCGAGCGAACGGGCCAGGCGGTGACGGGAGCGCATCGGAACAGTCCACAGATCATGGCCGGTGAGGCCCCAGATCGTCAGGAGTTGGTTGGCAGCGAGGAATCCCGTGGTGGCAGCGCGCTCCATGAGCGCGACCGGGAAGTCGCAGCGAATGCCGTCGCCGGCAAGCACGATCCGCGGGTGCGGCGTGCTGACGGTAAGCCGCTGCTCCCAGGGCCTGGTGTCCCAGAGTGGGCAGTCATCCTTGACCAGCCATTCGTCGGCTACGACGGTCGCCAGTTGTGTCTCGGGATAGACGCGATGCAGCTCAGCCAGCAGCCGCTCCTTCAGCACGTGCTCCTCTGCCTGATCAACCAGCGCGTACGCGTGCAGCTCGACAACTGAACCACCGTGGTCCGCCGACCAGCGCCGGGCGCCCTCCTCGAAGCGCTCCAGGACCGAGACATTGTCGAGCGGGCCAAAGCCACTGGTGCCAAGGAAGGCGGCCCGATCGGCAGCCACAGGCCGATCCAGCCACAGCCGCCACACCGCAAACGGAGGAGCAGTACGCATCGCCGCGACCCGATCCCGCCACGCCTCGTCCGGTATCGCGAACTCGAGAGCGAGCTGGCGCATCGTCGCAGGATCGGTCGCAACGACGACCCCCGCGGCCTCGATCTCGGCGCCGGATTTCAGCGCGACCCGCGGCAACTCCCGACTCGCGTCGATCGATGTGACAGCCTCCCCCGTCCTTACCTCGACTCGCAGCCCTTCGAGATATCGCCGAAGCGGTGCCCAGAGGCAGCTGTCATAGTCGTCTCGCGGTACGTCGAAGAGCAGCCCTTCCGACGAGCCGAGAAAGTATGTATGGAACATCGCCACGAGCTCGCCGGCGGAGAAATCATCGGGATGGGCAAAGAAGCTACGGGCGAACACCTCCAGCGCCAGGTGCCGAGCCCCGCCGGGAAAGTGAAGTCGATCAAGAAAATCCGCCGCGCTCTCGCCGTCATACCGGCTGAACGTGGTCGGGAAGTCGACGTCCAGCAGTTCGAGGGCCGCCGGCACGTTGACGGCAGCAAGATCACGAAGTCCGAAATGATGGGCTCTGCAGGACGAACGCGGCGAGGTTCAGCGGCGGCGTACGCGGGATGCGTGGCAAACGAGTCACTGTGACCCCCGGCCAAGATCAGCGGGTAGTCGGGCACCGGCACCAGCGATTGCAGGTCGGGATCGACTCGCCGGAGCAGCGCCCGGAGGTTGTAGTACTGCCGGAAAAACGCGTGAAAACCTCGGCTCATCGTGACCTGATCAGCGCCGTGGCTGACGGGCCAGGAACGCACCCGCCCGCCGAGCTGGTCGTGCGGCTCGACCATGATCACCGGCACTCCACGCTCGGCCAGTCCGACGGCGGCTGCGATCCCGGCAATGCCACCGCCCGCCACAACCACCGGCTCGTGTGTGCGCCCTGAGCCTGTCCAACGGCGGGCCGTGCCGGGAGCCGCCGGATGACAGACGGCGCGAGCATCGCGACCCGGTCGCCAGCCGGCGCTGCGTCGGCCCAATGATCATGAAGCTCGCAGCGATCATCAAGCTGTCGCCCGCTTGCGAGCGCGGAAGGTGTGCAAGATGCCGCGCTGCCATCCGGCCACGGTGCGGACTTCGACGTCAACGAATCCCGCAGCGTACAAGCGATCGACGAAGGTCTGGACGGAATCGAAGGCTCGCACGCTCCGCCACAGATAGTGATAGAGCCGAGTCCGCCCCGATGTCAGCCGGCCAAGCGGAATGATCACGAGCCAGCAGACAGCGGCCCACAGTGCCTGGGCCCACGGACCTGATCCGGCAATCGAATACTCCTGCACAACCAGCACGCCGTCGTCGGCGAGCAGCGTCGAAGAGCCCGGCGAGCACCGCATCCCGGCCGGCAACATTGCGGAACAGGTATGCCGCAAAGACTCCGTGGATGGGATCATCAATTCCCCACGACTCACCAGACCCGGCGCACTCCTCGGCCTGACCGATCTCGAAACCGTACGCCTGCGGGCCAGCTCTTGGTCGCGCGCCTGCTCGATCATGCCCGAAGAGGCGTCGACGCCGACGATCGTGCAGCCAAGGCCCGCCGCCTGGGCAGCCTGCAGCGCGGCCCGGGTAGACGCGCCGGATCCGCAACCAAGATCAAGAAGACGCACCGGTGAAGATGGCTCAGCGGAGACTTCAGGCCGCGGCAGCCACTCGACCAGGGCATCAGCAGCTGCTCGCAGGTGCGCGTGATAGCCCGGGTTCAGCGCCACCATCAGGTCATAGCGAGGTGCGACCTCGTCAAAGCCCGCGGCGACGTTCTCCGTCGTGATCATGGTCATCGTCGATACCCTCCTGGGATGCCGGCCTACGATCCAACCAGCGCCGCCACAGCAGGATAGCGAGCGTCACCATGGCAAATCCGAATCCGAAGTCCTCGACCGGAA
This sequence comes from uncultured Actinomycetota bacterium, assembly GCA_963712625.1. GTDB lineage: Bacteria > Actinomycetota > Actinomycetes > Propionibacteriales > Propionibacteriaceae > Microlunatus. Next base: position 18,724 of record CAVQIU010000007.1, read on the forward strand.
TGTCCCACGGCGTACGCAGTCCCAGCATTTCTTCGGGGTCGTAGATCACGATCGGAGCCGAGAGCTTGGTCAGCCAGCCATCCACCAGGACCTGGAACGCAAAGATGATCACTATCGACCACCAGTACTGGGCGGTGGTGAAGATGCCTGACTTGAAGTAGACCAGCTCGGCGACGACGACTGCGACAACCGCGAACGCTGTCAGCACCGTGTACTCAGGCATGAGCACCCGGCTCGCCAACATGTGATCGTCTTCCTGGTGATCTTCCTCGGATCCGACGCAGCACCTGACCCACGGCCTCATAGGTCAGCAACCCACAGACTGGCACCACGATGAAGAACACCAGCTCCTCGATCGGCATACCGAAGATCAACTTCCACCGGTGGTGAACCGCGGGCTGTAGCTCCAGTGATCACGCAGAATTCCGACGATGTCCCAGATCGAAAAGATGATCACTACGGGCATGATCGCAAAGGCCAACGCCGGCTGCCCGGCGGTAAACGCGGGCACTCGAACACGAACTCCAGCGGCAGCGTGATCAGCAAGCAGCCGCCATCAACAACAAGTACTGGAAGTGATCGAGATGGCCCACTTCCCAACCGTACAAGGCCAGACAGCGAACCTCAGCGAATAGTTCGCGTTGCGGAAGAACGTGCCCACATCGCGCTCCCGTTGGCGCGGCCAGATTGTTTTTCGTTTTCCTGTCAACGCCGTCTGAAACGGCTACGATCGGCCACATGCCAGCTGGGCTGACCCCTGATTTTGGGCTTCGCCGCAGCGGAGGTTCGGGGGATTTACGGCAAGGAAATCTAACCCAGATCCTTCGCTACGTACGCGACCACGGAGCCAGCAGCCGCCATGACATTGCTCGGGGCTGCGGGCTTGGCATCTCCACCATGACCGACCTCATCGGCGAACTCAGGGCACGCCGGATCGTCATGGAGCTCGATCCGATTCGCCGGCCCGGAGCCGGTCGACCGACGCGTCCGATCGATTTCGACGGTGAGCCGTGGTGCGTCCTCGGCGTACGCGTCGACCTCGACGGATTCGAGTTCGCCGCCGCAACCCTGGGAGGGCGGGAGCTGTGGCGCGACAGCGTGCCGGCCGACCTCCGCGCAGCCGACGCCGGACGCCGGCTTCGCCGCGCTGGACAGCCAGCTGCGTTCCCAGCTCTGGTCGGCTGCCCGCCTGACAAGCACCTGATTGCGGTCGAGATCGGCGTGCCGGGCTACATCGCTGGCTGACCGCGCAACGGTGGGCTCGGTCGGAGAGCCCGGAATGGCAGGAATTTCCGCTCAGCGCCAAGGTGAACGCGACACTCAGCGACCTGGGCATCGAGGGCGTTCACGTCGGCATCACCAACGACAGCCAGCTGGCGGCTTTGCACGCCGTCCGAGTCGAGCTCCACTTGGAGCCAGACGCCATCGCGGCTTACTTCGGCGGTCTGCGCGCCATCGGCAGCGGCCTGGTCATCGGCGGCGAGATCTTCCGTGGCGCCGGCGGCGGTGCCGGCGACTTCGGCCATCTCAACGTCGATCCGTCTGGGCCGGCCTGCTCCTGTGGTCGAAACGGCTGCCTGCAGTCGCTGATCGGGCCGCAGAACCTGCTGACTGTCGGCGACTTGCTGCCCGCAGATGAGGCGGCCCGGCTGGTCGACGAGCGACCTGAGGAAGCGATCCGGCAGGATCGTCGAGGCCATCGATGAAGGCCAGGCTGCGATGCTCCAGATGCTCAAGCGGGCCGGCGGGGCCTTGGGTGATGCGATCGACGACGTCATCGGTGTCGTCAATCCGCACACTGTGATCTGGGCGGTTACCTGGGAGCGCTGAGTCGCGCACCTGCAGGACATCCATCGAGGAGCGCATCGCCCACCGGCTGGCGATCCCTGCGTTTGCCGAGACCAAGATCGTCGCTGTGGAACAGAACGTGCCGCAGGGTGGTCGGCGGCGCTGTTCTGGCCGCGCGCGACGCCTGCTTCTACGACCCGCTCACTCTCACGCGACCGCTGGGCTCGTCCCGCATCGCTTGACGCGTCGTCGCTCATTGACGGGCGGGCACGCTCGAGTTACCGGGACAGCTGGTCAGCGGTGATCACGACCGCGGCAGCTGTCCAGGCAAGCGGGGACACCGCGGCCGGCTGGCCGTCGGCCAAGACCTTCTCCGGCAGCGAACCTGCAGCCGTACGGTGCTGGTCGAGCCAGCGCAGCCGCGCCAGTGCCTCATCGCGCTCCCCGAGGAAAGCGGCGGTCATCGCGCGGCTTGCGGTCGCGTTCGTCCAGCTCACACCGTCTCGGCGCCACGACCCGCCGGGAGCCAGCCCGCCGGCCGGCCGCGACATCAGCGATGCTGCTTGTTCCCAGAGCCTGACGACGCTTCGATCAACACTTGACGTCGAGCGGCGGCAGCAGAAAATCGACTCCAAGATCGGTGCTGTCGCTGCGCCCGCCGAGATGCCGCGGATAGCCGTTCCTTCCAAAGTTTGTCTTGATCGCAGCTCTCAGTCGTGTCGCGCCAGCGGTCGCAGCATGGGCCGCGGGAGCGTCTCCGAGAATTCGGTACAGCTCCGCGCCGACCTCGAGACCAGCGCAGAGTCATGGCCGCGGTCGCCAAGGTCAGCCGTTCTTCCTTGACCTCCCAATAGTCGGTCGATGCCGGCGGCAAGCGAGGATCGGTTCTCGATCGATCGCAATGCCGCTTCGGTGCTGCGGTCAAGAAGCATCCGATGCCGCTGCACGAATGCCGTACGGTCGCTCCTCGTTCAGCTCGGCCGCCACCTGTCCAGTCGCCCACAACGCCCAGCCGACGCCGTCGAGCTCTACGCCGCGAGCATCCGGTACTCCACTGCCATCGGGCAGGTAGCGGGCCTGGAACAATCCAGACTCCGGCTGCACTCGCTGCAGGAAGTCCACGATGCGTTCGGCGTCGGCAGGTGTCCCGGTACGTGCCAGCGCCGACGCGACCAGCGCCGAGTCGCGCGGCCACACGTAGCGCCAGGGTTGGGCCCAACCGGCGACCGGGACGCCGTACGGCTCCGCTCAGCACATGCAGGTCAAGAAGTGCCATGGCCACCATGTCGCTGTCGAGCCCGCTGATGCTTGGGACGGTCCCGGCGGCGAGCCACGCAGCTTGCTTACGCGCCAGGTCGGCACTGTCCGGCATGCCGGCCAGCACTCTGCTGCCGGGCACAAGATCATCAGCAGCGGAGACCTCGACGAGTGCGCCGCCGGGGCCAACGGCGACAGCGGCCGCATCGAGCGGGATCGCCGTGACCCGGTTTCGGTATGCCAGCAGGCTGGACGAACTGATCATGACGACCAGGAGCAGGCACAGAACTATTCCCAGCGGGCCCCGCGGGCCGCTCTGCCGCTCGCGTGGCAGCGCCGGCTCAAGGGTGAGCACCGCCATACGCGAAGCCTAAGGCGCTCGCTCTCCAGCGCGATCCGCGCGCAGTCCACGAAATCGCTTCGATAGAGTCCTCAGCGCTGAAACGATCCTCATCTCAAACGGGAGAACACATGGCTACGCCGAGTCCTGGCTATTCGATCACTGTCCGAGTGGAGGCGCCGACCGATCCGGCAGCAACAGCCCGGCTCTCGAGCGTCGTCGCTGAGGCGGGCGGCGCGATCACCGCCCTGGATGTCGCGGAGTCGCACCCCAACATGCTGGTCGTCGACGTCAGCTGCAACGCCAGCGATGTCGCGCATTCGGAGTCGATCACCAAGGCAATCGCCGCACTCGACGGCTTCAACGTGCGGAAGGTCTCCGACCGGACCTTCCTGCTGCACCTTGGCGGCAAGATCGAAGTGACGCCGAAGGTCCCGCTCAAGCACCGCGACGATCTGTCCCGGGCCTACACGCCAGGCGTGGCGCGGGTGTGCCTGGCGATCGCTGAGAACCCTGCCGATGCCCGCCGGCTGACGATCAAGAGAAACACCATCGCGGTCGTCACCGACGGCTCGGCGGTGTTGGGCCTCGGCAACATCGGACCGGCGGCAGCCCTGCCGGTGATGGAGGGCAAAGGCGGCGCTGTTCAAGCGATTCGCCGGGGTCGACGCCTGGCCGGTCTGCCTGGACACTCAGGACTCGGACAAGATCGTCGAGATCGTCAAGGCGATTGCCCCGGTCTACGGCGGGGTCAACCTCGAGGACATCTCCGCCCCACGCTGCTTCGAGATCGAGGAGCGGCTGCGCGCCGAGCTGGACATCCCGGTATTCCATGATGATCAGCACGGCACCGCCATCGTCGTGCTGGCGGCATTGATCAACGCGCTGCGAGTGGTAAACAAGGACATCTCTGAGGTCCGGTTCGTGATCTCAGGCGTCGGTGCGGCGGGCTCGGCGATCATTCGGCTGCTGAAGCGGCAGGGAGCGACCATGATCATCGGCTGCGACAGCAAGGGAGCCGTGTACGACGCACCCGAAGGGTCCTCCGACATGCGGCGGTGGCTGGTCGAGAACACCAATGCCGAGAAGCGTAAGGGCTCCCTCAAGGAGGTGCTGGTCGGCGCCGACGTCTTCATCGGGGTCTCTGCTCCCAACCTGCTCGACGAGCAGGACATCGCGAACATGGCCAAGGACGCGATCGTCTTCGGGCTGGCCAACCCGATCCCGGAGGTCGACCCGAGCGGAGGCACAGCAGCATGCGGCGGTCGTGGCGACTGGGCGCAGCGACTACCCCAATCAGATCAACAACGTGCTGGCCTTCCCTGGGCTTCTTCCGCGGACTGCTCGACGGCGGCATCCGCGACATCAACGACGAGATGCTGTCCGCCGCAGCCAACGCCATCGCCAACCAGGTGGCGCCGGATCAGCTGAATCCCAGCTACATCATCCCGAGCGTTTTCGATGCCTCGGTGTCCCCCGCCGTTGCTGCTGCCGTACGCGAGATCGGCGAGAAGGAGCATGCTTCCTGAGCTGCGCATGCGCCCGAGCTCAGCATGCGCCGGAGCTGCAGCATGCGCCCCAGCATGCGCCCTGAGCTTGTCGAAGGGCATGAGCGGGAGGGCTTCGACAAGCTCAGCCCGCCAATCTCGCGCACGACTGAATAGCCATTTTAGCCGAAGACTCCGCACGAGCCCTGGCACTCTGATGCCGGCTTGTTTGCTTGCTTGTTTGCGGAATTTCGTGAAGCGAGTCAAACCAGGGCGGCGGCCGGCACCGCGGTACCGGCCGCCTGCTCGGGGAATATGCTCGACAGCAGCGACAGCGTTACGCCACGACTATCCCGTCCTGAGGACGGTCGAGCCGCTGGGGGAACGGCCGCTGTCGCTGCCAATATCAAACATACATTCGATTCTAGCCACCGCTCAACGACGTGTCAACACGCGGCTTTGCCCGATGCCGCGGTGGTCACCAAGGGGCAAATCCGTGGGCCAGTACGTCATGACTGGGCAGTCAGTCGTCGACCTCGTCGAGGCGCTCCAGACACAGGGAGCTCACCCCTGCGTCGGCGGAGGCTGGGGTGTGGATGCCCTGCTCGGCCAGCAAACGCGCGACCACTCTGACCTCGATCTGTGGCTGCCGGCCAAAGAGTTCGCACAACTCATCGTGATCTTCGCCGCACATGGTATCGACCGGATTCTGCCTTGGGGCGACGACCGACCGTGGAATTTCGTCTTGCACGACGGTGCCGCCCGGCGTGTTGATCTTCACCTCTACGAGCCATTGCCCGATGAGTCCATCCATTACGGCAGCGTGACCGACGCGTACATCTTCCCGGCCACTGCTCTCGCGGGTCAGGGGAGCATCGCCGGCACACCGGTCCGCTGCGAAGCTCCGGAGTGGGCTCTGCGCTGGCACACCGGCTATCCAATCCGAGACGTCGACCGTGCGGACGTTTCCCGGCTCTGTACAACGTTCGGGCTCGATCTCCCAGACGCCTACCGCTGAGCCTGAGCTTCCGGCATAGCCTGCCGCCACGCCACAATCCAAGATTCCGACCAAATGAACGCTTAATTGCTCGGCACCCCGGCTCATGGCAACGGTTGTGCAGACCCGATCGACATGGGCTGCGGCTGTTGCAGGCGCCGACCTGATGGGTAATGACCCGGTGAACATGCAATGCGCGAGGAGATTATGACCACGATGGTGGACGCCCCTCCCAGCAGCGACACCTCCCGGAAAGCGCCAACGGAGGCGGTGGCAATGAGTTCGCGCCGCATGTGCTGCGGGACCGAGCGGCGCCGTCCAAGGCCTTCGGGCAAAGCACGATCTGTGGCGGCCTGCTGGAACGTCAGCTGCGGCTGTGCAGGCGGCGACCATGGGTAAGGTGACCGGGTCGGTCGAACAGGGCGTACGGCAATCATCGAGGAGATCGTGACATCGCTACCGAACACGCAATCACCCAGGAAGGTTCTTCATGAGCACGACAGTCGCCGATTACCTGTTGCAACGGCTCCGCGAGTGGGGTGTGGAGCACGTGTTCGGCTACGCCGGGGACGGCATCAATGGTCTGCTCACCGCCTGGCAGAAGGCCGGCAATCAGCCTGAATTCATCCAGGCCCGGCACGAAGAGATGGCCGCGTTCGAAGCCTGCGGGTACGCCAAGTTCTCCGGCCGGGTCGGGGTCTGTACCGCGACCAGCGGACCCGGGGCCATTCACCTGCTCAATGGCCTGTACGACGCCAAACTTGATCATGTTGGCGTGGTCGCCATCGTCGGCCAGACCGCCCGTTCGGCGATGGGCGGCTCCTACCAGCAGGAAGTTGATCTACTCACCCTCTTCAAAGATGTGGCGAACGAGTACTGCCAGATGATCACAGTACCCGAGCAACTGCCCAACGTTCTTGATCGTGCGATCAGGATCGCCGGCAGCCGGCGCACCGTTACAGCGGTGATCATTCCCTCCGACGTGCAGGAGCTCGATTACTCACCCCCGACGCATGCGTTCAAGATGGTGCCCTCCAGCCTTGATCAAACCTGGGCAGCCCCGGTGCCGGCCGATGATGACCTGCGTCGCGCTGCTGAGGTGCTCAATGCGGGAGAGAAGGTGGCGATCCTCGTCGGGCAGGGCGCCCGGGGTGCGGCCGACGAGGTGATCAACGTCGCCGACGTGCTCGGGGCCGGCGTCGCCAAAGCCCTACTTGGCAAGGATGTCTTGTCCGACGAGCTGGGCTGGGTGACCGGGTCGATCGGCCTGCTCGGCACCCGTCCCTCGTACGAGCTGATGAGGGACTGCGACACGCTATTCGTGGTCGGATCGAACTTCCCGTACACCCAATTCCTGCCCGGTTTCGGCAACGGCGGACCGAAGGTGCGGGCGGTTCAGATCGATGCCGACCCCACGATGGTTGGGATGCGGTACCCGTTCGAGGTCAACTTGGTCGGGGACGCGGCTGCCACACTGCAACGCCTCATCCCGCTCCTACCCGCAAGGACGATCGGTCGTGGCAAGAGACCGTCGAGAAGAACGTGCAGCGCTGGTGGGAGGTTATGGACCGGAGGGCCGGCGTATCGGCTGACCCGATCAATCCGGAACGGGTCTTCGACGAGTTGTCGCCGCGACTACCTGACAACGCGATGCTCACCGCCGACTCCGGATCGGGCACCAACTGGTACGCGCGGCACGTGAAGATGCGCGGCACGATGCGGGGCACGCTGTCCGGCAACCTGGCCACCATGGGCTGCGGTGTTCCGTATGCGATCGGCGCCAAGTTCGCCTACCCGAATCGGCCCGCGTACGCGATGGTCGGCGACGGCGCCATGCAGATGAACGGCATCAACGAGTTGATCACTATCGCCAAGTACTGGCAGGACTGGGCAGATCCACGGCTTGGTGGTGGCCGTGCTACACAACGACGATCTCAACCAGGTCACCTGGGAACTGCGTGCTATGGGCGGCTCGCCGCAGTTCTTGCCATCTCAGCAGCTTCCCGACTTCGGCTACGCCGCCTATGCCCGCAGCCTCGACCTCCAGGGTCTCGACGGTCAGTGATCCCGACGAAGTGCCCGCCGCGTGGGACGAGGCGCTCGCCGCGCGCCGGCCTTGCCTCATCGAATTTCATACCGATCCCGCCATCCCGCCGATCCCTCCGCATGCCACCTGGGATCAGCTGGTCAAGGCGACCGAGTCGGTCGTACGCGGCGACAGGACCGGGTCGATGTGATCAAGGAAGGCGTCAAATCCAAGTTGCAGGAGGTGCTGCCCGGCGGCAGAGATGAGTGATCATCTCTGGCTTCGCAGGGCCTCGAGACGATCAAGAAAGGACAGCCAGATCTGGCCGAACCATAGGACTGCCGAACCACAGGACTGAATGACATGGACTACTTGGATCTCATACGTGCATGGATATGCACCGCATCCCTGACCTTCGCCTTCGTCCTCGCCTTTGTGATCTTGTTTTCGCGACGGCGTCGGAGACGGCCGCCGCCCGCTTCCGACTAGCCCGCTGCCGGACTTCGCCATATTCGACTGCGGCGAATCGATACACCTCGTGCCTGTCGAGCGCAGCCAGCATCGGGTCGACAACACGGGTCGTTGCCAGTGCGGACCTGCTCGTCTCGATCAATCAGCGTCGCCGGGGCACGTATGTTCTCTATGTCGACCACCGACCGGAACAAACGATGCCGTTTGTTCCGCCTAGTGTCCGCAGCTGAGTGTGTGTGGCCGACGGCGGAGCACTCGTGAGATCGAGCCCACGGGCGGGTGTATCAGCGAGTGGGCGTAGCCGCCGGTGACGGCGTGGACGAGGCTGATGGCTCAGCCGAGGGCGTAGCGATGCCGGCCTTGACCTTGCAGGCGGCAAGATCGCGATCAAGCCGCGGCTGGATGGACTGCAGCCGGCGGACGATGTCGTCGAGCTGCTGCAGATCCACACCACTGGCCGCCGGCCCAACCTCGCTCAGGATCACGCTGACGTCTTGCGCCTCGTTGATCACCCGTATGCAGGCGGCATTGACCTCGGCACTGGCCGCGCCCGGCACACTCTGGCCTCCAGCGGGCGACGGGGTCGCCGACGGAGCGCTCCCGGTAGGTTGCGAGAACTCCGGTCTGGTGAAATCGAGCAGGCCGACGGCCAGGACGCCTACGACTATGCCGACGACGAAGGTGAGGGCGGCGATCCACCAGCGGGACCGTCGCTGGACGGCACCGGCGGCGTTAACGGCTCGGTGTTGCGAATCGGTGCCAGCCACCTGGCGCCTCCTAGGATGGAGCGGCTAGATGATCTTCGATCATAAAGAGTCCAGGGCGGTAAAGGGGGGCCGGCGAGTGGGAAGGACCTCCTCTTTCGTGTTTTCCGGCCTCGGCCGGGGCTATCGCTTCACCGTTACGACACTTCGCTGGGTCGTCGTTGTCGCCTGGGTGGCGGGCGCGATAGCGGTCACCGTACTCGTGCCATACCGGCCGGATACCAGCGGCAGCAACTTCAGCGACCTGCTGCCAGCTGACAGCCCGATCTTCAAGGTCGAGCAACGCATTCTCGCCGAATTCCGGGTGCCGCTGATCGCCGGCACCACTGTCGTTGTGCACCAGGCCGACGGATTGAGCCTGTTGACCCGGGCGGACTCGCTGCTCTGGGCGCTCGCGACGACGCAGGACACGTTGCAGGCAGGCACACCGCCAAAGCCGGGTACCATCGCAGCCGCGATCCCGGTGCCGACCGGCCGGGCGGACGTCACCGTCACCTACCTGTACGTGGCCCCCGGCACAGGCCTGCGGGACGAGGTGCAGCTCGCCGACCGGTATGCCGCCCATTTCAAGAACCAGCCGGATGTCAGCGCGTACGTCACCGGCTTCGTTCCGGCGCAGGTGGCCCAGATCGACTACATCGACTCGCGGCTGCGTGTTGTTCGAGATCGCCAGCGTAGTGCTGATCATGGGCGTAGTCGCTCTGGCCTTTCGTTCGTTGCTGGCGCCACTGGTCGTGGTCGGCGTCGCGGCGGTGGGATACCTGGTGTACTTCCCGCTTCTTTCCAGCCTCGCCGGAGTCTTGGGTTTCACGGTTCCCGGCCAGCTCGAGCCTGTCCTCGTCGCCCTGCTGCTGGGCGTCGTCACCGACTATTGCGTGTTGTTTTTCTCGGCATTCCGGGACGAGCTGCGCGGCGGAATCGAGCGGAAAGAGGCCGCTCGCGCCGCTCTGCGAGTCAACGCGCCGATCATCGCCGTCGCCGGATTGACTGTCGCCGGCGGCACCATTGCCCTGCTAGCCGCACCGTTTCATATCTTCAGAGGCCTCGGCCCGGCGCTCGCCCTTGCCGTGCTCGTCGGCCTGGCCGTCTGCCTCACTCTGGCGCCCGCGGTCATGACCATCGCAGGCTGGCGCCTGTTCACCGTGGTGCCGGTCCGCGGTTCACAGTCCCGCAACGGCTTTCTGCGCGCCGTTCCGGCTCGCAAGTATCGCGGGCTCAAGCTGCTGACGTACCGCGGGTCGGCGCTGCTGGCCGTGATCATCGTGGGCTGCGGGCTCGCACTCGCCGCCAGCCCGCTTACCCATGCCCGGCTCGACCTTTCCTTCGTCGGGGGCCTGCCGCGGGACGACAGCATCGCCGAAGGCGCGGATCTGCTGGCCGCGGCCGGTCTCCGCGGCATCACCGCGCCCACCGAGGTTCTGGTGGAAAAGCCGGGCGTGGTTACCGAGCGACCGGCGCTGGCCGAGCTACAGGTCGCGCTCGCGAAGCAGCCGGGCGTCGCCCGCGTCATCGGGCCGGCGGATCTGGCGACGAAGCAGCCGCGGGGCGTGCTGTTGTCAGACAGCGGCAACGCGGCGCGCTATCTGGTGATCTACGACAGCGATCCCCTGGGCGCCCAGGCCATCGGGTACGTAAGGCAGCTGGAATCGAATCTGCCCGCACTCGTCACGCAATCCGGACTCTCCGATGCCGAGGTGTCGATCGCCGGGCAGACCCTGTTCGCTTCCACAGTTGCCCAGCTGACCCGGCAAAGCGTAGAGATCACCGTCGTTACGGCGCTGGCGATCGAGCTTGTGATCTTGGTCCTTTACCTGCGTGCACTCGTCGCTCCGGTAGTACTGCTGGCGGCTAGTGCGCTGAGCGTCGCCGCTGCACTCGGGCTGACGACCTACCTCTTCCAAGACGTGCTCGGCGAACAAGGTCTAACCTTCTACGCGCCCTTCGCCGCTGCGGTGCTGCTCATAGCCCTCGGCGCGGACTACACGGTCTTCTCGGTTGGATCGATCTGGGAAGCCGCCGGCCGCAGGCCACTGGCTGAAGCGATCATGGTCGCAGTGCCCCGAACGTCTCGAGCGATCACGACAGCCGGAGTGATCTTGGCGGCAACCTTCGCGCTCGTCGCGATCATTCCGCTGGCTACGTTTCGTCAGATCGCCTTCGCTGTGACCGTGGGGCTGATGATCGACACCCTGATCGTGCGGCCGGTGCTCACGCCCGCACTGCTCACTTTGCTGGGCCATCGCGCCAGTTGGCCGAGCCAGCGGATCACCCGGGGCGAACGGCGTACGGTGACAACGACTCCAGAGTCCGACAATGGCTGAGGCGGGGCAAATGCAAGGAGGCGGGCGGCCGGCACGTCGGCGCTTGGTCCTCCAGGTGCTCGGTGTGGTCGTCGCTGTTGTACTTCTGCTGTGGGGCGCCGACACTCTCGCAAGGATCAGCGCCCAGACACTGCTGGAACGAAACATCCAGGACGCGACCGGCGTCGAGGTCCGTCCTGAAGTAGAGGTGGAGGGTCTGCTCTTCCTGCCACAGCTGATCCGCGGCACCTACTCGGAGGTGCATGTCACAACGCGGGGGATCACGAGTGGGCCGCTGCGAATCGATCGCGTTGACTCTCAACTGTTCGACGTCCAGGTGCCGTTCCACGATGTCCTCGTAGGCAACATTCGTCAGGTCGCCATCGGACGTTCGGTGGAGAACCTCGATCTGACCTATGACGACCTCAACGCATATCTCGCGGCCACCGGTCGGAAGCTCAAGCTGTCGCCCGGCACCGACGGCACGGTAACGCTCTCCGGAAACGTCAACGTACTGGGCCAGAGCGTACGAGTCTCCGCCGACGTCACCTTGTCGGTGGAAGATGATCTGCTTCGAATTTCGCCACAGAACTTCGGCGTGGGCGCCGTGTCGCTCGACGCGGCTAGCCGGCTGCTGGTACGCCAACGGCAGACGTTGATGGTTCCGCTCGGCACACTGCCGTTCGGGCATCGTCTGACGGGCGTTCAGGCTGACTACGAAGGAGTGCATCTCACAGCCGAGGGCGACAACCTCCTGATCAGTCCCTGACCAACTCGGTCCCTGACCAACATCGTGCGAATAGTTGCAAGTAAGCAACTGATCGGTTTGGATGTAGCTCCATGAGCACCGTGCGGCGGCGCGACTCGGTCGCACAGCACACGGACACACTCCAGAGCGCGGCACGCATCTTTGCCGCCATTACCGCCGAGTCCATTGCCCAAGTTGGAGAGGGCGTGACTTTGCCGCAGCTACGGGTGCTGGCGCTGGCATCGCAACCGGGCCATCTGAACGCAACCGGCGTAGCAGAGGCTTTTGGCGTCCATCTGTCATCTGCCAGCCGGATTTGCGATCGACTGGTCCAAGCGGGACTGCTGGCGCGACGCGATCTTCCCCGGGACCGGCGCAATGTGGAACTGACTCTGACTCCCGACGGTGAGCGATTGCTCGCAAACGTCAATGGTCATCGCCGGGACGTCTTCACCCGCATCCTGCGGCGGATGGATCCCTCTGCTCGGGCAGCGCTAGCGGAAGCACTTTCCGGCTTCGTGACGGCTGCCGAGGAGTACGGCGCGCGGTCATCGGTCGCACCCTAGATCTCCCCGCGTCGAGAATCCGTCACCTGGTCGGAAATTTGAGAATCAGGGAATGAGGAGTACGCGCTCAGCGATCTACGGCGAAGATCGCCGCCATCTTGTCGACGCATTGCTCCAGGCCTTCCTGAGACAGGTCCCGAGCCTCCTCGAGCGTGTAGCCCCGCTCGACGATCGTCATCACGGTCCGCCCATCATCAAGGTCCTCGAAGATCACCGCATGCTCGACGTCGTCCGGGATGCCAGGCGGCATTCCAAGATCCGCAGGTACGAGTCGGTTGCCTTGCGGATCAGCAAAGTTGAACACGTACGCGATGCGAGAGTGCGGCACTACCTCGGTGTAGGTCCAGGTGCTGTACATGTCTGCGCCGCCGAACTCGGCCGGAGCTCGCATTGCCACCAAGGCGCGGCCCCCGACGCGAAGATCAACATCGGCTGACGGACAGCTGAACCCCGTCGGTCCCCACCACTGCCTGACAAGATCGGCGTCGCTCCAGGCATGCCACGCCTGCTCCGGTGGGACTGGCAGGATACGGCTCACACGACCTCGAATGTGCCAGTCATCAGGCTCCCTTCAGCAAGTGGTTCCGATCAGCCCGTTCGCCCAGTTCGACGGGGGCATCAGATCCTGAGAGTGTTACTCGGGTTGGTTATCGGCCGTTCCACCGATCTGGTACGGCGTACTTACTCCCTCATACATCAGGTGAGCCACCATGCCCTGAGCGGCGTGCCCGAGATGGTGGCAGTGGTCGAGCCAGATGCCCGGGTTGTTCGCAACGAACGCAATGTCATAGGTCTCGCCTTCGAGCACGTTCAACGAGTCGATCCACCACGGGCTGCCCGGTAGCGGCGACGCCATTGCGGGAAAGCACGACGGCGTGATGCCCATGCAGATGCATGGGATGCAGCTGGCCGCTGTGGTTGTCGATGTGCATGATCACGATGTCGCCCTCGCGCACCACGTACATGGGCACGTTCGGATAGAGGTGCCCATTGATCGACCACCACAGCCCCGGCTTGCCGCGGACGAAACCTGGTCGGCGCCCGATCGAATAGTCGAAATGCCGATCAGCCTTCGCCGGGTCGAAGGGCAGCGCAGCGGGGCTTCCGTAGCTCAACTGATCGAGGACAGCTGTCGGTTGCGGCGGAGCGGCTGGATCGCCTGCGCCCAGAATGACGGCCGTCCCCTTCGACACCTGAACTCGTACCGGCTTGCCGTCGCTCGGCATCGTGACTCCAAGATCAGCTCGGCCGCCTGCAGTGACCGTCACCGAACGATCAGGCACCTCGGTTGGGCCATTGACTGCGTAACCGTCGATCGCGAGAACCCGGAACGGCGTATCGGCCCACGACTCGATCGGGCCATTGTCAGTGTTGATCACTCGGACGCGGACCTGCTGGCCCGGATTGGCAGGCACCCTCAGATCGCCCGTAGCACCGTTGATCGTCTTCATGCCCGCGTAGCTGTGGGCAGCTGCAACCACGTCAACGGGCTCCGTCGGACCTTTCTTGGGCAGCACCACAAGCGATCCGAAGAGTCCACCGACCACCTGCTCGTTGGAGATCTGGTGTGAGTGATACCAGTACGTCCCAATCTGATGGGCCACAAAGCGATAGGTGAACTCGCCGCCGATCGGCACCTCGTCCTGGGTGACGCCGGCTACCCCGTCCATAGCCGCGGGCACGTCGACTCCGTGCCAGTGCAATGCGATGCCGGCTTTGACAGAGGCGTTGCGCAGGTGCACCTCGATGAGCTGGCCCTGGCGTGCGGTGATCGTCGGGCCGGGTGAGGTGCCGTTGATGGTGTAGCCGGGCACAGTTCGACCGCCGATGTTGAGGTTCTGCTGCTCCGCGACGAGATCAACACGCACGTCGGCCTGGCGCGAATCGTCCACCTTGATGTCGGGAATCGAGCGAGCGGTGGAACCGTGATCATGACCAGCTGCCGGGCCACCTCCGTAGTCGAGGTAACCCATGCTCATGACGGAATAGCTCTTGCCTACCAGGCTGGCCTGCCACAGCCAAGCAAGCGGCACGAGGATCGCCAGCGCGGCAAGCACCGAGATCAGAAGCCGTACGCGGGCCGAGGGGCCGGCCATGATGAGCGGCGCCTGTTACGCGACTTCCGCCGACACGGGCTCTTCGGGTACAGCGGCTGGCTTCCCTGCGCGCATCGCTGCCGTGACCGCAACTCCGAAGAGGACCAGCGCAACAGCGCCATGCACTGCGCCGATCGCTGACAAGATATGCGACAGCGTGCCCAACGCAATCTGGACGACCGTGCACACCAAGACGATCACGGCCCATCTGACGCCTCGCGGAATCTTGGCGAAGAACGAGACGATGAGCAACGCAAGCGATAGCAGCAAGACCACACCGCCGTCCAGGGCGTGGAAGATGTACGCGCTGGTTCCGGGTGCCGAGTCGATCGAGGCCTTGTCCAGCGTGCCGCCATTTTCGATCCAGCTCAGTTGCGCGAAGACGGCGTAGCCGATGGCAGCCGCCTGGACTGCAACCAGTGCCGCGATGGCGAACGCAAGTACTCGATAAGCCGTTCTCATGACTTCCCCTCTGATTCCCTTCCGATCCGCCCCCCGAATCAGACGCCTGTGAGCAAGGATGCAGTAATTTCCTGTGAAATGTCGTCAAATTTATGTTCGTTTTGATGAAACGTCCATCTCCAGGCCCCCGAGGAATGTCGCCGATCGCTCATCATCGGCTGACCCTCCGGCCCCGCCACATTGTCCAGCGAGAGTCACATCCGCTATCCGCTCGGAGCCCCGTGAAGGCCCGCCTTCTCTGGTGATTCCCCCAGAAACTCTGTGACCGCCGCCACGAGGGCGCCCGGATTCTCCTCGGCCATCTGCGGACCGGACTCTACGGCGTAGCCACGCAAGTCCTCCGCCCACGCCTTCCACATGGCAAGGGGGTCGTCGAAGAGTACCTCGACGTCACCGTGATGTGACCACAAGAACAAGGCCGGGCATCCGATCGTCCGGCCTGCCAGGCGGTCCGCACGGTCCGCGTCGCGGTCGACGCTCAAGCCGGCGCGGTAGTCCTCGAGCATTGCGCGTACCGTCGCCGGGTCGTTGATCACTTCGACCAATTCGGCATAGTTCTCCTCGCCCATCCGCTCGGCGTCGGGCCGATACCAGGCCAGCGGATCAGCGCAGATGACGCGTTCGGGCACCTCGGGCTGAGCGTAGAAGAACCACTCGAACCAGCGCTCGGCAACGCGGGCGTCGCAGCGTTCGAGAGCCTCGATGATCGGTACCGCATTGATGATCACGAGTCGAGTGACGTGGCTCGGATAGTCCATGGCCAGCCGAAAGCCAACATGACTTCCGCGATCATGTCCGACGACAGCGAACTGATCATGGTCCAGTTGTGCCATCAGCTCAGCAAGATCATCGGCGACAACCCTCTTCGCCTGCTGGCGATGATCATCTCGGATCCTCGGCTTGCTCGATCGCCCGTAGCCACGCAGGTCCGGGCAGACCACAGTGAAGCCGGACGCGGCCAAGGCAGGTGCGACCCGATGCCAGGTTGCTGAGGTCCGGGGATGACCATGGATGAGAAGCACGGGCGGACCATCGCCGCCGAACCGTACGCGAAGCTGCGCCTCCCCGAGATCGACCATCTCGTCGGTAAATCCTTCGAACATGGTCACCTCCAGACGCGCAGCCCTAGGTCAGTCCGAGGTCGAACGTGCATTCGATTGTATCGAATCCCTGTGGTGGTGGGAATACCTCAGGGGACTGGGTAGTTCGCGCGACAGTAAGGTCAGATACCCCCTAAGGGTATTAGAGGAGGAGTCATGGCATCGGCACCAATGGCGGGACACGCCGAGGCCCATCACACGGAGCATGCAGTGGCCGGCCATGAGCACCACGGTGACGACCACGGCAACCACGCAGCAGAGTTTCGCCGCCGGTTCTTGGTGAGCGCGGTATTGGCAATCCCGGTTGTGGTCTTCAGCATGATGTTCTCCGATCTCTTGGGCTACCCGCTGCCGTCCGGTGCCTGGGTGCCATGGGTCTCGCCGTTACTCGGCACCGGGATCTTCTTTTACGGCGGCGCACCCTTCTTGACGGGCGCGTGGCAAGAGATCAAGCAACGCCAACCAGGGATGATGCTGTTGATCTCGCTTGCGATCACAGTCGCGTTCGTCGCCTCCTGGGCAACCACGCTTCGCATCGGCGGCTTCGACCTGGACTTCTGGTGGGAACTGGCGCTGCTGATCGTGATCATGCTTCTGGGCCATTGGCTGGAGATGCGGGCACTGGGCGCCGCCTCGAGCGCACTTGACGCCCTCGCGGCCTTGCTGCCCGACACAGCCGAGCGGGTGCGGGGCACCGAGACAGAGATTGTGAGCCTTGCTGCTCTTGCGGTCGGGGATGTCGCGCTGGTGCGTTCGGGAGGTCGGATTCCTGCCGATGGAACAATCCAGACGGGCAGTGCCGCCGTGGATGAGTCCATGATCACCGGTGAGTCCCGCACGGTACGCCGCTCGCCCGGGGACCGCGTGGTCGCGGGAACGGTAGCAACCGACAGTGCGATCCGTGTCCAGATCACCGCGGTCGGCGAGGAGACCGCTCTTGCCGGGATCCAACGACTGGTAGCCGACGCGCAGGCATCGTCGTCGCGCGCCCAAGCCCTTGCCGACCGGGCGGCTGCTTTCCTTTTCTATTTCGCCGCCGGAGCTGGCTTGATCACCTTCGTGGTTTGGACGCTCCTCGGACAGCTGGGCCAGGCCGTGACGCGTACGGTCACCGTGCTCGTGATCGCCTGTCCGCACGCGCTCGGCCTGGCTATCCCCCTGGTGATCGCAATCTCCACCGAGCGGGCGGCCCGAGCCGGAATCCTGATCAAGGACAGGCTGGCCCTGGAGCGGATGCGAACCGTCGACGTGGTGCTTTTCGACAAGACGGGCACCCTGACCAAGGGCGAGCCGGCTGTTGTGAGTGTCGCAACGACCGATGGCATTGACGGCGATAGCAGCGATGGCGTTGGTCGGGACACGTTGTTGGGCCTGGCAGCGGCCGCCGAATCCGAGAGCGAGCATCCCATCGCGCGGGCGATCGTTCGAGCAGCACAGGGGCTTGGCGATCAGCCGACAGTCCGGAATGTCGAGTCGCTCACCGGACGTGGCGTCCGGGCGACAGTGGACGGCCGCACCGTTTCGGTTGGCGGCCCCGGTCTGCTGAGAGAACTCGGCGTCGACATCCCGGACGCGCTGGGTCGGCAGGTGGACGCCCGCCGCCAGGCGGGTTCGACGGTGCTCTACGTGACGTCGGATCATCAGGTCCAGGGCGCGATCGTGGTCGAGGATGAGATTCGGCCGGAGTCGCGCGGCGCGGTGGATGGCCTGCATCAGCGCGGGATTCACGTGGCCATGATCACCGGCGATGCGCGGCCGGTGGCAGACGCTGTCGCCAAGACGTTGGGCATCGATGAGGTCTTTGCCGAGGTGCTCCCCTCAGAAAAGGACGCGAAGGTCACAAGAGCTGCAGAGCCACGCGGGCCCGCCAGAGCGCGATCAACACGGGCGGCGCGTGGCGATGGTCGGCGACGGCGTGAACGATGCGCCCGCACTGGCTCGCGCGGACGTAGGCATCGCCATTGGCGCTGGCACCGATGTCGCGGTCGAGTCGGCGGGCGTGGTGCTGGCGGGGGACGATCCGCGAGCAGTCTCCTCTGTCATCGAACTGTCGCGCGCCTCGTATCGCAAGATGTGGCAAAACCTCGCCTGGGCGACCGGCTACAACGTGCTAGCCATACCCCTGGCCGCCGGGGTTCTGGCGTCGGTCGGGTTCGTGCTCTCCCCCGCTGTGGGTGCGATCTTGATGTCCGCCTCGACCATCGTGGTGGCGCTGAATGCCCAGCTGCTACGGAGGCTCGATCTGAATCCAGCCCAGATCTGATCATGGAAAAGCCAAGTGATAGAACACAAACATGGACTACCGCACTCTCGGACGCAGCGGCTGCGCCGCGTCTTCGCTCTGCTTGGGAACTATGACCTTCGGCGTCGAGGCGGACGAGGCCGGCTCGCATGAGCAGCTGGATCGCTTTGTCGAAGCGGGCGGCACGCTGGTCGACACCGCCGACGTGTACGGCGGTGGTCAGTCCGAGGAGATCATCGGTCGGTGGTTCACCAGCCGACCGGCCGATGTCACCGATCGCGTGGTCCTTGCGACGAAGGGCCGGTTTCCGATGGGCGATGAGCCCAACTCGCTCGGACTCTCAACCCGGCATTTGACGCGTGCTCTCGACGCGTCGCTGACCAGACTCGGGCTGGATCGTGTTGATTTGTACCAGGTACACGCCTTTGACCCAATGACGCCTCTCGACGAAACCCTGCGTACCCTCGACGGCTTCATTCGCGCAGGCAAGATCAGTTACTACGGGCTGTCCAACTTCACCGGCTGGCAATTGACCAAGACGGTCCACCTTGCGCACGCTCTCGGCGTCGCGGCTCCGGTGACGCTGCAGCCGCAGTACAGCTTGATCGTGCGCGAGATCGAGTGGGAGATCGTGCCTGCTGTGCAGGATGCGGGCATGGGGATGCTGCCGTGGAGTCCCTTGGGCGGCGGATGGTTGTCGGGCAAGTACAGCCGTGACGAACGTCCAACCGGCGACACTCGGCTTGGAGATGATCCGAACCGCGGGATGGAGGCGTACGACCGACGCGGCACCGACCGCACCTGGAACATCATCGACGCCGTCCAGAAGGTGGCCGAGGATCGCGGCATCTCGATGGCCGAGGTCGCCCTGGCGTGGGTCACCGACCGGCCGGCCGTGACATCGACCATCTTGGGCGCACGGACTGTTGAGCAGTTGGAAACGAACTTGCGTGCGGCGGACCTGCACCTCACTGTCGAGGAGACAGCGGCTCTGGATCAGGCGAGCGACCTGCATGCGAACGACTACCCGTACGGCGAGATGGGAATCGGTCAGCGCAGCCGGAATATCGCCGGCGGCCGCTGACGCTGTCCAAGATGTGGAATTCTCCTCCACAGATTGCTGCCAAAACTGCGGGATCCTGTGGATAACCTAAGCGACATGGTTGATTCTGCAGCAATGGCGAGCGGGTATATGCAAAACTGCTGGCTCCCATTGAAAAGGAGCAGCCTATGTATGCGATCCATGTTGATTCCACGCTTGACGACGATGCTCGTCGCGAGCGCCTTTATGACGGTGACCTATTCGTATATTCACCACGGCCATCAACACAGGCTCTGGTGGAGTTCGCTGCCGCCATGGCCGAGGAAGCATTTGGATCGCTAGAGCCAGAGACTGCCCAGTATGAGATGCCCGTGGAGAACTACGCAGCACTCCTCGCCGATCTCAAGCCCCGCTTCATTCATCACCCGGAGTCGAAGCGACTCATTATCGAGATGTTGGTCGACTTCGGTTGTGATCCTGAAAAGGTTCACTTCGATGTGCCACGTATGCGAACCTCGACCGCGCAGGGTTACCTCACCACGGGCATCGCCTATGCATTCCACCCGCATCGTGACACGTGGTATTCCGCACCCTTCTGCCAATTGAACTGGTGGCTGCCGATCTACCCGATCACCGCCGAGAACGGACTGGCCTTCCATCCCCGGTACTGGTACACCCCTGTCAAAAACAGCTCGAGGGTGTACAACTACGCCGAGTGGAATGCCACAAGTCGCAAGATCGCGGCGAGCCAAATCGGTGCCGATACACGGATTCAGCCGAAACCAGAAGAGCACGTGGAGTTGGATCCTCAGATCCGTCCGCTTTGTGAACCAGGTGGAATCATTCTCTTCTCAGGTGCCCAGCTGCATTCAAGCGTTCCGAACACCTCGAGCAGGACCAGGTTTAGTATCGATCTGCGAACTATCCATATTGAGGACGCCGCTGGTGGCATCGGCGCACCGAACATCGATTCGGAGTGCACCGGAACCACAATGGGTGACTATCTGCGCTGCAGCGACCTTTCTCACGTTCCGCGTTACTTGGTCACCGAATATGACACACCGCAGCGCGCCACAGCGGACGCTTCTGTCTGATTGAGGCTTTCTGGATCCCAAGTCAGCCGGCTCTGCGCAGGGGTTCGGTCGGTGTAGGTTGTTGCAACTTTGGCAGATCGACCCGAAACACATGTACATGTAGGTTCCGGCAGTGGCCGGAGGGAGTCAGTGCTCACGGTCAGCTCGGCTACGGCCAGCTGTATGGCGCGTCAGCGGTAGGACCACACAGGCGCGAGGACCACATTGGCGGTCAGTCCAAGCGGTCGCGGCGCACCGCCGTCGACATCGAAGACGTAAACGTCGTACGTCGTGGCGGGCTCTCCGGATGCATCACGGTTGGAGATGATCATCAACTGATTGCCATCAGGAGACCAGGCCGGTTTCTCTTCCCGAGCCGGGCCGGTAGCAATTGGCCGCACGCCTGAACCGTCGGCACGCATCAGGTACACATCGAAGTTGTCATTGGCGCCGCGGCGCCGGAACGCGATCATCGTGCCGTCGGGCGACCACGCCGGATCGGCATCGCTGCCGATCTTGCGGTTCGTCAGTTGCACGGGTTCCGATGAACCGTCCATCGCCAAGGTATAGATCGACCCACCATTGGGTCCGCCTGCGCCATTGCGGGCCCAATACGCCACGGTGCGTCCGTCGGGAGAGATCATCGGGTCCTCAATGCGTGACTGCCTGGTCTTCAGCTCGCGTACCACGGTGCCATCAAGCTCGATGACCAGGAGCCGGTCGGGCCGGCCCGTCGCGCGACACTCGATGATCATGACCGACTGGTCTGCGGGACTCCAGGAAGCCCGAGTGATGTTCCCGCATCCCCTTGGCGACGATTCGATCAGCGGCCGATCGCCGCTGCCGTCGGCCGCCATCGTGCGCAGAGTGCCCGCGACGTAATTGATGTAGATGATCGTCCGCCGATCGTTTGACAGCATCGGCCAGGAGTTGCGGCCCGCGACAGTCGACAGCGTACGAGGTCCAACTACGCCAGCCACGGTGGCCAGGCTGAGCTGGGTGGCCGCGTCCTTTCCGCGCGGAACGACAAACTGCTGCAGGGCGAGCGGAGCGGACGCCGGGAGATCCACACCCGGACCACTCGTTGGTTCGGCCGATGTCGCGGGAGCCCCCGGTGTGGGCTCGCTGGAGACTGGCGATCGGTTCGTCTCGGTTCCCGCTGGCGTTGGCGCGGCGCGCGGAACGCCGCTGGCGATCACACCTGCCGTCACACCCGCGATGACCACGAGAATCGCGGCTCCGGCGAGCCAGCCGCGTTTGCGCCTGCCAATGGCCGGCCGGGGCGCCCGGGCGGGTACGGCGACGACCGGTGACTGGTCGTGATCAACCGCGCTGGGGGCCGCCGGCACGGTTGGGTTCGGGTCATCAACAGGCTCTGTGTCCGCATCCGGGATTCCGCCGAGGACCAATGCTTCCCACAACAGGAGAACCTGCCTGGTATCCCAGCTAGCGGGGTAGCTCACCCCGACCGACGTCGGCATCTCGTAAAGCTGGTTCTGCGCCGTGGAAACGATGCCTCGAAGCGTCTCGGCCAGAGGCTTGACCTGAACCCTCCCGTCAGCCAGGAACTGAGCCGACGGAAGATCACGCGCGAACGGGCTCAGCTGCAGGGCTCCGGACTCCTCGGCCTCTTCATACCTCGCTGACGTGAACACGGCACCGATGTCGATGGTGAGGCGATACCTCACGCCCGCTCCGCGAGAGGACATGCTACGAGCGCCGTCCGAGCGAGACCTGCATACAGGTAATACGGAGTCGCGGGCGGGTTGGGATCACCAGCGCTATGAAACCGTTAGCACTTTTCGGGCATGTCGCCCTACGTCATGCGTGTTCTTTGGTTGAATTCCCTCGACAGCCAGTGCGTGTTGCCGCCCGGTGGGGACTGGGCTTGATCTTGGGGGGAAGTACATGTCGGGAGTGCGATTGCGCGCGCCTCTTTTCGGGGCGCTTGCCACGGCCTTGATCGCAGGCGTCGTCTTCCTCGGCGGTGCAGGAGCGGCCGACGCCAAGGACAGCGAAGCGCAAACGAAGAGCTATCAGAAGCAATTCCTCGATCCGCAAGCTCCCATCGGTACCGAGGCGAAATCCAGCAAGAAGAAGGCCAGCACTAAGGTCACGCTGGATTCGCCTGTCGAGACCAAGGCCGCCGATCCCGACAGCGCATCTGACCTGACGGCGCTCGCGGACACGTCCGGCGGCAGTTGGGGCCGCCTGCCGTCGCTGCCCTCGGGATCCAACGCGTATCACCTGATCATGGGGCCAGGCGGCAAGATCCTGCTGATCGCCGGCTCGGGAAACAACTCAGCGGTCTTCGAAGCTGGCACGTTCAAGGCGTACGTCTGGAAGCCGACAACGGGTGCGCTCACGGAGCTGAAGGTTCCCACCGACATGTTCTGCGCCGGCCACATGCTGATGAGCAACGGTGACGGCATTGCTGCCGGAGGCACCACCGACTACTCACCCTGGAAGGGCTCGAAGGCGCTCTACACCTTCGACTTCGAGCACGAGGTCTTCACGAAGCAGGAGAACATGAAAGACGGCCGGTGGTACCCGACCGTGGTCAATACCCGCGGTGGCTACGCACTGATCGTTGGCGGTTTCGATGCCAAGGGTGCGAACTCCGGCTCCTCCGAGGTCTGGAATCCGTACGACGGAAAGTACGACCCGCAGCCTGGCAACCGCGAGTTCCCCTTGTACCCGCACATCTTCCTGACCGCCAACGCCAAGTACTTCTTCACGGGTGCGGGCTGGGCGAAGGCCCCGGAAGACGTTAACAGCTCTAATCAGGTCTTCCACCCCGGCTTCTGGGAGCCGTTCAACGGCAACAAATTCACCAAGGTCAATGACCTGACCGTTCCCACCCGACGCGGCTTTGGAAGCTCCTGCTGGCTGGGCAGCATCCGGCGGCAGAAGCTCATGGTGATGGGTGGCGGATGGCCGGGGACTTCGTCGACGAACGTTATTGATCTTGACAGCTCCTCGACACCGAAATATAAGGCAGGACCATCGCTGCGGGCCGCCAAGGTGTATGTGAGCTGCGTGCAACTGCCGGATGGCAGCGTGCATGGAGCTGGGCGGCGGCTCTGCGAACAAGATCGAGAATGCCAGCCAGGAGGTCAGCCTGCTGAAGACGCCGACCTCGAAATCGTGGACCGCCATGAACCCGCTGCCAAAGGGCGAGCATCGGCTCTACCACTCGATGGCATTCCTCGCCGACGACGGCAGCGTGATCAGCCTGTCCTCCAACCCGAAGGGACAGGCCCGGAGCGACACCGTGCTGCGGTTCGAGCCGCCGTACCTCTTCAAAGGTCCGCGGCCGACCTTGAGCGGGGTGCCAGATGAGATCACCTACGGTCAGACCTACTCCATCAATGCGAGCAGCGATGTAACCAAAGTGATCATGATGAGTCCGGCCTCGCCAACCCACAGCTTCGATGCGAACCAGCGTGAGGTTCCGTTGCAGTACGCCGATGGCAAGATCACCATCAATGCCAACTCAAGCCTTGCGCCGCGCGGCTACTACCGGCTCTTCGCGATCAACGCGAACGGCGCCGTCTCCGTCGCGAAGTGGACTCGAGTGAGCTAGCACCAACGCAAGCTCGTAGCCGATGCCCCATGGAAAGTGGTCACGGACGACAGGATTATGGCTGAAATCGATGTCGTTGGTGACCACTTTCCGTGGTGGCTGACCCTGCCGCCTAGTGCGCGCTGCACCAGGCGCGGATAACCGCTTGCAGCTCATCCCGTGTCGCCTCCACCTCGTTGACGTCGGTGAAGCGCATCACACGCACCAGGCGTCCGTCGCCTTCGAGATGCGGGAAGTCGCCCTGGATCTCCGCGCCGCGGTGGAACATCAAACTGACGAACTTCTTCGACGGATTGAAGCTGACAATGTTGCCCTGATAGGAGAACGTCGGCGTCTTCCACTTGATCGACTCAGTAACCCGAGGGTCGGCTTCCAAGATCAGCTTGCGGGCACGCTGCATCGCATCAGTCAGCGGGTGCTGGCGCTCAGCGAACCAGTCGTCGACCTCGTTGCCCATCACGGTCCCTCCCCTAGCAGACTAACGGGACAATCGAGCGCACCTGCACGAAAGTGGTCTTCAATGAGGGGCGCTGCCTGTCATCGGACTTCCCCGCTACGCTCCGACTGTGGTCATCAGCAAGGGCCTGGAGCGCGGGCAGACCGTAAGTCGGCTGGCGCTTGCCACGGCAGTCGTCGACCTCATCGGCGTGGTGAGCTTGATCATCTTCTTCGCCGTCGGCGGCGGACCTTTTGGATTTCTCAACGATGTGGCCAATGGCGTGGTGGGCGTACTGAGCATGGCGCTGGCCTGGCTCTGGGTTTCCGATCGCTCAGCACGATGGAGCCGAGTCGGCCTCGCCGCCGCCACCGCCGGCGCGGTCGTGATGGTCATCGGCTCGATTTTGATCATCTTCGATATCACGGGCTGGTATCTCGCCGGTTTGGTGTCGAGCCTTGGCAGCGCGCTCATCGGTATCTGGCTGCTGGTGGCGAACCGACTCCATCGGAACACACCCGGACTCCCGCGTGGGTTGATCATGCTTGGCGTGACCGCCGCGATCTTCATGATCATCGGTTGGTTGGTGGTTCCTGGTGTGGTGACCGGCATCGACTATCCCCAGTTGGCCCCGTGGTACGTCAACGCCGGCCTGCTCAATTGGATGGGAACCTACTGCTGTATCCCGCCTGGTGCCTGTGGCTCAGCCGCAGGTATGGGGGCTGATCGCATGGCGGCAGGCGGTGGTCGGGTGCTTATTTCGGGCGCCAGCGTTGCTGGCCCGGTGGTCGCCTACTGGCTCAGCCGATTCGGGTTCCACGCGACCGTCGTGGAACGAACGGAAAAACTTCGCTTCGGCAGCGGCGGCCATGCCGTAGACCTTTTCGGTCCGGCTCTGCAGATCATCGAGTGGATGGACCTCCTGCGGCAGGTTCAGGACGCGAGCACCCACAACGAGATCATCTCCTTCGTCAGAGACGGACACCGGCCCATCGATGTTCCCGCCGAGTCGATGTCGGAAGGCGTATCCGAACGCCACGTCGAGATCATGCGCGGCGAACTGGCCAAGATCATCTACGAGGCGAGCCGGAACGACATCGAGTACGTGTTCGGCAACTCGATCTCATCACTCGAGGAGACGCAGCAAGGAGTTGACGTCACCTTCGACAACGGCTCGCCGCAGACCTTTGATCTTGTTATCGGGGCAGACGGCTTGCATTCGACGACCCGACGGTTGGCATTCGGTGCGGAGCACCAGTTCCTCCAGTTCCTCGGTGGCTACCTGGCAGTGTTCAGCGTGCCGAACTACCTCGATCTCCATCAGCGGATGCTGGGATTTGGCGCCGTCGGTCGCACTGCCGGGATCTACCCGGTTTACGGCAGCGATGAGGCGCGGGTCGTGCTGCTGTGGCGGACGCCTACGCTGCATGATTACGATCGCCACGACGTCACAGCGCAGCGAAGGCTGATCAACAACCTGTATGGCGACATGGGTTGGGAAGTGCCCCGCATCCTCGCTGAGCTGGAGACCGCAGACGACTTGTACCTTGACTCGATCAGCACGATCGTGATGGACACCTGGACCCGAGGCCGAGTCACGCTCGCAGGAGATGCGGGGTACTCTCCCGGTGCGGCCGTCGGCGGAGGAACTAGCCTCGCAGTCGTGGGCGCATACGTTCTGGCCTCCGAACTCGCCGCATCACGTGGTGATCACGCTCGCGGGCTCACAGCGTACGAGTAGGTCCTGCGACCTGCCGTCCGGCAAAGTCAGCGGATCGGCCCGGCCGTCATGAGGACGTTGATTCCGAGCTCCCGCCCGCAGGTGTGGGCAATGGCACAGGTCATTCGGCTGCTCCCTCGACTGCCTCGCCCGGCACGGCGACTGCTCACCTCTTTCGGGGGCGGTCCCGCCGCAATGTTGGACGCGGTCACACTAAGAGACCCCAAAGCCGTTCAATGAGCAAGCCGACGATCTTGACCGTCGACGACGATCCCCAGGTCGCGGCGGCGATCACCCGCGACTTGGCCAACCAGTACGGCGCCGACTACCGCATCGTCCGCGCCTCGTCAGGCCCGGAGGCCTTGAGCGTACTCACGACGCTGAATCTTCGCGACGATCCGGTGGCCTTGATCGCGGCCGACCAGCGGATGCCTGAGATGACCGGCATCGAAATGCTCAGGCAGGCGCAGGCATCCGCGCCCGGCGCGAAACTTCTGCTGCTCACCGCGTACGCCGACACCGATGTCGCGATCAACGCGATCAATGACATTGGTCTCGACTACTACCTGCTCAAACCATGGGATCCTCCGGAGGAACGGCTGTACCCGATCATCGACGATCTGCTCGACGACTGGCGCAAGGCCAATCCTGATCACAGCTCTGACGTTCGGGTGATCGGCCACCGCTGGTCGGACCGCAGCCATGAGATCAAGATGTTCCTGGCTCGCAATCACGTGCCGTACCGCTGGTACGACGTAGAACGCGATGCCGAAGGCGAGCGCCTGCGTCAGCTCGCTCAGGCAGCAACGGACGACCTGCCGCTGGTATTGATTCCTGATGGCGAGACGCTTCGCTCTCCGTCGACCTTGGGTCTGGCCGCAGCCCTTGGGCTGCATACCAGTGCGCACCAGCCGCTGTACGACGTATGCATCGTCGGCGGAGGTCCGGCCGGTTTGGCGGCCGCCGTATACGCCGCATCAGAGGGTTTGAGCACCGTCATCGTGGAGCGCGAGGCCCCCGGCGGCCAGGCTGGGATGAGCGCGGCGATCGAGAATTACCTCGGTTTTCCAAGGGGCTTGAGCGGCTCCGACCTCGCACATCGCGCGATAGCGCAGGTTTCTCGTTTTGGTGCGGAGATGGTTCTCGCGCGCGAGGTCGTCGGCTTCGAGAGCCGCGGACCGGTACGCGCTGTGCTCTTCGATGGTTCAGGCGAGATCGAAAGCCGTGCCCTCATCGTCGCTACCGGCGTCTCCTATCGGCGGCTGGCGGCGACCGGGCTCGCCGAGCTCACCGGACGCGGTGTCTACTACGGCACGGCAGCCGGCGAGGCGAACCAATGCCAGGGTGATGTGGTCTACGTCGTCGGCGCTGCCAACTCGGCAGGCCAGGCTGCTTTGGATCTTTCCCGCTTCGCTCGGCAAGTCGTGCTCGTGGTGCGAGGGGCCACGCTGTCCGAAACCATGTCGTCCTATTTGATCGGGAGAATCACCTCAGCGTCGAACATCGCCGTGCGATACCACAGCGAGGTGGTGGGAGTTCACGGTGAAGGCCATCTCGAGGGCCTCACTCTCGCCGATACGGAGACCGGCACAACGCAGAGGGTTCCATCGAGCTGGTTGTTCATCTTTATCGGCGCCTCTCCGCGGACCGATTGGTTAGGTCCCCAAATCGTCAGAGATGAGAACGGTTTCGTCGTGACAGGCCAAGATCTTTTGCTTGCTGACTCCGCGCGCTGGCGGCTGCCACGACCGCCGTTCGGGCTCGAGACCAGCGTGCCCGGAGTCTTTGCCGCCGGAGATGTGCGACTCAACTCGATGAAGCGGGTCGCGTCGGCGGTTGGCGAAGGCGCAATGTCGGTCTATCTGGTTCACCGCTACCTGGCGACGATCTGATGCGCGTCGATGATCTTCGCCCGCTGAGCATCTTCGAGAGCCTGACAGATGATCAACTCCGCGATCTGATCAATGACGGTACGGAGGTTCGCATCGAGCCGGGCGTCGATTTGTTCAATGAGGGTGAGTATGCGGACTTCTGGTGGGTGCTGGTCGACGGGGCGATCGATCTGATCCGTCATATTGGTCGTGAGGACACCGTGGTCGCACGAATGGATGTGCCGGGGCGTTGGGCGGGCGGTTTTCGCGCTTGGGACGAGCACGGAACCTATCTGGCGACCGGCCGCGGAGCGAGTGCCGGTCGCGCGCTCAGGGTGCCGGCAGAGGCGCTTCGTGATCGCTCCAACACCTGGTTTCCGTTTGGCGCGCACCTGATTGCAGGTCTGTACCGCACGGCCCGGTCTGTCGAATCGACTGCTCGGCAGCGGAACACACTGGTGACCCTCGGAACGCTTGCGGCCGGGATTGCACACGAGATCAACAATCCGGCGTCAGCCGCGAGCCGCGCGGTCCAAGCCCTCGAGACCGACTACCAGACGTTGCTGTCCTCAGTCCGGCAGCTAGCCGAGCAGAACATAGCGCCCGCGCAGCTCGCGGCACTCGACGCGCTGCGCAGCGAGGTCAAGCCTGCGACAGTGGACCTCGATCCGTTATCGCGAGCAGATCGGGAGCAAGCCCTGGCATCGTGGCTCACCCGTCATGGCGTGACACGGGCGTGGACTATCGCCACGCCACTCGCGGCAGCGGGGGTTGATCTTGACTGGTGTGCCCGAGCCGCTGCGGTCCTGGACGGACCGGCCCTCGAGCCGGGTCTGGAGTGGTTGGCGAGCACGTTCTCGGTCGCTGCGTTGCTGTCGGACGTGAAGGAATCCACTCGGCGCATCTCAGAGCTCGTCTCGGCGGTCCGCTCGTACACGCAAATGGACCGGGCATCGATGCAGCACATTGCTGTGACCGATGGCCTGGACAGCACCCTGACGATGCTCGCGGACCGGCTTCGTGGAGTGACCGTGGTGCGTGACTACGGCAGTGACGTGCCCATGATCGACGCGTACGCCGGCGAGCTCAACCAGGTCTGGACGAACGTGATCGACAACGCGGTCGATGCGATGGGTGGAGCTGGGCGGCTGCGCATCACGACGCGGGTTGAGGCCGACGACATGGTGATCGAGATCGGCGACACTGGTCCCGGCATGGCGCCGGAGGTGGCCGCGCGCGCGTTCGAGGCGTTCTACACGACCAAGGACGTGGGTCAGGGCACCGGCCTTGGTCTTGATATTGCCCGCCGCATCGTCATGGAGCGCCACGGTGGCACGATCATGATCGACTCTCAGCCCGGAGAAACGATACTGCGGGTGCGCCTTCCGGTCCGGCGCGCCAACCGCGACCGAACGGCCGCCTCGATGACAGACAGCTAGCCGCAGCCCGGAAGCGAACGTCGACTGAACAATGCCGTCAGGAATCTCCTCACGTCCCGAAGCGAACATCACCCATCGCAGGTGAGGCCATCTCCCAGCCGGTGCCCTATCGTGGTAGCCCAAATCCGAGAGGTGGTATCGGTGAACGCGATTGCCTGGGTCCCTTTGATCTTGTATCTGGTCGAGTTGACGATCAAGATTGTGGCGCTGGGTACGGTACCGAACAATCGTCGGCCGTCTTCGTCGATCGCGTGGTTGTTGCTGATTGTGGTGACCCCGATTTTCGGTTTGGTGATCTTTTTGTTGATCGGCAGCCCGTTTGTGCGGGGCCGCCGGGCCAAGGTCCAGGCTGAGGCGAACAAGATCATCACCGAACGTACTGCGGAGATTCCTGACCTGCCTCCAGGTGCTGTCATCCCGGTGGGGGTGGACAGCCTGATTCGGATGAACCGGCAGCTGACCCACCTGCCGTGCGTGACCGGTGTCAGCCATGGATTGTTCGGTGAGTCCGACGCCGCCGTTAAGGCGATGGCCGAGACGGTCAACGAAGCCACGACGACGGTGCATGTGGAGTTCTTCATCACCTCCTGGGATGACACCACCGACATTTTCATGACGGCGTTGGTGGAGGCGGTCAAGCGCGGCGTTCGGGTGAGGTTGCTCTACGACGACATCGCCTCTCGGGGGTATCCGACGTTGAAGCAGATGAACTCCAAGCTCACCGCGGCCGGGATCGAGTGGCACGAGATGATGCCGATCAAGCCGTTGAAGGGTAAGTGGCGCCGGCCGGATCTGCGGAATCATCGCAAGCTGCTGGTGGTGGACAGCAAGGTGGCCTTCATGGGTTCGCAGAACATGATCGACTCCAGCTACCTGTTGCCGAAGAACATCAAGGCGGGACGGCATTGGAAGGATCTCAACATCAAGATCACCGGCGAGCATCGTTCAGTCGCTGGAGGCGGTCTTCGCGATGGACTGGTACACCGAGACCGGAGAGAAGCTGGGCGCTGAGATCGGGCTCTTGACCGATGCCGACCGTCGACCCGGACCCGATGCAACTGCTGCCGTCCGGACCCGGCTATTTGACCATGCCGAACCTGAGACTGTTCACCGCACTGGTGCAGCGCGCCCAGCACACACTGTCCTTGACCAGCCCCTACTTCGTGCCCGATGACTCCTTGCTGGAGGCCATCACCACCGCCGCCTACCGCGGCGTCGCGGTCGAGCTATTCGTATCCGAGCAGGCCGACCAGTTCATGGTCGGCCACGCCCAAGCCTCCTACTACGACGCCCTACTGGAGGCAGGCGTACGGATCTACCAATATCCCAAACCGACCATCCTGCACGCCAAACACTTCACCGTCGACGACATCGTCGGCATCATCGGCTCCAGCAACATGGACTACCGCTCCTTCGGCCTCGACTACGAAATCACCCTGATGTCGACCGGCAAACAATTCGTCGCCGACCTCCAAACAGTCGCCGACGAATACCGCGCGGTCAGCCGCGAGATGAACCTTGACTGAATGGCGCGGCCGACCGAAGAGCCAACGCTACGTCGACAACGTAATGCGGCTGGTATCGGCACTGCAGTGACAACCGTCAAGCGCAAACTAGTGCGCGTCGGAAACGAGATCGGCGTCTGGATGTATCGCGCATTCGACGGGCGGCTCGCGAGCTACAGCAAAGACGCCAAGGTATTGATGATCACCGCGCCTGGCCGCCGCACCGGCGTTCTGCACTCCACGTGCGTGCGCTACCTCGATACGGCCGACGGCTTTCTGGTGTGGGGCACCGCATCCGGTGCTCCCCGCGACCCCGACTGGTTTCGCAACCTGCGCAAGGCCAAGACTGCCGACGTCCAGATTGGCGGCACGACTCTTCAGGTGCGTCCTCGCGAGCTCCTCGGCGAGGAGCGCGACGCAGCCTGGCAGGGGATCGTGCTTGCTCAGGCTCCCGAGGTCGAGAAGTACGCCCGGAAAGCAGGCCGGACGATACCTGTCGCGCTCCTCCAACCAGTCCAGGGCCCTCTGAGATGAACTCCATCAATGCACTGTGGCTATTGCGCGGACGAGAAATAGGATGGGCCAGTGCACGGCGAGATTGACTACCTTCAACTTCCGGCGCTTGACATCGAACGCTCCGCCACGTTTTACGAACGAGTCTTTGGCTGGTCGATCGACCGGAGTAGCGGAAGCTTTGAAGCGCCCGGGATGATCGGCCAGCTGACCACCGACATAGCGCCGACCTCGACCGCAGGACCGGTTTTGTGGATCTCCGCCGACAGCATCTACCGCGCGCTCGGACGCGTCGAGGCCAACGGTGGCACTTTGCACGGCCGCCCTCAAATCGATGGTGGTGAACGCTGGCTTGCCGAGATCAGCGATCCTGCGGGCAACCGAATTGGCATCGTGGCAGCCGCAGGCGCAGCTCAATCCCAGACCATGATCGCCGTACGCGATGTCGAGGCCTCAAGCCGGTGGTATCAAGAACTTCTGGGCCTTCGCAGTGATCATGGAGGCCCGCAGTACGAGCGCCTGCTGTCCAACGGCGTTCTCGTCCTTCAACTACATCACCGCGACGTCGAGCACCACCATGGCTTGTTTGTGAGCCCAGACGTCGAAGTTGGCAACGGTGTCTTGCTGTGGTTCGGCGAAGTGCCCGACTTTGACGACGTCGTCGCGCGAGCGGAGCAGCTCAAGGCGCCGATCGTACGACCGCTTCACCGGAACCCACCGGAGGGCGAGGGTAACGGTCCCAGCCATCGCGAGATCTGGATCAAGGACCCTGACGGGTACACGGTGGTCGTTGCCAGCACCGACGGTGAGGCGTACGAGCCCGCGGAGGCTTTGTCTTAGAGAAAACCTGGATGTGCGCTGAACTCGTCAACGGGCACATCTCTTCTGCTCTCAGCTGCGCTTCGACCAACGCAGTGCATTCAGACAGTCACGCCATCCGTACGTGCACCAGATGTCCACTCGTGCGAGCGCAACGATGTAAGGAAGGTGGCAGGGTGGGTGAAGGCAGCACCCTTCGAAGGCGTGGCGATGACGTATCGGAGGTCCGCCGAAACCTGGCTTAGGAGGCCCAAGCCTCAGCCAGCTCCCGCTAAAATTTCCAAATAGCGCATGCGAGTAGTCAGAGGACGTACCTAGGTCTTTACTTAGCCATACATGAAAATCGCGCTTACGCAGCACTGCGTGTGCTCGAGGCTAACGGGCACGTTGGCTGGCATCCGAAGTATGGGACGGCAGGCCTCATGGAAGTAACCGAGACGAGCGGGGTCGAAGGCTTCGCTCGAGCCGCGAGAGAGCTGAATGCCGCCCTAAGCGAAACAGAGCTGTTGCAGGTCGCTGTTGATCTTGCCGTGAGAATCATCAACGGTGGTGATCATGCCGGCATCTCTGTCGTCCACGGTCGCGAGCGCTCCACACGCGTAGCTTCCGACGATGTGGTGCGGCGCGGCGATGCACTCCAGTACCAGCTTGATGAGGGCCCCTGCCTGGACGCCGTGCGCTGGCAAGAGACAGTGATCAGCCGGAATCTGGGCGAGGAGGCTCGATGGCCGGAGTGGACCCCACGCGCGGTGTCCGTTCTAGGCGTCAAGGCCATGATGTCGCTCTGGCTCAACGCAAGCGTCAGCCCTGACCGCACTGATTCCTACGGGGCGCTCAATCTGTATTCGGACTCGATAGATCCCTTCGGGCCGAATGAGTACGCGATCGCCCAGGGCTTAGCGGCGCAGATCTCGGTTGCGCTCGCCGCGCACCGGGAGATCCGTGGACGCGGCATCGCCATGACGAGCCGCACCATCATCGGGCAGGCCGAGGGAATCTTGATGGAGAAACTCGGCATCGATGCCGACCAGGCCTTCACGTACCTGCGACGGGTGTCTCAGAGCGAGAATCGCAAGTTGATCATGATCTGCCACGAGATCGTCAACACGCGACGGCTCCCGCAGTGATGAACTGGTAATCCCAAGTCGGCGCGCCTGGCCTTCATCAGCGACCCAGTCCGGGCCCGTCGGCTTGGCGGCCGTAACCCATTTTGCGGCGGGTCCGCCCAACACGAAACCACGCATGGACATGCCCACAGAGGTGGATCGATTCGATACCCAGCCGGTCGAGCAGGATGATCATGTCGGTGACGTGCTGAGCCAGTGAGAACTGCCCGGTGATCGTCACACTGTCGCCGCACCCGCGCCGGTCAGGTGCAACAAGGGTGAGTTCCGGGGCTTGGAAATGTTGCCAGTTCCACAGCCGGCGCTGACTGCTGACGCCATGAATCGCCAGCACTGGCTCCGTCGCGCCAGCCAGCACCTCGTAAGTCAGCAGTCCACCTTCAACAGGTACGGTGGCCACCTCGCTGACCATGCCTGGCACGTCCTCGATCGTAGGCCGCTGCGTGACTCATGCTTGGATGACATACCAGCCTTCTTTGAGGGAAAGAGGAAGTCATGGACAGCGCCGAAATCCACGCGGCGCTGGCGGCGGCTCTGCCGTCGGACGTGCTGATCATCGACCCCGAGATCATCCGGAGCGTGAGTCATGACGAGGCCGAGTGGGCGCCTGTCGGGGAGCCGCTGGCGTTAGTCCGCGCGACGTCGAGTGATCATGTCGCCGCCTCGGTGCGGATCTGCGCCGGGTTCGGAGTTCCAGTCACGGCACGCGGTGCCGGCACCGGGCTCTCCGGCGGAGCCAACGCCATTGATGGCGGCGTGATCATTGCGCTCGAACGGCTGAACCAGATCCGCCTGATCGATCCGCTGGAACGGCTGGCTGTGGTCCAGGCCGGTGTGATCAATGACGAGCTGCGCGCAGCCGCGGCGGAGCAGGGATTGTGGTATCCGCCAGACCCCGCCAGCTCGCCATGGTCGACCATCGGCGGCAACATCGCGACCAACGCCGGCGGCGTGTGCTGCGTCAAGTACGGCGTAACCAAGGATTACGTGCTGGCACTCGAGGTCGTGACCGGCACCGGCGAGCTGGTACGTCTCGGCCGGGTCACCGCCAAAGGAGTCGCCGGCTACGACCTGGTCGCCCTGCTGGTCGGCTCCGAGGGCACCCTCGGCATCATCACGGAGGCGACCGTACGCCTCAAGCCGCTGCCCGCTGCGCCGCGAACGATCGTCGGCTACTTCAGCTCGATCGTCGACGCCGGCGAGGCGGCCCGAGCCGTCGCCAAGGCGGGCATCATTCCTTCAGCCTTGGAATTGATCGATCGGCACTGTCTTGCGGCGGTCGACAAGTGGAAGAACATGGGTCTCTCCGTGGAGGCCGACGTCGTGCTGCTCGGTCGTATCGATGAACCGGGCGTGACCGGCGATGACCTCGCCGATCAGATGCTGGAGTGCTTCGAGTCCGCGGGCGCAACCTGGGCCGCGCGGTCGAGTGACGAGGAGGAAGCCGAGGCACTCTTTGCCGCGCGCCGGCTCGCGTACCCGGCACTCGAGCGGCTCGGCCCGGTGCTCACCGAGGATGTCTGCGTGCCCATCGCGGCGGTGCCCGACATGTTGGCCCGCATTGAGCAGATCGCGAGCAGGCACGAGATTCTGATTGCGAGCATCGCCCACATCGGCGATGGCAACCTGCACCCCTTGCTGATCGCCGACCCGGGCGATGCTGCTGCGCGAGATCGCGCGAAGATCGCCTTCGAGGAGATCCTCAACGATGCGCTTGATCTTGGGGGCACAGTGACCGGCGAGCATGGCGTGGGTCTTCTGAAGCGCGCCGGACTTTCTCGCGAGCTCTCCCCTGCGGTGCTCGAGATGCATCGAGCCGTCAAGGCGGCGCTCGATCCCCATAACATCCTGAACCCCGGGAAGATCTTCTGACTGGACGCTGGTCCGCCCCTCGGCGCGGTCAGAGAAGTAAAGGTTTGCTGACGCAAACCCAGATGGGTCGAGGGCGCAACCGAGCATCTCGTCAGCCGACGCCGGCCCCGAATTCCCTGAAAATCTCACTCCAGCGGAGCTCGCAATCCTCGCGAAGTTCGTAGATGATCTGCAGCGGGGTCGCGGATTTCGGGCAGGCCTGCGGGTAAAGCTCGTGCGTGGGACGGGCGGCATCTGGGAGATGACGTGGGCGAAAGACGGGCGGGCAACTTGGCAATACGGCCAAGAGCTCAGGGCCGGCGAAGCCCACGTGATCTGGCGGCGCATCGGCTCGCACGAAATCTTTGGCGGCCCATAACGTCCGCCCACGCTCAATACTTCGGCATTGTGTAGCTTTCAGGGGCGGCGCAGGAACTCCGCGACCTCGCTGATGTCGCGCTCACCCATGCCGGCCTGACTGCTTCGGCGACCAGGTGCCGGCTCGCCTCGGCCTGGTCCATGCGCGTTCCCGCCTGCTCCGCCAGGTCGTGGATGAGCTCCTGGTCCTTGGCGACCAGAGCCAGGCTGAACGCCACCGGACCTTCACCAGGTTGAAGGAAGGCCGCGCGCTTGTACTTCACATACGGTGCGCCCGCAGCGCCCGCCTCGAAGATGTCGTAGACCGTCTCGCGATCCAGCCCGGCCTTCTCGGCAAGCACCAGCGCCTCGCTGACGGCGACGTTCAGCGAGTGGACCAGAGAGTTCACCACCAGCTTCATGGTCGCTCCTGCTCCGACATCGCCGAGATGGAAGATCGACTTCGCGAACGCTTCGAGCACCGGCCGCGCCCGATCGAGCGCCTCCTGATCTCCGCCGACCATGACCGTGAGAGTCCCGGACTCGACGACCGAGACGCTTCCTGACACCGGGGTGTCGATCAAGGTCGCACCCTGTTGCGCGACCAGCGGTGTCAGACCGCGGACTGTCGCCGGGGCGACCGTGCTCGTGTCACACACCACCGCACCTGACTGCAGACCCGCGATCAGCCCGTCGTCCGCGAGGTAGGTCGTCGTCACCGCCTGCGTCGTCGGCGAGCGAGACCAGGCAGACCTCGGCGGACTCCGCCGCCTCGCGGGGTGTGTCAGCCACCTGTGCACCGGTGCGCTGGGCGAGTTCCTCCGCCTCGCGACCGCGTGCGGTTGAACACCACGAGATCGTGGCCTGCGGCGGCAACCCGAGCGCCCATCGCGCTTCCCATGCGGCCGGCGCCGATCAGTGCCACCCTCATTGCAGCAGCCAGCCGCCGTCGATGTAGAGGTCGATGCCGTTGACCGACCGGTTGCGGATCAGGAAGTCGACCCCGTCGACGATGTCCTCAATCGTCACGTTCCGCCCGGTCGGCGTCGCCTGCCGGACCTGTCTGCGGTGAACTCCTGGTTCTCCGACCAGTAAGGACTGTCGCCGACAATGCCCGGATGGATCGCGTTCACCCGGCGAGGTGCCAGCTGCACGGCCAGCGCGCGCACCATGCCGGAGATGCCGCCGTTGACGGTGGAGACGGTCAGTCGAGCCTGGGTAGGGACGGTCCTTGGCCCGCCCGCCGAACAGCACGACGGAGCCGTCCTCCGCCAGCCGGTCATCGCATCGCGCTGACGACGGCGGTGTAGCCCACGAGCTTCATGGTGCGAGATAGCGCGCCGCGGCGATGTCGTAGTCGGTCAGCGTGTTGGTGTCGCGGGCGATCGCCGCCAAGTACGAGATGGTCGACCGCGCCTACGTCGGCCAGCGCGTCCGCGATCTGCTCCGGCTCGGAGAGGTCCAGAGCGATACCCCGTGTGTCGCCGCCTACGTCCGCAGCCACCGACTTGGCATGCGAGTCGTCGCGGCCGGCCAGCACAACCGACCAACCCTGCTCGGCGTAATGGCGGGCGATCTCCTTGCCGATGCCGCGCGTGCCGCCGACGATCAGCAGTGAGCTCGTCATCCAAGTACCTCCCGTAGGTAGTCCCAGTCGCGAGCGAACCGGTAGGAATACCGCCGCGGGGGCTGCGGAGCCTGGGTCTCCAGCCACCGGAGCGGCCCACCTCCGAGGTTGCGGAAGGAGTGCGGGCAGCCCACCCCCGCCCAGGCGATGTCTCCCGCGCCGAGAACGACCGGTTTGCCGTCGAAGGTCGCCTCGGCCTGTCCTTCCAGGAAGTAGTACGTCTCCTCGAACGGGTGATCATGCGGGCCGGTGGCTCCGTCCGGGTCGTACTGCACCATGAACATCGTCGACAGCTGGGCACCCAGATCCGAATCGACCATCATCTTCACGTTGATCCCTCCGTAGACCAGCAGCGCGGTGCGCATGCTCGCCGTGACTTCGAGCAGATCCTGGCTCTGCTGGGTCGGGTCCATCTGCGATGGCGTGATCGTCCCGAAGTAGCGGTTGCGAGGGTCGCGCACATCGATGTCAGCAGCCGCCTCGTCGACGTCGGGCCGGGCACGACGAACGTGTCATCCTGGTACGCGGACCGCGGCATCGGCGCCTGCATCTCGACCCATCGCACCGGGAGCTCACTGTCGATTGCGCCAGCCGGTGAGGCATGGCGATCGGGACCACGCCGTATCCGCCCTCAGAAACGCGGAACGACCCCTCGGCGGTGTCGATCACCGCCGTACCCGCGACGACGTAGAAGCTCTCCTCGAACGAGTGCACGTGCCACGGGATCGAGCCGCCCGGCTCCAGCTCGCTGATCACGAACCCGGTGTGCACGGCATGATCGTCTTCACCCACTGCCATGCCGCGGCGGTAGCCCGTCGCTGCGCCTGCCCAGCCGGTGGTCGGAGCGACAAGCTCAACCGCACCGGCCGGGCGTACCAGGTGGCCTCCGCTCACTGGCGCTTTTCGGCCGTGGCCGCGAGGAGGTAGTCGCGAGAAGCCTCGACGTCGGCACGGGCCTTGTCGACATCGGCAAGCAGCTTCCCGTCGCGCTTCTTGGCTTGCCCGGCGACGATGCACGGTGTCGACGTTGGACACGTCGGCGCACAGCACCACCGCGGCGACCGGGTCGATGATCGGCGCCATGTTCAGCGACTTGGCGTCGATGATCACGATGTCGGCCTGCTTGCCCGGCGTCAGCGAGCCAGTGCGATCCTCGACGCCTGCGACGTACGCGCCGTCGATGGTTGCGGCCTGAAGGATCTCCCGCGCGGTCAGCACATCCTTGGGCACCTGCTCGTTCGGCTCGTACTTCTCGGCGTGCACCCGAGCGCGATCGGCAGCGAACGCGGCACGCATCTCGGTGAACATGTCGCCCGGAACCGTCGTCACGACGTCGATGGACAAGCTGGGCCGCAGCCCCATGCGCAGGGACTGCAGCATCGGCGGCCAGCCGTGGCCCATCTGCAGCTCCACCTGAGGCGCGAGCGAGATCTTGCCGCCGCTGTCCTTGACGAGCTGCCATTCCTCGTCGCTGAAGTGACAGCAGTGGACGTAGGTCGTGTCCGGACCGAGCAGCCCGTACTCGTCGAGCGGCTTGATCATCGCGAACCGTCCGGCAAGCCGGCCCATCGCGACGTGGACGGTGATCGGGATGTCCAGCTCGCGCGCGAGCTGCCACTCCGCCCGAACGACGTCCTCACTGGCAGAAGCCCGTGCCGCGGGTCGCCAAGCCCATGGTGAGCAAACCGTCGTCGGAGCTGAAGTAGGTTTCCCGAATCCGTCGTACGTCGTCGCCGGGAATCGCGATCTTGCTGTTGAACCAGTAGTCAGCCAACGAGAGATTGGCGCTGCCGTACGCGTACTGCGCCCGAATGCCGGTCTGCTGCAGCCCGGTGACAGCCGCGTCGGAGTGATCAGGCGTGTTGTTGATGTGCGACCAGTCGACCAGCGTGGTGATCCCGGCGTTGAGGCACTCCAGCGAGCCGGCGACATTGCTGGCATGGACGTCCTCCGCCCGGTAGACCGGCGCGAAGGTGTCGAGGACCTCGACGAAGTAGTCATCAAGCGTGGCGTTGGGCGCGCAACCTCGGATCGCGGCCTCCCAGGTATGCCGATGCGTGTCGACGAAACCTGGGATCACGATGCAGTCGCTCGCGTCGATCACCTCGGCGTCCGCGCTGATGTTCGGCTCGACCGCGACGATCTTGTCGTCCTCGACGAGTACGTCGCCGGTGAGATCCCCGATCTGGGGGTCCATGCTCACGACGGTTCCTCCGCGGATGAGCGTCTTGGTTGTCATCTGCCCCTGCTCCTTTGCATCTGGCGTGGTTTCCTTGGTTCCTTTCAGAAGGCGGCGAGTCGCCGTACGGCGTCGACGACCTTGTCGACGTCGGGATCACTGCATCCTCGAGTGCGTCTGCGAACGGAAGCGGGTACGCACTCCGACGCCACTCGCCGGATCGGCGCGTCGAGCAACTCGAATCCCTCGTCGGCGACGATCGACGCGACCGTGGCACCCCAGCCGCCCTGATACGGGTTCTCCTCGACCATGACGAGGCGCGAGGTGCGCGCCACCGACGACAGCACCGCCTGCGCATCGAGCGGCACCAGGCAGCGCAGATCGATCACCTCGACGGAGATGTTCTCGCCGGCCAGCTGCTCTGCGGCCGACAACGCAGTCGGCACCGTTGACGCGAGGGCGACGACCGTCACGTCATCGCCGGGACGGACTACCGCCGCCTCACCCAGCGGCACAACGTGATCTTCGGGCGCCGGCTCTCCCTTGCTCGCGAACAGACCCTTGTGCTCGAAGAAGATCACAGGGTCGTCGCTGCGGATCGCGGACGCCATCAGGCCCACGACATCGGCCGGCGTGGACGGTGCGGCGATCTTCAAACCTGGCACCGTGAAGACCCAGTTCTCGACCGCCTGGGAGTGCTGCGCACCGAACCCGAGGCCGCCGCCGTTGGCGGTGCGAATCACCAGCGGGACGGTGACCTGCCCGCCGGTCATATAGCGCATCTTGGGGATCTCGTTGGCGAGGTAGTCGTAGCAGCACGCGAAGAAGTCGGAGAACATGATCTCCGCGACCGGGCGGATTCCGGTCATCGCGGCACCCAGCGCGGCACCGACGATCGCTTGCTCGGAGATCGGCGTATCCCACACTCGCTCCGGGCCGAACTCGGCGAAGAGCCCGGTCGTGGTCTTGAAGACGCCCTCGGCCGCACCGATGTCCTCGCCAAGGCACACCGACGCTGGCGTCACGACGCATCTCACGGGCGATTCCCTCGGAGACGGCCTGGCGATAGGTGATCAATTCCGCCATGCCGCACCACCGTCCGCCCATACATCGGTGAGTGCCTGGGCCGGGTCCGGGAACGGCGCATCCCTGGCCTCTTGCACGGCCGCCTCGACAACCCGTGCGACCCGGGCGTCGGCTGCATCGATGTCGGCTGCGTCGACGCCCATGCTGATCAACCGATCACGCGTAACCTGCAACGGGTCGCGCTGCCATCCAGCGCTCGACCTCATCAGCCGGACGGTATTTGGCGGGATCGGCGCGACTGTGACCGTAGTGACGATAGGTCTGTGCCTCGATCACCGTAGGCCCCTCGCCTGCGCGCGCCTGGTCGACGGCATCCCTCATCGTGTCGTGGACCGCGACCACGTCGTTCCCGTCGACGATCTCGGCCGGCAGCCCGTACGCGACGGCTCGATCCGCCGCCGGGTTGGCGACCGAGGTCACCGACGCGATCGGGGTGTACTCCATATAGAGGTTGTTCTCGCAGACGAACAGCACCGGCAGCTTCCACACTGCGGCCAGGTTCAGCGCCTCATGGAATGCGCCGATATTGGTGGCGCCATCGCCGAAGAAGGCAACCGCCACCTGATCCGTGCCGCGCAGCTTGGCCGACCACGCGGCGCCGGCAGCGATGGGCAGGTGCGAGCCCGACAATCGCGTACGAGCCGAGCATCCCCTTGTCGGCCTTGGTGAGGTGCATCGAACCGCCTTTGGCCTTGCACAGGCCGGTGGCCTTGCTCATCAGCTCCGCCAGGCACTCGGCCGGCGTGGCACCGCGGGCCATTGCGTGGTGGTGTCCGCGGTAGGTCGCGAACACGTAGTCGTCCTCGCGCAAGGCCGCACTCGCGCCGACTGCAACCGCCTCCTGTCCAGCCGCCAGGTGGGTGGTGCCCTTGACCTCTCCGGACATGAACAGGTCGTACGCCGCCTTCTCGGTCCGCCGAATCAACGCCATCTGCTCGTACCACTCGAGCAGCCGGCTGGCGTCTACCGTGACCGAAGTGTCCGCCGAAACCGTCACTGCCCGCCCCTGCCGGCACTGGTGTTCAGATGGGACTGCGACTCGCGCAGCGTCGGCAACTCGCCGCCCACGGTCCAGTAGCGCTGGCCGGCGATCAACAGCTCCTCTGCGGGGAACTTGGTGATCACCTCGCAGCCGTCGGCCGTGACCACGACCTCCTCCTCGATCCGGGCCGCCGACCAGCCGTCCGACGCGGGCCAGTACGTCTCGAGCGCGAACACCATGCCCTCTTCGAGCACCTCGGGATGATCAAGAGACACCAGGCGGCTGAAGATCGGCTTCTCCCAGATGGCCAGCCCGACGCCATGGCCGTACTGCAAGGCGAACGCGGCTTCCTCGTTGGCGAACCCGAACTCCT
This sequence comes from uncultured Actinomycetota bacterium, assembly GCA_963712625.1. GTDB lineage: Bacteria > Actinomycetota > Actinomycetes > Propionibacteriales > Propionibacteriaceae > Microlunatus. The sequence continues at coordinate 60,951 of CAVQIU010000007.1, forward strand.
CGCGCGGTTGGCCAGAGCGACACGATGTCGGCTGTCGTCGCGCCTGGTTTGACGGCCGCGATCGCCAGGTCCATGTACTCCCGGCAGCGGACGTAGGCGTCCCGCATCGCCGGCGACGCGCTGCCGACGGCGAAGCAGCGGTAGTAGCAGGTCCGATAGCCGAGGTGGCTGTGCAGGATGTCGAAGAACGCCGGGTCACCCGGCCGGACGATCCGGTCGCTGTAGACATGGGGATGCGGCGAACACCGCTCGCCAGAGATCGCGTTCACGCCCTCGACGTACTCGCTGCCGAGGCCGTAGAGCACCTTGCTGACCAGGCCGACGCACTCGTTCTCGCGTACGCCCGGACGCAGGAAGGCATACAGCTCGTCGTACGCGGCGTCGACCATCGAACAGGCTTGTGCGAGCAGTCGCGATCTCATCGACAGTCTTGATCCGGCGCGCTTCCAGGAACACTTGCTGACCGTCGACGACCGTCAGTCCCTCCTCCTGGAGCGCGGACAAGATCGGCATCTCGATCACGTCGACCCCGATCGGCTCCTTGTTCAGCCCGTGCTCGCGCATCACGGTCGCCACCTTCCGGGCCACCTCCTGCGCGATGCCGGCGTCTGGATGAAACGCGCCACGAAGCGTTGAGATCCCGGCGCGTGCTCCGGATCGCCCGGCCCTCGCGGCATCGGAGATCTCGCGATCGCCAGGACTCCGGTCGTAGTCGAGCCACGGGTTGTAGAGCTGGTGATGCTTGGCTGCCGAGCCAAAGTCCCAGACCACCGGCTCCCCTCCCCGGGGAAGCAGCGCGAAGCGGATCAACTTGTCCATCGCCCAGGTGCCGATGTGCGTGGCGGTCATGTAGCGGATGTTGGAGAAGTCGAACGTCAACAGCGCACCGAGCTCCGAGGCATCGAGGTGTTGCCTCAGGCGCTGCAGCCGATCGGTGCGCAGTCGGTCGACATCGATCCGTGCCTCCCAGTCGACTGCGTTGGGCCCGTAGGTACGAATCGCCATAGCCTCCACCCCACGTGATCGATGGTGTTCAATATAAATTACGCCTGTTCAGTGACACTGACTAGGTCGTCATCAACCGGGTATGGAGGTGCGCACATGGGTGACCGAAGGTGCCGCCGATAGGGCCCCGAATCCGCGCCGAGCGGATGCGCCGCGAAGTGACGATTCGCGCCCTTGCGCGCGTCATCGGAGTATCGCCCAGTCTCATTTCCCAGATCGAAACAGGCAAGAGCCAGCCGTCAGTGAGCACGCTGTACGCCATGTCCTCAGCGCTCGGACTCTCGCTCGAGGAGCTGTTCAACGCCACCGATGACGAAGAAGCAGCGGCTGCCGTTTCGTCAGACATCACAGGTCTTCGCTACCTCGGCACCGACCGGTCGAAAGGCATCGGGCCGCACGTATCCCCTGACGATCGCGAGCTTCTCACGTTGGAGACGGGGGTCACCTGGCAACGGCTGGGTCAGGTGCCGCGTCATCACGTCGACTTCCTGCTCGTGACCTACCAACCCGGCAGCGCCTCCTCCTCCGAGGGCCGACTGATGCGGCACAGCGGAACGGAGTACGCCTATTTGATCAGCGGCGAACTGAAGCTGATCCTGGGCTTCGATGAGCACGTGATGGTTCCCGGAGACTCCGTCTGCTTCGAATCCACCAAACCGCACGGCTACCGCAACGATGGTGAGATCCCGGCGGTGGGTGTGTGGTTCGTGCTCGAACCAGGCTGATCGGCACGTTGCCTCGGCTCGTCCGGGGCCGGGATGGGCCAGCACAAGATTGATGAGATCACCTGCTCGAGTTTCGCTCAGGACTGCTTTGGGTCGCTACTCGTTCGACACGTCCGTTCGCCTTTCAGCCGGCATCGCCTCCGCAGGATTTGCCCCGCATCGCGGCCAGCGCCATCGACGATGGTGGCTGGCAGGTATCGCAGGTCTGCCTGGACAAGGACGCCGGGGTGGCGCACCCTGAGATCACTGGCTCTTCAGGCAGGGGCTCCTCAGAGGTGACACCGTGACGCGTCGACATCAGCGGGCCTTGGCTGCGCCAGGCCCGCTGGCGACCGTGACATGGAACCGTCGCCCACCGGGCCGTCTCCCGAAGGATTCAGATCGGGATCAGATCGCGGCGGAACCGCACCACGCCATGCGAGCGTCGAGTCTGCTCCGCCTCCAGCGCACCTTCGGCAATGCTGCGGCGACCTCACTGCTCACGCAAGATCAACCTTTTGGGGCGGCGTTGGTGCTCCAGCGACAGCCGAAACCCAATCCGGTAGATCAAGCCGGCAGAGCACTGCGGGACTTCGAGGCTTGGGCTGACGACGAGAAGAAACTGCAGAACGTCACCGACAAGGCCGCAGTGGTCGGCCTCGACCCGAAGCAGGCGGCCAGCGTGCAGGCCGCAGCCGCCAAGATCGTTGCTTACATCCCCACCATGCGGTGAGCCGCTGCCAAGGCGGATCCGTCGATCACGGCCCTCAACACCGCCGTGACGCTCGCCAAGAAGGCGAGCTCGCTCATGAAAAGCCGTGATCAAATCGACCAGCTGGAGGCCGGACATGCCCGCAACCAGAGTCGCGAGGCCGTCACTCAGGCGATCAGCAAGGTTTCGCAGATCGATGCCGGCATCGACGTCAAAGGATTGATCAAGAACCTCAAGGCGATCGAAGGGGCGCTGAACGGCAACGGATCACTCGCTGACGTGATCAAGTACCTCAGTACGACGATCACTGAGCTGCAGAAGGTGCGTACCGAGGCCGACCAAGAGAGCCGATTCGGCACAACGCGTCGACGTTCTGCTGCGCGCGTTTCTGACCCTGAACAATCCGGCGTTCAAAGCGGCACCCGACAGCCAAGGAGATCGCCGATATCAAGTCGATGTTGGCCGGGGGACTAGGCGATGAGTTCGCGGCCGTGTTCGGGGGTGCTGCCGACTACGACTTCTTCGTGGATTTCGCCAACGCGTGGGGCCAGCAGATTGAGGCCCGAGAAGCGATGACCAAGGCGACCGGGAGGCCCGCGCCGGTGATCCCAAGCCAGATTGACGCACAGACGTACTTCGCGGCCGTTACGCGGAAGGGCAACCCCGAGGTTTTCGACGCCTATCAGAGCTTCGCCTCGGCGTTCTTCGTGCATCGCGGGATTGCGAGCGTCGCTGACCTCCGCCTCAAAGTCTCGGACCTGTTCAGCGCCAAGGCGTCGATCACCGGTCGGCGCGGTCTGGTGTGCACGGGCTTCGCGACCATGGGCGCCGAGGTTCTCGCCCGCGCCGGCGCCACTCTCGATGGATTCAGCGTGGGCATTCACGCGAGTGATGACATGGTGCGCGATGACAGACTCGAAGAGCAGGGACATGCCATTGCCCGCATGACCCGCGGTGGCAAGGCTTTCTCTGTGTCCAATCAAGTCATTGTGCAAGTGAAGAACGCGCTCGTCGGACGGGACGCGATCAAATGGGGGAACCAAAGCAATCCGCTGTTCGTCGGGGACGGGAGAACCATGGATGCGGCGGTCGACAAGATGCTGGAGAAGGTCGCCGCTCGCAAGAAGGTGCTGATGCGGGGAAAGTAGTGTGATGGCTCAGCCAAAATCACGACAGCAATCTCCAGATCTCTATGCTCAGCGTGGCAAGGCGTTGGGTTCCTTGGTACAGCGGCTTCGCGGCTGGGTCGGTTCCGACCCTTCGCGCGAGCCCGAGCTGGCCGATGCCCTCGTCGAGCTCACGGCGCATCGGCTTCTCGGGCACGGCTATGCCAGTGCTGCGGCTGATGCCCAGGAGTCCGTACGCCGTGCCGGTGAGCTGCTCGCCGCGAAAGGACCGATCGGGCCATACACCTCGATCAGTGATGCGGCGCGCTATGTGACCGCGGCCGTCCATCTGGGCGCGATTCAGGCTGGCTTGGGCCTGCCGGATGCCGCCGGCCGGACGATTGACTCGCTCCAGGACATGCGTGATCAACTCCGGGGGAAGGGGCTGGAGCAGCGGTTGCAGCCGCAGACCGCTATCTGGGCACTGTCGTGCAGCGCCAGGGCGTCGCTGGCGTCCGGAGATGTTGCTACAGCGAATGCGTACGCCGACGCCGACCGTGGCCCGGCTGGCCGAAACTGATCTTGGCGACGATCCTGGCACTGCCTATCTCGCGATGGACGTCGAGCGGCTCGTCTCGGACTGCCGGTGGGCCGCGGGTCGAGCTGAGGAATCGGTCAGCTATATGTACGCGGCGAAGTCGCGTTACGACGATCTCGTCGACGGGCGACTCGGG
>CAVQIU010000008.1:0-219908 GCA_963712625.1 uncultured Actinomycetota bacterium
GGTCGTCCATACTCGACGAACGAGACGGGAACTCGATACGACATGCCCCGGCAACTCAAGCGCGCTCAGCTGATCGCCTCGACCGACGGGCCGCTCGACCACGCGGACGTCGATTTCAAGGTGGGCAGCGAGTCGTTCGCTTAGGCAAAACGCGATGATCCACTGGATTATCTGATTGGCCAATCCGCCTTGGACGTCTAGTCGGACACGCTGGCGACTCATGCTCGACTCCGCGCATAAGGGCGTACGTCGAGACCAATGAGGTGACCAACAAGCCCCACGCCGTGACCAAACATGTTGAAGGAACGCGCGCGGATTCGTCTCTCAAGGACAAGGTCACTTATCGCCAAGCCGGCGCCCGCAACGATCCGTACTAACCCGCCCGTTACCACGGCCGCAGAAGTCTTGTTAGACAGGCGAGCATTATTGTTGCCAAACTCTATTGTCGAAATAACCATCTTGCGTTCGTGCGTTCCGGGAGGGCCCCTGACTCAAATACAATAGCGTCGGCAGCGAAGAAAGTCGCGCTTTCATCTTGAAGTCGATTCATGAACTCTGAATCTTCGCCACCAGATTCGCTTAGTTCTTCATCAAATGTCAATCCAGACGCACGCAAGGTACCAGCACGGATAAGCACATTGTTCGTTGCAGCTGTCCACAGACGAGTACCGTCCGGAAAGGTCGGGCGCTGCCAGTAGCCGCCGTCGATGATCCAGTTCGGTGTTGAGTCCAGGAACAGCGGCTTGACTGGGCCGCTGACGACATCGGCACACTTCGCTTGTGCCATCCTGACAAGTGAAGTCAGCCAAGAACATGATACGACTTCGTCATCATCAACGAAGGCGATTGCGTCCGAGTCCTGTGACGCTGCTGATAGTGCAGCGTTCCTGGCGGCCGGGATACCCGGATTCGGCTCATGAATATATTTGACGAAGTCATACATTGAGCACACGGCCGCAGCCGATTTTGCGGAATCGTTGTCAACGACAATAACCTCGCCAAGATGCGCCTTGTCCATTGCTGCCATCGATGCGAGAAGCCCATCTAAGAGGTTCGGTCGTCGATAGCTAGCGACGAGGACGCTAACCTGCCACTGTGGATCGTGGTTATTAACCCCGCCGCCCCCGGTGGAATTTGGCAATCGCGATGGCGAGGAGGATGGGCTCGACCAGGTACCTATGCCAGAGTCTTCGTGGGTCTCGCAAGAGACGGAACAACCATTCGAACCCTATGCGTCCGAGCCACCGGGTAAGGGCTCGCGTTCCTGCTAAATAGTCAAGGCACGCACCGACGTTCACGATGACGCGCGCGGACAGCGCTGGGCGTCGGGCGGCAATCCGCATGTTTCTGAAGCGGCATTCCGAGACCAACGAGCGCCAGATCGACGCCCTCAGTTTCTGCGATGGACTCTCCGTGATGGTCAACCGGCCGAAAAGCGAACCCGTCGAATGCCCGCCAGTCAATGTCCGGTCGGATCGCTCTAACTGCATCTCGAGCTCCCGCCGCAGTCCGCAATGCACCGCCGACTGCCATGACCCGCGTACCGGACGGCGCCTGCTTCAGATAGGGGTCCAGCCAATCTGTGTACTTCCCATTCTGCATCGACGACTGATGCGACGATCCCGAAGCCGCGCGAGAAGCCACACTGGCATGCCATCGATAAGCAGGAAGTCGCATTCTTGACAATACTCGCGGAAGGACTTGTCGGTTAAGTAGAGGTACAGGCCATGCAGGTTTAGATTCCCAACAAGAACTTGCCCGCCTGTCCGCGAAGTGATGATCGTCCATTCACCCACTCAGGCGTCACTGCAGTGACGTCTACAGGAATGAGCGGCAACCGCACGAGCGCTGGCGAATCCATTCGGCCTTGCGGGCGCCGACAGCCATATTCACGCTTCAACTGAATTCCAGCGATGTCTTCAACGATTGAGACCACGTCGTTGATGGAAACTAGCTCAGCGGCACCAACGTTTACAGATTTCGTAGATTCCCCATTGGCCACCATCTGAGTTGCCCTAACAGATTCGTCGATATACATAAAACTGCTAGTCTCCCTCCGCATCACCCAGATCTGGTTGGATTTCTCAGCTGTTAACGCAGGCACGCGCAACCTTGCGGCAGATTGTTGCTGACGTCTTTTCGCGGCCACTCGTGTAGGTCATTTGGACCGTATACGTTGTGGTAGTCGGCCAACCTCGACGGAGTTTCGATCTAGTCCGGCATCCATAGACGACGGCATGTCCCCGGGCGCCGTAACCATCCGCAGAATCGGCATGCCGCGAATGGCGCCAGGCTTCAAACGTGGTGAACGCAACACATCAAAGATCACGCGGAGAGGAGATTCACGCGTATGCTTCAACATCCGCGGAAATTTGCTTGATGGTCGAGGAACCATGCGTAAGTATCCTTCATGCCGGCTGGCAGGCTGATTGCGTCACTCCAGCCCAGAGAACGCAGCAGACTGACGTCGAGGAGCTTTCGAGGAGTGCCATCTGGCTTGCTGCCATCAAACTCGATGCTGCCATTAAAGCCCGTTACCTCGGCGACTAACTGGGCCAGCTCGGCGATCGTGCAGTCTTCGCCCGAACCCACATTGATGTGGGACATCGTGGGTGAGGCAGCAGACCAGTACCTTGAGGATCTAACTCCATGACGTAAACACTCGCGGCGGCCATGTCGTCAACGTGCAGAAACTCGCGTCGTGGCTTGCCACTTCCCCAGATGGTGACGGCACTGGCATTGGCTTGCGCGGCTCGTGAAACCGGCGTAGTAGCGCTGGAATCACATGAGCGTGTTCGCGGTGAAAATTATCTCCCGGTCCGTACAGATTTGTTGGCATGACACTGCGGTAGTCCCGTCCAAACTGCCTATTGAAGCTCTCGCAAAGCTTGATGCCGGCGATTTTGGCAATAGCGTACGGCTCATTGGTGGGCTCTAGCGTGCCGGTAAGCAGGCTTTCCTCGCGGATCGGCTGCTCGGCGAACTTGGGATAGATGCAGGAACTGCCGAGAAAAAGCAATCGCTGAACGTCATTATCGTGCGCCGCCTTGATGAGGTTGGCCTCGATCATAAGGTTGTTCCAAATGAAGTTGGCTGGCTGAGTATTGTTTGCCGAAATCCCGCCCACGAGGGCTGCGGCCAGGTAGACCTGCTCGGGGCGACGGGCGCGAAAGAATTCCTGTACGGCGGAGGCATCGAGAAGGTTCAGCTGAGCTCGTGACGCGGTTACGATGTCCTGGTATCCGAGGCTTTCTAGACGACGCACGATCGCTGAGCCAACCATGCCGGTATGGCCAGCTACAAATGTCCTTGAAGGTGTCTCAGGCATTCAGATCTCCGTACCTAAGCTCACTGGATAACCGTGAGCGCCAAGAAGGGCGTGCTGCTTGGCGATGGCTAGATCGGCGGCGACCATCTCGGAGCACAGCTGGCGAGCGGTCATCTCCGGAACCCAGCCCAGCCTCTCGTGGGCTTTGGTAGCGTCGCCGAGCAGCGCCTCCACCTCAGCGGGCCTGAAGTAGCGCCGGTCAACCCGAACGATGATGTCTCCAGGCTTCACCGCCGTGCAGGACTGGTCTGCGACCTCATCAACTATGCCGACCTGATCTTGTCCATTGCCCTCAAAAGACAAGATGATTCCCAGTTCAGCCGCGCTCCACTCCACGAACTCCCGAAAGAATGTTGCCGTCCGGTCGCAATAACGAAATCCTCCGGCTCGTCTTGCTGGAGGATCAACCACTGGAGACGAACGTAATCTCGAGCGGGCCCCAGTCGCGCAGTGCGTTCATGTTGCCCAGGTACAGGCAGTCCTGCAGGCCCTGGGAAATGTTGGCAAGTCCCCGGGTGATCTTACGGGTGACAAAGGTCTCGCCCCGCCGCGGAGATTCGTGATTGAAAAGTATGCCGTTACAGGCAAACAAACCGTACGACTCCCGGTAATTCACTGTGGTCCAGTAGGCATATAGTTTTGCCACGGCATAAGGAGAGCGCGGGTAGAACGGGGTCGTCTCGCGTTGCGGACTTTCTTGCACTAGGCCGTAGAGTTCCGAGCTGGACGCCTGATAGAACCGTACCGAATCGGTCATGCCAAGAATCCGGACGGCCTCCAGAAGGCGAAGGGTCCCGAGCGCATCAACATCGGCCGTATACTCTGGCGATTCAAAGCTAACAGCGACATGCGATTGAGCGCCAAGATTGTAGATCTCATCGGGTTGGACTCTATTAATGATTCCAGTAAGGCTCGAGCCATCGGTCAGATCACCGTAATGCAGAGTGAAATGCCCATCCGGTACATGCGGATCTTGATATATGTGGTCTACGCGTTCGGTATTGAAGAGGGAGGCCCTCCGCTTTATACCATGTACGTCGTAGCCTTTCTCCAACAAGAACTCGGCAAGATATGAGCCGTCCTGCCCAGTAACACCGGTGATGAGCGCGATCTTGGCCAACTGTCCCCCTTGAGATATGAGCGCTAGGTCGGTGCTTACCTAGGCCCCTCCGTTTGCTCAGCTACTGCAGCTTCCGCACCGCTCAATATGCTCCGGCCGATCTGCAAACAGCGCCAATGGTCCGCCCTATAATCACTAAGTCCCGAATCAACGACCAGTTCTCGACATAAAACAGGTCGAGCCGCACTGACTCTTCCCAGGACAGGTCGGAGCGGCCGCTTACCTGCCACAGACCTGTGATACCCGGCTTGACGAGCAATCGGCGATATACATCGCCGCTGTACGTCGCCACCTCAGACCGCAGCGGCGGACGGGGGCCCACGAGGCTCATGTGCCCGAGTAACACATTGATCAACTGAGGCGCCTCGTCAATGCTTAGCCGCCGGAGCCAGCGACCTACTTTGGTGACGCGAGGATCCTGCCGCATCTTAAATAGGGGACCAGCGCCCTCATTTCGACCAAGCAACGCGATTCGGCGCTCCTCTGCGTTAACAACCATTGTGCGGAACTTGAGCATCGCGAAAGGCCTTCCGTTGAGCCCGATACGCTCCGCTCGATAGAACACAGGACCACGGCTGTCCAATTTGATGAGAATGGCCACGACGAGGAAGAGCGGCCACAGCAGGAGCAACCAGATTCCCGCGCCGATCAGATCCAGAGCCAGCTTGCTGGACTTGACTGCCCCTCGGTACTGAGGCCTGTCGACATGTAGCAGAGGCAATCCGGCGACCGGATGGATCTGCAGGCGTGGGCCCGCGACATCAATGACACCTGGTGACACGACAAGGTCTGCGTCAACCTCTTCCAGTTGCCAGGCCAACGCCCGCATGCCGCCGGTACCGAGGTACTCGGTGTTGCTAACAGCAACCATATTGGCGCCAGTGGCTCTCAGCGCATCGATGACGGCACTCTCATCACCAAGAACGGGAACCGGATGGCCATCGACATCGAGAGTGTCGCCTCTGCCTGTGCCCCAACCGGGGACACAGACCCCAACGACTCGATAGCCCGCAGCTCGTACCTTCTCGAATTCTTGCGCCATGGCAGCAGCTGTGTTGTGCGAACCAACTACGAGGACCGGTGAGATATTGCGTCCTTCAGACCTTTCCTTCGCGAGCCATCTTCTCCACAACCACCGGCTCAGCAGCAGGCTCACCATTCCCAGCGGAAGCGCGAGTGCCAGGTAGCCGCGAGCCACCTCCAGCTTGAAAAGAAAGGAGATGATAGCCACGGTTCCGAAGAGCGCAGTGGAGGCCCGGGCCACTCGGCGAAACTCCTCAACGCCGGTACCAACGACGCGTGGTTCGCGGCTTCGAAACAGGATCAGCGCGCTGAACCACGCAAGAATCAATACTGCTGAGACAGCCGTATAGCTGTACACCAAAATTTGGGAACGAAGCGTGGCAGGATCGGTGCCGAACCGCACCAGCTGAGCTGTCGCAACCGATACGACAATCGCGCAAGCATCAGTAAAGGCCAGGCGGCGAACGTAGCTGCGGGCCCATCCCGGCTGGACACTTTCGGTGACGTCAGTCGTGGGTTCGGCAGCCCGAGAGCCAACGACGGCATGCTCGAGCGCGGTCAAAACCTAGCCCTCCCCCGAGGAAGCCGAAAGGTTGCTTGGTCTCAGCAACCGTTTGCAAAGGCCCATGCTGCCGACTAGGGACCTGCCTGGCCACGCCTCCGGATTTACGTGATCAATCCGTTATATGCGACGGGCAGTATTGAGGTTAATTCATAACGATTGCATAAACGACGGCGTCGACCGCGGACCAGATCTGCGCGAACGAGTCTGCATACACGGCCTTGCTGAGTCGAAACGGGTCCACAACGTCGTCCTCGTCGGATGACCTCCGCTCTCTTCCTCGTCCTGCAGCCGCCAAAGGAAGCGCTGCCCTCAGCCGCTCGGCAGACGATCCCGTGGGCAGGGCCGCCGGATCGACCCAGCTCAGGAGACGGGCGAACTCTCGGAGCGTGAACGCACGGCGCACTGCTGGCGGCCACAGCTCGACGACGAGTCCCCGCTGTGCCCGAGTCATGGACAGTATGAGGTCCGCTTCCTTGACCATGTGCTCCGATAACCGGCGGGCCTCGAACGAATCTGACTCAAAGCCGCTGTCCAGCAGAAGTGCCGCCATCGGGTCCGCGATCGAATGGCCGATCAGCGCATGGGTGCCTGCGGAAGTCACAGCCACTGTCGGCCCTAGCTTGCTCGCCCAGCAGACGCTCAGCGGCTGGCGAGCGGCAAACATTTCCAGTGCAGACCGCCAGGATTGAGAACGGTTCTTGCGACATCATCAAACCCCTGGAGACCATTTCGCGGTCAGCTCGTTTCTCGGCGGCCGTTCGACAACACTTTATGTTTCCTGTTTGTTGGTCGGCGGGCTTGTGAGGGACGTGCCCGTGGCCGCCCAAAGTCACCCGTTTTGACTGGATCCACCAGTCCCAGTAGATCTCGGAAGGCTATTTTGTGCGCTGCCGTAGCCGGCGTTCGCTGCTTGTTGGTACCAGTGGCGAGCCTCCTCCAGCTGCGGCGGGTCAACGCGGGTGGCAAGCATGTTCCCTAGATTGACCATCGCATTGACGTGGCCGGCGTTGGCGGCTTGTTGGTACCAGTGGCGCGCCTTGTCTAGCTGAGGTGGCTGAAGCCGGTAGGCCAGGATGTTGCCTAGGTTGAACATGGCTCTGGTGTGGCCGGTGTTGGCGGCTTGTTCGTACCAGCGGCGCGCCTTGTCTAGCTGAGGTGGCTGAAGCCGGTAGGCGAGGATGTTGCCTAGGTTGAACATGGCGCTGGTGCGGCCGGTGTTGGCGGCTTGTTCGTACCAGCGGCACGCCTCATCGAGTTCGGGTGGATCCAGACGATTGGCCAGCAGGAACCCTAGGTTGAACATTGCGCCGACGTGGCCGGCACCGGCGGCCCGCTCGTACCAGTTGCGGGCCTCGTCCAGCTCAGCGGGCGCGGTCCGGTCTGCAAGCAGAACACCAAGGTTGAACATGGCGTCGGTGTGGCCGGTGTTGGCGGCTTGTTCGTACCAGCGCCGCGCCTGCTCCAGCTGAGGCGGATCCAACTGGGTGGCCAACAGGCGCGCCAGATTGAACATCGCGTCGGTGTGGCCGGCGTTGGCGGCTTCTTCATACCAGCCGCGCGCCTGCTCGAGCTCAGGCGGATCAACCTGGTCGGCAAGCAGAAAACCTAGGCTGAACATCGCGTCGGTGTGGCCGATGTTCGCGGCTTCTTCGTACCACCGGCCCGCCTCGTCCAATTCAGCCGGATCAGCGCCGTAGGCCAGCATGTTGCCCAGGTTGAACATGGCGCCGCTGTGGCCGGCGTTGGCGGCTTGTTCGTACCAGCGGCGCGCCTCCTCCGGCTGTGGGGGATCTATCTGGTCGGCTAGCAGAAAGCCGAGGTTGAACATCGCATCGGTGTGGCCGGCGTTGGCGGCTTGTTCGTACCAGCGGCGCGCCTCCTCCGGCTGTGGGGGATCTATCTGGTCGGCCAGCAGAAAGCCGAGGTTGAACATCGCGTCGGTGTGGCCGGCGTTGGCGGCTTGTTCGTACCAGCGGCGCGCCTCCTCCGGCTGTGGGGGATCTATCTGGTCGGCCAGCAGAAAGCCGAGGTTGAACATCGCGTCCGTGTGGCCGGCGTTGGCGGCCTTGCCGAGAGCTAGAACTGCCGTCGTGATTTGATCGCGCTGGTAGGCGGCCAAACCGATATCGAGCGCTTCTTCTGGGGTGGCTAGCTCGACTACAGAGCTCCAAAATGCTTTCGGGATCGCGCGGGACGCACCCAGCTCGTCGTCCGCCGCGACGAGCGATTCGCAGGGAAGGTATCCGCGATCATGGTCAGGCGGCCCGAGAGTCCTGAGAGCTGCCACTCGACCGGCATCAGCTGTAGGAGTAGCCGCGGTCTTGATTGCAGCATCAATCTCATCGTTATCGGGTTCGATGTCGGAGTGCTCTGCCAACAACGCTTGCCCCACCAAGCTGATCAGTTCTTCGGCTGACACTGGCCTCGGCATGCCGACGCGGACCCAGTCAACAGCTGTCTGCAGCACGGAGCGCACGACTGGACTGTCGTGCTGAGCGTCGCGGTATAGCCGCAGCAGGGCGGGCGGCCCCGCCAACAGTTCAGACAGCGCGGTAGTGGAAAGATCCAGGCCTGGGTAAGCGGCCTGCGCTGCAGCCTGCTCGCCGGCATCCTCGCTCATTGGGGCCAAGACGATCGTCGTATGGGCGATCTGCTCGAGCAACAAGCGGGCAGCTGATGCCGGCTCACCGGAGTCCGCGTCGAGTTCAGTTCCCTGCTCCGTCCGCAGTGTTGCAACGACGATCGTTTGCCCGGGACGAGCGACCAGCCTTGCGAACAAGTCCGGAGTGAGCGCATCGGCAGGGTTCCCAAACTTTTGTAGATCATCCAGCCACACGACAACTGCATCGGAGGTCTCGGCAACGCTTGGATGTGTCGCGAGAGCCGGAACTCCCGTCGCTATCGGCGCCAGCAGCCGTGCCTGTGGCCAGCGGTCCTGAATGGCCTCGAACGCCGTCCGAGTTTTCCCCACCTTTGATGGCCCCACCAGAAGAGCCATCCGACCAGGCTGCAATGCGGCGCGGACGCGTATATCTACGTCTTGGCTGGTCCGCTGCACATAGGGGTCACGCTCGCCGTAACTGGCAGAGTCGCCATAGTCCGTCGGAGTCGTCCCCAAGCGATAGGGATCCAGATCGGCAACCAATGGAAGATGGTCGCCATCACAGATCTCCACCAAATCGGCCAACCGAATCAGGCGCGCCGAGGTCACCATCGGCAATCCTCGGGCAGCTTTCGGGAGGCCGAGGATGCGCGCCTGAGCTCAGGACCTTCCTCGGCCACATGGTCGAACCCACTCATGCGCAGCGCGTTGTCCCCCTATCCTGTATGGGCTTTCACCGAGACACTTACCCCCGATCCGGCGAGCCTGACAGGCCTGATAGTAGGATCGCGCATCAATCGGCCAGACGGGGAATTCGTCTGAAAACCCGTCCTTTGCCCACCACGAGGCGACAGTTCCTGTGAGTGGCGGGTTTCGGTAGTCGGTGAGCCTGCCCCACTGATGGGCCATCGGCGGGATTCTCGGTGTGTACCGCCGAATACTCACCAAAGCGCACCAATTCAGGGGACTCTGTCCAGCCTGACCTCTGCTTTGCCGGCCGACTCCAACCCCGAGCGTTTCGGGATCTCACAGCGCGCACCGCCGCGAGTGGTTAAACTGTCTCGGTCTATCGGGGGCTTCGGGGTCACTTCACGGTTCAGTCGGGCTGACTCGCCTGCCTCCCTGCTCGTTCCCTGCCCAGCGGCAGAAAGGGAGTTGCCCGCGCCATGACGCAACGCCGGTTCCTGGATGCCTTGCGGCCAGAAGATACGGCGCCTTGCGACCTCTCGCTTGAGTCTTTGGAGTTCATCGTTCCATGAGCGGGCTCGCAGTCACGGCGAACCGCGCGGTCGCTGGCGCCCGCGCGAAGGCGATCATGCGCAGCCCACTCCCGTTTGGGCGGCCCTATTTACCAATGTTCTCGCGTTCTCTGGCTTGCCGACGTTATTGCCGATCCCCACATCGATCGGCCAGATGGTCACGCAGGGGTCGCTCATCTTGGCGTTGGTGCTCGCGCTCATGGCCAATCCATATGGCGTTATCAGGCCCAACGTCTTCTTGGTGCTGCTCTCAGCACTGGCCATCGTCGCCCTCATGGTGAGCATCCATAACCAGTTCATGCTGGGGTCGACGTTCCGAGCCTGCCGCCTCATCGGCTTCGTTTCGGTCCTGTGGCTGCTCACTCCATGGTGGGGAAGGTCGGACTTTGTCCTGCTCCGCTCCCATATCTGCGTGCTTGCGCATCGTATTGGGCACGGTGCTCGTCGGTGCCGTACTTGCCCCAGGCGCCGCGTTCTCGTACGAAGGCCGCCTCTCGGGCGCATTGTGGCCGATACCGCCGACGCAGGTCGCCCACTATGCGGCCGTTCTGCTCGGATGCACCGTCGTGCTGTGGTTCGGTGGAGCAGTACGCGGTCGAACCGCCTTGTTGACGCTTTTCGCGGGTGGAGCGGCCCTTGTCGGCGCGCATACCCGGACAGCGCTCCTTGCCATGACCGTCGGCCTGGTCGTGGCCGGCGCGAGCATGTTCATAGGTCACGCGCGAGTTCGGCGTACCGCGGCTGCTGCTGGCCGTAGGTCGCCCTGATCACGGCCATCACTCTTCGCACCACTGATCGTCAACTGGTTCTGGCGGGGGCAATCGTCGGAGGAGGCGACCCAACTCACCGGGCGTACCAAGGTGTGGACAGAGATCTTTGGACTTGAGCGCCCCTGGTGGGGAGACGTCTTCGGCTCCGGGACTGTCCAACAAGTCCTTCAACGGCCTTCCGATCGACAGCAACTGGCTGGCTGTCTATCTGGACCAAGGGCTGGTTCGGGATCGCCATCGATGTGCGCTCCTGCTATTGCTTTTGATCTTCCTCGCGGTGACCCACCAGCGAGGAATCAGGCGTGCTCTCGCGCTATTCCTGGTCGCCTACTGCCTGGTGGCCTCGATCACTGAGACTGGGCTCGGTGATGCGTCGCCCTACTTGCTCGACCTCGTCGTTGCGGCGTCGCTTCTGGCTGCGCCAGCCGGAGACGGGCGCGACGATGAAGATCCTCATCGTCCACAACCGCTACCGGCCGACCGCCCCCAGCGGTGAGGACGCGGTCGTCGACCAAGAGTCGTCCGCGCTCGTCCGATCGCGGCCACGATGTTGCGCTGTTTCAGCGGCATAGCGAGGAGATCGCCGGCTGGTCGCCGCTGCGGCGTGCCACGCTGCCGGCCCGACGTGCTATGGAGCCAGGATTCTCGGCGCGTCGATGGCTGACTCGCTGGACCAGTTCGCGCCGGACGTCGTTCACATCCACAACATCTTTCCCTTGGTGACACCGTCGATTTTGTACGCCTGCCGGGACGCCTCGGTCCCCGTCGTCGCGACGATGCACAACTACAAGCTGGGCTGCGCCAGCGGGACGCTTTTTCCGCGATGGCCAGGTTTGCCACGACTGCCTCGGCGGATCCTCCCTTCCCGCGCTGGCCCATGGCTGCTACCGCGGCTCCGCCGGTAACGACGGCGCCTGTCGTTTTCGGTTCGTGGCTGCACCGCACCGCGTGGCGGACCATGATCACGGCGTACATCTTCATCTCCGCTGCTCAACGAGAACTGCTCGCACCGGTCGGGCTACCCGCTGACCGCAGCTTCGTCAAGCACAACTTCGTGCCCACTCCGCCACCGCACACTGACGATCGCCACTGAGTCCCAGGTTGCCTATGTGGGACGTCTGGACGAGGCGAAGGGGGCGCCCTTCCTGATGCGGGCGTGGGATGCCTTCCGTGCCCGGCAGTCCACGGTCGCCGCTGCGCCTCGTTGTGGTCGGTGGGGGAGACATGGTCGGCGCGGTGACTACGCTGGGCGACCCAACACCCCTCCGTGACAATGGCTGGTCACGTCTCCCGCCCCGAAGTGTTCCGAATCCTGGCCGCAATCCCGTGCCGTGGTCGTCCCATCGCAGTGGGAGGAGACCTTCGGCATGGTTGCGGTCGAGGCCATGGCCGTCGGGACAGCCCCGGTGGCCTCGGCGCACGGCGCCTTCCCTGAGTTGGTGACTCACGGATCTGACGGGGCGCTCTTCCCGCCAACCGATGTCGATGCTCTGGTCGACATCCTGGCCGACATCGACGACAACCCGCGAGCGGTGGGATGAGCTACGGCCAGCAAGCACGCCAGACGTACCGCAAACCGTTTCAGCCCGGACGCGGGTATCGACCGACTGCTGGAGATCTACCGCTTCGCGGTGGAGCACCCTGTCGAGCGTTCCGGCCGCTCAGGAGACGTCGCCGGACCGTACGGTCGCTCTGCCTTCGGAGTGCAGACATGACCGCGATCTCCACGGAATCAGCAACGCGTCCGAGCGGAATCTCGTAAGCATGGCGTGATCCAGGCCGTGAGACGCCTCGGCTGGGGTGTGGCCGACCAGGGCATCTCGAGCCTCAGCAACTTCGCGCTTGGACTGTTCGTGGCGCGCTCCTTCGGTGCCAGCAACTTCGGCGCGTTCACGCTCGCCTTCATCACCTACACGGTGGTCATCAACGCCGCGCGCGGCTTGGCGACGGATCCGCTCCTCGTCCGGTACAGCGGCAGGATCTGGTCGTCGCTGGCGCAGTGCGACGTCGGCGGCTACGGGGACCGCCCTCGCCGTCGGCGTGGCTGCTGGTGTCCTGTGCATCGTGGCAGGGCTGCTCCTGCCTGATCCGGTCGGGTCCTGTGTTCATCGCACTCGGCATCGGGCTGCCTGGGCTTGCACTTGCAGGACAGCTGGCGGTTCGCGTTCTTTGCCTGTGGCCGCGGATCGTCTGCATTCATCAACGACCTGTTCTGGACCGTGCTGCTCGTTCGCGGCTCTCGTCGTACTGCACGGCCGGGCGACAGCGCCGGCCCACTGTCTGCTCGCCTTCGGCGGCAACCGCCACGCTCGCTGCTCTGCTTGGGATGGTTCAGGCGCGGACGCTGCCACGCCCATTCCGCGCGGTGGAATGGCTTCGGACGCACCGCGAACTATCAGTTCGTTACCTCATCGAGAACGTCAGCATCAGCGGTGCATCACAGTTGCGTTCCTTTGTGTGGGCGCGGTCGCGGGCCTTGCCGCTGTCGGTTACGTCCGGGCGTCCGAGATCTTGATGGGTCCGTTCCTCGTCGTGCTCATGGGAATCAGTCAGGTTGCTGTTCCCGAAGCCTCGCGTGTGTTCCACCGGAATTCCAGGCACCTCGCGCGTTTCTGTTTCATTCTCGGTGGTGTCTCAGGCTGCGGCAGCCATCGTCTGGGGGGCTGATTCTTATGACGGTCTTTCCGCTCGGTCCGGGCCCCGCACTACTCAAGGAGCTCTGGATGCCAACTTCACAGCTAATTCCAGCGATCACTCTCACAGTGGCTGCTGCCTCGTTCACTACCGCGGCTACCGCCGGATTGCGCGCCATGGGGGTGGCGCGCCGCAGCCTGCGGGCGCAGCTGACTGGTTCTGTGGCGTATGTGGTCGGCGGCGTCTGTCGGAGCCATCTTGGGTGGCGCCGTCGGCACAAGCTGGGGTGTCACGGTCGCGCAGAGCTTCGCCGCGCTGGTGTGGTGGCATCAGCTTCGATCGGCGCTGGCCGACCACCACACGGTGCCGGAGGTGGCCAGGTGAGCGTACCACAACGTACCGCGACTCACGCTTGGCCTGCCTGTCTACAACGGCGAACGTTTCCTTGCCGCAGTCTCTGGATGCTCTTCTGGCGCAGACGTACAGCGACTTCGAGCTGATCATCTCCGACAATGGCTCGAGCGATCGGACGAGCGAGATCGCCGAGCAATATCAGTCCGTTGATCCCCGCGTCCGGTACGTCCGTCATGATCAAAACCGCGGCTCCACGTTCAATCACAACTTCGTGATGGAGCAGGCGCGCGGCGAGTTCTTCAAGTGGGTATCCGACGACGATCTGTACGCCCCAGAGCTACTCCAGCGGTGTATCGAGGCCCTCGACTCTCGTCCCGAGATGGTCCTCGCGCATGCCTGGACGGCATTCATCGACGAAGACGAGCAAGATCACTGACGCGGGCGACTATGCGCTGACGACAGACGTGCCCGATCCCGTGGAGCGCTTCCGGAGCGTGCTGTACACCGATGGCGGTGACGACATCTACGGCGTGATCCGGATGTCGGTTCTTCGGCAAATAGCGCCGTTCGATAGCTACCACTGGGCGGACCGCACTTTCGTCGCCGAGCTGGCGCTGCACGGTCCGTTCCACAACGTGCCGACTTCCTCTACTTCCGGCGTGATCACCCGATGCGTACCTCGGCGCTGGGACGCAACGACATCCGGCGCCGTTGTGCTCGGCTGGATCCGGCCCGGGCGAACCGTTGGCGGCATCCTCGTCGTGCGTCTCGTCGGGCGAGTACTGCTGGGGTACGCCTCAGCGATCCGGCGGGCTCCACTGTCATCACGCGGATCGTCGGCGTTGTATGAAAGAGCTAGCCGTCTGGATTGCCGTCAGCCAACCGATGCACAAGGAGCGCGCCGGAGAGACCTGACCCGAGCTGCAGCAGACGGAGCCGCGACGAGGCCGCGCGTCAGCGCCAGGAGCCATGAGTCTGCGAGCCTCGCTCGAGCAGCGGGAAGGCGATCGCGCAGTGAAGCGGCCAGTTCGACGAGTCGCCTTCTACGGCTATCTCGGCAGTGGCAACATCGGTAATGACGCCACGCTCGAGACGCGTCCTGGGCTGGCTCAATTCCAATCACCCGGAGGTGGAAGTCAGCTGCATCACCATCGCACCAGCCGGGGTAAATGCCAGGTACGGTATCCCTTCCGTGCCGATGGCCTGGCGCTCGCCAGATGAGAGTGACAAGGGACTAGCCCGGACGTTTCGCAGGCTGCTCGGCACGGTTGCTCGACATCGGCCGCAGTTACGCGCTGGCCGGCTCGGTGGACGCGGTCATCGTTCCCGGCATGGGTGTCCTCGAGGAGACGCTTCGCGTTCGGCCCTGGGGTTTACCTTTCGGGCTGTTCCTCATGGCCGCCGCGTGTCGGCTGCGCGGTCGGCGCTTTGTGCTTCTCGACGTCGGAGCGGAATGCGCGGCGAATCCCATAACGAGACGGCTGTACGTCGCCAGCGTCCGCCTGGCCGACGCACGTCAGTTACCGCGACCATTGGTCCGCAGCTGCGATGGCGCCGTGCTGGAGCTCGCGAGCCCGAAGCAGTGGCTCCTGATCTTGCTTTCGCGCATCCCGCCTCGACGTTGGCGAATCCGGAACCGGGACGCATTGTCGTCGGCGTCATGGCGTACTACGGGAAGGAAGACGACCCAACACGAGGGGCGGATATCCGCCGCACGTATGTCTCGACACTGGCCGAAGCCTTGGCGCAGCTGGTCAAGGCAGGGGATCAGGTGGTGCTGGTCCCCGGTGACCGGGTCGATGTCGACGTCGCCCGCGACGTGCGTGCAGCGATCCTCAGCTCAGATCCAGCACTTCCCGTTGATGCGGTTTCCGTCCGTGATTTCGACGATTTCACCGAACTGACAGAGGAGATGGCGCACGCTGAGGTTGTGATCGCGTCACGGTTCCACAACCTGATTTGCGCACTTCGCCTCGCGAGGCCGACGGTCTCTGTCGGATATGCAGTCAAGAATCGCAATCTCATGAGGGCTCTGGGTGTCGACGGTTTCTGCCAGGACATCATGCTGTTGGATTCGAACCAGCTGCTCGGCCAGGTCCGCGCTGCTCGAGAGAACAGTGGAGCCCTGACCGCCCGGATTCGGCAGGGCACGTTGGAGTGGGCCGAAGAGGTGGAGCGCCTCTTGGAACGGGTGGCCACGGAGACATTGGGTCTTCCTGCGCGAGGATCGCTCGGCCCGGACTTGCAGGACGAGATGGACGCATGGCAAAGCGCCTAGACCGGCAACCTCGCAGCCTGTGGTGGCCGGTAACTGTTGTCCTGGTGGTCGCCGCAGCGGCCGTGCTGGTTTTCGCCGCGGGAAGAGCCGACTCGAACGATCAAACCGCTTCTGACTCCGGATACCGGGACGACCGCAAGCAGCCTGCCCGCGCCGACTCCAGTGGAGTCAGGAGGCCCCGCCCCGACCTCGCCGGTCGCGAAGATGTGCGACAGTCCAGCACTTAACGGGCCGTCCAAACCTCCCGCTGATGCGGTGGAGGTATCGACGGACCAGAATCTCGCCGACGTTGTAAGGGCGCGTTCCGGGCGGACGACCTACTGGCTCGCGCCGGGCACGCACCGCCTTGGAAGGGCGACTTACGACCAGGTCATGCCGCACCCTGGGGACACATTCATCGGTGCGACCCGGCGCAGTCCTCGATGGCGGGCACCAGAACCGCTACGCCTTTGGCGGAGATGCGGCCGACGTCACGATCAAGTTTCTGACGGTGCAGAACTTCGGGTCTCGCGCGAGACAACAACAACGAAGGCGTCGTCAATCACGACTCGGCGCAGGGCTGGAACGTCGAGTCCAGCACCATCCAGAACAACGCCGGCGCGGGCGTGATGCTCAGCTCGGGTAGCCGGCTGATCGGAAGCTGCCTCCGCGACAACGGGCAGTACGGGTTCAACGCCTACGCACGCGGACGGCGTCAAGGACGTGGTACTGGACGGGAACGAGATCTCCGGCAACAACACCGATGACTGGGAGAAGCGGCGGCCAGGGTGCGGCTGCACCGGGCGGTGGCAAGTTCTGGGAGACGACCACGGCGCAAAGGTGACCGACAACTACGTTCACGACAACAGAGGGGTCGGGCCTCTGGGCGGACTCCAACAACGTCGGCTTCCGCTTCGAAGGCAACTACATCTCGGGCAATGACGCCGAAGGCATCATGTACGAGACGAGCTACAACGCGGTGATCGTGAACAACACGTTCGTCCGGAACGCGCTCGTCAAGGGCCCCACCAACCCGAGATTCCCGGCCTCCGCGATCTACCTCTCTGAGTCGGGAAGTGACAACAGGGTTGATGGGCCGTACAACGAGGCACTTCGAGTCATCGGGCAATGTGTTCACCGACAACTGGTCGGGCATCGTGGCCTGGGAGAACGCGGATCGATTCGCCGGATCCCCCGCCAACACGAGCACCGGCGTTGGCACGCTGGTGAACCCCTCAGTCGCCACCGTGTCTGCTTGCGCAACGAAGTCGAAGATCAAGAAGCAGCCGTTCTTCGACGACTGCCGGTGGAAGACACAGAACATCCTGGTCGAAGAGCAACACTTTCGCGATCGACCCATCGAAGATCCCCGGCTGCAGCCCCTCGAAGGGCTGTGGTTTCAACGGAGCTCTTCTCCAACTACGGCACCTATCCACGCTGGTCGCCGTACCACGGGGAGGTCGTGCAGAAGGACATCACCTTCAAGCAGAACAACGTCTGGCGGAGCAACACCTACACCGGGGACTGGCATTTCATGGTGGAGGAGGCCGGACACGTGGTCACCTGGGACGAATGGCGATCGGCGCCGTACAGCCAGGACGCCGGCAGCAGCATGAGCTGATTCGATCAACAGCTAGATCTGGAGACATCAGACAATGAGAGTGTTAGTGGCCGGCGACCGTGGCTACATCGGCGCGGTACTCGTTCCCTTCGTGCAAGCCGCCGGCCATGAGGTCGTCGGCCTCGATGTCGGTTGGTACGACGGCTGCGACTTCGGTCCGCAACCCAACGGCTACGAGCAGCGGACTGGCGACATCCGGGATGTCGACCCCCGAGGACCTCGAGGGGTTTGACGCGGTCATCCACCTCGCGGCGATTTCCAATGACCCGATCGGTCACCTGAATCCGGAAGCTACCTACGCGGTCAACGCTCACGGCGCAGTACATATGGCAAAGGTGGCCAAGGCGGCTGGGGTTCCGCGCTTTCTCTTCTCCTCGTCCTGCTCGCTCTACGGCGCGGCTGGCGACAAGCCTGTCGATGAGACCGGCAGATTCAATCCAGTGACCCCGTACGGCGAAAGCAAGGCGATGGCCGAGGAGGGTCTTGCCGAGCTCGCGGACGACGACTTCAGCCCTACCTATCTGCGAAACGCCACGGCGTACGGATCCTCGCCTCGGCTGCGCGCCGACGTCGTGGTCAACAACCTGACGGGAACCGCCTTCACCCAGGGCAGCGTGCGGCTGCAGTCCGACGGCAGTCCGTGGCGACCGCTGGTGCACGTGGAGGACATTTCTCGGGCGTTTCTCGCCTTGCTCGAGGCGCCCCGCGAGGTGGTCCACAACGAGGCCTTCAATGTCGGCCGCGACGAGGATGTTGTGCAGATCCGGACGATCGCCGAGCAGGTCAGCGAGATCACCGGTGCTCCCGTCAGCTTCGCTGAAGGTGCCGGGCCGGACACCCGCAACTACCAGGTCGACTTCACCAAGATTCGCATCGAAGGTCCCGGCGTTCCAGCCGATCTGGACGATTCCGCAGGGGATCAAGGAGATCTGGAGCGACGCAGGCGAGTACGCGGCCTGACCGCGGAGGACTTCGAGGGTCCGCGCTATGTGCGACTGCGGCGAATTCAGCAGCTCGCTGCCGAAGGTCGACTGGACCTACGGATCTGCGGCTCCGCTGAAGCACGTTGACAACGGTGAGCAGTCGGGGTACGGCCCGGCGCCTCGGGCTTCCCGCTCTTTGAGCCGCTGACAAAGCGTGCGCTGAGCCTGTTGGGGTGCATCGTTTTGCGCTTCTACAGGCTCAGCGGCACTCCTCCCCGAGGCTTAGAAGACCTCGAGCTTCGGCAGGCTGACCACGAACCGGCCGCCCCAATCCCGCACGTACTCGAGCTGCGCGGTGATCTCATCTCGCAGGTTCCACGGCATGATCACCACGTAATCCGGTCGCTCCTCCGCCAGCCGTTCTACGGGATGGATCGGGATGTGGGTGCCAGGCAGGAAGAGGCCGTGCTTATGCGGATTGCGATCCACGGTGAACTCCATGAGATCCGAGCGGATGCCGCAATGGTTGAGCAACGTATTGCCCTTACCCGGTGCCCCGTAGCCGGCCACTCGCATGCCAGTCCGCTGGCAGCTTACGAGGAACTCGACGAAGTCGTTGCGTGCAGCCGCCACCTGGCGGGCAAAGCCGTCGTGGCCCTCGACGGTGTCGAGACCAGCAGCGGCTTCATCGGCCAGCACCCGTGCCACGGAGGGAGCCACGTCGACGCCGGCGGCAGCTAGGCGCCGCCCAGATCCGCATGGAGCCGCCGTGCGTCGGTAGCTCCTCGATATCGACGACCTCAAGATCGGCAGTGGCAAGAACACGCTGCGCTGTCAGCAGGGTCAGGTACGAGTAGTGCTCGTGGTAGATGGTGTCGTACTCGTTTCCCTCGATCAGCCGGAGCAGGTGTGGGATCTCGATGCTGACTCGCCCGGAGTCGGCGACCAGCGCACGCAAACCCTTGCTGAAGTCCACGATGTCGGGAACGTGTGCGAAGACATTGTTGGCGACGACAAGGTCGGCCTTACCGTGCCGCGCTGCCACATCACGACCGGTCTGTTCGCCGAGGAACATGACCTCTGTGTCAATGCCCTTGGCGCGAGCGACCTCGGCGATATTTTCGGCGGGCTCGATGCCGAGCGATCGAATACCACGCGCGAGCGTGTGCTGGAGCAGGTAGCCGTCGTTGCTCGCCACCTCAACAACGAAGGACTCCTCGCCGAGGCCCAACCGTGTTGCGGCCAGGTCGACGAACCGGCGCGCATGGGCCACCCAGGAGTCCGAATAGGACGAGAAGTACGCGTAGTCGGAGAAGACGTCCTCCGGCGCGATGTAGGCCGGCAGCTGGACCAGGAGGCAGTTCTCACACACGCGGACATGCAAGGGATAGAACGTCTCCGCCCGGTCGAGCTGCGATGCGGTGAGGTAGCTCTCGCACGGCGGGGACATACCGAGGTCGACGAACGTGTGCCGGAGCTCCGCAGAGCACAACCGACAGCGGGGGTATGACATGGACGGTTCCCCCTGACTTCGTCCAACAGCGGGTCTCATCCTGACATGACTTGTATTGTCTTTCTGCGCATCTTCCGAACTCATCGCCTGAGGCATGAGGATGTGCCCTAGCAACTCGGAGGAGTCATGATCAAGACCACGAGCACACTCGAAGCTGCGCGTAGCTCGCTGGTCCCCGCAGATCCCGCTTGGTCATGTCGCTGGTGCGTGAGCGAGAACGGCGTTCGTGTGCTCGATGCCGGATACCAGCCGCCGTCCGATCTCCATCCGCATCCGTCCGATCCAGAGCCGGATCCGGAATACCCGCTGGTCATGGTGATGTGCCTGGACTGCCGGCTGGTCCAGCTGGAGAGCGACCCGACCACACCAGAGGAGCCGCGCGGCCTGGAGCCCAGGGCGCTTGTCGAGCAGGCCGAGGCGGCAGTCAATGATGCCGAGGCACGCGGATACCTCCGACCTGGCATGCGGGTCCTTGAGTACCCGAGCCCGCACGGCGGGTCCTGGGTCGAGCAGCTGGCACGTCGCTCACTGATCGAGGTTTCGCAAGGTCCTGCCGACTTGCTGGTCGACATCTTCGGCATGATGCACGACGCCGACCAACGAGCCGCGCTGACCGAGCGGGTATCGCAGATGAGTGCGGACGCGATCTTGCTCATGCAGTTTCATACGGTGGCCGCGATCGTCCGGTCCGGCTTCTGGAACGCCTTGCGCCACGGGCATTTCGCGTACTACTCAACGCCGGTTTTGGTACGACATGGCGGCCGAGCTGGGACTCACTGCGGTCAGTGCCTGGGAGTATCCGCTCTACGGCGGAACGATCGTGTTGGCCCTCGCCAAGCAGGGCTCCCGCTGGGGGGACCAGGGGGAGAGCGTAACGAGGCTTGTCGAGCAGGAGATCGCCGAGGGGGTTCTCGACCCAGCGGCCGTAGCCTCACTGAACGAGTCGCTTGCAAGCTCGGCCGCGGGCCTCGCAACTTATCTCGCGGACGCCAGGTCCCGATCTGAAACGGTGGCTGGATACAGCGCCGCATCTCGTTCATCGGCGTTGATGCGCTGCGGCCGGGTGACCGCTCAGGACCTCGTCGCGGTGGCGGACGCCGCGCAGGGCTCCATGGCCGCACTATGCCGGGCAGTCGCATCCCGATCGTGTCACCGGGTGATCTCGTGGTGAAGAGGCCAGACAAGGTGCTGCTTTTCGTCCCGGATCTGCTCAACGAGGTTCGCCAGGCCTTGCCAGAGATCGAGCTCTACGGCGGTCGGTGGGTAGTGCTTGACCCCGAACCGCGAGAAATTGACCCAGCCGCATCAGATCGACCCTGAGCCTGTCGGCCGCTGAGTCTGAGGAGCCCTGCGCCTGCCGAGGATCGAAAACAACATGCTCACGCGCGCGTACCGTAGCTCCGCCAAGTCAATGCGAATCTGCCCCGATCAGCTCAAGCTGACGACGGTATTCTGCCCAGCTGATCCCCGTCTCCCGGTCTCGTGCACTCATGATCGTTGCTGGCGCCGGCCACGGGATCGCGAGGTCAGGATCGTCGTGGCGTACCGTCACATCACTGTTCGGGGCGTGAAACTCATCGATCCGATAGACGACATCGGTGACTGCGGTCAGTGCCTGGAACCCGTGCAGGAACCCGCGCGGAATGTAGACCTGGGTGCAGACCTGATCATCGAGCAGGAACGTCATCACCTGGCCGAAGGTTGCCGAGCCTCGGCCGGGCGTCGACGACCACGTCGAGCACGGCGCCATTAGCGCAGCGAACCAGCTTCGCCTCGCCAGCTCCCGATCGACCGTGCAGTCCGCGCCGGACGCCCTGGTAGGACCGTGACTGGTTCTCCTGCTTGAAACTGGTCGGATCGATGCCGGCCTCAGCAAGAATCTGGACGTCGAGGGTGCGGGAGAAGTATCCGCGCTCATCGCGAATCGGCGTCGGCCGAAAGATGATCAGATCCTCGATCGCGGTGCGGATGATCTCCATGTCGGGCAGCTTAGTGAAATCTGCCGATCTGTCTCGGGAATCGCCGAAAGTCACGAATGCCCAGCAATGCCCATGTCGCCGCAGATTCTCAGTCATAATGGTTTG
Source organism: uncultured Actinomycetota bacterium (assembly GCA_963712625.1). Lineage (GTDB taxonomy): Bacteria > Actinomycetota > Actinomycetes > Propionibacteriales > Propionibacteriaceae > Microlunatus. The sequence continues at coordinate 22,054 of CAVQIU010000008.1, forward strand.
GGCACGCCTGTCGGGGAGAGGAAGCGGGGGTCCGCGCATGACACAGGCCGTGATGTCCAGGGGGGCAATGACTTTTGAGAAGTCGGTGCTTGCCCAGGCACGTCTGCATGAGTTGATTCCGGGCGGGGCGCATACGTATGCGCGCGGGTCCGACCAGTTTCCGGAGGACATGACTCCGGTCCTGGTGCGCGGGCGCGGGGCGAGAGTCGAGGACCTGGACGGCAACTGGTTCATCGAGTACGGGATGGGCTTGCGGTCCATCACGCTCGGTCACGGCTACGAGCCGGTGGTGGATGCGGTCCGCAATGCGGCCGCCGAAGGGGTCAACTTTTCGCGGCCGAGCATGTGGGAGCTGCGTGCCGCAGAGGAGTTCTTGGAGCAGGTTCCGGGCGCGGACATGGTGAAGTTCGCCAAGAATGGTTCCGACGTCACCACAGCGGCGATCAAGCTCGCGCGGGCGGCAACCGGTCGTGATCTTGTCGCAATCTGCGGAACCCAGCCTTTCTTCTCCGTCGATGACTGGTTTATCGCGAGCACCCAGATGAAGGCTGGGATCCCGTCGGCGTACGGATCGATGACGGTGAAGTTCAACTACAACGATCTGCCTTCGGTGCAAGCGCTCTTCGATGCTTATCCCGATCAGATCGCCGCCGTGATCTTGGAAGCGGCGACCGCCACCGCAGAGCCTGCACCTGGCTTCCTCGAGGGTCTGCGATCAGTGACCGAAAAGCACGGTGCGGTGTTGATCTTCGACGAGATGATCACCGGAATGCGCTGGTCCCGGCACGGTGCGCAGTCGGTGTACGGCGTCACGCCCGATCTGTCGACGTGGGGAAAGGCAATCGGCAATGGGTTTTCCGTTTCCGCGCTGGCCGGCAAGCGGGAGCTGATGGAGGTCGGCGGGCTCAACACCGATGCCTCACGAGTGTTCCTGTTGTCCACAACTCATGGCGCCGAAACCACCGGCCTGGCAGCCTATCTCGCCGTTTCCAAGGCGTACGCCGAACGTGACGTCGTCGCCGAAATGGAGGTTCAGGGCACCAAGCTGCGCTCCGGGCTGGAGCAGGTTGCCAAGGAGGCGCGGCATGTCGGAGCACGTGGTCTTCATGGGACGGCCCTCCTGTCTGGTGTTTGTGACCAAGGACCACAACGGCCAACCATCTCAGGCGTTCCGCACGCTCTTTCATTCAGGAGCTACTGCGTCGCGGAGTGCTCGGACAATCGCTGGTGATCTCCGCCGCGCACACCGACGCCGATATCGACCAGACCATCGAGGCGGCGGCCGGGGCACTGGAGGTGTACGCCCGGGCGATCGAGGCGGGCAGCACCGATGGCCTGCTGGTTGGAAGACCGGTCGCGCCCGCCATACGAGAGTTTGCCGAGCCCCGGCGACTGGCAGCCGGACTTCACTACTCGAGACGGAAGGCGCATCATGAAGGTCGTTTTGTTCTGCGGAGGCCTCGGTATGCGGATGCGCTCCGGGAGCGATGCACCAGTGCCTAAGCCGATGATGCCGATCGGCACCAGGCCGGTGTTATGGCACATCATGCGCTATTACGCGCACTTCGGGCATAACGAATTCATTCTTTGTCTTGGCTTTGGCGCGCATGCGGTCAAGGACTATTTCCTTAACTACCACGAAACCCATTCCAATGATTTCGTGCTATCCAACGCCGGCCGGACTGTCGAGTTGCTGTCCAGTGACATCAGCGACTGGCGTATCACCTTCGCTGATACCGGTTTTGAAACTCCGATCGGCGAACGACTGCGCCGCGTTCGTGACTATCTCGGCGACGACGAGGTGTTCCTGGCAAATTACGGTGACGTTCTGACCAATGCGCCGATGAACGACCTGATCGATGATTTCTTGCAGACCGATGCTGTCGGATCGTTGCTGGCAGTGCCGCCCCAGGACTCCTTCCACGTCGTCCGGATCGACAGCGACAGCCGCCTCACCGGCATCGAGCCGGTTGCAGACATGGATATGAGGATCAATGGTGGCTACTTCATTCTCCGCAAGGAGATCTTCGACTACCTGCAACCGGGTGACGACCTGGTGACGGACACCTTCATCCGAGCTGCCCGCGCTGGAAAGTTCCGGGCCGTGCGATTTGACGGCTTCTGGGCGCCGATGGACACCCTCAAGGAGCGTGCGGCGCTGGAGGACGATGCATCGGAATGGTAACCGTCCCTGGGCGCTGTGGGAGACGTCGCCGGCGAGCGAATTTGTGGCTCGCGCCGCCTGTGCGGACCTTGCCGGTGCCAACAGATTCGTTCGATGTTGCATGATCAGTCGGACTCGACGAATCTTCAGTCTGGTCCTCAGCGAATTGAGATTCGACGTTGCGATGCAGGCATCTGAGCCTTCCCGTAGGCCCACTCAAATTGGTGTGCCTTGCGGCCCATCCTGATGACATCGAGATCGCTGCCGGCGCGACGTTGCTTGGCTTCGCCGAGCGAGGCGAGGTTGAGGGCCACTGGCTGACCTTGACTGGTTCGCCCGAGCGGCGTGCCGAGGCTGAGGCGGCAGCTCAGGCATTCCTGCCGGATTCCCAGTCGAGCTTCCACGCATTTCCCGACGGACGGCTGCCAGCGCACTGGAACGAGGTCAAGGACATCCTCCACGCCTTCGCCGCCGCCGTACCTGACGCTGACGTGGTCCTTGCACCGAGAATCGACGACGCCCATCAAGACCACCGACTGGTGGGCACGATGGCGCCTACCGTCTGGCGAGATGCTCTCGTTCTCCATTACGAGATTCCGAAGTGGGACGGAGACCTCGGGCGATCCAATTGCTACGTGCCCTATCTCGGCCGAGTTGGGGCAGCGCAAGGTCGTCGCTGCTGAACGAGCACTATCCATCGCAGCGAAGCCGCGACTGGTGGGACGATGAGACGTTTCTTGCGCTGATGCGGATACGCGGAATGGAGTGCCGGAGCCGTTACGCCGAAGCATTTCAAGCGTCAAAGGCTGTGCTCTCGCTCGGCGTTGAGATATGACGTGACCCAGAACGTGCTGGATGTCAGCTGCGGTTACGGCTGCGGCTCCGTCTGCGAGCCTTGCGCCCCGTCCTCTGCCGTCGCGGGCCGTTGTGTTCATGACCATTGGTAGCGGGCCGCACGGACTCCTCATGGGTATCCGCTTCCGAAACGAACTCTGAAGCCAGACCGTTCTGCGAGCCGTTCTCTGCGGGCGGGTAAACGTCGATGTAGAGCGCCCACCCATCGACCGTCAGATCGGCAGGGGAACTGTGGGCAACTTGCTCGGTCTCGGCTGACAGCCCACCCTGGTCATCCTGGTCATCGGCTTCACTAGCAGACGGGTGCGAATCCGGCGCAGGGTCATCCTCAGACCAGTCCCAGTTCCAAACAAATTCGTCATCGTCATCCACACCCGGCCGCAAGTCGACCGGCGAATACTCGATGACGGAGAGTTGCTCGTCACTGTTGTCCGGGGAGGTGGCCTCCAACTCGCTGGCCGGCTGCGCCTCGACAGCGGTTATTTCGGTCAATTCCTGGAGAGGTGTGAGCTCTTCGGCTCTGGGCTCCTCAAGATCGGCCGCCTGCGGTTTGATGACTGTTGGCTGATCATCGACGACCGGCTGGGCCCCAACGTTCCGCTCTGTGAGTGCGGCCTGTGTTTGGTCGGCGACTGCCGGCTCGCCGACTGATGTCGGCTCAAGATCGACGACCGCAGGCGTCTCCACGGTCGGGTCCTCATCATCGATCGGTACCTGATTGACGGGCGCCCAGGCAGCTGCCTGCATTTCAGGGACCTGCTCCTCGTGAAGGGCAAGCTCTTCGACAGGAGTCGGCTCTTCGACGGTCAACTTCTGGTCGACGGTCTCTCCCTGGTCGCTGATCTGCTCTTGGATTGCGAGTGCTTCTTCATCTTCTGGTTGCTCTAGCTCTGCGCTGAGTGGTCCTTCCCCGACCTGCTCCTGCTCTAGTCGGGCGATGATCGACTCTTGGTCTTCTAGCGGTGCTGGTTGGCCGGTGAGCGACTCTTGGTCTTCCAGTTCTTGTGGCTGTTCTTGGAGGACTTCTTCGTTTGCCAGCTGCTGCTCTAGTCCGGCGGTGAGCGACTCTTGGTCTTCTAGTTCTTGTGGTTGTTCTGGGAGGGCTTCTTCGTCCTTGCCAGTCTGCTGCTCTAGTCCGGCTCGCGGCGGTGAGCGACTCTTGGTCTTCTGGCGGTGCTGGTTGGGCGCTGATCGACTGTTGGTCTTCCAGTTCTTGTGGTTGTTCTGGGAGGGCTTCTTCGTCGACCAGGTGCTCAGGGTGCGCGGTGGGCGACTCTTGGTCTTCTGCTTGCACGGTGAGTGCTTCTTCTTCGACACCAGATCTTGCTCGGCCCGGCTCTGAGCGACTCTTCGTCTACTGCTTCTTCTGGTTGCGGGAGAAGTTCTTCGTCGACCCGCTCCTGCTCTAGTTGCCTGGCAAGCGACTCTTCGTGAGTGATCTGTTCCGCGTCCGCGGTCAGCTCGTGAGCGGCGGCTATCCCATCCTGAGCGACGACCCCCATGGCTGCGGCGTGCTCTGCGTCAGCGGCCTGGCTCTCATCCACGGATTTCTTGAGTAGGTCCGTCCGCTCGTGTCCATCCCTAACATGAATCGGTATCGGCTCAAATCCCGCTGTACCCGAGGATTTGTCCGTGCGCTCGGTGTGCAAAAGGCCGGCGATCCGCAACTCCAGCCCCGCGGTGCGAATCAGATCCGCGGCTGTCCTGACCATCTCCGCACTGGAACGCCCGGCCGTAACGGCGATCATCACTCGATCAGTCCACGGCACGAGGTAGTCAGCACCCACGGAGGGGTCTAGATCTGCAAATACCAGGCTGACATCGGTCAGATCGAGCGATGGTGGATTTTTGTCGTCGTTGCCGACGACCTGGAGGTCGGCCATACTGCTGGCCAGGACCGGTATTCCACGGGGACGTAACACAGTCGGACCATGCGTGGAGCCCATCGTTGTGGGCACCAAGTCAAGATCGAGACTGCCATGCCTGGTGAGGTCGATGATGGCAACTGAGAGGCCATCGTCGCTAGCTCCGTCGCGGCGCGGGCTACGGCGAAGCCGACTTCTTCCGCGTTGTCGATACAGATGACCCCGATTGGACCCGCCCGGCGTGGCTCAGGAAGCTCCATCTCGATCGCTCGCGCGAGCCGCTGCCGCTCGTCCGCACGCCAGTTGTCCAGGGCGCGCATTTTCGGCAACCACAGCCACCGTTGCGGGACTGGTGCGATCCTGCCAACACTGACAGGCACGGGCACCTCGAGGGCGGCCGCAACATCGGCTCGACGACGAAGCCGATCCGAGATGATGGCGAAAAAGAGCACCATCCCGCAGCCGAGCGCGGCTCCGCCGATGAGCCCTGATGCCAAGGCCAGCACAATCCGACGCTTCACCCCGCCGGCATCGGTCGCTGGGGAATCAATCACCCTGCTCGAGGAAACCACGGATGCGTTTCGCAAGGTGGCGTCCTCGACGGACTGCTGCAACGTATCTATCTGACCCTGGATGTATGCCCGCTGTGCGATCGGTGTCGCTCAGCTTGCTTTCACTGGATGTGCCGGCCGTGGCCAGCTGATCGATACGCCGCGAAAGCGCCGTGGCCTCGCTATCGAGTTTTCCGATGCGCTGCTGCATGCCGTCCATCAAGTACGTTCGACTGCAGCGAGAGTTGCTCGCCCCTGAAGTGAAGATAGATCGAGTTGAGAGCCGTGAGGCGGCGGATCGCCTCCGCGTCGGTGGGTGCCGTGAGGGTTATCGACATCAGCTCCGAGCTGACCGGCACGGACCGTCACGCTCTTGAGGAAGTCGTCCGGCGTCATCGTCAGCCCAAGGCTCGTGACCGCCTTCGCCGCCACGGTTCGGGTCCTCAACAGACTGACATCGGTAGCCATGGCGCGCGACGGGTCGGCTTGTGGATCATGTGCCAGTACCAGTGCTGCCTTCGCGGTGTGCGACTGAGGAGATGCAACCAGAAAGGCGCCTGCCAGGAGCAACCCCAGTAACGGCGCATAGCACACACACCAGCCAGCGACGTCGTAATGCAGAGCGAATGAAATGCAGGCTCACCAGGGTGGGACTGGAGCGTTCCTGCGATGCCTCGTCCACCTCATCGAGGTCGAGAAGGCCTGTACCTGCCTGGGTCATGAGCGGCTCCTCTGCCGGTGGCTCGGCGGCACCGTCAGCGGATGCGATGCCAGTGAGGCGCATGGGTAGAGCGGGCCGACGGGATCGCTCGTCCATGGTGTGCCGCCCGGACGTACGGTCGGTCTGATCAGGGTCTGCCACGACGATTCCGTCGATGCGCTGTCCGGCGTCGTCCACCGCAATGGCGACCCGAGCGAGCTCCTGTTCGGTGGCGGTGCCTGCGGCAACGGAGAGAATCGTCGCCTCGCTCACAGGCGCCTCGCCGAGGCTGGGCTTGCATTCGGTCGACAACCACGACATAGATCGTCAGGTCGACGGTCTTCCCATCCGGCACGTCGCCGACGTACAGGCCCGGCCCTGAGCGGCATCTCGCGCTCGGTGCGGCAGGCCGCCCACAAGGTGCGGCACTCTCGTGCCCGACCGCGGTGACCAGACGGGTGGCGATGCCCAATGATGAGGCGAACGCCGCGAGTTGCGGACCGATCGCAAGACCCCGCTGATCACCGGAGAGCGAGACCATCGGTGAGCGAATTCGGATGCTCGACTTGCCCGGCAGCGCGTGGCTCGCCGTTTGCGGTCCGTCGGGAACCAAGCCACGCAGCAGCTGACGGAAGGCCCATGACTCCAAGGCAGTCGCCTCGTAGGTCTCAAGCAACGTCGACCAGCCCGCGACCGACCGTTGCGGCCTAGCTCCGCACCGCCGCCGAGAACCGGGCTCCCGATAGCGTCGGCGATCTCGTCGCGAAGCCGCACGCGCGGGTCGCGCCGTGCTGTCGCGAGCACGACCACTGCCGCCAGGATGGTGCAGACCAAGGCAGCAAAGGGTGCCCAGATGAGCAGCCGCAGCCAGGTCGAGGACCGGTGGCTTCGGTCGCACGTCTGGACGACCGAGGTGCCGGCACTCACGGACGCAGCCGGGTCGTACCGGTGGCGATCTTGTCCTCGACCTTGTCGAGCTGCAGCGAAAGGTTGGCTTGTTCCGTCCGAAGGCGTGCCAGCAACTGCGCCTCTTTTTTACCGTCTGACGAGTTCGGGTCTGCCGCTTGCTGCCGCTTCGTGGCGGCGGCAATCTCGCGCTGCAGCTGCGTGATCTGGCTCTGCAGGTTGTCCCTCCGGACACTTGAGGTCTGCCAGCGCCGCCGCGGTGACTTCCCTTGCGGTGTTGCTGACATAGCCGACGTAGGAGTCTGCGACGGCCTGGGAGAGCGCCTGCGCCTGTGCCGCGCTCGTGGAAGTCGCGTCGACCTGGATGAGCTGGTTCGTCGGCGCCGTGACTTTGACCATTCTTCTTCGACTGAGCGCGCCGAGAGAGCTGGGTCCACCGCCTGCCCGGCGCGATCCAAGAACTGTGTTGCTGAGGCTATCCGAACCTGAGTATCAACGTCGGAGCTACTGCTTTCGGCGAGCGCAGGCGTAGGCAGCAGCACCAAGGTGGTGCTGCGTCAGTGGCGGCGGCGAGAACTAACACGTAGGCGATGCCGCCGGCCAGCCCCACCAAGCGCGGCCGTAACCAGCAGGCGACTGCGTCGGCGTAGCGTCGCTACGGTCCACCGAAGGTCGGTTACTTGGTCACTCAAGGCAACTCCAGCTGGGTGACGAGGCGGGTCGAGCGCGAGCACAGTTCCGTGCCCGATCAGGGAACGTGGCGGGAACGCGAGCGGCAAAGCGGGGCGAATACCAGCCGCCGATCGGGCCGACCTTGGCCCGAAGACAGGTCCACTCCAGGTCCGCGGGAAGTGTGAGCGTGCCCTGCCTGGTGTCCGGGCCGACCTGCCAGGAAAGCGTTGCGTGGGCTCCGTTAGCATCGACTCGGACGTCGGGGCCGAAGTGCCAGGACAGTCGCGCTGGAACCGCCTTGGCGGCGTCGAAGGTGTCGACGATCGTCAGACGTCGCTGGGGTGAGTCAAGCGTGACCGATCGACGGTGGGTCGTCGGGTTCTTCAGCCGGAGGTAGCCGTCGTGCTCTGCGCTCCAGGTCTGCACCGGCTGCTCGCCGACGTCACAGGTCAACGTTGTGGTCCGGACCTGCGTGGTCCAGAGGAAGGGCCCTCCTGACTCGGCCTGGTTCAGGCCGTCGAGCTCGACCGTGTTGTGGCCGGCTGTCGAGCGGAACCACTCCCGCCACGCCGGCTCGCCGTGATAGCAGTACGTGCCTGGGTCGGCGAGGATGTCGACGCCGTCGTGCCGAACCTCCAACGACAAGCGCATCGGCATGGGCATGCGCAGCAATGGACAAGAACCCGTGCGGGCCGCCGTCGCAGCGGCACCAGATTTCCGGACCATCCTCCGGACGGGAACGCAGGATGACCAGGCCGGCGTCTGCGAACCGACGCTGTCCGGACAGCAGGACGTGGCAACTGGCGCGACCGCCCGAGAGCGCCGAGCATCGACGGCCTGGACTGCCCCGCCAACGGGAGGCCACCAGTCGGGTGCCCCGAGCAATGCTGGCGCCCGGCCGCCAGGACCGTCGCCCACGGATCGCGTTCGGGGTCGTCGACAACGAGGGCGCGACCCTCGTCACCGTCACCCTGCCGCGGCGGCCGGCCGGTGGCATCCAGGATGGCGGCAGCGGCATCAAGCATCCGTGCCAGGCGCTGCCAGGTCGCCTCAGAGAGCGGATGCCCGTCGGCGTCGGCCTCCACCGCGGCCACCAGCCCGAGCTCGAGGACGAATCGGTGGTAGTCAGTCGCTAGCTCGCGGTTCAGCCCATCGTCGAAGGTATTCGCGGCAAGCTCGCGCTCCAGAAGCGCAGCCGCACTCTCGCCGCCACTCGATCGCTACGGCCGTACCACGGAAACGCGCACGGCGGCGACAAGCCATCCCGCCGCCTCGGCGATGACATGGTTGTTGGCCGACGATCCGCGGCTGCGGGAAGGCGGCCAGGAACTCCTGATGCCAGGCGATCTGGCGGACGGCGTCGTCATTGTGCTCGAAGAGGTCGCCCACCTTGGGCCACTCATCGAGCAAGCCGGCGAATCCACGCCCAGGAGATCAGGCGGACGCCTGCCTCGATGCCGCTCGTCCAGTGCACGCCGGTCAGGAACGGATTCGCCCTCCACCAGGAGCGCAGCTGGTCCGCGGCCGCCTCGGCGTAACGCTCGTCCTGCGTCAGCCACCATGCGGCCGCCAGTACGGTGATGTGGTGGTGCCGGGACATCTCCCAGACCTGCTTGATGTTGCCGGTCTCCGCCTCATCGCGATGGTGGATGCCGGAATGCCAGCCGGTCGTCGGGCGCGCGGCGGCCGGTCACCGGATCGTAGAACCAGTCCGGGTCGCGCTGTCGGCGCGACGGCGTACCCAGCACGGTCCACGTCCCGGCCAGCACCGAGTCGGCAGCCTCGAGCAGTGCGGACAGCGCTTCCGGATCCACATCGGCGCGGGCCGACGTAGGCAGCGCTGAGCTGAAGCCCGCGGTCGTTCAGGATGTCGCGTCGGTAATGGGACAGCCTCACCGGGCTGAACCTGGCGCCGCGCCCAGGTCCGCCGACGCCCGGCATCCAGGGTGCGGTAAACCACCTCGGTCAGCGACATCCCGCGTAGTCGTCGGATGTACCAACCGGCTGTGGGACGACTCACCAGGCAACCGGCCTTCCTGACGACAGGCTGGTCCCGACGGCGAGCGTCGCGCGCGTCGTTGCGACCAGGGAATTCAGCGCGATGGGCATCGGCGGATCCCGTTCGGACGGCGTCGACAAAGCGTTCGAGTTCTGCGCGCTGGCCCTTGTCCTGCCCGGTGAGGACGCGGTGGCCACTCTTGCCTTTGGCAGACCACACGGTCACCCGCTGGAAGTTGTCCAGCCGTCCGTTGCGACCGTCGCCCACGACATCGAGGGTCTCCTTCGGGAAACGCGAGCTGCCCTCGGTCACGTACGAGATCGTCGCCACTGATCCGTCGGCGAAACGCAGATTCGTGTGGACGCTGGCCCCCGCGCCCATGGCGTACGCCTCGACCGGGTGGTGCCCCACCAGTGCGCTCAGGGTGTCGATGAAATGGCCACCTTCACCGGCGAATCGCGACCCTTCGAGTTCCTCGTTGAGATACCAGCTGCTTGCATCCAGGCGCCCTGCGTTGATCAGATAGCGAGCCGAAACCGGGCCGCGGGAGGCGCCGAAGCGCTCCTGCAGATCGGTGAAAAGCGGTGCAAACCTCCGGTTGAACCCGACCATGACCCGGTCGTTGCCGGTCCTTTCAACCGTTTCCAGGACCGTGGCGAGTTGCTCGTCGGTGAGGGCTAGCGGCTTCTCCACGAAGACAGTCAGGCCGCGTTCGAGGGCCTGGCAGACCAGACCAGCATGGGAGTGATGCCGGGTGACGATGAAGACCGCGTCGAGGGTGTCGTCGTCGAGCACCGACTCGACGCTCGTCGTGATGGTCCCAAAGCCGAACTTGCGTTGGGCATTGAGCCCCGACAGCGACTTCGTCGTAGCCACCGACACGAGCTCGACCCCAGAGCTGTCCTTCAGGTGGGGCAGCAACATCGAGGTGGCGTAGTTCCCTGCTCCGATGAAGCCGAGGCGCACCGCCGCAGACGATCGCCGGCGAGGGGATGCCGACTGCGATTCAGTCGGAGTCGCGACTTGCAGCGTCCGGGTCGAGCGTCGCAGCTCCGGCTGGATCGCCGTAGGAGAGCAGGAATCCCACGCCGTGAAGCGAGCCCGCGCCCAGCCGGTTATAGACGTCCGCTGCTTCTTCGACGGGATGGACGCCGGAGATCAGGGAAGCAACGTCTACCGAACCATCGACCAAGAGGTCGAGGAAGCAGCCAAGATTGCGGCGCTCGGTCCAGCGAACGTAGCCAGCCGGGTAGTCGATGCCCTCGAGCTCGTAACGGTCGTCGTAGCGACCCGGTCCATAGGACCGCGAGAAGCGGACGTCCAGCTCCTTGTCGTAGTAGGCGTTCCAGGGCAGGTCGAGTCGCGTCTTTCCGATATCCACCACGCGGGCGCGGTCCCGCGCCAGCCGGGCGGCCACCTCGACCGGTCCGTTCGAGTCGCCGCCGGCAGCCAGCAGGATATGATCCGCACCCAGCCCACCGGTGCGCTCGAGAAGGACCCGCTCGACCTCATCGCAGGCCGTTCTCGTCGGGTGCGGCGCAGATCGAGTGCGCCAGCCTTCTCCGCCGTCCGGCAGCGAGCCTCGACCATGTCCAGGCCCACGACCTGCACTCCGGAAGCGACGAGGAGTCGCACCGCGAGCTGCCCGATCAGCCCGAGCCCGATCACGCACGCGGTCTCACCAAGGGCGACCTCGGCGCGCCGGACGCCTTGCATGGCGATGGCCCCGACCGTCGCGAACGCGGCGTGCTCCGGCGCAACGCCGTCCGGCACCGGGACGCACAGATTCGTTGGTACCCAGTTCACCTCAGCGTGCAGGGCGAACTCGTTGCCGGCCGCCGCGACCAGCTGACCGACGGAGAATTGCTCGGCACCCGCGCCGACCTCGACCACGACGCCGCACAGCGAGTAGCCGAGCGGTGTGTAGCTGTCCAGCCGGTTCATCGCCTTCTGGTATGTCGCCAGCGCGCCCTGCTGAGCTACCGAGTCGAGCAGCTTGCGCACCTGGTCCGGTCTGGCGCGGGCCTTGCCGACCAGGGACATTCGCGCCTCGCTGACCTTCATCATCTCGGTGCCGGTCGAGATCAACGAGTAGAGCGAGCGAACCAGGACGCCCCCCGGCTGGCAGGCCGGAACAGGGACGTCCAAGACAGCGAGGTCACCGGACTTGTAGTTCTGAGCGACTTGCTTCATTCGAACTTCCCCCGAGCGATTCGTCCGCTACCGCAACCCGTTCACGGTGGCGCGACCCCCGCAGCCAGAGCGCCGCGGTACCACAGCTCCATCGAGAGCAACTGCCACAACTGCTTGGACTGGTCCCGCCGACCGCTGCGTTGGTCGGTCACCATCTGCCCGAGCGGCGGCCGGCGCAGAAACCCCGACGATACCAGTTCGCCGTCCAGCAAGACGTCATCAATCAGAGGCCCGAGATCATTGGTGACCCAGGCGCGCAGCGGAGCCCCGAATGAGGCCTTCGGGCGATCGACGATGTCTCGCGGCACCCACTCGTCCGCGACGGTCCGCAGCGGAACCTTCTGCGTCCGGCCCTTGATCTTCTGGCCGCCGCGGAAGCTGAATGCCGCCCGGAAGACGTACGGGTCGACGAAGGGAACACGTACCTCGGTCGACGCCGACATGCTCGAGCGGTCGGTGTAGGCGAGGTTGAGTCCCGGCAGGAACAGGCGGCTGTCGGTCAGGCACATCCTGTTGACGTGGTCGGTCAGCTGAGTTGTCGGTGTACAGGCTGTGATGCGCGTCCACGACATCTTGCACGTGGGGTGCCAGTTCCGGGTCGAGCAGCGCCGTAAGCTCTGGCGGGTCGTAAAGGGTGTAGCTGCGGCGGAACGCCGCCTCCTCCGGCAGCTCGGCGAAGCTGAGGAAGCGCTTGGCCCAGCGGCTGTATCGAAGCCCACGCCCGCCGGCCGCAACGGGAAGCCGGTCAACGCTCGGCGCGACCACGCGGGTACGGAGCGATTGTGGCAGCGTCTGGTACTTCGCCCCGAGAAGGCACGCCAGGTGCTTGCGATAGCCACCGAACAACTCGTCGGCGCCCATTCCGGACAACAAAACCTTGACGCCGGCTTCCCGGGCGGCCTGGCACATGAGCACGGTGTTGATCGCGGCCGGATCGCCGATGGGCTCGTCCAGGACATCCACGACGCGCGGGAGCATGTCCACGACGTCGGGGCTGATCTCGATCTCATGCAGCCGGATGCCCAGGTGTGCGGCCATCTTGCGGGCATAGACCGCGTCATCAGGCATCGCCTCGAGACGCTGATCTTCCGGACGGAACGTGATGGTGTAGGCCTCGATAGCCGGGTCGCGGCTCGCGGCCATCGCCGTGATGAGGCTCGAGTCCAGCCCGCCACTCAGAAAGGAGGCCACCGGCACATCGGCCACCATGTGCGCCGCCACCGACTCCTCGAGCACCTCGTCGAGATCCGCTGTTGGACCGGCTGCGGCGGCCAGGGCTTCCTCGGCGGGGTCCCAGTAGCGTCCGGCGCGGGTGGTGCCGTCGGCGCGCCACTCGGCCCAGGATCCCGGCGGGAGCTTGAAGACCTCCTTGACGGCGGACTGTTCCTCCGGCAGGAAATAGAACAGGGTGGACGCCACGAGCGCATCGAGGATTGACGGTGAGCTCCGGGCCCACGGCCGCCACCAATGCCTTGAGCTCGGAAGCGAACAGGATGCCGCTTGCCGCGCGGCATGACGTACATCGGCTTGATGCCCAGTGGATCCCGGACCAGAGTGAGGGCACGACTGCGCTCGTCGTAGAGCGCGAACGCGAACATCCCACGGAAGCGCGGGAGAGCGTCGGGTCCCCAGTGCCGCCAGGACTCCAGGACGACCTCCGTGTCCGATTCGCGTGCTGAACCGGACGCCCTGGCCGCGCAGGATGTTGCGTAGCTCGCGGTAGTTGTACAGCTCGCCGTTGTAGCTCAGGTGCAGGCCGTCCTTGACGAACGGCTGATCCGCCGCAGTCGACAGGTCGATGATCGACAGCCGCCGATGCGCGAGCTGCAGTGCGGCGTCGCGGCGCCAGGTCGGTAAGCCCGGCGGCGTCCGGCCCGCGGTGGCCGATGCGATCGGACATCGTCTGCACCAGACGCGAGCCCATCGGGTTGGAGAAATGCTCCGGCAACCCCGCACATGTCAGCCTCGCACCCGCTGTCGTCCGACGAGTGCCGTCGTAGACACCGACGTAGCGCATCGCGCTGGTACGGCCAGCCCAGCTCTTGCTCGATCCGGACGCGTCCCGCGCTTGCCCATGGCCTCGCGCTTGTCGGCGTCGTCGAGGAGCTCCACGATTGCCCTGGCGTAGGCCGCGCACATCGCCGCTCTCGACGTAGGTACGCAGCGTCTCCGGCCGAGACCCGGGTCTCCTTGAGGTCGAATGCGACGACCGGCAACTCGAAGGCCATGTACTCCAGCGTCTTGTTCATCGTCGAGACGTCGTTGAGCGGGTTCTTCGGGTCGGGCGAAAGCCCCACGTCGGCGGTGGAGAGTACGTCGAGGACCGTTTCGTCGGGAACCCGGCCCGGCAGCTCCAGATAATCCTGCAGTCCCAGCTCGTCGCGCAGCGCCACGAGCTCGTCGTAGCTGTCGCCTGCGCCCATGAAGGTGAAGGCGACGTCCTCGCGACCAAGGTCGTGGACCACGTGCGCTGCCGCCCGGACCGCAAGATCGACGCCGTCCTGCGGTCCCATGACGCCGATGTACGCGACGAGGTGCTGCCGACCGCGCCGCAACGCGGGGACCGCGGCCTTCCGCTGCAGGCGCTCCGGGTCGGGCCCGGTCCGCACCACCGTGACGTCCTCGGTGACTTGCCACCGCGCCGCATCGCGATCTCGGCATAGGAGGCGTTCGTCGACACGACGTGGTCGGCGGTACGGAAGGTCGCCTTCTCCAGAGCGAGCAGTCCCCGCTTGCGGCAACGGCGCTGCCATCGGGGAAGCGCGAGTCGTAGAGCTCTGGGCAGAGATCGTGGTGGTCGAAGACGAACCGCGAACCATCGCGGCGGCGCAGCCATCGGGCGATGGGCCAGAAGATGTCAGGCGGGTTGCACGCCTGCAGCACGTCGAACTTGCCCTTGCGACGCGCACGCAGCACCAGCGCGGCGGTCGCGAGGAACGAGTACGCGTACTCCAGGACGAAGCCGAGCGCGCCGCCGCCGGGCGCGTAGGGACGGTATTTCAGCAGCGTGACGCCCTCGAGGACCTCGTGCCCGGGGTCGTCCTTTCCCTTTTGGGCAGACGACCGTGACGTCGTAACCCGCCGCGGTCAGGGCCTTGCACTCCAGCCAGACGCGACGGTCGAAGGGGACCGGCAGGTTCTGGACGATGATCAGAATCCGTGGGCGTGCGTTCGACTCGCGTCGCGCCGGTCAAACCGCCCACCCAATTCCCTCGTAGCCGGGCAGCCGTTCGATTTCGGCGCCAAGGCGCCCATGCAGGTCGAGGATCCAGGCCGGCGGTGCTGCGCAGCAGCTCGTCGACGACCTCGCGGATCCGACGTGGCCACCACGGCCGCCTCAGAGCCTTGCAGCGCCTCGTGGGGCGTGGCATGCAGCAATCGGCGCAGATGGGGCAGGCGGCTCTCGATGTAGCGCAGGTTGGAGCCCATCAGGCGCTCCGGGATTGATGATCGGGTCGTAGATCCGGACGTCGAAGCCCTTGCCGATCAGCCGTTCCGCCAGCTCGACGTTCGGGCTCTCCCGCAGGTCGTCGGTGTTCATCTTGAAGCTCAGGCCGAGCATGGCGAGCGTCCGGTACGGGCTGGCGATCAGCCGATCCACTACGTCGGCGATGACCATTCGTTGGTCTGCAGAGTGCCCGCCAGTAGCGGGACGTCCAGCGCGTTCACTCTGGCCATGTCGAGCAACGCGCGCAGGTCCTTCGGCAGGCAGGAGCCGCCGAAGGCGAACCCCGGCATGAGATAGGCCGGGGAGATGTTGAGCACCGTGTCCTCGCTGAACACCCTCATCACCTCTCGGGAGTCGACCCCGAACACCCGGAAGATGCGTGCCATCTCATTGGCGAAGGACGACCTTCGTCGCGTGGAAGGCGTTGCAGGCGTACTTCAGTGCCTCCGCGCTGCGTACGTCGACCAGCCTGGTCTCGCGATTCAGGAACGAGAACATCTCGGTCAGCAGGTCGGTCACACGCTGATCGGCGGTGCCGAGGACAACGAACGGCGGGTTGAAGAAGTCGGCGACGCCCGAGCCCTCGCGGAGGAATTCCGGGCACATCGCCGTGCCTACGGCCCAGCCGCCGGCGGCACGTTGGCGAACGCCGTGCGCACCACTTCATCCCCGGTTCCTGGGGGAACGGTGCTTCTGACGACGACTGCATGGAAACCCGATGCGGGCGGTGTGGCAACCTCCAGTCCTTGCGCGGATGTCATCCAGCGCCCGCCGCAGGTAGGTCAGATCGGTGCCGCCCTGTGACATCGAAGGCGTACCGACGCAGAGCAAGGACACATCGGCCCGCTCCAGCGCCGCCACCGGATCCGTGGTCGCCGTGAGGTCACCGCTCTCGACCGCAGTCGCAATCAGTTCCTCGATGCCCGGCTCGACCACCGGACTGCGCCCCGACCGGATGTGCTCGACCTTGAGCGCGTCGACGTCGACGCCGCATACCTGATGGCCTTGTGAAGCGAGGCCTGCGGCCGTCACCGTACCGACGTAGCCCAGGCCAAAGATTGCGATCCTCATTGCCCCCCGCAGGATCTCAGAATAACTTTCCCCGGCCAGGATCGTAACAGTCGGTGACCGCCGAAGTGGGCCGTTCGTCTATCCAGCCTGGCTGTTGTGTGCCCTCGCGCCCACCGCCGTCAGCGAGGATGCCGTGCCCACCGGCACCCGAGGCCGCGGATTTTGATCATTTTGCGGCCGATTCGTGCATCCAAGCGGCGCCACCGGGTGCGGATGCGACGGCCAGTACGCAGGTGGCAAGCAAGCGCACCGCCGACAATGTCTGTCGACCAGTGCGCCGCCTGGAGCAGCAGTGAAGCTGCCATCAGGCCGCCACCCAAAGCAGGGATGAGCCAGATCCACCGGCCGGCACGCGGTAGCGCTACCAGCGCAGGCCAGGCCCAGGCACACGATGACACCGATCACGTGACCCGACGGGAAGCTGCCGCCGTCGTTCTCCGATCAATCCATGGGGATCGGGACGACCCACGATGATCTTCACTGCAACGGTCAACGCCACGTCGCCACACAGACACTGCCGACGAACGCCGCCGGTCTCAGTGACCGACGTTTCACACAGCAGGCGAGCGTGAACGCCGCAAGTAGCACCGTTACAGCTGTCGGGACGCAGACCCTCGACGATCGAGGTCGGCGCGAAACTGGGCGGCTCCCCAGATGTCGTGAGGTCGGGCCCAGTCACGGACGATCAGTCGAAGCCGTCCAGCAGGCCGAGATCGACGCAGGACGGCTAGCGCGATGAAAGCGCTTGCCGACCCAATGCGACCTCGCATCACCGCCGTCATAAGTGTCTCCCGCACATCTCGGCAGCCCCGACGGCAGTCAGACCGCGCCGCGTTTGGCCAGCACCGCGGACATCGTCTTCCACAAGATCTGCAGATCCAGGGTGAAGGACCAGTTCTCGACGTAGCGGAGGTCGAGGCGGACCGCGTCGTCGCCTTCGAGGTCCGAGCGCCCGCTGACCTGCCAGAGTCCCGTGAGGCCAGGCGTCACCAGGGACCGCCGGCTCGCCTCGCTCGGCATCTGGGCGAGCTCAGATGCCAGGTGCGGACGCGGCCCGACCAGCGACATCGAGCCGCCCAGGACATTGAAGAGCTGCGGTAGCTCGTCAAGGGAGAAGTTGCGCAGGAACTGGCCGAGCCGGGTGACCCGCGGATCGCGACTGAGCTTGAACAGACCGCCCTTGCCCTCGTTGTGCGCCATGAGCTCGAGCTTGCGAGCTTCGGCGTCCACCACCATGGATCGGAACTTGAGCATGGTGAAGGGCTTGCCCTGCGCGGCCGATCCGAGCCTGACGGAAGATGACCGGCCCGCCGTCTTGCAGCTTGATCACTGCT
This sequence comes from uncultured Actinomycetota bacterium, assembly GCA_963712625.1. Classification (GTDB taxonomy): domain Bacteria; phylum Actinomycetota; class Actinomycetes; order Propionibacteriales; family Propionibacteriaceae; genus Microlunatus. Next base: position 39,812 of record CAVQIU010000008.1, read on the forward strand.
GCGATGGCAAGCATGACCGGAGAAATGATCAACAGGCCGACCGATGCCAGCACGATGTCGCTGACTCGCTTCATCATCCACCGCCAGCCTGTGAAGTGGGGCTCCTCGACATGCAGCAACGGAAAGCCCATGAGTGGCCGGATGTGCATTCGCGGTCCGGCCACCTCGACCAGGCCGGGGTCGACGAGCAACTCCACTCCGGCGCCTTCCAGCGACCATGCAAGCTCGCGTAGATAGTTGTATCGAGTGGCGTCGTCGCTTGTCACAGCTACCGCGTCGCAGCCCATGCTGCGAACCACATCGGTGACCTGGCTGAAGGCTTCCGAGCACTGGAATTCCGTCTACGACGGGCCGAGGCAGCTCCGAGGAGGGTAGGCAGAGGCCGATCACCTTCATACCGGTGTCCGGCTCCCGCTGAATCCGCTCGCTGAGCTGCTGCGCTGCGCCGAAGCTGCCAACGACCAGAACATGCCGCAAGCTGCGTCCTTGACGTTGCAAGAGATGCAGCGCCCGGTGAGCGAGGAAGCGCACGAGCAGGCTCAGCATCACCGCGAGCGGAGTGCCGACAGCCACGAGTTTCAGCAACGCGTACAAGAGGTTCAGTGCACCGTTCGGATCCAACGTGCCCGCAGGGACAGCCATGAACCCGGCCGGTAGCGCGACGGCCACCACGACAACCATGCCGGCGCGAATCACAGCGCCTGGTTCGTCGAACCCAATGCCGATCCGGTTACGACGGTAGCCGCGGCTCAGGGCGATCGCGACAGGCCAGACGAGTACGCCGAGCAGGCACAACAACACCGCCCGATGGTTCCATGAGAGCGTGTCGCTGATCGATGCCGGAAGCGCTGCAGCAATGCCTCCGACCAATGCATCAGCGCTAGCGATGGCTATCAGATAGCGCCTGCTCCACGCGGCGAAGCGTTTGTTCGCCGGGACGGTATCGGCGCGATCCGCAAGTTGATCAACACCTGCAAGACCGAGACTTTCCAGCCGCACGGTCGGCGAGTCTTCGAGAAGAAAAACCGCCTCGGCAGCGCTCAAACTCCCAGCGTTCAGAGTGGCAGTGCTCAAACCCATTGACTCGGCATGCAATTCGTGCAACTCATAGTGCCCATTGCCCGCCAACGCAGGCTCCAATGCAGCGCCTCCGACCGAGGCTCGCAACAGTCTCTCTGGCCTTGCCATTCCCCCACGACTCTCGGCTCGACAATCGTCGGCCCCCCCGACGAGTTGACGTGCTTGAGCGAGACACGAACTGCGCTGTTCTCACAAACAGTGATGATCTTTTGTCAGGCGGTTAGCAGGGGGAAGGAACTGCTCTGCTGGACGCACCCCAAGCTCAGTCAAGCAACGGGAGCGTATCGTGCGCGCCAGCTCTGAATTTGGACCTATATTCAATCGTGATCTTGGCGGACCGTAGTCGCAGAGTGAGATAACAATTTCCGCAACCGGTTGACACAGCGAGCTTCATGACCAGCGTCCTTCGAGATCGCGATCTCACCTGGTTCGCCAAGAAATCCGTTGCAAATAAGAAAAAAATGAAGCACATAGCATAACTATGCGTGTGTCGCACGGAGATCATCTTTAGCTCAATCTCGCGTCATCGCCGTCGAACGTTGCACGATCGCATCGACGCTCGCTCAAGACACGTTATGAGAATGTCACGTTGGGCGTGTCGCGGCATGTCGACCCGTGCTGACTCGGTGCCGAAGCCACGGTCAGGTGCCGGGAGAACCGGGCATTCGGACAGCTGCCAGCGAGCCTGCGTCGAGTGAGGACCAATCGCCCTCGAACTCCAGCTGAGCCAAAGCGGCAGCCGGAAACCTGCTCTCGATCGCCTCAACGGCCTCCCGCGTCGAGGTGGCCGGATCAGTCATCTCATGCACCAGACCGGGTGCGCCGGGGGCGTGTCCGACAAGGAGGGCAACGTGACAGTCGTCGGGCAGCTCGCGTACGGCGTTGAGCAACGAATCGGCACCCGCGTTGTAGAAGCGGTCGGCGATTTCAACCCTGTTCGGGTCTAGTTGATCACTTAGCTGGAGCAGGTCGAGCGTCTTTCGGGCACGCGCGGCGCTCGAGCACAACACGTTGTCGACGGTGATGCCCTGCGCGCGCAGGTACTCACCTACCTGGCGAGCCTGGCGTTCGCCGTCAGGAGTGAGCCGTCGTTCGGTGTCTCGGCTGCCCGGACGTATGTCTTCGGTTTGCGCATGGCGCAAGTACGAGGAGGATGCGTCGCTGATCCATCCGAGCAGCCTAAGGCGCGGCACGGCCCAACTATGACCGACCGCGCGCCCGGTCCAAGAGCAATGCGCGTTCAGGTTCGTTCTGGGTCATCATGGCCGCGCGGGCAAACTCGGCCATAGCCTCCTCGTGGCGGCCGAGCTTCTCCAGCAGATCACCACGCACGCTCGGCAGTAGGTGATAACCCTGCAGCGCAGGTAGCTCCGCTCAGTTGATCAAGCAACTCCAGTCCGGCCTCCGGCCCGTACGCCATGCCGAGCGCGACCGCCCGGTTCACCTCCACCACTGGCGAGCCGGTACGCCGCGCCAGCCGCTCATAGAGCTCGGCGATCTGCACCCAATCAGTCGCCTCGGGTGTGTCAGCTCGGGCGTGGCATGCCGCGATCGCGGCCTGCAGGCCGTACGGCCCAAGATCGGAAGCGCGTGCCTGCGCCTGATCAAGCGCCGACAGGCCGCGCATGATATGCACCGGGTCCCATTGCGAGCGATCTTGATCAAGCAGCAAGATCGGCGACCCGTCTTGGGCGCGGCGCGCGGCCAGGCGAGATGACTGAAGCTCCATCAGCGCGCACAGCCCGTGCACCTCGCTTTCTCGCGGAGTCAGCGCGGTGAGGATCCGCCCGAGCCGAAGCGCCTCGTCACACAGCGTGGGCCGCATCCACTCACTGCCAGCCGTGGCCGAGTAACCCTCGTTGTACAGCAGATAGATCACGCTCAACACAGTGGTCAACCGGTTCGCGCGCTCCGCGCCGCTGGGTTCCTCGAGCGCTGCGCCTGCCTCGGTGAGCGTCCGTTTGGCGCGCACGACCCGCTGCGCGACCGTAGCCTCCGTCGTCAGATATGCGCGCGCGATCTCCCGGGTGGTCAAGCCGCCAACCAGTTTGAGCGTCAAGGTGCACTGCGCCTCAGGGGTCAGGGCCGGATGGCAGCAGATGAACATCAGCCGCAGCACGTCATCCTCGACATGATCAACTGCGGCCAGAAAATCCTCTTCAGACACAGCGCTGCCTTGCGTGTGAGCTATCGCGGCATAGGTCTGATCACGACGGTCGCTGCGACGAATTTGATCGACTCCCCGACGCTTGGCGATGGTCATCAGCCAGGCGCCAGGGTTGTCGGGTACGCCCGAAGTCGGCCATTGCGTGAGGGCAGCGACCAGTGCGTCCTGCGCAAGGTCCTCGGCCAGCCCGACGTCTCGTACCATCCGGACCAGCCCGGCGATCAGCCTCGTGGACTCCAGGTGCCAGACCGCCTCGATGGTCTCGTGGGTGGTCGCATCTGTCACAGTTTCGATCAGATCACGACTCGCCCAGCTGGCGAACCTCGCAGCTCCCCTGCCAACCCGGCCAGTGATCTTTATGAATCTGCATCACCCGCTTCGCCAGCTCGACGGCCTCTTCCTTACTGCGTACCTCGAGCACCGCGTATCCGCCAACCAGCTCCTTGGCTTCGGTGAATGGGCCGTCCACCGCCTTGATCGTGCCATCGACCAGCGACACGATGGCGCCCGCCGCACTCGGCAGCAAGCCGCCCTGGTCGACCAGCGTGCCGTTTCGGGCACCCTCGACCGCGTAGTCGGCCATCGCCTGGACCAGCTCCGGTGGCGGAGGCCCTACGGGGAGGGACTCGTCGAACTTCAACATCGCCATGTATCGCATGACTTTCTCCTCTGTCGTCATGGCCGATCCGCAATTCCGGCCCTCATCCTCGCGTCGCCCGGCTGCTCGGGGATCTCGACATCGCCGGCGGAGATTTCTCCAAGCAAATTTCATCAGCCCCACTGTCGAGAACACCGAGCTCTGGTCGACGCCGAGGTAGAAGCATCTCAGGAAAGGAACGTGTTGATCATGACCACCATGACATCTCGCAGGACGACCGACCTGACCCGAACGCTGCTTGGCGCCGGAGTCGTCGCCGGACCGCTGTTCGTCGGCACCGTCATCGTGCAGCTGTTCATCCGCGTCGGATTTGATCTCCGCCGCCAGCCGCTCAGCATGTTGTCGTTGGGGGAGTACGGCTGGGTTCAGGTGACCAACTTCATCCTCGCAGGAGTACTCAGTGTGCTCTTTGCCATCGGCGTCGCTCGCTGCCTATCGGACGGGCCGGGAAGCACCTGGGCGCCCAGGCTGCTCGCACTCTTCGGCGCGGGTCTGGTGATCGGTGGCATCTTCACCGCGGATCCAGCTCTGGGTTTTCCTCCAGGCGCACCGGCCGGCTATCCCGAACAGCTGTCCATTCACGCCACGATTCACGCCTTCGCACCGCCGCTGGCTTTCCTGTCCGTGGTAGCCGCCTGCTTGATCATTGCCCGCCGCTTCGCGGCCGAAGGCATGCGGCGTACGGCGATGCTCGCTCGGGTTGTCGCAGTGGCGTGCTTCGTGCTCGGCATTCCTGTCGGGCCAGGGTTCAGCGTCCGCCTCTTTCTGGCAGTGGCGCTCGCCTTCGCTTCGATTGCGGCATACGCCCTGTACTTGCGGCGCGTTGCGCGAAGTCGACAGTCCTAGGGCTTGATCGCCACGACGATGTCGCGGCGGATCGAGGAGTCGACTCGATGCTCGAAGTCCAGATACGGGCCGAAGTCGAGCGGTTCCAGACCCGCCGCGATGACAAGATCAAGCAGTCGCTCCCGTCGCAGGCCGATGGTGTTCCAGGACAGGCCGAGCGCACCGCCGCTCCTCAGCTGCAAAGCCCAAACCGGAAGCGCCTCGCTGATCAGGCCAACGACAGAGCGGTCCCGCCTTCCGCCGACAGGGCGCACGTCGGTGTGGCTGCCGTGCACCACGCCATACGGCGCGTCGGCCACCAGGGCGTCGAAACTGCGCTTTCCGAACAGCGCCGCTGACTGGCGCGTGTCGCCGGAGAAGACGGTCAAGGCGAGCCGCTGCTCGCGGCCGCCGGGGATCACCTCCGCCTCCAAGCGTTTGCCGATGACCTTGCCTTCCCGGCGCACCGGGCTGACCTCGAGGGTGTGTTTCAGGCGCTTACGCCGCCAGTACGTGCGTAGGTACGCCGCGTACGCCTCCACTGCTTTGGAGTCAACCTCGACGCCGGCCGCGTTGCAACCCAACATCATCGCAGTGCTCAGCGTCGTGCCGCGACCACACAGCGGGTCCAGGATCGAGGCCGGTCTAGTGCTCGAGCGTCTCATTGAGGCGAGCGTGACATTGATCAACAATCGGGTGAATTGCTCGTTGGTCTTCCCTGGATACTTCGGGATGGTCACCAGATCGTCGTCAAAGAGATCTGGCGTACGCACCTCGACCGGCAGCAGTCGATCATGCTCACGGCGGAATGCGGCATAGCAACCAGACAGCCGCCCCAACGCATCGCAGAGTCGATCATCAAGGATTTCCGTCGCCAACGCCAGATATTCGACACCGGCCACGGTGATGGGCTCGATCGGAGGATGGTCGTGAGCGCCCAGCATGATCTTCAGCTCAGCCGCGACCAGCCGATGTGCCTCGGACGCATAAACACGATTGGCCGAGGGCGTCAGCAAGATCAGATGGTCAGCCATTCCGCCTGATCATCAGCCGCGGCCCGCGACGGGCTAGTGCCGATCACCGTGGCGGTCGTGGTCCTTGGCTCGCGCGAAGCTCGCTCTAATCTCTTCCTCGGCTTCCTCAACGCCGGTCCAGGTCGCGCCCTCAACGGACTTCCCGGGCTCGAGATCCTTGTAGACCTCGAAGAAATGCTCGATCTCGAGGAGCACCCACGTCGCGCACGTCGGAGAGATCACGTATGTGGTCGCGGCGATGATCCGAGGCCGGCACGCACAGCACCTTGTCGTCGCCACCAGCCTCGTCCTTCATCCGGAACATCGCGACTGCCCGGCACTTGACCAGACAGCCAGGAAACGTCGGCTCAGTGATCATGACCAGCGCATCCAGCGGGTCGCCGTCCTGACCGAGCGTTCCTTCGATGAAGCCGTAGTCGGCCGGGTACTGAGTCGAGGTGAACAGCGTACGGTCCAACCGGATGCGGCCGGTATCATGATCAACTTCGTACTTGTTCTTCTGGCCCTTGGGGATCTCGACGGTGACATCGAAGGTCAGGTCACTGAACGGCCTCGGACCTTCATCGACATTGGGTGCGGTCACGTGACCTCCTTAGGATTAGGACTGACTTCTGAGAGAGTGCACATCAGCGATTTGTCCGGCGGCTTGAGCCTAGCGTGAAGGAGGTGTGCCTACCCCTTGGGACCCAAGCGGATTGCCGTGGTGGTGCTCGCGGCCGTAGCCGTGATCGGCGTGGTGATCAGTGTGATCGCCGCAGCGATCGCGGTGCTGCCGCGCTCGAACCGGTATGCCATCGGGGCCCAAACAAGCTACAGCGCCTCCCCGTCCTCTCCTAGCGCTGCTGCCGCATCCGCATCCGCCGCCCCGAGCTCGGGTACGCCCGACAACGACCGCTCCCCAACCTGATCTGCCCAGCCCGGTCCTAGCCGCGGCCGTGCCCCGCGTGGTTCCCAATAAGGCTGCGGTCGCCAACAAGATCCGGGCGGTCCAGGTCAAGGGTGTGACCGGTTCCTACTCAGGCTCGGTCGTTGACGTGGGCACCGGGAGGGTGGTCTACGCCCATAACTCGACTCGTGGCTATATCCCAGCCTCGACGATGAAGCTGCTCACCTCGACGGCGGCGCTGTCGATCTTGGGACCTGGGCACACCTTCAAGACGTCGGTGGTCAGTCCCAAACGGGGCCAGATCATTCTGGTCGGCGGTGGGGATCCATACCTTGCCAAAAGTGCCCGCGGCGATTATCCGAAGCGAGCCACTATCTCCGGGCTGGCGCGGGCCACGGCGAGTCGGTTGAAGCAGGACCAGGTCAAGAGAGTCAGCCTCGGATACGACGCGTCACTGTTCAAGGGCCCGGCCTGGAATCCGCGCTGGCCGAGCTTCTACGGTGACCAGGTCTCACATACGTCGGCGCTGTGGGTCGACGAAGGCCACGTGGGTTACGGCGGCGTCCGCTACAACAACCCGGCCAAGGAAGCTGCCGCCGCTTTCGCGGCAGCGTTGTCCAAGCAAGGGATCAAGGTCACCTCGACGCAATCGGCGCATGCGCCGACATCCGCGGCCGTCGTTGCGAGGGTCTCCTCCATGCCTATGGAGCGGATCGTGGAACACCTGCTGATGGTCAGCGACAACGACGCAGCGGAGGTGATCTTCCGCCAGGCCGCAATCGGTGCGCGAAGGCCAGGCTCGATAGCGGAGGCGACCAAGGTCGTACGAGCCCAGCTCACCAAACTCGGCATTTGGGATCCCGGCATGACGATCAACGACGGCAGCGGGCTGGCCCGTCAGACCAAAGTGCCAGCCGACTCAATGGTCAAGATGCTTCGAGTGGCCGCCGGAAAACAGCATCCGGAGCTACGTGCCGTGATCACCGGCTTGTCAGTCGCCGGCGTCGAGGGGAGCCTGCGCCGTCAATACATTGACAATCAGAGCCTGGCCGGGCGCGGCGTGGTGCGCGGCAAGACCGGCACGCTCAACAAGGTGCGCGCTCGCGCTGGAGTCATACGCACCAAGGACGGTTCGCTGCTGGCGTACGCGTTCTTGATCCAACCGAAGAACGAGTACAACGCCATGATCTGGCTGGATCGTGTGACTACCGCGCTTAGCACCTGTGGGTGTCGCTAGCTGTATACCTGCTGGTATACCATTGTCTCATGGTTATGACGACGATCAAGGTGCCGACCGAACTCCGTGACCGGCTTGCTGCCAGGGCGACGAGCGCCAACGTCACAATTGCGGCTGCCATCGCGAACGTCTTGGACGAGGTGGAAGAGCGGCAGTTCTGGGACGCCGTTCGAGAAGAGAATGCGCGCTTAACTGAAGAGGAGCGCGCCGAGTACGTCCATGACACCACCTTGTTGGACAACCTCCGCGATCCTGGGGACGAGGCGATCAGTACCCGCGACGACTGGTGAATCGAGGCGAGATCTACCTTGCGGCGCTTGGTGAGCCGATCGGCCACGAGCAGCCGGGGGCCAGACCAGTTCTCATCGTGAGTGCATCGGCTTGGTTGACCACGTCTCCACCGGTCCTCGCTGTGCTGCCCCTGACGCGTACCTACCGGCAGAGCTCGACACATGTGGAGATCGAACCTGGAGAATCGGGCCTGGCGGCGACGAGCTACGCCAAGTGCGAGGACATTCGCGCGATCTCACCAACTCGCCTTCGTCACAAACTCGGAGAAGCAGACGCGATGATCATGGCTCGAATCGACACACTGCTACGGCGGCTGCTCGGTCTTTAGTGGCAGCCCATACGCCTGTGGAGCTTTCTCCGCGCAAGTGCAAACCGCATTCGCCTGATCAGCGCTCGCATGCGGCTTGGTGCTGAGAAATGGCACCTCAGGCGATCCTCGGAGCCGAGCCCCCGCGCAGCCCGCACATAGACTCGCTCGTGTGACTACCTCGATGGTCGACTGGACCGTTGCGCTGAATACGGCCACCAAGCTCGTCAAGCCTGGCCCGGAGATCTCCCGAGAAGGTGCAGCGGCAGTCGTCGCGGAGTTGCGGGGCTTCGCCAACCAGGCCGAGACTTACGTACGCCAGGTGACAGGCATGGAAGCTGGCAGCGGTACGGCTCCGGTGCTAGTGGTCGACCGGCCGCGGTGGATCCAGGCCAACCTGGACGGCTTCCGCCAGATTCTGATCCCCCTCAACACGAAGGCGGTCGAGCGGCTGAAGAACACCAGCTCGACCGCGGCGAGCCTCGGACCGAGAATTACCGGCGTTGAAGTGGGTGCGTTGCTCAGTTACTTGTCGTCGAAGGTTCTCGGTCAGTTTGATCCGTTCTATCCCGGCACGGACTCAACCCCTGCTGGGGGGCGACTGCTCCTCGTCGCACCCAACATCGTCTCAATCGAACGCGAGCTCGATGTCGAACCTTCCGACTTCCGGCTCTGGGTCTGCTTGCACGAGGAAACGCATCGGGTGCAGTTCACCGCAGTTCCGTGGCTCCGCGGCTACCTCAACGACCAGATCGCCCAGATCGTCGACTCGGCCGAGCTCGATCCGACGATCGTGGCGCAGATGCTGCGCGAAGCGCTAAGGCGGGTCGTCGAGGGGCTCAGTCACAACGAGGAGGTGTCGATCATCGACCTCGTGCAGACGCCAGCTCAGCGAGAGACGGTGGATCGGGTGACCGCAGTGATGTCGCTGCTGGAGGGCCACGCCGATGTGATCATGGACAGCGTCGGCCCCGAGATCATTCCCACCGTGGAGACCATCCGGTCGAAGTTCACGGTACGCCGGCAAGGCCAGGGCATCGACAAGATCATCCGTCGGCTGCTAGGGCTCGACGCCAAGCTGCGTCAGTATCGGGACGGCGCAGCTTTCTGCCGCGCCGTTCTCGCCCAGGTCGGCATGGCTGGCCTGAACAGAGTTTGGACCTCGCCCGAGACGCTACCCAGTCCAGCGGAGATTGCCGACCCTCAGCTTTGGCTGACGCGGATGCATCCTGAGCTAACCGTCGGCTGACTAGTACTTAGACCCGTGGGTCGTCGCGAGCTCGGCCGGGCGAGTCTGGCCGCCGTTCAGGCCGTCGATGTCGCACTGAGCCAGCAGGATGGGCAGCTGCTCATCGCTTGCTCCGGTGGCGCTGACTCCCTCGCGCTCGCCTTCGCTGCTCGCTACGTGGCAATCCGCCGAGACCTCCCCTACGCCGCCGCGGTGATCGACCACGGGTTGCAGGACGACTCCGCTGATGTCGCTGCGCGCGTCAGAGATCAGCTCGCCTCGCTTGGCTACGACGATGTGAGCGTCATCACCGTTGACGTCGATGAGTCATCAGCCTCCGGACCGGAAGCGGCGGCACGTGAGGCTCGGTATCGCGCGCTGGACACCGAGGCGCGTGCGCGTGGAGCCACAGTGTTACTCGGTCACAATCTCGATGATCAAGCGGAGACCGTGCTGCTGGGCCTTGCCCGGGGCTCCGGCACCCGGTCGTTGGCGGGTATGGCCTCCCGAGCGGGACATCTCGTACGACCCTTCCTGCACCTCCGACGCACCACGACGGAGCAAGTTTGCGAGGAAGCGGGACTCGAGCCCTGGCAAGATCCGCACAATTCCGACCGTCGGTTCACCCGGGTCCGGGTACGCTCCACCGTCATGCCGGCGCTGGAGGCCGAACTAGGTCCGGGCGTTGCGGAAGCCTTGGGCCGGACGGCAGAGCTGCTCCGCGATGACAACGAACTGCTTGATCAGTTGGCCGCAGCGGCGTACCGCACCGCCGAAGGGCTGGGCGGGACGGACACGGTTGATTGCACCGCCCTGGAATCCCAGCCTCCGGCGCTGCGCCGCCGGATCCTTCGCGTGTGGTTGTTGGCTCACGGACTTGGCGACCTTTCACTGCGGCACATCAGAGCTGTGGAGTCCCTGGTGATCGATTGGCATGGCCAGAAGGCCATTCAGATTCCCGGCGCAACGATCACGCGTGCAGCGGGACGGCTGCGACTCGGCTGACGGCTGGCAACCCTGCACTCCGAGCCGCGCAGTCGGTTGGGTTGTGGCAGGCTGAGGCCCGTGGACGCCACCCAGCTCAGCGGTGATTTGACGCAAGTCCTCGTGACGAAGGATGAATTGGCCGCGCGAATCAACGAGCTAGCGGCCGAGATTGATCGGGACTACGAGGGCAAGGAATTGCTCCTCGTCGGCGTCCTCAACGGAGCGGTCATGGTGATGGCGGACCTCTCCCGCGCGCTCAACAGGCACTGCCGAATGGACTGGATGGCGGTGTCCTCGTATGGTTCGGGCACCCAGTCGTCAGGTGTCGTAAGGATTCTGAAGGATTTGAGCACCGACGTCACGGGATTGCACGTACTGCTGGTCGAGGACATCATCGACACCGGACTGACATTGTCGTATCTGGTCAGCAACCTGAGCTCCCGCGGAGCTGCCAGTTTGAGGACCCTGACGGTATTCCGAAAGCCCGATGCGGCGCGTAATCCGGTCGAGATTGCCTACGTCGGATTCGACATTCCCAACGAGTTCGTGGTCGGTTATGGACTGGATTACGACGGGCTCTACCGCAACCTGACCTCGGTTGGCGCACTCTCACCCAGCGTCTACAGCTGAAGCCCCACCTCGTACGCCTTGACTTCATATGACCATCTCGCCCTCAGCCTCCGGTCGGAAACCTACGTTTCACCTGGCCGGGGTCAGGGGTCGCTTCGAAACACTTGATACACAGTCAGACATCACGAGACACACAGGCCTGCTTGGACGCAAACGATAGCCTTGTCAGGAGGATCTCCCGGGTCCCAGACATCTACTAGGCAGGTCATGAACCTTCGACGGATATTCCGCTCACCCCTGGCATGGATCGTCATCGCCGTTATCGCGATCGGTCTGTTGATCGATTTCAGCCAGCGCGTGACCAGCGGATACAAGGAAGCGCCGACCTCTCAGGTGGTCTCGATCATCAACGGCAATGAGCCATTGAGCGAGGTCATCCTGATCGATAAGGAACAAGAAATCCGCGTCACCTTGAAGGACGCGAACCACACCGGCTACAAGGCGACATGGGTTGGCAACCAGGCGGAGGACCAGATCATCCCGCGCCTCAACCAGCGAGTCGCGGACAAGACTTTGGATCAATGGAAGGGTGAAAACGCGACGCCGGGCTTCTTCAGCTCACTGCTCGGCACGTTGATTCCCTTCATCATCATCGGAGTGCTGTTCTTCTTCTTGCTGAATTCGGTCCAGGGCGGCGGCAGCCGAGTGATGCAATTCGGCAAGTCGAAGGCCAAGATCGCCAACAAGGACACGCCGAAGACCACCTTCCGGGACGTCGCTGGGTGCGACGAGGCGATCGAGGAGCTCGAGGAGATCAAAGAGTTCCTGGCAGAGCCCGCCAAGTTCCAGGCCGTCGGTGCCAAGATCCCCAAGGGCGTTCTGCTGTACGGCGCGCCCGGCACCGGCAAGACGCTGCTGGCCCGCGCGGTGGCCGGAGAGGCCGGGGTGCCGTTCTATTCGATCTCCGGCTCGGACTTCGTCGAGATGTTCGTCGGGGTCGGCGCGTCCCGCGTCCGCGATTTGTTCGAGCAGGCCAAGGAGAACGCTCCCGCGATCGTCTTCATCGACGAGATCGATGCCGTCGGCCGGCACCGGGGCGCCGGCATGGGCGGCGGCCATGATGAGCGCGAGCAGACGCTGAACCAGCTGCTCGTCGAGATGGACGGCTTCGACGTCCGCGGCGGCGTAATCCTGATCGCCGCCACCAACCGGCCGGACGTCCTTGACCCGGCGCTGCTGCGGCCGGGCCGGTTCGATCGCCAGATCGCGGTGGACACGCCCGACCTCAGGGGCCGATTCAATATCCTGAAGGTGCACGCTGAGGGCAAGCCGATGGCCCCGGATGTCGACCTGGAAGGCGTCGCGCGGCGTACCCCTGGCTTCACCGGCGCCGACCTAGCCAATGTGTTGAACGAGGCGGCGCTGCTCACCGCGCGGCAGAATGCACGGCTGATCACCAACGAGTTCCTCGACGAGGCGATCGACCGGGTTGTCGCCGGGCCTCAGAAGCGCAGCCGGCTGATGAGTGACAAGGACAAGCTGGTGACCGCCTATCACGAGGGCGGCCACGCGCTGGTTGCTGCGGCGCTGCCTGGCACCGACCCGGTACAAAAGGTGACGATCCTGCCGCGCGGCCGGGCTCTCGGCTACACCATGGTGCTGCCGGAGCAAGACAAGTACGCCAATACCCGCGCCGAGCTGCTTGATCAGCTGGCGTACATGATGGGCGGCCGCGCAGCGGAGGAGCTGGTCTTTCATGACCCGACGACCGGCGCCAGCAACGACATCGAGAAGGCCACTGCCGTGGCGCGGGCCATGGTGACCCAGTACGGAATGACCGAGCGGCTGGGCGCGATCAAGCTCGGCTCTGGGGACGCCGAGCCCTTCTTGGGCCGCGATATCGGCCACGGTCGCGACTATTCCGAAGAGGTCGCCGCAATTGTCGACGAGGAGGTCGCCAAGCTGATCAGCAATGCCCACCAGGAGGCGTTCGACATCCTCAACGAGAACCGCGATGTCCTCGATGACCTAGTCCGGGCGTTGTTCGAGAAGGAAACCCTGGACCGGGAGCAAGTGGCGGCAGTCTTCCAGCCGCTGCGGCTGTGGCCGAAGCGGCCGGCCTGGACCGGGTCGGACGAGCGCGTGCCGTCGACCATCCCGCCCGTCACGCCGCCACCGCCAACGATCCCGCCGTCCATCAATGGCCAGAACGTGCCAAACGGCCATGCCGCACCCGGTCAAGCAGCTAGCCCGGGCAATCAGGTTCCGGCTGGCGGCGCCCAGCCTCCCGGACTCCCGCCTGTTCCTTCGCAGCTACCAGCTGCCGGCGGGCCCGAAACGCCGCCTCGCAGAGGCCCTGACTTTCGGTGACAGAGTTCGACGAGGCCGCCGACATCAGTGACGGTACCGGCCGTGTGGGCGCCGGCCTGGCGGGTATCGACTCGATCCATTTCCCCGCGCGCGTCGGAGAGTTCGATCATGACCGTATCGTCGCTGCTGTACGCGAGATCCTGATCGGAATCGGGGAAGATCCGGATCGGGACGGCCTGCGCAATACTCCGGAGCGGGTCGCGCGGGCGTACGCGGAGATGTTCGGCGGTCTGAGACAGGATCCGGAGAAAGTTTTGGCGACCGTCTTCGACCTCGGCCACGACGAGTTGGTCCTGGTCAAGGACATCGAAGTGTGGAGCTGCTGCGAACACCATCTGGTGCCGTTCACCGGAGTCGCCCACATCGGCTATATCCCCAATCGTGAGGGCAAGATCACCGGGCTCAGTAAGCTAGCGCGTCTCGTTGATCTCTATGCGAAACGCCCCCAGGTACAGGAGCGACTGACCACCCAGATCGCTGAGGCCATCAACCGCATTCTGGAGCCGCGCGGGGTAATCGTGGTGATCGAGTGTGAGCATCTGTGCATGACCATGCGCGGCGTACGCAAGCCGGGCTCGAAGACGATCACCAGCGCCGTACGCGGTCAGCTGCGCAACGCTGCCACCCGAGCCGAAGCTATGGGGCTTATCACCAGCTGAGACGGCCCCTTTACGACTCCGAGGTCCTTTGGGAGCAAAAGCGAGCTATTTCACCAACTTCTTGTCAGCCTTCCAGGTGTTGCAGCGGCCAAAATCGGCCGAATACAGACCGCGGTTGAGCCAGCGAATCTGCGCCGCGCTGCTGCCGTGGTCTGGCTTACGACCCGACGGCGGATCCTCGTCCCCGGTATAGCTGTGCCACACGCGGAGCTGGTAGCGGTCGTTGTTGCTGATGCTGAGCGATTGCGCCGCAGCGGCGAGGAAAATGCCCTCGAAGCACTGCGCTTGGAGCTCCAAGCGGCGGCTCAGCAGGTATCGCTCGCCACGGCTCTTGGTCTCGAAGGAGCGTCGGCCATATTCCAGGAGCATGCCGCTCGCCGCTTGGATATGGTGACCGAACTCATGAGCCAGAAGTCCGACATACCCGAGTCGAGCAAAGGTGTACGCCTCATTGCCGTCGTCACCGCTCACCGGCCAGTAGATGGTCCGGGTCACCGAGCAGTAATACGCCGGAGCGTCCCGCTGGCCGAATCGCCCGCACGGAGTCTTGATCGCGTGACGGTACGTCTTGACCTTCGGCGTCGTGAGCTGAATTCCGTGCGCAGCCAACGGCTTGGCAAATGCCTTGATCAGGCACCCGACCAACGCTTTGCCGTACGCCGCCAGCTTGGCATCTTGCAGCGGCGGCTTCGGCGAACGGACCTTGACCTTGCAGGGGACCCGGACACCATCGAGGTCGACGGCATAGATGGTGTTCTTCTTCAACGACGTGTTGAGCTGGCTGGCTGTTTGGCCATGGCCGGATTTTGGCGTTGCTGCGGGCACGGAAGGCGAGCTTGCCGCAGTAGGTCCAACAGTGGTTGGCAGGGCCGATCCAGTCCGTTGCGCTTGCGGAGGCTCTATTCCTGGTATCCCGCCGCCGGTTGCGCTACAAGCGCTGAGTGGTCCCGAACACCAGGCCCAGAGCCAGCAGAGCGCTGGCGCCGAGCTTCAGCCGACGTCGTGCCTTCGACACACCATGTCGCCAGGACTGGTGATGCCGCGACTGGAGAGACCCGTACGTCGGAGGCGGCACGAGAAGAGAGCATAGGGTGATCGAGGTGAATTCGCTGCCTGTCGTCCCAGGCTTGCCCGGGCCAGGCCGCACGCTGGTCATGGGCGTACTGAACGTCACGCCGGACTCCTTCTCCGACGGCGGCGAGTGGCTCGAGCCGGCAGCAGCGATCGCCCACGGCCTGGACATGTTGGAGGAAGGCGCCGACATCATCGATGTTGGTGGCGAGTCAACCAGGCCGGGTGCGTCTCGGCCGGACGTCTCCGAAGAGTTTCGACGCGTTATGCCGGTCATCCGCGAATTGGTGGCGGCTGGTGCGTGCGTCAGCATTGACACAATGCGGGCGGCGATCGCAGAGCCGGCGATCGCAGCCGGTGCCCGGCTGGTCAACGACGTCTCTGGTGGCAGGGCCGAACCGGGCTTGCTGCGCCTCGTCGCCGAAGCTGCGATCCCGTACGTCTGCATGCACTGGCGCGGACACTCCGAAGACATGCAAAGCAGAGCGTCCTACCACGACGTCGTGGCCGAGGTCATCGCCGAGCTGCGTATTCAGCTCGACGAAGCCGAGCGCGCCGGCGTCGCCGGAAACAAGCTGATTATTGATCCAGGACTCGGCTTCGCCAAGACGGGCGAACACAACTGGCAGTTACTTCAGCATCTCGAAGAGTTCGAGATCCTCGGGCGACCGCTGCTCGTCGGTGTCTCTCGTAAGACGTTCCTTGGCCGATTGCTTGCGGCTTCCGACGGAAGCCCGCGGCCGGCCAAGCAGCGAGACGACGCTACGACCGCACTTACTGCTCTGCTGGCGATGCAAGAAGTGTGGGGCGTGCGAGTGCACTCGATCCGGGCAAGTCGGGACGCAATCGCCGTCGCGCAGCGACTGCAATCCGGCTGATCGCAGAACCACTAGAGCCAGGCGACCTCCGGACACGCCTTCTCGAGGTCCGGGCATGCCCTTCGACGACCTCGGGCTGCATCCCAAATGCGATGAGCCCGGGCGGCATCCGGTGTGTGACAAGGCCCGGGCGGCGCATCCGAGTTGCGACAAGCTGTGCCCTATTGCCAGGTCGGATAGGGTCGCATGCGTCAGGAGGTGAGATGGCGGCACAGGCAGTGGTCGACGCCGGGCGTCCGGTACAGAACGGTCGTGATCGCATCAGCCTGATCGGCATTTCCGCGGTCGGCTATCACGGCGTGTTCGACTCCGAACGCCAGCAAGGCCAGCGGTTCGTGGTCGATGTGAGTTGCACCCTGGATCTCACGTCGGCAGCCGATACCGATGATCTTGGGAAGACGATCGACTATGCTGCGCTGGCACAGGCGGTCGCTGCAGACGTAGAGCGAGACCCGCTGAACCTCATCGAAGCCCTTGCCGACAGAATTGCGCTAACGTGCCTGCGCCATGAGGCCGTCCAGCGCGTCGAGGTCACCGTGCACAAGCCGCAAGCGCCAATGCCGGTTGACGTTGCCGATGTAGCAGTCACGCTGACAAGGAGTAGACGATATGAGTAGCCCCAACCCTCATGCCATAGATGCCGACACCTTGAGCGGCATGAAACCGTTGCGGAAGGTGGTTTACTCCATTGGCTCGAATCTCGGTGATCGGCTCGGCAATGTGCAAGGCGCCGTCGACGCACTGAGCGACACCCCCGACGTGATCATGGTGGACGTCTCCTCTGTCTATGAGACCAAGCCTGTCGGCGGCCCCGCGGACAGCCCGGAATTCCTGAACATTGTGGTGATCGCCGAGACCACGCTGGAGCCGAACACCCTGGTGGAGCGCGCATTTGCGATCGAGGAAGCCTACGGTCGCACTCGTGACGAGCGTTGGGGCCCACGTACCCTGGATGTGGATTTGATCATGGTCGGTAACGCGGTCGTCGATCAGGAGGACCTGAAGCTGCCACATCCGCTGGCCCATGAACGGGCGTTCGTTTTGGTGCCGTGGTACGAGGTCGACCCAACGGGGGAGATCGTCGGCAAGGGAGCCATCGGCGATCTTCTTGATCAGGCGGATGTGTCGGGCGTGGCCCGGCGAGATGATCTTGTGATCGACCGGGACTGAGGATCGGCGAGCTTGGCTCAGGAACCTTCCAGCGGCTCGATAAGCCTGACATCGTTCCGCGCTCTTGTCGTTGCCGCTCTGTTCGGCGGCTTGGCTGGATGGCTGATCGTCGTCATCGCCAACGCGTTCGACCTGATACCGCCCGAGGTCCCTTGGACCGCTCCCATCGGCTTGTTCTTGGTGGCTGCTCTGGTAGGGGCGCTGGCGTACCTGACCCACCAGAGAATCCAGGTGCGGCATGAGCACATGGAACCCCAGCGCGCCGTTGCCTTCCTGGTGCTAGGTAAAGCGTCCGCGTTGGCAGGTGCGCTGGTCGCGGGCGGCTATTTCGGTTTCGCCGTGATGTTTCTGACCCGGCTCGATGCGGCCGCACCCCGCGATCGGGTCATTCGATCTGCGGTGGCAATCGTTGCCGGAATCGTCCTCTGCGTCTTTGGCTTGTTGCTCGAGCGGGCGTGCAAGGTCCCCACCGAGCCCGACGAAGGTGCAGATGCGGCAGGGGAGGACGGCCTGGAAGCAGACACTCACGATTGAGGGTTGAAATCCACGGCGGTCAGCAAGCCAAGCAATATGGTGGCCAGCGTGACTTCGCCAGGCAGCGCCAGCCGCGGGCTCAAGCCCTCGCCACTCCAGCGCACTTCGGAAGTTGTTTTGATCACCGGCACCGTAGCAGCGGCAGCAGCCGCCGGCGGATCCTTATGGGTCGTCCGCCTGGGGGTTGCGGTCGCCATCGCAGCCGCTTTGATGGCGTGCGCGCTTGCCTGGCGCGAGCTCAACGCAGCAAGACACGCTCATGCTCAGGCCGTGCTCAAGGCAGCGCGTGAGCACGGCGCCGCACTGACTGATGAGCGAACCCGGAACGCATCAGTGGTCGACACCTTGACGCTTCGCGTTTCCGATGCCCGCAAGGTGATCGAGAGGCAGCGGCTCAGAATCGCAGGGCAACGGCTCCAGATCTCCGACCTGAAGGCGAATCAGACCTATCTAAAGGGTGAGATCCAGTATCGCAACGAGGTGATCGATGCTCTTCGCGAAGCCCTGCGCGAGAAGGAAGCGGAGCCGATCACAGTAATAAACGCACCTGAGGCCGAGGTGCACCACATGCCGCGGCGAGTGCTGGCCAATCACGAATTCATTTGGCAGGAATTGTCGGCCGATGATGAGATCGCTGGTGCATCGCTCGAAACACTCGAGGACCTTACGATCGTCAACATGGCTCTGCCGAACTATGAGGCCGATCGTCAGCCGGCGTAAGCGCACATACGCCGAACCTGTGACTGCGCGGCTCGCGCTTGCCCTTCGCGACTCGCTGAGGGCGCGCAGCTACTTGTCGATGTCGCCGACGACATAGCCAATCGAGGCGAGGGTCGCCTCCAACGCGTCCGTAGGCACCCCGACCAGCAATCGCTCCAGGCTGGAGATGTTGTTGAACGACGGCGTCCGCAGCTTGAGCCGCCACGGTGTCTTTTCACCGCGAGAGACGAGGAACACGCCGGCGATGCCAAGTGGAGCCTCTACCGCCAGGTATGCCTCGCCTTCCGGCACGCGGATGATCTTGCCCAGCCTCACCGACATCGGTCCAGGCAAGTCCCAGAGGCGCTCAATGCAGGCGATGATCAACGACGCACTGATCGTTAGCTCCTGAGCGAGCAGCGCCAGTCGTGATTGAGCATCGCCTGAGCGGCGAAGCGGCGGAGCGATCAGGCCGCCGAGATCGGGATAGCCCAGATACGGCCGCTGCCGACGCAGGTCAAGATCGACACCGCTTGCCCTGGCAGCCGGGCCGCTTACTCCGAATTGCTGAATCGTGTTTCGATCCAGCAGGGCAACTCCACTCGTCAGGGCGGTGAACTCCACCGAGTCGATCAAGGTTAGAACCGCGTCGGCGACCGCCGTGGTCAGCTCCGCAACCCGCTGTTCGGCGCGCAACCAGGCAGCGTCGGCATCAACGCCCAGCCCGCCAACGCGTGTCGCCATCGGGTGGATGCGGTTGCCGGTCAGTCGCAAGGTCTGAGTGCGCAGCTGTTCCCGCAAGCCGCGGAGGCCAGCATCAGTCGAAAGCCGATGCGACACATAGCCCAGAAACCCGCAGTGACTGAGGATTCGGGTGTGCTCGGCAAGTAGGGTGCGCAGCCAGACCGCCCGGTCTGGTATCGCGAGTCCCATGAGCTGTTCGCAGGCCATGGCTACAGCGAGCTCGCCGAAGAACGGAGCCTGCCAGTCGTGGCGGTCCGCCAACATCAAGATCTGGCGATAGTCGCGTACCTCGAAGAGCTTCTCAGCACCCCGATGCATCGCGCCCACGACGACCCGGGCCGTAGTGATCACGCCCCCCTCGGTCCACAACTGCAGCTCGATCAGCCCGGCATGGCTCGGATGCTCCGGTCCGAGGCCGAGCATGATCGTTCCGGCAGGCATCTTGGCCGGCAGCGTCGAGGGCAAGACACCCGGCGCGAGAGATCCGACCAGCACCCGTAACGACTGATGGGCCATTAGCACCCGCACTGTGGATGCGACGAAGGCGGCGGCTTCAGGCGCGATCCGCGTGAGCACCTCGAGCAAATCAAGCACCGCGAGCAAATCAACTCATCGGATCGCGCGGCGCCGATCTGCAGGAGCAGCCGGTGATACCGGCTTCGTAGGAGCGTTCGGCAAGGTTGTAGATGCGGTTTCATCGGATGCGACGAAGGCGGCGACTTCAGGTGCGATCCGCGCGAGCACCGCGAGCAAATCAACACTGCAGCAGCCACCAGTGGGAGCCCCATACGTATTGCGAGCTGAGCGCCGAATACTGGCTCCGCCGATCAAGATCAACCAAGGGATCGGGATGGGCCTCGACCTGCAACAGCTCCGGTACGACCTCGCTTTGCAGACCGCAGAATGTCGTGGTCGCGCCCAGCGCTTCACCAGCAGACCGCACGGCATCGACGGCTACGTGTGCCGTGAGATTGGCCGCAGTCCCCACCGCGGGCTCGAGGGCGCGACCGTCCCGATAAGCCGCGAGCGACCCGCTGACCGGACGGCGTTCTACTGTGTGCCCATAGTCGATCATGAGGGCACACCCGCCACGTTTCCTCGCCAGTCTGATCAGCTCCACCCATGCGCGGTCCCTGGTGACACCGATCTCGGCGCGCTCACCACCGGGCCACCACCGGTCGGCCCACGCAAGCTCCTCACTCTCCAGCCGCGGACCTGCCTGCTCCAGGCCGGAGCCGTTGATGATCACTTCACGCCAGCCGTCGGAATGTTGCGCGACCACCGGGCACGGCAAGTCATCCAGCCACTCGCAGCAGATGATCATGACTGGTTCAGGCCGGTCCAGTGCCGCCGCAGCTTCCCCGGTGGTCCAGCACCCATAGCGGACATCCCACAAATCCTGAGCCCAGCCGACCTGATCCGGCAGACCGCTTGGCCTGCCTCGCAGGTCGATTCCCGACAGCTGAAGATCCGGCCGGATCGCGGCGAGCTCCTCCAGCAGACGCCCCTTGCCCGCGCCGACATCGACAACCGAGCCGACGCCTTCTTGACGATCAACCAGAGCGGCCAGCATCTGGGCCATCATCGGCCCGCTGGCAGCTGCGGTACGGAAATGCGCGTCAGGGCTGTGGACACGCCAGAATCCGTCCGCGCCGTATGCAGACTCCACCCAGGCGTCGAACCACGAGCGCGGTCCCCGCGCAGGGGGGGTCGTTCCACCCTCCGACGTATGCGGGAGCATGGCCCTATGTTGCCTGATGGCGGGTCAGTGGCCACCAGCCCCGCCCAGGCAAACATCTCACCGGTCTTCCCTACCCTGCCGGCGTTGCCGCCGTTGCCACAGCGGCTGGCGGCCGAACCACCCGGCTGGATACGCGAGGTTGACCTCGTGGTCATCGGGTCGGGCATCGCGGGCTTGACGGCCGCGCTGGAATGTCGCGATCTCGGCACGATCATGGTCGTCACCAAGGATGAGGTTTCCGCCGGCTCGACCCACTGGGCGCAAGGCGGGATTGCGTGGGTGCAAGCGGAGGGCGACACGATCGAGCAGCACATCGACGACACCTTGGTTGCGGGCGCCGGCCTGTGCATCGAGGAGGCCGTACGCGTCCTGGTCACAGAAGGTCCAGATGAGGTGGCAAAGCTGATCAATCGCGGCGCAGAGTTCGATCGCGATCTTGCTGGCGAGCTGGAGCTGACTCGGGAAGGTGGCCACATGCGCCGCCGGATCGCGCACGCGGGAGGTGACGCCACCGGTGCTGAGATCGAACGCGCACTCGTGGCGGCGGTCACCGCCGATCGCGCGATCGAGATCGTCGAGCATGCCTTGGTCCTTGATCTCATGCCGGCTGAGGTCGGCCCGGGGGAGAAGCCAGCAGTGGCTGGGGTGACGCTGCACGTCCTCGGGGAGGGCACCCGCGGCGGCGTCGGCGCAGTGCACGCTCGAGCGGTCGTGCTGGCCACCGGCGGCATCGGCCAGATCTACGCCGTCACAACAAATCCGCCTGTTTCCACAGGGGATGGGGTCGCGGCCGCGCTGCGCGCCGGCGCTCGGTTGCGTGATATCGAGTTCATCCAGTTCCACCCGACGGTGCTCTATCTCGGGGTCGGCGCACGCGGCCAGCTGCCATTGGTCAGCGAGGCCGTACGCGGTGAAGGCGGGCTGCTGGTCAACTCCCGTGGCGAGCGCTTCATGATCGGCAAGCATGAGCTTGCCGAACTGGCTCCTCGCGACGTCGTCGCCAAGCAGATTATGAGGGAGATGGCGGCGCAGGGTGTTGATCATGTCTACGTCGATGGCCGCATGCTTGGGGAGGAGACCTGGCGCGTCCGCTTTCCCACCATCTGGCATAGCTGCCGCCGAGCGGGCATCAACCCGGCCACCGATCTGATTCCGGTAGCGCCTGCGTGCCACTACTTCTGCGGAGGGGTGGAGACAGATCTCGATGGTGCTACGAACCTTGGCGGCCTGTATGCCTGCGGTGAGGTGGCATCCTCCGGTGTACACGGAGCTAATCGGCTGGCCTCCAATTCCTTGCTCGAAGGGCTGGTCTTTGCTCGCCGGATCGCCGCGCACTTGCGGGACAGGCTGCCCCCACGTCGCCTTCCCGCTCAAGATCATCGAGAGCCGGGATTGATCGATCGGGCAGTAGTTCCTGCCATGCAGCAGGCCATGAGCCGCTACGCAGGCGGACTGCGGGATGCCGCTGGACTTGACCAGTGTGCCGGTGAATTGGTGAAGCTGGCAGCACAGACGGCGCCAGAGCCCGGCCTGGCGTTCTGGGAGGGTACAAACCTGATGACGGTGGCAACGGCTATCGTCGCCTCGGCCCGGCTGCGGGAGGAGTCGCGAGGAGCGCATTGGCGCGACGACTTCGAAGGTCGCCGCGAGGCTTGGCACGGCCACCTCATCGCTCAAGAGGACGTTCGGTATGGCCAGCGGCACCACTTTGTGGCCGCTCGGCCAACAGGAACCGATGGACAGCTCAGCCGTTGATGATCTACACCAAGCTGGCCGAGATCGAAGGGCTCGTGACAGCAGCCGGGCTGGACGTTGATGCTCTGTCGTTGATCGTTTCTGAGGCATTCGGTGAAGATCTGGGCGGACGTGGCGTGCTGCCGCCGGGTGCGGGCGCCCGACTCGACGTGACCTCGTACGCGACGATTCCGGCCGGCGATAACGCCCGTGGCACCTTTGTCGCCCGGCAACCGGGCACCGTCGCCGGCCTGCCCGTAGCTGCCTACACCGTCGCGGCGGCCTGCTCGGCGGCTGCCGACTTCGAACTCGCTGTGCACGCCACTGACGGCGACCGCGTCGCAGGCGGCGATGTTTTGATCACCGTCGCAGGCAACGCGCGCGCGCTGTTGGCGGCGGAGCGGATTGCGCTGAACTTGATCACCATGATGTCGGGTGTGGCGACAGCCACCCGCGCTTGGGTGGATGCGCTCGCCGGAACCAATACCAAGGTCCGCGACTCCCGAAAGACCATTCCGGGATTGCGAATGCTGCAAAAGTACGCGGTGCGCATTGGAGGCGGTATCAATCACCGGATGTCATTGGCTGATGCCGCGCTGATCAAGGACAACCACGTGATCGCGGCCGGGGGAGTGGTCGAGGCTTATCGCGCAGTCCGAAGTGCTTTTCCCGACCTGCCGATCGAAGTAGAAGTGACCTCAGCCGAACAGGCGCGAGAAGTCGTTGCGGCAGGCGCTACCGAGATCCTGCTGGACAATATGAGCATCGCTGCGATGGCACAGATCGTCGCAGAGTTGGCAGATCAGGCGACTTTCGAGGCGAGTGGCGGCCTGACAATACGAAACGCAACTGAAGTTGCGCAAACCGGCGTCAATTTCGTTGCAGTGGGAGCTATCACTCATTCCGCGCCAATCTTAGATATCGCTCTGGATTTTGCTTCTGAAAACTGAGGAATGCGAGTAATCTCGCAGCTGTCAGGTAACATCTCACCTTTTTCATTGGAGGAACGATGGCGCAGCGCGTCCAGATCATTCTCGAAGACGATTATGACGGGGGAACCGCCGACGAGACGGTCAGTTTCGCGCTCGACGGCGCGGAGTATGAAATCGACCTCTCCACCAAGAATGCGGCAGGGCTCCGAGATGCGTTGGCGCCGTGGATGGCACACGCCCGCAAGACCGGCGGTCGGCGGAGGCGCGCGACGAAAGCGTCAAGCTCGTCGAGCACCAGCGACATCCGCGCCTGGGCACAGGGTCAGGGCCTCGATGTCAGCAGCCGCGGCCGGGTCTCGGCAGAGGTACGGGATGCGTACGAGAAAGCTCACGTCTAGCCTGCGCTCGAAGTCGCTTGCCGCCGCGGCTTTCCACAAATCTTCCTCCTAGATCAATCAGTCTCAGACAATCGTCTCTATTGCGCCCTGGGCGAACAGCTCGCCCGGGGCGCTCGCCATTCATCGCAAGCCCACAAGCGTTTCGGGTCGAGCGGGCACGTCAGCCGCGGTCAAGAATCGCCGCCGGTAAAGGGAATATTCAGCGCTCGACGGATGGTTGACAGTCGGTAGCGCGCAGTCGTCGCGGGGGCCTGATCTCGGTTGGCCAGGGTGGCGAGGGCGGGGTCAGCGACGAATGATCTACAAGGCAACTGAGGGCGCAGCCGACTAGAGTTAGTGATGTCGGTGCTCGGTCCGAGCCAGCAGGGCGAGAGCCGCGCCGAAAGCGAGGAGTAACCAACATGTTTGAGCGGTTTACAGACAGGGCCCGGCGCGTCGTGGTCTTGGCGCAAGAAGAGGCTCGCATGCTGAACCACAACTACATCGGCACTGAGCACATCTTGTTGGGACTCATCCATGAGGGCGAAGGCGTCGCCGCCAAAGCTTTGGAGTCCCTTGGTATTTCCTTAGAGGCTGTCCGGCAAAAGGTAGAAGAGATCATCGGACATGGCCAGCAATCGCCCAGTGGGCACATCCCATTCACGCCGCGGGCGAAAAAGGTTCTGGAACTGAGCCTGCGCGAAGCACTTCAGATCAACCATTCCTACATCGGCACCGAACACATCCTGCTCGGGTTGATTCGGGAAGGTGAAGGCGTCGCTGCCCAGGTTTTGGTGAAGCTCGGCGCTGACCTCAACCGAGTCAGAAATCAGGTCTTGCAATTGCTCAGCGGCTTCCAAGGTAAGGAAGCAGCGACTGCAGGAGCGCCAGAGCAGGGCAGCACTCCGTCCTCATCGATGGTGCTTGACCAGTTCGGTCGTAATCTCACTCAGGCCGCTCGAGAGAACAAGCTTGATCCGGTTATCGGGCGAGAGACTGAGATCGAACGCGTGATGACTGTGCTCTCGCGGCGCACCAAAAACAATCCGGTGCTGATTGGCGAGCCGGGAGTCGGCAAGACCGCCGTTGTCGAAGGTCTTTCTCAGGCAATCGTCCGCGGCGACGTTCCGGAGACTCTGCGAGATAAGCAGATTTACACCCTCGACCTTGGCGCGCTAGTTGCCGGCAGCCGTTATCGCGGCGATTTCGAAGAGCGCCTGAAGAAGGTGCTGAAGGAGATCAAGACGCGCGGTGACGTCGTCCTGTTCATCGACGAGATCCACACTCTGGTCGGCGCTGGCGCCGCGGAGGGTGCGATTGATGCGGCTAGCATCCTCAAGCCCATGCTCGCTCGCGGTGAACTGCAGACCATCGGCGCTACGACGTTGGACGAGTATCGCAAGTACGTCGAAAAGGATGCCGCTCTGGAGCGGCGTTTCCAGCCCATCCAGGTCGCAGAACCGTCCATCGCACACACGATCGACATCTTGCGGGGTCTTCGCGACCGTTACGAGGCGCACCACCGCATCACCATCACCGATGAGGCCTTGGTGGCTGCGGCACAGATGGCCGACCGGTACATCTCAGACCGCTTCCTACCCGACAAGGCGATCGATCTCATCGACGAGGCGGGCGCCCGGTTGCGGATTCGGAGGATGACTGCTCCGCCTGATCTGCGGGAGTTCGATGAGAAGGTTGCAGCTGTACGGCTGGAGAAGGAAGCCGCCATCGATGCTCAGGACTTCGAACGCGCGGCGGGTCTTCGCGACGATGAGAAGAAGCTGCTGAACGCGCGCGCTGAGCGCGAGGCACAGTGGAAGTCCGGTGATCTCGACATCGTCGCCGAAGTGGATGAGGAGATCATCGCGGAGGTGCTGTCGACCGCCACCGGAATTCCGGTGTTCAAGCTGACCGAGGAAGAGTCGGCCCGGCTGCTCCGGATGGAGGAGGAGATCGGCAAGCGCTACATCGGCCAGCACGACGCGGTCAAGGCGCTCTCACGTTCAATCCGGCGTACCAGGGCAGGTCTGAAAGACCCGAAGCGGCCCAGCGGCTCGTTCATCTTCGCCGGACCGTCCGGTGTTGGTAAGACCGAGCTGACGAAGGCCCTGACTGAATTCCTGTTCGGCGATGAGGATGCCCTTATCCAGCTGGATATGAGCGAGTACTCCGAAAAGCACACCGCTTCACGCCTCTTCGGCTCTCCTCCTGGCTATGTCGGCTACGAGGAGGGCGGCCAGCTCACCGAGAAGGTACGCCGCAAGCCGTTCAGCGTGGTGCTCTTCGATGAGGTCGAGAAGGCTCACCCGGACATCTTCAACTCGCTGCTGCAGATCCTCGACGAAGGTCAACTGACCGACGCACAAGGTCGCGTGGTCGATTTCAAGAACACGGTGATCGTGATGACGACCAACCTTGGCACCCGGGACATTGCCAAGAGCGTCTCCCTGGGCTTCAGCGGGGCGAGCGGCACAGAGGGCGGCTACGACAAGATGAAGGCCAAGGTCACCGACGAGCTCAAACAGCACTTCCGTCCGGAGTTTCTCAACCGGGTGGACGAGATCGTGGTCTTCCGCCAGCTCAGTCAGGAGGACATCGAGCGCATCGTCGACCTAATGGTGGCCCAGATCGAGATCCGGCTAAAGGACAAGGACATGGGCATCGAGCTCACGCCCGCGGCGAAGACGCTGATCGCCAAGCGTGGCTTCGACCCAGTGCTGGGCGCTCGGCCGTTGCGTCGGGCAATTCAGCGCGACGTCGAGGATCTGCTCGCTGAGAAGATCTTGTTCATGGAGTTGAAGTCGGGCGAGATAGTCGTCGTCGACGTCGCCGACCCCGGATCCGAGCACCCGTTCACCTTTACCGGCACTCCGCGTTCGGCAGCGCCGGACGTGCCGCCGGTGGAGTTCGGCGGAATCGTAGAAGGCTTCAACGAAAGTCCCGAAGCCGCCAACGAGTAGGCACGTCTCAATGCCAGATCGCCGTATCCCATTTGGGGTGCGGCCGATCTCGTGTCCGCCGAACTCCCATACTTCGGGCCTGAAACCGATGTGCGCTTAGATTGCCTTTCGGCGGTATGGGTCGCTGCCTATGCAGACGGCCAGAAAGCTGTGCAGAGCAGGGTCTGCAAATGCCGCGAGCAACACGTGGCAGAGTGGCGCGGTGCGATTGGTGAACCGCATCCCGCCGGTCTGGCTGGTGATCTCGGGGATCATCTCGGTTCAGTTCGGGGCTGCGATCGCCAAGGACCTGTTCCACCTGATACCGCCGACGGCGATGGTTTGGCTGCGGCTTATCAGCTCCGCCGCAATCTTGCTGATCATGGTACGTCCGCGGCTGACCAGGCACTCCCGGCGGGACTGGCTCGTCGCCCTCGGCTTCGGCCTGAGCTTGATGACGATGAACTGGGCGATCTACCAGTCCTTTGCGCGGATACCGCTCGGTGTCGCGGTGACCATAGAATTCCTCGGTCCACTCGCCGTCGCCGTCGTGGGTTCCCGTCGTCTCGCGGATCTGATCTGGGTGGTGCTCGCAGCAATCGGAGTGGCGCTCCTCGGCGTCTCGAGAACAACGCTCACACTCGCCGGAGTTGGATTCGCGCTACTCGCGGGACTTGCGTGGGCTTGTTACATCCTGCTGAGTGCGCAGACCGGTCGTCGCTGGCCGGGTCTCACCGGCCTTGCCGTGGCCAGCATGGTCGGAGCCGTTGCTCTCGCACCGCCGGCAATTCTCGAAGCAGGTAGCCGGCTTCTCAACCCCACAGTCCTTGCGCTCGGGGTCGCGGTCGGGTTGCTGAGCTCGGTCATCCCTTACAGCTTTGAGCTGATGGCATTGCGCCGCATTCCGCCACGGGTCTTCAGCATTTTGATGAGCCTGGAGCCTGCCGCCGCAGCACTTGCCGCGATGATCGTGCTCCAAGAGTTCTTGACACTTGTCCAGTGGCTCGCCATGGCGTGCGTGGTGAGCGCTAGCATCGGAGCAACTCGAACGTCGACGACGTTGGACCAGCCCGCACCTGACTAAGGGCAGTTGGTGGATTGTCGTTGTCAGCTGAGAAGCCAGTCAAAGCAGGCGTCTTGCCCCTTTCTGGTCACGCCCCTGGGGCAAGATGATCAAGTCCGGGATTCGTACGGATGTCAACACGTGCGGCAGCGGGATCGACTGCCGCTAGCGCGGCCTTTGAACGCGACTGCATTTCCATTATCGATGTTGTCGAACCGGGCGTTCTGCACGGCGGACGGCATCGGTGTCTGTGGACCTAGTGACCAAACTCATCAGAGTCAGTGACAACTGACTCGCCACGATCCAGCGAACTGATCTTGCTCATCTCTTCCTCGGCCAACTCGAAGTCGAAGATGTCGATGTTCTCGGCCATCCGGCCAGGATTCGACGACCGCGGGATGACGACCAAGCCGAGCTGCACATGCCATCGCAGTACGACCTGAGTCGATGACTTACCATGATCATGAGCGATGCTCGTGATCAACGGATCGTTCCTCAGTGAGTCGCTCGAGGCACCGAGCGGGCTCCACGACTCAGTGACAATGTCGTGTGCGGTGTGGTACTCCCGATTGGCGCTCCTGGTCGAGTACGGGCTGAGCTGGATCTGGTTGACGTCAGGGCTGATGCCGGATTCCTCGAGTACGCGCTGCAAGTGAGCCGGTTTGAAATTCGACGTGCCAATGGCGCGCAACCCACCGTCGTCCAGAATTGCCTGGAGCCCCTGCACAGCCGCTACGTAGCGATCTTGGTCCGGGTTCGGCCAGTGCACCAGCATGAGATCGATGTAGTCCACACCCAGCCGCTGCAAGCTGGCCTCGTACGCCTGACGAACCCCGTCGAGGCTGTGCCAGCGGCGGTTGAACTTGGTGGTGATGAAGATCTCCGAGCGGTCGATGCCCGATTCGCGGATGGCCTGTCCGACCGCATCCTCATTACGGTAGTTCTCTGCGGTGTCGATCAGCCGGTAGCCGGTCTCGAGGGCTGTCCGGACTTGACGCGCGGACTCCCCACCTACGAGCGGCGACGTGCCGAGGCCGAGCACCGGAATATCAGCACCATTGCGCAGTGGCAAGGTCGGAGCAAGTCCGGACATCGCAGTGAGTCCCTTTCTGATCGATTCGGAAGATCTAGCATGGCAACGACCATCCGCTGCCAGCGGCCACGACCAACCCGTCCTGCACGAGTGAGGCCAGCGCACGTTTGCGCTGCGCCACATCCTGCCATGCTTGCTCTAGCTGGTGATCTTGGACTGGATCGGCGCTGGACCGGAGTACGGCGAGCAGGGCACCCCGGCACTGTCGATCAGTCCCCGAGTAAGCCTGTGCGCGTCGTGGCATCCCTGCCCAAGCTGGATTGCCCGCCTGCCGCCAGGCGCATAGCGTCGAGACCGGACAGGTCTCACAGAGAGGGTTGCGAGCTCGGCATACCAATGCGCCGAGCTCCATCGACGCGACTGCCCAGCGGGCGGCGCCGCGCGCGTCGCGAGGGGCGAGCTCTTCGGCCAATGTCCACTCGCGCGTCCTCGGTGCGCCATCGGGAAAGGCCTGACCGAGCCCGATCCTCGCCAGTACCCGCCGCACATTGGTGTCGAGAACAATTTCCCGCCGCCCGTACGCGAAGCTAGCAATCGCAGCCGCTGTGTATGAGCCGACTCCTGGCAGGCTGAGCAGCAATTCGCGATCCTCTGGCACCTGGCCGTTGAAGTCGCTGGTGATCATCTGGGCCGCTTGGTGCAAGCGCAGCGCCCGTCGCGGATAGCCGAGACGGCCCCAGGCTCGTACGGCTTCACCAGGCGTGGCTGCCGCCAGCGATGCGGGCGTCGGCCAGCGCTGCACCCAGCTCTGCCATGGGCCGCGTACCCGCTCCACAGGCGTCTGTTGCAGCATGAACTCGCTGACCATGATCGCCCACGGTGACACCCCTGCCCGCCGCCACGGCAGATCGCGGGCGTGGTCGGCGTACCACCTCAGGATCCGCCGAGTTACCAGGCGCGCCCAACCGGCAGGCATCTGCCGATCTTGAACGTCCACGGACACGAGCCTCAAACTACTCTGTTCGGTGGCTCGCTCCGCTCGCTGCGGATCGCGCTTTGTGGAAAAAAAAAAAAAAAAAAAAAAAAAAAAAAAATTTTTTTTTTTTTTTTTCCGCCTACTTCGTCGGCGCTCGCGGACGGAATGCGGGTCGGCTCGCTTCTCCTCAGCACGGCGGCGCGCGATCCGGGGTTCGATGGCTCGCTCCGCTCGCTGCGGATCGCGCTTTGTGGCCGCCTACTTCGTCGGCGCTCGCGGACGGAATGCGGGTCGGCTCGCTTCTCCTCAGCACGGCGGCGCGCGATCCGGGGTTCGATGGCTCGCTCCGCTCGCTGCGGATCGCGCTTTGTGGCCGCCTACTTCGTCGGCGCTCGCGGACGGAATGCGGGTCGGCTCGCTTCTCCTCAGCACGGCGGCGCGCGATCCGGGGTTCGATGGCTCGCTCCGCTCGCTGCGGATCGCGCTTTGTGGCCGCCTACTTCGTCGGCGCTCGCGGACGAAATGCGGGTCGGCTCGCTTCTCCTCAGCACGGGGGCGCGCGATCCGGGGCTCGATGGTCGCTGCGCTCGCTGGGGATCGCGCTTTGTGGCCGCCTACTTCGTCGGCGCTCGCGGACGAAAATGCGGGTCGGCTCGCTTCTCCTCAGCACGGCGGCGCGCGATCCGGGGTTCGATGGCTCGCTCCGCTCGCTGCGGATCGCGCTTTGTGGCCGCCTACTTCGTCGGCGCTCGCGGACGAAATGCGGGTCGGCTCGCTTCTCCTCAGCACGGCGGCGCGCAATCCGGGGTTCGATGGCTCGCTCCGCTCGCTGCGGATCGCGCTTTGTGGCCGCCTACTTCGTCGGCGCTCGCGGACGAAATGCGGGTCGGCTCGCTTCTCCTCAGCACGGCGGCGCGCGATCCGGGGTTCGATTGCTCGCTCCGCGTTGTCTGCAAACTGGGCCAACCGTCGTCAGCCGGCCGGGCTGCGGATGATCTTGAGTGCGCGGGAAGTCAGGCCAGGCGGTCTGTGTAGGCGGACTCGGCCAGCCGGACGAGGCCGTCTCTGATCACCGCGCGCGACTCTCGCCGACCCCCTCAACCGCCTGCAGGTCGTTCGCGCTAGCTCCAAAGAGGGCCTGCAGCGTGCCGAAGTGCTCGATCAGCCGGTCTCCCAGGTACGAGGGCAGTCGGTTGATGTGCGACATCTGCCGAAAGCCGCGGGTCGTGACATGAGTTTCCAGGTGGACGTTGTGCGGGAAGCCGGCGGCGCGCGCAACAGCCAATGGATCCAGCAGCTCGTTGGTGTTCAGATGCTGTAACCCGACGAGGCCGAAGCTCGAGGAGCGGGCTGGCCGATAGTCCCGCTCCAGCAGGCAACGCAACTCATCGATCCCAGCGCGCAGCTCATGCAGCTGCAGGGTCAGCAGACGTCCGTCGCTGCCGAGCTCGACGACAGAGGTGTCCAGTTCGTCCTCGAGCCGCCGTACCATCTCCAAGCGCTGAGCCACAAGAGCGAAGTCTCTGACTGTTACTTGATCTTGGACCTCCAGCGAGGACAGCCGAGTCGTGACCTCCCAGAGCCGCTCTCGGTACCGTTCCAGGGTCTGCAGTGCTTGATGTGCACGCGTCAGGATCTGGTCGGAGGGCTCGACCAGATGGCGGTGATGATCCAGATACAAAGCGATGGTTGACATCGACGCCGAAATCGAGACGACGGGCAGCCCAGCCTGCCGCGACACGCGGTCAGCCGTACGATGCCGGGTGCCAGCCTCGACTGTGTCGATACCCGCGTCGGGCATCAGCTGGACACCGGCACGAATGATCCGGTCATTCTCCCAGTCGAAAATGATCGCTCCGTCCATCTTGGCCAGCTCCCGGAGCGCCGTGGGTGTGTAGACCACATCGAGCGCGAAGCCACCGGTGGAGATCTGAGAGATGATCTTGTTGCGGCCAAGCACGACCAAGGCCCCGGTGCGGCCTCGCAGGATCCGCTCAAACCCATCCCGCAGCGGAGTTCCGGGCGCCATCATTGCGAGGTAGTCCAGCAAGCGACGGTGCCGATCAAGGCCTGACGCCACAATCGCTCCCTCCGTCAGCGTCAGAGATTCAAACGGGGGCGGGCCCTGCCGCGCCGTTGCGACCAGACCCACTCCCTCGGCCGACCGTATCAATCGCGTTGCTTGCGGATGAACCAGCGTCACGTTAGGTCCTGCAGTCGGCGAAGCGGAAATGCCCGTCATAGCGAGAGGGCCGCCAGCGCTTGCTCGACGGTCGCCACCGAGTGCACCACCATGCCGGCATGAACCTCCATGATCTGCTCCCGCGAGTCCCCAGCCTCGGCTGGTACGACCGCCTCGGCCGACCCGAGCCTCGCGGCCTCGCTGAGTCTGCGGCTGATTCCCGGCACGCGGCGCAGCTCGCCGGCCAGGCCGACCTCGCCCAGTGCAACGAGGCGTGGCGGCACCGGCTTGTTGCAGGCTGCTGAAGCGACTGCCAGCGCCGCCGCTAGGTCGGCCGCGGGATCGCTCACCCTGGCCCCGCCCACAGTTGAGACATACACATCTCGATCGTTCAGCCGTACGCCGCAGCGCCGGTCCAGCACTGCGAGCACCATGGCGAGCCGGCCGGACTCGACACCGTTGACGACACGTCGCGGATGAGACAGCGTCGACTCGGCGACCAGAGCCTGAATCTCGGCGAGCAGCGGTCGGCGACCCTCCAGCGTTACCGCTACTGCGGTGCCCGGCACCGGCTCACCATGGTGCGACGTGAACAATCCCGAGGGATCGGGCACTTCGACGATTCCGGAGTCGACCATCTCGAAACAGCCGACCTCATCGGCCGGACCGAAGCGGTTCTTGGTTGCCCGCACCATCCGGAAGCCGGAATGGCGATCCCCCTCGAATGCGAGGACAACGTCGACCAGGTGCTCCAGCAGTCGAGGACCAGCAACGGTCCCGTCCTTCGTCACGTGTCCGACGATGATCACCGCCATGCCACGCCGCTTGGCGACCCGGACCAGCGCACTTGTCACTTCGCGGACCTGGGTCACCCCACCGGGTGAGCCGTCAGCCTCCGCGGTGCCGATTGTCTGGACGGAGTCGAGCACCATCAGCGACGGCTTGACCTCCTCGATATGGCCGAGCACCGTCCCGAGATCGGTCTCGGCTGCCAGGTAGAGCTGATCGGCCACGGCATTGGTCCGACCAGCGCGTAGCCTGCACCTGGGCGGCCGACTCCTCGCCCGTGACATAGAGGGTCGTATGCCCGTTGCGTGCCCAGCGCGCCGCGACCTCGAGCAGCAGCGTCGACTTTCCCACACCGGGCTCTCCGGCGAGGAGCACCACAACCCCCGGCACCAGGCCGTCGCCGAGCACCCGGTCCAGCTCGGCGACGCCGGTGCGGGCATGTGTTGCCAGCCTGGCGTTGACGGCGCCAATTGGCACTGCCTTACTGACCGGGACCGATGAGGAGACTTGGCTCAGCTTCGGTGTCGCCGCCTCGACGACACTGCCCCACGTTTGACATTCCCCACAGCGGCCGACCCAGCGGCTGGATCTCCAGCCGCATTCGGTGCAGGTGTGGCTCGGTCTGGCGCTCGTCTTGGGCATGTCGCAGAAGCTAGAGCCAAAGGCTGACACTTTCCGAATGCCGCTCCAGACGCGCAGCTACTCTGACGGGCAACATCATTCGTCCTCTGGGAGCAGCATGACCATCGAGCCTGCGAGCGCTGTGCGTCGGGGCACATCCGCCGAAACTGGGTGGTTCGCTGCTGGGGGGTTGCTGATCGCGGCGGGCCTCGTAACGGCGGTCTCAGTGTTCAGGCAGTGGTCGCGTTGTGACGCTGATCCGCCATCTGAGGCGTGCGTGACGTTGCGGGCGACCATAACCTGTGGAGGTCCGGGCCGACATTTCGCTGGAGCTGCGGGTGTCGTGAGCTGTGCCCTTGAAGGCGTGGAGCTACGCTGGCGGCGGGCGAGTGCGGCGATCTTGCTGGTCCTGTAACGGCCTCTGGCGAATGTCGGAGTATCTCCGGCGCTGTGGTGCCGCCCTTCCGTAGTCAGTGGTGATGAGCCTCGCCGGCTGGTATGGCGTCTTGTCGGTAGAGCGTTCGGTCGCTCATGGCGGGCTCTGGATCCTCATCGGCACGATTGCGGAGTTCACGGGTATCGGTTTTCTGGTTTACGCGACCCTGAGCCGGGGAGCGGTCAGCCGTGTCATCATGCAGCGGCTCGTGATCTTGCCCTTTCTCGGAGTGACCGCGTTCGGCACAATGCATCAGTCAGCGGAGTTCATTCTGCTCAGCCTCCTGAACCATCCGGCTTCTGGCGTGCCGCAGTACCTGGGTTTCGGCACCGCGGTCACTCTTGTATTAGCAGGTGCTGCCGTGATCGTGATGACCCTTTGGGCGCGCAAGAGGCCCCCTACATAAACAAGACGCCTCGATTATTGGCTAGGTCTGTGCCCAGCTTTCAGCCAGCCGCAGCGTTGCCGCCACCTCCAGGACCCGCACATTGGCCTCTGACGCACCGACGGTGATCCGGAGACCGTCCCAGTCACCACCTGACACGCACGACCTCACCATTACGCCGGCGCGGGCAAAGCCGCAGCATACGCCTCGGTCTCCAAACCACCGGGCAACCACACGAAGTTGCCTTGGGCATCTGGGATCTCGAAGCCAAGATCTCGCAAGCCAACCGCCCGTGCGTCGCGGGCTTTCACGAGCTCCGCGACGCAGTCGAGCAGCAGCGGCTCTGCTTCCAGTGAGGCGAGGGGCGCCGCTTGTGCGGCAATGGATACCCCGAACGGCAGCGACACAGTTCGCACCGCCGCGGCAAGATCAGCATCTGCCACGCAATAGCCGACACGAAAACCGGCAAGCCCATACGCCTTTGAGAAGCTCCGGAGCACGACGACGTTCGACCGTCCGACCATGGCATCCAGGCCGCGCACACCCTTCGGATCGGTGACGAACTCCACGTACGCCTCGTCGAGAACGATCATGATGTGATCAGGAACCGAGTCGATGAAGTCGATCACCCGTTGATGCTGCAGCGCCGGGCCCGTCGGGTTGTTCGGCGTACGAGCATGATCGCTTTGGTAGATGAGGTGACCGCCCGCTGCATCGCATCGAGATCATGAACAGCGCCCGGACCCAGCAGAACAGATTCGTCGCGCCTGTCACCGGCACGGCGATCAGGTACGCCTGGGAGAGCCTGCGCCGCGCGTAGATCACCTCATCTCCGGCCTCACACGTGGCCTGCAGCAGGTGGTAAAGCACCGCTACCGAGCCGGTTGCGATCGCAAGTTGCGCGCCGGACACGCCCAGCCGACTACTCAGTGCGTGCGTCAGCTCAGTGTTGGCAATATCGGGGTAGCGGTTCATCCGGGCCACGGCTGTCGCGGTGGCCTCGATGACGCCAGGAAGCGGCGGGTAAGGGTTTTCGTTGCTTGACAGCTTGAAAGAGGGCCCTTGATCCATCTTTGGACCAGGCTTGCCGGCAGAGTAGGTGGGCAGGCCCGCCAGAGCAGACCGAAGCTTGATCAAATCCGGACCTCACCACGCGGAGTGCTGAAGATCTGCGCTGCGAGAACAGTCCGATCCCCCGGTTGACACCAACCGATGTCGATCATCGGCCAGCACGTCCTTGCTGCGTCCTCCCAACCAGTGTTCGATACGCGCTGGATCACCGGCGATCTCGATCTTGAGCAGTTCAACCTCGCGGCCTCCCGCGGAAGGATGGATCGCATTACGCGACCACTTGACGAAGAAGGGGAGCTGCGGATCAACCTGAAGATCTTTCACGCCCAGCTGGTGCCAGGTCAGCACCGTCCCGTCCGGAAGATGTCGATGGCCCTCGATCGCTGGCCGGCCCATCCGCTCCTCGAATGGCGCAAGATCATCAACTGCAATCACCCAGCCCAGCCAGCCACCGCCCTCGGCCGAGCGCGCCCGGACCGCTTGGCCGGAAGGCGGCTTGTCGGCCGCCGGATGATCTAGCACTCCGACCACCTCGAGATAACGCCCAGCCGTCAAAGGCAAGATCCTGTTCCGAGTGCCGAAGCGCGGGTGGAATCCGCCGTCGAGAAAAGTCACTCCCAGCTGCGCTCCGAGTCGCTGTGCCGTCGCCTCCAGGCCGTCGGGCCCAGCCGCGAACGACAGGTGGTCCAAGTGCATGCCCACATTGTTGCCGGGGATTTCGAGGGGAAGCAGGGGGCCTGCATCACTACCCCAGACGGCGCGGTGTTATCACGTTGGGTCCGCGGGATGCCGCATGGCGGTGCCTCGACGGGTCTCGAAGTCCTCACACATCTTCACCAGCACCTCGTACGCTGCAGCTCCCATCAAGGCGACGAGCTCGGCGCGATTTTCCAGATAGACCGGGCGTACACCGTGATGAGCCTCGGTATTGGACGAGCAATACCAGTCGAGGTCAGCGCCGCCGGGGCCCCAGCCGTCACGACCGTATTCGCCGATGGTGATCTCGGTGTAGCTGGTGTCATCAGTGCGGGTGACCGCACGGAACTGGCGACGAATCGGTAGTTGCCAGCAGACATCAGGCTTCGTCTCCAGAAATCGCGGTCCTGGCTCAAAGCGAGCAGGTGCAGCGCGCAGCCCTGGCCGGCTGGAAAGCCCGGACGGTTGAGAAAGATGCACGCGCCATCGATCGCCCTGGTCTTGCGGCCAGACGATTCCGCCTCTCCAAGATGATCAGGATGCTCGTTTTCGACCCAGCCGCCGACCCGCCCGTCCTTCTTGTACTGCCACTGGCTGGCCTTGAGCTGGCGGACTGCCTTGCCGACCCGTTTCTCATCGTCGGCGTCGGCGAAATAGGCGAGGGTGCAGCAGCCATCGTGTGGTCGGTCAGCGTAGATACCCTGGCAGCCCTTGCCATAGATACAGGCCCACCGTGATGTGAGCCAGGTGAGATCGCAGCGGAACACTTGAGTTTTGTCGGCCGGATCACCGAACTCCACGAAGGCGCGGGGGAAGCCGATCAGCACTTCTGGCACGCGCGCCATGTATGCCTGATGGCGCGAGGTCTAGGCTTGGCGCGTGCCCGCAGCAGACTCCTCGCCCGCAACAATCCGGGAACCGGGGCCGGTGCGGGTGAATTCTGTGGGCCAGCTGATCAAGATTCCACCGGCTCGAGTTGGACTCTCCACGACCTCTGTATATCCCGAGAGCACCTCGAGTGCGTTCGAGCTCGCCCGGCGGCTGGGCTATGACGGAGTGGAGATCATGGTGGGCATCGATCCCGTCGCGGCAGACATTGGCGCGGTGGAGAAGCTCCGCGACTACCACGGCGTGCCGGTGCTGGCAATCCACTCGCCGTGCTTGTTGATCACGCAGCGGGTGTGGGGTACTGATCCGTGGGCGAAGCTGGAGCGATCGGCTGAAGCTGCACTGCGGCTGGACGCCAATGTCGTTGTGGTGCATCCGCCGTTTCGGTGGCAGCGCGACTACGCGAAAAGCTTCGTCGAGGGGGTCCGAGACCTCGCCGAGAGTACCGGGGTCATGTTCTGTGTCGAGAACATGTATCCATGGCGTACGCCTGCGGGCGGCGAGCTGAAGGCGTACATGCCCGGTTGGGATCCAAGCGATCTCGAGTACGCGGACCTGACGCTGGATCTCTCGCATGCTTCGACGGCCGGCCAGCAGTCGATTGATCTTGTTCGTTCCTGGGGATCGCGACTGCGGCATGTCCATCTGACCGACGGGACAGGCTCGGCCAAGGATGAGCACCTGGTGCCGGGTCGGGGCGACCAGCAGGCCGGCCGGGTGTTGCAGTACCTGGCGGCGCGGAATTTCTCCGGTCATGTAGTTCTGAGGTCAATTCGCGCAAGAGCGGCACCAGGGCGCAACGGGAAGCCGACCTGGCCGAGTCGCTCGCCTTTGCGCGGCTGCATCTGGCCGCGCCAGTCCAGCCCTCGTACGCCGTGGACGCCACCGGAGTCGCGAGCGCGCTCTGAGGCTCGAACCCGCAGGCGTTTGCTAGGGCGCGCCTGCCCGCCGCTGATGTCTCTTCTTGCGATTCGCGGCGACTTCCCCGTCTCTGGATGGCTAAGAAGTGTTTCGGGTCGGACATGACACTTTCCCATCTCAAGATGACGTACGCGGAGGTGCGGACTCCGGCGATGATCAAGGATCGGGCCACTGTTCAGAGAATCTTCCTGCCAGACGGCCAATACGGGTTGCGTGATCGATTCGACCCGTGCTGCCGTCCCGGGGACAGCAAACGCGCCACGTAGGCCATGCCGTCAGACTGAGCCCCATGGTGATCAGACAATGACATCGGAGGACAATCGCCCATCCGGGATCGGGCCCGGACGAGCGCGGCAGAGCGCGATCTATCGAGCCGGAGCACGTGGCCGAGCACCTTCGGTTCCCACGGATGCGTACGGCCTCGAACGACGCGCAAAAAAGATCATGTCTGCGACGGCTTGGGCCTACGTCGCTGGTGGCGCGGGCGAGGGCCGGACCATGCAGCACAACCGTGAGGCGTTCGAGCGGTGGCGGGTCGTGCCGCGCATGCTCCATGGGGTGACGCAGCGCAACCTGGCGACGTCGGTCGTCGGCATTCGGCTGTCATCCCCGCTCCTCCTGGCGCCTATCGGGGCGGCTTCCCTTGTGGCGGCGAACAGCGACGTGATCATCGCCCGGGGTGCCGCGTCGGCCGGCAACCGTATGTGATCTCCAGTCAGGGATGCGAACCAATGGAGGACACTGCTGCGGCAATGGGCTCGACGCCGTTCTGGTACCAGCTCTACTGGTCGACCGACGATGGGCTGGTCGACTCGATGATCGGACGTGCCGAGAGCTGTGGCGCACGAGCGCTGGTCGTGACCCTCGACACCACCATCCTCGGCTGGCGGCCCCGCGATCTGAACCTTGGCTCGCTACCATTCGCGCGTGGGCAGGGCATCGCACAATACACCTCTGATCCGCGCTTCACCGAGATCGTGCGACAGCGAATCGCAGCCGGCATTGATCGAGCCAAGACTGGTGTGAGCTTGGGTGCGGTGCGCACCTTGGTCGCCCTGTCCAGGGAACACCCGGGAGCTTTCCGCAAGAACCTGCTATCGCCCGAGCCCCGCGCCGCGGTCGAGACTTTTCTCGACATCTACTCAAACCCGGGAGTGTCGTGGAACCACATCGCGGCCCTCCGGGATCGAACTTCCCTACCCGTTGTTCTCAAGGGCATTCTTCATCCCGACGACGCGCGACGCGCGGTTGATCTTGGCGTCGACGGGATCATCGTGTCGAACCACGGCGGCAGGCAGATTGACAATGCGGTCGCCTCCCTTGATGCGCTCGTCGCCATCCGGGATGCCGTGGGTGCGCAACCGACGATCCTGTTGGACAGCGGCATCCGATCAGGCACAGATGTGATCATCGCGCTGGCGCTCGGCGCAAACGCCTGCCTGCTCGGCCGGCCATACA
Source organism: uncultured Actinomycetota bacterium (assembly GCA_963712625.1). Lineage (GTDB taxonomy): Bacteria > Actinomycetota > Actinomycetes > Propionibacteriales > Propionibacteriaceae > Microlunatus. The sequence continues at coordinate 79,449 of CAVQIU010000008.1, forward strand.
TCTACGGATTGGCGATAGGCGGCGCCGATGGCGTCCGGCAGGTGATCGAGAACGTCGTTGCCGAGCTTGATCTCACGATGGGCCTGCTCGGGGTCTCGACGATTGACGGGCTGTCGCCAGATCTTCTGCTGCCGGCTCCGTGAAGACTGGCAAATTCGGGCCAATCCGAGTTCATCCCAGGAACGTGAAGAGTTGCTGGCCCGGAATCAACGGCTGTGGCGGGCCGTCGTAGCGGGCTGAGCCGAGCGCCGCGCGCTCACCCTCGGCGTGATCAAATTCACGGTAGTCCAGCTCGGAGAACCCGGCCTCGGCAAGCCAACCTCGTATCGAGCAGTTTCCACCGACTCCCTCAGTGCTTCGCGACCACAACATGACCGCGCCGGGTCGGCACAGCTGTGGCGCAGTGTGGATCGTGCGTCTCACATCGGCGTCGCTGATGTTGCCGAAGATTCCCATCATGATCACCAAGTCCGCTGGCACTGAACCGACGTACGCGGCGGTGTTGCCCGCGTCGATTGTCCGCACGGAGACGTCTGCCAGTCCGGCCTTCGCAGCGAACTCTTGAGCTCGTTGCGCCAGAACCGGGTGCAGTTCGATCAGGGTGGTCCGAATCCGCAAGGAGTCGTCTCGTTCGGCCAGTACCTGCAGAACATCGCGCCCGTCGCCAGCGCAGAGGCTCAGGATCGTCACGTGTCCTTGGTTTTGATCAAGGGTTGAGCGGATGTGGTTCTGGACTTGACGTAACCGCCAGGCGAGGTCCGAAGTGGGGTCGTCGTAAGCGTCGTGCCACTTCACGTAGTCGCGCATGCCATCAGCATGAACGATCGGACGCTTCGACTCGATGGAATATCTCGCTACGCCGAGCTAGACAAGAAGTGGACAAGCAACTCCGCAACGAGATCCGGAGACGCAGCTTGCCAACCCGCCCCAGCCCCTGGCACAACACGAAGATTGCCTAGCGGCAGAGATCGGGCAAGCGCTGCACTAGGCCCGCGGTTTGCTACGTCTCGTTCGCCGACGATCACCAGAGAAGGTGCCGCCACCCGCTCGGCGAGAGGTTTGGCGTCTACTGGTCGTAGCTGATCCAGGAGCCCGACGACGTCAGATGGCCGGCCGCCAAGCTGCTGTACGACTGCTGCCGGGAGCATTCCAAGAACGCCATAAAGGATGGATCGCACGGCGATGGTCTCGAGGCGGGCGTTGGTGCTGAGCATGAGCCCGGCCAGCCGTTCGCCGTGGGTGGCGGCGATTTGGAGCGCCACCATGCCTCCCCAGCCGCGGCCAACGAGCACCACTCGTTCGATGCCCGCGGTGGCAATCGCAGCCAGCACGGCAAGGGCTGGATCCTCCAGGATGACCGGCGTGCTGTCGCTGACATGTATGTCCGGTGTGATCACCGGCGCCACCTCCTCCAACGCCGCTCTCTGCGCAGCCACCTGGTTGCTGGTGTCGCTCAGGCCGGGTAGCAGCACGACCGTGTGATCGATGGCCATGCACTCAAGGCTAAAGTCGGGGCAGTTGGCAGAAGCTGCACGTCACTGACCATGCCTCCGCGAAGGGAGGAAGCGAATGCTGCGTGGCGCCCTGCTTCGTGTATCCCGCAGCCACAAGATCAAGAATCTGGTGACGACGGCGCCGGTGACTGGCGGTGTGGTCGAGCGCTTCATCGCAGGGGAGACGTCCCAAGACGCGGTAGCCGTCACGCGCCGCCTCGTTGGAGCGGGGCTGCTGGCCACGATTGATTTCTTGGGAGAGGACACCACCGACCGCGCACAGGCAGACGCCGTTGTGGTCGCCTATCTCGATCTCCTCACCAAGCTCCGAGAAGCGGGCCTGAGTCCGTCGGCCGAGGTGTCGATCAAGGTAAGCGCGGTGGGTCTCCATCTCCGCGATGGCCCACAGCTCGCATTGGAGAACGCCGAGCTGATCTGCCGCGCCGCAAGGATGGCTGGTACCGCCGTGACCCTCGATATGGAGGATCACACCACCACAGACTCGACTCTGGAGATCTTGCGGACGCTGCGCAAGGAGTATCCAAGCACCGGTGCGGTCTTGCAGGCATACCTGTACCGCACTGAGTCGGACTGCCGCGATCTTGCTGATTTCGGCTCGCGCGTACGGCTTTGCAAGGGCGCGTACGCGGAGCCGGAGAGCGTGGCGTTCCAAGATCGACACGAGATCGACAAATCCTACGTGCGCTGCATGAGGCTCTTGATTGCGGGCAATGGGCTGCCAATGCTCGCCACTCATGATCCAACCTTGATCGACATCGGCCTCAGGCTAGCGAGTGATCACGGACGTCAACCTAAGGACTTCGAGTTCCAGATGCTGTACGGGATTCGACCGACCGAGCAGCAGCGGCTCGCTCGCCTCGGCCACGCCGTACGCGTCTATGTCCCTTATGGCACGGACTGGTATGGCTACTTGGTACGACGCCTCGCCGAGCGCCCCTCAAATCTGAGGTTCTTTGCGAGGAGCCTGATCACCAAGAGCTGACGACCTGACCCCTCTCCTCACTCGCCGAAACCCTAGTGACGACAGGTTCGGTTCCGCCGTTACCACCGATAATCGGGACAGTTTGCCAGCGGCAGCGTAGCCAGCGCATTAGGCGCCCGGTGGTAGCAGGAGTTCCAGCTGCGCGACAGTGACGGATGCCGGCGCCTGGTCACGTGACTCGCTGTCTGAAGCGGGCTATTCGGGGTACCAAAGGACCAAGGAGGATTACATGATTGTTCTAGGTCTTATCTTGCTGATCTTGGGCTGGATTCTGGGCATCGGCATTTTGGTGACAATTGGCATTATCTTGCTGGTAATCGGCGTCGTCTTCTTAGTCCTGGGTCAAATGGGCCGCGCCGTCGGTGGACGTAAGTATTGGTTCTGAACGCGTGCCTTGGATGGAAGGCAAGCCTTAGGCGGGCCGACGGCAGGGCATCTCGGGCTGGCGCCGCCATTGCGCCAACCGGCCCGCCTCCTCTCCATTCAAGGGCTGCGATCTCTTGACGGTCGAGACGCCGTCCAGCGGCGGCCACGTTCTCCTCGAGGTCTTGGACCGAGCCTGTGCCGGGGGTCCGCAGCATCGTTTCGGACCGGGCAAGTAGCCAGGCCAGTGCCACCTGTTATCCCGTCGCGCCGTGCCGCTCAGCAATGTCCATGAGCTTCGGGAGTCGGTCGAGGTCCTGGATCGGCGCCCAGGGCAGAAAGGCAATCTCCTCCTGGTCACAGAGGTCGACAAGTGCGTCCGATGAGCGCTCGGGTTGTAGCGATTCTGGATGGACACGATCGGAGTCGGCAGCGCTCGACTGAATCGATCTAGCAATCTCCTTCATGAATAGTGGCATAACAAGCCATTGGCGCTGATCGCCAAGGCGAGGAGTCATCGGCAATCGAATCCGCCGCAGCGGGGTAAAGAACCTTCATCGGTGCCAGCTGGGTGCCGTACGCCGGATTGGCCATTGCTGTCCGAATGAGAAGGGTTTGATGGCAGAACCACAGGTCCTCATTGCCGAGCGATACCGCTTGCTGCACCGGGTGGGCAGCGGAGGCATGGGCGTGGTCTGGGAAGGTTGGGATGAGCGCCTGGAACGCCGCGTCGCGCTCAAGCAGCTCTATCGGCAGTCGGGAGCCTCAGCAACAGAAGCAGAACTGGCCAACCAGCGAGCGCTGCGTGAGGCTCGGCTTGCGGCACGGCTTCAACACCCGCATGCGGTGCCGGTGTTCGATGCGGTCGAGCAGGACGGCCAGCTGTGGCTCGTCATGCAGTTCATCCCCTCGATCACCCTTGCCGCCGTACTGGAACAGAGCGGGCCACTGCAACTGAACGAAGCCGCAAAGGTCGGTGCAGAAGTCGCGTCGGCGCTGGCAGCCGCCCACGTGGTCGGAATCGTCCACCGTGACGTGAAGCCAGGCAACATCTTGATCGCCGCGGACGGTGCGGCATTGATCAGCGACTTCGGGATTGCTCGGGCGTTGGGCGATGCGACCTTGACCAGCAGCGGCATGATCCACGGCACGCCGGCCTATCTGGCTCCGGAGGTCGCCCGCGGTAGTGAAGCGAGCTTCGCCTCGGATGTGTTCTCACTGGGCTCAACGCTCTATAGCGCACTGGAAGGCACCCCGCCGTTTGGCACCGACGACAACACCATGGCATTGCTGCATCGAGTTGCCTCAGCACAATTTCCGCTTCCGCAGCGCAGCGGTCCGCTGACGCCTGTGATCATGCGCATGCTCGCCATCGATACAGACATCCGTCCGTCGATGGGTGCCGTGGCGGAGAGTTTGGCGCGGCTGCCAACGCGGAGTCATCCGGCGGAGCAGGCACCCACTGTGGGAGCGTTGGAGGCAGGGCCGGAAGACACCAGACACGGCGGCGAGGTCCATAGCGTTAGCTCCGCCCGTCCATGATCACCAGCCGCCCGAACCCCGACGCAGACGCGGCTTGGCGGCGGCCGTGGCTGTCGTTGCTCTTGTCGGCATCGGACTCCTGGTGACTGCTCTGCTCGTGAACGATCGCCGAGCCGCCAATCCGGCGGTCGGCCCAGGCCGTTCGAGCTCAGCCGCACCGGCAACCACAACTCTTCCTTCGCCGCCGTCCCCGACTCCCAGCGCGCCTTCACCGACTCCACAAGCATCCGCACCACAGCAGGGTCCAGCGCCGAAGCCGACGCCACGAAGCAAAGCCCGTACGCGATCCCAGGCTCCATCGCCGACGACGGCGCCAACCGTCCGCGGCACGCCCACCACGGCGGAGCTCAGGCGGGCGATCACCAGCTATTACGCGTTGATGCCGCGCAACACAGGCGCAGCCTGGCCGCGGATGACGGCCTCGTACCAAACCAGCCATGCCGGCGGGCGGGAGGCGTACGAGCGATTCTGGGATGCCATCAGCAAGATCACAGTTGCTGATGTGAGAGGCATCCCGCCAGACTCGGCGCAAGCCACCCTCACCTACTACTACAACGACGGCCGTGTGGTACGCGAGCGGACCGCGTACGGACTGGTCAACGAGGGTGGCCGCCTCAAGATCAACAGCTCGACGGTGCTGAGCAGTGCGACGCTCTAGAGGAGCCGATCAAGCTTGTTCTCGATGCGCCGATCAATCTTGTTGGCCACGTGGAGGAATGTCGGACACCAGCTGACTATCGTGGCGATGTGGTGCGATTTCTGGTGGTGTACGAGACGCCAAGCGACCCTGCGGGCTTTGATCTTCACTATCAGCAGGTGCACATTCCGCTGGGGAAGAAGCTGCCGGGTCTCCGCCGCTACACGGTCAGCCGCAACACTGCCGCCGTACGCGGAGGTGAGCCGTTCTACTTGGTGGCCGAGCTGGATTGGGACGACATGGACGCGCTGCGGGCGGCGTTCTCCTCGCCTGAAGGACGAGCCACGGCGCGCGATGTTGCTGAACTCGCACCAGACGGCCGAGTCCGAAGCATGATCTTTGAGGTCGATGACGTGTGAGGTGCCGCCGAGGCCTCTCTTGACCCGGCTATAGCCAGCTGACGTGAGGAGCGACCAGGGCGTATCCCACGAAGGCAGCGATATCGAGCAGGGAGTGCGCGACAACGAGTGGGCCGACGCGCTTCCAGCGCAGGTAGATCAGGCCGAATACGACGCCCATGATCAAATTGCCGATGAACCCGCCGATGCCCTGGTAGAGGTGATATGAGCCGCGGATGACCGCGCTGAGGGCAATGATTGCGGCAGCGTTCCAGGCGAGCTGGCGCAGCCGAGTAAAGAGGTAGCCGATCATGACGACCTCCTCCAGTATGGCGTTCTCCATAGCCGACAAGATCAACACCGGAATGGTCCACCAGTGGTCGGCCAGACCCGAGGCCTGCACATCGGTATTGATGCCGGCCATGCGCGCCAAGGCGTACAGACCAAGTCCTGGTACGCCGATGACAATTGCGATGATTACCCCAAAACCGATGTCGAAGCGGGGGCGCGTGAGATCGAAGCCGATGGTACGGCCGGCTGGTGGATCGGTGAGGTTCAGCAGATACAGCGCCAACAGCACCGGCATCAGGGCAAAGGCGATGCCGATGATCTGATAGGTCAGGTCGAGCCAGGGCCGGTCCGGGGTGACCGAGGCGTTGAGGGTAGACGTTTGCTGAGCCAGCGGCACATTACGCGTCAGCCGTTCGATGATGCGCAGCAGCGAGTAGACGGCCGACTGACCGAGCGACAGCCCGAGCACGATCACGACCTCGAGCCCGAGCCGGGTCCGGCTCCAAACCGGCTCACGTACATCCAGCTGTGTCACGAGGCCCATCCTGCCTTCTCGTGCATCCCGGATCATGACGCGATGATCAGGTCGCGTATTGCGGCATGATCATCACTTCCGTAATCGACAATGCAGATGAGTCACTCGATTGCCCGGAACGATTTCAGAGTCGTCGAGTAGCAGCGCGAACTGAAGATCACCAACCGGTATCGAGCAGGTGATTCACTCCGATCGCCCACGCCGCCGCAGCGAGGAGCATCCAACGCCCCCAACGGCCACGGATCAGAGCCATGGTCGTCCAGGCAACAGCTCCGAAGCTGAGCCAGATGCGCTCGGTCTCGGCCTTGCTCAGTCCGGACACGTCTGCCAACAGCGCGGCGAGCACCCCGGACAACCCAAGCAGCGCCACCGCCCGATCGGATGACCACGACTCGCGTCGCCACCGGCCGAGGACGCGTACGGCGCGCTCGATCCCGACCGCCAGCAGTGGTGAACAGCTCACCAGCCAGGCGCCGATGTTGGCCCAGACGAAGTACGCGTACGGCCGCTGCGAGGCGATTCCCTGGGAGTAGCGCACCCGCAGCTCGTGCAACCCGATGAGCCAGTTGAAGCCGAGCGCCAGATGTACCGCTGCCACCACGATCACTCCAGCGGTAGCGGCAAGGACGGCGGGCAGCGTCTGCCGCCATCCCCGCTGGTACGCGATCACTGCGCAGGCCACGAGCACAACCAGGCCAAATAGCACGAGACCGTATGAGAGGAAGATCGCGATCCCGAGCAGCATTCCGCCGACTCCAGCGACCAGCAGCCGTCGCCGGCCCGCGCCGATGATCAACAAAGCCAGCCCACTGGTGGCGACGCCGGCGAACAAGCCGTCGGCCGACACCGCCATCCAGACCGCGCCGGGAAAGAGCGCCGCGAAGGGGACCGCTCGGCGTGCCGCGACATCGGCACCGAGCTCACGAATGGTGACTGGTACGGCAACACTCGCCGCCGAGCCGACAATGATGCAGAGCGCTCCCGCCCAGAAGCCGCCGCCCAACCCGATCCGGCCCAGTCCCCAGAACATCAGCGTCGCCAGCGGCGGATGTCCGGCGACGTGGGTCGTCCAGACTACGGTGCCGTCCACTCCAGGTCCGAACGCGATGAAGTGCGTGAACGTAGCGATGAAACTGCCTGGGTCGCTGATCCGGGGCAGATCGTGCAAGTACTCGTTCGGGTCGAGCAGCACGTCCACCCATCCCCGTTGCAAGCCATCCACGAGGGTCAGCGAGCACATCCAGGCGAGATTCAGCAGCCACCCTGCCAGCAGTAGCCGGCGCCAGGTCAGGGCGGCGGCTGTCTGCTGGAGCCGGAGCCCAACCAGTGCGCAGAGCACCGTGAGCGGGGTCCCCCAGCCCAGGTGTGGCGCCCAGTGCGCGAGCAGTGGGGGAGCCGGTAGCACGATCTGGCGGCCTTGGTCGAGGAGGATCCGGCCGCCGACAGCGGCGGCGGCAATGAGAACGAGCGCAGTCGCCACCGCGAGGATGTCACGCCGTTTAGCACCCGTGGCCGAGTCGGCCGGTTGGTTCTCGAGGTCACGGTCCCCAACGGGCGCGATGGGTTTCACGATCTTCCGATCCGAGCCGACCACGTCGACGCGGGCTATCTCGACGACGGGAGGGCTAGCACCGTGCTGATGTCGCGTACGGCCCGCCAGGCCCCGAGCGGGGTGCCGGTCACCTTCGAGCGACCCTTGCGGAGGAGATAGTCGGTGTCGACCGCAACAATGCGCCAGCCGGCATCGGCGGCGCGTACGACGGTTTCCACCGGGTATCCCGACCGTCGATCCTGGACCTCCAATTCGAGCAGTGCTTCTCGCCAGGCGGCGCGCATCGGGCCAATATCGCGCAACGGGAGACCGGTTCGCCGGCGGACTCGGCGGGCGAGTTCGGCGTTGGCGAGCCGGAGCGTCCACGGCTGTGCCCGCCGGTGCGCGAGTCGCCGGACCCCGACGACGAGGTCGGCATGATCCCGAGCCAGCGGATCGATGAGGTCTGGGAGCTGAGCTGGATCCAGGCTGGCGTCGGCATCCATGACTGCGACCAGTGGGGCGGTGGCGGCAACCAGACCGGCATGGCAAGCGGACCCGTAGCCGCGTCGCGCTGCGTGCACCACGATCGCGCCGAGGTCGGAGGCCAGCTGTGGCGAGCCGTCTCGAGAGCCATTGTCGATGACGATCGGCTGGAAGCCCGGCGGCATCCGGCCCATGATCCAGGGCAGGGCCTCTGCCTCGTCCAAACAGGGCAGCAAGACGTCACAGGTGATCTTGTCCCGCGAACTGCCCACGTTCGACAACCTAGCCAGCACGGGCGAGGACGAAGCGGCCCACGACGCTTTCAGATCGCTTACATGACAGCGTCAGAAGGCTTCGACCGGTTTGCAGCAGAAGCTACGTGGGCAAGTCTGGAGCTCATGCTGCAGCACCGACCGCGATGGTGGCCGAGATTCACCAGCACGCTCCGGTCGACAGCCGTGACGGCTCGGATCGGTCGCGTGCTGGGGATCGCGATCGGTGTGCTCTTCGCTACCGGGCTGCTCAGCCACTATCAGTACGAACCCTGGCAATGGCTGCCGGTTCCGGCCAAGCCGGTCTGGGGCTATCGGCTGACCCAGGGCATTCACGTGGCCACCGGCATCGCAACGATCCCGCTGCTGTTGATCAAGCTGTGGTCGGTCTATCCCAATCTGTTCCGGTTTCCGCCGATCCGGTCAATTCGGCATGGCCTGGAACGACTCAGCATCGCGATCTTGGTTTCCGCCGCGCTGGTGCAGGTCGCGACCGGGTTCCTGAACGTCCTCAACTGGTATGGCTTCGGCTGGTTCTTTCCTCCCGTCCACCGCTTCCTGGGCTACGTGCTCGTCGGTTCGGTGCTGCTGCACGTCGGCGTCAAGCTCCCCGACATTGTGTACGGCCTACGCGCCCGAGTGTCGGAGGCGGACGTCCTCACCGAGATCCCGTGGAACGAAAATCCCGAGTCGCACAGCAATGCCGGAACACTGCCCGACCCGCCGACTCCCGGCATCTCCAGGCGGGGCCTGCTGGTCGCTGCCGGCGCAGGCATCGGAGTCGTCGTAGTCACCACCGTCGGCCAGACCGTGACCCCGCTGGCCCCGGTGGGTCTGCTCGCCCCCCGTCAGTGGAATCGCGGTCCGCAGCGGGTGCCGGTCAACCGCACGGCCGAGCAGGCCCAGGTCGGGCCGATCGCGACAGCCGCCGACTGGGTGCTTCAGGTGGTCGGCCCGCGGCCGTACACCTTGACCCTCGCGGATCTCGAGCCGCGGGCGGTCCATCGAGCGCGGCTGCCGATCAACTGCGTGGAAGGTTGGAGCGTCGGAGCGCGACTGGCGAGGCCTGTCGCTGCTGGAGATCGTGGAGCAAGCCGGCGGCACCTCCGACTCGCGGGTCCAGGTCGTGTCAATGGAGCCAGTCGGGCTACAACCACTCCTTCGTCGAAGGCCCGCAACTCAGCGCGGCCCTACTGGCGACGCATCTCAATGGCGAAAGGTTAGATCTTGACCACGGCTATCCGCTCCGACTGATCGCCCCCAACCGGGCGGGTGTGTTGAACACCAAGTGGCTCAACCGGATCGAGATCTTGTCGTGAAAGTATGGCGCATCATCTTGGCGACGGCCGGCCTGCTGCTCGGAGCCTTCGGCATCTTCCGGTTGCTCACCGAGATCCCCACCGGGAGCCTGATCAGGCTGGGAATCTGGTTGCTGGCCGCGTTGATCATCCATGATGCCGTGATATCTCCTGCTGTAGTCGGCGTTGGCTGGACTCTGCGCCGCAACATTCCCGACCGCGGGCGCCGGTACCTCCAGTGGGCGTTGATCATGATCGTCGTGGTCACTGTCATTGCGCTGCCGATGATCTTCTTGCGTGGCAGCCAGCCGCCCGTCAAGGCCCTACTGCTCCGCGACTATGCCACCAATCTCACGCTGCTCATCGGCCTCATCGCTGGTGTGACGGCAGTGTCCTACGCCATACGCGTGTTCCGGGATCGACGCGAGCGCATCACGCGCGAGGATCACTCAGGGCGATCTGCACGTGATCAGTTGGGCTGAACTCAACAGCGTGAGCGGGTCCCGTCCTTGTCCGTGAACCCTGCGATCCGGCGCGATCCAAACATGCCGCGATAGTCCCGCAGCGGACCGGGAGATGATACGGACGCCACGCGACGACCGAGGGCCGGGCCGGCCGGACTGCGTCACTCATCGGGCAGCTAGCTGGAATTGAGAAAGGCGGCCGAGTGCCAGGACTTAGGCTTGGCGTCATGCGTGTTGGGGTTTTCGGAGCCACCGGTCAGGTCGGCGGCGTCATGCGAAGGCTGCTCGAGGAGCGCCGGTTTCCGATCAACGAGGTGCGGTTCTTCGCCTCGGCCCGCTCAGCGGGTCGGCGCCTGCCGTGGCGGGATGACGAGATCCTCGTCGAGGACACCGACAGCGCTGATTTCGCAGGTCTCGACTTGGCGCTCTTCTCCAACGGCAAGACCGCTTCGCTTGTCACCGCGCCCAAGGTCGCGGCCGCCGGCGGCATCGTGATCGACAACTCTTCCGCCTGGCGCATGGATCCTGACGTGCCGTTGGTTGTCTCCGAGGTCAATCCGGAGGACGCGATTCGTCCGCCCAAGGGCATCATCGCCAACCCGAACTGCACCACGATGGCTGCGATGCCGGTACTTTCGCCACTCCATCGCGCGGCGGGCCTGGTACGCCTTCAGGTCGCGACCTACCAAGCGGTTTCGGGATCCGGTGGCGCCGGCGTCGCTGAGCTCGACAGCCAGGCGAAGGCCGTCGTCGATCGGGCCAGCGAGCTCACCTTCGACGGTCAGGCTCTTGAGTTCCCCAAGCCGGACAAATATCTGAAGCCGATCGCCTACAACGTCGTTCCGCTGGCGGGCTCGATCGTCGAGGACGGCACGGGCGAAACCGATGAGGAGCAGAAGCTGCGCAACGAGTCGCGCAAGATCCTGCACATTCCTGATCTTCGCGTGTCCGGCACCTGCGTACGCGTGCCGGTCTTCACCGGCCATTCCCTCGCCGTTCATGCAGAATTCGCCGAGGACCTCAGCCCCGAACAGGCGGCGAAGCTCCTCGCCAACGCTCCGGGTGTTCGGCTGATGGAGGTGCCGACGCCGCTTGATGCCGCCGGCCAGGATCCGAGTTTTGTCGGGCGAATCCGGACTGACCAAGCAGCGCCGCCGGGGAAAGGTTTGATCATGTTCATCTCGAACGACAATCTGCGTAAGGGCGCCGCGCTGAACGCCGTACAGATTGCCGAGCTGGTCAGCAGCGAGCTGGTTGCCGGCGGGCGGGCTGGAACCCTGTGACATCGACGAATTCGAACTCCAGCGGATATCCGCTGGCGATCTTGGGCGCGGGCGTGATGGGCGAGACCGTCCTGTCAGGACTGCTCCGGGCAGGCTGGCACGCCGATCAGATCGTTGCCACCGACCGCAGGCCCGAGCGGCGGCAGGAGCTGGCCGCCAGGTACGGCATCCGGATGCTGGAGAACACCGACGCCGTCGCCGAGGCCGAGACGGTGATCTTGGTCGTCAAGCCGCAGGATATGCGCGACCTGCTTGCCGAAATCGCGCTGTCGATCAAGCCCGGGGCACTCGTCGTGTCGCTGGCTGCCGGGGTCGACACCGTCTTCATCGAGTCCCGCTTGCCGGAAGGAGTTGCCGTGGTGCGGGTGATGCCGAATACGCCGGCTCAGGTGGACGAGGGAATGGCCGCGATCTCTCCCGGATCGCACAGTACTCAAGATCACCTTGACCGAGTGACAGAGATCTTGTCCGCCACCGGACGCGTGATCACGGTGCCGGAGCAATACCAAGATGCGGTGACCGCCATCTCGGGCACGGGGCCCGCGTACCTGTTCTTCGTGGTCGAGGCCATGATCGAGGCCGGCGTGCACCTTGGGCTGCCGCGTGACACGGCGACCGAGCTCGTGGTACAGACGATGCTCGGCTCAGCCAAACTGCTGCGGGAAACCGGCGAGCATCCCACGGTGCTGCGCGAGCGAGTCACCTCGCCCGGCGGAACGACGGCGGCCGCCGTACGCCAGCTCGAAGATCACAAGGTACGGGCAGCTTTTCTGGTTGCCATGGAAGCGGCACGTGATCGGAGCCGCGAACTTGCGGCCGCGGCCAGAGAGAACAATCAGGGCACGGGCGGGCACTAGCAGATGAGCGGCGGGCTGCTCGTCTTCTCGGAAGATCTGACCAAGTACGACTTCGGATCTGATCATCCGATGGCGCCCGGTCGGGTCACCAACACCATTTCGCTGGCCCGCCAACTCGGGGTGTTGGACCGGCTTCGGATCGTGCCACCGCCCAACATTGATCTTGCGCTACTGGAGACCATCCATACCTCGGACTACATCGCCGCCGTGCAACGAGGTGAGCCCAACCAGCGCTATGGGCTCGGAACCAGCGACAATCCAGTGTTTCCAGGAATGCATGAGATCGCGGCCTGGGTGACAATGGCGAGCGTCGAGGCCGCCCGCAGGGTCTGGACCCGTGACGCGCAGCGGGGTTCAAACATCAGCGGCGGGCTGCATCACGCCATGCCCGGCTATACCAGCGGCTTCTGTGTCTACAACGACGTTGCCGTCGCCATTCGCTGGCTGCTGGACAACGGCTGTGAACGGGTCGGCTATGTCGACGTCGACGTACACCACGGCGACGGCGTACAAGCGATTTTTTACGACGAGCCGCGGGTCATGACAGTCAGCCTGCACGAGACGCCGGCTTATCTGTTTCCCGGCACGGGCTTCCCCAATGAGATCGGCGGACGGGGAGCCGAGGGTACTGCGGTGAACGTCGCACTTCCTCCTGGCACGACCGACGCCGATTGGCTCCGGGCATTTCATGCCGTCGTGCCACAGGTGCTTCGAGCGCACAAGCCGTCAGTCTTGGTCACCCAGCATGGCTGCGACTCGCACCGGCAGGATCCGCTGGCGGACCTCAACCTCACTCTCGATGGCCAGCGTGCCTCATATTTGGCTCTGGCGAGTCTGGCCGACGAACTCTGCGGGGGGCGCTGGGTCTCGATGGGTGGGGGTGGGTACGCGGTGCTCGATGTGGTGCCTCGGGCCTGGACTCATCTGCTCGCCATCGTGAGTGGCGAGCCTATCGATCCCAGCACGGCCGTGCCGGAGACGTGGCGGCGCTGAAATGGCGCGGTCAGCGCCTCTCACCATGTCCGACGGTGCCGATGCAACCTTCCGCCGATTCGAGGAGGGTTTTGCGCCGCACAGCCGGGTCGATCAGGCGATCCTTGCTACGCGCCAAGCTGTTTTCCCAGAGCTCGGCCTCGATCCAAGCCTGTGAGCGGCTGTTTGGTGGCACAGTATCTGCAGTGATCCATTAGCCGTCAATTACTTGGGATGGCGTGTCGAGCAGATTTCTCCTGTATCTGCTGTACCAACAGTACCGTTTGCCACTATTCTCACTTCTGTACCCGACGACGCTGGAGGGGAAGCCAGTGCGGAGGGGTGCAGAATGAGAGTCTGCACGATGAACGACGAGTCGACGTCAGCCGAGCCAGGGGGCGTGACTCCACTGGCAAGCAACCTCCAGGCAGGAAAATTCCTCACCGTCGCCGAGGTCGCAGCAATCCTCCGACTCTCGAAGATGTCGGTCTATCGGCTGATCCATTCCGGGCAACTCGAAGCTGTGCAGTTCGGTCGCAGCTTTCGGGTCACCGAAAAGGCACTCAACACCTACCTGGAGAATGCCTACTTCAGCGCCGGCTGAGCTTGCGCCCGAGCTTGTCGAAGGGTCGGATGAGCGGTTCGACAGTTCAGCCAATCATCCGGGCCTTCGAAACTCCATACCGAACTCCCTCGTGCTCGGCCACAGCGCGTGCTCAGGGAGCACGTCCACGCCGCAGGCGCGTGAGCCAATCCCATGGACTGCGTCGTCGATGAACAGGTACACACGATCCCTCGGACCAAGCTCGTAAGGATGGAGCGCGCGGTCCAGCTGCTGCGGCGTGTACGCGCTCAACGTGAAGCCAGGACGATGCTGCTCGGCGTTCGGCCGTGTAGTGACCGATAGCCGGGGTGCTTTTCCGTCAGAGATCATCAGCTGGCGCAATTCGCTGCGATGCCCGGTCTCCTGCGGTCGTGAGTACGCGACATTCAGCTCATCGATGTCGGCTGCGAAACGGCCGACCCGGGCTGCCTGCCGGGTGTCGGGATAGGACTCATTCGGGCCGGTGCCGAACCAGCTCGCATGCCGCAGCTCGCGCGGCAGGTCGAACCGTACGCCGACTCGCGGCCAGGTGCAGTCCCAGCCGGGCGACGGCACGACGCTCACCAGTAGAGCGAGCGCGTCGGTCAGCGACCAGTGATAGGTCACATCCACGAAGAGATTGTTGCCGGCGGCCGCGACGCGGACCTGCGCCAGCAATCGATCATGGTCGGAGTAGATGTGATCGAGCCGGTGCACCAGCCGGTCGAGGCCACGATCTCGCCATCGTTGTTCGGACGATGGTCCGGGTGCACCTTCGCCGTGGCTCTCCTCGGGGCTGGCCAATTCGAACGAGCCCCGGGCGCTGCTGCGGTCGTTGTCGGTCGGGCCGCGCCAGAGCTCGAGCCGGGGACCATCCACATCCATTCCGAAGAGCCGCGTCAGCCGACCGGTCTGAGTGTCGAACTGCGCCGGCCCAAGAGTGATCACGGGCGTTTGCGGCTCCAGCGTCGGCAGCCCCGGGCGAGCAGGACGGCTGAGCCCTTCGACACGCTCTCAGGACGGCGTTTGTCGACGCCCGACGGCGAGCTCGCGCGCTGCGTGATCAGCTCGAATTGGCCGAATGCCACCTCATGGCCACGATCGGCCCAGGGTGTCGCCGTTGCCAGCTCGGCTCTTCACGGTAAGCCAGGTTTCGCCCTCGCCGGGCTCGACCAACTCGTCGGCCAGCCTCACTGCTTGCTCTCTCGCCGGGCGGGATCGCTGGCACGGCGATCGTCGCCTCGGCTGCCGGATGCCCGTCTACCTCCTTCACCGCGACGAAGCGAAGGTCTTCGGTGCTGAGGGAGTGGTAGCGGCTGCGGATGGAAAGCAGGGAGCCGTCAAGATCAAAGAGGAGGGGCTGGTTCACCTTCGTGAACTCGGCGAGGCTGGGCGTCGGCGTGCCGTCCGGCAACAGCATGCCGTCCATGACGAAGTTGCCGTCATGTAGCACCTCACCGAAATCGCCGCCGTACGCATAGAACTCGATGCCGTCTGCCGTGCGCGTCAACAGTCCATGATCACGCCATTCCCAGATGAAGCCGCCGTGCAGCCGCGGATAGCGCTCGGTCAACTCGGTCGTAGAGGTCCATGCCTCCTGGGCCGTTGCCCATCGCGTGCGCGTACTCGCACATGAGAAACGGCTTGCTCCGGATCCGCTCGGCGTCTTCCGGTCCGTCGAGGTAGAAGATGAAACCGTTCTCCGCACCGATCGCCTCGGTCTCGAGGTAGTTCGGGTACATGCGCGAATAGACATCGGTGTACGAGCAGGTGTGATCACCTTCGTAATGCACGGGCCGCCCGGGATCGCGATGCCGTACCCAGTCCGCCATCTGCGCGAGGTTG
Source organism: uncultured Actinomycetota bacterium (assembly GCA_963712625.1). GTDB lineage: Bacteria > Actinomycetota > Actinomycetes > Propionibacteriales > Propionibacteriaceae > Microlunatus. The sequence goes on from CAVQIU010000008.1 coordinate 95,302, forward strand.
CGGCCGGTGCCAGCCTCGTTGCCCAGAGACCAGATGATCACCGACGGATGGTTCTTGTCCCGCTCGACCGTACGCTCCATCCGGTCGAGGCAGGCCTCGGTCCAGCGGGGGTCATCGCTCGGGTTGTCCTTGCCAACCGCAGATCTCGAACCCGTGCGTCTCGTAGTCACACTCCTCGATCACCCAGAAGCCGAGCTCGTCAGCAAGATCAAGAACGCGGGGATGCGGTGGATAGTGGCTGGTACGAATCGCGTTGACACCCGCCCGCTTCATCATGATCAAGTCAGAGCGGGCATAAGCCTCGTCGAACATCCGGCCGTACACCGGGTGGATCTCATGCCGATTGACGCCGCGGAAGATCACCTGCCTTCCGTTGACACGGAGAATGTCCCCAGTTATCTCGACGCGCCGAAAGCCGAGCCGCAGGCTCAACGTTTCCCCGGCCGAGCTGACGTGTGCCTCATAGAGTCGTGGCGCCTCCGCGCTCCACGGCTCAACCTTGCCGACCGAGAATGCTCCGAGATCGCTCGGAGCGGACGAAGCTCTGCTGCACGCCGAGATCTGGAATCTGAATCTCGATCGGAAAAGCCTGTTCAGCTGCGATGATCACCGGATCGATGGAACCTGTACCGTCGACTGCGTACTCGGTGCGCAACCAAAGATCATCCACTGCGCCGTACGGTCGGCTCAGTACAGTGATGTCGCGAAAGATTCCCGGCAACCACCATTGATCTTGGTCCTCCAGATAGCTCATCGACGACCACTGGTGAACCCGAACCACAATCACGTTCCGGCCCGGTCGCACGGTCTCGGTGATGTCGAACTCCTGTACCAGCCGGCTGCCCTTGCCGACCCCGATCTCAATGCCGTTCAACCACACTCGGTAGATCGACTCGACGCCATCTAGTCGAAGCAGAATCCGCTCAGACGCCCAGGCAGGCAGCTCGAAGCTCCGCCGATGATCACCGGTGGGGTTCTCATCGGGGACATGCGGTGGGTCGATCGGAAACGGATACCGAATATTGGTGTAGATCGGCCGGCCGTAGTTGCCCTCCGCAGCCTCGGGCGACGTGCCAGGAAGCACCCATTGCGATGGCACCGTAATCGTGTCCCAGGCAGAGTCGTCGAAAGTCGGATCCGCCGACTGCATCGTCCAGGCCGTGAGCGGTCGGGGACCAGCGGAACTTCCATTCACCGTTCAGGCTGAGCATGGGGGCGTCAGTCGAGAGCCAAGCCCGAGGTCGGCTCCGCCGACCGCTCCCAGGCGAGAAGTCGTCCACGTAGCTGGTCATTGATGCTGACACTATCGACGCCACTCAGCCTGATCCGCGGCACACTGCCCCCGGTTATGCCGTGCGCCGGCGGCGCGCCAGGCCAACGGCAAGCGCGAGACCCAACGTCATGAGCAACCCGATCAAGCCGATGCAGTATCCGGCTGGGAGGTTGATCAAGTCGGTCAGGTAGGCAATGCTCTCACTCAGGTGGTGGAACGTCGGCGCAAGCATGGAGTCAAGCCTCGTTACGAAAGTGTGCGGGAGGAATGAGGCGTGCACCCACATTTCAAGGGTGGTTACCCCTACCCGCACGAGGGGGGTGTCTGGTGCAAACACCAAGCCGCCGGACTCGCGTCCGCCGGAAATGGCCGGTAGCATGCGTGAGTTGTCCGGCGACAAGCGCCGGCAAGTGATCAAGTCCGGGACCACGAGTGACGTCTCGGGAGCGAGAGGTTGCAGAAGTGGGTTCGGTCATCAAGAAGCGCCGCAAGCGGATGGCGAAGAAGAAGCATCGCAAGCTGCTGAAGCGCACACGAATCCAGCGCCGTCGCGCAGGCAAGTAGCCTTCAGGCCCGGACACCTTGATGGCCGCGAAACGGGTCGTCCTCGTCACCGGAGTCTCGCGTGACCTGGGTGCCCGCTTCGCTCGCTCGCTTGCCGCTGAGGCGCAGGTCGAGGTCATCGGGATCGATGTGATCCCGACCCGGCACGACCTGGGCACCGCCGATTTCGTACGCGCCGACATCCGCAATCCCGTTATCTCGAAGGTGATCGCTGCGCGTGGCGTCGACACCGTCGTACATCTCGCAATAGTCGCGACGCCAGGTACTGCCGGCGGCCGCTCGTCGATGAAGGAGATCAACGTCATCGGCACGATGCAGCTGCTCGCCGCCTGCCAGAAGGCCGAAACATTTCAGAAGCTCGTCGTACAGAGTTCAATTTCGGTTTACGGGGCGTCCCCTCGAGACCCGGCCAAGTTCACCGAGGACATGTCGGCCCGCGCCCAGCCGCGTACGGGTTTCGGCAAAGACTCACTCGAGATTGAAAGCTACGTGCGTGGGCTCGCTCGGCGCCGACCGGATGTTGTCGTCACCACCTTGCGGCTGGCCAATCTCATGGGCGCTGGCGTGGACAGCCACGTGACGCGTTACCTGTCGCTTCCGATCGTGCCGCGGATCATGGGTTTTGATGCTCGGCTGCAGTTCCTGCATCCCAGTGACGCCGTTGCTGCCTTGCTCCTGGCAACAGACCATGATGTGCCGGGTACCTTCAATGTCGCCGCAGCCGACATCGTCACACTGTCCCAGGCACTCCGGAAGATGGGTCGGCCCGCAGTCGGGGTCCCCCACTCGGCCGCACCACTGGTGGCCACGCTGGTGCGACAAGCCCGTCTGGTGGATTTCTCCGCCGACCAGATAGACGCCCTTACCTACGGTCGTGCCATGGACACATCTCGTTTTGCAGCCGAGACCGGCTTCGTCCCACAGTTCAGTAGCCTGGCCGCGCTGGAGGAGTTCGTGAACGCAGCCAGGCCCGGATTGCTCAGTCCGGACCGTGTCGACAGCGCTCTCGCCGCCGTGAGCCGGGTGCTGGGTGCTACGGCGGTGCGCGGTGGCTGATGCGAAGATCATTCAGCTCGGCAGTAGCGGTGCAGCCGGCCGCGGCAGCCGGACTTCTCCATCCGCATCGGCTCGCCGCCTGGCACCGCCCAAAGCGGCGGGCACATCACAACCCGTGGGGGGTCCGACGCCGGTCGGGTCTCGAAGCGGACGTCGCGCTGGCTCATGCGGGCCCGATTCCCGAGCCCGACGAGCAGCCGATTCGGCCGGAGCAGGATGCCACTGCTGAATCGGAGGACGCTCCGCCCGCTCCGGCGCTCAGCGCGCTGCTTAGTCAGCTGGCTGGTCTGGCCTCCCGGTCGTTGGGAGGCCTGAAGTCGCTTCCGATCGCCCAGGCGCGACAGATCGCTGCCGACCCGGTGCACGCGCTGGTTTCACTTGCAGAGGCCTTCGGCGTCAACTGGGAGGAGTCGCTGGATCAGACGGCAGCCTTCATTCGTGCCCGGCTGACGGGGGACTATGCCGTCGATGAGTTCGGATTCGACCCGGAGTTCACCACCAAGATCTATCTACCTGTGCTGCGTCGGCTTGCCGACTCCTGGTTCCGCGTCGAGGTTCGAGGAGCAGAGAATCTTCCCGCCGACGGTTCGGCTCTGCTGGTCTCCAACCATGCCGGCACTTTGCCACTCGATGCGATGATCTTGCAGACCGTGGTCTACGACGAGATCGGCAGGCATCTCCGGATGCTCGGCGCGGATCTGATCTTCAAGACGCCGTACTCGCATGATCTTGCTCGCATGACCGGCACTACTCTGGCGTGCCAGGAAGATGCCGAACGCCTGCTCGCATCGAACCAACTGGTGGCGGTCTTCCCGGAAGGCTTCAAGGGTCTGGGAAAGCCGTACGTCGACCGCTACAAATTGCAGCGCTTCGGCCGGGGCGGATTCGTCGCCACCGCTATTCGGGCGCAGGTGCCGATCATTCCGACAGCGATCGTCGGGTCAGAGGAGATCTATCCGCTGATTACGCGGGCGCCAGCCGTGGCCCGGGCGCTGGGCGTGCCGTACTTTCCGATCACACCGCTGTTTCCGTGGTTTGGCGTGCTCGGCATGATCCCGCTGCCGAGCAAATGGATCATTCAGATCGGCGATGCCATCACCACCGACGAGCTGGGGCCTGGAGCAGCCGATGACCCCATGATCGTGTTCAACATCACCGACCAGGTGCGCGAGACGATCCAGCAGACTCTCTACCGGCTGCTCATGCAGCGTCGCAGCGCATTCTTCTGAGTCTCTCCTATCCCATTCTCGGACCTCGACGATCCCATCTGGATGGCGAAACCTCGTGCAGGCACCTGGGTTGCCCGCGGTTTGCATGGGTTGCTACGTGCCGCAGACAGCCCGGCGAGCTGTGCAGACCCTTCGCTGGTCGAGTCCGTGAATCGCAGCTGGCTCTGTCAGCGGCGAGCGCAGCTAATCTGTGCCACGTGTTCTGGGCCTTGGCGGTGATCTTGCTCGCGTTCGCCGGGTTCACCGTCATCGTGGTCAAGCTGCGCCGCCCGGCACGCACCGGAGACGACTCAGGCCGAAGCCGTGGACAGCGCCGATTCTGGCCGGCGAATCGATCTGGAGCAGCTCAAGGGATTCGTCTACGTCGGCGCCGCGGCGCTGGCCCTGCTGGCGCTGGCCGTGATCTTGATGGGCTTGTTCGCGAACCAGAATGGTCGAGCTGAAGGGCTGGCCGTACTCGGTTTCTTCGGCTACGCGGCCTATCTGGTCGCCGCCACAGCAGTGCTCTATGTGATGAGCCGCAAGGGCTGATCCCCGTCTCTCGACTAGCCCTTGAAGATGCGACGTACCGCAACCCCTGTCGCTACCGCGCCGGCGGTGGCGCCTGCTGCCCCGGCGCCGAGCAGCCCAAGACGAGCCGCCCTGCGACCGCTGCGATAGTCCTGAATCTGCCAATCCTGTTCTTCGGCATGTGCGGACAACCTGCGGTCAGGATTGACTGCGCACGGGTGCCCGACCAGCGACAACATAGGCAGGTCATTGTAGGAGTCGGAGTACGCGAAGCAGTGGGCAAGATCAAGTCCATGCTCACGTGCCAATGCTCTAATGGCTTCCGCTTTTGCCGGTCCGTGCAGCAAATCGCCGCGTAGCCGTCCGGTGTAGACGCCATCGACGTGCTCTGCGGTCGTACCCAGTGCCCCAGTCAGTCCCATTCGCGCGGCGATGATGCCCGCAACTTCGACCGGAGCGGCCGTCACCAGCCAGACCTGCTGCCCCACGTCGAGATGAAGCTGGGCGAGCGCCCTGGTGCCCGGCCAGATGCGGCCGGCGATCGACTCCTCGTAGACCTCCTTGGCTATCTCGGTCACCTCGGTAACCGTGTGCCCTTCAATGAAGCCCAAAGTCACGCTGCGGACATCTTCGATGTGACCCGGTTTCTCCCGCCCCACCATGCGGAAATAGGCCTGCAGCCACAGGCCTTTCACAATCACGCGCGTTGGAAAGAAGCCACGGCGATAGAGACCTTTCGCGAAATGGAACAGGGAAGCGCCCTGGATGACCGTGTTGTCAAGATCAAAGAACGCAGCCGCGGTGGAATCCTCGTGAATCAGTGGTTCCGGCTCGGTGTTACTCGGAGCAAGATCAACCGGCGCTTCCTGCAGCGGCCCGGCAGGGGCCGCTGGATGGTCCTGCTCGACTGGAATCGCGGACCCGGCGCCGCCGGGCAGTTGCTCGACGTGGCCGACGTGCGCTGGGGGCGACTCCTCTGACTTTCTCATCGCGCTCTCCGGTCCCGTCACCTCATCACCATAATCTCCGGTTTGCCGGTACGCGTGCCAGACTCAGGTGGGTGAACGACCAGGATTCAGCGCTCCAACAGATCGATGTTGGAAAGCTGGAGACCAACCTTGCCGATCTTGTCACGCGGCAGGCGGTGGCTCAGCCCGATAGAGTCGCGCTGGTTCAGCCGAGGCCGGTACGCCGCAGCATGACCTGGGCCGAGCTCGACCGCAGAATCGACGAGGTCGCTACGGGTTTGTCCGTGCACGGACTCGTGGCGGGGCATCGGGTCGCCATCGTCGGCCCTAACAGCATCGAGTTCGTCATCGCCTATTTCGCCACATTGCGTGCTGGTTACGTGGCAGTGCCGATCAACCCCGGGTCTACGCTCACCGAGCTCCGCGCGATGATCGACGACTGTGGTGCACGAGTACTCCTTACGACCACGACCCAGTCGCTGCCGGGTGTGCATCACATAGACCTCACCGCCGATGGGCTGGACGGGTTGGCTGACGTTTCGGCCCGGCCGGTTAGCTCACCGAAGGATCCAGAAACGCTGGCAGTGCTGCTCTACACGGCCGGCACGTCCGGTGAGCCAAAGGCCGCGATGCTCAGCCACCGCGCGCTGCTCAGCCACGTGCACAATGTCGCATCCTTCGACATTCTCGGCCGAGATGACGTCGTGCTGGCCATGTTGCCGCTGTTCCACGTCTTTGGCCTCAACGCCGTACTGGGAAGCTGCCTCATGTCCGGCGCGCGATTGGTGATCATGGACGGATTCGATGGCTTCGTCGACGTGCTGGCGGCAGAGAAGATCACGAACCTGCCGTTGGCGCCTCCGGTTCTTGCCCGGATTCTGGATGACGAGCGGGCCGTGGCGAACCTCGGATCGGTCACCAGGGTGGTGTCTGGCGCGGCGCCCCTTCTCGTTGATCTTCGAGACCAGTTCACCGCGCGAACCGGCCTCAGAGTCGAGCAAGGCTATGGACTGACCGAGGCGGCGCCGGGAGTGTCAGCCACTCTGGGCGGCGAGGAGATGCTCGGTCACGGCCACGTAGGTCGGCCGCTGCCCGGTGTCGAGGTCAGAATCGGGGACGGAACTGACCCAGCAGAACCCGATGAGATCTGGATCCGGGGGGACAACCTGTTTTCCGGTTATTGGCCCGACGGCGGCGGCGGTCCAGGCGCTGACGGCTGGTTCGCGACGGGAGATATCGGCTATCTGCTGGACGGAGAGCTGTTCCTCGTCGACCGGTCGCGTGAGCTGATCATCGTCAATGGCTTCAATGTCTATCCAGCTGAAGTCGAGGAAGCCATCGCTGAGCTGCCAGAGGTTGAGTCGGTCGCGGTGGTCGGCCGGCCGGACTGGCGTACGGGGGAACAGGTCGTGGCATTTGTCAGTGGAGCAGATCTGAGCGCGACGGCGGTCAATGAGCACTGCGCCAACCGGCTCGCCAAGTTCAAGCGTCCGAGCCGGGTACAGATCGTCGACGATCTTCCCCGCGGGGTCACCGGCAAGGTCCAGAAAGGCGCGCTGCGTGACACGCTCGAAAAGTGGTCAGAGACCACAGAACAGGGACGCTGAATCATGTCGTTCGCGACCACTCCGACGAGCGGTGAGCGGGTCGTTGTCCTGACGCGGGAGGGCTGTCATCTGTGTGATGAGGCGATAGCACGGGTGGCTGCTGTTTGTGCCGAGACCGGCGAGCGCTATGCGGTGGTCGATGTCGACCGCGACCCGGAACTGCGGCGCCGCTACACCGATCAGGTGCCCGTAACCTTCGTCGACGGCGCACAGCATGACTTCTGGCGCGTGGATCCGGTACGCCTGAGGGCCGCGCTGCAACAGACGCGCTGAACCGATGTTGTTCACTGCCGCGACGTTGCGCGGCCTTGCCGATGGTCGAGTGGGGTGCACCTATCGACGCTGGGAGGTCGTACGGCCGAGGGTGGGATCACGATTCACCACGTCCGCCGGGGTCGTTGAGGTCACCTCGATTACGCCAGCTGATCAGCAGCAGCTCACTGAGCGGGACGCTGCTGACGCCGGCTTCGATTCCGTCGCCGAGCTGATCAAGTGGTGCAGCGCGAAGGGACAGGGTGATCTCTACCGTGTGGGAATCGTCTTGGCGGGACCTGATCCACGTGTCGCCCTCCGCAGGCGCGGACGAGCTCGATTCAGGCGACGTCGCGGCCTTGAATACCAGGCTCGATCGGATGGATCGAGCCGCTGAGCGGCCGTGGACTCGTAACACATTGCGCCAGATTCAACGCCTGCCCGGCGTGGTGTCGACCGAGCTCGCCGCGGAGGTCGGGCAGGAGCGTCACGCGTACAAGCTTCGGGTCCGGCGGCTCAAGGCACTCGGTCTGACCGAATCGCTGGAGCGCGGTTATCGGCTCTCGCCGCGTGGGGTGGCCTACCTCGCGGCCCTTGACTCGGCCTCGTCGTAAATCCGAGCCCAGTGTCCGTTGGACGGTCGTGATTTGAAACGCGTGATCGGCAGGTCCCTCGTATCGTCTTCGACGGTTGTGACTTGAGATAACGCCACCTCGTGGCACCGAGATCCCACCCGACCGCGGTCGAGCAAGTGAGATGTTTGTGCCGTCGTTCACAAACACCTTAAAGTTGCAATGTTTGAACCAGATCCGTGCGCAGATTCAGGAGTTGCGTGTCGCAGAGCTTCCCGACCGACCCTCCGCCACATGCGGTGGCAGCTCAACATTGGCGGGCAGAGGCCACGCTGAAGGGAATCCCGGACGCCACTGTTGCGCGCCTGCCGGTTTACCTGCGAGCGCTCAACCAGCTGGCAGAGCAGCAGATCGACACCATTAGCAGCGGTGCGCTTGCCGAGGCGGCCGGGGTGAACTCGGCCCAACTCCGAAAGGATCTTTCCTACCTGGGCTCGTATGGCACGCGTGGAGTCGGCTACGACGTCGCATACCTGCGATTCCAGATCGGCCGTGCGGTCGGCTCTGCGCACGACTGGCCCGTGATCATTGTGGGGCTGGGCAATCTCGGTACTGCGCTGGCCAACTACTCCGGTTTCTACTCCCACGGTTTTCGTGTTGTCGGGCTGATCGACACCTCGCCCGATCTGGTGGGCAAGCCGATTCATGGTCTAGCGATCTCCGATCTCACCCAACTCGAAGAGGTCGTTGCTCGTACGCAAGCGGTGATCGCTGTCATCGCGACGCCGGCCGACGTCGCACAGGCCGTCGCCGACAGGCTCGTGGATCTCGGAGTCACCAGCATTCTCAACTTCGCACCGACGGTTCTCGTGGTGCCCGACGGCGTCAACGTCCGCAAGGTCGATCTGGGCCAGGAACTGCAGATCCTCGCCTATCACGAGCAGCGCAAGACCGACGACACACAGATCTTGGCCGAGAGCAGGAGGACAAGCTGATGAGCATCCTGGTAGTCAGCGTCTCCCACAAGTCGACGTCAGTCTCGCATCTGGCTCAGCTCGCGCTCGATGCCGCCGCTTCGACCAAGCTCGCCGAGCATCTCGTTGGCTCCGAGCACATCGATGAGGCGATCGTGCTGTCGACCTGCAACCGGACCGAGGTGTATGCCTCCGTGTCGCGATTTCACGGCGCCTTGGACGACGCAACCGAGGCCCTTGCCGATGTCGCCGGCCTGAGGCCTGGGGAGCTGCGTTCACTGTGCGCGGTCTTCTTCGACGAGGGGGCAGTCGCCCACACCTTTTCGGTCGCCTCCGGCTTGGACTCACTCGTCGTCGGTGAGACCCAGATCCTCGGACAGGTCAAGAACGCACTAACCCTTGGCCAAACACACGAAACCGTCGGCACGGTACTCAACTCCTTGTTCCAACAAGCGATCAGGGTTGGCAAGCGAGTCCACACAGAGACGGGCATTGGCGCAGCCGGTCGCTCGCTGGTCAGCACCGCCTATCGGCTCTTGACCGACGAGATCGGTGAGCTCAATGGCCGTCGTGTTCTCGTTGTCGGTGCCGGTGCGATGGCCGGGCTCGCAGCACGGACCGCGGCTGAAGATGGCGCATTCGTCACCTGTGCCAACCGCACGCTGGCGCGGGCGGAGCGGTTGGCTGAGGCGGTCGGCGGGCGGGCGGTCCCGCTCTCAGACCTGCGTCACGCTCTCGCCACGACCGACGTCCTGGTCACCTGCACTGGAGCCCGCACGATCACCATCGGCGTGGAGGACCTGGCCGGAACGACGGTGTGTGGCATTGTCGATCTGGCGTTGCCCGCTGATGTCGCGCCAGAGGTGGTTGAGGAGGGCGTTCGCCTGGTGAACCTGGATCGGCTCGTCACCGACCAGCCGGACGCGGCCAGCGCGCAGGAAATTGACGACGCTCGCGACCTGGTGAGGCAAGAAGTTGCATACTTCCTCGGCTTGCGCCGCGCGGCTCAAGTGGCTCCGACGGTCGTTGCCTTGCGCTCGATGGCGTCGGAGGTGGTGACCGGTGAATTGCGTCGCCTGGAGGCTCGGCTGCCCAATCTCAATGATCATGAACGGGAGCAGATTCAACGCAGCATGCGGCGCATCGTCGACAAGCTGTTACACGCGCCGACCGTACGCGTCCAAGAGCTGTCGTCGGAGCCCGACGCCGTCGACTACGCAGCCGCATTGCGCGAGCTCTTCGCGCTTGACCCGCAGACCGTGGCGGCGGTCATGTCACCAGAGGTCGGACCCTGATGACGTGCAGTCCACCCAGCAGTCGGAGAAGCGGTCATACTGAAGAGGTCGGACCCTAGTGATCCGTCGGCCCCGATGTATACAGCCCGTCTGACCCGGCCGATCCGGCTCGGCGCGCGTAGATCTGCCCTCGCCCGCGCGCAGGCGAACCAGGTGGCTGCAGCGCTGGCTACCGACGGCATCGACTCGAGCTTCGTCGGAGTTACCACGGCCGGTGATATTGATCAACGCCAGCTGACTGAGATCGGCGGCACAGGCGTTTTTGTCAGCGCTGTACGCGATGCCCTGCGGCGCGGGAAGATCGACGTTGCCGTGCACTCGCTGAAGGACCTGCCGACCGCTCCCGCAGACGATCTTGAGATTATCGCCATTCCGGCGCGTGAGGACACCCGAGACGTACTCGTGGGGCGCCGACTTGATGATCTTGCCAACGGCGACCGGGTCGGAACCGGGGCTCCACGACGCGCCATGCAGATCCTCGACTGGGCGGCCGGCCGGGGTCTTCGGTTGGACGTGGTGCCGATCCGGGGGAATGTCGACACCCGAATCGAGCGGGTGCGAGAGGGCCAGGTTGATGCGGTGATCTTGGCCGCGGCGGGACTGCGTCGTCTTGGCGTACTCGGCGAGTCCGAAGCGATGATCCGCGAGATCCGTCGTGAAGCAGTCTCCCAGCACAGATCCTTGATCATCAGGTGATGCTTCCAGCACCTGGACAAGGTGCCCTCGCACTAGAAATTCATCGTTCTCTCAGTATTGAGATTCGGCACCATCTGGCCACTCTCGACAACTCGGTTGCGCGAGCGGAATCCCTTGTAGAGCGGGGTTTTCTCGCGGCACTGGAGGCTGGCTGTACGGCACCGGTAGGGGCCCACGCGGCCGTCACGGGGGTTCGTGGTACAAGTCTCGATTTGACTCTGACGGCGGTAATTGGGAGAACGTTACTGAGCAACTTGTCAGAACCGACCAAAGCGGGCCCAGTATTACGGCTGGAGGCGTACGGATCATCGATGGATCCGCAGCAGTTCGGGGCCACCTACGCTGGTGAGGCGCTGGCGAAGTTGCGGGAGCGAAACGTCTGAACAACCTGGCTCCGACCGCTGATGAGGCGGCCGAGCTGACAACAGAACGCGAGAAGTCAGTGAGTACATCCTCGGCTCGTAGGCCCCGGACCTCCCCCTCAGCCACTCCAACCGCACCTGTCGCCAAAGGTCGCGTGATCTTCGTCGGCACCGGCCCTGGTGATCCTGATCTGCTGACACTAGGCGCCGTTGCTGCTCTCGCCGATGCGAGCTCAGTGATCCTTGACAACGATCGACAGCGGGAGATTCTGACCCACGCGGCTATCACGCTTGCCGAAGATGCCGAGGTGATCACCATCGGTCTGACCGAGGCGCGCAAGCCCTTGAGCCCTTCCGCGCGGGCCAAGATCGTACTCAAGCAAGCCTCGACCGGGAGCCGAGTGGTACGCCTCGTTGCCGGTGATCCGTTCTTGGACAACGCGGTCGCCGATGAGGCAGCCGCGTGCGTACGCGGTGGCATCGACTTCGAGGTCGTGCCCGGGGTATCCAGTCTTACCGCCGTGCCCGAGTACGCAGGTATCGATCTGATCCATGCTGGAGGTGTGCAGTTCGCCTCTGTTACCGATGGCAAGTTCAGCAAGAGCGGCACGGCTCAGTGGGGAGCAGCCGCGACGATCGTGGTGAGCACCGTGGTGTCGATGGTGAGCGGTTTGGTCGAGGCGGCCAAGGCGGCGGGCAGGCCGGGAGACGATCATGTGGTCGTGACCCTGCATGGCGGCAGCACCGAGCAGATCACGCTGACGACGAATCTCGACGGGCTGACGGCTGCGGTGAGGTCGGTACGAGCGCCCGCCTCCGACCCGGTGCACGTGATCATCGGAGCTGCCGCCGAGCAGCGTCATGAGCTGAGCTGGTATGAGACCAAGCCGCTCTTCGGCTGGCGAGTCCTGGTGCCTCGTACCAAGGACCAGGCCGCGCCAATGGTGGCGCGGCTGCGCACCTACGGTGCCCACAGCGAAGAGGTGCCCACCATCTCTGTCGAGCCGCCGCGCAGTCCGCTTCAAATGGACAAGGCAATCCGCGGGCTGGTCGAGGGCCGATACGAGTGGGTGGCATTCACCTCGGTCAACGCGGTCCGGGCCGTACGGGAGAAGTTCGAGGAGTACGGGTTGGACGCTCGAGCCTTCTCTGGCCTCAAGGTGGCAGCGGTCGGCGAGGTGACCGCGAATTCCTTGCAGGCTTGGGGAATCGAGCCTGACCTCGTGCCAGAGGGAGAGCAATCCGCAGCTGGCTTGGCAGCCGAGTTCCCGCCGTACGACGAGGTGCTCGACCCCATCAACCGCGTCTTCCTGCCGCGAGCCGACATTGCCACCGAGACTCTGGCCGAGGGCCTGAGGCATCTGGGTTGGGAGGTTGAGGACGTCACCGCTTACCGCACGGTGCGCGCTACCCCGCCACCCGCGCCGATCCGCGAGGCGATCAAGACCGGCAAGTTCGATGCCGTGGTATTCACCTCGTCTTCGACCGTGCGCAACCTGGTCGGTATTGCTGGGAAGCCGCACACATCGACGATCATCGCGGTCATCGGGCCGGCAACGGCGCGCACATGTGAGGAGCATGGCCTGCGGGTGGACGTAATTGCTGCGAAGCCGTCGGTCGTGGATTTGGCCGATGCATTGGCCAGCTTCGCGGCCTTGCGGCGAGACGCTTTTCTGGATGCCGGCGAACCGGTCCTCAAGCCCTCGCAGCGACGTCCCGGGACGAGGCGCAAGGTTTGATTGCTCCACTCGCTTTCGCTCGTTCCGCGCGAATCGCGCCTTCGAGCTCGCCTACTTCGTCTCGCTCGCAGACGATGAAGCGTGGCTCGCTCCGCTCGCTGCGATGTTCGCTGGCAGGCCGCCGTCTTCGTCGAACCCGACGAAACGACGTCTCGGAGGATCTTCTCCACTCCGACGCGTTTCGTCGGCCTCTCCTGCAGATCGGCGGCGCGAACATCGCTGCCGCGCGAATCGCGCCTTCGAGCTCGCCTACTTCGTCGTCGCTCGCAGACGATAAAGCGTGTCTGCTCGCTCCGCCTCAGCACGGCGAGGGGCGCGATCCGTGTCTGAAGTCAGTCGCTGACCGTCTTGGCACAATAGTGCGGGCATGTTGCACGTTCCTGGCCCAGTAACGTGCGCTTTGGCAGCAGTTTCCTAGAGGAGTAGCAAGCTGTGAGAACTGGGATCGCACGCCGCCGTGCGGAAGAGGCGCGAGCAATCGAACATCGGCCCAGGCGTCTGCGGACCACTGCAGCTGTGCGAGAGATGGTGGCCGAGACCACCCTCGAGCCGCGTCAATTGATCTTGCCCATGTTCGTCGCTGAGGGTCTGCATGAGCCGCGTCCGATCAGCTCCATGCCCGGGGTCGTCCAACACACCCTGGACACGCTCCGTAAGGCGGCGGTCGAGGCCGCGGATGCAGGCCTCGCGGGCGTCATGCTGTTCGGCGTACCGGAACGCAAGGATGCGCGCGGCTCGGGTGCCCTCGATCCCGATGGCATCTTGACGACCGCGATCCGTGCCGTACGCCAGGAGGTCGGCGACGAATGCCTGGTCATGTCCGACGTCTGCCTCGATGAGTTCACCGATCATGGGCACTGCGGCGTGCTGACGCCGTCTGGCACGGTCGACAACGACGCCACCATTGAGATCTACGCCAAGATGGCGGCGCTCCACGCAGAAGCTGGCAGCTCACGTGGTCGGACCCAGCGGCATGATGGACGGCCAGGTCGGTGCGATCCGAGAGGCGCTGGACGGAGCCGGCGCCGAGGATGTTGCGATCCTTGCCTACTCTGCGAAATACGCGTCCGCGTTCTACGGCCCGTTCCGTGAGGCCGTGGCGTCGTCGCTCACAGGCAATCGCCGGACCTATCAGCAGGATCCGGCCAATATGCGTGAGGCGCTCCGGGAAGTGGCGCTCGACATCGCACAGGGTGCCGACATCGTCATGGTGAAGCCTGCGCTCGGCTATCTCGATGTGGTGCGCGCGGTTCGTGACGCGTTCGACCTGCCGGTGGCGGCCTACAACGTGTCCGGCGAGTACGCCATGGTCGAGGCCGCCGCGGCGAACGGCTGGATCGATAGGGACGCTGTGATCAGCGAGGCTCTGACTTCGATCCGTCGTGCCGGTGCCGACGTGATCTTGAGCTACTGGGCCTTGGATTGGGCACAGTCGCTCCAACGCCCGTCGAGCTCGGGACACAAATCTTAGTGCGCTGCCAGCAATGACCGTCCGTCCAGCGTCCAGCACGGTGCGCAGCGAGGCTGCGTTCGAGCGAGCCCAGCTCGTCACTCCAGGCGGGGTCAACTCGCCGGTACGCGCATTCCGATCGGTCGGAGGAACGCCGCGGTTCGTTGCCCGCGCCAGCGGCCCGTACCTTTATGACCTCGACGGAAACGAGCTCGTCGATCTGGTGTGTTCCTGGGGTCCGATGCTGCTCGGCCACGCCCATCCGGAGGTCATTGGGGCGGTCACCGATGCGGCACAGCGCGGAACGTCGTACGGCGCACCGACGCAGGCAGAAGTTGATCTTGCTGCGGAGATCATCGATCGGATGCCCGTCGAGCAGGTTCGCTTGGTCAACTCCGGTACCGAGGCCACGATGTCGGTGTTGCGCTTGGCGCGAGGCGTCACCGGTCGCAACAAGATCATCAAGTTCGCCGGCTGCTACCACGGCCACGTGGACGCCCTGCTTGCCGCGGCCGGCTCCGGAGTGGCAACCCTCTCGATACCCGGTACGCCAGGTGTCACCGACGCGACCATCGCGGACACTCTTGTTCTCGGCTACAACGACCGGACAGCCGTCCGAGCCGCCTTCGCCGGGTACGGCGACGAGATCGCGGCCGTGATCACCGAGGCCGCACCGGGCAACATGGGGGTCGTTCCCCCAGGCATCGAGGATGGCGTCGGTTTCAACGCTTTCCTGGCTGACCTCGCCCGCGAGCACGGCGCTTTGTTCATTTCCGATGAGGTGATGACCGGTTTTCGGGTGAGCCGATCAGGACAGTTCGGGCTTGATGGCGTGCGGCCGGACCTGATGACGTTCGGCAAGGTGATGGGCGGTGGGTTCCCGGCGGCGGCGTTCGGCGGTTCGACTGAGCTGATGCAGAATCTGGCGCCGGTTGGCGCCGTCTACCAGGCCGGCACACTTTCCGGAAACCCCATTGCGACCGCGGCGGGTCTGGCGACCCTGCGGCTCGCGACGCAGGAGGTCTACGGGCGGATCGACCGCACAGCGGCGCAGCTGCGAGCCGAGGTACAGGCCGCGCTGAATATGGCTGGTGTGTCGCACGTCATTCAGAATGCGGGGAACTTGTTCAGCGTTTTCTTCGTAAGCGAAGGCGTGACCGCCGTGCCGGACTACGCTACCGCCACACAGCAGTCCGCCGTTGTCTATGCAGCGTTCTTCCATTCCATGCTCGATGCAGGCGTCTATCTGCCGCCAAGCGTGTATGAAGCTTGGTTCCTGTCCTCGGCGCACGATGATAGAGCGATGGATCGGATCGTCGAGGCGCTCCCTGCCGCGGCGGCTGCAGCCGCGAGCGCTTCGGGATAGCAGACGGAGGGGCCGGATGGTTCAGAACCGGACGATTGTGCATCTTGTACGTCATGGAGAGGTGTACAACCCCGCGGGCCTGCTTTATGGACGACTTCCCGACTACCACCTCTCCGAGCTTGGCAGGGAAATGGCGGAGCGCGTGGCTGAGCATTTCCGCGATCGCGATGTCGTCCATATCAGGTCCTCACCGCTCGAGCGGGCGCAAGAGACGGCGGCGCCTATCGCGGAAATCCTCGGCTTGCCCGTAGTCATCGATGCTCGGGTGATCGAGGCGGCGAACTATTTCGAGGGCCTGCGGATCTCCTTTGACGGCGCGCTGCGCCGCCCGAGGAATTGGCTGTACTTCAGAAATCCTGCCAGGCCGAGCTGGGGCGAGGCTTACGCCGACATCTTGGCCAGGATGCGCCCGGCGATGAGAGACGTAGCGGCGGCGGCATTGGGGCACGAAGCTGTGATCGTGACCCATCAGCTTCCAATCTGGGTGGCGCGCTGCAACGCGGAGGGCCGGCGGATGGCTCATGATCCTCGGAAGCGCCAATGCACCCTTGGCAGTGTCACGTCATTCACCTACATAGATGCTCACGTGACCTCGGTCAGCTACGTGGAGCCGGTCGCCAAGCTGCTTCGTCCGCACCAGACCAAGAAGTTCGTCGCAGGGGCCTGATGCTGCGGCGTACTGCGGTCCGCATCGCCGCCGGACTGGCGGCCGCGCTGATGCTGACGGCTTGTGCCAGTACCGGGGCAGATGAGCAGACCCGCAGCGCCGGTCAGGTGGGCTATCCCAACGTGCCACGCAACCTCACCAGAGTCGCACCCGAGCAGCGAAAGGAGCTGCCTGCCGTATCAGGCCTGGTGCTCGGCGGTAACAAGACGATCTCGACCGAAGAGTTCCGCGGCAAGGTCGTCGTGATCAATGTCTGGGGCTCCTGGTGCCCGCCTTGCCGGAAGGAAGCACCCGATCTTCAGGCGGCGAGCGTGGAGACCAAGGATGTTGCCCAGTTCGTCGGCATCACGAGCAAGGACTACGATCCGGCACCGGCGCAGGCCTTCGTTCGGAGCTTCAAGATCAGCTATCCCAACATCTACGATCCAACTGGCAAAGTGCTGCTCGCCTTCGCCGGCGAGCTGCCGCCGAGCGCCATCCCCTCGACCATGATCATCGACCGCCAAGGCCGGCTGGCCGTCCGAGTGCTCAGTGAGGTCTCGAAGATCACCCTCGTGGACATGATCAACGACGTAGCGGATGGCCGATAGATGATCGCGCTGGATCTGGCGACCTGGGCTGAAGCTGCAGTTGGTGGCTCGATGGCCTTGGCGCTTCCGGTGGCGCTGCTCGCAGGGCTGGTGTCCTTCTTCTCGCCGTGCGTAGTGCCACTGCTGCCTGGTTATCTCTCGTACGCCACGGGTCTGGGCGCCGCCGAGGTCGTCGAGGGATCGCCTCATCGGGGCCGGATGCTCGCTGGTGCCTCGCTGTTCGTACTGGGATTCGCAGTGGTCTTTGTCATCACCGGTGTTGTCGCTGGTTCGGCGGGACGGCTGCTGGCGGAGTATCGCGACGTGATCACTCGAGTGCTCGGTGTGTTGATCATCCTGCTCGGCTTGATCTTCGCTGGCTTGCTGCCGATCGGCCAGCGCGACCTGCGGCTACATCGCGTCCCGGCAGTAGGCGTTGCGGCGGCACCGCTGATTGGCGTGGTGTTCGCACTCGGCTGGACGCCTTGCCTATCACCAACGCTCGGGGTCGTGGTCAATCTCGGCTTCAACGAAGGCACCGCTCTGCGCGGCGGGCTGCTCGGCTTCGTTTACGCCCTCGGGCTGGGCATCCCTTTCGTGATTGCTGGGCTGGCCTTTACCAAGATGGCTCGCGCCGTCGCGTTCCTGCGGGAGCGGCAGCAGCTGATCATGCGAATTGGTGGGATCTCGATGATCCTCGTCGGACTGTTGCTTATCACCGGCACCTGGAACACGCTGACCGCAATGTTGCGACAGTGGGCGTCGAACTTTGAGACGGTTATCTGAGGTGATGAGGATCTTGCGGTGACGGCGATCAAGACTCGCGAGTCCTCGGCGGACTCGAGTGGTCCGGAGCCCCGCTCCGAATTACCACGGCTGGGGTGGCGCGGCGGATTGCGCTATCTGTGGACTCAGCTGACCTCGATGCGTACGGCGCTGATCTTGTTGTTCGCGCTTGCCCTGGCGGCCATTCCCGGCTCGCTCGTGCCACAACGGCGGATCTCGCCGGTCCGCGTAGCCGACTTCATCAACGAACATCCCACGCTCGGCCCGATCTACGACAAGGTCGGGCTGTTCGGGGTCTACAGCTCGCCATGGTTCTCCGCGATCTACCTGCTGCTGTTCGTCTCCCTCGTCGGTTGCATCATTCCCCGGGTCGGCGTTTACGCCAGGGCGTTGCGAGCCCGGCCCCCGAAGACGCCACGCAACCTCGCACGGCTGCCCGCCTATGCCAAAGCAGAGATCGACAATCGCGACGAAGACCTTCTCGGGCGCGCAGCTGCCGAGCTGCGCCGGCGGCATTACCGCGTCGATGTCAATCGTGACAGCGTCGCGGCCGAACGCGGCTACCTCCGCGAGGCTGGGAATCTGGTGTTTCACGTCAGCCTGGTTTTCGTGCTCATCGGGGTCGCGATCGGCGCGCTGTTCGGTTTCCGTGGCACGAGCGTCGTGATCGTCGGGCAGGGCTTTTCCAACAACCTCACCCAATACGACGATTTTTCGGCGGGCGCCCGGTTTACTGAGGCCGATCTGGTGCCGTTCAGCGTGACTGTCAAGGACTTCGACGTCCGGTTCGAGACCGGGCCGGTGCAGCGCGGAGCAGCCCGATTGTTCCGAGCGAACGTGGAGGTGACCGAGCGGCCAGGAGCAGCGCCTCGCCAAGAGGTTCTGGAGGTCAACAAGCCGCTCAACGTCGGCGGTACCACGGTGCACTTGATCGGCCATGGTTACGCGCCGAAGGTCACCGTGAAAGATGCTCAGGGCAACATCGCGTTCTCAGGTCCGGTAGTCATGCTGCCCCAGGACAGCAACTTCACGTCGCTGGGTGTTATCAAGGCTCCCGATGCCCGGCCCGAGCGCCTGGCTTTCGAGGCACTCTTCTTGCCTACCGCGGTGCTCGGCGACCAGGGCCCGCAGTCGGCCTTCCCCGATGCGCTCAACCCCGCGCTGTTTGCCAACGTCTGGTACGGCCCGCCGAAGGTGGAGACGGGGAAGCCTGAGAACGTCTATTCCCTCGACACCGCGGGCCTCAGCCAGCTCAGGCAGAGCGATGGCCAGCCAGTACGAATTGCCCTCAGCGTCGGTGACGGCGTCAACCTCCCCGGCGGCAAGGGTTCGATCCAGCTGGACGGTTGGGTGCGCTGGGTGAAGCTGCAGATTGGCGACACCCCTGGTGTCCCCATTTCTCTCATTGCGTTGGCGTTCGCGGTGGCCGGCTTGTGCCTGTCGCTCTTCGTCCGGCCGCGGCGGGTTTGGATTCGAATCCGCGATGACAGAGGGAGGCCGTAGTGTGGTGGAAGTCGGCGGCCTGGATCGTGCGGACGCCCGTGCTGGCCTGACCGATGATGTTGCCGAGCTTGCCACCGAGCTGTCTCGGAGGCCCGAGGATGTGAGCGCGACGTGAGGTATGAGTACTACTCCAACGTCGCCTTGGTGAGTTCGGTCGTGGTCTACGTGCTGGCGATGTTCGCGCACGCCGCCGAGTGGGCAGCCGCGCGCCGACTGGGCCCGGCCGCGGAGGGCGAGCGGGAGCTGGCCAATGTTTCGGCCTCCGAGCGGACGCATTCGGAGGCTTCCAGTACGCGCGTTGAGCCTCTCGACAATCGGCCTCCCGGCATGCGCCCTGAGCTTGTCGACGGGCGCGATCAGCCCACCGGCAACGCTGAAAATCATCCGGCGACCAGCCGGCGAGTCGAACAGTTCGGCCGGATGGGTGTTGCGCTGACCGTCATCGGCTTCCTGCTGAGCGTGGCCGGGCTGCTGCTGCGCGGGCTCGCTGCGCACCGGGCGCCGTGGGGCAACATGTTCGAGTTCACCATCACGGCGATGATCTTTATCGTCGGTGCGTACTTGATCATGGTCTGGCGCGCCGGAGTCCGCTGGCTGGGCCTGCCTGTCACTCTGCTCGCCGCTGTCGGTAACGGCCTGGCGGTGACCGTGTTCTACGTCGCGGTGGCGCCGCTGGTGCCGGCGCTGCACTCAGTCTGGTTCTTGATCCACATCGTGGCCGCGGCCATCTCCGGAGCCGCGTTCAACGTCGGCGGTGTGATGTCGATTCTCTACCTGATCAAG
The DNA here is from genome assembly GCA_963712625.1 of uncultured Actinomycetota bacterium. GTDB lineage: Bacteria > Actinomycetota > Actinomycetes > Propionibacteriales > Propionibacteriaceae > Microlunatus. Next base: position 115,523 of record CAVQIU010000008.1, read on the forward strand.
AAGCGCGCCGAGGAGCGAGACGACGTCAACGGCTACCTCGAGCGGCTCCCCAGCTCCCGCAAGATCGACTTGATCGCGTATCGATTCTTGGCTTTCGCCTTTCCGCTCTGGACCTTCACGGTGGTCGCGGGCTCGATTTGGGCCGAATATGCATGGGGACGCTATTGGGGCTGGGATCCGAAGGAAACCTGGGCTCTGGTCACCTGGGTGATCTACGCGGGCTATCTGCACGCCCGTGCGACGGCCGGCTGGCGAGGCACCAGAGCGGCTGTGATCGCGATCATCGGCATGGCGTCGTTCTGGTTCAACTTCATCGGTATCAACTTGCTGGTCTCGGGCCTGCACTCCTACGCCGGAGTCTGAGGCCGACTGCGGCCTGAGGGCCCTTCCGCCGGCCGCGCCGTCAAAACGCCCTGGAAACGCCGTGAAAACGCACCCTCCCAGCCTCACAGCAGCTTGCGCCACGCCGCGTACCCGCCGATGACATCGGTCGCTCGATGGATGCCGAGGTCCTGCAACGAGGCGGCAGCGAGACTAGAGGTATAGCCCTCCTGACAGACGACAATGACCTGCAGGTCGTAATCAGCGATCGCCAATCGAGCGTCATTGGTGGGATCGAAGCGCCACTCCAAGACATTGCGCTCTATGACGAGTGCGTCCGGCAAGGCGCCTTCCGACTTCCGTTGAGCGGCTGGTCTGATGTCCACCACGACCGCACCGGCGCGCCGGGCGGCGTCGGCCTCCGCTGGAGTGAGCCTCGGGATGCGACTTCGCGCCGACTGCAGCACATCGTCGATGGTTCTTGGACCCGTACGTGCGACATCGGAGAGATCAGCCGTCACCAATTCACTCCGACCAGCCGGGAAGTCGCGACATGGAGTAGATCGCCTCGCACCTCGTATTGACGCATTTCACTCAGGGATGGCGCATAGACATGCAAGCTCACTGCTGGTTCCACTCCGCGGTTGGTGACTTCGTGTACGTGCCGTGAACCAAAGGACCGCAGCGCACCTGCATCCAGCTCCCGGACCCCTGGAAGGATCCGAGGCGGACCGTACCCAACTTCGGCGTGCCGCTCGGTGAGTACGCCCCGGAGCGTGATGAAGGCACCGGCGCTCCCGCCATGGTCGTGCCAGTCGGTGCCCTGGCCGGGGAGCCAGGTCAGCAGCCAGGCCTCGAACTCGGGTTCGCGGGCGAGGCGGAGGTAATAGCGAGCGACCGGATCGTAGGACACCAGCGGCTCCCAGAGGGCATTCTGCCTGGCAAGGTCGGTGGCGATCTTGACAAGATTGATCGAATTTCGGTTTTTGGGCATGGAAGGTCTCTTTCGACAACACAGATGATCAAGGGACGGCGCAGTGCGGCTGCGGTTGGAATGACAGAGTGTTTGAGATCAGCTCCGCACGATCGCGGAACAGACCGCACTGGCGGTACGCCGCAAGTCCAGATGGAGCCTGCGGTACAGAAGCGTGTTCACGTTGCGTGTCCTTGTCCCTCGGCCTTTCGCCCACAACGTAAGCACGAACAAGCACTTTCGCAATTCCCTGTCTCACTATAGGAAATATATGATTAGCGTTGCCGTCCGCTCGATGTCGTCTGCTCGTGGCATCGTGACGATCATGGACGACCTGGTACGGGCTATGGATGCTGCTGCGAGCCCGGAAAATGCACGGACGCTTTCTAGGTATTTCAAGGTCTCGCCCGGAAGCTATGGCGAAGGGGACATCTTCCTCGGCCTCAAAGTTGGTGAGCTTCGCCAGCTGGCGAAGCCGTACATCGCGTCAGCTTTTGAACCAGCCGAATGGCTCTCGATGCTGCGCAGCCCGATCCATGAGCATCGGCTTATCACACTCATCGTCATGAGCGAGCGCGCGAGGAAGAGCGTCAAACGGCCCGACGACGGGGAACTGCGGTTGATCTATGAGACCTATCTCGGCAACACCAGCTATGTGAACAACTGGGACCTGGTCGATGTGAGCTGCGGTCCGATCGTCGGAGGTTATCTGCTGGATCGCGACCGAGCACCGCTCTACCAGCTCGTCCAGAGCGACTTGCTGTGGGAGCGCAGGATTGCCATGGTCAGCAGCCAGCACTTCCTTCCTCGAGGCGAGACGGCCGATCTCTATCGGCTCGCCGTGATTCTGTTGCCTGATCGCGCATGACCTGATTCACAAGGCCGTTGGCTGGTCGCTGCGCGAGGCGGGCAAGCGGGTCGATCGAGACGAGCTGCGCCGCTTTCTTGATCAATTTGCACCGATCATGCCGCGTACCGCACTGCGCTACGCAATCGAGCACTTCGAGCCGGCTGAGCGTCAGCACTACCTCGCCATCCCGCGACAGCCCGCGCCGGCGTAAGAACGCGCTCGGCTAGCAGCGACGCCGGGTGCCAGGTGACATCACGGTGGAGAGGTCCGGCGCCGTCAGGAAGTGACGGTGCTCGGCGGCAAACGCGGCCAAGATGCCTTTCTTGTTCCGCGTGCGCCCTGGGTGCGGAATGTCGTGGAACTTCTCGTTGAACTGAATGGCCGCCTCGGTGGCGCGGTCCTTGAAACCTCGCAGGCTGCTGGAGTCGACGTGCAACATTTCGGCGACCAGCGCCATGTCGCCCGCGGCGTCGCGGAGCGCCCGCCAAATCCTCACCCAGGAGGCATCGGCGAGCAGGTTGTCGATCAGCGGTGCCCACTGCAGGCGCCGCTGCCACGGCACCGGCGTCGGATTGATGCCATTGCAAATCGAGTCGCGATAGTGCACCAGCGTGCCGGGATCGTTCTTCGTCTTGTCCATCAGCGCTGACGCATCGAACCAGTGATGAGCCGCAGCGGCGTACAGGGTGCGACCGCTCTCGGTGAACTGGCTGTAGGTGACGATCTGTGTCGCCGGCCGCTCATGATGCAGCCGGAGCAGGGCTGTCAGCCCGGTGCTCGTCTGGGAACTCAGGTTGAAGTCCACGAACGCCAGGTTCCAGGTAAGCCCTCGCCGCAGCTGCTCGTTCAGCTGATCGATGGACGGCGCCACCGTAAGGTCCCGTCCGAACGCCTGCTCGAAGTTCGCACGCTCACCGGGCACGTCGTCAACCAGAAGTACACCCATAGTCAGCGTTGGCCCTCCATCGCCTTCCGATGGGCGCTCGCGCATCGCGCGTGGAATCCGCCTACTTCGTCGTCACTCGCAGACGAAGAGCGTGTCTGCTCGCTCCTCCTCAGCGCGGTGGTGCGCGATTCCCGACGCTCACGCCCCGCGATCAACTGTCGATCCTTGATCATCTGTGGATTTGATCACTCACTTTCTGGCACCCAGCGGGCGGTGACGGTCTTGGTGGCGCCGTTATGTGCCGAGGTCAGTGATCCGGAGAGATCTCCCAGACGTGCCTCTAGCCGCGCCGAGCTTGTTCCGGGAGTCTTCCATACTCCGTCCACCATCGGTGGGGCGTCATCAGTCACTGAGATAGCGACGCGTCCGTCATCGGGCGCGATTGCAACGTCGATAGCGCCGGCTCCCGCATTCAAGGCGTTGCCGACGAGATCGTTGAGAACCAACCGCGCAAGATCACGATCAGTGGAGGAGAGCGTCTCGACTGTGATGTCCACGTTGGCCTTGGCCCCCACCGCCCGCGCCAGCGTGAGTACCGGAGCCTCGAGATTCTGCACGCTCCGCGAGCTGTCACGGCCGAGCTGGGCGAGCGTCAGGGTCTCGCGTAGCCGGCTGTTCGCTGAGACGGCAAGCTCGTAGAGGGTAGGGGCAAGATCACGGATTTCACGGGCTTGCTGCTCGATCAGCCGGAGATTGGTCGAGAGCGCGCCGTGCGTCTCGCTGAGCACGAGTTCACGGCCCGCGTGCGATTCTTCTTGTACAAGTGCCGGCAGCGTCTTCAAGATCAGGTCGGTATCTGATATTCGGGAACCCACCACCGCAAGAGGCATCAGTGAAATGGCCAGCGCCGCGAGCCAGCCGTTTGGTCCCCAGTCAGCAGGCAGAGCGATGAGGCAGACGGGAAGCGCCGTGATCGGGCCCGCCAGGAGTCGGAAGATCTCATGCCAGGCGGGCGGATCCGTCTCCCCGGGGTTGTACCAGGTGTGATCATTGAAGATCAGCAGGGCTGTCGTGATCAAGAACACTGTTCCTGCAGCCAACATGACGAGCCGCGCCCACTGTGGGTCATCAGTCGCGATCCATGCGGGAATCGCGATCAACACGAAGGCTTCGGGAATTTCGAAGTACGACCCGAGGCTCAACCGATGCACCCCATCGGTTTTGATCACGTTCCGCAGGTAGACCTGAGACAGCCAAAACCGCGGCACAGTGCCGCGCCGGAGGTGCCGCTCATTGATCCAGAGCAGCAAACTGCCGAGAGAAGTAGCGAGACACAAGGCGATCGCCAAGATGCTGCTGCGACTTTCAATGGACAGACTTGCAATGATCACCAGCGCAACTACCCGGATGTACCACGCATGCATGGTGTAGTTGCTCGAGCGCCGGACGAGCGCGAGGTATGAGATCCGATTTCGCCGATGACGGCTCAACCGACCGCCGAGGCTTGTGCCACCCATCGCCTTATCGTGGCTCGGTTTTCGGGTATGCGGCAAGCGATATCGGGCAGTAACGCTATGGCGGTGCTGGCACGATGGCGGGGTGCGTCACTTCGACCTCTGCATCATCGGCACGGGCTCAGGCAACTCGATCATCGACGACAGGTTCGACCACCTCAGTGTCGCGTTGGTCGAGATGGGCACCTTCGGCGGCACCTGCCTCAACGTCGGCTGCATTCCGAGCAAGATGCTCGTCCATCCGGCCGATCTCGCCGCTTCGACGATCCAGGCCGCCAGGCTCGGTGTTGATCTAGACCTGCACGGCGTCCGATGGCGCGAGATCCGAGATCGAATCTTTGGCCGCATTGATCCAAAGGCTGCCAATGGCCGGGCGTACCGCTACCGGAGCCAGAACGTGACAGTCTTCGACGCGCGAGCACGCTTTGTCGGGCCGCGGGAGCTGGACGTCGGCATCGGGGAGACAATTGATGCGGACCGGGTGGTCATTGCCGCTGGGAGCCGTCCCGTCGTTCCCGAACTACCAGGACTGAGTTCGGTGGACATCCATACCTCCGACACGGTGATGAGGCTGTCCGAGCTGCCGCAATCCATGGTCATCATCGGTGGCGGCTACGTCTCGGCTGAATTTGCTCACGTCTTCTCCGCGTTCGGAACCGCCGTCACCGTGGTGAACCGATCAGAGGTGTTACTGCGGCGGGAGGACGTTGAGATTGCTGAGCGATTCACAGACCTCCTCGGACGGCGAGTGGATGTCCGCGTCAGCACGAGAGTCAAAGAGGTCGAAAGCACACCCGACGGACGCGTACGGGTGCGGCTCGAGGGCCCGGCCGGGGAGCGTGGAGCAGCTAGCTGCCGACGTCTTGTTGGTTGCAACGGGGCGGACGTCGAACGGCGACACTCTCGACCTGGCGCACGGCGGGATCGAGGCAGACGACGATGGGCTGATCATCGTCGACGAGTACCAGCGGACCACCGCGGACGGCGTCTTCGCACTGGGCGACGTGTCCTCTCGACAGCAGCTCAAGCATGTCGCCAACAAGGACGCACGCGTTGTGCAACACAACTTGCTGCACCCGGACTCGATGATCACCGGTAATCGTCGAGCCGTGCCTCGGGCTGTCTTCTCGATGCCGCAAGTGGCCTCGGTCGGTTTGACGGAGGCGCAGGCCGCCGAAGAGGGGATGGACTATGTGGTCTCGCGCCAGGACTACGGGGATACGGCGTTCGGCTGGGCGACGGAAGACGTCGACCATTTCGTCAAGGTCATTGCCCACGCGGAGTCAAAGGTCCTGATCGGTGCCCACGTGATCGGGCCGCAGGCATCGTCATTGATCCAGCCGCTGATTCAGGCCATGAGCTTTGAACAGCCTGCGCCAGAGGTGGCACGAGGCCAATACTGGATCCACCCCGCGATGACCGAAGTGATCGAGAACGCCCTTCTCGGGCTCGCTGACTGAGAGTGCTCCCTGACTTTCTACTACTCGCCTCGAGGACACATACCTGGACGTAGGTTGCCGACAAGTGGTCACCAGATGGTGGTCAGCGCGGCTCGGTCAGCCGTCTGATTGTCTTGGCGACCCGATCAGTGCGGGTCTCAGGCTTTTTCCCCTCATCGATCCAGCGCGCGTACTCATTGCGGTGCGTAAAGGGCAGTTTCTCGTACGCCGCCTTAGCTGCCGCGTTGTCTGCCAGCGCCTGCGTCAGCTCAGGCGGCTCGACGACGACTCGGTCCTGATGATCCTCGATCAGCTCGATCTCAATCTGATCGCCGGGCCCCACGCCGAGCTGCCGCAGCAGATCCTTGCGCAAGCCGAGGTAGCTCTGCCCGCCATAGACCATCAGTCGGGAACGGTATTCGACGCCATTGACGTGCGCCAGCACTGGAGGCCGCTTGGAGTCGAATGCGGCCGCGATCTCTTTGGGCACGACCACCGCGTGGCCGCCGCCCTGACCTGCCGCGAGAACCTCGGCTGTGAACGCCATCGCCTAAGACGCTTGAGAGCCCTTGCGAGAGTTGATCAGCTTCCACGTGCCTGGAAGGAGAACCGCGGCCAGCAAGATCTTGATGGCATCGCCGATCAAGAAGGGCAGTACGCCGAGAGCCAGCGCCTTGCCGAGCGACAGATGTGCGATCACCATCAAGCCCGCAACTCCGAAGGCGTAGATGACGAGGTTGCCCAGCGCCATCATGCCGATGGCCGGCAGCACGCGACGGTCAGCGCCCCGCTCAGCGAGCCGTCCGACCAGCCAAGCCGCCGCAACGAAGCCCACAATGTAGCCGATCGAGGCGAACGCCCAGCCACTCTGATGGTCCGCAAACCATGGCACTCCAGCGACCCCGGCTAGCAGATACAAGGCCATGGACGCTGCTCCGCGGGCGCTGCCCAGCGCAGCCCCGACCAGCAAGACCGAGAAGGTTTGCAGGGTGAGGGGCACTGGAGTGAAGGGCAACGGGATCGAGACCTGAGCGGTGAGTCCGACGAAAATGGCGCCGCCGATGACGAGCGCGATGCTGCGGACGAGGCCTCCGGGAATTACGTCGGCCAGAGTGCGTGGGCTTACGCTGGTGACGCTCGACATGGGGTTGTCCTCCAGAACCGTGTGGGCGTACAGGTGTGGACGCGCCGCCGCGTCCTCACCGGGATGCGATAACCCTAGTGTCCGCATCGCACTGGCCGCCAACAGGCTCGTGCGGTGAACTGACGGGGATCGAGGTGCTGTGCATCCAGCGAGAAGTGGCCGGCGAGCGTGGCTCGTCAGCTGCGCGCTGTTGACTGCTGCCGCGCTGACCGGGTGCGGTGCATCACAGACCGCGGCGCCACCGGCTGCCGGGACGCCAACCAAATCAGCCATCTCGAACCCACTGGGTCCGACGCCATCACCGAGCGGCACGACGATCGCCACACCGTCGGAATCCTTCACCGTGAACCAACCTTGCGCCGAGCTCGTAGGCAAAATGAGCCTGTCGGAACGGGTTGGGCAGCTGCTGATGGTGGGTGTCGGCTCCACCGGGATTGGCTCGTCAGAGAAGGCGATCGTCGCCCGGACCCGAGCGGGCAGCGTAATCCTGCTCGGTAATTCCACGGCCGGGATGCAGGCGACCCGACGTGTGGTCGGCCGCGTACGAGATGCGGCGGCCAGCCCCGAGGGCGTCAAAGTCATGCTCGCCGCGGACCAGGAGGGTGGACTGGTGCAGCGGCTCAAGGGTCCAGGCTTCACGAGGATGCCGCCGGCAACGCTGCAAGCCAGGCAGTCGAACGCACAGCTGCGCCAGAATGCGTACGAGTGGGGCCGCCAGCTCAGGGCAGCGGGGATCAGCGCAAATCTGGCCCCCGTCGCAGACATCGTGCCCACCGCCATGGTCGGGGTAAACCAACCGATCGGTCAGCTTCGCCGCGGCTACGGCCCCTCTCCGAAGACCGTGGCCGCGAAGGTGACCGCGTTCACCGACGGCATGAACCGCGCGGGCGTCGCGACGGCTGTCAAGCATTTCCCGGGCCTCGGCCGGGTACGCGGCAACACCGATTACATGACTCGGGTGGTCGACAGCACGACAACGCGACACGACGAGGCGCTGGCAGGATTCAGCGCGGCCATCGACGCCGGAGCTGACATGGTGATGATGTCGTCGGCGTTCTACAGCAAGATCGACGACGAACACCGCGCAGCATTCTCGACGATGATCATCGGCGACATGCTGCGCAAGGATCTTGGGTTCAGCGGAGTGGTGATCTCCGATGATCTCGCCGCTGTCGCGATGCGGATTCTTCCGCCGGGCGATCGCGGAGTCCGCTTCATTGGCGCTGGAGGGGACCTCCTCATCGTGGGCGACGCCAATTTGGCAACCACGATCTCCGATGCGATCAAGGACCAGGCAGCCGATGACCCCGACTTCGCGAAGCAGGTTACCGAGAGTGCAGCCCGGGTTGTGGCGATGAAGGCTCGCCGCGGCTTAGCACGCTGTTAGTTGGGCCTGCTGCGCTGTCCGATTGCTCGCTCCGCTCGCGAGGATCGCGCTTTGAAGCCGCTGCCTATTAGTCGCAGACGAAAAGCGTGTCTGCTCGCTCGGTCGTCCAAGCCAGCGGCGCGCGATCCTGGGCGCCGTAGAATCCGCCCACTTCAGGTCGGCACGCGCTGGTCTAACCGTCGACCTTGAGGTTGTTCAGCGCATCGCGCGCCGGCTGCACGAGCTCCGGCGTGGTATCCGGTATGGAGGCGTAGTAGAGACCAGACCGATTCCCGGCGGAGACGATCGCAACAATGAGCAGTTCGCCCTTGGTCTTCAGCCCTGCGATGTCGAACGTGAGATGCGACTCCACCAGCCAGGCATCGTGGCCGTCGACGGTGATCTTCTTGTTCTCTGTCACGTGGCTGTTGACGGGATTGTCGCCGTAGAACTTGCCCAGAATGCATTTCACGACAATCTGGGAGCCTTGCTCGGGGGTGAAGAATCCATCGCCGGCCTGCAGCTCACCGACCAGAATTGAGGCGACCCAGTTACTGCCGTTGCCGTCATAGTCAGTCTCGACTGGGACCAGCTGACTCTGTACATCGCTCCCGAAGGGCACCCGGTTCTCACCTTGCGGCGCGCCCCACGGCGAGCCGAGCATCGGGTAGGAAACCGGACCGCCGTGAACTCGTCCATCCGACGGGTGGGATTCGGGCTCGGGGCTGGCCGTGCTCTCCGCAGGGCAGACGTCCTGCGATGGTTGGCCCGACCGGGCCGCCGGTGATGCCGGTGCCGCCGCCAGTCACCGCACGAATGGCAAGCACCGCAACGACGACGATGACGACGACGAGCGCTACACCGGCAATCCACCAGCCGATCGGTGTCTTCTTCTTCTCTAACTCCTGATAGTTCGCGTACGCGCTGCCGTAGTTCTGCCCGTACGGTGACTGTCCGTATCCAGGCTGCCCACTCTGGCCGTAGGGCTGGCCGCTCTGGCCGTATGTCGGTTGCCCCGTTTGGCCGTACGCGGTTTGTCCCGTCTGGCCGCCCGGCGGCCCGTCCCCGCGCCTACCAGACCCTGGGTGGGCGGAGGTGCGCTCGGATTTGGTGAAGTAGCCGCTGACCAAGCCTTGCCATCCCAGTACCGGAAGAGCCCTTGCCCCCCGCCGGGATCGGGGTACCACCCAGCCTTCGCACTCACGGGCCGAGTCTATGTTGCGTGGGGCTCAAGGCCACTCGGACAAAGCCAGTCGTTACCAGACACACAGACTTCACACATTGTGTGTTCGCTCGCGCCCGAGCGTGCGCTGAGGACCAGACAGCAGCGGCGCACGCTCTACCCGACGCCAGCGAACGCTTCTGTGTTCGCTGGCCTCCACGCTCCCGAGCGATGCGCTGATGGCCTAGCCAAATCGTCCCGTGATGTAGTCCTCGGTCGCCTGCTCGTCCGGGTTCGAAAAGATCTTCTCCGTGGGACCTATCTCGATGAGCTTGCCCGGCTTTCCTTGGGCCGCGAGGTTGAAGAAGGCAGTCTGATCGCTGACCCGAGCAGCCTGCTGCATATTATGCGTAACGATCACTACGGTGTATTGCTCCTGGAGCTGACCGATCAGGTCTTCGATTGCGAGCGTGGAGATCGGATCAAGTGACGAGCACGGCTCATCCATCAGGATCACCTGAGGCTCGACAGCGATCGCCCGAGCAATGCACAGGCGTTGCTGCTGCCCACCTGAAAGGCCGATGCCGGCCCTGCCCAGCCGGTCCTTGACTTCGTTCCACAGATTTGCCGCGATCAATGAGCGTTCCACGGCGTCGGTCAGGATCTGCTTGTTCTTCACACCGTTCAGCCGCAGGCCCGACGCAACATTGTCGAAGATGGACATTGACGGGAACGGATTGGGCCGCTGGAACACCATGCCGACAACTCGGCGTACTGCGACGGGATCGACGCCCTGGCCATAGAGTTCGGTGCCGTCGAGCTGCACGCTGCCCTTGACATGTGCGCCGGGGATGACCTCGTGCATCCGGTTCAGGGTGCGGAGCAAGGTGGACTTGCCGCATCCGGAGGGGCCAATGAAGGCCGTCACGGTACGTGGTTCCACGGTCATCGAGACATCCTCGACGGCATGAAAGGCGCCGTAGTAAATGTCGAGATTCCTCACGTCTATCCGCTTGGCCATGGCCTATTTCTCCTTGAGTGTCGTGACACGCGCGATGAAGCGGGCCAGCAGATTGAGCAGCATCACGATTATGATCAAGGTCAGGGCAGCGGCCCAGACCCGCTCATATCCAGGAAACTGTGGAGGCTGGTCCCGGCCGGCGTTGATCATGGTGGGCAACGCAGCCCATGGTGTCAGCGGTCGGCGAGAAATTGATGCCCACCGCGTACGAGACCAAGATCAGCAGTGGTGCGGTCTCGCCCATCACACGCGCCACGCCAAGCATGACGCCGGTGACGATGCCGCCGAATGCGGTCGGAATCACGACCTTGACAATGGTCTTCCATTTGGGCACGCCGAGGGAGTATGAAGCTTCCCGTAGCGAGTCCGGCACGAGCTTGAGCATCTCCTCGGTGGATCTGAGTACAACTGGCAACATCAGCAGCACTAGGGCGCAGGAAACCGCGATGGCGGATCGGCCCAAGCCGAAGATGGTGATGAAGAGCGCGTAGATGAAGAGCGCTGCGACGATCGAGGGAATGCCGCTGAGGATATCCACCATGAAGCTCACGCCACGAGCGATCTTGGTGCCCCTGCCGTACTCGATCAAGAGAATTGCGCCCATAACTCCCAGCGGGACCGCAATCGCAGCGCAGATCAAGGCCATTTCCACAGTACCGACGATGGCGTGGTAGGCGCCGCCACCTTCTCTGCGCGGGGTAATGCCGCGTTGACTCTGTAGCCACCAGGTTGGGGTGAGCAAGAGCCGGTAGCCCTTGATGATCACAGTCGCGAGCACCCAGGCGAGCGGAATGATCGTGAGCACAGTCGCGAGAGCCACAAATACAGTGGCCAAGGCGTTCTTGACCGTGCGGACACCGCTCGGGCGGCGTCAGTGCCAGCGGGGTGTCGGTGGACGTCGCCGTCATGACTTCGGCCCCTCGCTCTGCGATGATCCGGGCAATCGCGTTGACCGCGAAGGTGACGACGAAGAGCACCAGCCCGGCAGCGATGTAAGCCCCAGTCTTGGATGGGCTGTCGAACTCGGCGGCATTGTTCGCGATCTTGCTGGCGAACGTCTCGCCGCCGGCGAAGATCGACGGGGTGAACGGGCCGCCTTGGGGCGGGGTGGTGAGGATGATCATGACAGCGATGGTCTCCCCGAGCGCACGCCCGAGGCCGAGCATGGACGCGCTGACGACGCCCGACCTTCCGTGTGGAAGCACTGCGGTGCGAATGACCTCCCAACGGGTTGCGCCAAGAGCAAGCGCTGCCTCGATGTGATCTCGCGGGGTCTGCGCGAAAACGTCGCGAGAGATCGCTATCACTATCGGCAAGATCATAATGGCCAGCACCACGGAGGCCACAAAGACTGAGCCCTTGGGGTCCACACTCCTGCTGAACAGCGGGATCCAGCCGAGTTTGCCGATCAGCCACTCTGCTCCTGGGGCCAGAAAGGGGCCCAAAATGGTCAGGCCCCAGAGGCCGAAGATGATCGACGGTACGGCGGCCAGCAGATCGACCACGAAAGAAACTGGGCCGGCGAGACCGCTTGTGCAGATACTGCGTCAGGCAGAGAGCGACACCAATCGCCACTGGGACGGCCATGGCCATCGCCAGGATCGACGACAACACCGTGGTCCAGAAGAGCCCCGCGATTCCAAAGCGAAGCTCGTTGCCGGCAACCGTCCAGTTACGCGAGATGAGGAAATTGTCCTGGTTGGCCCGCAGGCTAGGCAGCGCAAGTGCCAACAGGAAGAAGCCCACGAAAAGGACGAGGAGAACGATCGCTAGCCCTGAGGTGGTAGCCAGACTGCGGAATACCCGATCGCCGGTTCGGCTGATCTTCGCCAGCTTGACGCCCCGTGGCGCCCGTTCGGCCTCCCGAGCGGGCGCCACCGCCGGTGCCGGTCGCCGGCACGTGGTGGGCAACCGTCGGGACGGGCGAGTGCACGTGCGCAGCAGTATGGTCCACCACGGGCGAAACGCTGGGATCTTGCGCTGCGACTGGTTCAGGTTCGACCGTTTCGGTCGCATCCGTATCGGTCGCATCCGTATCGGTCACTGCCACAGGTCTTCCTGTTCGGTGCGTCACTGGTGCGGCGGGTCACCGCGGAAACGTCGCCGCGATGACCCGCCCTTGGGGGAGGTGACTACTGGATCGCTGCGACCGCCGTCTTGACTTTCGACTGCAGATCGGTTGGCAAGGGAGCGTAGCCAAGATCCTGCAGCTTGCCCTGCGTGTCGGTCGAAGCGAAGTAGGTCAGGAAGTCCTTGACGATCGCCGTCTTGTCGGCGGCAAGACCCTTGCTGCATGCGATCTCGTACGTAACCAGCAGCGCGGGGTAGGCGCCGGCCTTCGTGTCTGCGTACTTCAGATCAAGGCTCAGATCGTTGCCGGTGCCCTTGACCTTCGCCTCGGAGACAGCTTTTGCGACGGAGTCGCCGGTGAGCTCGACCGGGCCGTTGCCGCTGTCCAGCTGAGCCATCTTCAGATTGTTGTCCTTGGCGTAGCTCCACTCGATATAGGTGATGGAGTTCTTGGTGCTCGCCGCGGCCTCCGCGACACCGGAGGACTTGTTCTTGCCCTCACCGGTGCCAGTCCACGCCTTGGCCGGCTCGTCCTTCCAGGCGCCGTTGCCTGCGTTGGAGAGGAACTTCGTGGTGTTCTCTGTGGTGCCGGACTCGTCGGAACGGAAGAACACCGTGATGTCAGCGCTCGGCAGCTTGGCGTCCGGATTGAGCTTCTTGATCTTCGGGTCGTCCCAGGTCTTGATGGTGCCGTTGAAGATCTCCGCGAGCACCTCGGCATTGAGCACGAGCTTGTCGACACCGTCGACGTTGTAGGCGAAGGCGATCGGGCCGACAACCATCGGCAGGTTCCAGGCCGGATTGTTCTGACAGCGCTCCTTGGCTTTGTCGGCCTCGACGACGCCGTCAACTGCCTCTGTCTTGAGCGCGGAATCGGAGCCGGCGAAGTCAACGAGGCCGTTGTAGAACGATTTGATACCCGCACCTGAGCCGGTCGGGTTGTACTCGATCGTGGCCTTGTCGCCACATTCGGCGTTGTAGTCGGCGATGACTTCGGTGATGGCGTTGGCCTGGGCGCTCGAGCCCTCAGCGGAGAGCTTGCCCGCGGGGCAGGCGAGGCCTGACGCATTGGCGCTGCTGCCGGGTTCGGCTCCGCCGGTCGCGCCGGCGCTGGTCGGGTCTGAGCCGCAGGCGGTGAGACTCAGGGTGGCCAGAGCAGCCAGTGCGGCGAGCCGGGTCACTCGCGAACTCACGAGGCGGTTCATGGTCATGCGTGTCCTTCACAGACGGGGGGTCGTTCCCCTTGGCGAACCCGGCGGCACGGTGCACGGCGGGCTTGGCTCGGAAGGCACGCGCGCGTGCCTCCCGATGCGGCGAACGTACGCGCGTCACGTGTCCTGATGGGCCTGCGAAGGTAAACAACTAGTGAACGATCGACTGACCCTGTGCGCGCTCTGTGTGTTGTGCCCGTAAATCTTCTGTTTGCCTAACACGGGTGCCCTTTGGACACTTTGGCAACGCGAGATTTGTAGGCGAACTGCCTATCGGCTCAGGGCATCTCCAGCGTTGCCGCGCTCCACTTCAGGTACGAGTCTGTATCGGCAATAGCCAGCACGCGCACTGCGGCCGGCGCGGCAGCCGCTACTTCAGAGAGCATGGGAGATTCGCAACTTCATGATCACGAAGAACCTATGAGAGCTCATCGTCGGAATGCCACGCGCGCGATGAATTGTGGGTGAACTCCCGGTTCAGCTACCCACTCCGTCCTGCTGGCCTAGACTCACCGAAGATCCTTATGCATCAGCTTCTGCCCATGGCTGGCCACGCCCATGGCAACCGCAGCGCGGTGACGTGCCACCTCAAGTGCGGCAGTGCATGCGCATACCCAGCGCCCAACACAAGCACCGAGCCAACCTTTGCCGAGATTGCCTCGAAGCAGCTCAGTCGCCGCTCCCTACTCGTAGCGGCAGGGGCCCTGACCGCAGCAGCGGCGCTGCCCGTCTTTGCCGGATGTACACCCGGCCAACAGCAGAGTCCTCCAATCCCACCGCCACAGGGCTCTGCAGGTCCGCCCGGCAATCTGGAGTTCGATCCGATCGACCCGGCTCCAGACGATCTCGACGCGCTGATCATCCCAGCCGGTTACCGCTGGACGCCGATCTTGCGTTGGGGCGACCCGCTTTTCGACAAGTCGCCACATTTCGATCCCGAGTCGCCGAGTGCCCATGCTCAGGAACTCCAGTTCGGCTACAACAACGACTTCCTGGCCATCATCGTCACCGACCGCCTCGGTCAGGCTGGGCTGCTGTGTTGCAATCACGAGTTCACCAACCGCGAGATCATGTTCCCGCCTTCGACCTCCAAAGCCGAGGAGCGCGAAGCTCTCCAGGCGACAATGGCCGCGCAGGGCCTCAGCGTGGTGGAGCTGAAGCGCTCTGCCACGCGCCGCCCCTGGCGCTACGTCCGGGGCGCGGCGCTCAACCGGCGAATCACAGCCCGCACGCCTTTCAAGCTGACCGGTCCCGCAGCCGGCAGTCATCTCCTCAAGACCGCTGACGACCGGAGCGGGCATCGGGTGATCGGCACGTTCGGCAACTGTTCTGGGGGTACGACGCCCTGGGGCACCATCTTGTCGGGCGAGGAGAACTTCCATCACTACTTTGTTGGCGATCCGCACGCAGTTGGGAGCGACCGATACGGGCTGAGAAAACACCCGAGTGTGTACGGCTGGGAGACCATTGACCCGCGTTTCGACGCCACCCAATCGGACTACGCGGCCGAGCCGCGTCGGTTCGGCTACATCATCGAGGTCGACCCGTACGATCCCAAGTCGACTCCGCGGAAGCACACCGCACTCGGTCGGTTCAAGCATGAGGCTGCGAACATCCGCGTCGGTGCCGACGGCACGGTTGCCGCGTACATGGGTGATGACGAACGCTTCGAGTACCTCTACAAGTTCGTGGCCAGGAAGAAGTACCGCCCCGGCAATTCAGCATCAGCTCGCCGGCACAATCTGCAGTTGCTCACCGACGGCGACCTCTATGTCGCGCGATTCAGCGGCAGTCAGCGGCCTGGCAACGACAATCTCGGGCAGGGCGCTTGGATCCCGCTGACGCGGAATCGGCGAGTCGGCCGTTCCTGGCATGACGCACGCGGAGGTGCTGATCTTCACCCGCATGGCCGCGGATCGAGTCAGAGCCACGCCGATGGACCGTTGCGAGGATGTCCAGCCCAGCCCTCAGACCGGAAAGGTCTATGTCGCCTGCACCAACAATCGCGATCGGGGGGTCGATGGCGAGATTGGGCCCGATGCCGCCAACCCTCGGGAGAAGAACAAGAACGGTCACGTCATCGAAATCACCGAGCGAGACGATCGGGTCGAAGCGACGTCGTTCGCTTGGGACTTGTTCCTGGTGTGCGGATCACCCGAGGAGGCAGGCACCTACTTCGGTGGTTGGAACGGCCCGGTCGCTCCGATTTCTTGTCCCGACAACTTCGCGTTCGATTCGGTTGGCAACTTGTGGATTGCCACGGATGGTGCGCCGACTTCGATTTCCAAGGCCGATGGTTTGTTCCGGGTGCCACTCGAGGGCGACGAGCGCGGTCATCTGGTGCAGTTCCTCGCGGTGCCGTACCAGGCTGAGACCTGCGGTCCCGTCATTCATGATCGTGATGAGTCGGTCTTCGTCAGTGTCCAGCACCCTGGCGAAGACGGGTCGTGGCGACAGCAGCTGTCGTACTTTCCCGACTACGTCGAGGCCGATGCGGAGCCTCCAGCCGGTGCCTGGCGCGGGCCGCGGCCGAGCATAGTTCAGGTGACCCGGGATGCGGGCTGAAGCGCCAGGAACTGCTGCCAGATGACATGTCCGGTTTGTACGAGGCCAGTATTTTGCCGCAGTTTGCGGTCCGCCGCGGTGTCGCAAGCGTGCTCAGTCCTGGGGCCGGTGGCGCTCCAGGGCGTGAACCGTTCCCTTGGACGTCAGGTGCGCGACCAGTAGTTCTCCAGTCACCAAGGTCGCCGGAGCAATGTCGAGCGCGTCCAAGATGTGCGGGAGCACCGGCCGGTGTACGCAGACCGCCGTGGGTTCACCGGTCTTGAGCGTGGCGGCACGGATCTTACGCATCAGCCTCCCGACGCCCTTGGCGTTGTTCTCGCCCTCCTCCTCGCTCAGCAGGCTGTGCGTCTCGATCGGCAGTTCCTCCTGTTGGGCGTACGGCAGCACTGTTGCGACGCACCTGGTCGAGGTCGAGCTGACCAACTTGGTCACCCCATAGGCGTTCAGCATCGGGACCAGCATCCTCGCCTGGCGCCGTCCGCGGGTGTTGATAGGTCGTGCCGAGTCCTTGCGTGACCAGTCTTTGCGATCCATGGCCTTGGCGTGCCGCAAGATGATCAACGGTGTCGTGGGCGGCTGTTCGAGGTACTGCTGCACCAGGAAATGATCATGAGAGTAGGTGAGCCGGCTCAGTGCGGCGCGCACCGGTAGCCAGGAAACGACATCGACCTCGGCGTCCGGCGCCCGGCGTACGGAGTCCAGGACGATGCCACCCCAATAGTCGACCTTCTTCAGACCGGCGTTTCCCGCCTCATAGCTGATGGAGTCCAGGGGCACGCCGAGCCGGATCGTGACTCCGGTCTCTTCATGCACTTCTCGTACGGCACACACCGGCAGGGACTCTCCGGCTTCGACTTTCCCTTTCGGCAGCGTCCAATCGTCGTAGCGCTTCCGATGGACGATCACGACCTCGGTGCCTCGCAACGAATGCTCCCGGGTGACCACAGCGCCACCGGCGAGGATCGGCCGGCCAGGGATCCCCACCCCGCGGGTGCCGGTGGCGCTCACCGATGCCACAACAGAGCTACTTCGTGGTAGCGCGTCGGCGGCTCGAGGCGTTGATCAAGTACTCCTGCATGTCCAGCAAAGGATTGCCCTCCGCATCGGTGGTGTGCGGAATCCAGGTGCCGTCAGGCTGTAGGTGCCATGACGCGGTGCCTTCGTCGAAGGCGATGTCGAACAACTCCCCAATCTCGGCGATATGTGCTGGATTGGTGATCGAGACAAGCACCTCGACGCGGCGGTCGAGGTTGCGGTGCATCAGATCGGCAGAGCCGATCCCGACCGACGGCGATCCATCGTTGGCGAACCAGAAGAGGCGGCTGTGCTCCAAGAACCGGCCGAGAATGCTGCGGACCCGGATGTTGTCGCTGACTCCCGGTACTCCCGGCCGGATCGTGCAGATGCCGCGTACCCAAAGGTCCACCGGAACGCCGGCCTGGGACGCGCGATAGAGCGCATCGGACGTCGCCTCGTCAACGATCGAGTTGACTTTGATCTTGATGCCCGCTGGCTTGCCGTCCTCGTGGTTGGCGATCTCGTGATTGATCCGGTCGATCAGCCCGTTGCGGATGCCGTGCGGGGCAACGAGCAGCCGCTTGTATTGCGTCTCCTGAGACATTCCGGACAGGTGGTTGAACAGCCTGCCGATGTCGTCGGTGACGATCGGGTTGGCGGTTAGCAGCCCCATGTCCTCGTACAGCCGAGCGGTCTTGGGGTTGTAGTTGCCGGTGCCGATGTGGGCGTAGCGGCGCAGGCCGTCCGGCTCGTCGCGGACGACCATCGACAGCTTGCAGTGGGTCTTCAGCCCGAGCAGGCCGTAGACCACGTGGCAGCCGTGCTGCTCGAGTCGCCGGGCCCAGGCGATGTTGGCCTGCTCGTCGAAGCGGGCCTTGATCTCGACCAGGGCGAGTACCTGCTTGCCCGCCTCGGCCGCCTCGATCAGCGCGTCGATGATCGGTGAGTCTCCGGAGGTGCGGTAGAGGGTCTGCTTGATCGCCAGCACATGCGGATCATCGGCCGCCTGCTCGATGAAGCGTTGCACGCTCGTCGCGAACGAGTCGTACGGGTGGTGCAGCAACACATCACGCTGCTTGAGAGCAGCGAACATGTCCGCCGGCTTCGCGGTTTCGACCTCGGCGAGGTGCGGGTGGGTCGAGGGCAGGAAGGCCGGGTACTTCAGTTCGGCGCGATCGATGTCGGCCAGGGAGAACAGCCCACGTGAGGTCCAGTGGGCCGGGCACGTAGAAGACTTCTCGCTCGCTGATGTCCAGCTCGCTGATCAACAGCTCGAGCATCCTCGGATCCATGTCGTCCTCGACCTCGAGCCGGACCGGTGGGCGGCCGACCTTGCGGCGCAGCAACTCCTTTTCCAGAGCGAGCAGCAGATTCTCGGCGTCGTCTTCCTCGACCTCGACGTCTTCGTTGCGGGTCACTCGGAAGGTGTGGTGCTGGACGACCTCCATGCCGCTGAAGAGCTGATCGAGGTGGTGGGCGATGACGTCCTCCAGCGCGACGTACCGCCCCTCGGCCAGTGAGATGAAGCGGGACAGCATGCTCGGCACCTTGACCCGGGCGAACTGGCGAAGGCCGGTCTCCGGGTTGCGGACCAGCACGGCGAGATTGACCGACAAGCCCGAGATGTAGGGGAAGGGATGTGAAGGGTCGACCGCGAGCGGGGTGAGCACGGGGAAGATGCGTTCGGCAAACAGCTCATCCATCCGATCTTGTTCTGTGGCCGTGAGCTCATCCCAGCGGAGAATCTCGATGCCCTCCTTGGCCAGCGAGGGCCGGACGTCCTCGTGGAAGATACGTGACTGCTCATCCACCAGCTCGCGGGTCCGGCTGAGGATCGCTGAATGCACCTCGCGGGGCATCAGCCCACTGACGGTGGGGACGGCGACACCCGCCGCAATCCGGCGCTTCAGCCCGGCGACTCGGACCATGTAGAACTCGTCGAGGTTGGACGAGAAGATGGCCAGGAATTTTGCGCGTTCCAGCAGCGGCACCCGGTCGGCATCGTTGGCCAGATCGAGAACTCGGTTGTTGAAGGCGAGCCAGGACAGCTCGCGGTCCAGAAATCGATCAGGCGGCAGCTCCACATGGCTAGGAGGAGGGAGCAGGTCCTCCATCACGGCCGAGACCTCGACTGCTTCCATACTTCATTCTCCTGATTAGCTCCGTGACCTCCGTCGCTACAGCCGCACCTGACCGAGGCTCAGCTCTGCGCGTACATCACATCACGGCTGGCTGTGGTGAATCCATAGGTCAGATATAGCTCGATTGCCGCCCGATGGTCTGCTTCTACATACAGCTTCACTCGGGAGCATCCTTGCTGTTGCAGCCAGCGCAGTCCGGTGAGCAGCAGGGCTTTGCCGAGTCCCTGTCCGGACGCCCAGGGAGCGACACCCAGCACATAGACCTCGCCGAGTTGATCTTGATGCTGCTTGGTCCAATGGAAGCCGATCATGGCGCCTTGGCGCGTCGCGACGAAGAAACCGTCCGGGTCTGAACCACGGTTCAGCCATCCGGTCCTTGAGGTCGGCGAGGTCGATCAGCCCCTGCTCCGGATGACTCGCAAACGCCGCGGCGTTGACGCGCAACCATTCCTGCTCGTCCTGTCCGGGTACGAAGGCTCGGATTTGGACGCCGGATGGGACCGCCGGCTCGGGCAACTCGTCATCGAGTCCACGCCTCATGATCAACAACTCACGCTGTCGGGCCATCCCGGCGGTAGCAGCCAGAGCCTGGGCTGCGGCCGTGTCACCCATCGCCCAGATCCGCAACGGACTGGTCGATTCCATGATCAGCCGCTGCAGCAGCTGAGTGCCGACGCCCGCTCGCCGATGGTCGGGAGACACGACGAGCTGACCGGCGCTCCACTCGGCGCCCGACTCCAGTTGGGCGTACCCTACGAGCTCGTCCTGCTCGCTCACCAGAACATGTCGGGTGGTCGGATGCGTACGCCGCAGCCGCAGGAGCGCCGCCTCGTTGAGAGCCCGGATCTGGTCCGCTGCCTCGGCATCAGCCACCAACCGCAGGACGCTGTCAATCTCGGTCCCGCTGAGCTCGGTTGCCACCGAAATGGTCAACAGCTTGGACACATCCCCACGTTAGCTTGCGGCAGTACTTTGAGCTGCTTGCGCACCGCGGCCGCGGATTCCCATATTTGGCGGCTCGCTCCGCTCGCAGAGTTTCACACTCGAGGCTTGGTTCACTCGTTCTAAGCTGCGTCCATGAGCGACGATGTGGGTTCGTCGAGGCAGATCGCCCCGTACGGTGCTACAGCGCAACCGGCCATCGCTGCTCGAATGGCACCCCAGCTGCGGCTGACCATGATAGGGGCAGTCTGCGCTGCGCTTGCGGTCATCGCCGCGGTCGCGGCGGTCGTCATGTTTCCGTCCTTCGCAGGTGCCGGCCCGGGACTCAGCTGGGCGGTGGGAGCACTCGTGTCGGCGGCCCTGATGCTGGCCATCTGTGTCATTCAGGTCGTCGTTTGGCGGCGAGCCATGGCTTCCTGGTCCGGCAGGCGCGTACAGGATCTACGCGCAGAGCAGAGCTTGTCATGGATCGTGCACCTGGTGTCTTACGCCGTGGCTTTGGCAGCTTTGTTTACCTGCATGGCGGGGAGCGCGGCAGCTGCCTGGTCGTCCGCCTCAGCCGTGCTGCTGGCGGTCGTCTTACTCCTCGTCTTCGCGGCTCAGCTCCTTGGCGGAGTGCAATTTCTGCGGACCAGCGGCCCGCCGGGCACCCTCCCGGCACATATCCGGCGCATGAACGTACGTTCGCGCTACCGCAACGATTGAACCAAAGCCGGCTGAGACTCCCCGAGCTCTAGCCGGTGACGCGTGCCGACTCCTCCACTGGCGCAACGAAGCGGTATCCGACGTTTCGCACAGTGCCGATGACGGATTCGTACTCCGGGCCGAGCTTTGCACGCAGTCGCCGCACATGTACATCGACCGTACGGGTGCCGCCGTAGTAGTCGTACCCCCACACATCGCTCAGCAGCTGCTGACGGCTGAACACGCGCCCAGGATGCTGCGCGAGATATTTCAAGAGCTCGAATTCGGTGTAGGTGAGGTCGAGCTGCACTCCATTGAGCTTTGCGCTGTAGCCCGCCTCGTCGATCACGATGTTGCCGGACTGGATTACCGGGTCTGCCTGGCTGGCCGCCGCAGGCGTCATCGCTAGTCGGAGCCGTACGTCGACCTCGGCAGGCCCGGCGGTCGTAAGGACTAGATCGTCGAAGCCCCAATCGGCCGAGAGTGCCGCGAGTCCGCCCTCGTGGGCGATGACGAGCAGCGGGGCCTCCTTGCCCGTTGTCTCGATGAGCCGGCACAGCGAGCGTGCACCGACCAGGTCTCGCCGAGCATCGAGCAAGATCACATCAGCGGTAGGCGCGTCGAGCAGTGCCGTGGCTTCGGCCTGGGCGACCTTGACTTGGTGGGGGAGGAGCTCCAACGCGGGCAGGATTTCTGCCGAGGCGTGCATGTCGTTGGTTAGTAGCAGCAAGGTGGCCATATCGGTCTCCCTCACCAGATTGATGGTGACTGTTCGCGCATAGCGATGCTCGCAATCACGCTTCGGGATTCGTACAGGTGCTAGCCTTCAGCTCACCCCGAATGACCTGAGTGCATGCCTGAGACTAACGCAATGGTGTCCGTTTCCCTTCATTACTGGGCTGGGGCAAAGGCCGCGGCAGGCGTTGCCGAGGAGCAGATCGAGGCCCGATCGGTCGCTGAAGCCCTGCGACTCGTCTGCCGCCAGCGGTCCGATGCACACTTCGACAAAGTGATCAAGGCCAGTTCTGTTTTGATCGACGGTCGTATCGCTCACCAGAAAGATCTGGAGCAGCCGCTGAGGAAACCGGTACAAGTTGAAGTGCTGCCGCCCTTTGCCGGCGGTAGTTAGTGGCGTTGCGTTCGCGGGCAGGCTCAGTGCCAGCTCTGAGCCGCGAAGCGGCGCCACAAGCTCTGGTAACGGAAGTATGACGAACTGAAAAAGCCTGCTCGATGAAGGCGGTGCTTCCATATTCTGAAACGCAGTCCCGCTATTCGAGACAGGTTGTTGGGATGCGGGTGAATGCGCCCCTAATCTTCTCCTCGTGACCTCGACGAATGTGTGGGCGCTGCCGCTCACTCGCCGGCGTGCTGTAGACCACGGCCGGATGCGCTCGTCGTTGTGTCAGCTTCGGCGAATGTAGAGACGCGTTCTTCCCGTCTCGAGCCTTACCTGTGGGCTCCTGACCTCCCCCGTCTCATCCCGCTTACGTACGGCCATCCGTACCTCCACCCTCGGCTGTCCAGCCACACACCACATCAGGAGTAGACACAACATGAGCAGGCAAGAAGTACTCGTCGACGCGGATTGGGTCACCGAGCACGCGGGCGACGACAACGTTGTTCTCGTTGAGGTCGACGAGGACACCACGGCGTACGACGGTGGTCACATCGCCGGCGCGATCAAGCTGGACTGGAAGAAGGATCTGCAAGACCCGGTCCGGCGCGACTTCATCAACAAAGAACAATTCGAGAAGCTGCTCTCTGAGCGCGGCATCAGCAACGACGACACGATCGTCCTCTACGGCGGCAACAACAACTGGTTCGCCGCGTACGCGTACTGGTACTTCAAGCTGTATGGGCACGAGAAGGCCCTGTTGCTCGATGGTGGTCGCAAGAAGTGGGAGCTCGACGCGCGCGAGCTGAGCAGCGAGACAGTTACTCGACCTGCCGCGAGCTACAGCGCCACCGAGCCCAATCTCGACATCCGCGCGTTCCGCGACGAGGTGGTCGCCGCGATCGGCGCGAAGAGCCTGGTCGATGTTCGTAGCCCGGACGAGTACGCAGGCCGGCTTCTTGCGCCGGCTCATCTGCCGCAGGAGCAGGCACAACGTGGTGGTCACATTCCGACCGCTGTCAACGTGCCCTGGAGTAAGGCGGCCAACGATGACGGCACGTTCAGGTCCGATGACGAGCTCAAGGAGCTATACAGCGGCGCTGGCCTGAACTGGGACAACGACATCATTGCGTACTGCCGGATCGGGGAACGCAGTGCGCACACCTGGTTCGTACTGCATCAGATCCTCGGACAGAAGAACGTGAAGAACTACGACGGTTCTTGGACGGAGTACGGCTCGCTGGTTGGCGTGCCCGTGGCCGTCGGCGACGAACCGGGCAATGTTTAGTTTCGGGCGCCTAATTTCGGGGTGCCTAATTTTCGCGGAGTAATCAATTTAGGGCTTAACCCATTTTCCGCGATTTCGCGGCAGCTAAGGAGAACATCATGTGCGCAGCAACCAAGGGTGGCCTCAGTCTGGCCGATGTCGACGTCACCAAAGAGGCTGTGATTCAGGGCCGCGTGCTGCGCGGCGGGAATCCAGTCGCCGGGGCGTACGTCCGCCTGCTCGACTCGGGCGGCGAATTCACCGCAGAGGTCCCGACATCGGCGACCGGTCACTTCCGCTTCTTTGCCGTCGACGGCAAATGGACGCTGCGCACCCTGGTGCCAGGCGCCAAGCTCGATCGCTCGGTCGTGGCAGCACGCGGCAGCGTGGCGGAGATCGACGTCGATATCGAATCTGTCTGACGCTGACCTTATGAGCGGACGTGCGCCCTGAGCCCCGTGAGGGTGCACGTCGAAGGGACAAGCTCAGCGCATCGCCCGACCTTTGCGGGAATGGCGTAAGTTCCCTCGCTCGGCATTACGGTGGGCACCTATGTCTCACGTGACGGGCAGCGAGCCTGAAGATCATCGAGCCGATCTCGACTGGCTGTATCGCCAAGGCAAACCCGTATCAGAACAGTCCGGCGGCGGGCCGCAGACTCTGCTGCTTCCGCCGCCGACGATACCGGCCTCACGGCCGGCCCCGCGTAGCCCCGTGATCATCATGATCGTGTTGCTGCTGTGTCTCACGGCCAGTGCAGTCGCCGGAATGGTGTTGCTGTTGCAGCCGCAGTCTCGCACGGCGGGGCCGGATTCCCGGGGGCCCATTGCTGCGAAGGTCTCTGATGCGTCCCAGGCGGGACCCGCGGGGCCGGCGGCGCCGACCCAAGTGAAGGTCGGCTGCCAGGCGCCGGATGCGACCGACGGCGCAGGCCGTCCGGTGTCCTATGTGCCCGAGCAGCTGATCGACGGAAAACTGAACACAGCGTGGCGGTGCAACGGCGACGGCATCGGGCAGGTAGTGGCCTTCACGCTTCCCGCAGGAACGAGCATCGCTGAGGTCGGCCTGGTGAATGGGTACGCCAAGGTTGATCCGGCCAGTGGTGCCAGGCGGTATGGCGAATATCGCCGGATAACCCGGGTGACATGGACCTTTGCCAATGGCATGAGCTTCCAGCAGTCGCTGACGGACGGGGTGAAAACGTTGCAGAAGCTGAGCATCCCTGCCCAGGCGGGCGACACCGTCACGCTCACCATCAATGCCAGCACCCAGCCAGGCTCAAGGTCCCGAGGCCGTGATGCGGTATTGATCTCTGAGGTCAGTTTCCGTCAAGCCTGAATTTGATCCCTACGCGGCTCCAGCAGCCCCAAAGCCGTGCCTGAGGTGGCACGAGATCCGTATCACGAATCGAGAATGAGCGTCATCGGCCCGTCGTTGGTCAACGTGACTGCCATATAGGCGCCGAATACACCCGTCGCGACCTCCGCACCGCGCAGGCGCAACGACGAGACGAATGCCTCGACGAGTGGTTCACTGACCGCGCGCGGCGCGGCAGCGCTCCATGACGGCCGGCGACCCTTGCGAGTGTCGGCGTAGAGGGTGAACTGGCTAATCACCAGGATCGGTGCATTCTCTTCCTGACACGATCGCTCGCCGTCGAGGATACGAAGTGTCCATACTTTTTCGGCGAGCCGATCGACTGTGGCGGCCTGATCATCATGAGTCACGCCAGCCAAGATCAACAGGCCGGGCCGATCGATTGCCCCGACGATCTCGCCATCCACCTCGACGCTCGCCGAGGTCACGCGCTGAACCACTAGGCGCATGGCCTACAGGTCCAGTCGCTCGATCACAGCTGCAGTCTTACATCCGGGGCCGCCCAGGCCACTAGCTGCCGAGGTATGCCTCGACTTCAACCTCAATCAGATGGGCAGGATCGGCGAGCTGCGCCACCTCGACCATGGTCGCCACCGGTCGGATACTGCCGAAGATTTCCTGGTGAGCACGGCCAATCTCTTCTTGGGACGTCATGTCGGTGACATACATCCGGGTACGCACGACCCGCTCTGCCGCGGCGCCGGCCGCCTCGAGAGCGTTGAGGGCGATAGTGAAGGCCGCTCGCGCTTGCCGGTACGCGTCACCTGGGTGCAGCACGCCGTCCAAGCCGGTCGCCGTCGTGCCGGCAGTGATCGCCCAATCACCAGCCACGACCACCCGGGAGTAGCCGTAGATCTCTTCCCATGGTGCGGTCCCTGCGAATCTTGTGATCAACACAGCCATACCCTCTGCCACAATGAATGGCCATGTCCACCGAAATGACGATGCGTTCGCTGCTGATCAAGATCACCTGCGGTGCTGAGGCCCCCGAGCGAGCAAACCAGGCGTGGACTGTCGCCGCGATGGGCGTCGCCGCTGGGGCCCGCGTTTCGGTCTGGCTCACCGGGGAAGCGGTATGGTTCGCCGTGCCTGGGCGGCAGCCCGATCTCGAGCTGCCGCACGCGACACCAGTCGCCGAGCTGATCGAGACCGTCCGGCTGGCCGGCTCTATCACGGTGTGCACTCAGTGCGCCGCGCGCCGGGAGCTCCTCGTAGAAGACCTGGTCGATTCCGCAACCATCCAAGGCGCAGCGAGCTTCGTTGAGGCGGCGCTCGCCGACAACGTCCAGGCCCTGGTCTACTGATTCATGCCGAAGTTCGACCATGTCATCCCGATCCTCGATGTCAGCGACGTGTCGCCCAGCCTCGCGTTGAACACCGGCGTCCTCGGCCGACGAGGGCCTTACTGGTGCTGGAGGAGATCGGCGAGCTGGCCGGCGCTCACCTCGCCCGGCTTGGCACCGGTAGCGGCCGCGCGCCGGGCGAGCCTGGCGAGCCGCTCATTGATCGGCGCGTCAAGGCCGGCGTGGTGCGCGATCATGGCGATTTCACCGTTCAGATAGTCGGTTTCGATGTTTCCCGTACCGCGCTGCAACGACTGCCACGTCGATCCGCCCACGAAGGAAGGGACGCCAGGGACTGGCCTCATAGTGAAGCCGGCGGCGCGCGCAGCCGTCTCTTCGCTCTCGCTGATGTAGCCGATTCCGGCCCCATCGAGCACCTGACGGGCCTCGGCCTCAGCACCGGCGGCCAGCGGGCGCCAATCTCCGTTACGGGCTACCAGGGCCTGGAAGACGTTGCCGATGTTGCTGATCAACTTGCGGTACTTCCACGCCATGACGTCCTCGGGAAGAGGGACGTCGAAGTTGGCGGCGATGAGATCATCAGCGACCTGCCGCAACACATGATCATGATCTTTTGGCGCCTTTGGCACGTGCCCGACATGCAACATTCCCGACGTCGGCGTGCTGCGACTGATTACCTCGCCCGGCTGGAGGTGGACCACCGGCATCCAGACGCACACCCCATACACCTGACGGAAGTACCGATGTGCAAAGGCCTCACCGGCCACTCCATTGAGCGCAACGAAGATCGGCAGGCGCTCGCCCGCCGTTCCGACGGGCTGCCCATTCTGGTGCACGGGGGAGTCAGTCCAGCGGACCAGCATCTCGTTGGCCTGCTGAGTTTTAGTAGCCAAGATCAAAATGTCATCGACGTCGAGCTGGATCTCCTCTGGCCCTCCGATTGCCGTTAGCTGCTGGGTGAGGTCCTCATCCGGCGTACGCAAGCGCAGCCCGCGCTCGAGGATGGCTGCGAGATGATCGCCGCGGGCCACCAAGACGACGCCGCGCCCGGCAAGCGCCAGCCGGGCGCCGATGGCTCCGCCAACCGCGCCGGCGCCAAGAATGATGTAGCGAGCCATGCTCCTCACCGTAACCTGGCACAGTAGTAGGCCATGGAGCTGAGGCTGAGCTTTCGTGATCTTGAACCGGCGGACCTGAGCGATCTGGACTGGTCAGGCGGCCCGGAACACATCCGTGCCGTCGCAACCGGCCTCGAAGCGGCGTACGCCGGTGAGGTCGCATTGCTCGTCGGTGGTCTGCCGAATGGCCGCTTGATCGCTCTCGGTGGTGTCGACTTTCGCCCATCGGAAGATGCCGGCAGTATCTGGATGCTTGCGGTGCACGAACGGTTCCAGTCATTGGGTGCCGGCTCCGAGCTGATCGCCGCGTTGGAACAGAAGATCATCGATCATGGTCGGCCACTCGCGAGGATGCTGGTTGAGCACGACAATCCCAGAGCCCGTGCGCTTTATGAGCGATTGGGGTATTCCGAGGCGTGGGCGACCCTCGACAGCTGGCAGGTGGCTGGTGGCCGGACGTATGTGACGGCCTGCACGATCATGGAACGCAGACTGATCGAGGTCCCAGGCGACGATGTCGCCTCCGGCTAGACTCCCAGCCATGTCGGTGTCTTTCACCTTCGCGCTGCTGCTGCTCGGCGGCATCGCCGCTCTGGGCCTTATGCTGCTGATCTTGCTGATCACGTTCATGGTGCGTTCGGCGAACATGCGTTCTGGTGGTTGAGCGTATGCCGTTCGAACCCTCGGAGGACGTACATCCAGACCTTGCGCCTATCGCCTGGATGATCGGTCGCTGGGAGGGCAACGGCAAGGCGGCCTATCCCGGCATCGAGGGTTTCGACTTCGGGCAGCAAGTTGACTTCGCGCACAACGGTGGGAACTACCTGCACTACCTGTCTCAGCTGTTCGAGGTAGATGACGATGGGATGGCGATCCGGCCGCTCGATATGGAGACGGGATTCTGGCGGCCGCAGAGCGATGGCAGTCTCGAGGTCGTGATGTGCAACCCGGCGGGATACGCCGAGGTCTGGTACGGATCGATTACCGGGTCCAAGATCGAACTGGCAACCGACGCCGTGGTGCGCACGGCCTCAGCGGAGGACTATGCGGCTGGGCAGCGGCTGTACGGCAACGTTGCTGGAGACCTTCTGTGGACCTTCGACAAGGCGGCGCAAGGGTACAGCTTGCAGACATACATGTGGGGCCGGTTGCGCCGCGCTTGATCAACTTCCTGCGGTACGCGCCTTGCCAGAGCTGTGGCCAGGCCATTCGCTTGTTCGATGCGATGGCGGCGCTACTCACTGAGGCGTGGGGGCTCATCGCCAGTGCTGGCTGCACGGAACGAGGTCAGCTTCTGCCTACGCGACAACCTCAAGAGGTGCACGGCCCGCTCCGTCGGCTGGTCGGGACAGACGAGACCGACAGTGCGTCCTCGATGGCCTTCGGAATCGACGGCACAAGGGTGCTCCGGGTGAATTCGGGCGCCTGTCGCCGCCGGACCTATCGTGATCAGCGAGTGTAATGGAGGCGACTCGCACCCGGAGAGTGACCAACCGAGGATGATCCAGGGAAGAAAAGCGTGGACGGGAGTGCTGAACGAGCATGACGTGCTGTTGTTGCCGAGAGCGGCCCAGATGCGGGGGTGCCGTGGCACTATGGCGACCCAATGCGCGAGCAGCGGCTGCTGGCAAGTGGTGAAGGGGTGGTCGATCTGTCCCATCGCGGTGTCATCACCGTGAGCGGGCCTGACAGGCTCACCTGGCTGCACTCGCTGACCACGCAGTATCTCGAGGGACTCGAGCCAGGACGTGGGGTCACGACGCTGGTGCTGTCACCGCACGGCCATATCGAACACGTCTTGTACGGCGTAGATGACGGTGAGACTTTCTGGGCGCACACCGAACCGGGCGCAGCCGACGCGCTGGTGAGCTGGCTGGACGGGATGCGATTCTTGATGCGAGTTGAAGTAACGGACCGGAGCGGTGATCATGCGGTCGTATGGTCTGCTGGAGGGCGGTCTGGTGATCATCGTGCTCGGATTGGCCCCGACTCGCTGGACGGCCGAGAGCTCTTTGTGCCGCGTGATCGATTCGCAGAGCTGATGAGCCGCGGGCCCCGAGCTGGTACCTGGGCGCTGGAGGCCCGTCGGATTGCTGCCGGCGTGCCCAGGATCGGCCTCGACACCGACCACCGAACCATCCCGAACGAGATCGGTCTGCTCGGAGCTGCCGTGCACCTGGACAAAGGCTGCTACCGCGGTCAGGAGACCGTCGCGCGGGTCCACAATCTCGGACGACCGCCTCGCCGGCTCGTACGCCTGCACCTGGACGGCAGCGTCGATGCGTTGCCAACTCCGGGAGCAGGGCTGGAGCTCGATGGGCGCGCAGTTGGCTTCGTAGGTGGCTCGGCTCGGCACTTCGAGCTCGGCCCCATTGCCCTGGGGCTGGTGAAGCGCGGCACACCTGTCGAGGCCACTGTGGTAGTCGATGGCATCGCCGCCGCCCAGGAAGCTTTGGTCAATCCCGACATCGGTCTTCACGTACGCCCCAGCCTCTGACGGAGCCCCTCTGATGTCCGCTTTCCAACCCCGAGGAAGCAGACGACGTAACCAGGCAGTCAGCCGCCGAGTCCAGCCAAAGTCTCCTTGCAAGGACGGATTTCGCCCACTCGTTCGCCGGCACCCAGCACCGGAGCGCTCGCCTGCTCATCCAGCGTCTCATGATCAAATCCCAGTCGCTGGAGTACGCCGGCCATGGCTACAGGACGGGCCCGGGGATGACCATCGCTGATCTTGATCGCGATGCCGCGGCCATCGGGCAGGCCCACCGCGTAAACCGACTCTGCGCCCCCCTTCCCGATCAGACCCGGGATCGCGCGGTGCAATTCGGACTCGTCCCGCCGGCTGCCTGAGACATATTCCGGATGGTTCCGGATCGCCGCCGCGACACGCTGCTCGGTACCGTCGGACGAGCTGGCAAGACGGCCGAAAGCGCGAGCCAAACCGTAGAGCGAGATTGCGTACAGCGGGGCGCCACAGCCATCGATCGCGAGGTTCGTGGCTTGCTCATGAGCAAGATCATCGATGGCCTCCACGATCGCCAGCTGAGTGGGATGATCAGGATCGCGGTAGCTTGCAACAGCTCCGCCGTTGAGGACGGTCGTTCGGATCATGCCCGCGTGCTTCCCCGAGCAGTTCATGGCAAGCGGAGACTTGGCGATGCCGTTGCGGATCGCATCGTCCCTTGCCTGGAGATCCAGCGGCCACTCGGCCGGCATCTGCAACGCGGACTCGTCAAGCCCAGACATGGCCAAAATGCGGCGGACGCCCTCGAGCTGAAAGGCCTCGCCAGAATGCGACGCGCAAACCAGCGCCAGCAGTTCGCCATCAAGATCAAGCCCGGCCCGCACCATGCCCACCGCCTGGAGCGGTTTGTTGGCACTTCGCGGATACATCGGAGCGAAGTCGGCGCCCACCGATGACGCCAGACTGCCGTCTGGATTGGTGATCGCGACGCGCCCTCGATGAGCGCTTTCCAGGAAGCCGTTGCGCACGACCTCGACCAGAACAGGATCCGATTCGAAGGGGCTGACCACGCCCCGACACTACGCCCGAGCATCGCGAACTGGCTTTCTTTTTGCGATAGGCGAACGCACTTGTGCATTGTTGCCCCGCAGGCCGTACGACGGCCTAATCTTCTCGGTGTGGACTGGCATTCCTACGACGCCGCCTTGTTCGACCTGGACGGCGTGCTGACCCCGACCGCTGCGGTGCACATGCGGGCGTGGCGGCAGCTCTTCACTGACTTCCTGGCCAAGCGCGGTATTGACCAGCCATACGTCGATAGCGACTATTTCGACTACATCGACGGAAAGCCACGCTACGACGGCGTACGCGCGTTCCTTGCCTCTCGCGGCGTCCGGTTGGCCGACGGCGATCCCAGCGACGGTCCCGAAATCGAGACCGTCTGCGGACTCGGCAATCGTAAGAACCAATTCTTCGGCGCAGTGTTGCGCGAGGAAGGTGTCCAGCCGTACGCCGGGTCGGTACAGCTGCTTGATCATCTTGCAGCGCGCGGCACCAAGGTCGCGGTCGTCACGTCATCACGCAATGCGACGGCGGTGCTGGAGGCTGCGGACTTGATTCCCCGGTTCGGTGTCATCGTGGACGGCAACGTCGCCGCCGAGAAAGGCCTCCGTGGCAAGCCGGCACCAGATACCTTCGTCAGCGCGGCTGATCAACTCGGCGTACCTGTGGAACGTGCCGTGGTGTTTGAAGATGCAGTCTCTGGTGTCGAGGCGGGCCACGCCGGTGGCTTCGGCCTGGTTGTCGGAGTCGATCGCGGAGTGGGTCCGCAGCGCCTGACCGAGTCGGGCGCCGACGTGGTCGTTGCTGATCTTGCTGAGCTGGCTTCGTCATGACGCGTCGCAGTCCGGACGATCCGATCAGCGCGGCCGATCCGCTGGACCGCAACCGCTACCCGATCGACGAGTGGAAGTTCACCGAGGCCGAGTACAGCGCGGATGATCTTGGTGTCACCGAGTCGCTATTCGCAGTGGGTAACGGCTACCTCGGTATGCGGGGCAACGTCGAGGAGGGCCGGGAGACATACACCCACGGCACCTTCATCAACGGCTTCCACGAAACGTGGCCCATCCGGCACGCCGAGGAGGCCTTCGGCTTCGCGCGCACCGGCCAGACCATCGTCAACGTGCCCGACAACAAGACGATCAAGCTGTACGTCGACGACGAACCAATGCTGTTGTCGGTAGCCGATCTTGAATCCTACGAGCGCTCGCTGGACTTCCGTGAGGGATTGTTGCGCCGTGACATCATCTGGCGGACTCCGGGCGGCAAGCGCGTCAAGGTGTCCTCCACACGCATGGTTTCATTCACTCAGCGGCATCTAGCGATCATGACCATGGAGGTCACGATGCTGGATACCGAGGCCCCAGTGGTGATCTCCTCACAGACTCTGAACCGCCAGGATGGCCGTGACGAGTACCACGTCCGATCCGCCGCCATGGGCGCCGGAGCCGATCCTCGCAAGGGGTTCGCCTTCGAGTCGCGGGTGCTCGAGCCGCAGAGCCACTGGTGGCAAGATCAGCGGATCATCCTTGGCTATCGCTGCGCCAACTCCAAGATGACCGTCGCCGTCGGAGTTGATCATCAGATAACGACCGACAATGACTATCGCACCTTCACCAGTGCCGATGAGGACACCGGCAAAATGGTCTACCGGGTGCAGGCCAACCCGCAGCAGCCGATCAAGGTCACCAAGGTGGTCGCCTACCACACCTCACGCGGCGTGCCGTCTCGGGAGCTCGTCGATCGCTGCCGGCGGACCCTTGATCGCGTGCTCGAACACGGAGTGGAACCGGAATTCGCCGCTCAACGCGAATGGCTGGACAAGTTCTGGGAGCGGTCCGATGTCGTGGTGCACGGCCAGCCAGCCCTTCAACAGGCGATTCGCTGGAATCTGTATCAGGTCGCTCAGGCGGCGGCCCGCGCCGAGCAGTCCGGCGTGCCCGCCAAGGGCGTGACCGGCACGGGCTATAGCGGGCACTACTTCTGGGACACCGAGATCTTCGTACTTCCGTTCCTCACCTACACCTCGCCCCAGATGGCGCGCAGCGAGCTGCGTTTCCGCTACAACATGCTCGACGCTGCCCGCCGCCGCGCAGAAGAGCTCGCCCAGAGTGGCGCACTCTTCCCCTGGCGTACGGTCAACGGCGAAGAGGCATCGGCCTACTATGCGGCCGGTACGGCGCAGTACCACATCGACGCCGACATCGCCTACGCCTTGTGCAAGTACGTCGCCGCCAGCGGTGATCAAGACTTCATGAATCGCGAGGGTGTGGACCTTCTCGTCGAGACCGCACGGCTGTGGGCTGACCTCGGCTTCTGGCGTGAGAACGGCACTGGCCGCCGTAGCTTCCATATCCATGGCGTGACAGGACCCGACGAGTACACGACGGTCGTCAACGACAACCTCTTCACCAACGTCATGGCGCGATACAACCTCGCCAAAGCAGCCGAGCTGCTTCGTCAGCTGAAGCGCGAACTGCCGCGCGCGTACCAGCGGGTCGCGCAGCGGCTCGAGCTTGCCGACGAGGAAATTGACGAGTGGGCCGCATGTGCGGACGGGATGTCGATCCCGTACGACAAGATCACGGGGATCAACCCACAGGATGCGCACTTCCTCGATCGGGAAGTCTGGGATCTGAAGAACACTCCGCCGGAGAAACGGCCACTGCTACTGCACTATCACCCGTTGGTGATCTACCGATTCCAGGTCTTGAAGCAGGCGGATGTGGTACTCGCGCTGTTTCTCCAAGGTGATCACTTCAGTTACGACCAGAAGCGCAACAACTTCGAGTACTACGACCCCATCACCACCGGCGATTCCACTCTGTCGGGCATTGTGCAATCGATCATCGCCGCAGAGGTCGGATACCGCGATCTTGCGCTGCGCTACTTCTACAACTCGTTGTTCGTCGATCTCGCGGACCTGCACGGCAACGTCAGCGACGGGGTACACGTCGCCTCGACCGGCGGTGTGTGGAACATCCTGGCACAGGGGTTCGCCGGCATGCGGGACTACAACGGGAAGATCACTTTCGACCCGCGCTTGCCGGAGTCGTGGCCGGGACTGACGTTCCAGATCACCCTCCGCGGCACCCGAATCAAGGTCGATCTGACGAGCCGCGAGATCGCTTTCACAGTCGTCGAAGGCGATCTCGCCGAGCTGTCGGTTCGCGGCGAACACTTCACCGTCACAGCCGCCAGCCCGCTCCGCGTGCCACTGGCCCATCAAGGACCGTGCATCGAGGGCCCACTGCCGTCCAAGACCGTCGATCGCCGACCCGACGGAACGCGGATCATGGCCTCGGTGCCCCAGGCCGTCATCCTGGGTCGATAGCAGCCATTTTGTCGTGTTCGCTCGCGCCCGAGCGCTCGCAAAACTGGGATGCTTGCAAGCTAGAGTTTGCATTTGCTTGCAATTGCAAGCAAACTTGGTGGCATGCCACGAATTCGATCCCACAAGATCGCGGACCAGCTTGGCTCCCTCGGTGAGTTCATTGCCGGGCAGCGTCAGGCGGCGCAGTTGTCGCTGCGTCAGCTCGCCGAGCAGACCGGCATTTCCAATCCCTATCTGAGTCAGATCGAGCGTGGTCTGCGCAAACCGTCGGCAGAAGTGCTGCAGCAGCTGGCGAAAGCGCTACGAGTCTCCGCAGAAACGCTCTATGTCCGCGCCGGAATCCTTGATCCGGCTGAGCATCCCGCCACCTCGGTCGAGATGGCGGTGCTCGCCGATATGGCGATCACGGAGCGGCAGAAGCGCGTCCTGATCGATGTATACAGCTCCTTCGTGAAGGAGAACGAACGGACCACGACCAATGGGCGAACCCCTGATTGACCAAGCCCGAAACCCCAGCGAAAGAAGGAGAAAGAATGCCGAACAAGGAAGTCTCAGCCGATACCCGCAAGTCGGCCATCGAGTCCGACTATGCCGCGCTGTACGCGGTCGCAGGCCTCACCGATGCACTGGCCGAGGCCCTCAAGAGCGCTCTTACCGACACGCAGCAAAAGGCCAGCAAGCGCTTCAGCGAACTGCAGAGTAAGCGACCGGAACTGAGCGAGCAGGCCAAGTCGAGCGCGGAGGAGCTGCGCACTTTCGTCATCACTCTGCCGGAGCAATTCAAGAACCTTCCAGAGACAACGAAGGCGAGGATTGCCGAGTTGCAGAGGCAGGCAAACGAGCTGAAGGCTCAAGCTACTACCGCCTACGGCGATTTTGCGGGCCGCGGCAAGCAGGCCGTGGATGGGGCGCGCAAGTCGACGCATGAGCGTGCCCGCACGATCACCAAGCCGGTTACGACGCGCAATACAGCCAAGACCTCGGATGCTCCGAAGGCTGCATCCAAGACCGGGGCGAAGAAGGCCAACGCCACCAAAACCAGCGCCAGCAAGAGCAGCTAACACCGAGATGACACTCACGCCCCACCTTGTCTTGCTCGCGCCCCCCGCGGGCAAGAAAGGTGGGGCGTGAGTTCGCCTCCCCCGGACTGACCTAGACCCCCTCTACATCTCCAGCCGACGCCGACCGATGACTGGTCCCGGTGTCATCGAAGATCGAATGGAGAACTGACTCCCGATGGATGTTGACTCGGCCGGCCTCGGTGCGTGAGACGAATCGTCGGAGCTCTGGTCAGTTCGATGATCAGTCGTGTCGTTGCTTTGCTGCTGAATCGACTGCGCTATCCGCTGCATCGAACTTCCCCTTCCCAGATCTAGCGACGACCCACGCCATCTCTCGCGCCTACGGTTGGGGAAGGAACCGACGGGTTCAAAGCGACGAGAATATCTTCACCGATGCGGACACGGATTCGCGGCCGACCGCACGGTCGTGACCGAGTTGTGTCGAAACCTCGCTGACGTAGATCACGAAACGGGAACGCCGACCCGGCCGTTGCCGATCATGGCGGTCAGGTCTTGGCGCGGGCCCGCTCGCGCGAACGTGTGGCCGCGGACAGCACCACCTTGCGCATGCGTACGGCGTCTGGAGTGACCTCGATGCACTCATCGGTCCGGCAGAACTCCAATGCCTGCTCCAAGCTCATCAGACGCGGCGGCACCAGCCGTTCGAGTTCCTCACCGGTGGACGCCCGAACGTTGCTGAGCTTCTTCTCCCTCGTCGGGTTGACGTCCATGTCCTCGGTGCGGGCGTTTTCGCCGACGATCATGCCCTCATACACCTCCACCCCGGGAGTGACGAACATCGTGCCGCGCTCCTGCAGGTTGAACAGTGCATATGAGGTGACCTGGCCCGACCGGTCGGCCACCAACGAACCGGTGGGGCGGGTTCGCATGTCGCCGGCCCAGGGCTCGTAGGTCTCGAAAACGTGATGCATCAGTCCGGTGCCGCGAGTTTCGGTCAGGAACTCGGTGCGGAAACCAATCAGCCCTCGGGCGGGCACGAGATATTCCATGCGCACCCAGCCCGTGCCGTGGTTGACCATCTGTTCCAATCTGCCGCGACGCAGTCCGAGCAGCTGGGTCACGACGCCGACGAAATCTTCTGGAATATCGATGGTCAGCCTTTCGACCGGCTCGTGGATCTTGCCGCCGATAGTGCGCGTCACTACCTGTGGCTTCCCGACGGTCATCTCGAAGGATTCGCGGCGCATCATCTCAACGAGAATTGCCAGCTGCAGTTCGCCGCGGCCCTGGACTTCCCAGGTGTCCGGGCGCTGCGTCGGGAAGACTCGGATCGACACGTTCCCGACCAGTTCGGTGTCCAGCCGCGCCTTCAGCAACCGCGCCGTCAGGTTCTTGCCCGCTTGGCCGGCGAGCGGAGAGGTATTGATGCCGATGGTCATGGAAATCGATGGCTCATCCACTGTGATCAATGGCAGCGGTCGGGGATCGTCGGGATCGGAGAGCGTCTCGCCGATGGTGATCTCGGGGATCCCGGCGATAGCGACGATGTCGCCGGGTCCCGCCGACTCCGCAGGCTCGCGATCCAACGCATTGGTCATCAATAGTTCGGTGAGTTTGACCGTGCGGATCGTGCCATCGGCACGACACCAGGCCACGTTTTGGCTACGCCGCAGCGTCCCGGCGACGATGCGGCACAGCGCGAGCCGGCCGAGGTAAGGCGACGCGTCCAGGTTGGTGACGTGGGCCTGCAGCACCGCCCCATCCACGTAAGTGGGCGCGGGAATGTGCTGCAGGATTGTGGCGAACAACGGGGCGAGATCTCCGCTGTCGGGCATCTCGCCATTGCCGGGTGGGGTGAGCGAGGCACGGCCGACCTTTGCCGACGCGTACACAACAGGAAAGTCGAGTGCGTGGCTGTTGTCTTCGTCCAACAGGTCGAGGAAGAGCTCGTACGTCTCCTCTACCACCTCCGCGATTCGGGCATCGTGTCGGTCCACCTTGTTGATCACTACGACGATCGGCAGCTTCTTGGCGAGTGCCTTGCGGAGCACGAAGCGCGTCTGGGGGAGCGGGCCCTCCGACGCGTCGACCAGGAGTAACACCCCATCGACCATCTCCAGGCCGCGTTCTACTTCGCCGCCGAAATCGGCGTGACCAGGCGTATCGATGATGTTGATCGTGACGGTCGAGCCATCTGGCAGATGGTGCCGTACGGCGGTGTTCTTGGCGAGGATGGTGATGCCCTTCTCCCGCTCCAGATCCATCGAGTCGAGGACCCGCTTCTTCACCGTCTGGCCGACCCGAAAGGCGCCCGATTGCCAGAGCATGGCGTCGACGAGCGTGGTCTTGCCATGGTCGACGTGAGCGACGATGGCGAGGTTCCGCAGATCAGAACGGATGGGCACGCAGAAACACTCTCTCTCCAGGGGTAGGGCAACCTGGGGAGTTTAGTTCACCAGCCGGCGCCGAAGCAGGCGAAGGGGATTGGCTCGGCAGTGGTCGCGAGGGCATCGGCAAGCGCGTATGCCGGAGCGGCGCCGGCGGCCAGCCGTCGGTGGTAGTCGACCATCAGGTCAGCGGTCTTCTCGTCGGAGACCTTCGCAACGCCGGAGATGATGGTCGATGTGCCGCTGTGCATCAGCGCCCTGGTCAGCCCAAGCGCCTCGTCCCCTGGGCGCACAGTGGCTTGCCCCAGGTCACATGCAGACAGCACGACCTGTTGGGGTGACTGAGCGACTCGATCGAGGTCGTAGCCAACGACCGGTCCATCCACCAGCCTGATCGAAGAGAACAGCGGGCTCTCACGCTCGTGGCGGCCATGCGCCGCGACGTGAACCAGCTGGGCGCCATTGATCGCCTGCAGGAAGGCCTCACCCGTCGCTTGAGTGCCGGTGAGCATCTCGCACCCCGGCCAGTGCTGAGCGACACCGGTGACCTCTTGCTCGGCGCGCCCAAGGCCCGGACCAGCCACCGTCACCACGGATCCCGACCTGTTGCGGAATCGCGCGTGAGCGCCCAGCCAGGCTGCGGCTGAGGGAGCGATGGTGAGCGGCCGGCCCCTCAAAGTCGGCAGACCTGACCACGGCAGCGCGGCGAGCCGACCGGGCGGCACAAGCACGAGAGCCGCGTCGGGCAGATTCAGTGGAGTCAGTAGCAGGTGATCGAGTGTTCGAAGGTCTCGTAGCAATGAGTTGCGTGCCGAAGCCCGGAGTGGCTCGGGAACGTGACTGAGGGCTAGGGCATCGAGATCGGCGGTGATGCGGCGGCAGAGCCGTTCCGCCTCCGCCATCGTGGTCAAGCGCTGCATCCAGCAGCCGCGGCGGGTGAGCACGATGCCATGGATGTCGTCGTCGATGCCGAAAATTGTCAGCAGTGCCGCGCCGTCCAGGGCCGCGCGCATCTCGCCCAGCCTCGGCGTTTGGTGGATCGGCGTCCGAGCCCTGAACGCTCCAGGAGCGCGCTCGAATCTCGCGCTGCAGCGCCTGCCGACGCCTTCGGAGCGGCTCCTTGGTCTCGCTGTCGACGTCTTCTGGCTCCAGTTGGCTTATCACCCAGCGCAGTTGGGCCAACAGCTCCGCGGTGATCTTGTCTTCGGGAGGTCGTACTGGCGTCACACGACTGGATATGGCTCGCGCTCGTTCCAGCCAGGTCAGCACAGCGGCAGGACGACCCGCCGCCATCTCCTCGGTGACGGCGAGCGCCGCCAGATCCACACCATGAGCGGCGCTGGACATCTGCAGGTCCAGGCTGCCGAACCGAGCCTGATGCTTCATCAACTCAGCCATCCCGGCCCGCGCCTGTCGTTGAGCGGCTTTCCGGTCGCCGCGGGCGTAAGCCAGCTTGGTTCTGACAAATCGCCCGTACAGGCGCAGATCGAGCGGTTGTCCCGCGGAGATGGTCGGCAGCCGCCGCGACTTGCCGCGCCCGTTAGGTCCGGAGTATTCGATGGCGATCAGACGCGCCAGGTTCGCCTGATCCGGCAGGCCGAGGTGGTTCAACGTGGCCGCCAGCCGGTCGGCGGTGCGCACCAGCCGGTCGCTCCGGACATCCGCCTCCGCGTCCGCACGGAGCATGATCAACTCACCAAGGGCGGTCGCTCGCCGATTGCTGCGCTGCCGGAGCCGGGCGACGGCGGTGTGGCTGATCGTTTGAGCGAGCCGATAATTGCCTGCAAGCAATGCGACGTCAGCACGGGTTAACTCCGCCTCGGCAAGCAGGGTCAACATTTCGGTTCGCTCCAATGCGGCCGAAGCTTCGACCAGCGTCCGGTCGGCGTCTGCCACGAGACCAGCGCTGAGCAGAACCCTCGATCGGTCGATGCCGACGACTCCTTTGTAGTGATCGGAAGCTGCTTGCTCGACCGTTGGCATCAATTCCAGTGCCCGAGGCAAATTGCCGGCCAGATAGTGCATATAGCCGAGGTTGTGTCGGGCGGCGAACTCCAATTCGACAAGTCCGTGGCGTCGGCTCAGGTCCAAAGCGCTGGTGAAATCCTCGATAGCTGACTGAATATGACCCAGTTGATCATGAGCCTCACCGCGATTGATCAGGATCTTGCATTGATCCGCAGGCTCAGCGACACGCATGAGATGAACCGCGCCATCCAGACGCTTGATCGCGTCTGCGGCCCGACCCTCCCGAAGCAGCAGCAGGCCGTGCTGTGCTCGTGTGACGACGCTCAGTTGGCCCAGAGATCGACGACTGGCGAGCTGCTCAGCGTTCACCAGTAGTCGGATGCTTTCGCTTACTTGTCCCATCTCATGAGTCGGATAGCTCAGGCTCAACAGAATTCGTGCAGAGAGCCGGTCGTGCTCAGTGGAACATTCCGGGAACTGGATATCGCGCCATTGTGGGGCACAGGTGTCTGCAAGGCACTCATTGCCTCGCCCAACAGCGTGATTGCTTTGGTGTAATGCCCCAGGTCGGAACTGACAATGCCTTGAGTAAGAAGGTCTGCAGCGTGCTGATGGTCGCCACCACACGTAACATTTGCCCCCACATAACAGATTTTGCTCTGCTTTTCACGCCTATGCCAGACCAGATGAAATGCCCTTTGGACTTCGGTTCCCCGTACCCTTGGGCCTATGGCGGGCAGCACAGACTGGTTCCGAGATTCGTTCCGGGCCGAGTACGAGAAGCAGAACGCAGCAATCGGGCGGTTCAACCTCGCGATATTCGGCAAGACCGGTGTCGGAAAGTCGACCTTGATCAATGCGATCTTCGGTGAGGAGGTGGCGCGTACCGGAATCGGCGAGCCGGTGACCAAGGGTAGCCATCTCTACCTGGACAAGGTCGGGCATCTGGGCATCGTGGACACCCAAGGTCTTGAGGTGGGCAAGGACAACAAGCAGATCTTGTCCGAGCTTGACAAGGCGATGATCCAGATGCGGCAGCTCCCGCTGTCAGAGCAGATTCACGTCGCGTGGTACTGCATCCGTGGCATGGACCGGCGTTTCGAGGAGGCCGAGGCGGATTTCATCCGCCGGCTCGACGGGATGGGCCTGCCGGTGATCGTCGTACTGACACAGGTGCCGATGCGCGACGGATACTTGCATCCCGACGCGGTGCTGCTGGCGGAGCAAATCATCGCGAGACGGCTGCCGATCGTCGGGGGGCGGCCGTTCATGACGTATGCCAAGGCGGACGAGTTTGCCGGGCAGGTGCCCTACGGGCTCCGGGAACTTCTCGATGCCACCTTTCGCGTTGCGCCCGAAGGTGTCCAGGGAGCTCTCGTCGCGGCGCAAGAGATCGATCATGCGCGGAAAGCGCAGGAAGCGAACAAGTACATAACCGGCTGCTGCCGCCAGCGCAGCGGCCGCTGCCGCCACGCCCATCCCCTTCTCCGACGCTGCCCTGCTGGTGCCTATCCAACTTGGCATGATGGCCCGGATCGCCCAGATCTACAAGATCAAGTTTGAGCGCGCAGTCCTGATGGCGATCGCTTCCACGACCGCGGCGACGCAGATCGGGCGGGCGACTTTCACAGGCTTGCTCAAGATGATCCCCGGGGCAGGAACCGTCGTTGGTGGGGCGATCGGAGCCGGGGTGGCGTCGACCTTCACCTACGCGATGGGCCAGGCCTGGCTGAGCGTGTGTCAGCGGGTGATCAAGGGCAAGCTGGGCGCCCGCCGGCGCCGTGGTCGACAATGAGCAGCTCCGTGAGGTTTTCATGGATGAGTTCCGCAAGCGCATCAAACTGGGACGCAAGGAGCTGCGCGCCGCCTCCGATCCCAACCTCATCGACTCCAGCAAGCCTCGCTGACCGGCTGACGGAAACCTATGTAAAGCCAGCAACCTGCGTGAACCGAGAGTGCGGCAAGGGCTCGGCCAGAGTCGCCTGCAGCGGCACGCGTACCGGCAAATTGCTGACAAGCTGACATCTGCTCCAATAGCCTGCGGGCAATGACTATTCCGGACCTGGCGCCACTGCTCGAGGGCGAGCCGCCTCATGATCAAGTTGTCTTCGCGACACGACTGCAGCGCTATTGGCCGGATCTGCTGACGGGCCTGACCGGCGCGTATCCCGACCATGCGCCCGAGATGGCCAACCGGCTGGTGGAGATCGCGGCGAAAAACTTTCAGCAGCGGCCCGCCGACCTGCGGCTGCTGGATCTGCGGCGGCACGCCGACCCGCAGTGGTATCAGCATCAGCAGATGCTCGGATACGCCACGTATGCCGATCTCTTCGCCGGGGACTTGAAGGGGGTCGCCGACCGCGTCGACTACCTCGCCGAACTGGGTGTCACCTACCTGCACCTGATGCCACTGCTCAAGCCACGGCCCGGCCAGAATGATGGCGGGTACGCGGTCATGGACTATCGGGCCGTGCGCCCCGAGCTCGGCAGCATCGACGATCTGCGAGAGCTGGCCACGGTACTGCGCTCGCAGGGGATCTCGCTCACTCTTGATCTTGTTCTCAACCATGTGGCGGCCGAGCACCAGTGGGCAGTCAATGCCCGAGCGGGAGATCCGTTCTATCGGGACTACTTCCATATGTTCGCCGACCGGGAGGTCCCGGACGCGTACGAGCGAAACCTGCCGGAGGTCTTTCCCGATTTCGCGCCAGGAAATTTCACCTATGACGAGGAATCTCATTCCTGGGTCTGGACGACCTTCAACACCTGGCAATGGGATCTCAACTGGCACAACCCGGATGTCTTCTACGAGTTCGCAGACTTGATCTTGTGGCTGGCCAATCTGGGCGTAGAGTGCCTGCGCCTCGACGCGATTGCCTTTATCTACAAGCGGATGGGCACCAATTGCCAGAATCAGCCCGAGGTTCATGCGATCACCCAGGCATTGCGCACCGTGGCCCGGATCGCGGCGCCAGCGTTGATCTTCAAAGCCGAGGCGATCGTCGGGCCCGCCGACCTTGCTCCCTACCTGGGGGTGGGCAAGCACGCTGGGAAGGTCAGCGACCTGGCGTACCAGAACTCCCTGATGGTGCAGATCTGGTCGGCGCTGGCCGCGAAAGACACCCGGCTGTTCTGCGCCGCGATGAATCGCTTCCCGGCGA
Source organism: uncultured Actinomycetota bacterium (assembly GCA_963712625.1). Taxonomy (GTDB): domain Bacteria; phylum Actinomycetota; class Actinomycetes; order Propionibacteriales; family Propionibacteriaceae; genus Microlunatus. Next base: position 158,407 of record CAVQIU010000008.1, read on the forward strand.
AGCCACCGACGACGGTGTGGGGCACCTACTTGCGCTGTCACGACGACATCGGCTGGGCGATCGACGACGGCGACGCCGCCTCGGTTGGGCTGACCGGTTTCGAACATCGACGTTTCCTCGCTGAGTACTACGCCGGCCTCTATCCGATGAGCGACGCCCGGGGTCTGGTCTTCCAGGAGAATCTCCTTACCGGTGATCGTCGGATCAGCGGAACCGCAGCATCGCTGGCCGGCATCGAGGCGGCGCTGAACAGCGGTGACGACCTTCATCTCGACCTGGCCGTACGCCGCTATCTGCTGGCCTACAGCTTGGTTCTGGGATTCGGCGGTCTGCCGCTGATCTACATGGGTGATGAGCTCGGCCTGCTGAACTACTACGACTTCGTGGAGGATCCGGACCACGCCGATGACAACCGCTGGGTCCACCGGCCGCCGATGCCGTGGGATTGGGTGGATCGCCGCCACATCGAAGGCACAGTCGAGTACCGGATCTGGCATGGACTGCGGCACATCATCACCGTGCGGTCCTCGCTGCCGAGCCTGGATGCCTCTCTGGAGAGTGAGATCCTCGATCCGGTGAACCCTGCGGTCCTGGTGTTTCTGCGGCGGTTCCCGACGCAGACCTTGGTCGGTGTCTACAACATGACGACGGAGTCGCAGAAACTCCCGCGTTGGGTGATTCCGCTCGGCAACTGGGCGTGGGATGCGCTGACGGAGGAGACGCCCTTGACCAGTGGGCAGCTCACTCTCGACGGGTATCAGGTGCGCTGGCTCGTGCAGCAGACGTGAGCGATCCTCGCGATCACGCGATCAATGAGATTCGCGCTGAGCTCTCTGAGCTGGACCTCGACTGGGCCGAATCGGCGCGAGGGCTGTTCTCCGTCCGCCTGCCCGGCACCCGCAAACTGGTCACGGAATGCGCTCTCGAGGTGGGTGCGCACGGGCTGAACCTCCGGGCCTTTGTCGCCCGGAAGCCCGACGAGAACCATGTGGGCGTCTATCGCTGGTTGCTGGAGCGCAACCTCAAGTTGCCCAGCATCTGCTTCGCCCTCGACGCGCTTGGCGACATATACCTGACAGCTCGGGTTCCGGTCGAGCTCGTCACGCGAGCCGAGATCGATCGGCTGCTGGGCGCCGTGGCCGAGGCTGCCGATGACAGCTTCAATGTGATCTTGGAGCTGGGTTTCGCGGAGAGCATCCGGAAGGAATGGGCCTGGCGACGGTCTCGCGGGGAGTCAACAGCGAACCTGGCCGCTTTCACCCATCTGGACCCGGGGGAGCGTCCGAAAAGCTGATCAGGGTGCAGCGCGCGTAACGAGTTGACCACTAGGCTCGCTGCCATGGTTACGACGTGGAAGCGTGTGTCATGACTGGAGCCTTGATCCTCTTGCGCCACGGCGAGAGTGAGTGGAACGCGAAGAACCTGTTCACTGGCTGGGTCGATGTTGGTCTGAGTGCCAAAGGCGAGGCCGAGGCCACTCGTGGCGGTGAGCTCCTCGTGGAGCGCAACCTGCTGCCCGACGTCGTGCACACCTCGGTGCTCCGCAGGGCGATCCAGACCGCACAGATTTCACTCGACGTCGCCGATCGGATGTGGATCGAGACGAAGCGTTCCTGGCGTTTGAACGAGCGCCACTACGGTGCGCTGCAGGGCAAGGACAAAGCGGCCACGCTGGCGGAATTCGGCGAAGAACAGTTCATGCTCTGGCGGCGCTCGTACGACATTCCACCGCCACCGATCGACAACGCCGATCAGTACGCGAACTTCGACGACCCGAAATATGCCGGCATGCCGAGTGAGGCACGGCCGCAAACTGAATGCCTCAAGGATGTTCTCGAGCGTGCCCTGCCGTATTGGTACGACCAGATCGTGCCCGATCTGCGAGCTGGCAAGGTCACCCTCATTGCGGCGCACGGCAACTCATTGCGGGCCATCGTCAAGCATCTGGACCAGATGAGCGATGAAGCTGTGGTCGGCCTGAATATCCCCACTGGCATTCCGCTGGTATACGACCTGGACGACGACCTCAAGCCGATCGAAATCGGCGGCCATTACCTGGACCCCGAGGCCGCTGCCGCATCCATCGAAGCCGTCAAGATGCAGGGCAGGAAGTAAGCGGGCTGCTTATTGCGTAACTGCGCTGACTCTCTCGAGGGTCGTTTCTTAGAGTCACAACCGTCAAGACGGAGCGCTTAAGCGTGTTTCGACCGGCATTCAGGCCTTCGACGAGCGCGATGGAACCAAAACCTAGGGCTGCGGCCAGATCTGCTCTTCGGGGAATTGGCCGGTCACGACGTAAATGATCCGTCGACCCATCGATGCTGCGTGGTCGGCGATGCGCTCGTAATAGCGGCCAAGCAGGGCCACATCGACTGCCGCCTCCACGCCGTACGCCCAGTCGTCGCTGAGCATCACCCGGAACTGCGTACGCCGGAGCTCGTCCATCTCCTCGTCCCGGGCTCGCAACTCTTGAGCGCTCTGGATGTTGCGGTCGTTCAGGGTCTGGCCGGCCGTGATGACCATCTTCTCGGCGACATCGCCCATCCGGACGAAGTTGGGCCGCAGCGTCTCCGGCACGGCGATTTCCGGGTAGCGGAGCCGGGCGATCTTGGCGATATGAGCGGCAAGGTCGCCCATGCGCTCCAACTCGGTCACCATCCGCAGGGTCGCGACAATGGTCCGCAGCTCACCGGCCACCGGGGCCTGGCGGGCGAGCAGCGAGAACGCCCGCCCTTCGATCTCCGCCTGCTTTGCATCGATTTGCTCGTCGTCGCCGATGACCTGTTCAGCCAGGTGGATATCTGCCTCGAGGAGCGCCGTGGTCGCCGAGCGAACCGCCGATGACACGACTTGCGCCATGTGCACCAGGTCTGCAAGGACGTCGTCCAGCTGCTCCCGGTAGAAGTCCCGCATGAGTCATGTCCCGTCTGGTCGTGGTTACCGCACCAATAACCCTATGTCTGGCCCCTACACCGAATCGTGCGGATGGTTAACGAACTGTGAACATGTGCCAAACGGTTGAGGGCTGCGCGGGTATCTGGTGATCGGCTGGCCAACACGGCTCTTCCGACCCCCTACTATCTTCGTGTGAACCCGATTGGGGTCGGCATTCTGGCGCTTGTCGTCGGCCTTGGGATCGGCGTGCTGATTACCTGGGCGATCATGCGGAGGCGACGAGCGGAATCCGAGCCGACCTTCGATATCGCCGAGCCGGTCGTCCCAGCTGGCGTCTCAGAGGTGCTTGCGGTCATCTCCTCGGCCGGCGTCGTAGTTGGCCCGCACGATGAGGTACTCGAGACGACTGCGTCGGCGCGAACCCTGGGTTTGGTTCGGGGCAGCCGAATCGCTCTGCCTGAACTGCTCCACCTGGTGCGCAGCGTTCGCCGGCAGGGTGACGCCCGCACGGTCGACCTGCAGATTCACCGAGGTGCGCGCGTCGCGTCAACCTACCTCACCGCTCGCGTCGCGCCGCTGGACGAGAGCCTGATCCTGGTCCTGGCAGACGATGAGACTGCCGCTCGGCGCATCGATGAGACCCGTCGCGATTTCGTCGCGAACATCAGCCACGAGCTCAAGACTCCGATTGGCGCTATTGCGTTGCTCGCCGAAGCGGTTGAGGACGCCGCGGACGACTCTGATGCCGTTCGCAAGTTTGCCAGCCGGATGGGCATCGAGTCCGCACGACTGACCGATCTGGTCAGCCAGATCATCGAGCTGTCCAGACTCCAATCGGACGATCCGCTGGCTGATCCGGAGGTCGTCGAGATCGACGAGGTGCTATCGGAAGCTGTCGACCGCCGCCGGTTGGATGCCGAGCGAAAGCGGATCACTCTTACAGTTGCCGGCGTTGCCGGCACCCGGGTGCTGGGCAGCGCCCGTCAGCTCGGTGTCGCGGTCGGCAACCTGGTGGAGAATGCCATGGCATATTCCGACCCAGGCGCGCGTGTCGTCGTGGCCGCGCATGTGCAAGCAAGAAGCGACGACGACTACGTCGAGATCACCGTCTCCGACAACGGCATAGGAATTCCGCCAGCTGAGGTCGAGAGGATCTTCGAACGCTTCTACCGCGTTGACTACGCGCGCAGCCGGGCCAACGGTGGCACCGGATTAGGGCTGGCGATTGTGAAGCACATCGCTGCCATCCACGGTGGCGACGTGTCCGTGTGGAGCCAGGTTGGCCAGGGATCCACCTTCACGATCAAGATCCCTGCGCACATGCATGAGCGCGACAACAGCCGTCCCACGCCGTGCCGCCTCGTTAGATGGCCAAGGGCCGCCGGATCAGCCGACTCATGCGCCTCAGGAGGTGAGCCAATGACCAGAGTGCTCATCGTCGAGGACGAGGAGTCCTACCGCGAAGCCCTGTCCTACATGCTTTCCAAGGAAGGCTTCGAGGTAGTCGAGGCGCATGATGGTGCTGCCGGGATCGCCGAGTTCGATCGGCGCGGGGCGGATCTCGTTTTGCTCGATCTGATGATGCCAGGCATGTCCGGCACGGAGGTCTGCCGCCAGCTGCGACTTCGCGGTCCGGTTCCGGTCATCATGCTCACCGCGCGGGACACCGAGGTCGACAAGGTCGTAGGCCTCGAGCTCGGCGCCGACGACTATGTCACCAAACCGTTCAGTCACCGGGAGCTCGTGGCACGGATGCGCGCTGTGCTGCGTCGAGGGCAGGACCCCGAGCTGATGCCAGACGTCATCGAGGCAGCGGGCGTTCGGATGGACGTGGAGCGCCACGAAGTCTCGGTCAACGGCGACCGGGTCAATCTTGCTCTCAAGGAGTTTGAGCTGCTGGAAATGCTGCTCCGCAACGCAGGCCGGGTGATGACTCGGGGCCAGCTCATTGACCGAATCTGGGGTGCGGATTACGTCGGTGACACCAAAACTCTGGATGTCCACATCAAGCGGCTTCGCACCAAGATCGAGCCGGATCCCGCCAATCCGCGATATCTCATCACCGTACGAGGGCTTGGTTACAAGTTCGAACCCTGAGTTCGCGAGCCGCCACGCTTTGGAAGAAAACGATGCATCGCAGCATCTCGGATCGGCGCCCGCCGGTCTCTGCTAACCCGAGTTAGGCGCCAGACGCTGGGCGTCCAGATGGTTTGAGTGTGGCGTACTGCGGCTCGTTGCCGTCGAGGATGGGCACTCGAGCGTGACCTCCCCGGCGTTCTCGAACTGGAGCGTCACATTGGCGTCGAGGCCGGGCATGATGTCTGGGCTCTTGACGATGATCGGCGGCTGGTCCGTCAGCACGACCTGGAGGCCATTCGCGACGGAAACCGTGCTCGGAATAGTGCCAGTGAACGGAGCTCCCTCGCTTCCGTCGATCTTGAATGGCATGCCAGATACTGCGGACAAGGAATCCCGGTCAGCCGTCACGATGGAGCCTGAGAGAACGCCCTCGCCCGGTCCCCAGCTGATGATCGCGAGGTTGCGAACGTGCACGACCTTGTTGGGAGTTCGCGGGGTCGCCGACGTCGATGTTCACGCCTTCAGCCGGCGTGTAAGGCCGGTTGGTCTGCACGTTCTGGCCACAAGCGGCCGCCAAGAACAGCAACCCGATAACGACCACCAGCCTCACGCCACTCCGCAGTGCCACTCCTGCCAGGACGGTCGTTGAACCGCACTCCGGCCTGCATGATTTGCTCGACTCGGTTTCCACACCACGATGGCCGACTCCTGCCTGGCTGAGAGACACTTGCTGGCAGCCTATCGACACCGTCCGCCTTTCGTGCAGGTCTGGTTGACGAGGTGTGAGGATGTTGTGACCCAGAGCACTCTAAAGGCACATATGCGCCTAATTTGTCAAGCCCAACAGCACCCCAATACTGGCCTCTGGCTAGCGCAAACGCTGCCAGGGCAGACGTGTTGCCGTGCTAAACTTGGTTGCGCGAAAGGGGTTCAAAACAATATGACCTTTACAGTCGGAGAAACGGTGGTCTACCCCAATCACGGAGCCGCCGTCATCGAGGACATCGAAACCCGCCAGATCAAGGGTGAGGACAAGCTCTATCTGGTACTGAGAATTGTCGGCCAGACCGATCTTGTCGTTCGCGTACCTGCATGCAATTTGGACCTCGTGGGGGTCCGGGATGTTGTTGACGCTGACGGTTTGGAAAGAGTCTTCGGCGTTCTTCGTGCGCCGCATACCGAGGAGCCGACCAACTGGTCGCGTCGGTATAAGGCCAATCTCGAGAAGCTTCACTCCGGCAACGTGTTGAAGGTGGCCGAGGTCGTTCGCGACCTCTGGCGTCGCGAACGTGAGCGTGGGCTTTCCGCCGGTGAGAAGCGCATGCTTGCCAAGGCTCGGCAGATCCTGGTCTCCGAGCTCGCTCTCGCTGAGCGCGTCGAGGAGGACAAGGCTGAGGTCCTGCTCGATGAGGTTCTCGCTTCCTGACTTCGCAAGCGCCCCTTCGCGCACCGGAATCGGCATCGACGTTCATCGGCTGGCGCCTGGTCGGCCGATGAACGTCGCTTGTTTGCTCTTCGATGACGATGTCGGCCCAGATGGTCACTCCGATGGTGACGTCGTCGCACACGCAGCATGTGATGCATTGCTGAGTGCCGCCGGCCTCGGTGATCTTGGCAGCAACTACGGGACGACCGACCCGAAGTGGTCCAATGCACCCGGCGCAGCCTTTCTCTCCGAAACCGCGGCCCGCGTACGAGCGGCCGGCTTTGACATCGCCAACGTTGCCGTCCAGCTGATCGGTGACCGCCCAAAGCTCAACTCACGTCGAGCTGAGGCCGAGCTGGTCATGAGTGAGGCGATCGGCGCCCCGGTCAGTCTTGCAGCGACCACCACGGACGGTCTCGGGTTGACGGGCCGTGGCGAAGGAATTGCGGCCATCGCAACAGCCCTGTTGGTGTGAAATCGGGCCTCGTCGAAAGGCTCAGGGCACGATCACAGGCTCAGGCGTTTGATCAGCGCTGACGGCGCGCGACGCTGCATTGTCGTTATCGCACGAGATTGGGCGGAACGACGAAGGTGTTGCACGCATCGACCGCGCTGCTGCCCAAGCCGGTGGTTCCCCAGTACTTGCGGGATTGGCGCCAGGCCATGGTTGCCGACGATGTCGGGCTTACCGGACAGTTTGTCGTCACCAATGGCGACGTAAATGTTCAAGATTCCATCTTCGTCTTGTTGCTGCACTCCTATGGACTGTGATACGGCGCGCATGAACATGCCCGAGAAACAGTCTGCCTGCGTCTCGAGCCGCCGGGAGAACTGCAGCTCGGTGGCCTTGTCGCCTGCCTCCTGGCCGAGCGCGTGGGAGGAGACCAAGATGCCGGTTCGGCCCTGCAACGCGTGTCCGAATTCATGGGCCATGACGATATCTGCGGTCCACTTGTTCTTCCGTACGGTTGGCAAAGCCTCCGGTAGCAGGTTGCTGTAGTACACCTGCTGATCGGCAGAGCAATAAAAAGCATTGATGCCGCTCGTGCCGCATTTCGTGGTGAGCTCTTCGCCGTAGATCGTCACACTCGGCCGCACAATCATGAACTCGGCGGCCGTCACCGGTGGCTCCCAGACACGAACCAGGCATTCCATCAAGCCCTCGAAATGCGATTTCAGCTGGGCGTCGCTAGCGCGTCGTCACGTCGATCGGCTGCGAATTGCAGCGCACCGGAACCGGCACAGTCTGGGCGTAGAACGGATTCTTCGTGATCAGCTGCTCGGCTTCCTCGTACGTCTGGGGCACCGGGATCGGCGGCGGGTTCGATCCGGCGGCGGTACCTGGTAATTGTCGTTCTGGTAGGCCACGTCCGACGAGCCTGAGTTCAGGCCGGCGATCACCAGTCCAGCCAGCGCGAGCAGCGCAATGATGATCAACACGAAGGCAACGGAACGAAGCGGATTCCTCCTGCGTGGCGCTGGCATCGTCGGCGATGGACCATATTGCGGCACTCCGCCGCCGAAGGAGGGTTGCCCGAAGCGTGAGGAGGCATAGCCCTGGTAGTAGCCACCCGCCGGTACGCGCGACTGCCACCCCCGCGTGGACCATAACCGCCAGAACGCGGGGAACCATAGCCGCCATAAGGCGGGGAGCCTTGCTGCGGAGCGCCTCTAGGTGGTGCGTATTGGGGACCGCTCCACTGCTGCTGGCTCACACGCGCAACGATAACTGGGCGCCACTGTGCCTCGGGCCGCTTCCTCGATCACGTTTTCGACTTACGGCCGCTACCTCTCAGGTACTAGTGGGAGGCTGTACCTCGTGCTCGCCAACCTCCCCCGGACGCTTCATCGGATCGGGGCGATGATCGCCTTCTGCCTGCTCACCTGCGGTCTGCTCGCAGGCCCGCTGGCGCTGCCGGCGCACGCCGAGGGCAGTGCGTCAACGTTCATTGCCGAAGGCAATCTGGCCAAGGACGGCACGCTGAAGGTGAAGCAGACAATCACGCTGACTGGGGCCGTGCCACCGGCGCTCTCGCAGAAGTTCGAGACCCGGGAAGACCTGGTTGGAGATCGCCAGTATGTCCAGAAACTGTCCGACATCACAGCGTCCGTGAAAGGTACTTCTGTTCAACCCACGATCTCCTCCGATGATCGCTTCACAACGGTCACGGTGCCGACAAACGGCTCAACCGAGGTTGTGATGAGCTACACGGTGACCGGCGCCGTGGTCACCATTGACGGCGGTACGGCGTTGCGGTGGCGCATGCTGCAGGGCCTCAGCGTTTCGGTCGCAGAGTTCAGCTCAACGGTGCAGATACCAACCCAGTTCAGCTACATCAAGTGCACCGCCGGCAGTCCAAACTCCACCGTCCCCTGCAACTTTGCCGCTGCCGGCACCGAGGGCTCGCAAATTCCGACCTTTCGCGACGGACCGCGGGGCGAGGGCGAAGTAGTGGCGATCGACATCGGATTTCCGCCGGGTGGCGTGGCATCGAACGAGGTGCTCGAGTACCAATGGACCGTCGGCCGCGCTTTCTCCGCGGAACCGCTGCCTCTGGCCATCGCAGTGGGTTTGCTGGCGCTGGGCGGTATCGCGCTATTCGGCCTGCATCGGCGGGCCGGGGTCGACATCAGCCCGGATGGCGAGATCAGCAAGGTTGGCGAGTTCGTGCCGACCGGGGCCGGGCAGTCAGAATTCCTTGTGGTTGACGGCATCCGGCCGGGCCATGTCGGCACGCTGGCCGACGAGCGGGTCGATCCGATCGACGTAACCGCAACCTTGGTCGATCTTGCAGTGCGCGGACATCTGGTGATCACCGAGCTGCCTCGGGAAAGCGAGTTCGCCCGTACCGACTGGGAGATCAAGCGCGTCGACGGGGTGCCGGTCGGACTCCGGCCATTCGAGCAGCAGGTGCTCGATGGCATAGCTGAGCCTGGCGGGAGCGTGCACGTATCGGAACTGGCCACCAGAGTGCAAGAGTCCATCGGCGGCGTTCAGAATGCGCTTTACGACGAGATGGTCAGCAATGGCTGGTACGAGCGTCGGCCCGATGACACCAGGAACCGCTGGACGCAGCTGGCACTCGCTGCATTGATCATCTCCGTCGTGGTGACCGGCGTGCTTGCCGCATTTACTACTTTCGGCTTGGTGGGCCTGGTGCTGATCGTGCTGTCCCTTGGCCTGGTCTTCGTCGCGCAGGAGATGCCGTCGCGGACTGCCAAGGGAGCTGCCTTGCTTGGGGGCCTGGGAGCCTTGCGGTCGGATCTACTCAGTTACCCGACCAACCAGATGTCTCCAGGCGGGGAGCTCAGGGAAATCTCCGAGATACTGCCGTACGCGATTGTGCTGGGCGGCGCGGATCGTTGGCTGGACGCCATCGTCGCCAGTGATGTTGATGAGCAGCCAGACTCCTACGACCTCTCCTGGTATCACGGTCCCGAGAACTGGCATATGCGTGACCTGCCGGACTCGATGAGGAACTTCTTGACTACCGTCTCGGGGAGCCTGTTCTCCCGTTAGTCTGGGGCTGGACCGCAGGAATCGGGGCCTGTGCTGATCACTTCAAGTTCTGCAGCTGATAGCCGTGTTTTGCACAACCGTCGATGATCAACTTCTTGGCGTCGGAGGGCGGGTTCTTGGGATCCTTGGAGTCAAGCAGACTTATGGTCGCATCCAGCCACCGCTGCGCTCAGGGTCGAGCTTGCCAGACTGGCTGAGCTTCTTCAGTCCTGTCACTGTCACCTTGCCGACCACAGAGCCCCCCTCGACCCCCAGGTCCACCGCCGGGCAACCGATCTTGTAGACGTCCGCCGCCTTGACCTCTGTCTGGCCGCATGAGGTGAGTGCCAGCAAGGTCGTGGCAGCGAGAACAATGGCAACAATGACACGGTGCATGTATCGAGCGTATGTGCGCCAGAGACGCCGTTGTGGGCCAGCGACGCCGCTGGTGTTGGCGCGGCACGGTGTCCAAAAGACCCTGTGGAAGCCCTAGATGAAATGTCCGACTAAAGGTGGCGGTCGCCTTGCTCGTAGTCTTTGATGGCCTGCCGCATCTGGCGCACGGCTGCTTGGATCTCGGCCTCCAGCCTCTCCTCTTCGGTCATGTATCGCTTGACGACCGGCTGCCAATCGCTGAACCATCCGTACCCGGCCCAGCCCGAGCGAACAGGCCCAAGAGGATCATAACGATTGTCGTAACAGTCGTGGGCTCCATGCCTGGGTCCTTTGAGCGGGCAGGTGGTATAGAGGGTAAGCCCCGGGTAGAGCGGGTTGGCTTCCAACAGCTCTGCCGCCGCAGCCTTGGTAGCCTCGGCCACACCTTCAGCGAGCACATACTTAGCTTTCCCCGGCTGACCGCTGGAGGCAATCGCCGGAGTGGTGTTCGTCAAGACGTTCACGATCAGCTCGGCCACTTTGTCGAACTCGTCTGCACCGAATCCCCGTGTTGTGAGGGCCGGCGTACCGATCCGTACGCCGGAGGTGTACCACGCCCCATTGGGGTCGAAGGGCACCGCGTTCCTGTTCGTGACAATCCCCGCATCGAGCAGCGCAGCCTCGGCTTGCCGGCCGGTCAGCCCGAAGGTCGACACGTCAATCAGTACGAGGTGGTTGTCGGTGCCGCCGGTCACCAGCTTCGCGCCGCGCCTCAGCAGCCCGTCGGCCAACGTCTTGGCGTTGTCGGCGACCGCCTGGGAGTACGTCCGGAACTCGTGGGTCCGCGCCTCGGCCAGTGCCACCGCCTTGGCCGCGATCACATGGCCGAGCGGTCCACCGAGCACCAGCGGGCAGCCGCGGTCGACCGAAGCGGAATATTCCTTGGTCGCCAATACGAGCCCACCGCGTGGGCCGCGCAACGACTTGTGCGTCGTCGTCGTCACCAGATGGGCGTGGGGTACCGGATCGTCATCACCTGTGAAGACCTTTCCCGCAACCAGGCCGGCGAAGTGCGCCATGTCCACCATGAGCGTGGCGCCCACCTCGTCGGCGATCTCCCGCATCGTCGCGAAGTTGATCCGCCGCGGATAGGCGGAGTAACCAGCGATCAAGATCAGCGGCTGGAACTCCTGCGCCATCGCACGCACTGCGTCGTAATCCAACAGCTGGGTTTCGGGATCAGTGCCGTAGGAGCGCTGATGGAACATCTTTCCGGAGATGTTGGGCCGGAAGCCGTGGGTAAGGTGGCCGCCGGCGTCCAGTGACATGCCGAGCGCGCGCTGGTTGCCGAACTTGTGCCGCAGCTCCTCCCACTGCTCCTCGGTGAGATCGTTGACGGTCTTCACACCTTGCGTAGCCAGCTCCGGCAGCTCGATCCGATTGGCGAGGATGGCCCAGAAAGCCACCAGGTTCGCGTCGATGCCGGAATGCGGCTGCGCGTAGGCATATTCAGCACCGAAGAGTTCGCGTGCATGCTCGGCGGCAACGGCCTCGACAGTGTCGATGTTCTGGCAACCGGCGTAGAAGCGATGTCCGATGGTGCCCTCGGCGTACTTGTCAGACAGCCAGCTGCCCATAGTGAGCAACACGGCCGGCGACGCATAGTTCTCCGACGCGATGAGCTTCAGTGAGCCGCGTTGGTCGGTCAGCTCCGAGCGGATAGCGCCGGCGATCCGCGGTTCGACGGTTTCGACGATCGAGAGGATGGCGCGGTAAGCCTGAGAGGCAGCGCCCGGATAGTCGAGGCCCGAGCTTTCTGCCGCCGTGGCTTCAGTCTGGGGCCTGGGAGAAAGGATGTCAGTCACAAGCACTCCTGAAGTGAAAACTGGGCGCCGCCTACATTAGTCGAGCCGTTGGGCGCGCTGTCGCGAGATTTCATAGAGGGCGATCCCGGCGGCCACCCCGGCGTTGAGAGATTCGACGCTCTTGCTGATGGGGATCGCGGCGAGATAGTCGCATGCTTCGCGAACCAGTCGCGACAGACCGGCTCCCTCGCTCCCGACGACGAGGACCACAGGTCCCGACAGATCGGGTACGTCGTGGAGGCTCGTAGTCGAGCTTGCCGTCTAGTCCGATCAAGGTAAGCCCTGCGTCGGCGTACGTGCGCAGGCTGCGGTTGAGATTGGTCGCGCGTGCGATCGGGATGTGGGCTGCCGCGCCGGCCGAGGTCTTCCATGCGGCCGCAGTCATCCCGGCCGATCGCCGTTCGGGAATCAGTACGCCATGCCCGCCGAAGGCGGCAGCCGACCGGACGATGGCCCCGAGATTGCGCGGGTCAGTGATCGAATCCAGTGCCACGATGAGCGGCTCATGATCGGAATCGAGCGCCGACGCCAACAGGTCGTCGGGGTGGGCATACGCGAACGCCGGCAGCTCAGCGCCACGCCTTGGTGGAGCGCGCCCTCCTGTGAGCCGGTCGAGCTCGCCACGGGTGACTTCCAGCAGGGCCGTGCCTCGGGTCGCAGCGAGCCTGAGGATGTCGCGGAGCCTGTCGTCGCGCTCGGCGCCTTCTGCGACGTACGCCGCCCGGATCGGGATCTCTGCCTCCACCGCCTCCAGCACGGCGTTGCGCCCAACGACCCATTCGGGTCCGGACCCCGGACGCCCGGTCCTGGCCGCCGCTGCGCGCGCAGGTCTGTGCTGGCGCGCGTTCTTCGCCCTATAGGCAACGTGGTTCGGCCGATCCTCCGCCTTGGGCGTAGGGCCCTTGCCTTCCAGCCCTCGTCGCACTCGGCCGCCCGAACCGGCTGTATTGCCTTTGCCCTTACGCCGCACTGCGCCCTTGCGCTGGCTATTGCCCGGCATCTCTCGCGCTTACTCGCTTACGCCGACAAGTCGGCATGGAGGGACCAACGGGTGCCGTTCGCGAGTATCGGAAACCTCGACGCCAAGATCAGTCAGCGAGCTTCTGATCGCGTCGGCAGCGGCGAAGTCCCGACGATCTCGGGCCGCGGCGCGCTGTTTCAACAGCTCGTCGATCAAGGCGTCGACAACGGTCGTCAGCCGGTCGCTGTCGGTTTTCCAGACCTCGCTGTCGGCATTCAAGCCCAAGATCATCAACATGCCGTTCACGTCGCCGAGATGCCGGCCGATCTGACCACGATCATCTGCATCGAGAGCTTGGTTGCCTTCCCTGACGGCATTGTGCAGCACCGCCACAGCCGCGGGTGTGCCAAGATCATCGTTCATTGCGTTGGCGAACTCGTCCGGTATCTCTGGCGGCCTGCTGCCTACCTGCTCGGTGGCTCGATCAACGAAGTTGTCGATACGGCCCAATGCGGCCACCGACTCGGCGATCGCCGCATCGGAATACTCGATCGGCGAGCGGTAGTGCGGCTGAACCAGGTACAACCGCACGGCGCGCGCCGGAAATCTCTTGATCACTTCCGAGACCAATGCGCTGTTGTCGAGGGATTTGCTCATCTTCTCCCCCGCCGTTGTGACGAGCGCGTTGTGCATCCAGTACCGGGCGAAGCACTGACCCGCAGCTCGAGACTGAGCCAGCTCGTTCTCGTGGTGGGGGAAACGAAGATCGAGACCGCCGCCATGGATGTCGAACTCATCGCCGAGGTACTTGCTGGCCATGGCCGAGCACTCCAGATGCCATCCTGGGCGGCCGCGCCCCCACGGCGTTACCCAGCTCGCCGTCTCCGGCTCGGTGTCTTTGTGACCCTTCCAGAGCGCGAAGTCCCGAGGGTCTTTCTTGCCGCGGGGATCTGAGTCGGCGGCGGGCTCCATGTCGTCGATGTTCTGATGGGACAGCGAACCGTATGCGGGCCAGGACTTCACATCGAAGTAGACATCGCCGGAGGCGTCTGGTGCCGGATACGCGTGACCGCGTTCGATCAGAACCTTGATCATTTCGATCATCTCCGGGATGTGACCCGTGGCCCGGGGCTCATACGTGGGCGGCAGGCATCCCAGCGCGGCGTACGCGTCGTGCAGCTCGCGCTCGAAGCGATAGGCGTGCGCAAACCATGGGGTTCCCGCTTCGGCCGACTTGATCAAGATCTTGTCATCGATGTCGGTGATGTTGGCGATCACGGTCACGTCGTAGCCGCACCAGGTCAGCCAGCGCCGCAGCACGTCGAAGACCACTTCTTTGCGAATGTGTCCTAGGTGCGGACCCGACTGCACGGTGAGTCCGCAGTGATAGATCGACACCCGGCCAGGAACGACCGGCTCGAAGGGGCGTACTGATTGCGTGGCGGTGTCGTGGAGCCGGAACGCCGGCTGACGCCGCGCCTGGCTCGGCCTGCTGTGTCACGAGCGTTGCGTCTCCCTCTGGACAGCCATGAGGCGTTGCATGGCTTCGACGCCATCACGCAGTGCCTTGAGATCGCGCTTGGACATCTCGCAAGGTAGGGCTCGAGACTGGTGCCGATGGAATCCCTCATCAAAGACAGCTGCTGGTTACCCTTCTGGGTCAGCTTGATCATCCACGCTCGGGCATCTCGCGGGTCGGCGGCACGGTCGACGAGCTGCGCAGCTTCGAGACGCTTGACGTGATTGGTGATCGTCGGCTGAGAGCATCTTTCGGCCAGGGCGAGCTCGCTGATTCTGGTTGGCCCGTTGTCGTGCAAGCGGGCCAACAACCGGGCAGCGGCGAAGCTGATGTTGAAACCATCCTCCTTAGGAGCCCAGCGCACAATCCGGGCGGCCGTCGAAATAAGATCCTCACCGAGGGCGTGGAGATCGTCGTCCATTTGGGCAGGATATGCGGTTTTGCTCGTCGGCGAGCGCCGGTGTCATCGCCGGATGGCAGCAACCACCAACTGAGCCAGTTCGGAATAGGCCTCGGCGTCGCTGAGCCCGGTTGCCGCTGCGATCTCACCACTGGTGATACGGCGCATCGTCGCCGTCACCACCTCCCCGACAAAGGCGGCATGAACGCGCCGGAAGGCTCCGGCTCGAGTGCCTTCATCGATCAGTTCACGCACCCGATGCGCCGCCGCCAGGGTGTTCTGCTCATAGATCTCGGTAGCCGGGCGGAAGTTTGCAATGTCGTCTCGGAACGCGCGCGTGGCGGGGCGCAGCGCCTCCGCAACAGCCTCGAGGTAGCGCGTGACTCGCTTGGCAGGTGCTCGAGTGCGTGCAATGGCCGTCTCCACCTGCTCGGTCGCCCGCTTGAAGAAGTGGCGCACAGCGAGGACAGCCAACTGTTCTTTGCTCGAAGCGAGCGCGTAGAGCGTGCGTTTGGAGCAGTTCAGCTGGGCCGCGAACTGGTCCATCGTCAAGTGACTAAATCCCTGCGCTAGAACGAGATCCACGAGTGCATCACGCAGCTGCGTCTGCCGATTCGTCAGTCTGCGCTCGAATACAGTGGGCACTAGCAAAGTGGCTACCATGGCGGTACTAGCGTACTATCGATAGTACCGGTGTTGCGACTGGCGACGCTAAAGAACGACGCTGAGAACTAGGAGCGAAGATGGCCGTCGATCGCCTGTTGCCAACCGATGAGGGCTGCGGAGCTGGTGTCGCTGGTGCGAGAGATCGCGCAGGCCGAGCTGGCGCCGCGCGCCGCCGCCGATGAAGCGGCTGAGAGGTTTCCTCGCGATGCGTTTGCCCTATTGGGGGAGGCGGGATTACTAGGGCTGCCGTACCCAGAGGAGTACGGCGGCGCGGGCCAGCCGTACGAGGTCTACTTGCAAGCTCTGGAAGAGGTTGCGATGGCCTGGATGACGGTTGGTGTTGGAGTTTCGGTGCATGTTATGGCGTCGTACCCGATGGCTGCGTTCGGGACGACGGAGCAGCGCACAATGTATCTGCCGGACATGATCGGCGGGCAGTTCTTGGGCGCGTACGCGCTGTCGGAGGCGCAGGCCGGATCGGACATCTCAGGAATGACGACCCGCGCCAAGCATGCAGATCATAGCTATGAGCTCAACGGCGCGAAGGCGTGGATTACCCACGGCGCGTACGCCGATTTCTACACGACCTTTGCGCGCACCAGCGCCGATCCTCGTGGGGGTGTGAGTTGCTTCCATGTGCCCGGACAGGCGCCCGGACTCACCTTCGGGAAGCCAGAGCACAAGATGGGCCTGAACGCATCGCCAACGACTTCGCTGTACTTCGACGCCGTTGCCATCGACGACAGCCGGCGGATCGGGGAGGAAGGCCAGGGTGCTCGGATTGCCTTGTCGGCATTAGATTCCGGGCGACTTGGTATCGCGGCGTGTGCGACGGGGCTCGCGCAAGCTGCCCTTGATCTTGCCGGGGACTATGCGAAGACGCGAGAGCAGTTTGGGCGTCCAATCGCAGAGTTCCAGGGGTTGCGCTTCGTGTTGGCGGAGATGGCGGCTGCGGTCGACTCTGCTCGCGCAACGTATGTCATGGCGGCCCGCAAGCGGGATGCCGGCCGGCCCTTCAGCCGCGACGCCGCGGTCGCGAAGATGATCGCCTCCGACGTCGCCATGAAGGTCACGACCGACGCCGTGCAGGTGCTTGGGGGCTACGGCTATACGCGGGACTACCCGGCCGAACGCTATATGCGCGAGGCCAAGGCGACTCAGATCTTCGAGGGAACGAATCAGATCCAGCGGCTCGTCATCGGTCGCCAGTTGCTGAAGTAACCACTCCAGTAACCTCCGACTGTCAGCGTCTCAGAGGGCTATGGGCGGTCTGAGACGCTGACAAGTCGAAGGAGGGGAGTGGGCTATGAGGCTGGGCGAAAACGATGTCGTCCTGGTGACAGGCGGCGCGTCTGGGCTAGGGGCGGCCACCGTACGCCGAGTGGTTGCCCAAGGAGCGTCGGCGTTGATCTTGGACCTGCCGAGTTCCAGGGGATCCGAGCTGGCGTCCCAGCTGGGGGAGCGGGTGCGGTTCAGCGCGAGCCGACGTACGCGATGAAGATCAAGTGCAAGCCGCCATCGGGGCTGCGACTGATCTTGGCACTCTCCGCGTCGTCGTCAACTGTGCCGGGGTTGGCACTCCGGGACGCGTGATCGGCAAGCGCGGCGTGCTGTCGTTGGAGGATTTTCGTACGGTGATCGACATCAACCTGGTCGGGACCTTCAACGTGCTGCGACTGACGGCTGCGGCGATGATCGGGAAACGAGCCACTTGACGGCGATCGTGGATTGGTGATCATGACCGCCAGCGTCGCAGCGTTCGACGGGCAGATCGGCCAGGCTGCTTACGCGGCCAGCAAGGGCGGCATCGTCTCGCTGACACTCACCGCTGCCAGGGACCTTGCAGACAAAGCCATCCGGGTGATGACCATTGCGCCTGGAGTCATGGAAACTCCGATGATGGATGGCCTCCCAGGTGACACAAAGACGATCTTGGAGGCTCTGGTTCCGCACCCGGCACGACTGGGTCGACCTGAAGAGTACGCGATGTTGGTCACCTCGATCATTGAGAACCCATTACTCAATGGCGAGGTCATCCGACTCGATGGCGCTCTGCGAATGCCGGCCTCGCTAGTCGGTCGCATCGGACCAGCGCGCGCTCGGCTGGAGAGTCAACGGGATCGGTGAAGATAGGAACCGGCCCAGTTCAACCGCTGATATACTGTCGTGGCTGCGGTCACTTTTTGGCCTTCGCGCGCAGAGCCGCAATGTCGAGGTAGGCCTCTGCCGGTGGCTCCTCGGCAGAGGATTCGGCTGCCTCATCCTCCCAAGGGTCGTAAGGCTTCTCGTACATCCTCGTCTGCGAATCCCTGCGAGGGGTCGTACGGGTTGGCCAACGGACCCATCGATTCCATGTCAGAGACAGCTACTTCCTCATCAGGAAGCCCTCGGAGCACGGTGCTCACGTATGACTGCGCGGCTTCCGCCAGCGGAGATCTCGGCTCCAGCTCGCTCGCTCAGGAACCAGCGGTGCTCCAACACTTCGTGGTACAGCTCGGCGGGCTCCAGCTTGGCCCGCAATTCCGTCGGTACTGATTGCACAACCGGCTCGAACTGCTCTGTGAGCCACTCGTGCGCCACAATCGCCTCATCCGCACCTTGCTGGTCGCTGCGGGCTCGGTAGTAGTCAAGATCGTTGAGGAGCCTCCGAGCCTGGTTCTCCTCGGTGTCCATTCCGGTGAGCCGGATCAGCCTGCGTGAGTGGTGCCCAGCATCAACCACCTTGGGCTGGATTCGGATTGTGGAGCCGCCGAGATCGGTCGTGATGTCCAATTCGGCGACATCGAAGCCGAGCGCGTTGAGTCGACGTACTCGACCCTCGATCCGATGCATCTCGCCCGCGTTGAATTCCTCGACGTCAGTCAGCTCTCCCCACAGCTCCCGATATCGACTCTCGATCGTCTCCACCAGCACCAGCGGATCCAAGGCCTCATCCAGCAGGCCACCGGCCTCTAGATCTGAGAACTCACCGTACAAGTTGGTTCGAGCAATGGTCAGATCGTGCTCGCGCTGACCATCGGTGAGCCGGTCATGAAGCTCGCCGGTCTCAGCATCGACAAGATAAGCCGCAAATGCTCCGGCGTCGCGGCGGAACAGGGTGTTCGACAGGGATACGTCGCCCCACATGAAGCCGATCAGATGCAGCCGCGCCAGCAGCACAACCATCGCGTCGACCAGGCGATTGACAGTGTCTTGGCGTACGCCTCGGTTGAACAGGGACCGATAAGGCAGAGAGAACTGCAAATGCCGGGTGATGAGAATCGGGTCGAGAGGCTCACCGATCGGCATCGATGCGTTCAGTGACTACCCCGACGGCGTCGACCGAAGGAGTGTCGAGTCGCGTGAGATCGCGCAGCAGCCGGTATTCATGCCATGCGAGCTGCTCCACGAGCTCCTTGAACGCGTACACTCAGAGTCCACGCGCACAAAGCGTACGACATGGCGAGAGATGCCACGCGGCAGAGCCACCAGGTTCTCCTCGGGCCACTCGGCGAGTGGGGTCGCCCAGGGCAGGGTGATCAACCGCGAGTCAGGCTGTGCGGCGAGGAACCTTGGCATAAGGCAATCCTGTCAGTCGAGCACGCAAACAATCGGCCTCCCGCACATCGTGCGGGAGGCCGGCAGTTCTAATTCAGTCGGTGAAGACGCTTGTCGTTGCAGCAGAGATGCGGTCCTCGGTCTTCTTCGAGAAGACGTGCACGTGAGTCTCGTCGACCAGCAACCGAACGCTCTCGCCCCGGTTCGGCGGCGTCTTGCCCCCGTGGATCCGGGCGACGATCTGCTGAGCGGTGATCAACTCGTCCTCGGCGATACCTGACAACGTGCCGTAGATGAACGCATCGGCCCCCAGCTCCTCCACGACGCCGACATCGACCGGGATGCCCTCGCCACTCTCCGGGTTGTCGGAGAGTCGGAAGTTCTCCGGGCGGATTCCCAGCACGAGGTTCGTCTCGTCGGATGCCTTGGCGAGGGTTTCGCGAGGCACCGGAACGGTGTAGTCACCCAGGTGCACGCCGTCCGGCTGTACGTTGCCCTCAATCAGGTTCATGGCAGGCGAGCCGATGAAGCCGGCTACGAAGAGGTTGCGCGGGGCGTCGTACAGGGTCAGCGGCGTGTCGCACTGCTGCAGGATGCCGAGCTTCATGACCGCAACACGGTCGCCCATCGTCATCGCCTCGACCTGGTCGTGAGTCACATAGACGGTGGTGACGCCGAGACGGGTCTGCAAGGCTGCGATCTGGGTGCGGGTGGAGACGCGGAGCTTGGCGTCCAGGTTGGACAGCGGCTCGTCCATCAAGAAGACCTGCGGTGAGCGCACGATGGCGCGACCCATGGCGACGCGCTGACGCTGGCCACCGGAGAGCGCCTTCGGCTTGCGGTTGAGGAACTCCTCCAGGCCCAGCAGGTGAGCGGCCTCCTGGACACGCTGCTGGCGCTCGGTCTTGGGAACCCCAGCCATCTTCAGAGCAAAGCCCATGTTGTCGCCCACAGTCATATGGGGGTATAGCGCATAGTTCTGGAAGACCATGGCGATGTCACGATCTTTGGGCGGCAGATCCGTGACGTCGCGCTCACCGATCCAAATGGCGCCGGCATTGATCTCTTCCAGGCCCGCGAGCATGCGGAGCGAGGTCGATTTCCCGCAGCCGGATGGTCCGACCAAGACCATGAATTCGCCGTCGCCGATCTCCAGATTGAGTTTGTCGACGGAGGGTTTGTCAGCTCCCGGATAGACCCGGGTCGCGTCCTTGAACGAAACAGTGGCCACGCCACACTTCCTTTCCACGGGCAGGTACGTGCCCGACGATCCGTAGTGGAAATTCACAGCCCGGGAACAGGGACCCGCGCTGTCAGAACACTAGCGCAGCAAGGCCTTTCTGGGCAGTGCCTGCATCGGCCGACGTGTCACACGTGCAGCCCGCCTCACAGAGCGGCGTCGGGGCGTCGGCGAGGCGGTAGCTCGCTGGGAGAGCGGAGCATGGGCCGCGAGCGGTGATCCGGGCCTTCAGCACTCGACGATATTGACAGCTAGCCCGCCGCGGGCTGTCTCCTTGTATTTGATCTTCATGTCGGCGCCGGTCTCCATCATGGTCTTGATCACCTTGTCGAGGCTGACGGTGTGGCGGCCGTCGCCATGGAGTGCAAGCCGGGCCGCCGTGATCGCCTTGACAGAGCCGACGGCATTCCGTTCGATGCAAGGAATCTGGACGAGCCCACCCACCGGATCGCAGGTGAGCCCGAGGTGGTGTTCCATGCCGATCTCTGCGGCGTTCTCTACCTGCTCCGGCGTGCCACCGAGGATCTCGGCCAGCGCGCCCGCTGCCATAGAGCACGCCGTTCCGACCTCGCCCTGGCAGCCAACTTCCGCGCCGGAGATCGACGCCGTTTGCTGGTAGATCGCACCGAGCGCTCCGGCAACCAGCAGGAATCTCACGATCGCGTCGTCATCGGTCCCAGGCACGAATCTCACCGCGTAGTGCAGAACTGCCGGGATGATGCCGGCGGCACCATTGGTGGGTGCTGTCACCACGCGGCCGCCCGCGGCGTTCTCCTCGTTCACGGCCAGCGCCCACAGCGTCACCCAGTCCATGGCGACGAGGGGGTCGTTCTGGTCTCCGTTTTCGTTCGAAACGAGCCGCTGATACAGATCGGCAGCCCGACGCCGTACCTTGAGGCCGCCCGGAAGAACTCCGGCTGTGGAGGCACCCATGGTGCACGCACTCGGTCATTACCGACCAGATCTTGAGGAGGCCCGCACGGACCTCTGCCTCGGACCGCCGCACGCACTCATTGGCAAGCATGACCTGGCTGATGCTTAGGTTTGCGTCCGTACAGCAGCCCAGCAGTTCGGTGCCAGTGCGGAACGGATATGGAACCGGCGTCGGGTCCGGCACGAGCTGCGGATGCCCGGAGTCGTCGTCGTCCAAGACGAATCCGCCGCCGATCGAGTAGTAGGTGCGCTCACACAACACTTTCCCGTCCCGGTACGCCGTGAAGGTCATGCCATTGGGGTGGAACGGCAGAGAACGGCGGCGATAGAGGATCAGATCTTCCTCAGCATCGAATGAGACCTCGTGTGTGCCGCTGAGCCGTAGCTGTCCGGTTCGTCTTATCTCATTGGCACGCAACGGGCCGTTGTTGGTGTCGACGGTTTCTGGATCCTCGCCTTCCAGCCCCCACAACACGGCGTTGTAGCTGCCATGGCCATGTCCGGTTGCGCCCAGGGAACCGAACAGCTCTGAGCGAACCCGCGTCGTCTGGGGGAGTAGACCGTCGCGGTTCAGACTTGCGACAAAGCGACCCGCCGCACGCATCGGCCCAACGGTGTGGGAACTTGACGGACCAATGCCGATGCTGAACAAATCGAAAACACTGACCGGCACAGTCCCAGTCTGCCCCCGCTGATCGGCAGAAACGTATGAGCCCTGCCGGCTCATACCCGGCAGGGCCCGGTAGGGCACTCTCAGTCTGCTGCGTGGACCTTTTCGAACTCTGCAGCGACACGCCCCCGGGCCCTCATACGTGTCAATTGTCACGACACGCCATTAATTCCGCGTGACACGCCGGTGACGAAAAAAAGACACCGAAGCCTCTTGCCAAGGGGTCAGCGGAGGCATATAAATGGTCTACGCCACACCGCGAACTTCGGTTCGCAAGTGGCTACGAAGCTCCGGGCAACTCATACTTGACCGGAGCTTCACCCATTTTTTTGTGTTGCGCTCGCACACGGGCTCTGTTGGATTGCTCGCTTCGCTCGCGCGCGGAATGTTCGTTGGTCGCCGCCGGCTTCGTCGGGTCTGATGAGACCTGAGCTTCTTGAAGCCAGATTCGTCCGCGAACGGTTTCACCAGATCCTCCTGCAGATCGGCGGCACGAACATCGCGAGCTGACGTCATTCGTCACTCCGCGCAACACCGTTGCATCGATCCGGATTCTGGTGAACCGAGCGTTGCTCGCGCAACGGCGTGTTGCGCCACGGCGTGTTGCGGTTGAGGTGCTCCACGTCATGACGAGCCGCGTGTGGCAGTGTGGCGATGTGGGAGGCAGCTGGTGAAAGCCCTTGTGAAAATGCGACCGGGTCCAGGGCTGGAACTGGTCGATATCGCGCTGCCGGTCGTCGGGGCGGGCGATGTGCTGGTGAGGGTCAAGGCGACCGGCATCTGCGGCACCGATCTGCATATCGAAGCCTGGAACGAATGGGCGCAAAAGACCATGCGGCCGCCAGTCACCGTGGGCCATGAGTTCTCTGGCGAGGTGGTCGAGATCGGCTCCGGCGTCGCTGACGTTGCAGTAGGCGATCTGGTAAGCGGTGAGGGCCATCTTGTCTGTGGCCGCTGCCGCAACTGCCGTGCAGGCCGGCGCCATCTCTGCATTCACACTCGTGTTATCGGCGTCCATCTTGACGGCGCCTTCGCCGAATACGTTGCACTGCCGTCCGGCAACGCCTGGGTACATCGTGAGCCCATCGATCCAGAGGTCGCTGCGATCTTCGACCCCTTCGGCAACGCCGTGCACACCGCATTGGCGTTTCCGATGCTCGGCGAGGACGTCCTGGTGACCGGCGCGGGACCGATCGGCATCATTGCGGCAATGGTCAGCAAGCACGCGGGCGCCCGGCATGTGGTGATCACCGATCACAGCGACGAGCGGCTGGCACTGGCGAGCAAGCTTGGCGTGACGCGAGCGGTGAACATCGACCGCGAGAACGTCGCGGACGCGCAGCTCGAGCTCGGCATGCGCGAGGGTTTCGACGTCGGCCTGGAAATGTCCGGCAGTTCAGCGGCGCTGCGCGACATGATCACACAGATGACTCATGGCGGCAGGATCGCCGTACTCGGCCTGCCGTCGGCCGAGATCAGCGTGGATGTTGCCGCCATCGTGCTGAAGATGCTGACTATCAAGGGCATCTACGGGCGTGAGATGTTTGAAACCTGGTACGAGATGTCGGTGCTGCTCGAGAGCGGACTGGACATCTCCGGTGTGATCACTGATCGCTTCCACTACACCGAGTACGAGAAGGCCTTTGCGGCGGCGCGTTCCGGCCATGGTGGAAAGGTGATCATGAGCTGGGAAGGATAGAACGGAAACGATCATGTACGCCACGCTAAAAGATCAACTCGCCGATGATCTCAGCACGCTCAAGGCCGAGGGCCTGTACAAAGCCGAGGCTGTGATCAGCACGCCTCAGTCGGCCCGGATTGGGGTCGGAGATCAACAGCTGCTCAACTTCTGCGCCAATAATTACCTCGGTCTGGCTGATCACCCGGTCATGATCGCGGCCGCCCAGCAAGCGTTGGAGCGCTGGGGGTTCGGCATGGCATCCGTACGCTTCATCTGCGGCACTGCCGAGATTCACAAGGAGCTGGAGCGCCGGCTCGCCCAGTTCCTCGGTACCGAGGATGCGATCTTGTACTCCTCCTGCTTCGACGCGAACGGTGGACTCTTCGAGACTCTCTTGGGCCCTGAGGATGCTGTGATCTCCGACGAGCTCAACCATGCGAGCATCATCGACGGCGTCCGGCTGTGCAAGGCCACTCGCTTGCGTTATCTCAACAGGGACATGGCCGATCTCGAAGCAAAACTTCGCGAGTCGCGAGGCGCTCGACACAGACTGATCGCCACCGATGGGGTCTTTTCCATGGACGGCTACGTCGCGCCGCTCGATGCCATCGTCGATCTTGCCGAACGCTATGGGGCGCTCGTCATGGTGGATGACTCCCACGCCGTAGGGTTCATGGGTCCGACCGGTGCCGGGACGCCGGAACTGTTCGGTGTCCGAGATCGGGTGGACATCGTGACGGGGACGCTGGGGAAGGCCCTAGGCGGTGCGAGTGGGGGCTACACCGCCGCGCATACGGAAATCGTCGAGATGCTTCGGCAGCGGTCGCGGCCGTACCTTTTCTCCAACTCCTTGGCGCCTTCCATCACAGCGGCGGGCATCGCCATGCTTGATCTGCTCGAGACATCTGGCGAGCTGTTGCAGCAGCTGCGTGACAACACGGTGTACTTCCGCTCAGAAATGGTTGCGCGTGGCTTCGAGATTCCCGAATCTGATCATCCAATCGTGCCGATCATGATCGGGGACGCGGTCGAGGCGGCCGCGATGGCCGATCGGCTGCTGGCCGAGGGCATCTACGTGCGGGCCTTCTCGTATCCAGTCGTACCGCGGGGCAAGGCCAGAATCAGAACTCAGATGTCCGCGGCGCATTCACGCGATGATCTTGACCAGGCGATTACGGCGTTTGAAAAGGTTCGCCGGTAGCTGTTGGCTTTGCCACCGGGAGCTTGGCTCGACCGTGGCGGCTTGCTCACGATCTGCTTGCCCAGCGGCATCAGCGAAACCGGGATCAGCTTGAAGTTGGCAACGCCCAGCGGGATTCCGATGATCGTGATGCAGAGCAGCGATCCCAGTTGCAACGTGAGTCAGTGCAATCCACCAGCCGGCGACGATGACCCAGATGACATTGCCGAGGAACGAGAAGATCCCTGCGGTTGGCTTGTCAACCAGCTCACGGCCGAATGGCCACGCCGCATAGCTCGCCATGCGGAAGGAGGCGATGCCCCACGGGATGGTGATGATCAGCAAGCAGCAGATGATTCCGGCTAGCACGTAGGCGAGCCAGAGCCAGAAGCCGCTGAAGATGAACCAGATGATGTTGAGCAGAGTCCGCATCGTGTCCAGGTTGGCACCGGCCGCCTGATGCGGCAATAGGGCGAGTCCCGGGGCTAACCCTCGGTCGATGAGGCTTGATCGGTGAACGCGTCGTACGCTCGCTGGTCGAAGAGGACGAACCTGACCTCGTTCACCTGCGTGTCAGTGGCCCTCACCGTCTCCAACGCGATGCGCGCCGCATCATCAACCGGCCAGCGATAGACGCCGGTCGAAATAGCCGGGAAAGCGACTGTCCCAGCACCCAGCTCATCGGCGATCGCGAGCGAGTTTCGGAAGCAGTCCGCGAGCAGGTGCGACTTGTCCTTGGACTCCGCGTACGTGGGTCCAACTGTGTGAATGACCCAGCGCGCCTTGAGCCTTCCAGCAGTCGTAGCGGCGGCCTGTCCAGTCGGCAAGCCGTCAGGATATTTGTCCTGCCGGAGCTTCTGGCACTCAGCCAGAATCTCGGGTCCACCTCGACGGTGGATGGCTCCATCGACCCCTCCACCGCCCAGCAGCGAATGGTTGGCCGCATTGACGATCGCGTCGACGTCTTGCTCGGTGATATCGCCCTGCACGAAGGTGATCTTCATCCCCACAACACTATTGCCAGCAACGTAGGCGGCCGTATGGGCGATGAGTTCGTGCTGCTTGCCGGGTCAAATCCCTGAGAAGAGTGATCGTGGATAAGTGTCAGGAAACAATCGAGTGACAAAGGAGTTGGGTAATGAACGCGTTCACCACATGCCTGTGGTTCGACAACGAGGGCGAGGAAGCCGCGAGGTTCTACGCGGAGATCTTTCCAAGCTCGAGCGTCGGCAAGGTGACTCCGTACGCCACTGGGGACCGTGCCGGTCAGACGATGACTGTCGATTTCGTGCTCAACGGGAGCAAGTTCGTTGCACTCAACGGCGGTCCCGAGTTCAGGTTCAACGAATCGATCTCGTTCCAGGTGCCGTGCGAGGACCAGGCTGAGATCGATCGTTACTGGACCGCTCTGACCGAGGGAGGCGGCGAGGAGTCCATGTGCGGGTGGTTGAAGGACAAGTACGGCGTCTCGTGGCAGATCGTCCCCACGCGGTTCGAGGAGCTGATGTCCAGCAGCGATACGGCGCAGGCAGCACGCGTCACCGAGGCTTTGTTCCAGATGAAGAAGATCGTGATTGCCGACTTGGAGGCCGCTGCTGCGGCTGAGGCGCCGAATGAGGGTGCCCGCATGACCGTTTGACCCGTCCTGCTGCAAAACTGCTGGCAGGTTGCAACGTCGATGCGCGTAAGCGGTCAACCTGCCAGCAGTTACCTGGAGGAGGTCGAATGGATCACGCCGGTTCAGGCTCGGCCAGCCCGACCTTGGTGACGACCCGACTTCAGCTGCACGGGATTGCCGAATGCCTGCTGGCCGGCCCGCAATACCAGGCGACGGGCGAGATCGCGCTTGCGATTACTCCAGGCGGTTTCGGCACCACGGCGGGGTCTGAGCTGCGGCTGGATGGACTGGAGCTTGTGGCTGGGGACACGCGGGTGCCAGCGACCGGGCGGTTCGGCGATCTTGCCGACAATCTTGGGGTCGCGTTCGGAGCGCCAGGAATCTATGCGGATGGAAGCGGCGCAGGGCGGGACGACATTGTTGATCTTGATCCGGCAGCTGCGCGGCTCATCCTCGACTGGTACGCGCTCAGCGATGCTGCGCTGCGCGTACTCGATCCGGACCAGCAGCCGATCTTGTGGCCGGAGCACTTCGACGTCGCGATCTTGCTCGACGATCGCTCGTACGGGTCATCACCAGGCGACGACTTCCATTCGTCTCCCTACGCCTACGTCAGCGCAAATGATCATGATGGCGGACCCTTCTGGAACGCGCCGTTCGGCGCGCTTCGAGATGTTTCCGAGTTCCGGTCGATCGAGGATCTGGCGGCTTTCTGGCGCGAGGGCCGATCACTGCTGCGAGCAGATTGACAGTGCGGCAGTGCCGAGCCGCAGCGTTACAGTGAGTGCCGAAAGGATTCACGGTGACCAGTGATCTCGACAGCATCAGCTCGCCTGCCCGAGTTGCGAATCCTGAAGAAGGCATTTCGACCGACGAGCTGCAGCTGGCCGCTCGCAACCACGGTATGCCGCTCGAATCCTTGCGCTGGGACGTCACCCCACCCGGACTGCACTACTTGCTGATCCACTACGACATACCCGCGATCGATCCGAGCACCTATGAGCTGATCATCGACGGTCTGGTCGACACGCCGTTGTCGTTGAACCTCGAAGCCCTCCGGAGTCGGCCCCGGATCTCATCTGTGGTAACGCTCGAGTGCGCCGGAAATGGCCGTGCGCAATTGCTACCGCGTCCCGTCAGCCAGCCGTGGCTGAGCGAGGCCGTCGGCACCGCCCGCTGGACCGGCACGTCGCTGTCCAGCTTGCTGCAGGAGGCCGGAGTTGCTGACGGTGCCGTCGATATCGTCTTTACCGGCGCCGATCATGGCATCGAGCGAGGCGTCGAGCAGGATTACCAGCGGGCCTTACCGATAGCCGATGCGATGGGCGAGGACGTCATCCTGGCGTACGAGATGAACGGCGCACCGCTGCCCCCGCAGCATGGCGCCCCACTGCGGCTCATCGTTCCGGGCTGGTACGGCATGGCCCACGTCAAGTGGTTGCGACGGATAACCGTCGTTCCCGAGCCGATTCGACGGCTTCCAGATGCGGGCGTACCGATTGCGCGACACTGCTGAGGACCCAGGGGTTCCGCTGACCCGGATCGAGCCGCGAGCGTTGCTGATCCCTCCTGGTTTCCCTGACTTCATGTCGCGCAGGCGGGTCCTGGGGTCTGGTGCGGTTCAGATCGAGGGTCGAGCCTGGTCGGGCTGGGCGCAAGTCACGATGGTCGAGGTCAGCGTCGATGGCGGGGACACCTGGGCGGTTGCTGATCTCGAGCCAGCGCCCGACTCGCACGGATGGGCACGATGGGCATGGACGGTGGCACGCGGAGAGGGGCAATTACCTGCTGTCCGCCCGCGCCACGGATGCGAGCGGCCGGACGCAACCGCTTGCGCAGCGTTGGAGTCGCGGCGGATTTGCGAACAACACCATCCAAAGGATTCCTGTCTCCGTGATCAGTTCGGAGATGTCGGCCGCCAGCCCCTGAAGCTCCGCGCCCTGAAAGGTGTTGACCTGTTGAGAGTGGGTAAGGGAGCAGAAGACCGCTCCGCTGGAGGTACGCGGGGCAAGACCGAGGCCGACCGAACACAGGAGGTTCCTATGGGTTTCGCGGACAAGGCGAAGAACAAGGCTGAAGAGCTTGCCGGCAAGGCCAAGGCGGCCATGGGCGATGCAACCGACAATCGGGATCTCGAGGCCGAAGGACGCATGCAGGAGTCCAAGGCGGATGTCAAGCAGGCTGGGGAGAACGTGAAAGACAGCCAGGAGAACGATGTCGCGGATGCCCTTCGGGCGGCGAGCGGCGCCACCAAGTTTGAAGATGGAGACACCACGCGTTAGGAGACGCCAACACACGGGGACTCGAACGATCTCAAGTTCATCGCTGAGCGCGAGATCGGTCGAGTCCTTTGGTGATTTGCGTGGGCTCAGCAGCCGCGTCGGAGGACGCGATTGCGGCGATTGCGTTTGCCATCGCAAGACGGCAAACGTGGCTGATTTGAACGCCGCGCATCCACGTTGGTCGTCGTGAGATGGGGAACGTGGATCGCGCGCCCGCGAAGGTGTGCTAGAACCCTGCCTGTGGAGCTGATTCGTCAGGGCAAGGTACGAGATGTTTACGCCGACGGGGACGATCTGATTCTGGTCGCCTCTGATCGGGTGTCGGTCTACGACGTAGTGCTGCCGACGCCGATTCCCGACAAGGGCGCGATCTTGACGCAGCTGTCCTTGTGGTGGTTCGGCCAGATGGCTGATCTGGTGCCCAATCATGTAGTGAGCGATGATGTCCCGCCCGAATGGAAGGGTCGGGCGATTCGTTGCCGCCAGCTCGACATGGTCCCTGTCGAATGCATCGCTCGCGGCTACCTGGCTGGGCTCGGCCTGGAGAGCTATCGGGCGACCGGCTCGATCTCGGGTGTTCAGTTTCCGCCCGGCCTTGTCGAGGCTGACCGGCTGCCCGAGCCGGTCTTCACCCCGACTACCAAGGCCGAAGTCGGCCATGACGAATTCATGACTATGGCGGACGTCGGCAATCTGGTGGGCCAGCAAACTGCAGATGATCTTGAGCGCTTGACGCTGGCGATCTACACGCGTGGCGCCGAGATCGCGCGGGAACGTGGAGTGATCATCGCTGACACCAAGTTCGAGTTCGGACGCGACGCCGCCGGGACGTTGATCTTGGCCGATGAAGTTCTGACGCCTGACTCGTCACGTTTTTGGAAAGTGGCCGAGTACCAGCCGGGCCGGCCACAGTGGTCGTACGACAAGCAGTATCTACGGGACTGGTCGTCGTCGTTAGGCGACTGGGATCGCACCTACCCTGGCCCGCCGGTTCCCGCGGATGTCGTCGCGGAGACGCGGGCCCGCTATGTGGAGATCTTTGAGCAGCTCACGGGCGAGAAGTGGAGTACCTGAGCGGTCGTCACGGCCTCCCTGAGGTCTCGGGCCTAGCTGATCTTGGTGAACTTCCCGATCAGAGTGGCCGTGGCCAGCGAGTTTTGTTCTGCAGCCTGCCTGAATTCCTCCAGCGTCGCTCCGGGCCGGACGCCGAGCCGATCGGTCCGTAGGGCGTACAGAGTGAACTCGTAATCATGCGTGCCCGAGGGCGGGAAGGGTCCGGCATACGGCTCGATCTCGGTAAAGCCTGGATTCCGTTCGGCCGCTGCTCCTTCCGGCAACGAGCTGAGCTGCGGGCTGAGGTCCGCGACCAACCAGTGCACATAGCCTCTGGCGACGGGATGGAGGTCGACGACGGTGAGCGCGAAGGATCTCGTCCTGCCCGGCCCGCCGTCCCACTGCAGCGGCGGTGAGATGTTCTGCGCCCTCTTTCCAAACTTTTGAGCAATCACTTGGCCGTCTTCGAATGCCGGCGACGTCAACCTCAACACGTGGACATCTTCCTCCTCCCACTGTTGTCCAGGGATTTGAGAGCGGCTCAGAGATTTCATAGCGGTAGACGCCCCTTGGGAAAGCCGCCGTTGCTGTACGGCAATTGACCGTTGATTTCACTGCCCATGGCGAAATCCGATCCGCCCGACCAGCTACGAGCCAGGCGTTAGCTCGATGTCGCGATGTCGACCCATCTGGGCGTACATCTCTGGTGATCGCACTTTCAGATTGATCGCCGCGATGATTCCGCCAATTGCGGCAACCAGGATCAAAGCCGGCAATATCCAGCGCAGTGGGCTGTCCGGGTTGCCGATCAAAAGGCCGAATTGCGAGGCGGCGTAGATCGCGACTGCGGCCATAGCCACTCCGCCGACGATGGGAGCAACGATCGTGCGGAGAACGTTGGAATCCAGATCCCGGTGGCGAGCAAAGAAGGCCACCACCGCGAACGAGGACAGGGACATCAACACGATGATTCCCAGGGTGCCGAGCTGGGTGAGCCAGGTGAACAGTGCCAGGACCGGATCTTGCTGCGTCAGGACGAAGATCAGGACGACGACCAAGGCCAGGATGGACTGGCTGAGCGAGCCGACATGGGGACTGAGGTGCTTGGCGTGGGTGCGGCCGAGCCGCTCCGGGACGAGCCCTTCGCGGCCGAGCGCGTAGAGGTAGCGGGCCACGGCGTTGTGGAAGGCCAAGAGGGCTGCGAACACGCTCGAGATGAACAGCAACGACATGACCGTCGTCAGCGCCGCTCCGATGTAGGTCTCGCCAAGCGCGAACAGGAACGCGGTCGGGTCGGGCTGCAGGCTGCCGAGGTATTCCTGAAGACCGACGGCGCCTTGGCCTTCCACCATCAGATACGTGGTGACCGTGTAGAAGATGCCGATGGTCAGGACGGCGACATAGGTTGCCCGCGGGACGGTACGCGTCGGGTCCTTGGCCTCCTCGCTGTAAATGGTGGTGGCCTCAAATCCGATGAAGGACGCGAAGTTGAACAGCAGTGCGATCGCGATCGAGCCGCTGGTGAAGGCGGCCCAGGTGAATGGCGCGGCGTTCAACGGGGCCGTGCCGCCTTGACCGCCTTGGATCAAGATCGCCGCGTCGAGGATGAGGACGATCAAGAACTCGAGGCTGACCAAGATCGAGAGCACCTTGACCGAAAGATCGACTTGGCGGTAGCCCAGCACCGCGATGATCGCCATGGCGACGAATGCGTAGACCCACCACGGCAGATTGATGCCGAGATTGTCGCTGAAGAATCCTGCGGCGGCGGCGGCGAACAAGCCATACAGGCCGATCTGCATGGCGTTGTAGCCGAGCAGGGCGATCATCGCGGCGGCGCCGCCTGCGGGTTGCCGCAAGCCGCGGGACACAAAGCTGTAGAAGGCCCCGGTGCTGGTGTGATGCCGCGCCATGGCGGTATAGCCGACCGCGAAGATCAGCAAAATCAGGCTCACGATCACGTACGCGAGAGGAATTCCGGGGCCGTTGCCCAGCAGCATGGCAACCGGGGCGCCGCCGGCCATTGCGGTCAGCGGAGCTGCCGCCGAGATCACGAAGAAGGCGACCGCGAACACCCCGAGGCGGCCGTGTCGCAGCTGCTGAGAATCGCGTCGCGCGATGTCGGCCGTAGTCGAGGATGCACCGGCTGACGGTGGTGGGCTCGAGGGAGTTTCCTGAGTCACGAGTGCTCCAATTCTTTCAATGCGTCCTTCAGACCTGCGGCTTGCGGATGCCCCGGAACTCCCAGTCGCCGCCCTTGGCGGTGGACAGGACCTCTTCGGATTCGGTGGGTTGAGCGCCTACGTCGCTGCGGATGGGCGTCGGCCCTTCGACAATGTGATTGCGGAGCCTGCCGAGACCCTCTACCTCCACCTCGACCACGTCGCCCGGATACACGGTTCGAGAGATTGCCGGCGTTCCGGACAGCAGGATGTCACCTGGCTGGAGCGTAATGGTGCGTGCGATGTCGGCCACCAGATAGTGCATGTCCCACTTCATCTCGTTGGTGTTGCCGGCCTGACGCACGTTCCCGTTCACGAGCGTTCGGATCTGTTTGCCCTGGAAGTCCCACCCCTCCACCAGTCCCGGACCTACCGGGCACAGCGTGTCCGCCCCCTTCACCCGAAGCATCGACCCGGAATCGGTATCGCGGAAATCGTGCAGCCCGTAGTCGTTGGCGATCGAGTAGCCCCGGATGTAATCGCCGGCTTCGTCTGGCGAGATGTTTCGGGCCGTGCGGCCGATCACGATGGCAATCTCGCCCTCGTAGTTCAACCATTTGCAGCCGAGAGGCCTGACGACCGCTGACTCGTGGGCGTTGAGCGCAGACACCGGCTTGTGAAAGTACGTCGGTGCCGGCGGCAGCGACACCATCATCTCCTCCACCCGCGAGGAGTAGTTCAGATGCACACAGATGATCTTGGACGGAATTGTCGGCGGCAGATGCACCGCCTCATCAATGGCGATCGTGCGACCATCGCCCGCTACCAGCTCATCGCCTTGGCGTACGACGTCTACGACGTTGCCGTCCAGCAGGATCCGACGCGTTTCGCGGAGAGGCATGCGTACTCCTCGGAATGGTGAGTGGTCTCAGCCGGCCGCAGGCAAATCCGGACCGGCCGCCTGTTGCCGGACGTCGGGGTCTGCCGGCGTACGCCGCGACCTCGGGAAGCCACCCTCAGGCCTGTCGAACCAGTAATGAACCTGGCCAGTGCCGATTGAGTTCTCGTATTCGCCGTAGCGGCGGCCTGTGGCGGTGCAGTCGCCCTCGCCGAGCGCCCCGATCATCATCAGGTAGTGCCCGAATCGGGCCTCAGGTCGGAAGCGGTAGAACTCCGGCATCGTCTCCAAGACCTGCGCATGATCACCAGCCTCGAACCATTGCATTCGCTCGGCGTCGGCGGCGGCAGCCTCCGGCGTGAAGATGTGGTCGATCCCAGCGGCCTCATGCTTGCGCAGCTCCCGCAGTGGCCAGAAGGTGTGGCTGAGGGCGCCGGAAGCCAGCAGCACGACCTTCCGATCGCTCTCGGCGATGCCATCGCCAAGTGCCCGGCCGAGCCGGAGGTTGTCCTCCGTATCAGCGGTCTGGCACACGCCGATAGAGATCCATTTCTTGTCCGGCAGACCCTGCCCGAGGAACTCCCACAAATTGGTCGTGGCGTAGAAGATCGGCAATTGATCATCGGAGATTGCCGTGATCCAGGTCGCATGATCATCGGCTTTGGACGCGATCAGGTGGGCGAGTTCGGGATCACCGAGAAAGTCGTAGGGTCGTTGAGTCATTCCGCGTGGCAGTTCCTCTGAGGTGAACAGGCCGTTGCGCCGTTCCTGTGCGGTGACCACGAACTCGACGGTCGTCGCCCAGTGAGAGTCCAAGACGACGACGGTGTCGTAATCAAGGGTTTCGAATACTTCTTTGCGCAGCTGGTGGAGGCCCGCAACTAGCGTGGTGTCTTCTCCGTTGTTCAACTCTCGGCGAATATCCTCCGGCAGCACGATCGTCGGAACGTGCGCGATCAGACCCGCGCCTACCACCTCGCCCATGATCATCTTCCTTTCGCGATATGTCCACGCGCTGTTGTGAGTGCAGGCGTTACCCGTTCGTGGTCCAGCCGTTGGGCGAGAACACGGTGTTCTTGATGTCGGTGTAGAAGTCGAAGGAATAGATCCCGCCCTCGCGACCGATCCCGGATCTGCCATTTCCGCCAAACGGTGCGCCGAGGTCGCGGACGAAGAAGCAGTTGACCCAGACCGTTCCGGCGCTGAGCCGGGCGCTGACCCGCTCGGCACGATCCGGATCCCCGGTGATCAAGGTCGCGGCAAGGCCGAACCGTGTGCCGTTGGCCATGTCGATCGCCTGCTCCTCGCCGGAGAAAGTCTGGACGGTCAGGACTGGGCCGAAAACCTCCTCGGTCAAGATCTCGCTCCCCGGTTCCGCGTCGACCAAGATCGTCGGCCGGTAGTAGAGGTGACCAAGCTGCTCATTCGGTGAGCCGCCCAGAATTGGCCGAGCGCCGGCTGCGAGAGCCCGGCGTACGAAGCCGTCCACCCGATCGAAATGCTGCCGACTCACCAAGCACGACATGTCGGTCTGCTCGTCGCGCGGGTCGCCCTGCATGATCGTTTGCGCCTTGGCGAGCACGGCTTCGGTGAATCGGTCGGCGATCGAATCCTCCACCAGAATTCGGAACGCACCCAGACAGACCTGGCCCGAGTTGTCGAACTGCTCGACCGCCAGGCTGACGGCAAGATCGAAATCGGAATCAGCGAAGACCACGAGCGGCGACTTGCCGCCGAGTTCGAACGACAGCGGGACGATGTTGGGCGCTGCGGCCTTGGCGATCACACCGGCAGTCGGGACGGAACCGGTAAACGACAGCCGACGGATGCCTGGGTGTGCCGTCAGCGGTGCCCCGGCGTGGGCGCCGGTGCCCTGAACGACGTTGAAGACACCGGCCGGCACGCCGGCCTCGTGGGTGATGTCAGCCAGCAGCGACGCGGTGAGGGGGGCCCACTCCGGGGGCTTCGCGACGACGGTGTTGCCCGCTGCCAATGCCGGTCCGATGCGCCACGTTGCGAGCATCAGCGGCGCGTTCCACGGCGTAATGATCGCCGTTACGCCGGCTGGATCGTAGGTGACCCGTTCCCGATGGCCGCGGATCTCACCGCCAGGGTGGTCGAGCTTCTCGAGATAGTCGGCGAAGAATCGGAAATTCATACCTACCCGAGGCATCACACTTCGCCGGTGAGAGCGCAGCAGGGAGCCGTTGTCACGAGTCTCGACCCTCGCGAGTTCCTCGGCGCGGGCATCGATTCCATCGGCGACTTTGCGAAGGAGCTCGGCACGCTCGTGCCGTGGCATCGCCGCCCAGCCAGGGAAGGCCTGCTGGGCGGCCCGCACCGCGGCGTCGACCTCCGCTACGGAGCCGGCCGAGATTTCGGCAATCGACTGCTCGTCGATCGGGGAGATGTCGGTGAAAGTGGTCTCCGACGCAACGCGTTCGCCGCCAATCCAATGGCGAGTGTCCACCTCCACGCCCTCGACCGTCGCAGTCGTCATCCGCGCCCCTGTCTGCTCGCTGGAGGTGGTCCATGGGTCGACGGGAGTTGACGTTCCGCAGGCCCGACCAGCTATCGTTAGGGCCCAAACGTATTTAAGTTCGATCGATTGGTCAACCCGGAAAGACTGGGTGAGCGCATGGTTTCGGACCCGGTCGCGGCCACCGATTGGCGGCAACTGGCCAGCGATGCGGAGATTCCCGACGGCATGTTCATTGGCGGTGAGCGTCGCGCAGCGCTCGACGGCTCGACCCGTTCCGTGAAGGCTGCGAGAGACGGCTCGACGCTTGTAGAGCTCGCCTGGGCGCAACCGGATGATGCGGACGCGGCCGTGGCGGCCGCACGTGAGGCATTTGATCATGGCCCGTGGCCCCGATTGCACCCACGAGCGCGGGGCGAGATCCTCCAGCACTTCGCCGATCTGGTCGAGGAGCATCGCAAGGAGATCGCCCTGTTGATCAGTCTCGAGATGGGCAAGCCCATTCGAGACGCGTATCAGATCGAACTGCGGGCCCTGATCCGTTGTCTCCGCTTCTACGGCGAGCTGGCTGACAAGGAATCCGGTGAGATCACGCCGACCGAGGAGGGCGAGCTTTCTCTGGTCACCCGGGAGCCGGCCGGTGTCGTCGCGGCTGTCGTTCCATGGAACTTTCCTCTGACGCTCGGCGGATGGAAGCTGGCGCCGGCGTTGGCTGCCGGTTGCACCGTGGTCCTGAAGACCGCAGAGCAATCGCCGCTTTCCATGCAGCGGGTTGCCGAGTTGGGCGTCACGGCGGGTTTGCCGCCGGGCGTCTTCAATGTGATCAGCGGGGACGGTCAGGTGGTCGGCCGCCAGCTGGGAGAGCATCCCGATGTTGACGTGCTCACCTTTACGGGATCCACCGAGGTGGGGCGCCACTTCATGCGCTATTCCGCAGACAGCAACCTCAAGCGGGTCTATCTCGAACTGGGCGGCAAGTCGCCCAACATCATCTTCCCGAACGCTCCAGACCTGGACGCGGCCGCAGACGCGGCGGCCTGGGCGATCTACTTCAACTCCGGTGAGATGTGTACCGCAGGCTCCCGGCTGGTGGTTCACGCTGACGTGGCGGACAGGGTGGTGGAGCGGATCGTGGACACCGCTGCTCAGTGGTTTCCGGCCGATCCGCTGCTTCCGGACACCAAGATGGGCCCATTGGTCGATGAACGCAGCCTGGAGCGCGTGCTCGGGCATCTCGATCGTGGTCTAGCCGAAGGCGCCTCACTGCGGGTCGGCGGGCACCGGGTGCTCGCCGAGACGGGCGGCGCCTATCTCGAACCGACTGTGGTGACCGGAGCCGCTGCGGACAACCCCCTGGTTCGCGAGGAGATCTTCGGACCGTACTTGCCGTCCAGGTGGTCACGCGACGAAGCCGAGGCGGTGCGAGTTGCTGGCGATACGCCGTACGGTCTCGCGGCCGCCCTGTGGACCTCTGATCTGGGCACAGCGCATCGGGTGTCACGTGCCCTGCGGGCGGGGACCGTCTGGGTCAACTGTTATGAGGAGGGCGACATGGCTGTCCCGTTCGGCGGCGTCAAGCTGTCGGGTTTCGGCCGAGACAAGTCTCGGCATGCGCTCGAGGAGTACACCTCATCTCAAGACGACATGGATTCGATATGCCTGAGAAAACCTCGCGATGCCCGTCGCCCACTGATCGTCATTCCGGCGCGCTTCTCTCCGGGTGCGACGGCCCTCCGCTACGAGGCCGAGGTGACCGCGCGTGCCCTCGTCGCAGG
This sequence comes from uncultured Actinomycetota bacterium, assembly GCA_963712625.1. Lineage (GTDB taxonomy): Bacteria > Actinomycetota > Actinomycetes > Propionibacteriales > Propionibacteriaceae > Microlunatus. Next base: position 195,600 of record CAVQIU010000008.1, read on the forward strand.
CGGTGTTTGCGGCCGGCGGAGAGCCGGTGGTCGTGCATCCGTACGCTCCGGACCTCGAGATCGACGTCGACGCTGCCCGGGAGCGGATCTGGTTCGCAGACGGTGTGCTGCTGCCGGGCGGCGGGGATGTCGCGGCCCGGTGGTCAGGCCAGCAGCCTCACCCAACCCAGTACGGGGTCGATGAGGAGCAGGATGCATTTGATCTTGCTGTGGCGCGCGTCGCGCTCACCGATCACCTGCCGCTGCTGGCGATTTGCCGGGGCACTCAGATCGTCAACGTTGCGCTCGGTGGCGATCTTGTCCAGGACATGGACGACACGGTCGGCAACCACAGGAACCGAGTTCATGATCTTGAGGTTGACGAGACGTCTCCGCTGGGTGAGATCGTCGGGCGCCGGACGGCCATCTCCTGCTACCACCACCAATGCATCGCCACGCTGGGAGCTGGTCTGATCCCGGCGGCGTACTCGGCTGACGGTGTCATCGAGGCGGTGACATTACAAGATCATGCAGGCTGGTATCTCGGCGTCCAGTGGCATCCCGAAGACTCGGCCGCAACGGATCCAGTGCAGGCCGAGGTGTTCCGTCATTTCGTTGCCGCCGCCGCGGCTCGCGCCCGAGAGTCCGCGCCCGAGCACGTGCGCTGAGCTTGTCGAACGCGCGCCAAGTCAGCTTGAAGCGCAGCGCTCAGCTTCGCACTCAGCGCCTCGCTCATCGGCTACGGCGGTGCTGGACTTGGCCTCGAGCTCGGTGACGATCGATCGGAGACTGTTGGTCAGCTGGGCCAGGCTTCTTGGCGACAATCCGGCAACCACCTCGGCCTCCGCGGCGTTGAAGGCCGGATAGAGCTCCTTCATCAGAGTCAGGCCAGCCGGGGTCAGCTCGAGGTTCACCAACCGCCGGTCGGTATCGCTGACCCGCCGGGTCATCAGTCCACGCGCTTCGAGGGTCTTGACGACCCCGGTCAGCGTGGCCTTGGAGATCGCTGCATTCTCAGCGGCATGGCGGGTCTCCAGCCCGTCCCAGATCCACACCACCCAGAGCACCACGAAGCCTGTCCAGGTAAGTCCGTGCTCGCGGAGCACCGAATTCGTCAGATGCACGCGGACGGCGTTCGCCGCGCGGTAGAGGCTCGACACTGCAGCCGCCGCAGGAAAGTTCAGTGGACAGGTCGCTGACGTGTTCGCTCATCGCCTTCTCGGTTTCGGCGAGCGTGTGGCGATCGGGCATGACGGACATGCTAAGTGAGCGTGGCTAGGGTCCGACCTCCGTTCCAGACCACGCCGACCTGCCGGTAGTAACCGCCGATGATCTCCTCGACGCTCAGCCGTGACAGTTCCTCGGTGGGTGAGTCGAACAGACGTAACTCGGCATCGCCGGTCCACGCCGGACCGGCCTCGAAATCGCTCGAACCTGACTCGATCAGTTCTGCATACGCGTCTGGAGCGCCGGCCGCGATGCCAGGGAAAATCCGGTGGTGCGCCATTTTGTGTGAGTTGACGAAGCCGTTGGTCTCCGATTGCTCGCGCAGCGTCAGCACCGCTTCCGCGAGGCGCCGGTCGCCGGCCGCGAGCGTTGCACCAAACACTCCGCCAGGCGGCGATCTGAGGTGCACCTTGCGGGAATGGGTGCGGCCGGGTCTGCCACATGGAACCGAGCTTCTTCGGGTAGCCCTGGTGAATCCCGCGGCCAATCGCGAAGTCCTTGTCGACCCAGATGTAGACACAGCGCGAGAATGTCTGACCTTCGAAGCTGCAGCGGACGACGACGAAGGCCTCTTTGTATTGCGCGCGCACTGGATCCAGCAGCTCTTCGCGGGAGGATGAGCACGACTGCCAGTCGGCCCAGATCAAGGCAACGGCCCCTGGGTCCTCCTCCGCCAGGTGACAGCGGAGCCGGGAGCAGCTCAGCCACTCGAGCCGGGTCAGTGCGGTACTCGACGGTCAGAAGATCGCCGGAGTAGTACCACGGAGGTGAGGGGATCAGTGACGATCGACCGCTCGCGGTCCGCGGGTAGAAGAAACCCTTGACGTCGGTCATGCAGCGCTCCTGTGGCCCGGAAGAACTGAGATCGTTTGGATCCGTACGGTACTCGGCGGCAGCGGTCAGCATTCGCATCGGCGGGTTCAGCGCGATCGCAGCGAGCGTTGCGTGCAATTGCGCAGAGTCATGACGCTCGGCTGTCACTTGTCATACGCTTGCGGAGACGCGATACTGTTCGGCCCCAAACGACAGGCCGGACAGCTAGGCTCCAACTTCTAGATCAGGCGCGGAGGTTCGGGTGGCTCATTTCGACACCAGCGGTCTGGAGAACGCGGCTGCCGAACTCGTAACGCAAAACATCGACGTCGTTCGCGTTGGCTATCAGACCTGATTGGCACCGAACGCGGCCGGGACGTCCTGGTCAACCGGTTCGCGCGTACGGTCGAAGACGGCGTGGCCTTCTGCCGATCCGTCTACGGGACCACACCGATGGGGGATGTCGTCGATATCGAGGGCGGACTCGAGGCAGGGCTGCCCGACGTGCTGGCCTTCCCCGACCTCAGCACGATTCAGGTCGTGCCGTGGGAGCCCGGCGTTGCGCACGTCATCGCCGACGTCTACAACCCGGACGGCTCGCCATCAGAGGAAAGTCCTCGGATGGTGTTGAAGCGGGTGGTTCAGCAGTTCGCCGACTTGGCCATGCGACCGACCGTTGGGCCCGAGCTCGAGTTCTACGTCCTGGAGCGAACCGACAAGAACCCGACCGGCTGGCAACGCTACGGCGAGGCGACCGGCAACGTCTATGTCGCCGGCTTGAAGGGCGACCCCGAGAACGTGTTGCTCCGTACGCTGCGCCACCTCTCGGCGTACGGGCTCGAGGTGGTCGCCGCGAACCACGAGTTCTCCAGCGGACAGTTCGAGATCAATTTGTGGCACTCCGAAGCACTCGATGCCGCCGACCGTGCTTTCCGCTTCAAGAGCGCCATTCAGGAGCTGGCGCGCCAGGAGGACAAGTTGGCCACCTTCATGGCCAAACCGTTCAACGATGAAGGTGGATCCGGATTCCATATTCACTTCTCCACCTGGGACGACGCCGGTCAACCGCTGTTCGACGACCCGAAAGCCAAGGACGGACTGTCGAAGACGGCCAAGTCGGCAATCGCCGGAGTGCTTGCCCACGCGCCCGCGCTGGCTGCCGTCTCCAACCCGACCATCAACTCCTACAAGCGTTTCGGCCCCGACACCCTCGCTCCATGGCTTATCGACTGGGGGTTTGACAACCGGAGCGCGATGGTGCGGATTCCGCCGGAGCGCGGCAAGGCGTCCCGGATGGAGCTCCGGCTGGGGGACGCCAGCGCCAATCCCTATCTCGCCATCGCCGGACTGCTTGCGGCGGCCTACCTCGGCATCCGCGACAAGCTGGAGCCTCCGCCACCGCTCGAGGGCTATGGATACGACCCGAGCAAGGCCGACAAGCTTCCCGGTGATCTTGCGTCGGCGCTCGATGCCTTTGAGGCGGATGCCGACATGGCCGGAATCCTCGGCAAGCAGTTCGTTGAGACCTTCCTGACGTACAAGCGAAATGAGCTCGAACGCTTCCACCACTGGGTGACCGACTGGGAGTTTCGCGAGTACGCCTACCACCTCTGACAAGGAGAGATCGTGCCGCAGCCCACCCCGATACCACTTGATCAGGTCGATCTGACCGATCTGGATGCCTTTGCCCGCAACGAGGGCTGGGCGATGTTCGACACGCTGCGTGCCGAGGATCCGGTGCACTGGACTCCGGAGGCGCCGCCAAACTCCGGCTTTTGGGCGGTGACCAGGTACGAAGACGTCGACGCGGTGGATCGCGATGCCGGCGATCTTCACGTCGACGAAGTACGTGAACCTCGAGGAGGTCGATGACGACCTGATGGATCTGCGGCGCTCCATGCTCGAGACCGACGGGGTGCGCCACCGGGCCCTCCGGAAGCTGATCCAGCGCGAGTTCAGTCAGGGCCCGCTGACCCGAAAGTACGAGGAGTTCCTGCGCGGGCTGACCAAGGTCACCGTCGACAATGCCCTGCAGAACTCCGAATTCGACTTCGTCGAGAAGATCAGCGCTGACTTTCCGATCAACGTCCTGGTGCGGCTGCTCGACGTACCGGTGAGCGATACCGGCATGCTGATCAACTGGGGCAACGAGATGATCGGCAACACCGACCCGGACTACGCCGAGCATTTGATCACCGATCCCGACAGCGATCAGTACAAGCACCTGCCGTTCCGCTCCCCAGCAGCGCTCGAGGTGTTCGAGTACGGCCGTGAGCTCGCCCGGCAGCGCAAGGGCGGGGATGGTACCGACTTGATCAGCATCCTCGTGAACCGAACTCCTGAGGACGGCGAGCCGCTTTCGGCGACGCGACTTCGACAACTACTTCCTGTTGCTGGTGATCGCGGGCAACGAGACCACCCGGCACGCAATCAGCCAGTCGATGCTGGCGTTGATCGAAAATCAAGATCAACTGAAGCTGCTGCAGGAGCAGCCTGAGCTGATTCCGGGCGCGGTCGAGGAGTTCCTGCGTTGGGCGTCGCCGGTGTACCACTTCCGGCGTACCGCAACCCAGGACGTCGAGCTGGGCGGCAAGCAGATCAAGGCCGATGACAAGGTGGTCATGTGGTTCGCCTCGGGCAACCGTGATGAGGCAAAGTTCGCGGACCCGTACCGGCTCGATGTCACGCGGACCAACATCGATCACTTGACCTTTGGCAAGGGCAGCCCGCACGTGTGCCTCGGCAATGCACTGGCCCGAATGGAGATCCGGCTCATGTTCACCGAGCTGATCCCGCGGCTCGCCTCGATCGAGCTGAACGGTGAGGTGACCCGGGTGCGCAGCAACTTCATCAACGGGATCAAGAAGTTTCCGGTACGGGTCGCAGCTAAATGATCGGCGGTGTGCGCGCTGAGCTTGTCGAAGTCCGCTCTCGACCGGTTCAGCGCGTGTGAAGAGGAGTATCCGAGATGCCCACCGCAACCGCCTTCGTCGATACCTCACGACCGCAGCGCTACATCAAGCAGCTGGTCAGCCACTTCAGCAACAAGGTGAGCACCAAGTTCACCGATGAAGACGGAAGGCTCGAATTCGACTTCGGACATGTGATCTTGAAGCGGCGGCGGGCGGCATCGAGCTGACCGCTACCGCCGCGGATCACGCCCGGCTCGAGACACTGAAGGACGTCGTTGCGCGTCACTTGATTCGTTTGGCTCTAATGATCAGCTCGTCGTCACCTGGACGCCGGGAGCCTAGCCGATCTGCAGCTGGCGGCGTACCGCATCCAAGTGCTTGCTCATCTCATCTCGGGCCGCTTCGGGATCACCGCGTCGCAGCACCGCGAGCAGCCGCCGATGTCCGGCGACGGCAGCGCGCGCCGATTGAGCACTCCCGTAGTCCCGGTAGTGGGTGGATTGCACCTGGCCGAGGCTGGCGAGGGTGGCCTGCAGCACTCGATTCCCTGATGCGTGGGCGATCGCGCTGTGGAAGGCAAGTGCCAGCCGGTTGAATTCGTCCGGCTCCTCGACGACCAGTTCCGATTGATCGACGAGCTGCTCGAGCCGGTCCCATTCTCGGGCAGGCGTGCGGCCGGCAGCGAGTGCCGCTATGGCCGGCTCGATGGAATTCTGTGCATCGAGCATCTCGGCTGGATCGACATCGAGTACGTGGTAGGCGACGGCAAGGCCGTCGGAGGCATTTGCCATCTGATCGGGACGCGGCATGTCGGCAGCGGACAGGGCCCGAAATTCGCCGGCCCAGTAGACCAGCGGCTCGCCCGTACGACCGCCGGCTGCGGCCACGCGACCGACCAGAATCTCGTGGTCGCCGCCTGGGAGTACGTCCTCCAGCGTGCAGTCGAACCAGCTGAGACAGCCGTCGATGATCGGCGCGCCGGTCTGTTGCTCAGTGGTCGCCACGGTCGAGAAACCGGCAGGCTCGGGCTGCCGACCCGTGGTCGCGAAGTAACTCGCAACCTGCTGTTGATCACTGGCGAGCACACTGACTGCGAATGCTTCGACCGCTCGTATGTGCCGAAGCAGCTGGCTGGATCGGTTGATGGACACGGTGACCAAGAGCGGATTCAGCGACAGCGAGGCAAAGGAGGAGACCGTCACCCCGTACGCGCCTTCCGAAGCTTTCGTCGTAACAACAGTCACGCCCGAGGCGAACCGTCCCGCGGCATGCCGGAACGCATGCCCGGAATCTTGGCTCACGTGGCGACTCGGCTCTGAGCCCCCGGTCATATGATCAAGGAACTGATCGACCAGTCGGTGTGCTCTGTTCGCGGTTCGACGGGTCCCGGTCAGCGGTCTGGCGTACGAGCTCGTCCAGGCTCATGCCGAATCGATCGATCTCGTCGGCGCCGCCGGTCGCGATCCAGGTGGCGAGAATCTCCGAATTCATCTCGGGATGAAATTGCACGGCAAGGTTGCGGTCAAGGATGAAGGCCTGTGAGGACTGGGGGTTACGCGCCAGTTCCGTCGCTGCCTCCGGCAGCTCCCATCGGTCGTAGTGCCATTGGAACCAGCTGCCTGAGGGAACGAGTGACTCGTCCTCGGAATCGATCTCGACCCAGCCGATCTCCGGCGCTGCGCGACCGGGACACTGATCCGCCGTGCGCTGCTGCGAGCAACTGGCCACCGAAGCAAATGCCGAACACGGGTACCCGTGATCATGGGCAGTGCGCAACATGGCGAGTTCGGGCAGCACCCAGGACCCGATCAGTTCATGATCATAAACAGACCATGGTGCGCCCATCGGAATGATCAACGTCAAAGTCGGTCGGTTCCGGAAACTCAGTTTCGACATTGGGCGATCAGAAAGCGGCTCTCCGCCACCACCTGGTGCACAACAAGATCAAACCCACGATCGGTCAGCCGTTCTCCAATGAAGCCTGGAGTGCAGATGTGATCATGCTGGATCATCAGGGCGCGCACGGCCCGAGTCTAATTTGGATCCGAATGATTGGCGTCCGGGTTTCAAGTGGCCCGGGCGCCTCGCAAGGGCGTCTCTTTCGGACGGCGCGGTGACGCTTCCCGCCACGCAGATCTCGAGGAGCGTCGCGGGCCGGTCGAGAGGTCCAGGGGAGTTGTCGGCAGGTCTGAACGACGGCTATCGTTCGTATCCAAACAAATGGCGATCGAGCCTACCGTAGGACGGGATGAGGACCATGACGACGACTCAGACCATCGTCCGGGAGCACGAGGCGGACCTGGTCGTGCAGGAGGCGGGGACGGTCGCTGATGGCGTCGTCGCGCTGACTCTCGCTGATCCGAATGGCGCGGAACTGCCGCCGTGGACGCCTGGCGCGCACATTGACTTCGTTCTGACTGATGACTTGGTTCGGCAGTACTCGTTGTGCAGCAGCCCGTCGAAGCCCAACGTCTGGCGGGTCGGCGTGCTTCGCGATCCCAACTCCCGCGGGGGCTCCGAGCAAGGTGCATATCGCCCTGACTGCCGGCTCGATAATTCGTGTTCGAGGACCGCGCAACCACTTTCCGTTGGTCGCGAGCAGTCGGTACCTCTTTGTCGCCGGCGGTATCGGGATCACGCCAATGCTGCCCATGATCGCGGAGGCGAATGCTGCTGGCTCGGACTGGCGGCTGCTCTACGGCGGCCGCGAACGCGCGTCTATGGCATTCCTCGACGAACTCGCCCCTACGGCGGGCGGGTGACGATCGTTCCCCAGGACGAGCAGGGCATGTTCGATCTCGAATCCGTCCTCGGAACGCCACAGCCAGACACCTTGGTCTATTGCTGCGGGCCAGAAGGCCTGCTCCACGCGGTGGAGAAGTTCTGCGAGAAATGGCCGCCGGGGACGCTTCACATCGAACGGTTCGCGGCCAAGCCGCAGGAACCGACTACGGAAGCGGATTCGTCGTTCGAGCTGGTCCTGCAACGTTCTGGTCTGACCGTCCAGGTTCCGCCCGACAAGTCGGTGCTCACAGTCATCCGAGAGGCCGGCGTCAGCGTCCTGGCGTCTTGTCTGGAAGGAATTTGCGGAACCTGCGAAACCGAGGTCATCGACGGAGATGTCGATCATCGAGACTCAGTGCTCAACGAGGAAGAGCGTGCCTCGAACGAATACATGATGGTCTGTGTTTCGCGCTGCCGCTCGCCACGATTGACCCTCGATCTCTAGAGCTGAGGAGACAAACCCATGAGCCAGCTAGAGTCAAGCCGCGGCGATCGAATCGAGATCCATCCACGCAACTGCTGGTACACGGTGGCGACCAGCGCGGATGTCGGTCGCGAACCGCTGGGTCGGCGGGTGCTCGGAACAGGTGTCGTCTTGTTCCGCACCACCGACGGAACGCCGGTCGCGCTCGAGGACCGTTGCGCTCACCGGCCTTATCCGCTGAGCCTCGGCCGAGTTGATGGCGACCGCATTGTCTCCGGCTATACCGGCTTCGTGTACGACGCCCGCGGCTTCTGCGTCCACGTGCCAACACAAAGCGAGATCCCCGTCGGCGCGCGCGTACGCGCATTCCCGGTACACGAAGACGGGACGTTCGTGTGGGTCTGGCTGGGCGAGCCAGCGCTGGCCGCGTTGCGGCCACCGCCGGCGACGCCGTGGCTCAGCGATCCAGCCTGGGCGACCCTCGGTGACGAATGGGAGACCGAAGCCGACGTGCTGCTGTTGCACGAGAACTTCGCCGATATCACCCATGTGGCTGTCGTGGACCCGTACATCGCTCCGCCTGTTTTGCGCAGCTCCCCACCGCCGCTCGAGGTCGAAGTCACCGAGACAACGGTGTCGTTTTCCCGTACCTACCAACCTGCGCCGATTCCGGAGTGGCAAGCAGAGCTGCTCGGATTGCCGGCCGATGCCGAGCACGTTCAGCGCGAGCAGGGCGCCTTCGTCACGCCCGGTCTCTGGGTCGACCGGTGGGATGTCTACGTCGACTCCGCATCCAACCAGTCTCAGATCCATACCTTCCGCTTTACACATGCAGTGACACCGATCTCCCCGGGCAGAACGCGGCATGCATGGCGGGTGAGCCGAAACTTCGCGCTCGGTGAGCAGGCGGGGAAGGTGCTGCGGCCGATCTTCACCGACTACTACCGGCGGGTCAAACAAATCCTCGAGACCATGCAGAACGTCTTGGACACTGACGGACCTCGCAGGGAGGTCAATGTGAGCGCCGATGCGGCGGCACTGCAGGTACGCAAGATCATCCGCAACATGGTGGCGGACGAAGCTGGGACGGGATCCCGACGGGCCGCCAGGATGAGCCGGGTCCCACGCCCTCATTGATTACTGACTCCGAAGCGGACTTCGAGCCGGTTCTGTTCGACGCGGCAGCTGCGCGCGCCTGGGGCTGCGCCATAGACATCTGAGCGGGTCCGCATTATGATAGTGAATATTCACTTTCAAGGAGGACCACGTGGAATGGATCCTGTACGGAGCGACAGGCATCACCGGACGGCTCATTACGCAGACCGCCGTGCGACGCGGGCACCGGCCGATCCTGGCCGGTCGCAATGCCGAGGCGCTGCGCCGCCTCGCCGAGCCCGACGGACTGACCTGGCGTACGGCCGATCTCGACGACGAGGACGCTGTGGCGGGAATTGGTCGCAGCGGCGCCACTCATCCTGCTGGCCGCAAGCACTTTCAACACCGCAAGTCTTCGCCTGGCCCGCGCCTCTCTCGCCGCGGGCACGCACTACCTGGACCTGGCCAACGAAGTTCCGGTTTTGGAGGCTGTGTACGGCCTTGACGACGAAGCGCGGGCTCGCGGGGTCACTCTGCTTCCCGGTGTCGGTTTTGGCACAGTCGCTGCCGACACGCTGGCCCGTTACCTCGTGGAGCAGCTGCCTGATGCGGAGGTCCTGGATCTGACTATCGACCTCTACACGGCTGGCACCAGTCCGGGGGCGCTCGCCAATACCCTTCGCGTCCTCGGCTTCGGTGCACAGATCCGTCGTGGCGGGCAGTTGGAGCGGGTGTGGTTCGGCTCTAGGACTCCTGGCGCAGTTGTGCCACCCGGGGCGCGTACGGTCATCGCGGTTCCCAGCGGCGAGCTATCCGCGGTGTATCGCACGACCGGGGTGCCGAACATCAGCGTGTCGCGACCAGCCCCGGTGCCACCGGCTGTCGCCCGTGCAGTGCTTCCCGTGCTCGCTCTGGCTGCGAGGAGCCACCTCGTTCAGTCCTGGGCCGCGAAACGCGGTTCCTCGAGTTTTCCGACGGCAGATCCTGCCAGACGGAGCCGCGTGTTTGGGCGGGCTGCCAACGCGAAGGGCGAATCGGTCAGCGCTCAGCTGGAAGCCGGTGAGGGTTACGCCTTCAGCGCCGAGTCAGCGGTGGCCGCCGTCGAGGCCGTGCTTGCCAACCCGGTGCCAGGAGCACATACACCTGGCAGCTTGCTCGGACCCGATTTTGCGTTACGGGTCCCCGGCACTCGCCGGATCGATATGCGGGCTGGGCTGGAGCTCTGAGATGCCGCGTCCGAGCCAGCGCACAGCCATCATTGACGCCGCCTTGCGTTGCTTCGCCGACCGCGGATTCGATGCGACCAGGGTCAAGCACATTGCCGAGAAGGCGGGCGTCGCCGAGTCCGCTCTGTACCGTCACTTCCCCTCAAAAGAGGCGATTGCCCAGGAGCTTTACGCGGAGTTCCTCGGCCGCTATGCAGAACGGCTGCAAAGCATTGCCCGATCCGCTCAGGAGCCCGAGTCCAAGGTGCGCGCGGTCATCCGGCTGATCCTTGACACCTACCGGGCCGAACCGGACGCTTTCGTGTTCGTGGTGATCAACACCAACCGCAGGTTGGCGAGCCTGCCCGCTGGCACGGTGTACCCGCTCGACGTGATCGAGTCGATCATCGTTGAAGCCCAGGCGGCAGGCGTGGTGCGGGACGGCCAAAGCAACCTCCTTGCCGCCATCCTGCTGGGGGCATCGCTGCAGCCAGTCGTGCTGGCGACACTGAGCCGCCCGGGCGCGTTCGACCTTCTCGGCAACAACAGCTACGACACGATCATCACCGAGGCGGCCATCGCGGCGATTCGGCGCACGCCGTGTTGATCAAGCGGCTAGATCGACTCGCGACCGGCCAGCACGTGATCGCCGCTCTGGTTGTGGCGCTCGTGCTTCTCCTTGCCGCGAACGCTTTCAGCAGCTACTTCTACGAGCTGACAGCAGGGCACGGACTACTCGACCTGGCCGGTGGTCGCAACGCCTTGACCTTTCGGACGGGCTATACGCCGGACGATGCGTACGCGCTCCTGACCCATTGGGGGACGGTTGGACGCCATGATCAGCTGCTATTCACGCTTACGCTCGACGTGCTCGTACCGCCGGCCACGTGGCTGTTCCTGACGCTGGCGTTGCTGTACCTGACGCGGCCATTCGCCGCCGCACGTTGGCAGCGTCTGCTCGCAGTGCTGCTGCCGACCGCGTATCTGGCCTGTGACTACGGCGAGAACGTGGCAATCCTCGCCATGGTCTCGGCGTTCCCGAACCGCGTCGATGGTGTCGCGGCGGTCGGAGCGGCGCTGTGGGCGGGCAAAACCGTCACGTCAGACCTCGCGGCGTGTGCCTTGTTGCTCGGCTTGATCATTCGGCTGGTCGGCCTGTGCACCGAACGCTCCAAGTCGTTGTACGCCCGGCTACCGAGAAGGTGGCGCGCGCCACTCCTGCGGCTTCTGCCCGGCATCACTCGACATTTCCGAGCGCAGCGTCATTGTTGGTAGCTACCGCGAAAGGGAAAGGCGCGCTCGGTGGCGGTGCGGGTCACCGGCTGGGGAACTGCGAGTAGTCCGGGAAGTTGCCGAACAGCCGCTCGTTCTCGCCGTCCGGGCCGTATGTGACCGCCTGCACGAGCAGGTCTCCGCCGACGAAGGCACCCTTCCACGACTCACCCATACCGCCGAACACCTCCTCCCGGTCACCCCTGCTGCGCGGTCGATTGATGCCTACCTTGAAGGCCTGCAGCTGCTCGGCGACGCGCGACGCGAAGTCCATGTCGTCGGTCGCCAGGCTGGCCACCAGGCACCCGTTGCTGGCATTCATGGCCGCGAGCAGCTCGGCTTCGGTGTCAACGCAGACGACGGAGTCGAGGGGGCCGAACGGCTCGGCGTGGTGCAGCGACCAGTGGGCCGGTGGCTCGAGGACGCAGGCCGGTGCGACGTATGCCGAGGTGTCCTGCCCATCAAGGAAGCGCCCCGCACCCACCGAGCCGCGGTGGAGGGGAAGCCCCCGGCCCCGCATTGCCTCCTCGAACTGCTCTCCCAGTTCCGCGGCCTTCCGGGCCCCGATCACCGGCCCGAAGTCCAGCTCCGGGAGGGGATCATCCGGACGCTCGACAGCCAGCGGGTGGCCGAAGCGCAAGCCTTCGACGACCGGCAAGTAAGTATCGAGGAACGCGGGCAACAAGCGTCGCTGGACGACATACCTCGGGTACGCAGTGCACCGCTGCTTGGCGTATTCGAACCCCTTGCGCAGATGCTGGGCGAGCAGCTCCCACTCGGTGAAGTCCCATATCCCCCACGCGTTCAGCCCTTCCTGCTCGAGAAAGTGGCGGCGGCGGCGGTCGGCCAGGGAAGTGGCGGCGGCCCGTCCGTTGGATCGGCCTCCGACGAACGCGAGTGCCCCTATGCGGGGATTGCTGATCAGGGCGTCGCCCAGCTTGCCGCCGATCCCGCTGAGCAGTGTGACCGGAAGACCGGCGCGGGCCATGAAGGCGTGGGCGAGCGTCAGGCAGTGGAAGCCGCCCTGGCTCGGCGTCTTGGCCACCACGGCATTGCCGGCCAGCACCTGAACCAGCTCGGCGTGCACCTGCACGCTCATCGGGTAGTTCCAGCTCGCAATGTTCGACACTGGGCCAGGCAGGGGCCGCCGCTCGGCATCAGTTCCGATCGCCAGCTGGCGTTCTATCTCGTCGACGTACCAGCGGACCCCATCCAGGCAACGATCCACGTCGGCCACGGCCAGCCGCCATGGCTTGCCGATTTCCCAGACCAACAGGAGGGCGAGCAGGTCCCGGTGGAGGACCATCGTGTCGATCGCGGCGGTCACCCGTTCGCGGCGTTCAGCCAAGCCGACCTTCGACCACGCCGCATGCTGATCGCGGGCATGCTCGACGGCGCCAGCAGCGACGTCGCGCTCGACACGTGGCGGGCCATGGATCGGCGACAAGTCGACCGGGGTGACATGGTGGCCGGGCACTCCCACGCGCTGCCACTCGCCGTGCAACAGGTTGCGGATGCGGTCGGACTCGAATGCCTCCGGTGCCACCGACACGCATCGGGCGTAGGTCTCTGCCCACGAGCATCCAGGTTTTAGCTGCAGGTTCGTCACGTCGACATTCTGGCGCCAAGGCAATCTCGCCATGCGAACGGGCCGATTTGGCCCTTGCCGCAGGCTCTCTAACTGATCTCTGCACGGGAAAATTTCGCGAGGCACGAGAGCCTGGAGCAGCATGACCACTTACGCTCCTAGGGCCACTAGCTCCGCCTTCAAAGGCAGACCCAGCCAGCCTCAATGGACACCGTTGGTCGGGCCCAAGTGGCTTGAGACACATCATGAGGCCGGCCCGGTTCACAGGGTTTGGACGAGGCCGCCATCAACCGAGAAGTCAGCGCCGGTGACATTGCCGGTTCTGTCGCTAGCTAGCAGCAGTGCGAGGTCGGCGACTTCTTCGGGCCGGGTGAAGCGTCCGGTGACCGCATCGGCTGCCGCATGTGCGGCGACGTCGCTTGGATTGACTCCGGCGCTCTGGGCGACCGTTTGAGCCACACCGTGGTCCCCGAGCCAAAGCGCGGTCTCCACTGGTCCGGGACTGATGGTGTTGACCCGAATTCCGGAGGGCCCGAGCTCCTTCGACAAAGACTTGCAAAAATTGGTCAGGGCCGCCTTGGCTGCGGAGTAGTCGATGACCAATGGGTCGGGAAGATAGGCGTTGACCGAGCTAATGGTGACTATGCTGCCGCCGCCCCGTCGTGTCATCTGAGGTATGGCGGCACGGGTCATCCGGACGGCGGCCATCAGGGTGAGGGCGATGGAGTGATCCCAGTCCTCATCGGTGACGCTGGCGAAACCCCCCGGTCGAGGGGTGACCGCGCCGGCGTTGTTGATCAAAATGTCGACCCCGCCGAGGTCGGCGGCCCGGGCGACCAGCTCGATGGGTCCGGCCTGCGTCGTGAGGTCGACGGGCACAAAGAAAACGCGGCCCTGGTTCTCGAGTGCGGGAAGGTCTGGGCCGGATGAGCGGGCTCCGGCAACCACCGTGGCACCCTCCTCGACCAGCGCCCGGGTGATCGCCAAGCCGATGCCCTTGCTGGCGCCGGTGACGACTGCGGTCTTGCCACTCAGATGCAGGTCCATCCGCTTCTCCTAGGCTCTCAGCAATGGCACCGATTGGTGAGACGTAACACCGACTCGACCCACCAGTCATCTCGAGTTGGCCAACGCGCTGCCGATGCGGCAGCGTCTCGAGGCGGCGAAGCTGGACCGAAGAGGACCGGCCGCCGACACCGGCCTACCGCATCCTTGATCCTAACGACAAGCCAACCTTGTTCAGCGACTCATGTCATTTCCTTGAGCTGCTCACGGGAAGAAGATCAACAGCAGGGACTTTCGGGAAAGGCAAGGTCGCTTCATGGTTACTGTCGATCCACCACCAATGACCATTTTGCAACCCGGCGAAGGAGCTACCGGCGACTTGGGCATGATTGGAGTCGCCTTCAAGTTTTGGGGGCGGGACACCAACGGCCAAGTCGCGGTTGTGGAACATCCGTTCCCGGTCGGCGCTCTCGTTCCGCCCCACCTCCACACCCGAGAGGACGAGTACTCAATCGTCACGGAGGGAGAAATCGGCTTTCGATCCGGCAATCGTGAGGCCGTACTGGCCGCCGGCGGGTATATCACCAAGCCGCGCGGGAAAATGCACGCAATGTGGAACGCCGGCGACGTGCCTGCACGAATGATCGAGATCATCAGCCCTGCCGGGTTCGAAAACTTCTTCCGTGAGCTTTCCGACCTGGTCGCGGCGGGGCCACCCGACCCCGTCCAAATGGCGGCGCTGGCCCAGAACTATGGCCTTGAGTTCGGCGAACCGCCCTGGTTAGCCGACGTCATGTCTCGGTACCATCTGACGCCGCCCCGTCATAGTTGGGAGGTGGTCGATACAGACCACCAGAACTGGTTTCGAGGTTCCACCGAACCTAACTACGAACAAACAACACCTGCCGGTATTGGCAGCTCCCACCGTCGCCCCTCTTGCGGGCGAGCGGCAACGCGCAGTCACGCCGACCAGGACTTCATGCGGGTGGCGCAATCGGTGTCTGTCGATGGTTGTGGTGATCTGTTCTCAGGGACGATGCGCGCCGACCAGGTCGACGACGGAAGCGGTGAGTCGAGCTTGTTCGGCGGCCCAGGTGAGCTGGTGCGCAGCCAGCGCTTGACGCGGATCCGGAAGGTGAGCGGCCGGATCACCGGAGACCAGGGCATCCAAGAACGCGCGGATGAGTCCAGCGTCGCCACCACCGTGACCCTCCAGTCCCTTGGGCACGTCGACGGTCGGGATCGGGATCGACTCGCGTCTACGAGTGCGGAAGTCGAGCAGGTCGAGCATCTTGCCGTCGCCTTCGATGCATCCGTGGGTGCCGAATAACTTCGTTTTGCGGAAGTGGTAGCCGGTGAAAGCCGTAGCGGTGAAGCTCGCCGTGACGCCACCCTCGTATTCGATGGACACGACCTGGTGGTCCACGACGTCGTTGTCGCAGGCATAGACGCAGCGGCCGTACGGGCCATCCCGCAAGGCCGCCAGGACACCTTCGACAGTGCGGTCGGACGTGACGGCCTGCAGCGGCCAGCGTTCCCGGGCTGGGTCGCCGAGACAGGGCAAATAGATCTTCGGCGCGGAGTACGGGCAGCTTTGCTGGAGCACACAGTCGACGCAGCGGCCGGCGGCCTCTTCCGGGCGCTGATCGGCGCGGAAGTGGTACAGCCCGCCGAAGGAGGACACCCGACGCGCCGGGCGGCCGATCACATGATTGAGCCAATCGATGTCGTGCACGCACTTGGCCAGCAGCATGAACGAGGACTCGTCCTCACGCCGCCAGTTGCCGCGGACGAACGAGTGTGCGAAGTGCCACCAGCCGATCGGCTCGAGATGCTCGACCGAGACCAGCTCGCCGATCGCACCCGAGTCGAGCAAGTGCTGCAACGTCAGGCTGTACGGCGCGTATCGCATCACGTGGCAGACGGCGAAGGTCGCGCCGGCACGCTCGGCCGCACCGACGATGTCGTCGCACTGCTCCGGTGTCGTGGCTATGGGCTTTTCGAGCAGGAGGTGGTAGCCGCGGTCTAGCAATGCGACCGCCGGCTCGTAGTGGAAGCGGTCCTGGGTGGCGACCACGACCATGTCAGCGATCCGCGGGCCACCGACCAACGCTTCCCAGCCGTCAAACCGCCGGTCGGCGGAAACGGCGTGCCGATCGGCCAGCTCCTCACGGCGGGCCCAATCGGGGTCGGCGACCGCTACGACCTGGGCTCGACCGTCGGCCGCGGCCAGGTCAGCGTATAGCTGGCCGCGGTTGCCCGCCCCGACTACCGCAATGCTCACCGGCTCTGTCATGCAGCCTCCATAGAAAAGTCGCAGTCCAGGCCGGCGGCAGGTGTTGAACCCAACGCTGATGCCGACGGGAACGTCGTCGACCTGGCGGTCAACCACCACAACGGGCGCAGCCTGAAAGATTGTCCACCGCGGCGATGAAGCCGAAGCCGGGGTCGCCAGCCAATCCGCCAATCACCGATCAGTCGCCACGCCGTCCAAGCGCCTTTTAGCCTCGGCGTAGGCATCGTCCGACAACGGCCGGGACGCGGCCGCGATGTTCTCCTCCAGATGATCAACATTCATCGTGCCGACGATGTTGGTGTTCATGCCCGGATGGGCGTTGGTGAACCGCAGCAGGAACCCCGTCCGAGTCTCGCGCTCTTCGAGCAGGTCGTCTAGGCCGGCTGCCTCCCAGATCGCCCACCGTTGCTCGTTGCCCAAGCCGGCGCCGGGTTCGCCGCGCGCGACGCCACCTCGAACAATGACACCCGCTCCAGAGTCCGACGCTGCCTGAATCAGTTCCTCATGCTGCCGCTCCAGAGCGGAGTATGGAATCTGGAAACAGTCGAATACTTTCCAACTGATATAGGTCTCTAGGTGCGGATGAGTGGCGAGACACCGATCCAGCGCACCTTTCCCTGCTCCCTCATTTCCTGCAAGGCCGTGACCAGGTCTCCGCTCTCGCACTGCTCAACGCTGGGGTTGTGCAGTTGCATCACATCGACATAGTCGGTTCGCATCCGTGCGAGGCTCTCGGATAGACCGCGGAACAAGTTCTCCTTTGTCCAAACGTGCGGAGTGTCGTCGGTGCTCTCGTCGCGGCGCACCACCGTACAGCCGCACTTTGTTGCTAGTACGAACTCATCGCGGCGGTGCGACAGAAACCGGCCGATGTACTCCTCGCTGCGCCCGTAGTCGTTCGCCGTGTCGATGAAGGTGATGCCGTTGTCCACGACCGCGTTCAAGATCTGCTCCGCCTCGGCATCTTCGATCGGCCTGCCTCCCCAGATCCGTGGCCCGCGCACCTCCATCGCTCCGTAACCCAGCTTGGTCACCGACAATCCCGTACGCCCCAACAAGTTCTGTGGCAGCGTCATGTCACCCATGAATCTCCTGTCCAGGTTTGTCACTCTTGATCCCCCACGCTCAGGCTATCGAGCACGCGTTGGACGAGATTCCGCGCGCAGGCCGCGCCCCGCCGGTCAGCCACCTCAAAGGACGAAGGCTAAAGAGGGTTTGCATCAAGGACCGACTGAACCGGACATGCGTCCGTAGCGGTCCAGTGGGGCTGTTCACGTCGGTGCTCGAACCGAGTCGGCTGAGGATGATCATCACGAGTTGATCTTGTCGACAGGTTCACTCGTGATCTTGGCTGGGATCCCGATCGGTCGATGCCGGAGATGATGGCTTCGGCTTCGGCAAGGTCCCGGCCGAGTGGCGCGCGGTCGGCAGCACCCCTGACATTCGTCGGCATCGTGTCGATCATCCTCGGCCGGGCAGAGGCCCAGCTCGTCGACGTGTGCTGAGCATCGTCGTCCCGCAAAGCGACAACGCCCTCGAGACGCAGGAGTGGGATTCGGAACAGTCGGGCCAGGAGACGGATCTCGATCAGCATCGTGGCCGTCGATCAGTCGCCGAGCCTGATGTCGCTGTATTCGTCCCGTCGCGATGAGGACGACGAGGTACTCGTCCCGTTCTCGGCGTAGCGCGCGCGTAGCTTCTCGATCACAGCTTTGGTGCCGGCCTCGATCTGGGCGTACCGCTCGCGACCGGCCCGGGTGCCGGCCAGGTAGCCCAGACTGAAAAAGACGACGCGGCCGAGGGTCTTGCTACCGAGCATCGCGTTTTCCATCGCTCTGGCGATCCCGAAGTGCGGAGAGCACGGCGCTCACGACGGTCAGCCCGGCGGCCGCGCCCGCCGCGGCAAGTCCCGACCTCAGTGCTGTGCTCGAGCGCTTCGGCTTGAGACCAACGGCCTCTCCAAGACGATCGATAATTGTCTTCTTACCGAAGAGTTTGTTCATGAGACTCCTGTCGTCGTGTGGTGATGATCAGCTGCGTGAGCGACGGATAGTCGTCACGATCTCCTTCTTGCGCATCGCGGACTTCAGATCCAGATCCATCTCCGCGCCCAGGGCCAGCAGCTCCTCCTTGGTCATGTCGTCGAGATCCAACGGACCTGTATCAGCATCTGTGCCCAGCTTCTGGCCCTCGGAGGCCACGGCCTCGCGTCGTTCGTTGGCCTCGTCGACCTTGCGCTGGGCTGCGGCGGCTTCGGCGTCGGCTTCGCCAGACAGGCGTTCGGCCCGGGCGCGGGCCTCATCGGCGGCCCGTCGCGCAGCCTCTGCGGCCGCCTCGGCCAGCTCGCGAGCTTGCTTCATCTGATCACGTGCCCGCTCGATTGCCTGCTCGGCCCTGGTGTGCGCCTTTCTGGCCTCGTCCTTGGCTCGCTTCACTTGCTCGGCGATGTCGGCCTCGACCGCTGCGACGCGGTTGGCAGCGATCTCCTCCGCCCGGGCGCGCTTCGCGGCCACGTACTCGTCAGCCTCTTGCTGAGCCTCAGCCACCACGTCGGCGACTTCGCGTTCGCCTTCATCCCGCGCTGCGTCGATCTGCTTGTCGCCGTCGGCTTCGACCTTCGCGGCGGCCTTTGCTCGCTCCCTCGCATCCTCGGCTTCCTCCCGAGCCCGCGCCTCGAGCTTGTGGGCGCGCTCCAGGGCAGCATCGACCCGACGTAGTCGGCTGTCGGCGCCATCAGCGAACGGACTCACATCGGCAACGGCGGATGCCGCCTGGTGTCCCACCGACTGGAGCGTCTTTCCGGCAGATGTGGCCGGGTCCTTCAACGTGGTGTCGACCATCCACACGATGTTCCGCGGGAGATCGATGACGCCTCGTCGAGCCTGGCGCGTGAGCCAAGGCACCGGATTGGATCTCTTCATTGATTTCCTCCAAAGTCGTCACGTGACCGACCGGTCCGGAGTCGATCTCCGATAGGCCAGGGGATGGGACACGCACAGTGATCCGCTCCCCAGGCTTGACGCTGTCTGTTACTACCCGGATTCAGCGTGGATGAACATGCTGTTGCATGCCGGCTCTCAGTTCGATGCGCCGATCTCGTTGGTCACACCAGGGGCATCAAGCCCACCTGTATTGGGGCTGGTATGTGTGGAACGACACAGGCGACGAGGTGACCTGCTACGCGCGGACGGCTCTTCGAAAGGGCACTTGTTCGTCCAGCAGCGCCGGCAGCAAGTAGTACTGCCAAGGCATCCAGACCGCACTGCCCGGAACTGCCCCTAACAGCGACCTCGATCAAGCCGCAGCAAGGCTGATGATGTCCACAAACAAGATTTTCTGCTCGTGGCCGACGCCGGTCTCGTCACCGTGATCATTGGGCTGGCAGTGAGCCTGATCTTGATCGTGATCGGGAGTTTCTTCAAGAGGAAGATCCAGCTACAACCCGATTGGCAGACTGTCGGCCAGGACATGGTCCGGCGCTAGATCTGCGGGATCTCGACGCATGCCACTACCGATCGCCGCCCACCGCAACGGCCGCATGCCAGCATCACGAATCGGGGACACATGCTCCCCCGAAATGATCTTCAACCAGCGGCCAGAAAATGTAACGATGTCCCGAGACACCTGCTAACGATGTCCCGAGACATCACAGGTGGAGCTTAGGGTGTCCAGGTTCACGACATCGTTCATAGGTGAGTCGAGACATCGTTCATAGCAGCCCGGCTTTGACGATGAGCCGTGTCAAAGGAACGGGTCATCGTCTTGTCGGTGGTACAGCAGCAGCTGAGCAAGGCCGAAACAGCACGCCGATACCAGGTGTCGTGGCGCTGGGTGCACACCCTGGTGACCCGCTACCAGGCCGGCGGCTGGGAAGCGGTGGAGCCCAAGTCGCGGCGCCCCCACGGCAACTCTCGGGCCGTCAACGCTGAGCTGCGGGAACGCATCCTCACCCTGCGGCGGGAGCTGCAGAGGTCGGGACTGGACCATGGCCCGATCTCGATCGCGGCTCGACTTGATCATGAAGGGATTCGGCCACCAGCAACCTCCACGATCCGTCGTATTCTCACCGCTGCGGGGTTGATCAGCCCGGAACCGAAGAAGCGACCCCGAAGCTCCTATCGGCGGTTCGAGGCCGACCAGCCCAACGAGTGCTGGCAGTCTGATTTCACCCATTGGCAGCTGGCCGACGGCACCGGTGTGGAGATCATCAGCTGGCTCGACGACCACTCCCGCTACCTGCTCGCCAGCCTCGCCTGTCGACGAGTCACCGGGCCAATCGTCATCTCGACCTTCCTGACCGCTGCCGGCGTCTATGGCCTGCCGCAATCCACACTCACTGACAATGGCTCGGTCTACACTTCCCGCTTCACCGGCGGCCGCAACGGCTTCGAATACCTGCTCGCCGACCTCGGCATCACACAAAAGAACGGCCACCCCGGCCATCCGCAGACCCAGGGCAAAATCGAAAGGTTCCAGCAAACCCTGAAACGCTGGCTAGCCGCTCAGCCAGCCGCCGCCACGACCGCGGAGTTGCAAACCCAACTCGACACCTTTACCGGCATCTACAACCAGATCCGGCCCCATCGTGCGTTGCACGGCGCCACCCCAGCCAACGCCTATGCCGCCACCATCAAGGCCACCCCAGCGGCTCAGCGCCGCAATCCGCACTATCGCGTCCGTAACGACCACGTCGACCGCCTCGGCAAGATCAGCCTCCGCCGCGCCGGCCGCATGCATCACCTCGGCGTCGGCGCCGTCCACGCAGGTTCAGCGGTGACAATCCTCATCGATCCAGACACCGTCACCGTGCTCCACCACAGACACCGGCGAAGTCCTCAGCACCCACACCATCGACCCCGACCGCAGCTACTGGCGCAACCAACACAAACAACCCGGCCGATGGCCACAGCCAATATGAACAATGACTCGACTCAGATATGAACGATGTCTCGACTCATCACAATGGTGGAGCTTAGGGGACTCGAACCCCTGACCTGCTGTTTCTCTGCGGCTGGTATCGGGAGGGCTTTGGCCGGGCGGCATCGTCTGGCGTCTGGCCTCGTGAGACCCCGCATGGACACCCATCGTCTTCGATCATCTAGCGATCGCCGGGCCCGAAAGTGTGGGGGAAAGTGTGGGGTGAGTGCGTCCGATCGTTTACGCGTCAGTGACGTTCATGGATGCGATGACTGCGTGGCTCACCGCTCGCGCTTGGCTACCTAGATGTGCGGCACGACGGCATAACGGCGGAACTCAAGGTTGAAAGAAAGACACCAGTCACCGAGGAGACCGCACCCAAGTAGATCGGACAGCCGATGCAGTACGCAGCGGCCGATGCCCTGCGGCTGTCATTTTTTCAGTCCTCGACATGAGCCCCAAGGAGTTACCCATCGGTACTCCTGAGAATTACCTATTCACTCTCGAGCCGCGACTGCATGGGTTGGACAACCCGGAGTCGCCAAGCCCTGTAGCCATCCTCATTGTCAACGCCAACCTGCCGACACCGAGCTCCTGGTCACGAAAGAGAACCCCGGTCACTTCAGCAGGAGAGTCCCGTAGCTCCAGGTCTTGAGCCGCAGACATTGGCCAAAAGTCCAAAAGCTGGCTGTGATTTGTTCGAAGACAGGGAAGATCCGCGGAAATCTTCGCTGGTTGCACCCCTCTAATGGGACCCAGTGGGCGGCGCACGACGACCAGCCATACTCCCCCGAAACGGGCCTTGGCTCGATGCCATGAGCCTCCAGAAGCTCCTTTACTACGTGCAGGCTTGGCATCTCGCCATCACGCCGTTGCGATCCAGATGAAGGGTTCGAGGTTGTTGTGGGCGCCCTCCACACGCGGACTGCGCCCGCGCGGGGAGCTTCCCCCATGTGCCCCCTCGTCGCCGGTCCCCACGGCCACTCCGGTTTCGTTGTACTTCAAGTCAAAAGAGCACCTCGCGGCGCACTGCCGGCACCCGCGGCCGCGCATAGTCCCGGATCGGCTCGCGTCGTGCCCGGTCGCGAACTTGACCTAAGCCGACGTCTCGGAGGGCGCAGGGGCGAGTTCGGGTTGGGGGTAGTGCTTGGCCAGCCACCTGCCCGCAGCGTCGACGATGACCAGACCGACCACAAGAAGGGCGATACCGGTAAGGATTTGGACACCACGCTGCTCCGCCTCCGAGGCGACCTGGCCGGGAGGCGCGAGGACCAGAACGAGGCCGAACGTGAACAGGCCATAGCTGAGCCAGTACGTCTTGGTTTGCATGACCGCGAGCACGAAAGCAGCGGCGGCGATCAGCGCGATGGCCCATGTCGGGGGCGCGAGATCGCGATGGGGATCGCGGCGGCCGCGCCGACCGCAGTGCCGATCGCCTTTCCCCCAATCCGATCTCGCTTACCGATCAGAACGTACAAGGCGAGGATCAGGATCGGTTCCGGGACCCAGTAGGGCTCGGTCCACCCCAGTGCCACGCCGATCGCCGCTGCGCCACCCAAGATCGCCCCGAACATCAGCGCCACCACGGTCGCGGGAGCGGCGCGGACCCGCTGGCCCTCGACGACAGCAGCGGCTCCGAACCGGCGGGCCAGCACGATGCCGTAGCCCGTCGCTACCGCAGCGATGACCCCATAGGCCACCGCATGTTGTCCCGACGACACTGGGCTGGCGAAGGTCGCCACCAACGGGATCATCAGCAACGGAAGCATCCATCCGAACCCGATGCCAGCTCCCGCGACGACGCCCGCCGCAGCAAGCAGACCCACCCACCACCAGTCGTAGGCGGTGAACGCCCCAAGCCCCGCCGCCAGCCCGATCGCTGGCGCCAGATACAGCATCCGGCGGGTTCCGCCGATCTTGGAGCCCAGGGCGCCGACCAGAACGCCGAGGACCATCGCGTTCGCGGCGTACTGCCCCACGAATGCGTCCAACAGGACCACCGGCACCACAAAAGCCACCAAGACGGCCAGAACAATGTGGACCACGCGGCGCGCCCGCGACGGGGGCGCCGAGGCGTCCGCGGCACCGCCCTCGACCTGCCCCGCCTCAGCCATTCGTGCGCCCTTCTGGCTCCTCGGCACGCAGCCTGCTGGCGCGCCGAGTCCCGGCTCGCGGTCCAAGATCGTGTACAACCGCCGAGGACATCCTAGTCAAGGTCGCCCGAGGACGAGTCGCGCTCGAAGCAGTCATCCAAAACTGAGACACACCACTAGGCTCTACTTCGAACTAGGTCGTGCGAGCGGCCACTCTGCTCACCAACTCTACCTGCTGGCCACTCCGACGCGATCAGCTGTCGGCTAGCCTCGCGGCGTGGAGGAGGTTTGGGAGCAAAGGCGTTCCGGCTCGCATGCCGGTCGAGGCTTCCGTTATCAGGATGTGGTTGCGACCGAGATCGCAGTCCGCGGTTGGCGTGGGGAGCTGCCACTCGGGCGCTTAATTCCAGAAGGAAACGAGGACGTCTCGCTCCAGCTCGATGCGCACCGGCTACATCTGCAGGTCAAGTCGCGCCGTTCCCACCGAGGCGATTTCAGCGACAGCGAGCTGGCCGGCGCTTGGTCTCATCTCGCCGAACTTGCTGCAGTTGACCTGGACGGGCACGTCGGGCTCGTGCTCGAACGGCCGCTTCCAGGAGCTGAGACCGGTCTGGAGCAGACGCTCGCGGACGCTGCCGACGAGGGTGTGAAAGCCGCCGTGGCGATGGCGAAAAGCGGCATTGTCCTCCCCGAAGAGTT
>CAVQIU010000009.1:0-99943 GCA_963712625.1 uncultured Actinomycetota bacterium
GCCGTACTGTCCAATCACTGCCGGCTCCTGCGCCACCAGAGCCTGAACCGTTCCGTCTTTGAGAGCCTTCACCTGGTTTGGGCCGGCGTCGAAGCCAACGATCTTGACCTGCTCCTGCTTCCCAGCCTGGCGAACACCGGTGGCGGTGCCTTCTGCGGAGAACAGGTTGGCGGCGAAGACACCAACGATGTCAGGGTCCTTCTGTAGCGCCGAGCCGATCAGATTAGCCGCTGTGGCCGGATCATTCTTGGAGTATTGGACGCCGAGGTACTTGGAACTTCGGGTCTTCCTTGACGGCGTCTTCAAAGCCTTTCGCCCGTGCGTCGGTGGTGGAAATGCCCGGATTCACCGACATCACCATCACCTTGCCGCCGTTCGGGTTGAGCTGCTTGATGGCCTCGAAGGCGGCCTTTCCGCCACCCTCGTTGTCCGATGCGATCGCCGAAACGGCGATCGAAGGATCTTCTACGGTGGTGTCGACGAGGACGATCTTGATACCTGCCTCAGCTGCTGCGTTGAGCGGTGCTTGCATCGCCGTCACATCCGTGGGTGCGATCAGGATGGCGTCCGGTTTGGCGGCGACGACTGAGTCGAGAATCGGCTTTTGCAGCGTGGGGTCGAACTTCTGTGCTCCTTGGGTCTTGACCGAGACGCCAAGCTTGGCCGCCTCGGCTTGCATGCCACATTGCATGGTGATGTAGAACTCGTCGCCAGCAACTCCCTGGATGAACTGCAGGTTGTAGTTCTTACTCGCCTTTGCTGGTGCCGCCATCGACGATGCGAGGGCGGTCGGTGCGGCGGCTCGCGCCGCCGCACTGCCTGGCGGTGCTTGCTGTGCTGGTTCGGCCGGTTTGGAACTCGTGCATGCTGCCAGGGGCAGCGCCACGAGGAGCAGCCCGGCCGCGGTGAGGGCGGTGGTGCGGTTCACTGGTGTTCCTTTCACTTGTCTGATGCTGAGGTGTTGCGACGGAACAGGGCGAGGATTGGGTTGACGTGTGCTGCGCCACGTAAGGCGGCGGCACGACGGGACTGGTCCACCCAGACGGCCGCGATGAGTACGATGCCGACGGCAACCCCCTGCCAGAAGGGCTCCACGCCGATGATCACGAATCCGGCCTGAAGAACAGCGGGGATGAACAGGCCGACGACAGTGCCGAAGATGGAGCCCTCGCCACCGAAAATTGACGTGCCGCCGATGACAACTGCTGCGATGACGTTCAGATTCGTCAGTGACTGCCCGGCGATCGTGGTTGTGCCGAACTGGGCGAGGGCGAGAACGGCGCCTAGTCCGGCGAGCATTCCCATCATCGCGTAAACCATGATCAGGTGGCGCGAGACATGGACACCGACCCGGCGGGCGGCTTCCTCGTTGGATCCGATGGCGTAGGTGTAGCGGCCGAACTTGGTCTTGTGCAGGACGATTCCGCCGATGATCACCACCACGAGTGCGACGAACGGCAGCGATGGAATGCCGAGGAATCTTGATGTAGGTGCTGAAGTCGGTCAGTCGCCTCCGGCACCGACCGGATGTCAATACCACCGGTGATCACCTGGGCCAGCCCGAGGGCTATCGAGAGCGTTCCCAGCGTGACAATCAGGGGCGGGATCTTCGCCTTGGCTACCAAGGACCCGTTCAACAATCCCCAGAGGGCTCCAGTGACGAGCGCGGCCACTATGCCGATGGCAGCAGTTCCCCAACCGTCGCCGCCGATGCCCTCCATCACTTTCGCTGCGACAACTGAGGAGAAGACGAGTACCGATCCGACCGACAAGTCGATGCCCGACGTAATGATGACGAAGGTCATCCCCACCCCGAGAACGGCCCAGACGGCAATGTTCTGCGAGATGAGTGAGAAGTTGCTGGCGGAAAAGAACTTGCCGCCTGCCGTGACAGCTGAAGAACGCAACGATCACCAGAAGGACGCCGAGGATCCACACCGATTGCAAGCTCGTGATCCGCTTGATCAGCGATTGCTGGCCCTCATCTGCAACGTCGACCGCGGCATCGTCTGGGGGAGTGATAACGCTCATGCGAGTTCCTCCTTGCTGAAGTCCAGGGCGCCGGTCATGGCGCCGACCAACTGTTCGACCGTGGTGCCCTCAGAGGGCAGCGTCGCCACTCGGGTGCCCAGTCGCATGACCTGAATCCGGTCAGCTACCTCCAGCACTTCGGGCATCGAATGGGAGATCAACACCACCGCAATGCCCTTGTCGCGCACCCGCTTAATGGTGTCGAGAACGTTCTTGGTCTGCACCACACCGAGGGCAGCGGTGGGCTCATCGAGGAACACGAGTCTGCTGGCCCAACTAATCGCGCGGACAATGGCGATTTGCTGACGTTGCCCTCCGGACATCGAACCTACCGGAGCCGTGTATGACCGGACCGTGCCTCCGAGTTCGTCGAAGCCCGCTTTCGCTTTTGCTCGCATGGCCTTTTCGTCCATGAATCCCAGCGAGCCAAGGATTCCCTTCCGCGGGATCTCCCGGCCCAGAAACATGTTCTGGACGGGGTTGAGGTGTGGGGCCAGCGCCAGGTCCTGATAGACGACTTCCATGCCCATCTCAGTCGCCTGCTCCGGGCTGGTAATCGTCACTGGCTTGCCCTCGAAGAACAGCTCCCCCGAATCCAGTTCGAGGTTTCCCGTCAAGGCCTTGACCATGGTTGACTTGCCCGCACCGTTGTCGCCGATGAGCGCGACAACCTCGCCCGGGTAGATGTCGAAGTCGGCGTTGTTCAAGGCACGGACGTGACCGAAGCTTCGACTCAGTCCGCGAGCTTCCAGGATGGGTGTTCCTGTTTTCGGTGGTGCCTCTGGTAGGGGTGTACTGGGTGTCGTCATGGTATGAGACCCCCTCGATAGCTGAGGACGAAGGCCCGGAGAACGGAGGATTCCGGGGAACTCGGCAAACGAATCGGAGTGGCGCGGTGCAATCGCCTGCGTCTTGGTGTCATGTTTTCGCTCCCTCCGGGCGTCCTGTCAAGGGACGATGACGATCTTGTGCGCAGCAGGGTCGGATCGTTATACCGCTGCGAAACCCGCCGAACCGGTGGATCTCTATTACGTCATCAGTACGCGTCACTCCGGCCTTCATCGGAGTTCTCCCTTCGACCGACCGAACGTGAGCCTGTCAACAAGGATTGGTTTCAGACGTGGCATCGGTGTCGATCAAGTGAGCTTGATCTTTTAGACCGTCGGCCCCCACCGGCCGTCTCATCTTCGAAAGCTACCGTTACCTCGCGGCCTCGGTCCATGGGCGGGCGCGCTGGTTGGCCACGGCTCACAAGATCGTCCAGGCGTGGACGAGCCGACGCTGTCCAGGAAGCGTTGACGTTCCACACCGCTAAGAGGAAGAGCCTCCCGCCAGATTGACCGGCCGGCGATGAACCCGGATGCTCCACCTTCATCGAATGCGATCTTGAGGACGTCACTGAACTGTTCGAAAGGTACGCCGGCCGACAGCACAGCCCACGGGCGGTGCAGAGCGTCCGCCAGGCGTCGGCATGAGGCCGGTGACCCGGGATACTCGAGCTTGAGGAGGTCGATGTCGAGCTCGTCGAGTGCGGTGGCAGCGTCGATGATTGCGTGTTCCCGCGCCTTGCCGGAGAGCTGCTCGCCAGGGAGGGCGTAGACCAGATTCTCGATAACGGAGGGCAAACCTGCGGAATTGCAGTCGGTGACGATCTCGCGGCAGACATCGAGGACTTCACGCGCCAGATCGGGCTCATCGGCTGTCGGGATTGGCCGATCCGCGCGCAGCTGTACCAGGAACTTCACGGCGTCCCCGCCCTGTGCGGCGACCCAGCGCGCGTTGAGCTCCGGGTCGCGGTGCGTGCGGGGTTCACCGTTGTAGCTGTTCCGGATCGACGGTTCGGCAGCAACCAGCAAGCCGCAGCCAGGGGCGAGGGCCTGGGCTTCGGTTACGGCGGGAACGCCGTAGGTCGGGTCGAGCAGCATGCCACTTGCCGC
This sequence comes from uncultured Actinomycetota bacterium, assembly GCA_963712625.1. GTDB lineage: Bacteria > Actinomycetota > Actinomycetes > Propionibacteriales > Propionibacteriaceae > Microlunatus. Next base: position 3,969 of record CAVQIU010000009.1, read on the forward strand.
GGGCGTGAGGGCGCGTGCGACATCAGCCTTCGCCGTACGCAGGTCGTCTTCACTGGCGTCGATGTCAACGGCCTGGAACATCCGTCTGAGGGTGTTGCGCTGATCCATGGCGATGATCGCGAATACGCCGTCGTCTGAGGCGATGTCTGCAAGCGTCTTTCGGTTCTTCGTCTCTGTGGTCATGCGGATAGCTCCTAGCGCCCTAGGCCGTCGATGGTAGGGCGAAGTCAGCCCTTAGTTGCGTGACGATCGAGCGCACAATCTGATCGACTGAACCGAAAGCGTGGATAGGAATGTGCGGACCGACTGGCGGTCCTAGGTCGAGCTGATCGATAAATCGTTGCTCCCTGCTGAGCTTGGCCGCGTCCCGATCCGCCCCGCGGGCACGCATCCGCTGCAACAGTTCCTCACGGCTGAGATAGAGCCAAATCATTGTCACGGCTCCACCGGCTGCTCGGTGAAGTCGATCAACAAGTTCTTCCCAGGCGTGGAGATTCTTCCGTTCCTCGGTGAAAGGAGCGACAAGCAGCACGGTGTTTCCGACGCGAAGGTTGTCTTCGGCCAGGCGGGTGATGGCTTCGTATCGGCCAGCGCGGGTGAGCGTCGCCAGGCGCGGATCGTCAATGTCGTCGACATTGACAAGGGACCCAATGACGCTGAGCAAAGGCCCAGTCGCAACGTCCTGGTCGATCAGGGTTGCTCCAAGCGTCCTCGCAAGTGACGCCCCCACCGTGCTTTTGCCAGACGCTGGCGGCCCAGCGATAAGGAGTGCTGTTGGCCGAGCGTCCCCATTACTCATAAGAGAATGCTGTACCCATACCGAGAATGTTGCCATCGCTGGCAATCGCTCACTCCGACCATCACCCGCCTGCGGATGATCACGACATGACCCCGCACCCCGCGCGTAGGTTCTGAACGTGGCACTTCTCGTAGGGCTTGACGTGGGGACCTCTTCGGCGAAAGCGGTCGTCTTCACCGATCAAGGTGAGGTCGTGGGCGAGGGGCGCGTCAGCACCCCATGGATCACCACTTCGTACGGTGTCGATCTTGCCGCCGAGGAGCTGCTCAAGGCTGCGATTGAAGCACTTCGGTCGGCACTGGACGCTACCCCCGGCACGACCAGCGCCACGGCCGTTGGGATCACCAGCATGGGTGAATCCGGCGTCCTCGTCGACAGGGATGGGACCCCGTTGCGCCGGTCATCGCCTGGCATGACAGCCGCGACCATGAGGAGGTCGAGGCGCTGCGCCGCGACATCGCTGCAGACACGTTCGCCGCGACAACCGGCAAGCCATTACGCGGGCAGTGGGCCATCACCAAGCATCGTTGGCTGCTGCGGCACGTACCCTCGGCGGCGACTGCGGTTCGCCGGTTCAACATCGCGGAATGGGTCGTGCGCGGCTTGGGCGGCGATGAGGTAACCGAGCTTGCGCTCGCATGCCGCACCGGCTGGTTCGACCTGTCCCGCCGGGACTGGTGGCCGGAGGGCCTGGCCTGGTCCGGAGCAACACCGGATCTCATGCCGCCCCTAGTCGAGGCTGGCATGCCAGTCGGCCACATCACCCGCTCTGACACCCACCCACGTCTGCACGGTGCGGTGCTCACAGTTGTCGGTCATGACCACCAAGCCGCCGCCGTCGGCGTGGGCGCCACCGGCGAAGGCGACGAGGTCGACTCCTGTGGCTCGGCCGAGGCAATCGTCCGAACCATTCCCGCATACCTGAAGGACGAGCAAGTCCGTGATCTGGCCAACGCCGGAATTACGACTGACTGGAGCATCCAGCCTGGGCGCTGGTCGCTGCTCGCCGGCACGGAGGGTGGACTCGCCATGCAACGCGTACTCAACGCGATCGGTATAGACAAGGGCGGTCTCACTGCACTGGATGCGGCGGCCCTGCACGCGCCTCAAGGGCGGGTCCATATCGAGGGTATTGGCACTGATGCGGTTCATCTGCGGAACCTCGGCGATGGCGTCACGCCGGGTGAAGTATGGCGTGCCGTCGTCGAGGCCACCACCGACGAGGTCACCAAGCTGCACAACTCAATGACCGACATCGCGGGGGAGCACCAGGAGATCATCGTTACGGGTGGGTGGTCGCACAGCGTCGCCCTGATGGCTGCCAAGCGTCGCAGGCTCGGCACCCTTCGACTCTCGCCCGTCCAGGAGGCTGGAGCCCGAGGTGCGGCCATCTACGCCGGCCGGGCCGCGGGCGTTCTCACGTCGGATGGGGTCTTTCCGGATCCAATGGTGTCTGCATGATCGTGACGCTTACGCCCAATCCCAGCCTGGACCGCACGCTGTTTCTTGACACCTTCACCCGCGGGTGCGGTCAACCGGTGCAGTGCGACGCTTGCCGAGCCGAGCGGCAAAGGCATCAATGTTGCTCTGGCGCTGCACAGCCATGGTGTACCGGTTCTAGCCGTGCTCCCGATAGGTGGTCCGGCAGGAGAGCAGCTAGTCCAACTGCTTGACGCGGCGGGCTTGCCATACCGGGCCGTGACCATCACCGGCACTATCCGTACCAACGTCTCGATGATCGAGGCGGACGGCACGAGCAGCAAAATCAATGAACCGGGCCCAACCCTGACTCCGGGGGAGGTTGCGGAACTGATCCGGACCACGCTCGATTCGTGCAGTTCTGCCGACTGGCTGGCAATCTGTGGGACTCTGCCGAACGGGTTCTCCGAACGCCACTTGGTCGAAGCGGTTCGTGCAGCGCGCACCGCCGGTCTGCGGGTAGCAGTGGACGCCTCCGGGTCGACGCTCCGGGCCGTGCTCAGCGCCACACCACACTTCGTGAAACCAAATACGCACGAGTTGGCTGAGGTGACCAGTCGACTGATACGCACAATCGGTGACGTGACGGCCGCTGCAGAGCAGCTCCGGGCGAAGGGGCTGGGCACCGTATTGGTCAGCCTCGGTCGAGACGGCGCAGTGCTGGTCGACGGTAACGGCGCATTACACGGACGTACCGCGGCAGTCACTGCCGTCAACACTGTTGGTGCCGGTGATGCGTTTCTGGCGGGCTATCTCGCAGCGGATGCCAACGCGTCACTACCCGCAGATCGGCTTGCCTCGGCGTTGCGGTGGGGCGCGACAGCAGTCCAACACCAGGGCACGCTGTTGTCTCGAGTAGATGACGGCATTCCCGTCCACGTCACTGCGGCAGACCCCAATGTCACGCTTAGCGAGCCCGCGACGCCGTGACGAGCGCCTCGAGCCTCTGCTGACGCGTCGCCTCACCAACGTGGGCTGGAAACTCCGAGCACTGCCTTGACGTGATCAATTTACGGATCGGATCAACGGCTGGAGTAGCCGCCATCTATGGGCAGCGATACGCCGGTGATCATCGAGGCGGCATCGCTGAGCAGGAACACAATCGGAGCGGCGATCTCGGCCTCAGTCGCCCAACGTCCCAGCGGCATCTGCTCGAGGAATGGCCCCCCGATATCATCCCGACCCCAGTACCACGCCGACATTGGCGTCATGACCACGGTGGGATTGACTGCGTTCACACGGATGTTGTACTTGCCCAATTCCAAGGCGGACACCCGGGTGATGCTGTCCAGGGCTGCCTTGGAGGCGCCGTACGAAATGTGGCCTGGCAGTGCGACGAGGCTCGCTTGACTCGAGACATTGACGATCGACCCGCCCCAACCGAGACGAATCATCGACCGTGCGGCGTACTTGGTGACGAGTAGGGCGCCTCGGGTGTTGATGGCGATGACCTTGTCGAAGACCCCGATGTCGGTGTCCATCGGAGTGGCGATCTCGCCGCCGAAACCAGCGCAGTTGACTACGCCGTAAAGATCGAGCCCTTCCAGAGCGTCGCGGACACTCTCTTCCGATGTCACGTCGAATGCCAGCGTTCGCAGGCCCGTTTCATCTGCGAAGGAGCTCAAGGACTCCTCTGACTGTCCGCTCGCGATCACATCTGCACCGGCAGTAATGAGCTGTCGTACGGTCTCGCCACCAATGCCGCCGGTGGCACCAGTCACCAGCACGGGTCTGTGGTTGAAGTCGATCACCGCTCCACCCTCCCACTCAGGCCGGTGGCTGCCGAGTCCTTTGGATAGCTTTTGATCAAAGGTCGCGCTCGACCCGATCAGTCGAAGCCTGCCGCGGCCAGCTCGGCGGCCCAGCGGCCGGCCTCCTCCGCCGAGGGTCGCCTCCCCTCGATGGCTGGCCGCGGCGAACCGTGCAGCGAGGCGACTTGCCCGCCTTATGCCAGTTCCTTGTGCAAGGCCATAGAGGAGTCCGGCGCTCGCGGCATCGCCCGCTCCGGTCGTGCTGACGACGAGCCTCGGTTCAGCCGCCGGTACCCACTCCGCTGTCGAGCTCCACGTAGACCGGACTGACGAGAGAGCGGTCCCAGCCGCAGCTAGGCGATCGGCGCCAGCGCTGACCACGTACGCTCCTCGCGCACCCGCCGACACCACGGCGACGGCGCATCCATCGTCGACCAGACGGCGGGCACATTCCTCGACCAGATCGTCGTTGGGCGTTCGGGCGATGGCGAGCGCCGACGTTAGGTCGTCGATGCTCGGAGTGGCGATGTCGACGTACGGCATGATCCGGGCGAAGACCCGACGCCAGTCCACCGCGGCGGCTCTGGACCGCGGATCCACCACGGCCAGGTCGAGGGAGGTCGTGATCTGTCGGCTGCGTGCTTCCTTGAGCAGATTGAGGAGCGGTGCAGCGTCGTCGGCCAGCAACTCTGGCAGCAGCGGCGGGTAGCCGAGATGGAGGATGTCCACTCCCTCAAGGTTCACCTCCCGGCCCGTGAACGCGGCGTTGGCGCCGGGGTGATGCCAGAACGTCCGGTCGCGACCAGGCAATTGCAAGACGATGCTGTACGAAGTCGCCGCTCCTGCCGTGGTCGTGATGCCCTCCAGGTCGACTCCCTGGTCGGCGAGCAAGCGGCGGGCGATCTCACCCAGCGGGTCATCGCCGACCCTCGCGCAGACGCTGGTCGGTATCCCTGCGGCGACGAGGGCGAGTCCGGTATTTGCGACACACCCACCGAGGGTGAGCTGTGCCGAGCCGATCTCGTAGAGCTGGCCCGGCACCAGCTCGGGAACACCGGTGAGCTCAGGAGTGATGTCGATGCACAGATGCCCGGCGACCAGTATTGAGTGCACAGCCATCATCTGCCCACCCGTACGACCTCGCCCGTCTCGTGCGATTGGATCGCCGCGTGGTAGATCGCATGCGTGAGGGCGGCCTCATCCGGTGTGGCGCAACCGAACCGGCCTCCTAGGGCTCCCTCGCGCTCGGCCAGGAACGCGGCCAACATCTGCAGGATGGCGTCGGAGAAGCCGGACTCGAAGTTCGGGCCGGTCACGGTGGGCCACACCGACTGGCTGCCGGCGTCGAGGGAGGACCAGACCTGCTCACGGCCACCGCCGGGCACGTCCACGACCGAGAAGATCTCCACCTGCTTCGGGTTCTTGGTCGAGAATCGCACCCCGCCGTCCATGCCCAGCGCTTCGAACTCCCAGGTGTTCTTCTCTCCCGGGTCGATTCGCTTCATCTCTGTCGTCAGCGGGAACGAGTAGTTATCCGTGCTCACCCACCCGTGCAGGACTGCGTTGTCCCAGGTGTCGCACCGCTCCCGGCCTCCGTTCGGTGCCGGCCGCTCGGTCACGATGTCCTGCAGCATGCCAAAGATCCCGTCCGGCGCCCACCCGAGTCGCAGCGGCACGTGCCACGCGTGCAGCCCGAGATCGTTCATAACGCCGGCCTCGCCGCAGTACCGCGCCTGCCGCTTCCAGTTGATCGGCTTGTCGACATCGAGGTCACCGGCATGTAGGAAGGCGCAGCGGGCCTCGATGATCCGGCCCAGGGCGCCGGACCGCACGTAGTTGACGGCCGCCTGTGCGCCCGGGAAAAACGGCATCTCGCTGGAGCACCGCACGAATGAGTGCGGGTTGGCCGCTGCGGCCGCCACGATCGCCGCTGCGGCGGACGCGTCGATGCCGAACGGCTTCTCGGCGAGCAAGCTTTTGCCGGCCTGGATGGTGTCGACGTAAAGCTGTCGGTGCAGGTCGTGCCGTACGGCGATGTAGAGCACATCAATCGCGTCATCGGCCAGCAGGTCGGCGTAGTCCGTCACCTTCCGCGTCACGGTGGGTATCTGGCCGAACCAGTCCAGGGCTGCAGGGTTGATGTCGCAGACCGCGGTGAGCTGCGGACGCACCGGGTGATCGATCAGCGCCGGCCACCGCTGCAGCGCCGCGGCGATCTCCCGTCCCATGAGACCGCCGCCCACGATGGCCACGTTCACGATCTTCGTCACGACGCTTCCCCCACCAGGCGCAGGGCGTCGTCGACACCAGCCTGGTCGTGGAGCACAGCCATCAGCGCTCGGGTGATTCCGGACGGGTTCTGGTGCTGCACCACGTTCCGGCCGTACACGATGCCGCGCGCTCCCTGGGCCAGCACCGCGGCAGTCCGCTCGAGCAGGGTGCGGTCGTCGACCCGTCCGCCGCCACGGACGAGAACAGGAACGTCGCCGGCGACCTCGATCACCTTGTGATAGTCCTCAACATTGTCGGTCGGGTCGGCCTTGATCATATCGGCACCCAGCTCCCGGGCCTGGCGGACCAGGGTCATGATCTTGTCGGTGTCCCCATCGACCATGTATCCGCCTCCCGCGACGGCATTGTCCTTCATCACCAGCGGTTCGATCATCAGCGGCATGGCGTACTTGGTGGCCTCGGCCCGCAGGGCCATGATCGAGCAGATGTTGGCCTCCCGGATCTCCGGCCGCCCCGGCAACTGCATGAGGTTGGCGCAGATCGCCACCGCGTCCAGACGAACGGCCTCCTCGATCGCATTCGGGATGTGGTGACTGAACAGGTGCTCATCCAGCGGGTTCCCGTAGACGTTCGCGATGTCACTCCTCAAGACGAGGGCCGGCTTCTGCTTTCCCGGAACGGCCTGCAGCAGGCGGGCGTGGCCCAACGTCAGCTGCACAGCATCTGGATTGGCCGCTATCAAGGTCCGAACCACCGCATGCCATGTCCTCGATGCCGGTCAAGAAGGATCGCTCACCGAAGAAGCCATGATCCACAGCCACGTCGAGGGCTCGCCCCGATTGCGGGTTGAACAGGCGGTTCAGGCGATAGACAGACACGTGACAACCTCGATCCTGGAGAACGTTCTCTAATAAGACAGCACGGGAACTCGAGGGAATGGCCCGCGCGGAAATCAGAGCACTCGGGTCGAGAGCCTACGAGAGCATGATCAAGAGCCGCCTCGCCGCCCGCTTCTGAGATTGCCCGCGCCTGCATTGACCAGGCAGGCATAGGCGCTCGTAGGGTGTTTTGGCCGCCTAGGGCGTCGCGGGAAAGGTGCTAGTTGCAGTGCGTGAGACTTCTTCGGCTGGTCGTACCCACCGTCGACCGCAAGATTTCCCGCACATCTGGGCAGCTTCGAGCAAATCGTGCCAAGAGCTGGACTTTTCAGCGATTTCGCGCGGCAATAGAACTGGGCCCGCAACGGGGGGAGCTCCAGCTGGTCGGCGGCTTGAAGACCTGGAACTAGCTGGAGTCTCCCAGTGAACCTACCTCTCGTGTGCACGGACCATCTGATTACCCCTCAAATGGCAAGGCCCCTGACCAGGGCGAATGCGGCCGGTTTGCACCGATTTCACTTGGACATGCGGTTGGCCGAGGCCTTCGCTGCCGGGCCAGGATGAGTCCATGATCGATGACCCGTCCCCCGAGCCGCGCGACAGTGGCACGCCATCGGCACAGGCGCCGGAGAGTTACTTCTGGCCCCTGGTCGCCCTCGTCCTGGTGATCCTTCCTCAGGTCCTGGTGCCAGGCAGATTTCGCGAAGGACCGCCGTTAGTCGTGCCTGTCATCGAGGCAACCGTGTTCCTGGCGTTGCTGGTGGTGGCGGCCAAACCCGGCCCGGTCCCTCGGGCTGCCCGCCCACTGATCCTGTCGCTGTTCGCCGTCCTGGTCTTGGCGAACAGCGCAGCCGCGGCCCGACTGGTCGTCGTGGTCCTTCGAACCCCCTCAACAGGCCAGGCCCCGCCCTCTGTGACCCAGCTCCTGGTGGGTACCGGCATCGTTCTGGCCACCAATATCGTCACCTTCGGTCTGCTCTACTGGCAGCTCGACAGCGGCGGACCGAGCGGCCGCCTGGTGCATTCCAAGCCCTATCCCGACTTCCAGTTTCCCCAAACCGCCACTGAGCGGCTGGCACCGCCGGGCTGGCAGCCACGGTTCCAAGACCACCTGTACTTGGCCTACACCAACGTCGTGGCGTTCAGCCCGACTGACACCCTCCCACTTACTGGCCGTGTCAAGGGATTGATGGCGATCCAGTCGATGATCTCACTGGCCGTCCTCGTGGTCGTCATCTCCCGGGTCATCAACATCCTGCCGTCCTGACTGTCCCAAGATCATGCGGCTTGCTCGGTGGCCGCCCCGAGGGGACCCACCGCTCACGCGCTCCAGATCGGCGGGCATGACGCTCTTCGTGCGACACACTAGGTCCAGAAACCCTGGTGGACCTCGGTCGCGGAAGCCAGGTCAACCGGACCGTCTACCACGATCGCGCGGCCGCCTCTGGCGAAGACCTCCCGACACGGCAGGTGCAGCGGAGGCACGCCTTCCTCCTCCTCGACCATCTCGGCCAGGGCGACCTCCGAGAGTGCGAAGACCACGCGGCCGATACCCGACCAGTAGATCGCGCCGGCGCACATCGCGCACGGCTCTGTGCTGGTGTAGAGGGTGCTCGTGATCCGGGTGGCAAGGTCGAGCGTCCCAGCAAGCCGGACGAGGTTCGTCTCCGCATGACCGGTCGGGTCGACGTTTGTGACGACGCTATTGCGCGCCTCCAAGACCCGGCCGTCCGCCGCAACGAGAAGCGACCCAAACGGGTGGTCTCCTCGATTGCGAGCCTCCCAGGCAAGAGCGACCGTCCGCTCCAGATGTGACCGATCGGCGGAAGTGATCCCGGCAGATGTCACAGCCATCGCGGCCCTCCGATCGTCGTCCGGGTCGAGATGCCGAAACGCTACTCTGCCGCAACCACGCGACTGGGCGTTCGGTCCAGGTGCGTGCTGCGGCGGGATTTCGTGCAGTTCGTCAGGTGTGGTCTACGGCCGCCCGTTCGACCGGCAGGGCATCGACGAACCGCCGGATGAATGCGTCGAAGCCGGCAACGTCTGGCGCGTCGGGCTCGACCGTGTCGAGAGCAGTGTCGGCGAAGACATGGGTGTTCAAGTAGTCGATCAAACTTTCGTCTGGGCTGCGATCGGTGACGAATGCTGCCAGGACAGCGATGCCCCAGGCCCCACCTTCGGCGGCGACCTCACCGACTGAGACAGGGGTGTCGATGGCGGCCGCCAGGAAGCCCTGTGCCACGCCTTTGGTCTTGAACAGCCCGCCGTGCGCGAACATCCGGTCCAGCCGGACACCCTCCTCCTTCTGCAGCACGTCCATACCGATCCGCAGGGTGGCCAGGGACGCGAACAGATGGGTGCGCATGAAGGTGGCCAGGTTGAAGACGCTGTCCGGGGATCGCAGGAACAGCGGCCGACCTTCCTCGAGCCCGCTGATGGGCTCACCGGAGAGGTAGTTGTAGGACATCAGCCCTCCGCAGTCGGGAACGCCGTCCAGTGCTGAGGTGAACAACGTCTGGAAGATCGCGGAGTGGTCCGCAGCAACGCCGAGTGCCTGGGCGAACTCCGTGAAGAGACCAACCCAAGAGTTCAGCTCACTGGCACCGTTGTTGCAGTGCACCATCGCCACGAGATCCCCTGCCGGGGTAGTGACCAGGTCCAGCTCGCGGTGCACTCGGCTGAGTTCGTGCTCGAGCACGATCATCGCGAAGATGCTGGTGCCGGCGCTGACGTTCCCGGTGCGCGGCGCGACCGAGTTCGTTGCCACCATCCCCGTTCCGGCATCGCCCTCCGGCGGGCACATCACAACGCCCGGACGAAGCCGCCCCGCGGGATCGAGCAGTTTCGCCCCGGTTTCGGTGAGTTCGCCGGCCTGCTCGCCGGCGAGCAGGATCCTCGGCAGCAGGTCGGCCAGCCGGAGGTCCACACCTGCCTCGGCCGCCAGGTGATCGAACTGCGTCAGCATCGCCGCGTCGTAGCTCCGGGAGGCGACGTCGATCGGGAACATGCCGCTGGCGTCGCCGATCCCGAGCACCTTTTCGCCGGTCAGTTGCCAGTGGACGTAGCCCGCCAGGGTGGTCAGGTGGCCGATACGGTCGAGGTGGTCCTCACCGTTCAAGATCGCCTGATAAAGATGCGCGACGCTCCACCGATGCGGGATGTTGTGCCCGAACGCGGCGCTCAATCGCTCAGCAGCCTCGCCGGTGTTCGTGTTGCGCCAGGTGCGAAAGGGCGTCAACAGTTCGCCGTCGGAGTCGAGGGCCAAATAGCCGTGCATCATCGCCGAGACGCCGAGGGCGCCCACTGAGGTCAGCTCGACGTCGTAGCGTTGCTGCACATCGGCGGCGAGTGCGGCGTAGCACTGTTGCAGCCCGGTCCACACTGCATCCAGGGAGTAGGTCCAGATCCGGTCGACGAACTGGTTCTCCCAGTCGTGGCTGCCGACCGCGAGCGGAGCGTGGTCCTCATCCGTCAGCACGGCCTTGATCCTGGTCGATCCCAGCTCGATCCCGAGGGCCGTACGCCCCTCGGCGATGGCTTGCCGCGCGTCGATCACCATCTGTCAGAACCCCTCTGTCTCAGAACCCTTGTTGTCAGGACGCGTGCCTCAGAACCCCTGGGCAAGGCGGTAGTACGCCTGGTTCCAGCGGATCCGGTCGGCGAAGTCGCGCCGGTTGGTCGAGCCGTCGATGATCAACAACTCGACACCGAGCAGGTTGGCGAACTCGACCAGCTGCTCGGTGTCCACTGCGGTCGACAGCACCGTGTGGTGCGGACCTCCGGCGGCGATCCACGACTCGGCCGACGTCGCCAGATCCGGCTTAGGCTCCCAGACGGCCCGGGCGACCGGAAGCTTTGGCAGCGGCTCATCCGGCGGCACGACATCGACCTCGTTGAGCACCAGCCGGAACCGATCGCCGAGATCACAGATACCGAGGATGGTGGCCGGGCCGGGCGCCGCGTCGAACACCAGCCGAACAGGGTCCTCCCGATTGCCGATTCCGAGCGGATGGATCTCGATCCGCGGCTTGTCGACGGCGATGGTCGGGCAGACCTCGAGCATGTGCGCGCCGAGGATCTTCGGAGTGCCCGGACCCAGGTGGTAGGTGTAGTCCTCCATGAACGACGTACCGCCGGGTGCGCCGGCGCCGATCCTCTTGATCGTGTGCAGCATGACCGAGGTCTTCCAGTCACCCTCGCCGCCGAACCCGTAGCCCTCGGCCATCAGCCGCTGCACGGCGAGACCCGGCAGCTGTCGCAACCCGCCGAGGTCCTCGAAGTTGGTGGTGAACGCGCCAAACCCACCCTCAGTGAGGAATGAGCGCAGACCGCCTTCGATCTTGGCGCCGTAGCGTAGCGACTCGTGCCGATCGCCACCGTCCCGGAGCTCAGGGGCGATCTCGTACGCGTCCGCGTACTGCTCCAGCAGGTCGTCGACCTCGGCGTCGGTGACGGCGTCCACCCGCTCGACCAGGTCGTTGACGCCATATGTGTTCACGGACACGCCGAATCGCAGCTCGGCCTCGACCTTGTCACCCTCGGTGACGGCGACATTGCGCATGTTGTCTCCGAACCGGGCCAGCTTGAGGCTGCGGATCGCGGCGACGCCGCGTGCTGCCCGCTGCCAGCCGGCAATCCGCGCCTGCGTGGTCGGATCGGACACGTGCCCGGCGACCGTGGTCCGGGCGACGCCGAGCCGGGTCTGGATGTAGCCGAACTCGCGGTCGCCGTGGGCGGCCTGGTTCAGGTTCATGAAGTCCATGTCGATCACGGCCCACGGCAGCGAGACATTTGCCTGCGTGTGCAGGTGCAGGAACGGCGTCCGCAACGCGTCGAGGCCGGTGATCCACATCTTGGCCGGCGAGAACGTGTGCATCCAGGCGATCAGACCGATGCAGTCGGGGTCGGCGTTGGCGGCCATGATGATCTTGTGGATCGCGCTGGAGTCGGTGAGCACCGGCTTCCACTCGACGGGCACGGGGAGGGTACCGGCGTCGTTGAGCTGATCGACGATCGCGCGGGACTGCTGCTCGACCTGGGCGAGCGTCTCAGGACCGTAGAGACCCTGGCTTCCGGTGAGGAACCAGCAGGTGGGGTTTGACGTCATGATCATTTGCTCCCGGTCTGGCCGTAGACGTTCTGATAGCGGACGTACAGCGAGTCGATGTCGGACTGCGCGATCGCAAGCGGCTCGCCCAGTTGGCGCGCGATGTGCACGGTGCGGGCGACCTCCTCGCACATCACAGCGGCCTTCACGGCGGATCTGGCCGTCGCGCCGATCGTAAACACGCCGTGGTTCTTCATCAAGATCGCGGATGATCGGTGACCCCGCAAAGTCTCCACGATGCCGCGACCGATCGAGTCGTCACCAATCAAGGCGAACGGGCCGATCGGGATCTCCCCACCGAACTCGTCACCCATCATGGTCAGAACGCAGGGAATGGGTTCTCCGCGCGCAGCCCAGGCGGTGGCGTACGTCGAGTGCGTGTGGACCACACCGCCGACCTCAGGCATGTGCTTGTAAACATACGCATGTGCGGCCGTGTCAGAGGACGGTGAGCCGTCGCCGTCGACGAGTTTGCCATCGAGATCGGTGATCACCATCGCCTCCGGGGTGAGCTCGTCGTAGCTCACTCCGGACGGCTTGATCACGAGCAGGTCGTGGCCGGGCACTCGAGCGGACACGTTGCCTGCGGTCCAGACCACGAGACCCCAGCGCGGAAGCTCGGCGTGCAGCTGCGCAACCTCCGCGCGAAGCGAGGCCACGACATCGGCGATCTCGGCGGTGACGGTCGGATTGTGCTGGTTCATGGTCTTTCCTGGTTGGTTTCGTGGCTAGTGATCATGACCGGCGGGTGCTGTGATGCCACCCGGAGTCTGTGAGCGGACGCTGAAACGGGTCCGTTGTCACAGATTCCCTATTCCGCGAGAACTCGGACGTCCCAGGGACCGAGCTCAAGATCACGAATAGAGGTTTCACCCTCGGCGAGAATGTCAGTCATCTCCCGCGGGAGGGCGAGCTGGGCGGGAGTCCAGCTCCAGTTGTGGACGACATGGATCCGCTCGCCGTCTGCGTTGGTTGCCGAGTGGACGGTCACCGACGCCGGCAGAGCGCCCCACATCGGGTCCGGCCCGGAGACGAGCCATCGAACAAGATCGGCGGCCAGTGCCGGATTCGGCAGGGTGCCGACGGTGGTGATCCGACCTTGACCGTACTCGTTGGACACGACGGTCGGGAACCGGCCGAAGTGCGGGTGGTCGTAGCCGATGATCACCTTCGCGCCGTCGCTGATCAGCCCGTCGACCCAATCTGTCGCCGCGGCCCCGTCGGACAGGGTGATCGCGTCCGTCTCGGCAGCTACCGGCAGTGGTTCGCCGAGGTTGGAGAACTCCTGGTAGCGCACGCCGGCAGCGTCGGCCAGGTGTGCCGGCTTGACCTCGAGCCGTGCCCGGCCCTCCTCGTCGCCGTACGCGGTTCGCGGCCCGATCACCAGATGGCCGCCGGCGGCTGCGTAGTCCCGCAGCCAGGTCAGAAGGGCGTCATCGGCGACCAGCAGGCCGGCCACGACCAGCACCGGCAGCTCCGCGGCCACGGCGGCCGGCTCGAGGAGCCGGCTGCCGTCCGGCCCGATGATCTGGACGTCGTGGATGAGCCGCGCCGGCACCCCGGCATCGAAGGTGCCGCGGTAGAAGGCTTCGAAGATCCGATGGTAGGACCGCTGATCGATGTCGGTGAGCGACCCGACGCTGATCGCCCCGGGCTGCGGGAAAGCTGGCCTGGAACGCCAGTCCCCACTTGGACCGAGCCGAATAGAGCAGGCCGATCTCGGCGTCGGGCCGCAGCCCGACGACCCGAGAACCGGCGATCCGGAAGTCGGCGCCGAGCCGGCTCAGCTCCGCGTAGACACGTCCCGGCTGCTGGTCGTGCGGCAGGATGCCGATCCAGTACGTCTCGGTGCCGAAGTGGTTGGTGTGCCAGTGCCAGTACTCGATCATCTCCGCGCCGCGGGCGACGAACGCCCAGGCGGCCTGCCGCCACTGCCCGTCGAACGCCGGGAAGTTGGTCGCAGATCCGCCGATCGCGCCGGCGTTGGTCTCGGTGATCAGGAACGGGCGCCTGCTTGGAGGCGTACATCCGGTCAGCCGAGAGGAACAGGCTCCAGGCCCCCGAGGTCGTCCAGCCCTGCGGAGCGGACGCTGGTGCTGGGCACGGCCAGCGCGTCCTGCATGCGCGTAGTACGGATTGCCGGCGGTTACGTCGAGGGCTCGGGTGAGGTTCGCGTCGTCGACCGTCGGCCGTTCGTAGGAGATGCAGGTCGTGACGAACTGGTCGTCCCGGGCGTACTCGCGGACGATGTCGGCCTGCCAGGCGATGAACTCGGTGGTCAGCTTGGCCTGGAACGTGCGCCAGGCGAGATCGTACTGGGGCTGCCAGTTGCCGTCCGGTGTCCACAGGTCGGCCCAGGTGCTGAGCTTGTGTGACCAGTAGACCAGCCCCCACGCCTCGTTGAGCGCCTCGACCGTTCCGTAGGTGTGGCGCAGCTCGTCGACGAAGCGTTGGAAGACGCCGTGGTTGTGGAACAGCAGCATGCCCGGGCTCGTTGTCGACCTGGAAGCCGATGACGGCGGGGTGGTCGGCGTAGCGGGAGACGATCTTGCGGATGACCCGTTCGGCGTGGAACTTGAACGCCGGATGGGTGTAGTCGATCTCCTGCCGGCCGCCCCACGGCATCGGCTGCCCGGTCGACGGTCTCGCCGGCGATCTCCGGGTAGCGGCGGGCCAACCAGGGCGGGGCGGCGTAGGTCGGGCGTGCCAAGAACGACGTTGATGCCGCGCTCGTGGGCACCATCGAGCACCGGTGCGAGCCAATCGAGGTCGAACCGGCCTTCCTCCGGCTCCCAGGTGGTCCAGACGGATTCCCCGACCCGGATGACCGAGAAGCCGGCCTCGGCCATCAGGTCCAGGTCGGTGTCGAGCCGTGGGGTCGGCTGGTACTCGTGGTAGTACGCGGCGCCGAACAGCACCTGCTGGCGGGGGATGTCCATGACGGAGGGTCCTTTCGAGACGTCAGGCCTTGACGCCGCCGGCGGCCAGGCCGGACTGCCAGTAGCGCGAGAGGAACAGGAAGGCGATCACCAGCGGGATGATCGAGAGCAGCGAGCCGGTGATCACGGTGGAGAACAGGGCCTGGGAGCCGGAGCCGCCGGTCGCGGTCGACTGCCACTGGGCCAGGCCCACCGGTAAGCGGGAACTTGTCCGGCCGAGTTGAGCATGATCAGCGGCAGGAAGTAGTTGTTCCAGCTCGCCACCAGCGCGAACAGCAGCACGGTGACCGAGCCGGGCAGCAGCAGCCGGAACGCGATGGTGAAGAAGATCCGGAGCTCCCCGACGCCGTCGACCCGGCCGGCCTCGAGTCAGCGTGTCGTCGACCGCGTCGGCGGCGTAGACCCGCATCAGGAACACCCCGAACGGGCGTGACCAGGGACGGCAGGATGACCGCCCAGTAGGTGTCGGTGAGCTCGGCCCGGGCGAACAGCAGGTAGGTCGGCACGGTCAGGGCGGCGACAGGGATCATGATCGCGCCGAGGATGATCGCGAACAACGCGGTTCCGCCCGGGAACTGGTACTTGGCGAAGGCGTAGCCGGCCGCGGTGGCCAAGAACGCGGCGCCGACGGCGCTGACCACGGCGTAGATGACCGAGTTGAGCGCCCAGCGGACGAACACGCCGTCCTGGAAGGTGAGCACGGTCTGGATGTTCTCGATCAGGTTGAAGTTGGCGAACCACAGCCCGAACAGCTGAACAGGTCGGCGTTGGACTTGGTGGAGGCCACCACCAGCCAGAACAGCGGGAGCAGGAAGTAGCCGACGCAGATCAGCACGAACACGGTCAGCAGCCAGCTGGTGGGCTTCCGGGCCGGCGGCGGGCGGTCGGGGCGTACTCGACGGCTGCTCGGGTGGTCGAGTCGAGGCGCGGGTGATGTCGGTCATGAGCGGCGCTCCTTCCGTTGGGTGCTGAGCTGGACGACGTAGGAGACGATCATGATCACGATGCCGAGCAGGAAGGCGAGCGCCGCGGCGTAGTTGGCGTCCTGGTTGACGAAGGCGACGTTGTAGGCGTACAGGTTCGGGGTCCAGGCGGTGCCGATGACGTTCGGTGCCAGGTTGAACATCAGCTTCGGCTCGGTGAACAGCTGGAAGGTGCCGATCACCGAGAAGATGACCGTCAGCAGCAACGCCGGCCGGATCGACGGGATCTTGATCGACCACGCGATCCGCGCCTCCGAGGCTCCGTCGACCCGGGCCGCCTCGTACAGCTCGGTCGGGATCGAGCGCAGCGCCGCGTAGATGAGGATCATGTTGTAGCCGATGAACGCCCAGTTCACGATGTTCATGATCGAGAACAGCATGCCGGTCTGGGTGAAGAACGGCGGTGGTCCGAAGCCGAGCGCATTGGTGATCTGGGCGAACGGGCCGAAGTCCGGGCCCGTACAGGTAGCCCCACATCAAGGTGGCCACGACGCCCGGGACCGCGTACGGGATGAAGATGGCCAGCCGGCTGAACTTGGCCAGCTCTCATCATGCCGCTGTCCAGCGCCAGCGCGAAGAACAGCGACAAGGCGAGCATGATCGGCACCTGGATGACCAGGAAGATCGCCCATCCGGCCGACCCCGGTCAGGAAGAGCGGATCGGTGAGGGCCCGGGTGTAGTTCTCGAAGCCGGCGAAGCTCGCGCCACCGATCAGCTGCTTCTTGAACAGCGACAGGTACCCGGAGTAGACCAGCGGGACGATGATCATGGCGACGAAGATGACGAAGAACGGCAGCACCAGGCGTAGGCCGCCCCGTACTGACGCCGCTTGGCCGCTGGTCGAGGCGGGGCCGAGCGGGCTCGGCGACGGCGGTGGTCTGCTCAGAATCGACGAGTAGTGGACATGACGGTGCTCCTTCCAGGGAGTGGTCGGCGTGGTGCCCGCCGCGCTGGGCGGCGGGCACCTACGAGTGTCAGGCGACCGTGAAGCCCTGGTCTTTGGCGTACTTGGCGCTGGCGTCCTGCCAGGCCTGCAGTCCGGCGACGGCGTCGGTCTTGTCGGCGAACGCCTTGCCGAGGGTCTCGTTGAAGTTCGTGTACACGTAGTCCATGAACGGCAGCCAGCCGAAGTCGGGGCTGACGGTCTCGGAGATCTGGGCGAACTTCTCATTCACCTTCTGGCCGCCGTAGAACTTCGACTCCTGGTCGACGAAGGTCGGGATCGGTCAGGATCTCGTTCATCGCCGGGAACAGGAACTGCTCGTTGGCGAACTGCAGCGCGGATTCCTTGTTGGTGTTGATGAACAGCGCGAGCTGGGAGGCGGCGATCTGGTTCTTGCTCAGCTTCAGCACCGCATCGGTCGAGCCGCCCCAGTTGCTGGAGACCGGCCTTGCTGGCATCCCACTGCGGCAGGTCCGACGGCCCGCCACTTGCCCGACGTCTTGGCGGCCGTCCCCTGCAGGAACACCGGTCCCCAGGCGGCGATCGGCAGGGTGGCCTACTTGCCGTTGTCCAGGCCCTGGTACCACGAGTCGTTGAAGTCGGCGTCGTTCGAGGCGGTGCCGTTGGTCACCAGGTCCCCCCAGAACTTGACCACCTTCTTGCGCCTCGTCGCTGGCCAGGTCGACCTTGACCGTCTGCTTGCCGTCGAAGCTGAACGGGCGAACACCGGCCTGCCACAGGTAGGCGACGATACTGGCCCGGCTGGTTGGGGGCGACATTGACCAGGTAGCTCTTCGGGTTCTTGGAGTGGTACGTCTCGGCCGCAGCGGCGAAGTCGTCGTAGGTCTTCGGCGGCTCGATGCCGGCGGCGCTGAGCAGGTCCTCGCGGTACAGCAGACCCATCGGGCCGGTGTCCTGCGGGATGCCCCACAGGCCGCCGTTGGTGTTGACCTGGGACCAGACCCAGTCCGGGTAGGTGTCCTTCAGCGTCGCCGGGGCGTACGGGGTCAGGTCGAGCAGGCTTCCGTCGCCCAGCGTGAAGGAGTTGATGAACTGGAACTCGACCTGGGCGACGTCCGGGGCGCCCTGCCCGGACTGGATCGCGGTCCGCAGCTTCTGGTAGTGCGGGGCGCCCTGGCCGACGTTGACCAAATCGACCTTGATCTTCGGGTACTGGGTGGTGAACAGCTTGATCTCGTTTTGAATGTCAGGCACCCAGGTCCAGAACGTCAACGTGGTCGCGGTGTCCATCGCCTTGTCGATCTCGGACTGAGGGACCGGCGAGGCAGACTGGGGCGGCGGCCGGAGTGCCGAGCTTCATCTGCCGCTGCAGGCGGCGAGGAACCAGGCGCTCGAGGCAGCGGCAGCCGTGGAGATGAGGAACTTGCGTCGGGTGAATGGGGTAGCAGACATCGCTGTCCTTCCGTGATCTGGGTGGATGCTGGGACTGTTGATACGTGTGTGCCGTGGCGAGCCCGGACTGGGTTCGGTCTCGGCGAGCCGGGCCAGAGGACCTGCGGATGATGAGCTCGGTGCCGGGCAGGGTGACCGGCTCGGCGGGCGGCTCGCCTCCTTCGATCATGCGCGAGCAGCTCGGCCAGGATGCGCTGTGCCGCTTTGTCTGCGTCGATGCCGACCGTGGTCAACGGCACCATCTGGAACTCGGCCTCGGGAACATCGTCAAACCCGACGACCGAAACGTCGCCCGGGATCTCCCGGCCGGCCTCGTGCGAGCGCCCGAAGGATCCCCATCGCCATTTGGTCGTTGGCGGCGAAGATTGCGGTGACATCGTCGCGGGCTGCGAGCTTGCGCCCCTGTTCGTACCCCGACGCGGCTGACCAGTCTCCGTAGAGCACGCGCGGCACGCGGGCACCAGCGTCGCGCAGAGCTGATCGCCAGCCGTCGAGGCGTTTCTGCGCCGCATCCCAGTCACGCGGCCCGCCAACGTGCCAGACCGTCTCGTGCCCCAGATCGAGGAGGTATCGGGTCAGCTCGCGGCAGGCCTCTTCCTGGTCGATGTCGACAACGGCTTGTCGCGGAACACCGTGGATCCAGCCGGCGCTCGTCACTACGGGCAGATCCGGCAAGCTGGGCGGGGTCGATGTCGATCAGATGGGTCGGGACCTCCACGACCAGACCCTCGACCCCACGCTTCAGCAGCGCGTCGATCCCGTCGGCGACACTCCGTGCAGACAGATCCGGCACCGAAGCCAGGGCCATGGTGTAGCCCAGCCGGCGCGCCTCATGCTCGAGGGTGAAGACCCGTCGCGACGGGCCAAAGAACCGCGTTCCCAAGGCCAGCACACCGATCGTGTGGCTGCGCTCCCGCGCCAACGCCTGAGCGGCGACATTCGGACGGTAGCCCAGCTGTTCGATCGCCCGGTTCACCCGCTCGCGCACATCGGGACGGACATAAGGCGCGTCGTTGACCACCCGCGACACCGTCTTCTGCGACACACCCGCCAGACGTGCCACGTCGACCATCACGACGCCGCGGGAGCCTCCGCTTGGCGACGCGGATGCGGCTGCAGTCATGGCGTTTCCTGACTACGTAGTCAACTTCTGACTACGTAGTCAACATCTCGGCGAGAGGACTTGTCAAGAGACGTGATGCGAGAGTTATCTACCGATTCGGCATAGGGACCGGCATTCTTTGACGCGGTTCACCTCCGAGCTGTCAGAATCTCAAAGGGCTATAGCACTTTGAGATTCTGACAAGTCAGTGAGGGGGTAACCTGCGTCGCAGCCTCAGCCCATGCTCATGCCGTCATCTAGGCGGTGGGCACCCAGATCCGCATCGCGCCTGGTCCGCGGTTTCCCCAGGTGAAGTAGGGCACTGCGGTCAGCGGGACCGACCGCCCGGGCTTTTCGCCGGTGGGCGCATCGGCAAGACGGTAAGGCCACCACGAGGCGCCGGTCCGAGGTCGGACTCGGCCCCCGATCCGGATGCTCGCGACGCCCTGAAGCGGCCCGTCCGTGGGCACCACCTCGGGCGCGACAGCGGTGTCGACGGTGAGGTCATCCAGCCGGTGTCCGGGGTTGTCGACCGCCTCCAGGCAGTAGACCAGCGGTCCGTACTCGACCGCGACGGCGCCGCGGGCCGCGTCCAGCCGCGGGTCGGCCACGGTGAAGCGCGGCTCCAGTGGCAGGACCAGGACCACCTCGTCGCCGTCGTTCCATTGCCGGCCCACCACCCACCAGCCGTCACTGGGTGTGGTGTCCACTGCGGTGCCGTTGACGGTCAACGTCGGCTGCTCGGCCCAGTGCGGCACGCGCAGCGCCAGCTCCCACGTATCGGCCGGCGCTCCGGCCAACCGGATGGTGACGGTGCCGTCCCACGGGTAGTCAGTGGTCACCTCCATCCGGACCTCGCCACCGGCGACGGCGGCGGCGTACCGGCCGGTCATGTACTGGTGCAGCACGACGCGGGCATCACCGCCGAGCAGCACGTAGTGCTCCAGTGAGGCCAGTATCCGCATCACGTTCGGGGGGCAGCAGGCGCAGTAGAACCACTCCACGCGCTCGTAGTCGTGATCATCGCCGCGGGCCACGTGACCCTCGCGGACCTGCAGCGGGTTGGCGTAGATATAGCGCTGGCCATCCAGCGAGAGGCCGGCCAGGAACCCGTTGTAGAGGGTCCGCTCCACCAGGTCGGCGTACTTCGCTTCGCCGGTGATCATCAGCATCCGCCAGGAGAACATGATCGAGGAGATCGCCGCGCAGGTTTCGCAGTAGCTTCGCTCGTTGGGCAGCTCGTACGGGTCGCCGAACGCCTCGTCGCTGTGGTGCGCACCGAGGCCCCCGGTCAGGTAAGTCTTGGTGGCCACCATCTCGGCCCAGAGCCGCTCCAGGGCCTTGAGCAGGCTGGCATCGCCGGTCTCCATGTACACGTCGGCCACCCCGGCCAAGAGGTAGAGCTGACGGACCGCATGCCCTTCGACCGACCTGGCGTCCCGGATGGGTGAGTGGTCCTGCCAGTAGTGCCGGCCGAACCGGCCATCGCCGAGCAGTCCGTGCCCACGCCGGTCGACGAAATAGCGGGCCCGTCCCAGGTATGACTCGGCGCCGGTCTCCCGGTAGAGCTCCACCAGTGCGGTCTCGATCTCCGGGTGTCCGCACACGCCATCGACCTTGCCCGCCTCTGTGCCGAACGTGTCGACGACCAAGTCCGCCACGCGCCGAGCCACCTCGAGGAAGCCTGGGTCGCCGGTGGTTCGGTGCAGCGCCACGGCCGCCTGGATCAGGTGTCCGGCGCAGTAGAGCTCGTGTCCCCACTGCAGCTGGACGAACCGTTCGCCGGGGAATCGCACCTGAAAGTGCGAGTCGAGATAGCCGTCGGGCTGCTGGGCGTCGCGGAGCAGCCGCTCGGTCTCGGCCAGCTGTTGGCGCAGCCGGTCGGCCAGCGAAGAATCCAGCACTGGATCGGCGAGCGCCCAGGCGACCGCCTCCAGCCACTTGTACACGTCGCTGTCCAGAAACGGCAGGTCGTTGACGTAGCTGCCGGTACTGCGACCCGCAGCCAACTCCAAGTTGTGGAAGTTGCCGGCCTGGTGCAGCCGGTTCCAGCCACGTGGGATGCTCACCTCTCGGTTGAGCCGCCGCCGATCCGCCCACAATCCACCGGTAATCTCCCCTGCGGTGGCCGGCCGGAGAGCTGTGGCGCTGCTTGCTGTCAGGCGGATCGGGCCACCGCCGCGCTGGCTGGTTTGGGTCATGAAGGTCCCTTCCGGAATCAGTCACGGAGTCACGTCGCATGCTCGCGAATTGGACCGGTCGACTCGCCGAGGGCCAGCACACCGGCGCGCAGCACCGGGCCCAGCGGCGTGCTCCCGTAGAGCTGGCGAAGCAGCGCCTCCACCCCAAGCTGACCCAGCTCGGTGCCGGGCGCGGTCACCGTGGACAGCGGGGGATTGCACATCGCCGCCATGTCGAGCGAGCTCATGATCGACATCACCGAGATGTCGCCGGGCACCGCTCGACCGATCCGGGCCAGCTCGGCCACCAGGCCGGCGGCCGCCGCCTCGTCGGCGATGATCACGGCGGTGGTGTCCGGCGCGGTGGCCACCAGCTCCATCGCGGCGCTGCGTCCCGAACGCACCGTCTGCCGGCAGCGCAGGACCAACGGCTCGATCCCGCGCTGTGCACATAGCGCGCGATAGGCGATCTCCGAGCGGACGTATGGTCCGTAGCTCACGAAGCTCTCGTCGTCCTCGCTGCCGTCGACCAGCACAATCCGGTGGTGGCCCAGCTCCGCCAGGTGGTCCATGGCCATCCGCACCGTCGCATCGAAGTCGATATCGACGTAGTGCAGCCCAGTCACGTCGCGGGTGCGGCCGATCAGGGCGAACGGGATGTCGAGCTCCCTCAGCGCCGCCACCCGGGCGTCGTCGAGCTGGACCTCCATCAGCAGTACGCCGTCGACCAGCTTCTGGCCGACCAGCGCGGCCAGCTCGCTGCCGTCGTTGCCGACCGGCCAGACCACCAGGTGGTGGTCGGCGGCACTCGCTGCCCGCGCCGCGCTGGTGATGAACTCGGTCACCGAGCCGGCCAGCCGATGCGAGAGCATCGGATAGACGAGGGCGATGATCTGGGTACGCCGGCTGGCAAGGGCTCGCGCGACGACGTTTCGGCGGAAGCCCAGCTCGGCCATCACCCGCTCGATCCGCTCCCGGGTCTCCGGCGCCACCCGCTTGGAGTTGTTGACCACGAAGGACACGGTGGCGATCGACACGCCGGCCGCCTCCGCCACCTCTCGCATGGTGGTAGCCATCGCGTCCTCCGATCGTTATGCGTGGCACCGGGACCACCTATTGACAAATCCTCGATAGGCCAGCCAAAGTGGAGCGGAAGCCAGTCTAAACGCTTAACCACCGATCCGGGAAGCCTTGTAGAGCTGGGTTTAAGCGCTTTGGGCATTCACATCCAGTCGAGTCGAAGGAGCTGCAACTGATGATCAAGAAGCGACTGGTGGCCGCTGCGGCGGTGGCCACGCTGGTCCCCCTGACCCTGGCCGCGTGTGGCGGTGGCGGCGGTCGAACAGCCCGGGGAGCAGCAGCTCCTCCTCCGAGACCGTCGACAGCCTGACGGTGCTGGACTATTACACCGATGAGCCGGGCAAGTCCAACATCGACGCCCAGCTGCAAAAGTGCGGGACCTCGATCGGGGTCGCCAAGGTGGATCACCAGTCGGTGCCAGGGCCAACACTGATCCAGAAGGTCCTCCAGCAGGCGTCGTCGAAGACCCTGCCCGACGTGCTGATGCTGGACAACCCCGACATCCAGCAGATCGCCGAGGCGGGTGCCCTCGTGCCGCTGGGCGATTTCGGGATCAACGCCGACGGATTCGCACCTGGCCCGGTGTCGGCGGCCACCTATGACGGGCAGCTCTACGGTCTGCAGCCCGGCGCCAACACCCTTGCCATCTTCTACAACAAGGACGTGCTGGCCAAGGCAGGGGTGCAGCCGCCGAAGACCTGGGATGAGCTGAAGACTGCGGCCAAGAAGCTGACGAGCGGCAAGCAGTACGGCTTTGCCTTCAACGCCACCGCCGACTACGAGGGCGCTTGGCAGTTCCTGCCGCCGATGTGGACGAACGGCGGCGACGAGACCGATCTGAAGAGCCCGCAGGTGGCCGAGGCGCTCCAGTTCTGGAAGGACCTGGTCGACGACGGCTCGGTCTCCAAGAGCGTGGTCAACTGGAAGCAGTCCGACGTCAACGACCAGTTCATCGCCGGCAAGGCCGCCATGATGCTGAACGGCCCGTGGCAGATCCCGGCACTGCAGAAGGCGAAGGTCAACTTCGGCGTGGTCCCATTCCCGATCAACAAGCCCGACCAGACCTCGGTCGCCCCGCTCGGTGGCGAGGCGTGGACCGTGCCGGAGACCGGTAACGAGGCGAAGAAAGCCAAAGCCGCCGAGCTGGTCAAGTGCATGAACACCGACGAGAACCAAATGCTTCGGGCCAAGCAGGGCGGTTTGGTGCCGACCAAGATTGCGCTGTACGAGCAGTACAAGAAGGAAGTTCCGTCGATGGCCGGCTTCACCGACGCGGTCGCCAGCGCCCGCGCTCGGACCGGCAAGCTCGGCGCGAAGTGGCCCGACACCGCCAAGGTGATCTACACCGGGATGCAGCTCGTGCTCACCGGCCAGGCGGCTCCGGCCGACGCGATGGCCAAGGCCGGCGCTAGCTGACCGAGGCGACGGAACGGAAAGGAGTCGGCGCATGTCGGATGCGGAGACGCTGACCACCGCGGCCGAGCCCACCGCACCGTCCTCCGCCACCGCGCCGGCCCCAAGAAGGGGCCGGCGCGGGGAGGAGATCGCGAAGATCCTCTTCGTGGTCCCGGCCGCCCTGACGATCATCGCCCTGTTCGGTTACCCGGTAGTGAAGAACCTGGTGATGAGCTTCCAGAACTACACGCTGCGGACGTTCATCAACGGCAAGGCTCCGTGGGTCGGGCTGCAGAACTACGTGACCGTGGTGACCGACGACCTCTTCACCAAGGCGCTGGCCAACACCGCGCTGTTCACCATCGGATCGATCGTCGGCCAGTTCGTGATCGGCATGCTGCTGGCGCTGTTCTTCCACAAGAACTTCCCGCTCAACGGTGTTCTCCGGGCGCTGTTCCTGCTGCCGTGGCTGCTTCCCGCTGATCGTGGGCAGCGCCGCCTGGCGGGCCATCCTCGAACAGGACAGCGGGATCCTGAACGTCACGCTGGAGAACCTCGGGCTGATCGACGCACCGATCCCGTGGCTCACCTCGCCAGACGTGGCGTTGTTCGCGATCATCCTGGTGAACATCTGGCTGGGCGTCCCGTTCAACCTGACCCTGCTCTACAGCGGGCTACAGGACATCCCGGAGGAGCTCTACGAGGCGGGTGCGCTTGATGGCGCGACCGGTTGGAAGGCGTTCTGGAACATCACCTGGCCCAACCTGCGGGCCGTGGTCAGCGTCGTACTCATGCTGGGCGTGATCTACACCCTGAAGGTGCTCGACATCATCCTGGGCCTGACCCAGGGGGGTCCGGCCAACGCGACCCAGACGATCGCTACTGATGTCGTACCAGCGCTCATTCGTGGAGTTCAAGTTCGGCCAGGGCGCCGCCCTGAGCAACATCTTGATCCTCATCTCATTAGTCTTCGCGATCGTCTACCTGCGGGCCACTCGGCGCCAGGTCGACGAGTAAGGAGCAGACGATGGTCACTCAGCAGCAGCGAATCGCCGCCCGCCATACCCGGCGCGGACTCCGTACCGCCATCGCCATCGTCCTGCTGGCCCTGATGCTCTTCCCGGTCTACTGGATGCTCAACATCTCGTTGCAGGCGAGCGGGGGGACTCTGCCGTCGAGCTTCTTCCCCACGCACCCCAGCCTGGCCGGCTACACCACGGCTATCCAGGATCAGGGCCAGAATCTCGTCACCAGCATGCTGATCGCCGTCGGTACGGTCATCCTGACCCTGGTGATCGCCGCCCCCGCCGCGTACGCCCTGGCCCAGTTCAGGTTCCGCTGGATCAGTTGGGCCTTGCTCGCCATCCTGATCTCCCAGATGATCCCGGGGATCGTGATCGCGAATGCCCTCTACACCCTGTACGAGAGCATCGGCCTGCTCAACTCCATCCCAGGGTTGATCATCGCGAACGCGGCGAACGCGGTCCCGTTCGGGATCTTGATCATGCGGTCGTTCATGCTCGCAGTGCCGACCTCGATCGTCGAGGCTGCCCGGGTCGACGGGGCTGGCCTGGTCCGCGCGTTCCTGTCCATCGTGGTGCCGATCAGCCGGAACTCGCTGATCACCGTCGGGCTGTTCGCCTTCATGTTCGCGTGGAGTGACTTCATCTTCGCGCTGACGCTGACCACGAAGGGGAACATCACGCCTGTCACGCTGGGCATCTACACCTACCTCGGCGCGCACATCTCGAACTGGAGCGCGGTGATGGCCACCGCCATGCTCGCCTCGATCCCGGCGATCATCTTGCTCGTCATCGCCCAGAAGTACATTGCCGCCGGCGCCACCGGCGGCGCTGTGAAGTAACCACCTCACATTTGTCGGCGGCCGCCGACCGTCCCACCACGTCGAAGGAAACGACATGTCCGCAAGTCCGTCCGACCAGATCCGCGTTCTCGTCTGGGGGGAGAATCGGCACGAGCAGATCGAGCCGCACGTCGCGGCCATCTATCCCGAGGGGATGCACACCACCATCGCCCAGGGCATCGCCGAGAACCTCGGGGACGGCGCGGTGATCAACACCACCACCCTCGACGAGCCTGAGCACGGGCTGACCGAGGAGGTGCTCGCCGACACCGACGTCCTGGTCTGGTGGGGCCACGCAGCCCACGGCGAGGTCGCCGACGAGGTCGTCGAGCGAGTGCACCAGCACGTCCTCTCGGGACTCGGCCTGGTAGTGCTGCACTCCGGGCACTGGTCGAAGATCTTCGGCCGGCTGATGGGCACCACCTGCACCCTGCGCTGGCGCAGCGAGCAGGACCGGGAGCTGGTCTGGACCGTCAACCCAACGCATCCGATCACCCGCGGCGTACCCAACCCGATCATCATCGACGCCCAGGAGATGTACGGCGAGACCTTCGACATCCCCGCACCGGATGAGCTGATCTTCATCTCCTCCTTCACCGGCGGCGAGGTGTTCAGATCGGGCTGCACCTTCCGGCGCGGCCACGGCAAGATCTTCTTCTTCTCTCCCGGCGACCAGGACTACCCCGTCTACTACCATTCCGACGTCCGTCGGGTGATTGCCAACGGCGTCGAGTGGGTCTACCCGGAGCGACCCGAGCGGACCATTCCGACCCTGTTGCGCTACGACACCGACGACTTCTTCAACGGCCACGGCTACACCGGGCCGATCGAGCAGCGCAAGGACTTCGATGCGGCTGTCTGAGACTCCGAACTCCACGCCGCCCGGGCCGCTGCGCCTGGTCCAGGTCGGGGCCGGGTTGATGGGCGAAGCCTGGCTCGGAGTGATATCCGGCTCGCCGGACACAGAGCTGGTCGGGCTCGTCGACCTTGACCTCGACGTTGCCCGGCGAGCCGCCGAGCGCACCGGCGTAGACAGCGTCGCGATCGGCAGATCGCTGACCGATGTGTTGGCCCGGGTGACAGCAGACGCTGTGGTCAACGTGACAGTCCCCGCCGCCCACCGGGCGGTCAGCGTCGAGGCGCTCCGGGCCGGTCTGCCGGTGCTCAGCGAAAAACCGTTGGCAGGGTCGGTCGCCGCCGGCTTGTCCATCGTCGCCGCGGCCGAGCTCACCGGCCAATTGCTGATGGTGTCGCAGTCGCGGCGCTACTTCCGCCAGCTGCCGGCCTTTCGCAGACCAGATCGCCCGAATCGGCCCGGTCGGCCTGGTCGACTGTGCGTTCTACAAGGCCCCCCACTTCGGCGGGTTTCGGGAGCAGATGGATTACCCCCTGCTGATCGACATGGCGATCCATCACTTCGATCTGGCCCGCGATCTGCTCGGCAGCCGATCCGCTTGCGGTGGTGTGCGAGTCGTTCAACCCGGCTTGGAGCTGGTACGCCGGGGACGCGGCCGCCCACGTCAGCTTCGAGTTCCCCGCCGGCGTCCGCTTCGGCTTCGCCGCCAGTTGGTGCAGTCCAGGCCTGGAAACGTCCTGGAACGGCAGCGTGGCGAGTCAGCGGGGCTGGCGGCAGCGCCGCCTGGGACGGAGAACACGAGCCAGTGGCCGAAACCGCCGACGGGCACCGGCTGGCGGCCGACATCACGTCCGGGCCGGAGCAGATCGCGGGCTCGCTGGCCGAGTTCGTGGCCGCGCTCCGCACCGGCGCCGTTCCGTCCGGCGAGGCGCACAGTAACGTGCTCAGCCTGACCATGGTGGAGGCGGCGATCCGGTCAGCCCGCGAGGCGCGCCGGGTCGAGATAGCCGAGGTGCTCGCCGACGCTCACGCAGACGCCCTGGCCGCCGAGGAAGACGCCGATGTCAGGACGGTGCTCGCAGGCTGGACCTCGGTGCATGACGCGGTCGGAGCCGCGGCCGCGACCCGACTACAGAGCCGTCGCGGACGGCTGAGCAGAGAGGGCGCCTAGTGACCAATCAGAACCTGCGGGTCGGCATGGTGGGCTACGCCTTCATGGGCGCGGTCCACGCCCAGGCCTGGCGGAACGCGCACCGGTTCTTCCCGCTGCCGATGACCCCCGACCTGACGGTGCTCGCCGGCCGCAACGAGGACGCCGTGCGCGCGGCCGCGGCGCGGCTGGGCTTCGCCGGGATCGAGACGGACTGGCGGCGGCTGGTAGACCGTGACGATGTCGACCTGGTCGACATCTGCACGCCGGGCGATACCCACGCCGAGATCGCAATCGCCGCCTTGCAGGCCGGCAAGCATGTGCTGTGCGAGAAGCCGCTGGCCAACAGTGTTGCCGAGGCCGAGGCGATGGCCGACGCGGCGAGGTCGGCGGCACAGCGCGGGGCGTACGCGATGTGTGGATTCACGTATCGGCGAACGCCGGCGCTGGCACTGGCCAAGCAGCTCGTCGAGGACGGCCGGCTGGGGACGATCCGTCACGTGCGTGCCCAGTACCTGCAGGACTGGCTGAGCGACGAGAACGCCCCAATGACCTGGCGGCTGCAGCAGGAGCGCGCTGGATCGGGTGCCCTCGGAGACATCGGTGCCCACATCATCGACACCGCCCAATGGCTCACCGGCCAGTCGATCACCGGGGTATCGGCGCTGCTCGAGACCTTCGTCACCTCGCGGCCGCTGAGCGGCGACCGAGTGGGACTGGGCGGCCACGGCGCCGTCGGCGACGACATACCGCGGGGTACGGTCACCGTCGACGACGCCGCTGCGTTTCTCGCTCGCTTCGACGGTGGTGCTCTCGGCACCTTCGAAGCCACCCGGTTCGCACTGGGCCGCAAGAACGCGCTGCGGATCGAACTCAACGGCACGACCGGATCGCTGGCGTTCGACTTCGAGAACAACAATGTGCTGGAGTTCTACGACGGAACCGGACCCGCCACTGTTCAGGGATTTCGCCGGATCCTCGTTACCGAACCAGACCATCCCTACGTCGGCGCCTGGTGGCCGCCAGGGCACGGGCTCGGCTACGAGCACGGATTCACTCACCAAGTGGTCGACCTCGTCAACGCGCTGGCGAACGCCGATCAGCCGACCCCATCCTTCGCCGATGCGCTTGGTGTCCAGCGCGTGCTAGCAGCTGTCGAGTCGAGCGCGGCGCGCGACTCCGCCTGGACAGCCATCCCAACCGACTCCGGAGGACCGTAACCCATGGGCCCAAGTGCCGCCGGATTCCGGGCCGACCCCGAGCTCCAGGAGCCCTGCCGGCGGCCGGGGTCCGGACCTGGTGCGCTGACACTAAACCAGGGCGAGTCCTTCGATGACCCAAACAACTGCCGAAAATTGGCTGACAAGGGGAACTAGTCGAGCCAACAGGACGCGAACGGTATTCATCAACGCAGAGTGGGGCACCTACGAGCGGATCGGCCCGGCCGCGTCCCACATCTGCAACGGCCGTACAAGCCACCAACGCCACGAGTCCCCAAAGGAATCCGGGTAACACAATGAATCGAGAAGATTGACATGGCCGGACGCCGCGACTTCGACACCGACGAAGCCGCCTATCTGCAAGACGTCGGAAAGTATTGCGACACCGTCCTCCTGCACCGCGCCGACGAAAGTGACAACGGCGAATTCTTCCCCGACATCATTCGTCAGTTCGCTGACCTAGGACTGCTGGAGTTGATGTTCGACGAACAGCGCAACCTGCAACTCCACCGGATGCGCCTGGTCCACCAGACAACAGAACTGGTGGCCGCCGCCTTTCCCGCCGCGGTGGTCGCGCTGGGCGCCCTCCGACTACAAGCCTATCTACTCAAGCGGTACGCCGAACCCGACATCGCAGACCGGTACCTTGAGCCGCTTCTCAGCGGCGAACTCTACGGATCGTTCGGAGTCACCGAACCGGACGCAGGGACGGACGTCCGGGCCATCTCGACCGTGGCCACCCGCGACCGTGACGGCTGGATCCTCAACGGCGGCAAGAAATGGATCGGCCTCGCCCCCTACGCCGCGTTCAACGTGGTGCTGGCCAAACTCGATCATGACGGCCGCGACGCTGAGACCGTCGCCCTGGTCATCGACCTGGAATCAGACGGCATAACTCGTAGCGGACCCCTTGACCTCATGAGCTTTCGGGGCATGCCCCTGGGAGAGCTGACCTTCAACGACGTCAAGGTGCCTGCTGGCTCGGCGCTCAACGTCGCGGGGTTCAAAGGAATGATGGAAGGTATCAACCTGGCTCGGGTGGACGCCGCCAGCTACGGCTGCGGCTTCATCAAGGCCGCCATCCGGGAGTGCTCGGTCCGCGCCAATACCCGGACCGCGTTCGGTCAACCTTTGAGCAACATGCAAGTTATCCAGACCAAAATCGGGTTGATGGCCACCGACTACGAAGCCGCCCGCCTACTTACCTTGGCCGCCAGCGACAGCTTCGCCCTCGGCCATGGCGGTGACCCGATCCTGCTGTCCAAGGCAAAGCTGTTCAGCACCGACGCGGCCATGCGGCACGCCGTCGAAGCGGTCCAAATCTTCGGTGCCATGGGCGTCCACCACAGCAGCCGCGTGCAACGACTGTTTCGAGACAGCAAGGCCCTCCAAATCTTCGATGGGACCAACGAAATCCACACCCTGATGATTGGACGCGACGCGCTCAATGCCCATCGTTAATTCCGTCAAACCAGGCGAGAGCGTTCTTAGCGCAGACGGCGGCATCCGATGCGACCCGGTCTTTTCCGACATTTGCGTTCGCGCTAGGAGGGGCAGCTGATGCTCAAGAGCTGAC
This sequence comes from uncultured Actinomycetota bacterium, assembly GCA_963712625.1. GTDB lineage: Bacteria > Actinomycetota > Actinomycetes > Propionibacteriales > Propionibacteriaceae > Microlunatus. Next base: position 34,920 of record CAVQIU010000009.1, read on the forward strand.
CGCTGTAGCGCGTGACCCGCAGGCCCGATCTCTGCACCTGCTTCGCGTAGGTGGAGCCGAAGACGTAGGTCTTGAGGTTGGGGGGAACGCCAGGGCCGGCCGCCTTCTCCTGGTCTGACCAAATCCATAGTCCAGACGAATTGACGCAATACTGCAGGATCTGACCGACACGGTCGCTCGGGTCGCGCGGGTTAACACCCTTGGCTGCCCACACGTTGCGGCGGGTTCCCACGTCGCCAGGCAGGAGGCGATACCAGAACTGGTGCCGGGTTCCGTTGTCGTAGGTGAAGATGATCGAGTTGTCCGGCACGACCTTGAGTGCGTCGTCGACATCCTGCTGCGGATCAACCGAACTGCGATCGGCCTCCGCATAGCCACTCGCTAGTGCGACGACCGGCAGGGTGATCGCCATCAACACCGGCGCCCACCGCGCCCGGCTCGACAGACCACCTATGCAGCGATCGATGCCGACGACACCCCACAGGCCGAGCAGAAACCACAGGGGTAGCAGCATCGTCTCCCAATCCCCGATGGCGTAACCCAGGACGAAGACGGCGATACACATCACCCAGAGCCCGGTGACTGCCGCGACCAGCGGACGCTGCATGATCAGCATGAGCAGGCCAATGGCACATAGCACGAGGGCAATGCCCAATTGCCGGATTCCGTCGCTCCACAGCTGCGGCAGACGCTCGGAGATGATCTGGTGGAGCGGCACCCCGAACATCTGGCCTGAATACCGGGCGCCGCTGATCACCTCCCAGAAGGAGGTGAGGCCCGTGACGCGGGTGTCCAGCAAGGGTGCGCCGGCGGCAGTACGCCAGACGATATAGGCGTAGGGCAGCAGAGCCAGCGCGGCGCCGAGAGGAAGGAGCCGGGCGAGCTCCCGGGGGCGAAACAGCCAGGCCGGACGGCGGACCGCGAGATAGAGCAGCAGCCCTGGAATCAACAAGACCTGTGACGTGGCATGCGCGAACGAGAGGGCGAAGATGAGCAGTCCAGCACGCAGCCACGCCGGTCGCCACGTACTGTCGTACGCGAGTAGGCAGGCCAACACGAGTGCCACGAAAAGGGTGCTGAGGGTGTAAACCTCGGCGATGAGGGCGAAATGCCACAGCTGCGGAATCAGGCCCAACGCGCTTGCTCCACCAGCGGCGACGACCGGACGTACGCCGAGCTTGGTGAAGATCGACACCGCGACGAGGCAGGCCAGAATAGCGAAGACCGCCGACAGCAGGTTCGCCCGGAACGCCACCGACCCCCACGGCACGATGCGAACGAAGGCGGCATTGAGCATCGTGTACAGCGGGTAGCCCGGAGGATGGGCGGTGCCAAGCACCAGGCCCAAGTAGTCGAACTTCGTCGTGTCAACCGAGAAGCCGTTGCCGGTGCTGCGCTGCACGGTACGCCCATACACCACTGAGAGCACCAGTAGAGGAACGATGTACGGCCAGGCCGTGAGGAGCCGGGCCAACCGGGATCGGCCCGGCGCCTTTGGCTGCGCCTCCACCCGCTCGCCACGATCGGTAACCTGGCGATCGCTGGGGAGGAGCAGGCCGGTCATGAGGAGGCAATCTCCATCGGCAGTTGGATCTAGCTCGGCGGCGTTGCCAATATTTCGTGCCAAGGAATTTAGCACCTCGGCCTAGACGAAACGGATCCAAGGGTGTGTCCCGGCTTTTTGCCGCCATCAAGGACGTAGCGGCCATCATGCTCGCCCTCAGGAGTGGAAGCGCAACGTGACCAGCTGGAACGGCCTCAGCTCGAGGTCGATGGATGGACCCTCGCTGGCGGCACCCTCGGGCAAGGGCCGCTCCAGCAGATCCGTCGCATCTACCGATCCAACCTCCGCGGCGGCGGTGACCGTTGTCCGCGCCCGGCTGCCCAGCGACTCATAGAGCCGGGCCCGTCGCAGGCCCGGGGCCGAGCACGCGCTACCACAGCACCCGCGGGCCGCTGCGAGTGGAGGATCAGGACGAGGCCATGTTCGCGGCCACCGAGCGAAGCGACCGGGCAGGGACTCAACGACGACTCATCGGTGGCCGCGCCTTCCGGTCAGTTGGAATCTTCGTTGCCCGAGGCGGCTCGTGCTTGAGCCTGGTCCACCAACGCTCTGAGTGACGACGGCAGGCGGCCGGCGCCGAAGTCGTACATGCGCGCCCACTGCGGATGGATGCTGATGCGTGCCATCTGCTCGTACGTCTCGCGGACGGCGTGCTCGAAGTCCCCGACACCGTCCTCACCCAGGAACTTGGCGGCCGCTTGAATGTATTCGTCCGGGACGCCGTCGACGATCTCGACATTCGCGCGTCCGCGGATGTTGAGGGCTTTGGCATCGGCGGGGGTGTTTCCGACGTCGATGGTCAACGCCACGTCCGGGCGGCTGGTGAGCGCACGGACCTTGGGTGAGGTGGTGGCGGAGCAAACGACTATCTGCTCGCCGTTCCAGAGGAAGCCGACTGGTGAGACCCGTGGCAGTCCGTCCGGACCGTTGTAGGCGAGTCGTGCCGGGGACGGGCTGTGCAGCAGCTCTTGCGAGTCGGACCGCGCCAGCTCGGCGCGAACCTCGTGGGGATCCATGGGAGGTTCCTTTCTGTTCGTGCGCACTCCGACAGCGCGCGGTGTCTGGGCGCCCAGGACCGGATCCCCTGGGTGCCACGTGCCCTGTAGGCCGGGGAGGTCGCGTACCCGTGGACGACGTTGTCCGAGTCGTCCCAGCGGACGTCGGGCAACCGCAGATCGGTCTCGGCCACACCGGCGAACGCGTGGTGGTCCCTGCCACGATCTTGGGTCCGATCATCTGTAGTAGCGACTTTCCGGCAGGTCCGGAACTTCGAGCTGGTGGGGCCAGTAGGTGACCGCCGCTCCTATCTGGATGTAATCCGGGTTGAGCGGCCCGACGCCGGCGAAGCCATCAGCTTGTAGACCGCTGAGGCGGTCGGCGTCATTGCTCAACGTCACGCCCCATGAGCCTGTCGACACCGATATCCGGTCGACGAACCCGTCCAGTGAGCTGCTCAATTCCAGCGATCTTGCTCATCGCGTTCCTCTTAGGCGTCGGCTTTAGTGGCGCCGGGCGGCCGGCCAGAACCGTAGGGACGTACTCGAGCAGCTGGATTCGACCATCAAAGGTGCGGCTGCTCACCATGTCGAGGGAGACGTCGGGATACCCGTCGTAGATCCGGTCCCGACCGGTGCTTCCGGTAATGACTGGGAAGACCACTACGCGGAAACGGTCCACGAGACCGGCTTTCAAGAGTGACCGGCACAGCGTGAGGCTGCCCAAGGTGCGCATGGACTTGGTGCCTTTATCTTTCATCTTCCGCACAGCCTCGACAGGGTCCTGGGTGACCAGCTGTGTGTTCGCCCACGACAGGGGCTCTGTCAAGGTGGTCGAAAAGACGACCTTCGACAGCCCCGCCAAGGCCCCTGTGCCCGGTTCACCCTCGCTGGCCAGCCCGGACATGACCCGATAGGTGTTTGCCCCTATCAGGACTGTGTAGTCCGCTTCCGGCTGATCTCCCAACCAGGCGAGGTACCCGGGCCCTTCCAGGCCCCACCAGCCGGGCCAGCCGTCAGCGGCCCCGTATCCATCGAGTGAGGTGATGAAGTCGATAAGCAGTTCTGGCATCTGCGTTCCTTTCAGTGAATAGGTTTCTCGGACGTTAGAGCGTTCGGTGTCAATCGCGTGACCGGCTGCTGCTGACTCCGACGTCGGGAGACATCCCGTTCGCGTCGGAAATGTACCTTCCCACGATGACGCCGCCACGTGGCCAACAACCAGGCCAGCTCCCGCCCGATCGCTATCCAGACGGTGCGCGCTCGTTAGATCAGCACAACGACGCCATCGACGACGACCTTCGATTCCTTGAGCCGCAGATTGCGCCGCTCGGACTTCTTGTCAGAACTTCTTGGCGCCGGCCACGTCGGGTCATCGCCTAGCCGCTACGAAAGAGACTGGTGGCGGATCGTAGTCGGCCGAGCCCGGCAGGACGACGTCGCCTTCGATCGCCCGTTGCAGCACACCCCAGTCGGTGGTCATGGCCGCCCCGTACCGAAGAAGGCCGACAGACGCGCTCTGGCCGACATTCCGACTGGTGGCCGCTGCGTCGGGGTCAATTGGCGGGCCCAGGGTGGTGACCTCGGGAAAAGGCTGCTTTGCCCATTCCGGTGGCTCGGTGCCCTGGCGCTTGGCGGCCCTGCGCGCGAAGTACCGCTCGAACCCGGCTGGCGACAGATGATCAATTGATGAGCCGGGGCACCGCTGAGGTTGGCGTAGGTGCGCGGTACGCCGCGGGGGGCGAAGGCTAGCTGCCCCGCGCCCCACTGTGAAGTACTCGTCACGAAGCTGGAAGATAAGTTCGCCCTCCATGACATAGAGTATTTGCTTACCGCGATAACGCAAGCTGCCAATGCTGACCAGGTCATGCGCATCAGCGTGCACTTGACTGCTGCTCAACCACCAGACCGGTTACTGCCCACTGCTGCCCAAACAACCGACGGCAAGATGGAAGCATGCGATATGTCGAGCTGCGCCGGCACACCGACAACGACGGCGACCGGCTGAGCGTGAAGGGCGTCGCGGACGCCGAAGCCATCGGCCGAGCCGATCTGCATCCGCCGTACGCGCTGTTCGTCTCTAGCGGGGCGGAACGGGCCACCGAAATGCTGCGCATCTTGCGCCGCGCAGCCGGTCAGGAGGAGGCGCCGATCATCACAGAGACCGCGCTCCGATCGGCGGTAGAGGATCGGTGGCGGGAGGCCGCCAAGGCGGCTGGGAAGGGAGCTTCGCTGGAGGACATTCGGACGGTCGATCCCGATCTTGTCGAGCATGAATCTCGACTGCTCGGCGCGGCGCTTCAGGGGATCCTCGACGCATTGCCGGACGACGGGCGGGCGCTGATCGTCGGCCACAGCCCGACGAACGAGGCAGCCGCCTGCGGGCTGACCGGTCAGACTGTCGCCCCGTTAGGCAAAGGAGAAGGAGTAGTCATCGTCGAAGACGGCGGACGTTACGCGGTTCACCCGCTTTAACGCGCGACCTCGCGCTGAATTGTCCCGGCCCGGCACACTCTGCCGCAACACCTTGAACCGACGCGCCACCTCACTCACCGAGGCGCCGCCCAACACCTCCCACACCGCCCGCAACCGCTGCTCAGCCACCCGCAGCTCCTGAAGCAGCACCGGCTCTTTCCGCAGTCGATAACAACCACGGAAGAACCCACCAATCAGGCAGCGCAACAGCCGCAGGCACGGCGAAAAGTGTCAAGCACCCACCGGAACGACTGTCGCGCAGGAACCGGAACCGCGTCCCGAAACTGTCAAGCAGCTACCGGAACCCGATGGTCAAGCATGAACCGGAACTGCACACACTTGTTGGCCATCAGTGTATCGTTGCTGTACTTCGTGGGACTCGCCAGCAACGGCCAGCGGATAACTGGGCGCTGACAAGGGCAAATAGGTGGAGCCAAGGGGACTCGAACCCCTAACCCCTTGCTTGCAAAGCAAGTGCGCTACCAATTGCGCCATGGCCCCATAAGCCGGAGGCCCCATCCCCGAGAGCGGCCCGGCCGACCCACGATCGTACGTCATGGCCCGTGGCCGCACCAACCCTGAAAACCTCACCCGAGCTGACACGAGACTTGGCGATTTCACGCTCAGGGCACTCATCAATGATCCGTCTGGGGTGAGGTTTTCAGGGACGCTGGGCAGATCGATTCTCAGAATCGCCCCCGAGCTGAGGATATGAACGCCAAGTCACGCTCACACCGAGCCGTAAGTTCCCGCTCGGGAGCGATTCCGCGAAAGATCACAGAGGCTCGCCCTCACAGCCGGAGTCCACGTACGCTGTTGCCCATGTGGTCCCAGCGCGAGGTCATCGACTACGCGCTGCAGCGACGCTCCACACTCCAGGCGCTGCGGCGCCCTGGTCGTACGCTCGCTCGGCAGGAGGCCTGTGACGCCGACCCTATGCTGATCCGGGCGGCCAAGCACCATGGCGAGCCGTCGAACGTCGGATTGTCCGGTGTGTGAGTCGGATGAATTGGTCAACCTGCAGTACGTCTTCGGCGACCAGCTGGGGCAGTACTCCGGGCGGATCAAGCGGACCACTGAATTGGAAGAGATGGCGCACGAGTTCGGGGAGTTCAAGGTCGTGGTCGTCGAAGTTTGCCCAGCCTGCGGCTGGAACCACATGATCCTTTCCTACCTTCTGGGTGACGGGGTGAAGCGAAAGCCTCCGCGCCGCCAGCAGACGGTTGAGGACATTTATGGCTGATCCCCACTGGGGACCCGTCGAAGAGCGGCCCCAAGGCGCCGTGCGCGCCGCAAAACGACTAGGCCTCGCCGAAGATGGGCTTCGGGGCATCCTCATCACCATCGGCGCGCTGACCGTCCTCGGCCTGATCAGCGCGATCGCGGTCGTCGTCTATCGGCTACACCACGACACAGCCGTCCCGATGCCAACGCCGACTTCAAGACCGCAACCACCTTCGTCTATTACAACGACGGCAAGAGCGAGCTGGGCAGCTTTGCCATCCAGAACCGCACTCCGCTCACGTTCAAGCAAGATGCCAGAGACGCATGAAGCAGGCCGCTGTCGCCGCTGAGAACCGCACGTTCTGGACCGACCAGGGCATCTCGATCCGCGGCATGGTCCGTGCTGCGTGGACGATCGCTCGCGGTGGCGACGTCCAGGGTGGCTCGACGATCACCCAGCAATACATCAAGATCTTGTACCTGAACTCCGAGCGGACTCTGACCCGCAAGTTCAGGGAGCTCTTCCTCGCGTACAAGATCAACAAGGAGATGAGCAAGGAGGAAATCCTCGCGGGTTATCTCAACACGATCTACTTACGGGCACGGCGCCTACGGCGTGCAGGCGGCCAGCAAGGAATACTTCGACGTCGACGCGAAGAAGCTCACCGTCCCGCAGGCCGCCTTCCTTGCCACGGTGGTCAACAACCCGAGCATGTACGACCCGTCCGACAAGGACGATCGCCAGCGCATCCTCAGCCGCTACCGCTATGTGCTCCACTCCATGGCCGAGATGGGCTACATCAGCCCCGTACAAGCAAGCCGCGTACGCCCAGAAGCTGCCGAAGTTCCCGAAGGTCGCTGCCAACCAGCGCTACGGCGGCCCCAAAGGCTTCCTGCTCAAGATGGTCGAGCGCGAACTCGGCGCGGCCGGGCTTCGACTCCTCCCAGATCAGCGGCGGCGGCCTCAAGATCATCACCACCTTCGACAAGGACGCCCAGCAAGCCGCCGTCGAGGCGGCCCAGAAGTACACCAAGCAGTCTGCGCGGGCCGTCGGGCGTAAGGCGTCCAAGCTGCACGCCGCGCTAGCGTCGGTTGATGTGAACAGCGGCGAGGTCATCGCCCTCTACGGCGGGCCCGACTACGTCAAGAACTCCCGCAACTGGGCCACCACGCCACGCCCGACCGCCTCGACGTTCAAGGCGTACGCCCTGGCCGCCGGCCTCAAGGACGGTTTCAGCCTTCGCAACACCTTCAACGGCAACACCTGGACCCCGCCAGGTGACAGATCCCCGGTTCGCAACGAGTTCAGCCACCAATACGGCCAGTCGGTCGACCTGATCAAGGCGACCGCGGACTCGATCAACACCGCATTCGTGGATCTCACCACCCAGATGGACAATGGCCCGCGCAAGATCATGAAGATGGCCCAGGCCGTCGGTGCCCCGAAGGGCCGCGGCTGGGACAACAACGACCGCGTTCCGCTGGGCACCGCGGAGGTGAGCCCACTCGCCCAGGCCAGCGCGTACGCGACGTTCGCCAATGACGGCGTCGCGGTCCCCGACCACGTGGTACGTGAGGTCCGGGACCGAAAGGGCAAGGTCATCTACGAGGCGCAGCCGGAGAAAGAGCGCGCGGTCACCGAGGACATCGCGCACGACGTCACCTTCGCGCTATCCCGTGTGGTGGAGCAGGGGACCGGCCGCACGGTGCAGACACTGGAACGCCCTGTGGCCGGGCAAGACCGGAACCAAGGACCGGTCCAACCCGAACGGCTCGAGCGACATCGTCTCGGCCTGGTTCGTCGCCTACACCAGGCAGATCTCCACAGCGGTGATGTACGTCGCAGGCAACGACGGCAATGGTGATCTTGACAAATACGCTCGGCCCGGCGACAGCACCTTCTTCGGTGGCACCTATCCGGCGCTGACCTGGGCTGAGTACATGAAAACCGCTACCAAGGGTCAGGCAGTCAAGGAGTTCCCAGGGCCGGCGTACGTGAACAGGGAGGAGCTCCCGCAACCGGAACAGACGATGCAGGAGACCCAGGTGCCGACCGATCAGCCGCAAACCCGAAGCGCCCAAGCCGAAGCCAACCCAAACCTGGAGCTGGCCGCCAGATTGGACGGGACCAAGCGCTTCGGCGACGAAGACCAACAAGGGTCCTGGAGGCGGCAAGCTGCCTCCGCGTTGGCGGACGGCAACTGCCGAGCGGGACTCCGACCGGCGGCGGGGGTTGAGCAGAGTCCCGGCCGTGATCGACGCCCGATCGGCTCAGAATCTGCCATCGGCGACCGAAGCTTCGTCGGCAGAGTCAGCCAGCGGATCGGCGGGCCTCTGGGACGTTACGCGGCTACGGGCAGCGCTTGGTGGAATCCGCTGCGCGTCACCTTGCTGGTCGGGACCCTGGTCTACCTGAGCGGTGTGGTTTTCCGCCTGCCCTGCCGGATCACCGTCGCGGGGCAACCTCCGCCCGACCACTTCAAGTACCTGTGCTACTCAGATATCGGGCTGCTGTACGCGGGTCGCGGCCTGCTGCAAGGCCATACGCCCTATCTCGACTCCGGTGACTATCCGGTTCTGGAGTATCCGGTGCTCACCGGCTGGTTTCTCGAGCTGGAGCGTCTGATCACCCGGGTCTTGGGCGGGCTGCAGGGGACCGGGCTGACGGACCAGCAACGGGTCGACTCGACGTTGATCTTCGTCGACGTCAACACGGTGCTGCTCGGTGCCTTGTTCCTGGTCGCGCTGTGGGCCATGGTGCGTACGCCGGTCGGACGGCCCTGGGACGCGATGATGCTGGCCGCATCGCCCTGCGTCGCGGCTGCTGCGTTGATCAACTGGGACATGCTGCCGATCGCGCTGACCGCTCTCGGGATGGCTTGCTGGTCGGCACGAAGACCTGGCCTGACCGGAGTCATGCTCGGGCTGGGCGCCGCGGCCAAGCTCTATCCCGCATTGCTGCTCGGTCCGCTCTTCCTGCTCTGCCTGCGAGCCAAGCGGATGGGCAGACTTCGTGATGACCTTGTCCACCTTCCTGGTGAGCTGGGGATTGGTCAACTTCCAGTGCTGCTGCTTGCGCCGGATGCCTGGCGCAGCTTCTGGCAATACAACAGCGAGCGCGGCGGCGACCTGGGCTCCATCTGGTACGTGCTGTCTCTGGCCGGCCACCCGGTGCCGTATCTCAACTGGGTGAGCGGCGGCTTGTTCGCTCTCTGCTGCATGGGCATCTTGATCTTGATCATGTACGCGCCGCATGCGGCCGCGGTTCGGTGCCATGGCGTTCCTGGTCGTCGCGGCATTCCTGATGACCAACAAGGTCTATTCACCGCAGTACGTGCTCTGGCTGCTGCCCTTGATGATCTTGGCCCGACCGAGGTGGCGTGACTGGTTGATCTTCACCGCGGGCGAGCTGATCTACTTCGTTGCGATCTGGTGGCACCTCGGCGGATTCCTGGCGCCTGGGGACAGCTCGCCTGACCGGATGTACTGGGCTGTCGGTTCTGATCAGGCTTTGTACCCAAGGCTGGGTCGTGATCATGGTTGTCCGGGATGCGATGCGGCCGGAGCATGATCCGGTACGCGGAGCGAAGTCGACGATCCCACCGGCGGCGTACTCGATCAGGCGCCGGACGCCCGCTGGTTCCGGGTGTTCAGCGGCACCACGGTCCCGAGGCGGGATGCCTGATGCTGCAGCGGCTGGCTCCGCGAGCCAGTACCTGCTGCTGAGACGAGCGCGTCGTCGCCGGGGCGGATCGTCATTCAGGCGTGGCTGGCCAGCCGGGGCATGATCGTCGCGGTCGCGCTGCGTGCTGGCCGTCGTGCAGCACCGCACGCTCACCGACATGGTGAGCAACTGGGACGTGCAGCACTTCGCCAGGCTGGCTGCCGGCGGATACTGCGCCGAGCCTGACGGCACCTTGATGGCCTTTTTCCCGGGCTGGCCGGCGATCTTGTGGCTGTTCGGTCAGCTGGGGGTGCCGGTCGCCATCAGCGGAGTGATCATCTCTACGGCCTGCTCTGCGGTCGCAGCCGCAGCGCTGTACCGGCTGGGCGGGACCTGGGCGGCGGTCGCGTGGCTGTTTGCCCCGACCGCTGTCTTCACCGTGGTGCCCTATACCGAGTCACTGTTTTGCGCGGCGGCCTTCTGGGCCTGGGAGCGCGCCCGCTCCGATCGCTGGCTGGCCGCTGCCGCGCTCACCGCAGTCGCCTGCACGGTACGGGTATCTGGGCTCTTCCTGATCGGCGCGCTACTGGTAATGATCATGACGAGCGGCGGTCCGACTAGTGGTCAAGCTACGCCGCGCGGCGCTGATGCTGATTCCGGCGTCGGTGATCATGGCGTTTGCGACGTATCTGTATGCCCTCACTGGGAGCTGGACGGCCTGGTATCACGCGCAGTCGACCGGTTGGGTGCGCGAGCTGACCTGGCCCTGGCAGTCCTTCCTGAACACGATTCCCGCGACGCTGCCTGGCGCGTACGCCAATCATCCGTGGTGGGCGGCGGTGTTCCGCGGCGAGATGATCTCGATGGCGGTAGGCGTGGGAGTCACCATCTGGTGCATCGTGGTGAGCCTGCGGGCGAGGAAGTCACCGAACGGGCCCGACCGGCACGATGTGGGGAGAGGCCAGCTGGGTCGGGGTGCAGGTGCTGGCGTTCTCCATGTCGTATTGGTTCTTCTCGGTCAATCGCGCCACCCTGCTCTGGTTCCCGTTGTGGATCATGCTCGGTCGCTGGGTTGCTGGACCGTCGCACGCTGGATCATCCACAAGCCGTTCTCGACCTTGGCATCGGCTGCTCGTGGCCTGCGCATTCGCTGATCGAAATCGTGCTCGATGCTGTGGTGGAGCTGGTTGTTCTTCACTGGACACTGGGCGAGCTGAATCGCTGTGTCTGAGATCACTGGAAACCCAGCGGGCCGGCGTTGGGTCACATATGCTGACGGATGGTGACTCGGTCGGGGGACAGGTGACCAACGTGGCGGGTTGCCCCTGCCGGGACTTTGATCATTCAAGTCTCTGAAAGGGAAATCGTGCCCCGCTTCCGTACGACCGCAATCGCTGGCCTGGCGCTGTATCCGCACTTCTCGCGACGTCCGGTGCGGCGTACGCTCACGATCTTCACGCGAAGAAGGTTGCCCGCGAGGCATCGGCGGCCCCGAGCATGAGCTGGGCGATGCTACAACGGCAAGCTGACCGACCTCTCGCCAGAAACCGATGATGTCTTCGACGGTGCGCGCGCCACGGCGACGATGATTGGCATGGACGGCGGCAGCTTCTTCAGGGTCATTGTCAAGGGTCTTGACAATAGTGCGGTTGGCAAGACATACCCCGCACACCTTCACGTAGGCCCATGTGGCCTCGATGGCACAGGGAATCCGACGGTCGGAGGTCACTACAACACAACTCCTGCTGGCCGTTACGCCGGTCGTCAGCGAGGAGACAGAGGTTCACCTCGATTTCAAGGTGAATTCCGAAGGAAATGTGCGGATAGCGGTCAATGTGCCATTCGTCCCGACGGCGGGAGACCGTTCGATCGTGTTCCACACCGATGCGACGCCGGCTGCCGGAACCGCCCCGGCCAAGTTGGCCTGCCTGCCGCTCACTATCAAGCAGCTCGCGAGCACAACCGGGTAGGTCCCGAGATCGCTGCCCAGTCAGGCGCGCAGAGGCTATTACCCTGACTGGGTGGAACGGATGTGGATTGACCTCGACGGCCTGGCGAATATGCGCGATGTCGGCGGGATCCCGACTACCGACGGCGGCAAAATCATTCCTGGTCGGCTGCTGAGGTCGGACAATCTTCAAACCCTCACCACCTCTGACGTGGATCAGCTACTCGGGCTTGGTCTGACGGACGTTATCGATCTGCGCAGCGACTACGAGGCTGTCCGGGAGGGACCCACTCCACTGGCAACATCGGAGGTCCGGATTCAGCGGTTCTCGCTGTTTCGTGAATGGGAGTTCGGCGTCGGTGAGACCAAGCCAGACGGACGCCCCGAGGTGATGCCCGAGGAAGCCCTCCCGTGGGTCGACCTCGAACCGAGTGTCGAACTGGACAATGACGTCGCCTCGGTTTACTTCTCCTACCTGGTTGACCGCCCGGACTCGGTACTGGCCGCATTGCGCACGATCGCGCAGGCACCCGGTGTTGCGCTGGTGCACTGCGCGGCCGGCAAGGACCGGACCGGAACTCTCGTCGCGCTGGCTCTCTCCCTGGCGGACGCAGAGCGTCAGGCGATCATCGATGACTACACCGCGAGCTCGGAGCGCGTCGAGGAGATCGTCGGACGGCTGATGTCCTCGACGACGTACGCGGACAACCTCCGTGGCCGACCCATGTCCTCACACCTGAGCCACCCGGAGACCATGATCAGCTTTCTGCGGCACATCGACAAGACGTTCGGCAATGTGCTGCAGATGTTGATCAAGATGGGTTGGACCGCCGAGGACAACGAGCAGCTACGCGCCAAGCTGCGCGACTGATTGTCAACATCCACAGTGCGTGCGGGACATTGACCATCCCGGGCATCCGCGTAAACCAGGCTCGCTAGGCCCAGTCGAGGTAGTCCACGGTCGCGGTCGTCAGTCGCAGCTCGACCGGAACCTCTTGTCCGATCCGCGGCGGCCGCTCCTTGCGCGGCAGAAAGACCTGGCTCGACTGCATGTGTGGGGGCTCCAGAAACCAACGTTTCTTGCCATTGATCGTGTACGGGCTGAGGGCGAGACCGGCAGCTGCGAGAGAACCGGTTGCGAAGGCGATCGCCCGGTGCCGCATCGTCTTGGCGGACGTTGGCGCTTCCATGCCGATGCCGTGCGACGTGCCGCCTGCGACGACCACGATCCAGCCGTCAGCCGGACAGACCCGTTGCCGATAGCCGGCCCGCTCGCCACGCTTGATCTCATGTACGTCCAGCACCGTCGCGGTGGTGCTGCGTGACGGTCTTGTCACCGAGCCAGAGCCGGGTGCCGACCCGCTGTCGCACCGGCACGGGCTCCCCGTCTGCTCCACCGAGTTGACGCGCCAACGCCACCGTTTCCTCAGGACGGCAGGTGGGAGAACCACAGCGTTCCGGGAGCTGTGGCAAGGGCGGCGTGACCGAGCCGTTCCGCTTCGGCGTAGCGACCGTCGGTGTGCAGCGGCAGGTGGATCGTCCAGCCCTCGAACCGGACGCCGGGAAGCAACGCGGCGACTCGACCAAGATCATCGGGCCGCAATCCCATGACGTCGCATCGAGGTGAGCACCTCGACCAGGACTCGCGGACGATCACCGCGCCCAGCCAGCAGCTCCAGGTCCTGCAACCGGGACACCGTCGTGATCACCGACGGTTCGTTGGTCAGCTCTCCGGCGAGCTCGCTGGATGCATCCCAAGGATTCAAGATCACCACATCGCCCGGGAACGCCTCGCGTACCACAGCCACCTCGGAGGGGATGCCGACCGCGATCGTATCCGCGCCGAGCTTCGTTGACTCCTCGGCGAGCTGCTGCAGGCCGAACCCGTACCCGTTGCCCTTGATCACCGGCACGATACCGGGCGTGGCTCCGGCCACGGTGTGCAGATGTTCTCGCCAGCGTTCCCCGTCAAGGCGCAGGGTCACACCACTCATCTCAGTACCACGACGATCACCGACGTTTCATGTAGAGGTCGAAAGCCTTGTACAGCAGGGGATTGAGGGGAAGGTCCCATTCGCCGAGGTACTCCACCGCCTCGCCTCCGGTGCCGACCTTGAACTGGATTAGGCCAAGATGCGGATCGTCGGCCTCGAGGCCTTCGGTGATTCCACGCAGATCGTAGATGGTGGCGCCGGCCTCCAGCGCGTCAGTGATCATCTGCCACTGGATGGCATTTGAGCCTCGTACGTCACGCTTTGCCGTCGAGCTGGCGCCGTAGGAGTACCAGGTGTGGTCGCCGACCCGCACCCATGTCGTGGCAGCGACCAGGTCGCCCTCGTGGTGGGCCAGGTAGAGCCGAATACGATCAGGATCCTCAGCCAGCAAGGCATCGAACATGGTCTGGAAGTACGACAGCGGTCGTGGCCTGAAATGATCTCGCTCGGCTGTCTCGACGTACAGACCGTGGAACTCGGGCAGTTGATCAACGGTGCCGCGACGCACGACGACGCCCGCCTTCGCGGCCTTCTTGATGTTGCGCCGCCACAGCTGGTTCATGCCGGCAAGTAATTGATCAGGAGTCCGTCCCGCGATAGGCAGCTGGAACACGAACCGTGGCTGCCCAGCAGCGAAGCCCTCCTCAGTCTCCGGCGGTCGCCAGCCCATCTCGCGTAATTGGTTGCGGGTGCGAGTGGTCTCGTGGTTGACCTGGTCAGGAACCGCCTCGCTGAGCCGGCGTGATCCTGCTCGTCGGCGATCGCCGCCTTGATCGTTTCGGCGTTCCAGCGTCGCGCGATAGCCGTTGCACCGATCCGTACGCCGAAGGCGCCGGCCGAACGTACATGATCAGCCAACGGCCGCAGCCATTCCCCGATATCGGGGGCAGTCCAGTCGATGACCGGGCCTTCGGGCAAGTACGCAAGGTACTTCTTGATCTTGGGGAGCTGCCGATAGAGCACGAGTCCCGCGCCGACCGGTCCAGCCGCACCGTTGAACCAGCCGATCGACTCGCTACGCCACTCACTCTTGACCTGTGCCCACGCTGGCGTCTGGAGGAAGCTCACCGAGGGTTGGGCAGCGTTGAACTCGCGATGCCGATCTGCCTCGATGGTCCGTACCGAAAGAGCCACAGGTGAGAATGTAATACCCGATCTGCAGGGTCGCTCGGACTCCCCGAAACCCACGATTTACTTGCGTTTCGATGCCCGGTACGAATCGCAACCTGGTTGCGGGGCAACATTCTGCTGCGTCACTGCACCGAAGTTGCCCCCTAAAGCCCAACGTGCGAGTACCTTGAAGGTCAGTCTCGGGCTGCCCGGAATAGGCCCAACGCATCGGCCGTCCCGTGTTTCCCCGCGCGGGTTGGTCCCATCCCCTGTGCGGACCGCCTATTCCGGGTTCAAGCTGTATGGTGCCTTTCCACCGCGCTGCCCAAGATCGCCGGCAATCGCCATCGGCGGTGGACCTTGATCCTGACCGGTGCCACGACCCAGCACACACGTAGCTCTCCTACGCGCCGAGTTGTCAGAATCTCAGCACCGAATATGGTGCTCAAATTCTGACAACTCGGCGCGTAACTCGAGCTATCGCGTCAAGGTCAGGAAGTTCGCTCGAGGACGAAGTGCTTGTGCAGCAGCTGACCTTCGGTACCGAGCGCCAGCACGTCGATGCGGTTCACGCCCCAGGAGACCGCCGACGGAGTGTCAACGATGCCCGAGCCGATGGTCACCCATCCGGTCCAGCTCGTCCCGTCCCAGGATCGGTGCTCCAGTGTGTTGTCGTCTCCCTTGCGGAACAGGTCAAGCCGATCGGGACCCCACGTGGAGACTGCGACATCGGAATGGAGTCCGCCGCCTAGGTCCATCAGCCTGCGCCATTTTGAGCCGCGATACGAAGTCTGGTAGAGGTGATTGTCACGTCCGCGGAAGAAGACGTCGATCAAGTTCGGCCCTCGTGAGATGGCAGCAGGTGCACCTTCGAGGTTGCCGCCGAGCCGCTCGTACGCGCTCCAGGCGATACCGTCCCACGACTTGTGGTACAGCCCGTTGTCGCTGCCCCGGACGAAGACGTCTAGCCGATTTGGCGCCCACGAAGTCACGCTGGGGCTCGAGGTGAGGAATCCGCCGAGCGGGAAGTAGCCCATCCAGCCACCGTTCCAGGATTTCTGCCAGAGCTGGTTGTCGGCACCACGAACGAAGATGTCGAGCCGATCCGGCCCTCGCGCGACGGCTCCGGGCCCGCCCACGATGGCAGGCCCGAGATCGTCAGGTGCAGACCATGTCGACCCGTTGTACGCCCGGTGGAGCATGGTCTGGCCCCCGGCTCGTGCGAAGACGTCCAATCTGTTGACACTCCAGGAAGTCACGCTGGGCCCAGCGTTGAAGAAACCACCAAGATCATCCCAGTCGCTCCATTGCGGGCCGCTCTCCGGCGGCGTCGTCGAAGGAGTCGGTGGTGACTTCCCGGAGGGACTTGGGGCCGGCGTGGTAGCGCGGGCGTCGTGGCGCGCCGTCAGGAAGAGACCGGTGCCCGCGAGCAGTAGCACCACGCTTCCCAAGATCACCGGTAGCGGCCACCGGCGTTGTGTGTTGATCATGCGGGGAAGCACGACAAAGCACGATATCCCTTAGGACACTGACTTGTCAGCGCCTCAGCCGGGTCTGTATCCAACTGAGATGATCACAACTCGGTCACTTCCGGATGATCTTGCCGACCAAGATGATCACAAGTCGATTACTTCGCGATGATCTTGCCCGGGTTGAAGTTCCGACCGGGGTCCATCGCTGTGAACAGTCCGTCGATCATGTGTACGCCGGGAGCGGAGATGTCCTGCTCCAGCCACGCGGCATGCTCGGTCCCAACGGCGTGATGGTGCGACAGGGTGCCGCCGGAGTCGACGAATGCCTGCTGGATGGCGTTCTTGAGCGGTTCGTACTGAGCAAGCGGGTCGACGCCGTCGTGCTTGAAGGCGAAAGTGAAGTACAGGCACGCGCCGGAGTGGTAGGAGTGCGAGAGGTGGCACATGATCCAGCCCGGCACACCCAGGTGCGCGTACACCTTCTCGGCAGCCGCGTTGACGTTCTTGTACAGCGGCAGGAGTTTCGACCAGGGCGCTGCCGTCTCAGAGACATCGCCGATTGCTCCGCGATCCAGCAAGAAGTCACGAATGTAAGGGGTATCGAACTTCTTCTGGTCGTACAGCACGCCCGGACCTTTGCCGACCAGGATCCCGCCGTGCTTGCCGACGATGTCTTTGACGATCTTCTTCTGCCGCGCGACATGTGGCTTGCCGCCCTCGTAGCCGATGAAGGACAGGCAGACCTCGTCGAGGTTCCAGCCGCGTCGCTGCAGGACCTTCATCAGTCCTTTGCTGATCAACGAGGAGATCGAGATCCCGCTCGACTTCTTCCTTGTCGCAAAGGAGAACGCGGTCTCCTTTGCATCGGAGACTCGAGTGATGGACGGATGCGCATCGCTGGTCGGAGATCTCCTGCATCGCGGCCAGTCCGGCCTCCCAGGACGGGAACAGGTATCCCAAGATCACCCGTACTTCGGGGATCCGATGCACCTGCACTGTGACCTCGGTGATGACGCCAAGGCGACCTTCGGAGCCGAGCACCATCTGGCGTACGCTCGGGCCGGTCGAGGTGTGCGGTAACGGCCGAACATCAAGCACCTTGCCCGGCATGACGACTCGCATGCCGCGCGCGATGTCGGAGATATCGCCGTACTTGTCCGACTGCATGCCCGATGAGCGCGTTGCGACCCAGCCGCCCAGCGTGCTGTGGGTGAAGCTGTCGGGGTAGTGCCCCAGACACCAGCCCCGTGCGCCCAGCTGCTCCTCCAGATCGGGGCCCAGAGCGCCCGCCTGAATGCGGGCCAACCCGGACACCTCGTCAATGTCGATCAGCCTGTTCATCCGACCAAGATCAAGTGAGATGACCGGGCGAGTCTCATCTTCCGGCGCATGCAGACTGCCGGCGATGTTGCTGCCTCCGCCGTAGGGAATGATCACCGCATCTGCGGCTACGGCGCGATCAACGATGAGCTGTACCTCAGCCTCGTTGGCCGGGATAGACCACGACGTCCGGCACGCGGGGGATGTCGCCCGCCCGAATCCGGAGCAAGTCGCGCGCGCTCTTGCCGTAGGTGTGCACGATCCTGTCAAGATCGTCTTGCGTCGCGTTCTCGGCACCGACGGCATCGGTCAGCTCTGCGAGCAGCTGATCGCCGATCACGGGAGCAGGGATCGGCAGGTCGTCGAGCGACATCGGGGCACTCGGCGCGGTGTTGACGTCAAGATCGATGGCATTGAGTACGAACGGCTGAAAAGCCGGCTTGTCCTCGTGGTGGAAGCTCACGCCTTCGACTCCCCAGCCCCACCACTTCATGTGCTTGACGTCGGGCATCCCGATTGTTCTCCTTCGCTCTGATGCTGAGCAGGCCTACGCCTGGTTGGCGCGGTAGGTGGTGGCGTAGTCGATCAGCCCGCTCACCTCTTTGGTGATGCGTTCAGAGAACTGGACGACCGTCTCGCCGTCCTCGGCCCGCATGGGCTCCCCGAAAGCAACGAAGACCGGGAGCCGGCCGCGACTCGGCCAGTTCTGGCCATAGGGCATCGCCTCGGATGCGCCGACGATCGCAACCGGTAGACAGGGCACATCGCGACTGATGCACAGCGCTGCGGCACCCGGCTTGAATGCGCCCATCTCGCCGGTTCGCGAGCGCGTGCCTTCGGGAAAGAGCAGTAGCGGTACGCCGTCGTCGAGCAGGCTGGTCGCCAAACCATGCGACCGCGCAGTCCGGTGCGGTCGACCGGGAACGCATTGAAGAACAGCGACGTCAGGCCCTTGCGCCACCACACATCGAAGAAGTAGTCGGCCGCGGCTCCCGCAGCGACGTAGCGGGAGATCTTGCGTGGCATGGATCCGAAGATCAGCGGAGCATCGAGATGGCTCGCGTGATTCGAGACGATGACGAATGGTCGATCGAGGCCTTTGAGATTTTCCTCGCCTAGCACGGTCACGGTCACGAGGCGCCAGACCAGCGGCTTGAGCAAGCCCCGCTGCGCAACGAACCGCGCGCCGGCATGCACCGGCGAGGTGTAGCGGGTCCGGCTCGACATGGGCTTAGCCTAACCCGAGCGGCGGCGGTCGATTGCTGGCCGAGTCCTCACTCTGAGAGTTCGGAGCCCGCCAGCCTGCATGTGTCCCTGAGCCTCACAGTCGGATGTGTGCCGCTGAGCCTGTCGAAGGGCAGGCGAGCTGAGCCCTACCCAAGTCGTTCGCGGAGGTGGATGGTGACGGTGTCACCCTCGCTGCTTGTCGAGCACCTGGCGCAGATCGGCCCTGATCGGAAGCTTGTGCGTGCCGTCACCCAGCGGCATGAAGGAGCTGCGGAAGTCATGGCCGTCGACCGTGCCGGCGATCTTGACCAGACTGCGGGTGCCGAAGAACTCGGCGCTCCAGCCAGTCACGACATAGGTCCAGCCGCCCTTGGCCGGGCTCTTGCTGCAACGCGGCAGTGAAGGTCTTGTTGAGTGGCACCTGTGCTGTCACGACGACTCCTCCACGATGTAGAAGCGGTTGCCGTCGGGATCGTCGAAGCTGAACATGGGCGGCACGTTGTCCCAGCTCAGCAGGTCGCCGACGTCGACTCCGCGCTCCCGCATGGCTGCATGTTCCGCGGCCGCATCGGGAACGGTGAAGCGTACGCCGGTGTGCTGCGCCGATAGCTGCTGACGCTTCGGCCGCGTTGAGGGCGATCGAGGTAGTGGCACCTGGCGGGGCGACCTCGACCCATCGCATCGTCGGGCTGATCGGGGCGTCGAGTCGCTTCTCGAAGCCGAGCGTGTCGACGAAGAAGGCGAGTGCCTCGTCCTGGTTCGTGACAGTGATCCCAATCGTGCGTACATCGGTGATGGTGGTGGCGGGCATGTGAATCTCCTTAGCGTGTTTGGGATTTCAGCTCTGGCCGTACATCAGGGAGCCCGGGGTCGTGAGGCTCTGGCCCGTCTCGAGCCAGGTCTTCAAGCCGGAGAGGATCATCGGCCAGCCGCCGTACAGTTCGGGCGGCGCATCGGCACTCAACTGATCATGGGTGACGGTCAGCCGACACGAGTCACCGATGGGTTCGATCTCCCACGTCACCCGTGACGTCCCCTCGCGCTCGGCCTCCTCGCTCCACAGGGTGTGCATGGTCTGTACGAGTCGGCGCGGTCGGTCGACAACGAGGTTATCGCCCTCGGCAAGCGGGCCGTCGCTGCCCGGATGGATCAGCAGTATAGCGGGAGCCAGGCGTCCAGTCAGACTCGACGCCGGCACCGAAGTGGTACTTGGCGCGGATCACCGGATCAGTGATCGCTTCCCACAGCCGCTCCGGGGTCGTACGGATGTAGATCTCGAAGATCTTTTCCATCGGCTGCTCCAGTTCATGTTTCAAGCTGGCCAGACCGGCGGCCCACGGCTCGGTGTACTTGCTCACCCACCGGTCATGGATGAGTCGGATCGGGACGGTGTTCAAGAAGTGCAACTTCTCCCGACCCCGGCGCCGGCTCACGACGAGGCCAGCCTCCTCGAGCAGGCGGAGATGCTTGGCGACGCCGATCCGCGTCATGTCGTGGCCGGCGGTCAAGGCCACCAGGGTCTGACCGTCATGCTCGAACAGTGCGTCGAGCAGCGCGCGCCGAGTCGGATCGGCAAGCGCCCGGAACACCGTCTCCACAACATCCACAATAGGAAACCAAATGGTTTCCTGTCAAGAGCGGACCCTCTGTCTTCCCTCAGGCGCAGGACGTTTCGCCGCACGGGCGTCAAGGCGACCCATGCTCTGGCTTATTTGGGGACGTTGCGCCGCACAACCGCGAATGCGACACACGCTCCGCGGTACTAGTGGCGGCTGGACGTGAGGTTGCGCGAGATCGCCCGGACGGCGCGGTGCGGCAGATGCTCGCAGATCGTCATCAGCACCTTGTAGCGCTTGGAGGGGATGGAGATCACCTTGCCTTCGGAAGCATCATCCAGGCAGTCGGCCACGAGCCGATCGGCGTCCAACCACAGCGCGGAGGGGATGGAACCGATGTTGATATTGGCGCGCTCGTGGAATTCCGTACGCACCCAACCTGGGCACAGCGCCGTGACCTTGACCCCGGTGCCATGCAGCTCATTCGCCAGGCTCTCGGTATAGGCCGTGACCCAGGTCTTGATCGCCGAGTAGCTGCCCATGGCCACGAAGCCTGCGGTACTCGAGACGTTGATGATCGTGCCGGCTCCTCGCTCGCGCATGGTCCGTCCAGCAGCCGCGCTGAGCATCAAGACCGCCCTGATCATGACATCGATGCCGTGTTCGTGGGGACGTGGTATCGGCGGTCGGTGAGTTTCGCCCGAATTCCGAAGCCGGCATTGTTGATCAACATGTCGATCGGCTGCTCGGTGCTGGTCAGCCGCTCCGCGATCCCGACCACCTCACCGCGCACGGCCAGATCGGCAACGATCGTCTCGACGTTGACTGCGTGCCGCTCCTTCAGTTCGGTCGCGACATCGGACAGCCGGTCGGCGTTCCGAGCCACCAGCACAAGATCATCGCCACGCGCCGCCAGCGCTCGTGCGAACGCGGCGCCGATGCCTGACGTACCTCCGGTGATCAGCGCAGTTGCCATGCGCTCACCCTATGCGTGTCCTAAGCGGCAATCCTTCCAGCGGTGACGACGGCACATGTCGAGCACCAGACTCTCGACCGATTCGATTTGACTGACGACGGTTTGCACGAAGTTGCAACGTATGCAGACGCGTCAGAGCACGCTACGTGAACGCAGGTTTCCGCAGCGGGCGCTAGATGAATCGCGCTCGTCTACAAGTCGGAGCGGGAGTCCAGCAGGGCGGCGGTTTCGCGGGCGATCGCCAGCTCCTCGTTGGTGGGAACCACCGCGATCGTGATCGGTGCGCGGTCGGGAGAGATCACCCGCGCGACTTTGGAGCGTACGCCGTTGAGTTCTGGATCCACCAGGAAGCCGAGGCCATCGAGTCCGTCGACCACTGCCGCCCGCAGCGCCGGGCTGTTCTCCCCGACACCGGCGGTGAAGCTCAGCACATCAAGCCGACCGAGGAGTGCCAGGTACGCGCCGACATAGTGCTTGAGCCGATGGACGTATACCTCGAATGCCAACTGAGCCGCCTCGTCGCCGGCCGATCGGCGCTGCTCCAGTTCGCGGAAGTCGTTGACGCCGGCCATCCCCTTGAGTCCGGACTGCTTGTTCAACAACGTGTCGATCTCGCCGACGGTCATCCCAAGCTCGTTGTGCAGGAAGGTGTGCAGCCCAGGATCGACATCGCCGGAGCGGGTGCCCATCACCAGACCTTGGAGCGGCGTCAGGCCCATCGAGGTCTCGATCGCTACGCCGCCGCGTATGGCCGATGCCGAGCAGCCGTTTCCCAGATGCAGCACGATCTGATTCAGCTCTCCAAGATCACGACCCACCAGCTCCGCCGCGGCCCGGGAGACGAACTGATGCGAGGTGCCATGGAAGCCGTAGCGCTTGATCCGATAGTTCTGCGCAAGATCACGAGGGATCGCGTAGGTCGCAGCGGCCGCCGGCAAGGTGCTGAAGAATGCGGTATCGAAGATCGCAACATGCGGTACGTCGAACTCCTGCCTTGCGCGCCTCGATACCGGAGACTGCGCCCGGATTGTGCAAGGGGGCAAGGGGAATGAGGTCCTTGATCTCATCGAGCACATCGTCATCGATGATCGTCGGGTCGGAGAAGTCCGGGCCGCCGTGGACGACGCGATGACCGACCGCGCGTAGCCCTACGGAATCAAGATCGACACCGGCAGCCGCAAGATCTTTTCCCATCGCCTGCATTGCCGCGGCATGATCAGCAACCGGACTGCCCGGCTCGCCGATCCGCTCGATGATTCCCTTGGCCTGGACCTCCGCGGTCTCGGGAATCACGAGCTGGTACTTCAGCGACGAGGAGCCGGCGTTGAGGACCAGCACAGGTGACTCGCTCATGCCGGACTCCCAGCTGTTGCTGCTTCCGCGGGTGTCGGCTGCTTCATGGCTTGGGCCTGCACGGCGGTGATCGCCACGGTGTTCACGATGTCGGAGATCAGCGCACCGCGTGACAAGTCGTTGACCGGCTTGCGCAGACCCTGCAGCACCGGGCCGATGGCGATGGCGTGGGCGCTGCGCTGCACCGCCTTATAGGTGTTATTGCCGGTGTTCAGATCCGGGAAGATGAATACCGTGGCACGTCCCGCTACCGCTGAGTTCGGCAGCTTGGTTCGCGCTACCTCCGGATCGACCGCCGCGTCGTATTGGATCGGACCCTCCAGCAAAAGATCCGGGAGCGCGCGCGCTCACCAGCTCTGTCGCGGCACGCACCTTCTCCACATCGGCACCCGATCCAGACGTGCCGGTCGAGTAGGACAGCATCGCCACGCGCGGTTCGATGCCGAACTGCTGCGCCGTCTCTGCAGAGGAGATGGCGATGTCGGCCAGCTGTTCGGTGGTCGGCTCGGGAATCACCGCGCAGTCGCCGTAAACCAGCACCCGATCAGCCAGGCACATCAAGAACACGCTCGAGACTGTGCTCACTCCGGGCTTGGTCTTGACGAACTCCAGGGCCGGCCGGATGGTGTGCGCGGTCGTGTTCACCGCACCCGAGACCATGCCGTCGGCAATCCCGAGATGGACCATCATCGTGCCGAAGTAGGAGATGTCGGTCACGATCTCCCGGGCGCGCTCCACGGTCATTCCCTTGTGCGCCCGGGCTTGCGCGTATGCGGCGGCAAACTGCTCGACAAGATCGGCATTCAGCGGCGACACGATCGATGCCTCGTCAAGATCAAGACCGAGCGCCGAGGCCCGTGCGCGGACCTTGGTCTCGTCGCCGAGCAAGATCAGGTTCGACACGCCGCGGCGGAGCAGGATCGCCGCCGCCTCGAGAATTCGATCATCCTCGCTTTCCGGCAGCACGATCCGCTGCCGATCGGCGCGGGCGCGTTCCATGAGCTGGTACTCAAACATCAACGGCGTACGCACATCGGAGGCGGAAACATCGATCGCGGCCAGCAGTGCCGCCTGATCGACTTGTTCGGCGAACACCCGATGCGCGGTCTCGATCTTGCGGCTCGACTCCTTGGTGATCGGTCCGCGTACCCGCATCAACCGTTCGGCCGTGGTAAAGGTGCCCAGGTCAGTCAGCGCGATCGGGAGGTCCTGCTGGACACCTTCGGACAGCCGTCGGATGCTGTCGGGAATCTGGTATCCACCGGTGAGCAGGATTCCCGCGAGCGCGGGAAAGTGCCGGACTGGTGCGCGAGCATCAGGCCGGGGATGAGATCGGTACGATCGCTGGGCGCGATCACCGCAACATCCGGGCTGAGTCGATCAAGGACGTTCGGCAGGCTCATCGCCGCCACGATCACACTCAATGCCTCCCGATCCATCCATGCGTTGCTGCCGAGGACCAGCTCGCCGTCGGCGGCCTCGACCAGCGCTCGGAAGGTCGGCGCGGAGAGCAGCGGGCTTTCCGGGATGGCGGCCGTCACCACGCCGGGAAGCTCGGCAAGCGCGGTACGAATCGCCATCAGCGGCATCATGATCAACACGGTTGGCGATCACCGCTACGGTCTGCGCATGGTTGGCTCGCAGTTCTGCGATCGCGCTGTCGGCAGCGGCGCGGATCTGTTCTGGGCTTCGGTCGCGGCCATGCACCACCAGCACAACCGGGGAACCAAGATTGGCGGCGATCTTGGCATTGAAGGACAGCTCGGTGCCGGTCGCGACGTCTGTGTAGTCCGAGCCAATGACCAAGATCACTTCAAATCGATCAGTGAGCTGACCAAAACGCTCAACGATGACGTGCATGGCCTCATCCGCATCCTCGCGTGCTGCCTCATAGGTCACGCCGATGGCCTCGTCATAGGACTGCGAGATTCCTGGTTGGTTGACGAGAAGATCAACAATGAGGTCGATGTCGTCGCTGCCGGAGCGAGCCGTCGTCAGCGGCCGGAAGACGCCGACCGAGCCCACTTCACGGGTCAGCGCGTCGAGCAATCCGAGCGCTACGGCAGACTTGCCGGTGAGACCTTCAGGTGATGCGAAGTAGACACTGCGACTCACGACTCTGACGTTATCGGCAAGTGCCGTGGCGATCTAAGCGTCAGGGACGGCGCAGTCGGAACTATCTTGGTTCGCGTGGCTGCCCCCGTTCCGCCAGAGATTCCTGGTATGGCGGATTGGCGCGCGATCGCCCGGGGCGGCTTCGCGATCGTCTGGCAGGCCCGCCAGGAGTCGCTGAACCGATTGGTCGCCGTCAAGGTCGACGAACGCAAGCTGGACACCGAAGCCGAGCAGCGACGCTTTCTGCGTGAAGCGGGTGCCGCAGGCAGGATGTCGGGACACCCGGCATTGTCACCGTCCATGACGCCGGTCTGCTTGGCGACGATCGCCCCTTCCTCGTCATGGAACTATGTCCGGGCGGTTCACTGACACGGTGGATGACAGAGGATCCGCGACCGAGCCAACGTCGGGTGCGCGAGGTGGGGGTACGGATCGCCGATGCCTTGGCCGCGGCGCATCTTGCTCGGCGTGCTGCATCGCGACGTCAAGCCGGCCAACATCTTGATCGACGCGTACAACAACGCAGGGTTGGCTGACTTCGGGCTGGCCGCACTCATCGATCCGGACATGCCACTCAGCGAGACCGTCGAAGCGATCACCCCCGCGTACGCTCCGCCGGAGGTTTTCGCCAAGAAGCCGCTCACCGAGTACGCCGACGTCTATTCCCTCGCGGCCACGCTGTACGCCGTCCTCAGCGGTCACGCCCCACGCTGGTCGGAGACCACCGAGACGCCGAGCATTCCCGAGATCATCAAGCGGCAGAAGGCGCCGATCAAGCGCATCCCCGGAGTGGACAAGGCCTTCATGGATGTGCTGCTGAAGGCCATGGTCAGAGGAACCGGAGAACCGGCCGACCGCTGCGCAATTTCGTGATCAACTGGCCGGCTCTCAATCTGTCGGCCAAGCTCGCGCCGCGGCCGCAGGCAACCTCAGAGCCCAGTGATGAGTCCGCACCTCCTCCGCCGTCTGCGAACGTGGCACCGGCCGCCGCCAAGCCCGCGCCGGCCATGCGAGCCGTCAGGCAGATGGGAGCGTCGCGGTGTGGCGACCTTGATCATCGCCGCGGTGTTGATCGTGGTGGCATCGGCGATTGCCGTGGTCGAACCTCGCGACGCGCACGCCGGCCGCAGTCGAGCCGACGCCGGCTGTGAGCTCCAACGTGCCCCCAGAGCCCGAGCCAAACCGCCGGTCGTTGTGCCGGCCGGATTCATCGACTGCTCCGAGCAGCTCGGCAATAGACACCTACTGCGCGTCGCGACCGGAATGTTGGGCGGAGTGATCGGGCTCTCCGATGTTCCCGGACCTCGGGACCAAGCAGGACTGCGACAAGACGCACGTGTACCAGACCTTCATTGCCGGCCGAATGTACATACGACCTGCGGCGACAATCCCAGCTGGAATCCGATGCCCACATCCGCCGCGTGTGCACCAATGAGATGGCGAACTCGATGTTGCGGCTCCGGGGATCGCCGCTCAGATTGGGAAATCCGCTACCTCGGACCGCAGCAGCCGAACGAGTATTACTTCCGCTGCATCATCGGCCGCGGCGAGCGGTCGGAGCCGCTCGAGTTTCACGCTCCTGGCTGACGGCGGCCAGCTGTTCAATGCCGGTGAGCAGCCGGTCCAGCATGCGCTCGAAATCCCAGCCGGCGGGATCGTCGAATCCGCCGGCCTCCCAGATCGCCGCCATAGTTGGGGTAACGGTTCCAGTCGAAGTAGGTCTCCCAGAAGCTGGCCCGGGAATCCCAATAGGCCTCAGCAGAGACGCCGGTATGCCGAGCCTCGTCGGCGTCACTGATCATGGAGCGCGCGGCGCCCAGCAGCTGCCACTGGATCAGATTGGAAATCGCGACGTTCTCCGCGCCGGCGAATCCGGCAGTCGAGCAGCGCGGCATAGAGCGCCTCGGAGACGTCCAGGACATGCGGGCCGATCGGAAGCCGGGCCATGTTGTAGTCCAGTAGCCACGGGTGCGCGTCATAGATGCGCCAGGTTTCTCGAGCCCACTGCTTCGACCCGCTGCTGCCATGGCAGCTCGGGCTCGGGGAGGGCGTGCTCGCCGTAGACGCGATCGATCATGAGCTCGACCAGCTCGGAGCGGCCGGGCACATAGGTGTATAGCGACATTGCGCCGATCCCGAGGCGGCTCGCGACCTTTCGCATGGACAGAGCGGCCAGGCCCTCGGCGTCCGCGATCGCCACTCCTGCAGCGACGACATCGACGAGGCTGATGCGGGGCTTGGGGCCGCGTACGGGAGGTTGTTGCGTGGGCGCCCAGAGCAGCTCGACGACTCGACGGCCCTCTGGCGTGCCTGG
Organism: uncultured Actinomycetota bacterium; assembly: GCA_963712625.1. Classification (GTDB taxonomy): domain Bacteria; phylum Actinomycetota; class Actinomycetes; order Propionibacteriales; family Propionibacteriaceae; genus Microlunatus. The sequence continues at coordinate 62,228 of CAVQIU010000009.1, forward strand.
CTGCGGCATCGGCGCCGATCCTCGGCCGACATCTTGGCCGTCGGTCGCGCGTGGCTCTTGCTGTCTGGCTGGCTCGGTCACGCTTGCATCCTTGCGCTCAAAATTGTCAGTGGCACGTGATGGTCTTATCTCCGTACAGTGTATGCTAATTCTAATCCAGTACGGCGTACGGAGTTCGATCGGGAAGGTATCGATGATCCACCAAGGGTGATCCCAGGAGTGATCCACACAGAGCGGCTGACAAGGCACTTCGTCAGCAAGAAGGAAACCGTCGAAGCGGTGAAGGGGGTCGACATCGACGTCGCCGCAGGCGAGCTGGTGGCCTTCCTCGGGCCGAACGGCGCAGGAAAGTCCACCACATTGCGGATGCTGACCACCCTGCTGCCACCAACCTCGGGCACTGCCTGGGTGGCTGGAGCGAGCATCACCACCGAGCCGGCCGTGGTGCGCTCCCGGATCGGCTACATCGGCCAGGGCGATGCCGCCGGGCACAGCTTCCGGGTGATGGACGAGTTGGTCATGCAGGGTCGGTTCTATGGCATGAACAGCCTCCGACTCGCTGGCTCGGGCCCGGGAGCTGACCAAGACGCCTCGACCTGACCTCGCTCGAGAAGCGGAAGGTCAGCACGCTGTCCGGCGGTCAGCGGCGGAGACTCGATATCGCGCTCGGGCTGATGCACAGCCCAGGGCTGCTCTTCCTCGATGAGCCGTCGACCGGGATGGATCCGCACAACCGGGCCAACCTCTGGGAGCACATCAATCGACTGCGTGATCGGCAGGAGACCACCATCGTGCTCACCACGCACTACCTCGAGGAGGCCGACTCCCACGCCGAGCGAGTGCTGGTTATTGATCATGGCGAGATCATCGCCAACGACACCGCGGCCAATCTCAAGGCGACGACTGGCCGGTGACCGGATCATGGTCACGGTCGACGGTGCATGATCTCGCTGCTGCGTCAGCTGTGGTCGCTGCGTCGGGGCAGAGAGCTGACCACCTCCAACGGCTCGCGCGAGGTGACGATCGCCGGACGCTTCGATCAGGGCACGCGTACGCTGCCCTGGCTGCTGCGCGAACTTGATCATGCCGGAGTCGAGGTACGGGCGGCCGACGTAGGGTTCCGACCCTGGACGACGTCTTTTTGAGTCTGACCGGCCGAAGCTTGCGCGAGGAAAGTGAGGTGGCCTCATGAGCACCTTGGTTTTTGACACTCGAGCTGTGTTTCAGCGGGAGATGTCGTTGGTGCTCCGCGATCCGTTCTCGGTGATCTTCTCCCTTGTCCAGCCGCTGGTCTTCCTGGGCCTCTTCGGTCCGCTGCTGGCCGGCTCGGTGGATCCGGCCGCGCTCAACGGTGCGTCGCCGCTGCAGTGGTTCCTGCCGGGAGTGATCGTGATGATCTGCTTGTTCGGGACCAGCACAACCGGTGCAAACCTGCTGTTCGAGATCATGACGGGTTCTTACGAGCGGGTGCTGGCGAGCTCCGCTGCACCGCTCCGCGATCTTGATCGGCAAGGCCCTGAAGGAGCTGGCGCCGCTTGTCGTGCAGGCTGCACTGGTCGTGTTGGTATCGATCCCGTTCGGGTTCAAGCTCTACCCCGTACACGTGCTGGCCGGGCTGTTGCTGCTCGGCGTCTTCGGAGTGGGCATGGGCGCGTTCTCCAATGCGCTGGCCATCGCATCGCGCAAGCGGGAGTGGATGTTCTGGGCGGTTCAGCAGTCGTTGCTGTTCCCGCTGTTGATCTTGTCGGGAATGATGCTGCCGCTGGAGGCCGGGCCGCGTGGATCCAGGTGCTCGGCCGGTTCAACCCGCTGACCTACATCGTGGATGCAGAGCGGGCGCTGTTCTCTGGCACCTTCAACGATCCGGCGATCGGATGGGCCGTGCTCGTGGCGGTGATCACCTGCGCTGCCGGTCTCTGGGTTGGCGTCAAGCAGGTCGCCCGCAGCACAACCTGATGTCTTGCAGTCGCGCTCAGACGTTCTCCTTGAGCCAGGCGATGTCAGAGCCCTGACCTTCCCGGCCGCCGGGTGTTTCGACAACGACCGGGACGGCCGCCGTACGCACCACTTCGGCAAGGGCCTCAGTTCCGACCTCACCCTCGCCGAAGTTGGCGTGCCGGTCGGCGCCGGAGTCGAAGGGATCGCGGGAATCGTTGGCGTGTACCAGATCGATGCGGCCGGTGATCGCCTTGACTCGATCGACCAGACCGACCAGTTCCTCACCGCCCGCGTGGGCGTGGCAGGTGTCGAGGCAGAAGCCCACCGTGTCACCGCCTTTGGCCTGACCGATCGCATCCCAGAGTCGCGCGATCCGCTCCAAGCGCCGGGCCATGGCATTGTCGCCGCCCGCGGTGTTCTCGATCAGTAGCGGTACGCGCATCTCCAGCCCGTCGATGCACTTGCGCCAGTTGTCGAAGCCGATAGCGGGATCGTCGTTCTTCAACACATGACCGCCATGCACGATGAGTCCCGTCGCACCGACCTCGGCAGCAGCGTCCAGGTACTGCTGCAGAAACTTCCGGCTCGGGATGCGGATCCGGTTATTGGTGGTCGCCACATTGAGCACGTACGGCGCATGCACGTAGAGCGTGATGCCGGCGTCCTGTGCCGCGGCCTTGAGCGCCGCTGCGCCGCCGGCGTACCTGATCTCTGGGCCCTTCCACGCCTGCGGATCCCCGAGAAAGAACTGCGCCAGTGTCGCTTTGCGCGCCGCGGCCTCTGCGATGGGATCAACCTGGTCTCCGTGGCCGCCCACCTGCAAGGTCACGGGTTCGAGTCCTCCGACTGACCGCTCGCCACCAGTCACGCATCCGGTTGGCTGCGGACCCGCCGGCGGTCCCGGCCGCGGCACCGATCTTGCCCACCAGCTTGTACAGCGGGTCGCCAGAGGTCGTGAAGTTCTGCTTGTACGAGTTGGCGGCAGCCTTGACCTCCTCGCTCATGGGAGCGTCTTTATCGTCGGACCGGCGCGGGTAGTTTCCTGCCAGGATCTCGGCGTAACTCAGGTCCGGCTGCCCACTTCTGCAGTTCGGCTGCCCGCAGCGCGGCCAGCGGGTGGCTCTTCCCGCTCATCTGCAAGAGCTTCAGCAGGCTGTCGCGTACGTCGCCACTGTTTCTCGTACTCCTCTGCCTGGTCGAGAAACCCCGCGATGTCCATCTCGTTGGGGTTCCTCGCACCAGCCATGACTTGCGTGCGCCCGCAACGCTGCGCTCGGGTCTTGAGAACACAGCAGGCCGGCACGATCGCAGGACAACTCGGACTTGCGGAACCACTCGTTCAGACCGAGGATGATCGCCCGGATGCTCCACGCGCCGATCGGCAGCCACTCCATGGCGGCAGCGAGATTGATCAACGCAGATCAGCATCGTGCGATAGACAGCGTGCCCGGAGAGCACGTGCCCGACCTCGTGCCCGATGATGAACCGCAGTCCCTCGTCGTCGACGAGATCGAGCATGCCCGTGCTCACCACGATGATCGGCTTGCCCATTCCAATAGCCATCGCTGCTGGGGTGGGATCTTGCTCGATGTACAGCTCCGGGACGGGCTGCAGGTCAAGCGTCGTCGCGCACTCGTTCAGCATCTGGTGGATGTGCGGGTACTGGCGCGGTGAGACACGGATTGCCGTGGCGAGGTAGAGGTAGCGAATGCTTCGCTCGCCGATGGCTGAGGAGATTGTCTTCAGGACCGAGTCGAAGCCCGGAATCGCACGCAGCGCCACTAAGGCGCCGCGGTCAGCCGGGTGCTCGTACGCGCGCGAGCTGATGTCGGGAAACCGGATGCGCCCGCGGAGCGCTGGCAGGGATTCCGTGGTCATGCCCAGCAGCGTACGTGTGCGTGGAGTTAGGCGTCGGGTCAGTTGCCCATCTGGAAGATGCCGCTGATGAGCCCCATCGTGATCTGAAGGATGAATCCAAGCACGAGCCACGCGGCGCCGATGATGATGCCGGCCAGAGCCTTGCTGTTCTGAAAGCCGGCGCGGCGCGAGATGATGTACGCCACGATGCTCAGGACCAGCCCGATGGTCGAGGTGCACGGGATGATCGCCAAGATCAGTCCGACGATCCCGAGGGTATTGCCGGGATCTGCTGCTGGTTGCGGGGTGGCCTGATAGTTCGGCCATGTCGGTCACTCCTCCGAGGGCGGGTTCAGGTACGGCGAAACGAGCCTATCGTCACTGGGTTCGCACAGACAGAATGTGCCGCACCTAGAGTCGATCCAGTCCCAATGCCCGCGCCTTCGCGCCGGCCTCTGCTCGGTTCGCCGCTCCAAGCTTGGCCAAGATGTTGGATACATGGACGCTGGCGGTCTTCTCGCTGATGAACAGGTTCTCGCCGATCTCACGATTCGTCCGGCCCTGCGACACCAGGACGAGCACTTCACGCTCACGGCCGGTGAGCCCACGTTCGCTGTCAGCCTCCACCTGCGGCATGGCACGACAGCTTCAGCCGCGCCCGGCGAGCAATGGCTTCCATCTCTGTGACAAGAGGCACGGCGCCGATCGAGCGAGCACGTTCGTACGCCGGTGCGAGCTCGGCCTCGGCGTTCGCATTGTTCCCGGTTGCCGCGAGTGCCTCGGCAAGCCGCAGCGCCGCGTAGAGCTCATGCTCTGCGTACGTGACCTCGCGGATCCGCAGCAGAGCCTCGCGCCAGAGCCCGCGGCGCGGCTTCGTCTTTGGCTCTCGACAGCTCAGCCTCGGTGAGACTCAGCCAGGCTCCGACGTTCCTGGCCAGGTATCCGCCGGTCCCGACGGAGTCGTGAACCGTTCTGAGCAGATCAACGAGTCGGGAGATCCGGTCCCAATGCCCGCGCCTTCGCGCCGGCCTCTGCTCGGTTCGCCGCTCCAAGCTTGGCCAAGATGTTGGATACATGGACGCTGGCGGTCTTGTCGCTGATGAATAGGGACTGGCCGATCTCACGATTCGTCCGGCCCTGCGACACCAGGACGAGCACCTCACGCTCACGGCCGGTGAGCCCACGTTCGCTGTCAGCCCCGACCTGCGGCATGGCAGATAGCTTCAGCCGCGCCCGGCGCGCAATGGCCTCCATCTCTGCGACAAGGGGTACGGCGCCGATCGAGCGAGCACGTTCGTACGCCGGTGCGAGCTCGGCCTCGGCGTTCGCAGTGTCCCCGGTTGCCGCGAGCGCCTCGGCAAGCCGCAGCGCCGCGTAGAGCTCATGCTCTGCGTAGGTGACCTCGCGGATCCGCAGCAGTGCCTCGCGCCAGAGCCCGGGCGCGGCATCGTCTTTGGCTCGCGACAGCTCAGCCTCGGTGAGACACAGCCAGGCTCCGACGTTCCCGGCCAGGTATCCGCCGGGGACGACGGAGTCGTGAACCGTCCTGAGCAGATCAAGGAGTCGGGAGATCCGTCTCGGTGCGCCTGCGATCGTGCGCAAGCAGGGCACCCGTGGCCTCAACCCGTGCGATCAGCGGAACGACGTAATAGGCAATCGGGTCGTCGATCATGGGCTCGATTCGGTGAACGGCATCGCCAACGTCGTACTGGCCGCGCGCCAGCAACAGTCGCATCCGCACGCCGATCGTCGGCGCAATTGCCTGAGGATCACGAATCGCGGGGGCGAGTTCCTCGGCCCTCCGCAGGTGTTGCTCCGACTCGTCGTACCTCCCTGCACGGCCCGCTGCAAGGCCAGCGTGATCTCGTAGTACTGCCCATAGATACCCATCACCGCTCCGGAGCGCACCTGGCTGACGATCTGGGCTGCCTCCCGCCATCGGCCAAGCCGCTGCATCACCTCGGCGCCCTCCAGGCGGATCCAGTCAACGATCGGGCTGCGGACGTCCTTGCGAGATGTGTAGTCGAGTACCGCGAGAAAAACCTCCTCTGCCTGCTCAAGATCATTGACTGGTGTTCTCAGAGACGCGATGAGGTTGTTGTAAGCGCGAGCGGCCTCCGTCGCCTCACCGATCCCGTCCGCAATGGCAAAGGCCTCGCGCAACATGGACAATCCCTCCTGGTTCCCGACCATGGTCAGCGAGGTGCCCAAGGCGTTTAGAGCGCGGCTCAGTTCCCGGCTCGCATTGATCGTGCGCGCCAGCCCGACTGCTTCGGTGCCGGGAGGGATCGCGTCGCGATACCGGCCCAACAGCATGGAGAGCCGGCTGCGCCAGCCCAAGGCTTCTGCGCGTTCTCGCGAGGTGGAATTGCCGAGGACCTCCACTGACCGATCTGATGCGGCGGATGCCTCGTCCCCGAGTCCGGCCATCCACAGGCTCTCGCTGAGCTCAGCCCACAAGCCGCCCAGAGCGACGCGGTCGCCGTCCTCGCCCAAGACTGCGATGGCGCGGCGGAGATGCGGCACCGCGCCGGCTCGGATGTCTCCCGAATAGCGCGCGCAATGCGCCGCGTTCCGGAGCAGTTCCCAAGTCGGCGGTGCTCCGGCAGCTACGGCATCGCTTACCTGTCCTCGCAGTTCGGCGGCCCGTTCGAAGTGCTGCTGGGCCTCGGCAAAGGCGTACAGATCTCGGGCGCGCTCCCCGGCAAGCACCAGCGACGAGAACGCAAGATCGACATCGTGCGCGGCGAGCGCGTGGTAGGCGAGCTCGGCATCAACGCCGGTGCTGCCGCCGGCCGCCAGGCTGGGATCTTTCTTCAGGGCCTCGGCGAAGGCCCGATGTAACCGGGTGCGCTCACCCGGCAGCAGCTGATCATGCGCGGCCTCTTGTAGAAGTGCGTGCCGGAATCGGTAGCCGTAGCCTTCGGTGTCAGGAACCAGCGCTTCGCCCTCCACAGCTGCTCGAAGACCCGCCTGCAGCTCAGCTTCGCCAAGTTGGGCAACGCCCTCCAGCAGCCGATGATCGACGCGCCGCCCCGCCGCAGCAGCGATCCGCAAGACCTCCTTTGCCGACTCCGGCAGGTTGTCCAACCGCACCGCCAAGATGTCGCGAAGAGTCGAAGGCATCCCAGCCTGCGTTGCGTCGCCAGACGCCAGCAGCTCCTCGACGTAGAAAGGATTGCCCTCCGATCGGGTCATGATCGAGAAGGCTTCTCCGGGTTGCGGCTGGCTGCCCCGAATCGCGGTGAAGAGCTGCACCACCTCACCGTCATCCAGCGGCCGCAGCTCGATCCGCTCGACAAGCGGCAGCCTGGTCAATTCGGCGAGGACCGGACGCAATGAGTGAGTGCGGCGCATCTCATCCGATCGATAGGTACCGATGAGCATGACCGGCAACGAGCCCAGATTGCGGGCCAGGAAAGTCAGCAAATCCAGCGTCGACCGATCGGCCCAATGCAGATCTTCCAAGATCAAGACCACCCGGGTGCGTCTCCGCAAGCCGAGCCAGGAGCGCCAGAACCGCCTCGAAGAGGCCCGCCTGCTCGCGTACGCCCTCATCGGAGGACCAGGTTCGGTGATCGGGCAGGAAGCGGACCAGCTCTGCGCCGTACAACCGTCGGGTCTCGTCAGATCCGAGTGTTCTGCTCAGCTGGCGCAACACCGCGGCCAGCGGCAGGTAGGGCATGACAGCTTGGCCCAACTCGAGACAGGCACCGACGAGGACGCGCGCGTCCGGTATCCGCCGCGCGAACTCGCTGATCAGACGGGTCTTGCCGACTCCGGCCTCGCCGCCGAGCAGGACGACTGCAGGCGCTGTTTGCGTTGCGCCAAAGACGTCGAGGAGGTCTCGAAGCTCGTCCGAGCGACCGACGAATGCTGACGAGGTGATGCGCCCCGGCACGCGGGTCAGTATTCCAGGGACGACCGACAGAGCACCCTGCTGCTCAGCGCTATGACGGGCGGTTCGCTCCGGCGACTGCAGGAGCGTGCGGTGCTGTCAGGCACGCACGGCCATTACGGGACGTACCGCACCGTACGCGACGAAGGAGTCGGAACCCGCGAACAGCCTGTCAGAGCGCCAATCCAGCACAGCGCGCTATGACTGGCGGTTCGCTCCGGCGACTGCAGGAGCGTGCGGTGCTGTCAGGCACGCACGGCCATTACGGGACGTGCCGCACCGTACGCGACGAAGGAGTCGGAACCCGCGAACAGCCGTGTCAGCAGCGCCAATCCTGCAGGCAGCGACGCTATGACGTGGCGGTTACGCATCCAGCACAGCGCGCTATGACTGGCGGTTCGCTCCGGCGACTGCGGGAGCGGTGCGACACCACAACGCTGGCGGCCCCCAACCGTCGTCGAGGAATTCAAGGAGCGAGCCGCCTCCGAGGCCGGGAAGGAGCAGTGACCGGGATTCTCACAGCCTCCTCCTGACGCCGACTTGTCGCGCGTCGCTATTCGCCGACGCTCCCGTCGATCAGCTCGCGTACGACATCCAGGTGCCCGACATGGCGCGCATACTCCTGCAGCAGGTGGGCGAGGATCCAGCCGAGCGTCGGCGGATCGCTGGAGAATCGACCACCCAGCTTTGCCCGATCGGTCAGCTGAGCATCGCTGTGACGGCTTCGGTACGCGTGGCGATCGCGGCCCAGCGTGCCGCCAGGTCGACGACGTTGTCGTCCGGTGTAACGAGCCAGCCCTTCCCGTTCGGAGCCTCGTCGCCTCGCGGGTCTGGCATCTGCTCGGCTTCGAAGCCCCATTGCATCCAACGCCGCTCCACGAAGACAAGGTGCTTGAGCAGCCCGAGCGGTGACCAGCCCGAGGGCACGATGCTGCTGGTCAGCTGGTCAGGGCTCAGACCGTCGAGCTTGGCCAGCAGAGTTGCCCGGTAGTAGCTCAGCTGCTGCAGCAGGATCTCTCTCGGGTCCTCGAGCGATCGGGGAGGTTCGTCGCGAAGGTCAGTCATGGTGGACAAGGCTAAGGGTCACTATGACGGGCGAGTCGGACCCAGCGAACATCTGGTCAGAGTGCTAAATCGAATCGATTCGCCCGTCAGGCTGGTCACCGGGTAGAGTTCAGCGTTGGTCCGGCGACGAGTTCGCCGGGCCTCAGCATTCGCCCTCCTGCTATGGGGCCGTCCCATAGCCGCTCAAGACCAGAGGAGGTGGGGTTCGCGCATGCGTGAGTACGAGGTCATGGTCATCTTCGACCCTGACACCGAGGAGCGTACGGTTCAGCCCACGCTCGAGAAGCACCTGAAAGTGATCACCAAGGGTGGCGGCACTCGTCGACAACCTGGACATCTGGGGCCGCCGGCGGCTGGCGTACGAGATCCGGAAGAAGTCTGAGGGAATCTACGCGGTGATCAATGTGACCGCGGAACCGCAGGACGTCAAGGAACTGGACCGGCAGTTCACCATCAATGAATCAATCATGCGGACGAAGGTCATCCGACCTGATCTGCGCTGAGATGGGCGAGATTATCCACAGATTGTCCCTCGCCGGCGCGTAGCGTCAGTCCCGGCTGGCAGGCTGGCAATGTCGCCGCAGTGGCTGGACATCGTTCACTCCGGCCCGCGAGCGATAACCGAAGACCACATCGCTCATCACAACGGAGAGTTTCATGGCAGGCGAAACCACCATCACTTTGGTCGGCAACCTCACAGCTGACCCGGAGCTGCGCTTCACCCCCTCGGGTGCGGCGGTCGCGAACTTCACCGTCGCGTCCACACCACGCACGTTCGATCGTCAAACCAACGAATGGCGCGACGGCGATGCGATGTTCCTCAACTGCGCGGTGTGGCGCCAGGCTGCTGAAAACGTCGCTGAATCCCTGCAGAAGGGAATGCGGGTCATCGTGCAAGGCCGGCTCCGGTCGCGCAGCTACGAGACCCGAGACGGTGAGCGGCGCACGGTCTTCGAGATCGACGTGGACGAGATCGGCCCAGCACTGCGTTACGCCACAGCGAAGGTCACGCGGAATGCGAGCGGCAGTACCAGGGCGGCTGCAGCCGTCCCGCTGCTGGCGGCCTCGGCGATGACCCATGGGCCAGCGGCCAGCCCAGCAGCCGCCGGCGCCCGTTCCCAGCAAGGCTCCGATCCCTGGGCGACACCCCAGAGCGACGAGCCCCCGTTCTGATCGCAGAACTCACCACAGAGACATCAAGGCACATTCCGGCCATCGGCTGTGCTTAACACGCCGCGCCGGGCTCGGAAAGGAGAGCACCACAATGGCCACAACCCCACCCGCACAGCGCAAGCCGAAGAAGAAGGCCAACCCGCTGCGCGCTGGCCAGAACATCGACTACAAGGACGTCGCTACGCTGCGGAAGTTCATCTCCGAACGCGGCAAGATCCGGGCGCGCCGGGTCACCGGGCTCTCGGTTCAAGAGCAACGTCGGGTCGCCATCGCCATCAAGAACGCTCGCGAGGTGGCGCTGTTGCCGTACGCCTCCACGGCCCGCTGAATGCTGCTGCGAGCGTCGGAAGATCGCCTTTCCTCTGCGAGCGACGACGAACTAGGCGGATACACCGCGCCCGCGATCCTCGCGAGCGAAGCGAGTAATCAAACACCGCGCGAGCAGCTCACAAAAGAAAGGTGCTGGCATGAAGCTCATCCTGACTGCCTCCGTTGACAAGCTCGGCGCGCCCGGTGACGTCGTCGAGGTCAAGGACGGTTACGGCCGCAACTTCCTCGTTCCACGCGGGTTCGCGATCCGCTGGACTCGCGGCGCCGAGAAGCAGATTGACGGCATCAAGCGCAGCCGTGCCGCGCGCGAGATCCGAGGTATGGATCACGCCCAGGAAGTGCGCGACCAGCTGGAGGATCTGACGATCGACCTGCCCGCCCGGGCTGGCGATACCGGCAAGCTGTTCGGCGCGGTGACCGCGGGCGACGTAGCCGCCGCGATCAAGAAGGCTGGCGGGCCGTCTGGTCGACAAGCGCGCCGTACAAATCAGCCAAGCCGATCAAGACCGTCGGTCTGCACACGGTCGGCATCAAGCTGCACGATGCAGTCACCGCGCACGTACGGCTCGTGGTCGTCAAAGCGTCATAGGTCCAGCTCTGACTTGACCCGGGACCGAGACTGGTCACAGGCTCTCAACAAATCTGTGAGCCAGCATGCGCAAGGAAGGGTTCCGATGATCCGGCTGACACCCGAGGAGCTCGAGCGTCGCCGGCGCGCCAAAATCGGGCGCACCATCATGGGCGTTTCCGCTCTGTTGCTGATGATCATGAGCGCGGTGTTGCCGCACGTCATGGTGCAAGCAGCGACCATGCTTCCCGGCCGTTCGCTCATCCCAGCGAGCCACTTCTTCCTGGTCGCCAATCCGAACGCGGAGGCTTTCTCGGGAGCAACAAGTGTCGCAGATGCGGGATTGGGGATCAGCATCACTTACCTCGGCCTGGCGTTCCAGCAGCTCGGTTTGCTCACGGGCTTCCTGTCGTTCTGGGTGCTGATCGTGGAGGATGTCGGTCGCTGGACACGGCGGCTTGTCATGGTGTCGGGGGTATCGCTGCTGCTCGGCGCGTCAACTGTGGTCCTCGGCTACCAACTGCTGAACAGCGTGGGCGTGCCGACCTTGCTCGGCTATGCCTGGCTGCCCACGTTGCTGCGCCGGGCTGATCATGGTCATTGGAGGCCGCCTCGCCCGTAGGCGGCTGGTCAGTACCTGGTACTGGGAGAGTCCGGAAATCGTCCAGCCGTAGTCGCCCGGATTGGATAGCCTGATGCGCCACGAATCTCGTCGAAGGCGCGCGCTCGACGGATCCGGCTAGCGGCGGATCTCCACAGGTTTATCCCCAGATGTGGAGAATCACACCGATGTCATTCGCGCGTAGTTCACCTCAAGTTTCGCAAGGATGAGTCGCGAGCGAACGCCGTGGACGTTATCGCAGGCGTAGCTGATTACGCTAGACGAATGCGTTTAGCTTGGCATGTGGCAAGCTTGTCATTTGGAGTTCATTTAGTCGTAACGCCAGTCCGGTGGTCTGTTGAGTGAGAAGGATGTTCCAGGGTGAGGGTCGTGAAGGAGCAAGAGGACAAGTTCGAGGTCGACCCTGATTGGGCGCTGCCGCGGGTCAGGAAGCTGGTGCCGGAGGGCGGCCGTCTGGATCAGGAAGTGCGCAAGCTCGATAACACCTACTTCGACACGCCGGACACCGGACTGCGGCTGTTCGGGATCACGCTGCGCCGGCGCGTCGGGGGCTCTGAGACGGGTTGGCAGCTGAAGATTCCCAATCGGACTGCACGAACGGAACTACAGAGTCGCTCGCGGGCGAAGAACTTGCCATCGGCGTTAGCGCATGCCGTGGCGGGTCTCGTTAGTGGTGACAGCCTCGACCCTGTCGCATCGCTGATGACCACTCGAACGGCGTACCGGTCCTCGATGCCGACGGCGAACTGGTCTTGGAGATTGCGGATGACCAGGTGGATCTGGCACGCCTAACGGCATGCGACACTGCGCTCATGGCGCGAGGTGGAAGTCGAATTAGGGCCGGCCGGGAAAGAAGAAAGACCTGAGGCGTGCAAGCAAGCTGATGCGGACTGCGGGTGCGACTCCCAGCGCGATACGGACCAAGCTGGATCGGGCCCTAGGCTCTGCCTCGGCCGAAGGGGAGGTGGCCGATATCAAGCCGGGCACGGTTGGGGAGTTGGTGGCCCGTACCTTGCGACTCAATGCGTTGTGCTTGCCAGCAACGACGTCGCGATTGCGCACCGGTGCGCCGGTGGTGCACGAGACTAGGGTGGCTGTGCGCCGGCTGCGCAGTACCTTGCGGATCTTTGGCGACGTCGTCGACGCAGGCTCGGCAGAGGAGCTCGAACGGTGAGCTGGCTTGGTACGCCGACGTGCTGGGCCAGGTGCGTGACCGCGAGGTTCTCAGCGCTCGCATGACCAAGCTGATCGCCGATCTGCCGGAGAACAGGTTCGCGGACCGGTCGAAGCAGAGATCACCAAGACTCTCGCGAAGGAGCGGGACGACGCTACGCAGCGGCTGAACGAGGCGATGCGTACGCCGCGTTACCAACATCTCATGCAACTGCTACGCGGCTGGAAGACCGCTCCGCCACTCAGTGAAGTCGCCAACACGAGTGCCAAGACTGCCGCCACGTACGTCAAAAAGGCCCAGCGAAAGGCGGACAAGCGGCTGCGAGAAGCTGGTGACGACATCGAGCAGCTGCATCGGAGCGCGCAAGGCGATGAAGCGGGCTGCGATACGCCGCCGAACTCGTCGAGCCTGCCGACCACTCGATGAAGCGTGTTGCCCGCGACGCGAAGCAGATGCAGACGCTTTTGGGCGAGCATCAAGATGCCATCGTCGCCGCACACTTCCTCGCTACGTGAGTGCCTCCGAAGGCGATTCAGAAAGCGGGTTCACCTACGGCGTCTTGATGGCAGCCGAGCTGCATCGCGCGGCGGACATTCGCGCGTCATTGCAGGACTAGGCGAGGTTCGGCGGCTATCCAGCTCTATCGGACTCCGCAGGACTGGACTTCGCGACGACGAGGACCTGATCTCGGAGATGCTGCGCGACCAACCGGACCGAGATCCTCTTGAATGCCTTCCTGATGAACTCTTCGACACCCGGCTCAGCGAGATCGAACTGTACGACGGGAATCTCTCCGTCGCGCTGACCCAACTCAACAATCTCCGCGTGCAGTGAGATCCCTTGCTCAACGCGGTCGACGGCGTAAATAGTCGCCGCAACTGGACCATCGACAATCAAGTCGATCGCCACGATCGTGTAGCGGTCCCGATCGATGTGAGCAAGCTCATACAGGCTCGGGCGATCCAGTACGGCCTCAGTGTCATCGGCTGCGACCGTACCCACGTAGTCGTTGAAGTTCGTTCTCGCCGGCCCAAGCACGCGTCCCCCACGCTCCATGGCCGGACAATTCCACTTCCAGATGAACGCAAGGTGTCTGGAAGATTGATGCTTCTAGGGAATGGGACGAGGCCATTCCGCACGGCACAACTAGTGCGCCCACACAGCACCCGAGTTCTGCTCTAGTCTCTGGTGCTCATGGAGCCGATCAGGTCCGGTGCGCTGTCCAATCACCGCGCAGGTCGATGTATTGATGCTGTCCGACCTGCGCTTTCCAGGTGGGACCTCGCACAGCGTGGCCGAAGAGATCGCCGCCCAGGCGCAGGTCGGCTGGTCGACAGGCCTGGTGCACATGAATGGCCCCTTGGTATCCCGAGTCAAGCCAGTGAACGCGCTCATCCGCAAGCAAATACGTCGCGGCCGGGCCACGCTGTTCCTCGGCGAGCGGCCCGATACGAGCGAAGGTGGTCGTCGTACGCCATCCAGCAGTGCTGCGAGGCGGCCGCCGATCAACTGCCCCCGATCGAGACCGAGCACGCGGTGCTCGTGGCGAACGCCCCGCCGACCGACATCGACGGTTACCGGCACTACCGGCCTGCATTGGTCGATCGCATCGCCCGCGAGCGGTTTGGCGTTGCGCCGATCTGGGCGCCGATCGGCCCGCTGGTGCGTGAGGCTGTCGCTCCGGAGATTCCCGAGGGATTGCGTGAACAGGACTGGGTGAACATCATCGATGTCGACGCCTGGCACACCGACCGGCCCTGGTGGCAATCGGACCGGCCAGTGATCGGCCGGCACAGCCGACCGTCGCCGCAGAAGTGGCCAACCGATCCGAAGATCATCGAAGCTGTGTACCCGGTCGACGGGTCGGCGAGTGTCAGGATCCTTGGTGGCGCTGATCCGGTTCGCGATGTATTGGGCTACGTGCCGGAGTCATGGCAGGTGATGCCCGTTCGGAGCCGTGGATCCTCGCGAGTTCCTGGCGCAGTTGGATTTCTTCGTCTATTACCACCATCCGGCCTGGGTGGAGGCCTTCGGGCGCAACATCTTGGAGGCGATGGCCAGCGGTCTCCCGGCGATCCTGCCCCCACACTTTCGTCGGCTGTTCGGCGACTCGGCGATCTACGCCGAACCAGCCGAGGTGCCGTCCCTCGTGAGCCGGCTCTACGGCGACCGTTCAGCGTATGAGGACATCGTGGCCCGCGCGGAATCCTCGGTTCGAGCCCGGTTTAGCTACGAGGCGCATCAGCAGCGGCTCTCGGAGCTGATTGGGCCTGCCGGAAACCGTGAGCCAGCCCCGAGCCGTCCCGGCTACTCGCCTCGGCGTGCGGCGCCTAAGGGTCCCGCTCTGCTTCTCGTCAGCAGCAACGGGGCCGGTATGGGGCACCTCACGCGACTGATGGCATACGCCCGTCGGGTGGATCCTGACCTGGCTCCGAACTTCTTGTCGTTGTCACAGGCGGTGGGGGTGGTTGGCCCAGTACGGGTACCCGTTCGAGTACGTCCCGTCGATGGGCGCGACAGGATTGTCGTCCAGACGCTGGCACAAGCTTGTTCGCCGAACGCTTGTCTGATGCAGTGGCACGGCTGCGTCCCGAGGTCGTGGTCTTCGACGGCACCTGGCCGTACGACGGCATCCGACGCGTGCGCGAGGTGTATTCCGAGGTGCGTTGGGTCTGGTCCCGGCGTGGCATGTGGCGTCGCGGAAAGAGCGTCGAGCAGATCGCGAAGGCTGCGTGGTTCCACGAAGTGCTTGCTCCAGGGGAGCTGGCTGAGCCGTACGACAAGGGGGCGACCTCGGCTGCCGGCGGGATACGGCTAGGTCCGGTGACCTTGCTTGATGCCGATGAGTTGGACGACCGGGATGCCGCGCGCCAGGCATTGGGCCTGCCGCTGGACCGTCGGCTCGCATTGCTGGCACTGGGGGCCGGCAACATCAACGACACGAGCCAGGAAACCGGCGCCGTGGTGGCGGCACTGCAGCGGCTGGGTGTTGAGATCTGCGTGACGCAGACCGAGATTGCACAATCAAATCGGACCGGCGTCGGCGTACACGTGGTCCGCGAGTTCCCGCTTTCCCGGCGGTTCCGCGCGTTCGACCTGGCGGTCAGTGCATCGGGCTACAACTCGTTCCACGAGCTGCTGCGGTTCGGCATTCCAGCGCTGTTCATCCCGAACCAGGAAACGGCTCTGGACGACCAGGAGGGCCGCGCGCGGTTCGCCTCCGACCAAGGGATAGCTCACATGCTGGGCGGGTCACCGTGGATGCTGCGGCTGCGCTGCTGGATGACCTGCTGCAGCGCGGACAGGCCATGGTGGCGAAGGTTCCATCTCTCGATCACGGCAATGGAGCGGCCAGCGCGGCCACACTTCTGCGCGAGCTCGCAGGGCAGAAGTCGGGCTGTTCATGTCTGAGGATCCGCTTCGACGAGCCGTCGGGCTGGCCCGCCGCGATGCCGGGATATCGATTCGTCCGTCGTCGGGCGGTTCCGCGGATCCGGCGGAGCGCTGCGGCGCGAGCGTTGGTCGACCCGCATGTTCTCCATGGAGTCTCGACGGTCAGGGCGCCGCCGGCCATAGATGTCGCGCCTGGCCGACTGCTGGCAGGTCTCGGCGTGGAGCAATTGCCGGTGATCTTGGTGAGCCTCGTCGGATTCGCCGATGGCATGGGTGAACATGCGGCGGTCAGCGAGGTCGTGGACGCTGTGATCGACGATGTCGCCGAGATGCAGGTGCTGGGCGCCGGATTCCGTCCGGTGTTCCTGCTCGACACCCCGGCCTTCACTCGGGCACGCAGCTACGGTTATGTTGCCGAGCTGGTCACGCCTCGTACCGCCTGGCTGGGCGAGCCTGCAGAATGGCCGGAGTACATCGGCGCTCGGGTTGCATCGATAGCGACGGCCTACGGCGTCTCGGGCGTGATCGCCGTCGGTCCCGACGGGCTCGACGACGTGGGACGCGGCCTGCTGCGGTCGTACGGATAAGCCCGTCGATGCAGCAGATGTCGCACGATCCACGCGTGTGTATGTCGCCAGCATCAATCGTTAACCCGATCTTCACCGCGAGTGCTTCCCGCGCTTGCCGGGCCGATGCGACGGCCTGCTTGCCTCGTAGTGTGCGTTGCGGCCAGTAGCATTTTGCATCAACAGTCACACGCGTAAAGGCGAATACACCGCAACGGCCAGAGCATCGCGTCATGGAGGTCGGGAGCCAATGGAAAGCTCGGTTGACGCCGTCATTATCGGCATGGGCTACGTGGGACTGCCCTTGGCGCGGGAAGCCAGCGCCAACGGTCTCAGCGTGATCGGTCTCGATGTCAATCCTGAAGTCGTTGACGGGCTCAATCATGGCCGTTCGCACATCGACGATCTTGCTGATTCCGACGTCGAGGAGATGCTTGGCCAAGGTTTCTTCGCCACGACCGACGTACGGCAACTGCGCCGAGCCCGGACCATCGTCATCTGTGTGCCGACGCCGCTGTCGAGCGACGGAGCCCCTGATCTTGGTCCGTGTCCGCGTCGCCGTGCGTTCGGTTGCCGAGCACCTCCAGCCCGGGCACTCTCGTGATCTTGGAATCGACGACGTACCCCGGAACGACCGACGAGGAGATTCGGCCGATCCTCGAGTCCGGCGGAATGATCGCGGGAAAGGACTTCCATCTGGCCTTCTCGCCGGAACGGATCGACCCGGGCAACCCGAACTTCGGTCCGAAGAACACACCGAAAGTTGTCGGTGGCCACACCTTCGCGTGCGCCGACGCGGCTGAGGCGTTCTATTCCAGATTCATCGACAAGGTCGTTCGTACCAAGGGCACCCGCGAGGCCGAGATGGCAAAGTTATTGGAGAACACTTATCGGCACATCAACATTGCCCTGGTCAACGAGATGGCCCGATTTTGCCACGAACTCGACATCGATCTGTGGGATGTGATCGCGGCAGCGAGTACCAAACCTTCGGCTTCGAGCCATTCCGGCCAGGTCCTGGTGTCGGCGGTCACTGCATCCCGATCGACCCTAATTATTTGTCCCATCAGGTGCGGGCGCGGCTGGGCTATCCCTTCCGGTTCGTCGAGCTGGCCCAGGAGATCAACGCCTCCATGCCGAGCTATATCGCACGGCGAATTCAAGATCAGCTCAACCTCGACGGGAAGCCGCTGCGGGGCTCGCTGGTGATCCTTCTCGGCGTGACCTACAAGCCGAACATTGCCGACACCCGAGAATCTCCGGCAATCCCACTGGCCAAGACCTTGCTCCAGCGAGGCGCCACTTGTGGTTCCACGATCCGCTGGTCAAACAGCTTTCGGTTGCCGGACACGACGTACCACGGGTCGACGATGTCGATCAATCGCTAGGTGCGGCAGATATCTGTGTACTGCTCCAGAACCACAGCGGGTACGACCTTGATGCCATGACTGCCGCCTCACAGCGCTTCTTCGACACCCGAGGTGTGACGCGTCGGGCGCACCACGTCCAGCTGTTGTAATGGCCGCGCTCCCTCCGGGTCAGACAAGACTCCTGAGCCGTACAACGAGCCCTCCCGCGCGCCGCACAGCGCGCGGGCATTCGGCCCTGGTCATGACCGTGGTACACAACCCTGAAGATTCAAGGATCCGGCAACGTCAAATCGAAGCCTTGATCGCCGCAGGCTGGCAGGTGACGTACGCGGCTCCGTTCCGCGCGTTCGGTCTTGAGGTTCCACCGATTCGAGCTACGCGCCCGGAATCTCGGCCGTCTGCAGAGCCTGAACTTGCCCGCGGTCTGCTGGCCGACGCCGCTTCCGCGCCTGGCAAGCGGCCCGCGCGATCATGCGGATGTCCGGACAAGATCACGATGTGATTTTGGTCCATGATCCTGAGCTGCTGCTGGCCGCTGCAGGGCTCGGCATGAAGAACCTGATCTGGGATGTCCATGAAGATCCTGCAGCTGCCCTTCGAGTGAAGTCATGGATGCCGAAGATGTTACGCCGTCCCGTGGCTGCGGCCTGGCGCGGAGTCGAAAGGTGGCGGAACGGCGGCATCACTTATTGCTGGCCGAGCATGCCTATCAGAAGAGGTTCCGCGGGTCGCATCCAGTGGTTGCCAATTCCGTATCGGTCCCGAGGGTGGTTGCCCCGCCTGGTGCGGAGCGTGTCAGCTATCTGGGCTCGGTAACGATGTCCCGTGGTTGCGACACCATGATCAAGGTCGGCTGCGAAATTACTCCTCCAACTGACCGAGTCAGTTTGCCGACCAAGATCGTTGAGTACTGCGCACTCGGGGTGCCGGTGATCACGACTCCGCTGCCGCTGGCATCCGAGCTGCTCAAATCGGAGGATGTCGGCTTCGAGTGTGCCATGGGATGATCCGAGCGCGGTGGTCGACACAATCGCGAAGTTGAGGGCTGACCCGGACCTGAGGCGGCGGCTGGGTGCTCAACGGCCACCAGGTTGCGCTCCGTGAGCACGATTGGAAAAACCTGTCGATCGACTTCGTACGCGTGATGGATGCGATCGCCACACAACTGCGCGACGCATCACCTCGCGACCGCGACCCAAAGCCACGTCTCCCGTCTGAAGACGGCCAGCGTGTGCTTGAAGAGCGGATTTGACCCTGTTCTTGCCGTCCTGAGACGGCGAACGCTGCGCCGAGGCGCTATCGCCACAGAGTCGCGAGCGCGAACGCGGCGGCCATCCCGCCCATGCCGATGAGGATGTTCCAGTTGCCGAGCGCGTCCATGAACGGGATGTACTGACCCGGCGACGTAATAGGTGATCAGCCAGGCGACACCGAGCAATCCGACCGCGATGAAGGTTGGGGGTACCCAGCGCCGACTCGCCGGAGCCTTGATTTTCTTTGGCTTCGACGCCTGCTGCGCCTTGAGCTTCTGCTTCTCGGCGGCGGATTTTCGCGTTCTCGACTCGGGCACCAGATTCTCCTTGCTGTTGAAGTAGGTAGCGTAGTCAAAGACTCACGGCGCACGACCTATCGTTGCCGCGCAGGCTGTGGGATTCCGCGCTCAATTCGCTCAATCGGGAAGGACGCAGACTTGTCCGAACGCACGGCCGCCGATGCGTGGCGCGCGGTTGTCTCGGTCCTGCGCCGCGCCCGTGCCGCTCAGCGTCGGCGCGATCGAGATCGGCGCCCGCTTGCTCGTACGCTCACCGCGGCGGTATGCGGACTTGCCGGATTGATGATCATCATCAGCGCGACTGCACGCCCAGGGCACCGATCTGCGCCCGGCGCGGAACACCGATCTGGTCAGCCTCGTTCAGTCCCAGTCACGTCACAACACCGAACTGACCCGCCAGCTGGGCACCCTGCGCCAGGAAGTCGACGGGCTGGCAGCACGGGGGAACGAGCAGTCAGCGCTAGGCCCCGAAATCTCGCAGACAGGCGAGCCGCGTCGGTCTGACTGAGGTCGTCCGGGCCGGCGGTGACGGTGACGCTCGATGACGCGCCATCGAGCGTGGCGGCGAACGGCATCGAACCCGACCTGCTCGTTGTGCACCAGCAAGATATTCAGGCCGTGGTCAACGCGCTGTGGAGCGGCGGGGCCGAGGCAATGACGATCCAAGGACAGCGCGTGATCTCGACTACTGCGGTCAAGTGCGTTGGCAATACGGTCGTGCTGCACGGCATCCCGTACGGTCCGCCGTACGACGTCAGTTGCGATCGGCGACCAAGCACGGTTGCTCGACGCACTCGCCGAATCCGAGCCGATCCAGATCTATCAGCAGTACGTAGAGTCCTACGGGCTGGTCTTCCGGGAAAAGTCTTTGCCCACGGTCAAACTTCCGGCCCACGAAGGCTCGCTCGACCTCGTACATGCGGCGCCGTACACCGGTTTCGGCGTGCGTGGCGACAGCGGTGCTCGCTAGCGGAGAATGATCGCGTGCCTGCGGTGAAGATCCTGGTGATCGACAACTACGACTCCTTTGTCTACAACCTGGTGCAGTACCTGGCGCAGATCGGCGCCGACGTCGATGTCTGGCGCAATGACGACTCGCGGTTCTACGATCCCGATTTCGCGGACGGCTTCGACGGCATTCTGCTCTCGCCGGGTCCGGGTACGCCAGAGGAGGCAGGGGTATGCGTTGAGGTGGTCAGAAGCCATGCGGGCCGGCTGCCGATCTTCGGCGTCTGCCTCGGGCTGCAGGCCATCGGCGTCGCGTACGGGGGCGTGGTTGATCGAGCGCCTGAGCTGCTGCATGGCAAGACCTCGCTCATTCAACATGAGGGGCTCGGCGTGCTCGCCGGCCTGCCCTCACCATTCACCGCCACCCGATATCACTCGCTGGCCATCGAGCCCGCGACGCTGCCGTCCGCGCTGGAGGTGACGGCGACCACACCCAGCGGAGTGATCATGGCCGTACGTCATCGCGAGCTGCCCGTCGAAGCGG
This sequence comes from uncultured Actinomycetota bacterium, assembly GCA_963712625.1. Lineage (GTDB taxonomy): Bacteria > Actinomycetota > Actinomycetes > Propionibacteriales > Propionibacteriaceae > Microlunatus. The sequence continues at coordinate 83,226 of CAVQIU010000009.1, forward strand.
TGCAGTTTCATCCCGAGTCAGTGCTGACCGAATGGGGCTACCAGATGCTGGCGAACTGGCTGGCGATCTGCGGTGATGCCGAGGCTCCCGCGCGGGCTGTCGGCATGGCCCCGCTAATGTCGGCACGCTGACCATCCCAGCCGACCTCAGGAGAAAGGAATCGAACCATGCCCTACGTCACCGTCGGAACAGAGAACAGCGCCGCCATCGAGCTCTACTACGAGGACCACGGCTCCGGCCAGCCCGTGGTACTGATTCACGGCTACCCTCTGGACGGTTCTTCATGGGAGAAGCAGACCGCGGTACTTGCTGGATGCGGGCAAGCGGGTGATCACCTACGACCGACGCGGCTTCGGGAAATCGAGACCGGCCGACCAGCGGGCACGATTACGACACCTACGCCGCTGACCTCAGCGGTCTGTTGTCGGCGTTGGACATCCACGATGTCGTTCTGGTCGGTTTCTCGATGGGCACTGGCGAGGTGGTCCGCTACATCAGCCGCTACGGGTCCCACCGGGTGGCCAAGGCAGTGTTCATCGGCGCACTCCAGCCCTTCATGCTGAAGACCGACGAGAACCCGTCAGGGGTCCCGCAAGAGGCCGTCGATGGCATGCTCGACACCATCAAGGCTGACCGCTATGCCTTCTTCACCGGCTTCTTACAGAACTTCTACAACACCGACGAGAACCTCGGCACTCGGATCAGCGAGGAGGCATTGCGAAACAGTTGGCAGCTGGCTACGAACATGTCGCCGTACACGTCGATCTGGGCCGTGTCGACCTGGTTCACCGATTGGCGCGCGGACATAGACAAGATCGACGTACCGGCGTTGATCATGCATGGTACCGGCGACCTGAACGTGCCGATTGACATGACCAGCCGCGTGTTGGCCAAGATGCTGCCCAGCGCCACCTACATCGAGATCGAGGGTGCCCCGCACGGCATGCTGTGGACGCACGGCGAGGAGATCAACAAGGCGCTGCTGGAGTTCCTGGCCTGAGGAATATGCGCCCTGAGCGCTGATGCGGAGCGTCGCGCCGGCTTAGCGTACGCCGCTCGGCCGGAACTGCACGCTGATCCGCGGACCTACGGGTCGAGCGGTCTTCGGGATCGCGTGCTCCCAAGTGCGCTGGCAGGAGCCGCCCATCACGATCAGATCGCCGTGACCCAGCAGGTGCCTGATCGTTGCGCCGCCACCTCGCGGGCGCAGCAGGAAGTGCCGCGGTGACCCGAGCGAGATGATCGCCACCATCGTGTCCTCGGACTTGCCGCGCCCGATGGTGTCGCCGTGCCAGGCGACTGAGTCGCGCCCGTCGCGATACAGGCACAACCCAGCGGTCGTGAAAGGCTCGCCGAGCTCGGCTTCATAGTGCGCATTCAGGGCCTCGCGGGCCGTCACCAGATCAGGGATGAGGAAGTGGATCGTCCTCGCCGTAGAAGCTGAGCAGTCGCGGCACGTCGACAACCCGCTCGTACATCTGTCGCCGCTCGGCCTGCCACGGCACCTGCTCCAGGAGATCTTCAAAGAGGGTGCTGGCGCCGCTCAGCCAGCCGGGCAGCAGATCTACCCAGGCGCCTCGGCCGAGAGGCTGGCGGGTGATCATGCCGCCAAGCGGCCCGAGCGCGAGGTGGTCGGTCGGCATCAGATCGAAGAGGGACGTCTGAACAACGCTAGACATGGCGCCAATCTAGCACAGATATTCGATTATGCATTCGAATATCTGGGAGTGCTGATTCGCCCTGGTTCCCCTGGTCGGGTGTCGGTGTGGGCGTGGTTGTCGGCTCGGTGGTTGTCGTCGGTTGCTGTCGGTGGCTCGGTCGGTTGCTCGGTGGTCGGTGGCGGGGCAGGTGGTGGCGCGGTCGCGAGCGTGAGTTCGATTCTGGTGTCGCGATCGACTGTTGCGCCTGCCCGTGGGCTCTGGGCGATCACCGTACCGGCAGGCTGGGAACTCTCCCGCTCGACGAATTGCGGCTCCCCGAAGCCGGCATCCCTGGCCTCACGGATCGCTGCGCCGCGACTCAGACCCTCGAAGTTCGGAACCTCCGACTTGCCGGTGGCGTACCTGACGGTGATCTTGCTGTCCAGCGGTACGGTCGAGCCCTCCTTCGGTGAGATGCTGATCACCTCGCCTGGCTTGGTGTCGGGATCCTCGCTCTTGGCCGCCACCGTATTGACGTTGCTGAACTTCAGATCATCGAGAGCGTTTTCGACGTCTTTGACATCCTCGCCGACCAGGCCATCGGGAATGGTGCCGGTCTTGGGGCCCTCGTTCAAGGTGATGGTGACGATGCTGTTCACGTCGCACCTCGGTGCTGGCGACGGGATCTTGAGCCGTGATCGTGCCTTTGGTCTCCTCGTCGCCGTTGACTTTCTTGACTTCGACCTGGAGGTTGTTCGCGGTGAGCTGGTCGCGTGCCTGCTGCTCGGTTAGGTCGAGCACGTTCGGCACCTCGACCTGCTCGACCGTAGGCGGCGTCGGGTTGAACATCCGGTAGAGCGCCCAGCCGCCGAGGCCCAACGCCAGCACGATCAGCGCCCTGATGAGGATTGCCAGGCCGACTCGACTCTTGCGCGGTTCCTCTTCCTCGTCGTACTCCTCCTCACCGCAGTTCCTCAGGCGGGACAACGGTTGGCGGCCCAGCCACATGGGTGGGGGTGTCGTACGCGTTGGCAGCCATCGCTCCTGCTGCCATGGGCACCACGGCGGTTGTCCGCTGCGCGGTGGTCTGCTCGCCGGAGAGCAAGCGAGTGATGTCGGCCTTCATCTCCCTGGCGGACTGGTAGCGGTCGGCGCGGGTCCTTGGCGAGCGCCTTCAGGACGACCGCGTCGATCTCGGGAGTAATCTCCGGGTCCAGCTGGCTGGGTGGCAGTCGGAGCCTCGCGTACGTGCTGGTAGGCGACACTCACTGGCGAATCGCCCACGAACGGCGGCCGACCGACAAGCAACTCATAGAGCAAGCAACCGGCTCGAGTAGAGGTCACTGCGGGCGTCCACGGTCTCGCCGCGGGCCTGCTCGGGCGAGAGGTACTGAGCTGTGCCGATCACTGCTGCGGTCTGGGTCATGGTGGCACTGGTGTCTGCCACAGCCCGGGCGATGCCGAAGTCCATCACCTTGACCCCGCCGTTGGGGGTGAGCATCACATTGGCCGGTTTGATGTCGCGGTGCACGATGCCGGCCTTGTGGCTGTAGCTCAAGGCGTCCAGGACACCCTGGGTCAGTTCCATCGCCCGCTCGGGCAGGATCTTGCGTCCCTCGCGGAGCACATCCCGCAACGTCGAGCCCTCGACCAGCTCCATCACGATGTAGGGGATCGAAACGCCGGACAGCGGATCGATCTCCTCGCCGGTGTCGTAGACGGCGACGATCGTCGGATGGTTCAGGCCCGGCGGCGGACTGAGCTTCGCGGCGAAACCGTGCCTGAAACGTCGGGTCGATAGCGAGGTCGGTACGCAGCTGCTTGACCGCAACGGACCGCCCGAGCCGTTGGTCGACAGCACGACGGACCTCCGCCATGCCGCCGCGCCCGAGCAGCTCGCCCAGTTCGTAGCGGCCCCCGACCGTCGTTGGGCTGCTAGTCATCCCCATGATCCTCCCTCAACCCCGGCTGCCATTCTCGGCCATAGGCCCCCGGAGCGTGAAATGGGCCCGTCCTGTGGACTCGCTCGGTCGTAATCCCCGCGCTCGCGACCTTCATGCGCTGCGCCGACTACTTTCACGAGTTGCGCAACTCGTGACGGTGCTGCAGTCGTGCGAGCAGCTCGTCATAGCGCCGCTGTGTTGGATTGGCGCTCTGACAAGCTGTTCGCGGATCCGACTCCTTCGTCGCTTGCGGTCGTGCGGGTTCCGACGTTGCGCTGCATCGCACATGCTCCTGCAGTCGTCGGAGCGAGCAGCTCGTCATAGCGCCGCCTGCATAACCGCCTGGGCGATGGGTGCTGCGACCCGCCCACCGGCGATGTCGTTCCGCGGGATATCGGCGTCCTCGACGATCACGGCGACTGCGATCTTCGGGTCGTCCAGCGGCGCAAATGAGGTGAACCACGCGAACGGCTTGCGCTTGGGATCCGACTGGGCCGTGCCGGTCTTGCCGCCAACCTCAACGCCCGGAATCTGCGCATTGCGCCCAGTGCCCTCGCTGACCACCACGGCCATCATCTGTTGCAACTCCTTGGCGTTCTCTGGGGTCATGGCAGTGGAGAGCTCCTGCGGCTTGTGGGTCTGGATGCGGCTTCAGGTCCTGAGATCGCACCGTGCTCACAATGTAGGGGTCCATCAGCACGCCGTCGTTGGCGATCGCCGCTGACACCATCGCCATCTGCAACGGGCTAGCCGCCACGTCGTACTGGCCAATTGCGCTCAGCGCCAGCTGCGCATCGTTCAGCTTGTCGGGAAATTGGCTGGCCACACCTCCGAGGTCGGCCAGGTGCCGTCTGTCGAAGCCGAAAAGCTGGGCTTGTTCGCGCAGCTTGTCCTCCCCAAGCTCAAGACCCAGGTTGGCGAACGCGGTGTTACAGGAGACCTTGAGTGCCTGGGTCAATGGTGATCTTGGTGCCGCCACAGTCGGTGGAGTTGGGCAGGATACACGCGGGTGCCGGGCAGCTTGAGCCGATCCGGCGATCCACCAGGGAGTCTGGGGTCTTTCCGTCAGCGAGAGCGGCAGCCGCGGTCACCAGCTTGAACGTGGAGCCTGGGGGATAGATCTCGCGTGCCGCTCGGTTGGACAGCGGGTGCTGCGGGTTTGACGCGAGCCGGTCGTACGCCTTACCGGCAGCCTCGATGTCGTGGCTGGCGATGTCGTTCGGATCGAAGGTCGGGCTGGTCACCATGGCGAGCACAGCGCCTGTCTTGGGATCAAGCGCGACGACGGCACCCTTCTGGTTGCCGAGCGCGTCGGCCGCAGCCTTCTGAATCTTGGGCACGATCGTGGTCTGGACGCTCGCCCCTTCGGGCGTCTTGTTGGTCGCCATGTCGATCAGCCGGCGTACGAAAAGGGCATCGTCGGTGCCGGACAGCTGGGCGTTATAGGTGCTCTCCAACGCGGAGCTGGCACGGTCGTAGGAGTAGAAGCCGGTGATCGGCGCGTAGAGCTCGCCGTCGGGATAGACCCGCTGGTACTTGAAGCGGTCCTTGGCTGGCACGGTCTTGGCGATCTCGGTCTTGCCGGCCGCCAGGATCGCACCACGGTTCTGGGCGAATTCCGCGTCCCGCACCCGCCGGTTCTGCGGCTGAGCGGCCAGTGAATCCTGCCGAAAGATCATCATGTACGTGCCGTTGGCCAGCAGCAAGGCGAACATGATCATGGCGACGAAGGCGACTCGTCGGATGGGCTTGTTCATGCGGCCGCCTTGACGAGCTGGGTTTGCTCTGCATCCGGATTGATCGGCGCTACTGTCGCGGCGGGCTTGCGTACCTGATGGGAGATCACCAGAAGCAGCCCTGCGACGATCCAGTTACAGACCAGCGAGGAGCCGCCCTGCGACATGAAGGGTGTGGTCAGGCCGGTCAATGGCAGCAGCCGCGTCACGCCGCCGATGATGGTGAACACCTGCAGCGCGAACGCGAACGACAAGCCCGTAGCCAGCAGCTTGCCGAAGGGATCCCGACATTGCAGGGCGATCCGCAGGCCTCGAGCAACGATCAATCCGTAGATCAGGATTACTGCCATGAGGCCGGTCATGCCAAGCTCTTCGCCAATCGCGGCAGCGATGAAGTCGCTGCGCGCCAACGGTGTGAGGCCTGGCCGGCCTAGCCCAAGGCCGGTGCCCAGCAGGCCGCCCCATGCCATGCCGAACTGGGCGTTGATCACCTGGTAGTAGGCGTCGAAGTTGGAGAAGGGGTCGAGCCAGGCGCCGACCCGGACGCCGCACATGGCTGAAGTTGAGATAGCCGAAGTACGCTCCCGCCGCGAAGAGCAGCGTGCCCAGGACAGCCCAGCCGGCCCGCTCGGTTGCGACGTAGAGCATCATCACGAACAATCCGAAGAACAGCAGTGAGGTTCCCAGGTCGCGCTGCCAGACCAGAACTGCAAGGCTGATCAGCCACATCATCAGGATCGGGCCGAGGTCGCGGGCCCGCGGCAGGTCAATGCCGAGCACGCGATAGCCGGCCAGCGCGAGCACCTCGCGTTTCTCGACGAGGTAGGAAGCGAAGGCGATCGCCAGCAGGACCTTGGCGGCCTCGGCAGGCTGGAAGCTGTAGGGACCGACCTGGATCCAGATCTGGGCACCGAACTTCTCTGTGCCGAGGCCGGGTACCAGCGGCAGCAGCAGCAGCACGATACCGGCCAAGCCGATCGTGTAGGTAAACCGCTGCAGCGGCCGGTGATCATTGAGCCAGGTCACGACGAGAATGAACATCAGGACGCCGATCGCAGTCCAGATCAGCTGCTGGCGGGCGCCATTGAGTGGCGGGTCGTTGATCAGGTCAATGCGGTGGATCATGACCAGCCCGAGGCCGTTGAGCAAGATCACGCAAGGCAGGATCACCGGATCGGCGTAAGGGAGCCGCCACCGGACCGCGATGTGCGCCAGTGCCGCGAGCAGGACGGAGACGCCTGCCACGTAGGGAAAGCTCGGCGACAGCTCACCAGTGACATTGAAGTCGACCAGCGCGTACGCCCCGAGGGTCAGGCCCAGCGCGAAGATGATCAGGGCCAGCTCGACCCCGCGACGCTTGCGGGGAACAACGGTAACAGGTGAAACCACACGCATCAGCAGTTCGGCTCCGTCTGGTCTGTGGCTGGGGCAGACGGTTGTGGGGTTGGCTTGGCCGCCGGGCTTTCTTGCTCGGCGTCGGGCTGGCTTTCGAACCTGGTGATGCGGTCGGGCGCGCTGAGCTCGTCGGCTGTGGGCTGGCACATCTCTTGGCCGCCTCGCTCAGCTCAGCGACGGTCGCACGCGCCGAGTCCAAGCTGGGGACATCGATCTTGGCTTTGACCTGCTCTTGATAGAACGGCGGCAGCTCGCCGACCGTCAGCTGCTGTACCTCATACACCCGTGACAGGGACAGGCCGGGAATGCTCTCCGACAACCCCTGAAAGATCGCGACCTTGTCCTGGTCGGCACCCACGAAGTACTGGGTGCGGGTCCACCCGTACGCCATCCCCAGTCCGGCAACAGCCACTAGCACGAGCACGAGCAGGCCGATCAGCGGCCGACGGATTCGTCCGTGGTGCGGCGCCTGCGGGCTGTATCGCTCCTCGTCGTCGGGAGTCGTCTCGAAGTCGGCCAACTGTGTGACGAGGGTCTCTTCGACGGCTTCGTCGTCTTCCTGAAGCTGCCGGCGCGGCGCGCCGGGAGCCCTGATCGGCTGTTCGGAGGCTGCCCCCAGCACGAGCAGATCGTCGTTGCCGCCGGATTCCACAACATCGGCCACGATCACCGTGATGTTGTCGATCCCACCTTCATGGAGAGATTCGACGACCAGGCGCTGGAGTGCATCGTTGATATCGGAAAGCTGGAGGCCGGCCTCGATCATGTCGTCGTCGATCAAACCGCAGACGCCGTCGCTGCAGAACATCAGCCGGTCGCCGAGCTTGACCGGCACCATGGTGAGATCCGGGTCGTTCGTGGGCTGCCCGTTCAATACCTTCAGCAGCAGCGAGCGGTGCGGGTGGATTGCGGCTTCGGACTCACTGATCTTTCCGTCATCGACTAGTGATTGCACCCACGTGTGATCGTGAGTGAGTCGCTCCAGGTGACCGTCGCGGTACAGATATGCGCGACTGTCTCCGATATGGGCCAGACCGAGCTCAATGCCGTCGAACATCGCACCTGTGACTGTCGTGCCCATCCCCTCCAGGGAAAGATCGGATTCGACCAGCTCCGCGATCTTGTCGTTGGCCTCGTGGATGGCCCCGGCCAGCACTTCGAGCATGTGCTCGCCCGTGCTGGGCCCTTCGATCTTCCTCATCGAGTCGATCGCCACAGCAGAGGCAAGATCACCCGCCGCCGCGCCGCCCATCCCATCGGCCACCACGAGCAGGTGCGGACTCGCATACCCGGAGTCTTGATTGTTCTTACGAATCAGCCCGATCTCGGAATGGGCGACGTATCTCAGCTGGAGCGGCATCTGTTCACGTCTCCAGTTTCAGAATCGTCTTGCCGATGCGTACTGTGTCGGCGAGGGTGATCGTGGTCGGGGCCGTGATCCGCTGGCCGTTGACGTACGTGCCGTTCGTGGAGCCTAGATCCTCGACGTAGATGCCATTCGGCGTGCTGACCACGCGAGCGTGCCGGGTCGAGACGTAGTCGTCATCCAAGATCAGCTGGCAATCCGCTCCGCGGCCGATCATGACCACTCCCGCAGAGAGCTCGGCGGAGAGCCCGGCCTGGTTGCCCTGAGAGATCATGAACACGCGAGGCTCACCGCGCTGCCGCTTGGCCCTCCGAGGCGGCGGTGGAGGCGTTTCCAGTTCCTGCGGCTGGTCCTGGTGCGCGAACCGTTTTGCCGAACAAGTCAGTACGGATGACCGAGACCGCCGAGAGGATGAACAGCCAGAGGAGCGCCAGGAAGGCCACCTTGATGATCGTGAGAGCGATTTCCGACATCGCGTCTCATCGTCCGGCGGGAGCATGGACGAGCATCCGGGTTGAGCCGATCTCGATCCGCGATCCCTCCTGCAGGACCGCTTGTTGCACCCGCTGCCCGTTCACCAGGATGCCGTTGGTAGAACCAAGATCAACGATGTCGATCTGCAGCCCTGGACCTGCCGGGTTCACTCTGATCTGGGCGTGCCGGCGAGAGATCCCTGGATCGTTGATGCGCAGATCTGCTTCGCTGCCGCGGCCGATGACCAGCCCGGGCGGCTGCAGCGGATGCCGAGTGCCGTTGACCTCCAACACGAGCGGCGCCTTGTTGATAGCCGTTTCACTCGCTCGCGCGCGCGGAGTAATGCCGGCAACGGCCTGAGAGGTGACCGTAAACCGACCGGTTGGCAGGCTGGAGTCAAGCTCAAAGCCGATCTTGACCGGGCCGTTGAACACGTAGCCCATCTCGCGGGCATGGTTACGGAGCTCGCCCGCCAGTTCGGCATTCAGGGTGTTGGCGTACGGGGCGAGCTTGTCATGGTCATGCTGGGAAAGCTGGACGGTGAACTCGTTGGGAACGAGCCGCTTGTCTCGCGACATGAGCTTGGCCTCGGCGTCGAGTTCGCGATGCAGCCGAGCGGCGATTTCCACCGGCTGTACGTCGCCTTTGAACGCGCGCGCGAAGACGCCGTTGACGGCGCCCTCCACTTTCTTCTCAAAGCGCGCGAAAATGCCCATGTCCCTCCTTCCCCGAGGTCAAACTAGATCGTATCCGCAGAACGTATGGGGGCTTGCTGCGTAAAAAATTGAGCAAAAACCGTTGCCAGGCACGCAAAACTCCTCGAAGCTGCGGTATCGCGTGCCGTCGCGGCGAGGAGAGGCGAGTGGACAAGCCCTTCTTCCGCGAGCTGCGACGAAGGAGGCGGCTGCCAGGCGCGAACGCGGTGAGCGAAGCAAGCAATCAAATCGAGCGTCGGCATTGCGCGAGCAGCTCAAGAAAGCCACGCTGATGTGACCGGTGGGTCGTGTTAGCCTTTCTCGGCTGGTTCGGATGTGAGTGTGATCCGGGCGCGAGTGGCGGAACGGCAGACGCGCTGGCTTCAGGTGCCAGTGTCCGCAAGGACGTGGGGGTTCAAATCCCCCCTCGCGCACCAGTACGACCCCCGGCCTGACCTGGGGTTATATGGAATCCGCGGCAGGTCCTGAGAGCCCATGGTGGCACCAGGGTGGCACCGACTCAGTTCGGAGGCCCTGGCATGGCATGGATTGAGCAGCGACGGCGCGCCGATGGCGGCCTGACCGCACGGGTGTTTTGGCGGCCCGGCGGCTGCCGTGACACTCCCCGTGAGTGGGAGACATTCGGCGCCGGCTCGGACGCGCAGAACCTCGCGCGTGCGGACGGTTTCAAGCGGATGGTGGAGGCCGCTGGTCAGCGATGGCCAGATGGCTGGGTGAAGGGTGAGGGGTTCGTCCGGCCGCCGGATGTCGCCGACCCCATGACGCCTCCACCGAGCTTCGACAAGATCGGCGAGGAGTATGTCCGTCAGATCGTCGACCTGTCCCCCGGGCAGCGGAAGCGGTACCTCGGCCAGCTGCAGGTGCTGGCGCGCACGCCGGTGCGAGGCTCGTTGGTGTTCGCGGGCCCGGTCACCGCAATCGGTGAGGCGCAGCTGAAGACATGGCTGATCGAATGGGACCGGTCGTTGAAGACGAAGGCGAACTACCACGGTCTGATCTACGGCGTGTTCGCGTACGCGGTGAAGCGCGGCTATCTGGCTGCGAATCCGGCAATCGGGACGGCGCCGAAACCGTCGAGGGTGAAGCAGTCGAGGCCGGAGCTGCGGTTCCTGACCGAACGTGAGTTGGAGACCGCGGTACGGCTGGCCAAGAGACATGGGGACGTGTTGGCCGTGACGGCCGGGACGGGATTGCGGTTCGGTGAGATCAGCGCCTTGTGGGTCGGGGACGTCGATCTTGACCGCGGCACGGTTCGGGTGAACAAGGCGTGGAAGCGCAATGGTGAGGATGACGCGACCGAGACCCCGGGTTGGCTTTCCCGGCAGTTGCGGGCGAAACACACGATGCGGGATCACCACCTCGGGCATCCAAAGACACCGCGATCCCGACGGACCATCACGATCGCCCCGACCGTGGCCGCACTGCTCGAGAAGAGGATCAAGGGCCGACCGGCTGACGACTTCGTGTTCACCAGCCGGACGGGCCTGCCGCTGCACAACGGCGACTTCTACACCCACGTATGGCGAAAACTGATGACCGCGGCGGCGGTCGAGGGGCTCGCTCCATTCCGGTTCCATGATCTGCGGCATACCCACGTGGCGTGGTTGATCGCCGGCGGTGCGCCGCTGCCACACATCCAGGCCAGGCTTGGCCATGAGTCGATCACCACGACGATCGACACCTACGGTCACCTGTTGCCCGCGGGAGACGAGTTGATCTCGCAAGATCATCGATACTGCGCTCACCGGTGGCACCATCCGGCCGATGTCGACGCCGTGACGGCTTAAAGCTTCGATCGGGTGCGGTTGCGTTGGATCGGGATCACGTCCGACGTCACCGGCTGTTCGCCGGCGGCGACGAGTTCGTCCAGATGCTCGACCCGGAACCGGACGTGCTTGCCGATCCTGGTGCAGCGGACCTTGCGCTGTCGGACCGCATCAGCGACCCAGCGTGCGGGCACGTTGAGATACGTCGCGGCTTCGTCGATCGTCATGAGCGGTCGTTGCTGAGGCGGCGTACGCGGCTCACCACCCACAGGGAGTTGGCTCGACCTCATACTCCTGAAAGACACGGCGATAACCCATGGCGGTCTCGACGTCCTCAGCTTTCGGGGGTACGTGGTTTGCGGGGGTGATGTCGTTGCAACCCGGACGTACCCCCCACAGATCGATCTTGGGGGCACGGTTCGGGTGACGTAGCCCTGCGACCTTCGGCGAAACGCGCGGAAGGAGCAGGAGCGTTGAGCGTTGTGGAACAACTCGGTGTGGCGGACTTGGCGCAGGGATTGGCAGAGGCCCGGCAGCTGTGGCAAGACTGGGTTGAGCAGGATCCACGGCTAGCGTCGGCGCCAGCGGTCGACGGGCTTCGGGACTGGTTGATGCTGGTCGGCATCGACGCCGCGGACGAGGTGCTGCATGCGTTGGTCCAGATCGGCTCGCCCTCCGGAAGAGATTGCCGGCCAGCGGCGTGGGTCGTGGCGTGGGCGTTGCTGCCCGGCGCAATTGCGGTGGCCCGACGGGCGCCGGCGGGTCCGGAGACGGATGCGCTGGTCGCCAGCCAGCTTTGGCTGGAGATCCGGCAGTTCCCTTGGTGGCGGCACCAAAAGGTTGCGGGCAACGTGCTGGCGAACATGCGATCCGTTCTCGCTCGGGAAGGGGTGCTGAAGCGACCATCGTGGGCCGAGCGGCGAACCGTGCCGACAGACAGGTTGCCGGAGCAACAGCTGCACAAGCAGGTTTCGCCTGACGAGGAGCTGATCGACGTGCTGTCCTGGGGCGAGCAGGTCGGTCTGATCGGATCTGGCGATCGCCTCCTGCTCTCTTCATTGGTGGAGCAGACGGATCGGTTGGGCGTCCGGACAGTCTGTCGCAGCGGACAGGGACTGATGTCAGCGTCAGCGTTGGCGGAGACGGCGGCGGAATTCGGACTGTCGCCCGGGACAGTGCGCAGACGCGCGCGGCGGAGCATCGACGCGCTGGCGTCAGCTTGCCGGTCGGGCCGCTCACCGCAATGCTGGTCGAAGCCGCCGGATCGGTCGGTCGGATGCACGGCAAGAACTACCTGGCCGTCCAGCATGCCCGGTTGATGCGCCGGCGCGGGATGGGGCGAGCCCAGGTCGCGGTCGCGCACTCCATCCTGGTCGCGGCCTACTGTATGCTGAAACGCAACGAGCCCTACCACGACCTGGGCGCCGACTGGCACAGCCGCCGAAACGACGGAAGCCCACACCCGACACCGCCTGGTCGCCCAGCTCGAACGCCTCGGACACACGGTGATCATCAACCCAGCGGCCTAAGTCAAACGGTCCGTTCCTGCACCGTCGAGCCACCCGCCCGACGCTGCCGCAGCATGCCCGGTGGTCGGAGTATTCACGGGTCTGTGTCGAAGTTGGGGTCGTCAGAAATCGGTGGAGGTACGCGGGCTTGGTCAGGAATCGGCCTCTTCCTCGGTCTACGGGTGCGGGTTCCGGTTAGTACGTATAGCGGACGCGATCAGCGTGGAACTTCCTATATGGGTGACGCGGGCCGTCATCGACCACTGGATTGCGTCGTGCTGGTGATGTCTGATTCGGCCGCGCGGGGCCGGCAGGCGCCAAGCAGGGCCTGGGGAAGACCGGCGATTCCTGTTTCCGTTCGCGGCGCCTTTGTCCTGGTCTCCGCAGGGGGGGTCCGCAGACCCCCGGCCAGTACAAGGCCGACTTTGCGACAGTGGTTCGCGAGACCTGCTAAAACGCCGGCATCGTTCCCGCCTGACGGTCGAGCGGATGGCCGCACATGTCACCCTTCATGACGGCACGCCACGGTTCGTATGGACCGACAGCCGGCCCGACCAGTCGACCTGTGCCAGGGTGCTGCTGGATTCGATCGCCGAGCGGCAGCGCTGGCATGACCAGACCGCCGTCGGTCAGGCGTATCGGTCGGGCTTGCAGATCTGAATCTGTGACCCCTTGGAGGATTCAGCCCGTTTCGGGTCCTCACCGGATGTCTCGGGAACTCGCGGAATCCCTCGTGTTTGCACGGAACCAGGCGGTTCGCTGTCTTCGATCTCTCCGGTCGGTGGGGGTCGCCCACGGGTGAATGTGATGGGAAAGCGGTGGGAACACACCGGCAGTGCTGAATCCTCTCGACGCCGACAAGTGATCGGCTCACACCCCGCCCACGAGGTGTCCGGCGGTTAGTGCGGTAGGAGAACGCGCACTTGGCTTCTGATGTCCTCGAGGATTTCGTCGACGGAGCGGGCGATGTTGATCGTGGCCGCCATGCTGAGGAACATGATGGCGGAGACGATGTGCGCGAGCGTTGCAGCGTCGCCGGGGCTGGCGCGCTGGTCGCGTTGCAACACTGTCGCGATGGCCTCCTCGGTCTGCACGGTGAGGGCGAGAGCGTCGCGGTGGTAGGGCTCTTCGGGGTCGCCGAAGACGATCTCACGCAGGTAGGTGCGCCCGTTGTCGATCTGGGTGCGGTTGCATTCCACGACCGGGCGGACGATCGCCATCACCGCGTCCAGCGCGTCGGGGATGCCCTCGGCGGCTGCGCTGCCTTCTCGAGCGCGTCGACGTAACTGGAGTTCTGCACGAGCAGGAGCAGCTCGCCCTTGGTCTTGGCATAGAGGAACAGGGTGCCCGTGCCGATGTCGGCCTTGTCGGCGATCTGCTGGGTCGTGACCTCGTCGACGCCGTGCTCCGCGAAGAGCTCGCCGGCTGCGGCGGTGATGCGGTCCAGCTTGTTCTGCTTGTTCCGCTCGCGCCGGCCGACCGGCTGTGGGGCGAGGGCCATGACGTGCATCCTCCGGGAATAGACTGTGACTCTACTCAGTTCTGATTATAGTCAGAACTGTGTGGGCTCGGATGTGCCTTGGTTCATTCTCCCACCACGAGCCGCACCGCCCGGTGCGGATCACACCCCACAAGAGAAGGAACGTGACATGCCCACACTCAAGGGAGCCGTCGTCCTCGTCACCGGAGCCAACGGTGGCATCGGAACCCACTTCGTCCACGAAGCGCTCGCCCGCGGCGCGAGCAAGGTCTACGCCACCGCCCGCAACCCCCGCGCCTGGGACGACGAGCGCATCGTGCCCCTCACCCTTGATGTCACCGACAGCGCCTCCATCCAGGAGGTCGTCGAGGCCGCCGGCGGACGTGACCGTGCTGATCAACAACGCAGGCGCGATCCCGCCGAGCGCAAGCCTGCTGACGGTGACCGATGCGGACATCCGAGCAAACATGGAGACGAACTTCTTCGGGCCCGTCTTCATCGCCCGCGCCTTCGCACCCATCCTCGCCGCCAAGCACGAGTCCGTCCTCGTCGACGTCCACTCCGTTGCCAGCTGGTATGCCGTCGGCGGCGCCTACAGTGCGTCCAAGGCCGCACTGTGGTCGGCCACCAACTCTCTGCGTCTTGAGCTCGCGACCGAGGGCGTTCATGTGACCGGTGTGCACATGGGCTACGTCGATACCCGCATGGCCGCACACGCCGAAGGACCCAAGATGCTGCCCGCAGATCTCGTGACGAAGGTGTACGACGCCGTCGAGGCCGGAGCGTACGAGGTCGTCGCCGACGAGTTGACCGTCCAGGTCAAGGCCGCGCTGAGCGGCCCGGTCGAGGCACTCTACCCGGAGCTGCAGGGCACGAACGTCAGGAGCCAGTCATGACAGCAACCCGGCAGGTCGCGCTCGTGACCGGCGCTTCCTCAGGCATCGGCAAAGCGGCAGCGATCGCACTCGCCGCCGCGGGTTTCCAGGTGATCGGAACCGGCCGCAACACCGCGCGAGTCACCGCGCCCGCCGGGGCGACCTACCTCGACCTCGACGTGACCAGCGACGAATCGGTCGCCTCGGTGGTCAAGCAGGTGATCGACCGGTTCGGGCACATCGACGTCCTGGTCAACAACGCCGGCGTCGGGCCACCGGCGCCGCCGAGGAGTTCTCCGTCGCGCAGACGCAGGACGTCTTCGACATCAACGTCTACGGCGTGATGCGGATGACCAAGGCGGTCCTGCCGCACATGCGCGCTCAACGGCGCGGACGCATCATCAACGTCTCTCCCTCAGCGGGTTCGTCCCCAGCCCGTTCATGGCCCTCTACGTCTCGACCAAGCACGCGGTCGAGGGCTACTCCCAGTCGCTGGACCACGAGGTCCGCGAGCACGGCGTCCGGATCCTGCTCGTCGAGCCCGGCCCGATCAACACCCCGTTCGGGGCCACAGCGTGAGGCCGACACCCCACAGCCGCTCTACGCGTCGGGACGGCGCGCCTTCGACGAGGTGCTGGCGAAAGACACCAGCGGCGGCGACGATCCCGCCGTCGTGGCCAAGGTGATCGTCGCGGCGGCCACCGACCGGAACCCGAGACTGCGGCTGCACCGCCGGCTCGACGGCCGCAAGTATCAGCGCGCTGCACCGCGTCCTTCCGGCCCGGATCTTCGACCGCTATCCGCAATTCCACCGGATGCCGAGCTGACGCTCACCGTCGACCAGCCGAACACGTCACACCAGAACGCGGCGGCAGCGGCGTGAGCGGCGCAACAGCACCGCGATCCAGGGCAGCGTCCGCTGCGTCGGTGCTCGTAATTCATGATGGGCAAGAGCGCGGCCCATCGGGCGGCGTGTCAGAGCTGCTGGTTGGCGATGCCGATGTACTCCCCCAGGCGGTACTCGAAGTCGATGCCGGCCTGCTCGGCGAGGGCCTGCGCGCCGGCGGCGCGGACGAGGAACCCGGGGAGGGTGAGGGAGTGGGCGAACTCGCCGTAGGCGGCGACCAGGTCGGCGTCCGGGGGCAGGGACGCCCGGTTGATCATGGCCTTGGCCGAGGCGAGTGAGGTGCGGTCGAAGGAGGCGAGCCGGCCGACGATCGTGTCGACGAAGGCGTCGAGTTCGGTGTCGGGGAGGGCACGGGTGATCCAGCCCCAGCGTTCGGCGGTGGCGGCGTCGTAGTCGTCGCTGGTGAGGATGGCTTCCAGGGCGCGGTCGCGCCCGATGGCGCGGGGGAGGCGTTCGGTGCCGCCACCGCCGGGGAGCAGGCCGCTGCCGACCTCGGGCTGCCCGAAGATCGCCTTCTCCCGGCTGGCGTAGCGCAGGTCGAGCGCGAGGGCGAGTTCGTTGCCGCCGCCGCGGGTGCGTCCGCGGATGGCCGCGATGGTGATGTAGGGCGCCTTGGAGAGTCCCAGGACCAGGTCGGTCCAGACCGGCACCGCTTCCTCGTCCTCGGGGGCGGGGAAGTCGGCGGCGGCGGCCAGGTCGAAGTGGTTGTAGAAGAAGTCGGGGATGGCGCTGTCGAACACGACGACCTGGATGTCGGGGTCGGTGGCCAATTCGTCGACGATCTCGGTGAGGCGCAGGACGGTCTCGCCGACGATCAGGTTGACGGGCGGGTTCGCGAAGGTGATCTTCGCGATCTTCGGTGTGGGGCGTTCGAGTGGATGGTGCTCTGCTCGGTCATGGTTCTGCTCCAGA
>CAVQIU010000010.1:0-139422 GCA_963712625.1 uncultured Actinomycetota bacterium
GCTTCACCCACCGCGTACACCCCGGGCAGCGCCGAGCCGTCAGGCCGCAACGCTCGACCATCGAGGTCGGTCTCCAAGCCACCAAGGGTCTTGCGCGTCAGCACATGCAGCCGGATAGCGATCAACGGGCCGCCAGATCCAGCCCGGCCGACCCCGGGATCCTTCGGATCGAGCATCTCGTGAGGGCTCACGACGCGCATCAGCCGGTCACCGAGAAACCTGCGCGCCGCCGCCGTGGCCACAACCTGAGGATCCTTACCAAGCCCGCTGCGTACCTGGAGATCGCGCGCCTCGATCAGCTGCTGCAACGATTCGCCGTCAACCAGATGCTCGCCGACCAGCTGATTCATCTGAGCTGCGAGCTCCAGTACGGATCCCGCCGAGAGAAAATCGAGACCCCGCTCCTGGAATGCGCGTACCTCCGGCGCCGGACCGGGTCGTACGCGGCCAGCCAGCCGCCGCAGATTCTTCCCAGTCATATCCTCATTCTGCTCTGATCCGGAGAGGGCGATCTCTGTTGACAGCGTCGCCTGATCAAGCACGAACCACGAGTAGTCATAGCCCGTGTCGATGACGTGGCGTAGCGCACCGAGCGCGTCGAAGCCCGGAAACAGTGGTGCCGGAAAGCGTTGGCCTCGGGCATCAAGCCACAACGCCGAAGGACCGGCCAGGATCCGGATGCCGTGATGGCTCCAGATCGGGGAGTGGTTCACGATCCCCTCGGGATAGTGCCACATGCGATCGGGGTTGATCACTCGACCGCCCGCGGCCTCGGTGATCTTCAGCATCGACCCGTCGACGTGATCCGGCACCCCAGCGATCATGCCTTGTGGCGGCGCCCCCCACTCCGTAGGCCAGTTCTGCCTGATCATGTCGAAGTTGCCGCCAATCCCGCCACTGGCCACAACAACCGCCTGAGCAGAGAAGGCGAACTCACCAACCGCGGTTCGCGATGTCTGGACGCCACGCGGCACGTCGGTCGGTGCCAGAATCTGCCCGGACACGCGTACGCCGGAATCGTCGACCTCCAGCGACGTGACCTGGTACCGGGACCGGATCCGCACGCGTCGTGAGTTCATCACGCTCTTGGCGAAGGGCTCGACCACCGCAGGTCCGGTGCCCCACGTGATGTGGAACCGCGGAACCGAATTGCCGTGGCCGGGAGCGGGGTAGCCGCCACGTTCGGCCCACTGGACGAGCGGGAACCAGCGCACCCCCAAGCCGTGCAGCCAGCTGCGCTGCTCACCGGCGGCGAAGTGCACGTATGCCTCTGCCCAGCGCCGCGGCCAGTAGTCCGCCGCGCGATCGAAAGCGGCGCTGCCCAGCCAGTCGGCCAGCGCGAGCTCCTCCGAGTCACGGATCCGCAGCCGACGCTGCTCGGGCGTATTCACCATGAACAGTCCGCCGAGCGACCAGTACGCCTGACCGCCGACTGACCCGAGCGGCTCGGCGTCCAGCACGATCACCGATCGATCGGCGGCCGCCAGCTCATGTGCGGCGACGAGGCCGGACAGCCCGGCTCCGACGACGACGACGTCACTGTCCATAGCCCGAATGCTGCCACCGTGCGCTTCTTGTGTTCGCTCGCGCGCTTCCGACGCTCGCGCTCATGGCCTCCCACTAATCTGGGCGCCATGAGCGTGCAAGCTGTCTCATCCGCTGACTTGGACCGGCTTCGGGCGCTGCTGACGGCGACGGGCCCGACCATGGAGCTCAGCTCACCAGTTACTGGAGAGGTGATGGGTGCGCTCCCGACTTCCACATCGGCCGATGTCGAAGTCGGCGCACAGCTCGCGCGCCGCGCACAGGCTGAATGGGCCGCTCGACCAATCGAGGAACGGGCCCAGCTGCTACTGGACTTTCATGATCATCTTCTGGATCGGCGCGACCATTTCATCGACCTTCTCCAATCCGTCGGCAAGGCAAGATTGAGTGCGGCCGAAGAGGTACTGCACGTTGCGCTGACGGCGCGCTATTACGGTCGCACCGCGCGTCGCTATCTGCGCTCTGAGCGCGGGGAGGGCCTCTTTCCGCTGCTGACTCGAGTCGACCGCAATTACGTGCCTAAAGGGGTCGTCGGCGTCATCGGACCGTGGAACTATCCAATGACCATGGCGATCTCCGACGGCCTGGCAGCGCTCGTCGCTGGCAATGCGATCATGCTCAAGCCTGATCACCAGACCCCGCTGGTCGCGCTGGCAGCGGTGGAACTGCTGCGCTCGACCGGTCTGCCAGCGGATCTGTGGCAGGTCGTCCACGGTCCCGGTGCTGTCGTGGGACACGAGTTGATCGACGTCAGCGACTACGTGTGCTTCACCGGATCGACCGCCACCGGACGTAAGGTCGCGGCTCAGTGTGCCAGCCGCCTGATCGGCTGTTGCCTGGAGCTAGGTGGCAAGAACCCGATGGTGATCTTGGACGACGCGGATGTCGGCGCAGCAGCAGAGGGTGCGGTGCGCGCCTGTTTCTCCAACGCGGGCCAGCTCTGTGTATCGACCGAACGGATCTACGTCGCGGAGCCGCTTTTCCAGCCGTTCATCCGAGCTTTCGTCGCGCGTACGGAGGCAATTCGGCTCGGTAACGCCCAGGACTTCGAGCACGACATGGGCAGCTTGATCAACCACAGCCAGTTGGCGCGGGTGAATGCGCATGTCGAGGACGCCAGGGCGAAGGGCGCCACGGTCGTGACGGGTGGCAGGCGGCGCGAAGATCTCGGGGATTTGTTCTACGAGCCGACAATCCTGACCGACGTCACGCCGGAGATGGACTGTTACTCCGAGGAAACCTTCGGTCCTGTCGTCAGCGTCTATCCCGTTGTCACCGAGGAGGACGCGGTGGCAAGAGCCAACGACTCCGACTACGGTCTCAACGCGAGCGTCTGGAGTGCCGACCATGATCGGGGACGCCGCGTGGCAAGCAAGATCAAATGTGGCACTGTGAACGTCAACGAGGGCTTTGCCGCCACCTTCGGCAGCATCGACGCGCCGATGGGCGGGATGAAGAACTCCGGTCTCGGACGACGCCAAGGGCGGGACGGTATCCGACGGTTTGTCGACGTTCAGTCGGTGGCTACCCAGAGCGGAGTCCCTATCGCTCCTAGCCATGGTCTCGATGGAAAGTCCTTCACCTCGGTTATGACCGGCGCACTGCGGGTGATGAAGAAGACCGGCAGAGCGTAGGTCCGTTGGACGCCAACGCCCGCCGGCGCCGATATTGACATCCCGTTGACACAACAAGAGGAACGGGCCAGCCTGATCGCTTTGGCCGGGCAAAGCCGATACTTGACTGCGACGCCATAGAATCGTCGCTTCCGGACCTGGGCGGGGAGAGGGCGCGAGATGAGCCAGCGAGACCACGACTTGGTACTGGTGGTCGACTTTGGAGCCCAATACGCGCAGCTCATCGCCCGTCGCGTACGTGAGGCCAAGGTCTACTCCGAGATCGTGCCCCACACGGCCATGGCGGCGGAGATTCTGGCCCGGCAGCCCAAGGCGATCATCCTTTCCGGTGGTCCTTCTTCGGTGTACGAGCCGGGCGCCCCTGGACTCGACGGGGCACTAGTTGACAGCGGCACGCCGGTGCTCGGCATCTGCTACGGGTTCCAGGCCATGGCTCAGGTTCTCGGTGGCTCTGTCGCTCACACCGGAATGCGTGAGTACGGCCGTACCTCGGTGAGTGTGACCGATTCCGGTGTTCTGCTCGCCGGCCTGCCGGAAATGGTGAGTGCATGGATGTCGCATGGCGACGAGGTGATCGTCGCCCCGCATGGCTTCGCGGTGACTGCCACATCCGCTCGTGCGACAGTCGCCGCCTTCGAGGACCCCGATCGTCAGCTGGCCGGCCTCCAGTGGCACCCGGAGGTAATGCACACCGAACGCGGCCAGCAGGTGTTGGAGAACTTCTTGTTCAACATCGCTGGTTGTACCGCCGATTGGACGGCGGCGAACATCATTGATGAATCCGTGCTGGCCATTCAGCAGCAGGTGGGCGGCAAGCACATCATCTGCGGGCTCTCCGGGGGAGTCGACTCTGCGGTTGCGGCCGCACTGGTGCAGCGCGCGGTCGGCAGCCAACTGACCTGCGTCTTCGTTGATCATGGCCTGCTTCGCAAGGGTGAGGCAGAGCAGGTGGAGCGTGACTATGTGACTGCCACCGGCGTCGACCTCAAGGTGGTCGACGCGTCGGAGCAGTTCCTTTCAGCGCTGTCCGGAGTGACTGATCCAGAGCAAAAGCGCAAGATCATTGGTCGGGAATTCATCCGGACCTTCGAGGCAGCGGCTCGTGAGGTAGTTGGCGAGGCCGGGGAGGTGGAGTTCTTGGTCCAGGGCACGCTCTATCCCGACGTCGTTGAGTCCGGTGGGGGTCAGGGTGCGGCCAATATCAAGAGTCATCACAACGTCGGCGGGCTACCTGAGGATCTGCAGTTCCAATTGATTGAGCCGCTGCGAACGCTCTTCAAGGATGAGGTGCGGGCGGTGGGCGCCCAGCTTGGCCTGCCACCGGGAATCGTCTGGCGGCATCCGTTCCCGGGACCGGGACTAGCTATCAGAATCATCGGCGAGGTCACCCACGAGCGGCTCGCGGTACTGCGCGAGGCTGATGCAATCGCCCGAGCAGAGCTGACCGCCGCTGGGCTGGATCGGGACATCTGGCAGTTCCCGGTGGTGTTGCTGGCTGACATCCGATCGGTCGGCGTACAAGGTGACGGTCGGACCTACGGGCACCCCATCGTGCTCCGACCCGTAACAAGCGAAGACGCCATGACCGCGGATTGGGGGCGGCTCCCGTACGAGGTGCTGGAAAAGATCAGTACCCGAATCACCAATGAGGTGGATGAGGTGAATCGGGTTGTGCTCGACATCACCAGCAAACCGCCGGCCACCATTGAATGGGAGTAGTTCTGCAGGAGCGGATCGAGGCTGCGTCAGGCCGACATCAAGACCTCGGCCGCGCTCATGTACTTATTATTTGAGATGGTTTGCGCTCGTTCGGTGTCTCGAGACGGTGACGTCGCGCCACTCACGGTCAGGGTCGAGCTTTAGTCCAGATGCCGATTGGCTCGGCGGTTCAGAGTCCCAGGCTGGCCTCGGCAACACGGGCGAGATCGCCGTACTGGGCCTCATGTTCTGGCGGAACCTGTATCCACGCCTTCATCGGCCGGCCGGCCATCGGCTCGAAAAGATGCGCACCCTTCAGACTCAGGGCGCGGGCGTGATCCTCACCTTCCAGCTTGAAGATCATGTCGTCCCCGTACAACCCGCAGAACGCCTTTCCGCCGCGCCGCTTGATCCCCGGCATGCCGAACATGGACGCTTTGACAACATCACGTTCGCTCGTCAACTCATCCAGTAGGGCGGTGAACCGAGCCAACCCGGCCTCGGTCGGTTTGGACATCTGGGGCGCTTGGCTCATACCCGGAGCGTATTCCCGGCCAGTTGCCGCTAGCACGTTTGCCGTCACAGCCGCGCAAACGACCGCGACATGAGCCCTGCTCGGCCGTTCTGGAAATGACCTCGACGTCATCCGGGCGGCACCTAGACTGAGGGGCGAAAGGGATCGTTGCGAGCGATTCTCGCCGCAACAGGCTCCGTCGCGAAAACAGCGAAACACCGCAAGCAAGAGGGATTGACCGTGTCCGAGATCACCAGCCCCACCTCACCAACCGGCCTCACCGGCACTGCCCGCGTCAAGCGTGGCATGGCCGAGATGCTCAAAGGCGGAGTGATCATGGACGTCGTCACGCCAGAGCAGGCCAAGATCGCCGAAGACGCCGGTGCCGTGGCCGTCATGGCGCTGGAACGGGTTCCCGCAGACATCAGGGCACAGGGTGGCGTTGCGCGGATGAGCGACCCGGACATGATCGAGGGCATCATCGCGGCCGTTTCTATTCCCGTTATGGCCAAGGCCCGGATCGGGCATTTCGTCGAGGCTCAGGTTCTTCAGTCGCTGGGCGTTGACTACATCGATGAATCCGAGGTACTGACGCCGGCCGACTATGCCAACCACATCGACAAATGGCGGTTCACCGTACCGTTCGTGTGCGGAGCCACCAATCTCGGCGAGGCTCTGCGCCGGATCGCTGAGGGAGCGGCCATGATCCGCTCCAAGGGCGAGGCCGGGACCGGTGATGTTTCCAACGCCGTCACCCACATGCGCCAGATTCGTGCCGAGATAGCACGCCTCACCACGATGGCACCCGATGAGCTGTACGTGGCTGCCAAAGAGCTGCAGTCGCCGTACGAGCTTGTCGCCGAGATCGCACAACTGGGCAAACTTCCCGTCGTGCTGTTTACCGCCGGCGGAATCGCCACTCCAGCCGACGCCGCGATGATGATGCAGCTTGGGGCTGAAGGTGTCTTCGTTGGCTCGGGAATCTTCAAGTCTGGCAACCCCGCCGAGCGGGCAGCGGCCATCGTCAAAGCGACAACCTTCTACGACGATCCGGACGTGATCGCGAAGGTCTCCGGGGGACTTGGCGAGGCCATGGTCGGCATCAATGTTGATGAGATTCCGCAGCCACATCGTCTTGCCCAACGCGGCTGGTGAGCCGTCCACCCGTTGTCGGCGTCCTCGCGCTACAAGGTGACGTACGTGAGCATCTTCGTGCGCTAACCGCGACTGGGGCGGATGTCCGACCCGTACGCCGCCCCGCCGAGCTCGCTGGACTGAGCGGGATCGTGTTGCCCGGTGGTGAGTCCACCACCATCGACAAGCTGTCGCGGATCTTCGGGCTGCGTGAGCCGCTGATCGCCGCGCTGCGAGCGGGACTGCCGGCGTACGGCTCCTGCGCCGGAATGATCTTGCTCGCCAAGAACGTTCTTGACGGCACCGATGATCAACAAACGTTGGGCGCGCTGGATATCACCGTGCGACGCAATGCCTTCGGCCGACAGGTCGAGTCCTTCGAGACCGATGTTGATCTTGAGGGCATCGATGGCGGTCCGGTGCATGCGGTGTTCATCCGCGCACCATGGGTGGAAAGCATCGATGACGGTGTGGAGATCCTCGGGGCCGTGGTACCGCCCGGACTGGACGAGGCGAAGATCATCGCCGTGCGTCATGAGAACGTGATGGCGACATCGTTCCATCCCGAGGTCACCGACGATCTGCGAATCCATCGCTACTTCGTCGATCTGGTACGCGACGCCGGACGAAAACCTTGGGAGCCGGCAGGCGATCTTCGATTACGCCTCTAGGGTGGCCGCAAACGGGTCCCAGTCCTCTGCCACGAGCGGGATGGCCTCGACGCTGCTGTTGATCTCGACGGTTCGGGTGGTCGCGATAGCTTCGTCGATCGCCATGAGTGTGTCGAGCACGTGATAGGCAAGCTCACCCGAGGCCAACGGTCGGGAGCCGGTACGAATTGAGCGGGCCATGTCCAGCACACCGATGCCGCGCCCGGCGAGAACGCCAGTAACTGGGACGTTCTGCCAGTCCGGATCGCTCCCTATTGCTGCGAACGCCGGCGCTCTGGTGATCTTGACCTCGCCGGTGAAGCGGTTCGGATCGGGCACGACGAGTGTGCCCTCGGTGCCAGTAATCTCGACGACTCCCATGGTGACCAGCGGTGAATCGAAGCTGAAGACGCTCTGACTCACTCCGCCGCTGGCGAACTGAGCGATTGCGCTGACATGGGTGGGAACGTCGACCGGGAACTCGGTTCCCGCCCGATCGCCAACCTGGACGGTACGCGTGGCCCGGCCCTTCGAGCCGACGGCTGCGACTCTGGCAACTGCCCCAAATATGTGGATCAACGTGGTGATGTAGTACGGCCCGATGTCGAAGAGCGGGCCGGCACCGGTAGCAAAGAGGAACTCGGGATTCGGGTGGAAGATGTCGGGCCCTGGGTATTGCATCACGGTCTGCGCGGATAACGGCTCCCCAATGTCACCATGCGCGATCGCTCGCCTTGCGGTCTGAACGCCCCGGACCCAGCACGGTGTCAGGGGCGACGCCGACAAGTAGTCCGGCGGCGTTGGCTTGGTCGAGGAGGGCGCGCCCACTCGCCCGGTCGATGCTGATGGGCTTCTCACTCCATACGTGCTTACCTGCCGCAATCGCCTGCGATGCGACTTCGGCATGAGCGGCCGGGATGGTCAGATTGACGACGATCTCAACGTCGGGATGGGCTAGCACGTCGCCAGTCGAGCCCCACTCCGGGACGTTGTATTTTTCGGCCTGCTCGCGTGCCCGATCCTGGTCAAGATCGCCGAGAATGACCACGCGGACGTCGGCGAAGCTAGTGAGGTTCTCCAGGTAGGTATCGCTGATCATCCCGGTGCCGACGAACCCGACCCCTACCGCATTCGATACTGACATGATCTTGTTCCGTTCTTGGTCGAGAAGGGCGTTCGACCCTTCGATGGGCAACACGGAATGCTGTGCCGACCATACTGAAGCTCGTCCGCAGGCGAGCCGCGATCCTCATGTCCCGTTAGGTGTGTCGACTGGCACGCCCGGCCGCTAGCAGCGGACCCGGAGCCGGTTCCAGTCGCCGAATCGCCAGCGGGTCAGGAAGTCATCGGGGTCACCGCGCCTGGTGAGCAGCGCAGGTTTGTCGGGTGTCATCGGTTCGGTTGTCGTTGCTGGATCCTCAAAGATCGAACGGTGGGACCGCCCGGCCATCTGTGCCGTAGCTGCGGGGTACCGCCTACCGGCCATCGAGGGTTCGGCCATCGAAGAGCGGGGGCCGAACTCTTGCTAAGTCGTGATTGTCGTGGTCGTCTCAGAAGACGTCGGGTCCGTAGTGATCGACCACCCACGCCGCGGAAATCTGGGCAGATTCCAGATTGCTGGGCGCCTCAGGCACGTCGACTTCCACAATCACCCAGCCTGCGAAGTCGGCTGGCAATGTGGCGAGGGCGGTGGCCAGATCAACATCCCCGCGGCCCGGTTCGGTCCATACCTGGTGTGGGCCGCGGGTCGAGCCGCCGTAGTCGGCACTGGTGGCCTTCGCGGCCGCGGCCTGGTCAAGCCGTACGTCTTTGAGGTGGACGGCGGCAATCCGGTCTGCGTGCCGGCCCATCACGGCAATGGCATCCATTCCCGCCCAGGTCAGGTGACCTGTGTCCGGTCCGAACCCGAGGACCGTGTCGGGCACGGCGGCCAGTACGGACTCTGTCTCGGCCTCTGTCTCGATCCAGGTGCCCGACATGAGGATGCAGGGCCGGCCGGACTCCTTCCGAGGTGATCGCTTCGGCCGCGGCGCCGAGGCGGTCGATCACGGCCTGCAGCCGCCTGTCGTCGGCATCGGCACCGACCGCAGGTGTGTCGCGGCGAGCCGGAGCGAGTCCGTTCGCGATGAACACTTCGGTGTTGCCGAGTGCCGCTTGAACGGCGGCGTGTCGCTTGGCTGCCTCGACGACTGTCTCAGTGGCCACGTCGGCGAAGTCGGCCGAGAAATATCCGGGCGCAGGGATCAGCCCGAACTCGGTCAATAACTTGCGGTAGCCGTCAGCGTCAAGGTCGTCGGGCGGGTCGGCGTGGATCCCGATGAACGGGGTTTGGCTGATCTCGCCGAAGGCATCCCGCAGCACGGAAACCGACAGCTCGAATCCGTTCGGGGTCAGGACCCAGGGCAGCGGGTTGAGGCCGACGCGGAACGTCATGGTTTGTGCTCCTTGATGTTGGTGGGTGGGTTGGACTGGGTACCGCCGGGGACCGCCGTTCGACAGGCCCAGAGGCATCGATTGATCAAGGTTTGCAGGCCGATCGGGAGGGTGAAGATGTTGGCCGATCGGATGAGGACCAGGTGGTGGCGGATCGGGAGCGCTGGGACTCGAGGAGGTGGCCGGCTGCAAATCGCCACGACATCCACGGCCTGATCGGTGAGCACATTCTCCAGCGAATTCGACGATCGAGCCCCGACCCCGGGGGCCGCAACGCCGGTCGCGACATCGGCGACCACGTCGTGGACCCTGGCGCACCTCGAAGAGATCAATCAGCCGAGCCAGAGTCGGTAGATGAATCGCCTGCATGACCGCACCAGCGCCGATGAAGCCAACTCCGAGTTTCTCCTTGGACCACGGGCTCTCAGGTGCGGTCGGTTTGCTGACCGCCCTCAGACGGCGGGGCGGATTCGGCTTCGGGTGCGCTCTCGGCTGGGGCGCCCTCGGTGTCGGCGGGACGCTCCTCTGGCCCCTCAGGCTCAGGTGCCGATTCAGTAGCGTCTTCCTCGTGGGCGTGTGGTACGACCGGCGCCTCCGGCTCGGATGGACCAACCGGCTGTGACTCCGACACAGCAGCCTCCGGTTGCGCAGCAACCGGCTCCGGAGCGGGCTGGCGCTGTTCCCAGGGCGCGCCCTCGCTGCCCCAGACGGAGTCATCGGCCGAAACCGGACCGGCTGCTGACGACTGAGGCTGCGCGGGCGCGGAACTTGACGACGAAGTATAGGGCGCGTACGCCGGAGGAGCTGTCTGCTGCGGTGTCGGCGAGTAGCCGCCCGCTTGGGCTTGCGGACCGCCAACTGGTGGATAGTTCGGCGGGTTCGGCTGCGATCCCTCCTCAGGCATCACGAAGAGCGCGACGATGTAGAGGATGACTGGAACACCGGTGAAGAGTGAGATCACGACGGTGAGCACCCGCACCAGCGTGGGATCCATGTTGAGGTAGTTGGCGACTCCGGCACAGACGCCACCCACGATTCGGTTGGACTTGCTCCGCTCAAGCCTTTTGGGCGGCTGCGGCGGATAGGGGCTGCTCATGACACACCTTTCATGGGATGGGCTACTGACGATTTCGGGAAAGCACCAGGCCGACAACACCGACTGCGACCAGACCCATGGGAGCCACGATCCTGATCACCTGCCAGTTGAGAGGGCCGACAAAAGTTAGCCACAGCGATCCAAGTGCCACACAGCAGAGCAGGAGGCCAAAGATCAAGGCGACGACGTCGTAGGTTTTCCTCATCGTTGCACCTCGATGTTCCCGGCGTCTACGGACAGATCGAGCGTCAACGTGTGCTGTCGAGGCTGGGTTGGCCGCTGATCCGGGATCTGACCGCTGAGGTCGGAGCCTGCCTGCACATCCACGCCGTACGCGCGAACTTCTCCAACATCGGCTGTGTAGTTGATCAGAACGTTGGCGTCTTTCGGCACCGTGATCTCTAGACGGCCAAGATCAACATGTGCTGAGTATGTCGCATCGCTCGTCATCGCAAGCCGGCTGAGATCAACTGAAAGTTCGCCGAAGTCCTCGGAATCACCCGCGGCTGGCAGGTCCGCCACATTGGTGTACGCGTAGTTTGAAGCAGTCGCAGCGGGCGCGCGAAGCGCAGGTCCGGCAGCAGTGATGATCACGACGGCGATCGCAAGCAAGATCCCGAGCGGTAGCAGACCGCGCGCCATGCCGAGCCAGGTCGCGGCCACGAGTGTCAAGCCGATGACCAGTAGCGCGGCGGCCAAGTAACCGGCCAGCGGGATCGCGACGCCGAGTGCCTGAGCTATGCCGAGCCCCGACAGAGTCAAACCGAGCACAATCAGCGAGATCAGGCGAAGGCGCTTGGCCGAGCGCATGTCCGACAACTTGACTGGTACGGACGCGGGTGGCTCGACGTAGAGGCCAACCGGATCGGGTTCAGCCAAGAAGGCGCTGTGTTCTGCGGCGGGTGGATCTGATGACGGATGCGGCAGGCTCGTCAGCGGATGCTGATGGTGGCTGGTGCGAGGGGCCTGCTGGTGGAGGACTGGGCCAGGTTTCTGCCGGGGTAGCAGCAGCGTGATCGGCAGCGGCAACTTGGCGAGTATGTTCCTCGATCCGCCGTTGCCATGCCACTGCTGCCTCGGTGAACGGCGACGGCGGCCCGGCATATTGAATGAATGAAACTGCGGCTGCGCCGGCACTTCGAGCCGGGAGCCTGGTATCGGCTGTCGAGATCTGCGCTGTCGAAGATCGTTTGTCATGGCGGCCCTTGTAGAAGCCGAAGTACCAAATGACAGCAATCACGATTGCGGGCCCGATGCTGAATGGGCTGAGCCAGCCAAAGATCGCGAACATCGCAAGGCTGGCGATGACAACGAGAGTGATCCACAGTTCCTTGGGCCAGCGCCGGACGGACTCGCCGAACAAGTCATCCACCGGCGCTCGGTCGCGACCCTCGACAGGGATCAACAGCCACCCTGCGAGATAGAGCACAAGCCCGATACCGCCGCTCAGCGCGAGCAAGACCCATCCAACTCGCACCAGCAATGGATCGACCCCCCAGTGCGTCGCCACGCCGCCGCAAAGACCTGCGAGCTTGGCATCCGTCGCACTACGTCGGATCGTCCAGATCGAGCTCATACGCTCCATCCTGCCCAGCGGGCTACCCTCGAACTATCAGGGACGACCCCCAATTGCTCCCGGCTGTCGGCGCGCGATGGAACCAGTCTCGTCGCCGCGACGTCCAAGTTCTTTCGGCTAAGGGAGAAGTGGGGGACGACCCTGCTGGTCGTACGCAACGATGCGTGTGAGGGTTAGGAGATCATGACCGCCACGGACTCGAGTCATCTCGAGCCTGACATTCACGAGCCCGAGACTGGGCCATCGCAGCAGGTTGACGAAGCCAGCGAGGCTGCGGAATCGTCCGTCGGCGCTGACCTACCGCAGGCAACGACCGCGGCACTGCCGGAATCGGCGGCCGTTGCTGACTCCACCCAAGCCAACTCCGATGGACGGCCGCGAGCCACGCGAGTGGCTGAGGGTGCATGGCTAGGCGGAGTCTGTACGGGACTGGCCCGGCATCTCGGATGGCCGTTGATGGCGGTGCGCATTGCTTTTGTCGCACTGGCGACTTTTCAATTCATCGGAGTGATCGCGTACGGCGCGCTGTGGCTCTTGTTGCCGCCAGAGTCGACCGTCAAGGCACCTGGTCTGGAGTCTGCCAGCCGAACAGGTATGCGGGACCAAAGCAAGCCGAAGCGGCGGATCGACTGGGGGATGCTGCTGGCACTGGTAGCCCTTGGTGTCGGGCTGCTGTGGATCATGCAAAACACCGGGCTCGGTATCAGCTCGCAGCTCTTCTGGCCGGTGGCGTTCGCCTGCGCCGGAGCCGCGCTGGTCTGGCGACAGGCCGACTCCACACAGCAGAAACGCTGGCGCGACGAGGCCGGCGGCAAGGCGTGGCTGGCTCCATTCGTGGCCCGCGGTGGCTGGCCGTCGATGGTACGCGTCATCGTCGGCCTGGGTCTGGTGGGCGCGGCATTCGGCATTGTGCTCGCTCAGCGAGGCCAGATCTCGCAGTTGCCCGACGTCATGGCGATGACGATGCTGGCGTTGGCCGGCTTGGCGATCGTCTTGGCACCGTGGCTACATCGTTCTCGTACGGCCCTCAACCAGGCCCGAGCAGAGCGAGTCCGGGCAGACGCCCGCGCCGATATGGCCGCCCACCTCCATGACTCGGTGCTGCAAACGCTCGCCATGATCCAGCGCCAAGCGGACGATCCCAAAGCCGTGCAACAGCTGGCTCGTCGCCAGGAGCGAGAGCTGCGCAACTGGCTGTACGGCGACGAGCTACCCGAAGCGACCCTCAAGGCGGGACTGACGGCCGTCGCGGCTGAGGTTGAAGATGAGCGAGGCGTCCCGGTCGAGCTGGTGACCGTTGGCGACTGCGACAGCTCAGATGCCATCCAAGCCCTGGTACGCGCCGCGCGCGAAGCCATGGTCAATGCAGCGAAGCATTCTGGGGCCGACAAGATCGACGTCTACGCCGAAGTCGATGAGGACTCCGTCGAGGTATTCGTCCGTGACCGCGGGACAGGCTTCGATGTTGATGCTGTCGCCGAGGACCGTATGGGTGTCAAAGGCAGCATCATCGATCGCATGGCACGACACGGTGGCTCTGCCACCCTTCGTTCAGCACCGGAAGACGGCACGGAAGTGCGACTGGAGATCAAGAGATGACTGAAACCACGAAGCAGCCGACCTCGCAGAATGCCGCCGAGCGCCGGCCGTACAGCGTTGTCATCGTTGATGATCACGCCATGTTCCGTACCGGTGTGAAGGCCGAGATCGGCCGCTCGGTGGCCGTTGTCGGTGAGGCCGCCGACGCCGACCGGGCCATAGCGGTCATCCTGCAAACCCATCCGGACGTGGTGTTGTTGGACGTGCACCTGCCTGGCGGCGGTGGTGTCGAGGTCATCCGCAAGGTGCACGAAAAGAATCCAGAACAGAAATTCCTGGCGCTGTCGGTCTCCGACGCTGCCGAGGATGTGATCGGTGTGATCCGAGCAGGCGCCAGAGGATATGTCACGAAATCGATCAGCGGCAGCGAGCTGATCGACGCCATCCGTCGGGTCGCCGAGGGCGACGCGGTCTTTTCCCCCCGCTTGGCCGGGTTCGTCCTGGACGCATTCTCCGGATCCATAGATCTGGCGACGATCGACGAGGACCTGGACCGCCTGTCCCAACGCGAGCGGGAAGTGCTCCGGCTGATCGCACGCGGTTACGCGTACAAGGAGGTGGCCAAAGAGCTGTTCATCTCGATCAAGACCGTCGAGACCCACGTGAGCAGTGTGCTGCGTAAGTTGCAGCTCTCGAACCGCCATCAATTGACCCGTTGGGCAACCGACAGACGGCTCGTCTAGCTATGTTGAACTGCTCCGCTCCGCTCCGCGCGGATCGCGCTCGGAACCCGCCTACTTCGTCGTCGCTCGCCGACTAAAGGCGTGTCGGCTCCCTTCTCCTCAGCACGGCGGCGCGCGATCCGACCTGCGGCTCGTTCCAACACCCGACCATTAGGGTCGGGCCATGCAGATCGCGCATCAGACCTTGGTGCTGCTTCACCTGATTGGCTTCGCCGCCCTGCTCGGCGGCGTGCTCGTGCAACTCAGGTCGAAGGAACCTGAGGTCAATGCGTCGATGCTGAACGGGTCATTCGCTCTCCTCATCACTGGCCTTGTCCTGGTCACCCTGGACGAGATCGGACCGGAGCCGGTGAACCACATCAAGATCGCGCTCAAGCTCGTCATTACGGTCGTGATCGTCGTGCTGGTCGCCAAGAATCGCAAATTCGCCTCGATACCCCGCGGCCTCTGGGGACTGATTGGCGCCCTCACCGTAGCGAACGCCGCGGTTGCTGTGCTATGGCAGTAAGGTCGATCGTGGGGTGAGGTCGTGACCGAAAATTACCGTGCCATGAAGGGTCTGCGCAGATGAGGCTTTCGGCTCGAGTTGACTACGCGCTGCGGGCGTTGTCGGAGCTCGCCGCGGCCGACGCACCGCGTACGGTGGAGCAGCTCTCCGAAGCTCAACATCTTCCCAACAAGTACCTCGAGAGCATTCTTGGTGAGCTGCGACGCACCGGTTTGCTGCGAAGCCAGCGCGGCCCCGACGGCGGCTACCGACTGGCGCGGCCCGCTGATGCGATCAGCATCGCGGATGTGATTCGCGCGCTCGATGGCGAACTCGCCAACGTACGCGGTAGTCGGCCGGAGAACCTGGCTTACGTCGGCTCGGCTGCAGCCCTCCAGGAAGTCTGGATCGCGTTGCGAGCCTCGGAGCGGGCGATTCTGGAGAGCGTCACGCTTGCCAATGTCGTTACGGGTGAACATGCCCAAGCCTGTTGCTGCGCTGGTGGCAAACCCGTCCGCGTGGAGTTGATCGCCCGACTCTCCGGCTGCCTGTCCGGGCTCTGAGACGCTGCCTCAACCGCAGCCGTCGTGACCGGTAGGGTTCTCGCTAATCCCTAGGGACTCTGTAGTAAAAGTCATCAACGGGGCGTGAGCGTCGGTATCGCGCGCCAGCCTTAGCGAGCGGAGCGAGCAATGGACGCAGGAGGGAGTAGACACACTTTCGTCCGGCGAGTGAGGACGAAGTAGGCGGATTCCGAGCGCGATGCGCGAACGCCCCAACCAAAAGGACTCACAGTGAGAAAACTCATCGTTCTCGCAACGGTCGGCTTCGTTGCCCAGTTGGTCGACGGCAGCCTCGGCATGGGCTACGGCGCGACGTCCTCCAGCCTTCTTGTACTGGCGGGCCTGACCCCTGTTGCAGCATCAGCGTCGGTGCACTTCAGCGAGCTCGGGACAAATATCGCCTCTGGGCTGTCGCACTGGCGACTGAGGAATGTGGATTGGCCGGTAGTCGCCAGGATCGCTGGACCTGGTGCCGTGGGCGCGTTCCTTGGTGCAACGGTTCTCTCTGCACTGTCTACCGACTGGGCGAAGCCGATCATGTCAGTGATCTTGGCGTTGCTGGGTCTCTACATCATCGTCCGGTTTGTCATCGGTATCCGGCCACAACTGAAGAATCGACTCACCCTCAGGTTCCTGGCTCCGCTGGGTCTGTTCGCCGGCTTCGTCGATGCCACTGGCGGCGGTGGTTGGGGTCCGGTCGCAACGCCGGCATTGCTCAGCGGCGGGCGGCTGGAGCCCCGCAAGGTCATCGGGTCTGTCGACACCTCCGAGTTTGCCGTCAGTGCCGCTGCCAGCCTGGGCTTTCTGATCGGTATCGGCGTCTCGGGGATTTACTGGGCGTACGCGATCGCTCTGCTGGTAGGCGGATTGGTCGCCGCTCCGCTCGCCGCCTTGCTGGTCAGGGTTGCGCCGGCACACTTGCTGGGTGTGGCCGTCGGCGGCTTGATCCTGTTGACCAATGTGCGCGTTCTCTTTGGCACCTTTGACGTGCCTGACTCGGCCCGTATCCCGATTTATCTTGCGATCGTGCTGATCACGGTCGCGAGTCTCTACGTCGCCGCCCTGCGCGCAAGGCGACGGGCAGCCGCAGCGAGCGCTGAGGTGGCTCTCGAATCGGTCAACGCCTGATCTGGTTCTCCCTTTACAGCAACCTTGGTCTACGTAGGTTTCGGCGAGATAGATGGGAGCTCGGCCCGACGGGCCGAGGGCGCTGAGGGCAAAGAGGCTAGAGGAGCGGACGCAACGGGGTCAGTACGGTCTCGGAGAACTTCACCATGGCATGCCGGCGCTGCCAGTCGTCCAGGGTGAGCTCCACGGTATTGGTCGAGTCGATGTCGAAGATCTCCTCCATTTGCTTGGCCACGTCGCTGTTGAAGACCTCCATGTTGATCTCGTAGTTGCCGAGCAGACTCAGTCGATCGATGTTCGCTGTGCCGATCGTCGACCACTGGCCGTCGATGGTCGCTGTCTTTGCATGCACCATGGCGCCCTGATACAGCAGTAGGCGTATGCCGTTGCGGAGGAGGTGGCTGTAGAAGCCGCGCGACAACCAGTCAGCAACGATGTGGTTGGACTCCGCCGGAATGATGATCCGCACGTCCACGCCTCGGCGTGCAGCTCGGATGAGCCCGGATAGGACGTCTGTGTCGGGGATGAAGTAGGCGTGGGTCAGGTAGATGTGGTGCGACGCGCGGTCGATGGCATCCAGATACATGCCTCGGATCGGATAGACCATGTTGCGCGGCATGTTGCGATGAATCCGAATGTCTGGTTGCCAGGTCGGGCTGCCGAAGTCGGGGAGTGCGGCTTGATGACGCCCTGTCCAGAGATTCCAGAAGTCGATGAAAGCGTTCTGTACATCCCACACGATGTCGCCGGTAAGCCGGGCGTGGGTGTCACGCCAGTCCGTCGCGTAGAGGCTCCCGATGTTGTAACCGCCGAGGAATGCCACCAGGTCATCGACGACGAGCACCTTGCGATGGTCGCGGCCGGTATTGCGCGGGAACCGGAAGCCGGACACGATCAGCGGATGCCGGCGTACGGCGATGTTCTTTGGGAAGACGAAGAAGGAGCGGGGAACGACGAGGTTGGCGAACTCGTCGAAGACGACGTAGACCTTGACTCCGCGATTGGCCGCATCGATCAGCGCGTCTTTGAACGCTTTACCGATGGCGTCGGCCTTCCAAATGAAGCTCTCGAAAAAGATTCGCGACTTGGCTTGGCTAATGGCGTTCAGCATGTCGCGATAGAGGTCTTCGCCGTATGTGTAGACGGTGACCTCTGAAGTGCCGGCGGTCACCGATCGGGGCGGGAGTCGCGGGAAGGTAGCGGGTCTACGGAGCTTCTTACGCCGATAATCGACGATGACCAGGCCAAGCAGGGTAGCTCCCTGGACTGCGAGCACCGCTTGCACGATGCGCTTGAGCAGCGTCCCGAGCGAGATCGTCGGCAGGGCCATAGCCACCAATTTACGCGTGAATCGAGGAGTTGTGGCGAGTCGCGTTGTGACGTGCCGTCAGCTTGATGTGATGTGCCCTGGGCCCGTCGCAGGGCACCTGCATGGCTTCCACAGGCTCAGCCCAGATGTCCCAGCACCCCACTAAGGTGGGCTGGGTTATGACGAGTACGACGCAAGCCGAGCCGACCAGCCCTCAGGCTGCCCCTGATACTGCCCCACATACGGCCCCTCATGGGGCCCCCGTCCCGCACTGACGACAGAACTGCTCCTTGACGGACTGAACCCTCCGCAGCGGGAGGCGGTGCTGCACGAGGGCGGTCCGGTGCTCGTCGTTGCCGGAGCAGGTTCGGGCAAAACCCGAGTGTTGACGCGCCGCATCTGCTATCTGGTGAGCCAACGCCGAGTGCACCCGGGCTCGATTCTTGCGATCACCTTCACCAACAAAGCCGCCGCCGAGATGCGCGGTCGGGTCATGGATCTGGTTGGAAATCGAGCCAAGCTGATGTGGATCTCGACCTTCCACTCCGCCTGCGTTCGTATCCTGCGATCGGAGATCGGCCGGTTCAATATCTCTCGCACGTTCTCGATCTACGACGATGCCGACTCCAAGCGCCTGATGCAGCTGGTGGCTCATGATCTTGATCTTGATCCGAAGCGGTTCCCGGTGCGGGCGATCATGAACTGGGTCTCTCAGTGCAAGAATGAGCTCGTCGATCATGAGTCGGCGGTATCCCGGGCGCGCTCGCCGCTGGAGGAAAGCTATGCCGAGGCTTATCGGGAATACCAGCGGCGACTGATCAGGGCCAATGCGCTGGATTTCGATGATCTGATCATGACGACAGTGCATCTGCTGCAAGCCTTTCCCGACTTGCGCGAACAATATCGGCGACGCTTCCGGCATGTGCTGGTCGATGAGTACCAAGACACTGACCACGCGCAATACGTCTTGATCCGGGAACTCTGCGCGTCCGATCCGCAACCCGATCCGAATATCGTTGCCGTCGACCCGCCGGAGCTCATGGTGGTGGGCGATTCCGATCAGTCGATCTACGCCTTCCGCGGAGCGACGATCCGCAACATCAACGACTTCGAGTCCGATTTCCCTGGCGCGAAGGTGATCTTGCTCGAACAGAACTATCGATCGACCCAGACCATCTTGAATGCAGCGAACGCTGTCATCACGCGCAACGAAAACCGCAAACCCAAGAATCTGTGGTCCGACGCCGGAGACGGTGAGCAGCTGGTTGGTTACGTCGCCGACACCGAGCATGACGAGGCCCAGTTCGTCGTCGCCGAGATCAGGCGTCTCAATAAGGACGGCGGACATCGTTACGGGGATGCGGCGGTGTTCTATCGAACCAACGCCCAATCCCGAGCCTTCGAGGAAGCGTTCATTCGCGCTGGCATGCCGTACAAGGTGGTCGGCGGTGTGCGCTTCTACGAACGCCGTGAGGTGCGAGACGCCATCGCCTACCTGCGGGCCATCGCCAACCGGGCCGATGACGTTTCGCTGCGCCGCATATTGAATGTTCCCAAGCGCGGACTCGGCGACCGGGCCGAGTCCGCGGTCGCTGACCTGGCGGCGCGAGAGGGCATTAGCTTCGGCGACGCGCTTCGCCGCGTGGACGAGATTCGAGGTCTGGCTTCCCGCTCAGCAAATCAGCTGAAGGCGTTCGCAAAGTTCCTTGATGACCACGAGGCCATGGTGGCCGCGGACATGTCGGCCGACGCCATCTTGACCAGCGTGCTGGACAAGTCCGGCTATCTCGCCGAGCTCCACGACTCGACCGACCCGCAGGATGAGACCCGGCTGGAGAACCTCAGGGAGTTGATCACGGTCGCCCGCGAGTTCGTCAGCGGAGTGGCAACACTTACCGTGCCTGAGGACGAGCTGGACGACATCGGGCTGTCGGAGGATCTCGATGCGCCGGCCGATCCAGAAGGGGACTTGGCCACGGCACTCGATCCTGAGGCAGACCTGGCCGCAGGTGCGGCGCAACCTGATGCTTCGCTGGGCGCCTTTCTGGAACGTGTCGCGCTCGTCGCTGACTCCGACCAGATTCCGGATGCTCCGGACCAGGTCGATGCCGGTGTCGTCACTTTGATGACCTTGCACACAGCCAAAGGCCTAGAGTTCGACACTGTCTTCCTGACAGGGTGCGAAGACGGCGTTTTCCCTCATCAGCGAGCGATCGCGGAGCGCACGGGCAACGAACTGGCGGAGGAACGGCGGCTCGCGTACGTCGGCATCACCCGCGCTCGCAAGCGCCTCTACATCTCCCGAGCGATCGCCAGGTCGGCGTGGGGGTCTCCGCAGCACAATCCACCAAGTCGGTTCCTCAACGAGGTTCCGAGCCAGCTGATCGACTGGCGGCGAACCGAGGCCTCCGTCACGAGCTGGCGCAATACGTCGGCGACCTCAGCCAACCAGGAATGGCGGAACAGCGTTGGGTACGGAGCGAGGCCGCGGGCCGTCCGCGAGATTCCCACGCTGGCCGCTGGAGATCGGGTGCTGCACACCACCTTCGGCATGGGCACCGTTGTCGCAACCTCCGGCGATCAGGACAAGCCCATGGCCGACGTGGACTTCGGGTCGTTAGGCCTCAAGCGGCTGTCCGTGCGACATGCGCCGCTGGAAAAGCTATAACACCTAGACCCCGGATCGCGCGCCGCCGTGCTGAGAGGAGGGAGGCGACGCGCTTTTGTCGCGAGGAACGACGAAGTAGGGGCTACAAAGCGCGATTCGCGCGGAGCGAGCGCCAGCGAGCGAAGCAATCTTAATTGGCAGAACCCAGTTGAGCCAGGCTCAACTGGGTTCTGCCAACTCGGCCTCGGATGGGGGCTTAGGGTTTGAGGCCGTGCGCGTTCAGCCAGGGGACGGGGTTGACCGCGCTGTAGACGTCGCCGGGGGTGACGCCCGCCGGGTAGACCTCCAGGTGTACGTGCGGCCCGAAGGTCCGGCCCGTCAGCCCGATCGCGCCGACGAGCTGGCACGCCGACACGGTCTGACCGACGCTGACGGAGACCGTCGACATATGAGCCATCAAGGTGTGGGTGCCATCCGGGTATTTGATTGCGACGTAGTTGCCGGCCCACCCGCTGGCGGGGCCGATTCCGGCGTTGGTGACGACGCCCGATGCAGGAGCGTGTAGCGGCGTACCCACAGGGGAAGAAAAGTCCAAACCCGTGTGGTATCGGGCCCACGGGCCGACCTGTCCGAAATGAGCGGCGATGCTGTAGCCACTCGTGACTGGCAGGCAGCCTCGAGCGCTGGAGCCGTCTTGCGCTGAAGGGAGCTGGTTGGTCGGCGCACTTTTGCCGCGTGATAGCAGGACAGCCTGCTTGCGGGTCGCGGCCGAGACGTCCTCGAGAGCCTTGTACCGCGCTCGTGCCGACTTGTCGGTGGAAGCCTCGGAAACCTGCGAATCGATCTTGCTCAGCAGCTCCGCCCGCTGGTCGGCGAGACTCTTCACTTTCGCCGGGTCGAGCCGCGCACGTTCGCTTCCGCGGCTGGTTTGCTTCGCAAGGTCGGTCGTCGCGACCGTTGTCGTCAAGGTCGTGTGCTGAGCAGCACCTGTGAGGACCACAGAGCCGGCAACCCCGAGGCCCAGAAGCGACACCGCCATGGCTGCCACTCCGTGACGCAGCCAGCTCTTCTGGTCTGTTCTGATGTTCTCCATCAAGGCGCGACGCGCACGCGTACGCTCCGACGACGAGCTTGGCACCCAAATCTCCTCGTACGACGACAGGTTCCCCGAGTCCTGCCTCTGCCGCAGTACAAGTTTGGGTGGATCGTCTGCTGCTGGAGGCCCGCGTTCTGTGACAAACGGTGGACGCTTCGGAAACAATAACGGATCTGTAACGGGGTGCAAGCGGATCTCGACAACTTCGGCCGTGTCTTTTTTCCAGCGCTGTGACCAACTCTCTCCTCGCGGAAAGTGGAGCTGTCTGACCCAGCTGCGAGCGTCGGGAATCGCGCGCCCGCCGTGCTGAGGAGGAGCGAGCGGACACGCTTCATCGTCTGCGAGCGACGACGAAGTAGGCGGATCGAAAGCGCGCGATGCGCGAGCAGCTCCCAGAAAATCAGTGCGTCGTGACTCCGTTGGACGCGAGCCAGGGTTGCGGGTTGATGGCCTTGTAGACATCGCCGTACTTCACGCCGGCGGGGTAGAGCTCGAAGTGCAGGTGGGCTCCGAAGGCTCGGCCCGTCTCTCCGACGCGACCGATGACCTGCCCTGCGCTCACGCTTTGGCCGGCCCGCACCGCCATGGACGACATGTGTGAGTACATGGTGGTCATGCCATCGGCGTGCTTGATTGCCACATGGTTGCCGGCCCAATCACCGGAGTTGCCGGCATAGAGCACGACCCCTCCCTTGACGGCCCGAATCGGCGTGCCGTAGGCGGCGCGGAAGTCAAGCCCGGTGTGGTAGCGCGACCACGAGCCGTACTCGCCGAAGTGGGCGCCGATAACCGCGCCCGGCACCGGAGAGACGCCCCCTCCGCTGATCCGCATCCGCCGCTACCGCTGCCGGACCCGCCGACATTGCTGCGGTTTCCTGGCTCTGACTTGGAGGAATCGACCCCAGAATTGTTCGGCTGGTTCTCCGCGGCCTGCCGCTTGTTCGCTGCCGCCACGCGAGCTGCCACTGCCCGACGGAGATTTTCCGCCGCGATCTGTGCTGCCGCCTCGCGGCTCGCACGATCGACGTGCTTCAGTTCTTTTTGGCGAGCGTCGCGGCTGGCCGACTGGGCCGCTCGGCTGATCTCGTCCGCGGTTTTCGCCAACAACTCGTCTCGCTGGGCGGCTGCCTCCTCAACCAGCGCCGCGCGTATGGCTGCGCTTCTGGTCGGGCGATCGTTTGTGGAGGATTCCCTCATGCCGACTGCCGTGAGACCTGGGTCCTCGATGGCGGATTTCTTGCCGAGCTTTTCAGCCGGCGTCGTAGCGACCGTTCCAGATGTGTCAGGAACCGCGGACAAGTCACGCGTTGTCTGGGCATCCGTCGTCAGGCCTACTGCCGCGGCAACGGCGAGGCCCAAGGCAGAAATGCCAAGCGCCGCGAATCCGTGCCAAAGCCAGACCTTGCCCTTAATCGGGCTCAGGTCCAGCGCTGACGTCTGGATGGTCTTCGCGTTCGGTTTGCTGTTCCCCGGACAGCTCCCTCATCCCTCATCTGTCGGCGCCAGCACTCGATCGGGCTCCTGACTCCCGACGTCGCATCCAGGAAGGGAGAAGGCTACCTGGATGGTGCGCCAACTGTTTGTCTGATCTAGTTCCGTTATTGACTGGACCCCCGAAGTAGGCCAGACCTGCGTGAAAGATAACAAGCATGTAACGGAAACTTCAACGCCTAGCCGGGCCGACGCAAATTATTGACAGGTCGAAGCGCTATGACGCGCTAGGAGTTCCATCAGGCTCAAGTTCACGCAATGCTTGAGCGATCGTGAAGGGCTTGAGCGATCGTGAAGGGCTTGAGCGATCGTGAAGGCGATCCGTCCGTTGTTCGGCATTGAGAGGTGGCCCACGCCGCGTACGTGGATGTTCTGCACATGCAGGTCAGGATGGTCAAGCCGGGCGTTGTGACCGGGTATCACGAGGTGGTCGATATCGCTGTAGAACGCGATGAAGCGGGTCTGGCACTCCGGCGCCGGCTCGGCCAGCTCCTGGATCACTGAGGAATTCGGGGTGAGTTGTCGGACCAGCGGCAGCAACGGTGCAGCCCATGCCAGCTGGGTGCCTTGATGAGGTGTGCCTAGCGTCACCAGGGTGTGTACGTGACGGTCGCCACCCAGGCATTGCACGTAGTAGCGGGCGATGAGTCCACCCAGGCTGTGGCCAATGACGTGGATTCGCTCGTAGCCCGTTCTCGTGGACAGCTGCGCAACGGCCTCTCCCAAACGTGCCGCAGCGTGCGCAATGTCGTGGGTCAGC
Source organism: uncultured Actinomycetota bacterium (assembly GCA_963712625.1). GTDB lineage: Bacteria > Actinomycetota > Actinomycetes > Propionibacteriales > Propionibacteriaceae > Microlunatus. The sequence goes on from CAVQIU010000010.1 coordinate 24,005, forward strand.
AAGCCGTAGTCGTAGTTGGACAGCGTTTGGAAGCCGCGGCGGCGCAGTGCGCGTTCCATCACGGTGAAGATGGCGTGGTTGTCGACGATCCCGTGTACCAGCAAAATCGGCGTCTCGGCCGCCTCGACGTCGTGGTGGAAAAGCCCGCGTTGTTCTGGGTTGAGGCCTCGGAGATCGTGACTGCGCCCGCCGGCGATCCGAGTTGGTGATGAGAACAGTCCGAGTGGATACATCACCATGTGGGCTGTGGCCCAGGCGGCCTCGATCACCAGGCCAGATGCCACTCGCGGCCAGTCCAGTGTCAGGAGGCGTGGGAATCCCGCCGGCGATATGCCTCCATCGACACTGGTCCCCACGACCAAATATTACCCAGTAGTAGGTTTGGCGACGTGGAATCGGATGTGCCGTCGTCCCCACCTCCGCTGCGAATTGTCGTGGCCAAACCTGGCCTTGACGGCCACGATCGCGGAGCCAAGGTCGTCGCCCGCGCACTTCGTGACGCGGGCATGGAGGTGATCTACACGGGCCTGCACCAGACCCCGGAGCAGATTGTCGCGACGGCAATAGCCGAGGATGCTGACGCTATCGGGCTGTCGGTTCTTTCCGGCGCGCATATGACGTTGTTCGCCAAAGTGAGGGAGCTGCTGCATGCGGCCAATGCTGACGACATCGTGCTTTTCGGCGGAGGCATCATTCCAGAGGCGGACCGCCAAGCATTGGCGGAGATGGGCGTTGCAGAGGTCTTCACCCCTGGCGCAACGATGACTGACATCGTTTCGTGGGTACGCGCGAACGTGGGGACCGGGCGCGCGGTTGATGCGGGCTGAGCTTGTTGAAGCCTGCGGATCCAGGCAACGTGCTCTCGCCCTTCGACAGGCTCAGGGCGGAATTGGTGTAGCTAGTCTGAAGAGATGGTCGCGCGGGCGCGCAGAGCCACCCTTCGCATTGTTGTCGCAGTTCTGGCGGCCGGCCTGCTGTGGCTCAGCGCGGAGATCGCCACCGGGCTGACGATTCGGGGGTGGATTGATCGACGTCAGGTGGTGCCTGCTCAGCGCCTCACGGTCGCGTTAGAGACTTTCCGCCCGTCTGAGCGCGCCGGCTTGTCCAATTCCGTCGACGTCGCTGAGCTTGCTCCAGGGCGGCGGTTCGCAGTGATCCGACCTGGTGTAAGCCACTCTCGTTATTGGCAGTGAAGGGGGCAATCGGAGGCGAGTCGTGGACTGGGGTCAACGGCTCACCAGCGCAGCCCGTAACGACGCTCACGGTGCGTTATCCCAATGCGGCGGGTGCCAGACAAGAGCTTCTGGACAAGCGCATCGCATTGCTGCGATGCGGCACAGTGCGCCTCACCTTCCCGCCGTTCGACAAGCCCGCAGAAGATTTCAGAGTCACGGGCCGGCTGTGGGCAGCGTTTCCCGCTGGTGATCGACTGCGGTACGCGCTCGTGGGTCATGGGAATCGTTACGACTTCTACGTCCGCCGCTACGCCAACACCCTGACGTGGACCTACGGCGACGACCGCAGCGCCGATCCGGTCCGGCGACAGATCGTCGATGATCTGATCGGCCGGCTTGAAGAACTATCCCGGGAGTGACGGTTTCGGGAAAGGGCGAGGCCGAGCATGGCGAGGGGCGCCAGCCGGAGCGATGTCCGGGCTGGCGCCCCTCGACGCCGCTTACTGGAACAGCTGGTTGACCTGGTTGTTGGCGTCGGTCAGCGATGTGACGGGGGCCTTGCCAGACAGGACGTCGTCCATCGCCGGATGCATGATGCCGTCGATCTGCGAGGCGTGGTCGGTGATCGGGAACAGGAAGGTGGTCTTGTCCTTCACATTGACGAGGAAGGCCGTCACGTCGACGCCCTTGGCCTTGAACGCGGCCTCAGCCTTGTCGGTCGCCGCCGGGATCGCCGGGAAGACGACGCCCTTCTCGCCGACGATGTTCTGGCAGTCGGGCGAGCCGAGGAACTCGACCCACTTGGCCGCTGCCGGCTTGTTCTTCGAGCCGACCCAGATGGAATCAGCCAGGCCGTTGTACATGCTGGCGCGCTTGCCGCTCGGACCGGCCGGCAGTCGGCGCGACGCCGGTCTCAATGCCCTTGGCGCCGAACATGCTGCCGATCATCCAGGAGCCGTTGGTGACCATCGCGTACTTGCCGGCGGCGAAGATGTCGGACGCGCCCTGGCCGGTGACTGCGGCGACGGAGGGCATGTAGCCCTTCTCGATCAGCGAGGCGAACCAGCCGATGGTGTCCTGGAAAGCGGGCTGGTCGTAGTTGTAGTGGGTGCCCCACGGATTCTTGTCGGTGAATTGCCAGTTGTTGGAGCCGGTGTACATGCTCCACTGGGTCTGGCCGACGCCGCTGCCCGAACCGCCGTCGAGTCCCAGGCCGTAGACCTTGACCTTGGACTTGTCGAAGCCCGGCTCGTCTCCGCGCTTGCCGCTTTGATCGACCGTCAGGTGGGCGATCATCTTTTCGTACGTGCCGCCGTCCTGGGGATTCCAGTGCAGGTTCTGCAGGTCGGCTTCCTTGACCCCGGCATCGGCGATCAGCTTCTTGTTGTAGAAGACCGCGACGGTGTCGAAGTCCTTGGGCAGGCCGTAGCGCTTGCCGTCCGGGCCCTTCCACAGGTCCGCCAGGCCTTCCTGGTACTGGTTGACGTTGAAGCCGTCCTTGGTGAGCGTGTCGTCCAGCGGAACCAGCTGCTCCTGGCTGACGAACTCCGGGTACTTGGCCAGATGGTCGGTGAAGACATCGGGCGCGTCGCCGGCCACGAAGCCGTTGGTGAGCTTGCTCCAGTAGTCGTCCCAGCCGTACTGGGTGATCTTGACATTGATATTCGGGTTCGTTCGCGTGGAACGTGTCGGCGCACTGCCTGGTAGGCCGGCTGCTGGTTGGCATCCCACAGCCAATAGCTGACGTCGCCGGAGGCTTGGCTGGTGTCGATCGCGCCGCCTCCCGAGTCACCGCCGCCGCCGCCTTCGGCGCCACCTCCACCACCGCCGCATGCGGTGAGGGTCAGGCTGAGGGCGGCCGCGCCCACCAGCACGGCTCCCAGCTTCTTGCGCATTCTTGCCATCGTTGGCAGATCCTTTCGCGTTGTTACCTCGGCAAGATCACCGGGGTGTTGTCGATGGGTCAGATGAGTCACTTCAGGCCGGAGAAGCCGATCGAGTTGACGATCTTCTTCGCGAACGCGAAGAACAAGATGAGGATGGGCAGCGCGGCGACCAGGACCGCGGCCATCAGGCCCGCCCAGTCCGGGCTGCCCTGCGGGCGTCTGGGATCGGAACACGCCGAGCGCGACCGTGAGCACGCGCACCTTGTCGTTGGCGCCAACCAGCAGCGGCCAGAAGTAGTCGTTCCACTGGGCGATGAAGGTGAGGATGAACAAGCGTGATGATGGGCGCCCAGCTCATCGGCAGGATGATCCTGAAGAAGATCCGCCAGTGTCCGGCGCCGTCGAGCTTGGCCGCCTCCTCGATCTCCTTGCTGATGCCGAGGAAGAACTGCCGCAGGAAGAAGATCGCGAACGGCGTCATGAAGAAGTACGGCAGGATCAAGCCGGGGAAGGTGTTGAGCAGCCCCAGGTTCTTGATCAAGATGAAGTTCGGCAGCATGGTGAAGATCGGCGGGATCATCAGCGCGGTCAGGAACAGGAAGAAGACCTTGTCCCGCCCGGGCCAGCGCAGCCGCGCAAATGCGTACGCCGCCAGCGCGCTGAAGAACACCTGACCAGCCGTCGACAGCGTGGCGTAGACGATCGAGTTGCGCAGGAAGAGCCAGAAGTTGACCGCTGCACCGGAGCCACCCTCGGCCTGCGCCTCGGCCGGCGTGGCCAGCCCGAGGACGCGCTTGAACGCGCCCAAGGTGAAATCGACCGGCAGCAGCGAGTTCGGGTCGGAGAACAGCGACTTCGAGGTGGAGAACGCGGTGCGAATCATCCAGTAGAACGGGAACAGGGTGATCAAAATGAGGATGATCATTGCGGCCCACGCGGCCACCCGGCCCGCATTGATCTTCTTGCCCCCGGTCTTTTCGGGCGCGCCAGTGACTCCAGCGGCGCGAGAGGGAGCGGTTGTGGTTGCCATAGCTGTTTCCTCTCAGGCCAGGTCCGATTCGCCGGCTCGCAGCAGTCTCAGCTGGATCAGCGCGACGGTGGCAAGGATGATGAACAAGATCACCGAAAGGGCGCTGGCATAGCCGAACTGGCCTTCTGCGAAGCCCTTTTGGTAGATGTAGTACTGCATCACGCGGGTGGCATTGCCCGGCCCGCCCTTCGTCGTCACGGCCACCGTGTCGAAGACCTGGAACGATCCGGTCACCGTGATCACCAACACCAGCGCCAGGATCGGCCGCAGCAGCGGCAAGGTGATCCGCCAGAACGACTTCCACTCGGTGCTGCCATCGACCGAGGCCGCCTCGTAGACATAGGTGGGGATCGTCTGCAGCCCGGCGAAGACCAGCAGAGCTGTGTAGCCCATGTGCCGCCAGACATTGACCACGGCAATGGTCGGAATCGCCCACGCGGCATCTCCGAAGAATGGGATCTTGTCGAACCCGATAGCCGCGATGAAGCCGTTGACAAGGCCAATCTGGTAGTCCAACAGCCAGAACCACACCAGCGCTGCAATGACATTGGAGATGAGAAATGGCAGCAAGATCAAGCCGCGGATGACCGTCGACTGGGTCAGCCGGTGCATCAGCACCGCGATCGCTACAGCGAGGACGGTCTGCAGCACGATGTTGATCAGGACATACTCGACGGTCACCAGCAGCGCGTTCCAGAACAGCTTGTCCTGGAAGAGCTTGGTGAAGTTGTCGAAGCCGATGAAGTGCGGTGTTCCGAGCAGGTTGTACCTGGTCAGACTGAAGTAGAAGCCGCGGATGAACGGGTAGAGGTAGAACACCAGGAACCCGATCAGCGGCCGGCAGGATGAAGATCATCGCCATGCCCAGATCGCCGCGGCCAGGTGGTCTGTCAGTGCCCCGCACTCCGGTCTTGTAATCAGCTGCAACCAGCGGCTCTACTGTGTCGGTGGTCATGCGCGTGCTCCTTCACCACTCGGACTCTGATGAGTTGAGGCACGCGCAATCGTGTGAGACGTCATCGTCTGTTCCTCTCCGGCTGAAGTGCGCTGGCCAATGCGACGGCCCTGTTCGTGGACGCAGGACATCGCAAACAGTTGCGTTGGGCCGGAAGCTACACCTGTAGATGCAGGGGTAGCAAGGGTTTCCGGTGAGTTGTGTCCAAGAATTTGTGCATTCGTTCGGCCGCGTCGGTCCAGTCGAACTGGACAAAACGATGTCGGCCAGGATCTTTGGCGGCGCCTGAGCGGTCACTGAGAATCGGCCAAATGATTCACCCGGCTGATCCATGTTGTGCTGAAGTTGTTTCGAACTTGGGCCAAATCTGTGCGCTAGCCCGGCTATGGGATTGCTGAGGATCTGGGCGAGGGCGAACGCCTCGCACGCACGGTCTTGGGGTGGGCGGTGGAATGCCGGCCAGCACGTTGCCTGCAGGTTCGCGATTGACCTTTGATCAACCCGCCGACCTGCGCACCTGACAGCGCGCTCGACGAAATTGTGCTTGTCAAGCTCTGATCTACACCTGTAGATTCTGCGGCACCCGATCGACAACGACGCGAGGCACCGTGGAGATGGTCGCGATGCATGGTTTACGCAGCGCAACTGAACGGAACTCGCACCGTGCCCGCTGACCTGCCAGCCGATAGGCGGCCCCGTCCCCCGACGAGGGCCGATGTCGCGCGTTACGCCGGCGTCAGTACGGCTGTGGTCAGCTATGTCGTCAACGACGGCCCCCGACGGGTTGCGCCGGAGACTGCTGTTCGCGTACGAGCCGCGATCGAAATCTTGAACTATCGACCGAACGTCAACGCCCGGGCGCTCAAGAGAGGCTCGACGGAGATGCTCGGACTGGTACTTCCCACCATCACCAATCCGTTCTTCGCCGAATATGTGCGGGCTCTGGAGGTCGCAGCTGCCGCACACGGCTACGTCATGGTCGTGGCAACCTCAGACGCCAACGAGACTCAAGAAACGCGAATTGTCACCGATCTCGCCAATCGGCACGTCGACGGTCTGCTCATCTCCACAGTCCTGCCGCCCGCCGGCTTCCGCGCCATCATGATGCCGGGCCGACCGACAGTGCTGATCGACTGTGCCACGCCCTTCGCCGGCTATATCGCTGTCGGTCCCGACTCCCGGGATGCAGCTCGTCTGCTGGTCGAACATCTGATCACCGTTCATGGCCACCAATCGATCGCGTTGATCATGGGATTGCCGAGCGGCCCGGTCCCCGAGCCTCGCGAGCAAGGCTGGAGCGACGCTTTCCGGAATCACGATCTGCCGCCCGGCCCGGTCGTCCGGACTACCTTCAGCCGGCGTGGCGGCTACGAAGCGGCGGTGCAACTCCTGAGCTGGCCGACTCGGCCACATGCGATCTTCGCGGCCTCAGATGAGCTCTCCAGCGGCGTACTCAAAGCGATTCGGGAAGCGGGCTTGCGCTGTCCTGACGACATTGCCATCGTCTCGTACGACGGCACGATGGAGTCTGAGTATTGCTCGCCGCCGCTCACGGTTGCTCGGCAGCCGATCCGGGCTATGGCCGAGGCCGCGGTCTCGGCCGTCCTCAACGCGAGCTCTCCTCCTGGGCACCAGTCCTTCGCCACAGAGATCGTCATTCGAGAGTCATGCGGATGCGGCAAAAGCGTCTATACGTCGCGAAGCTAGCCGGCGCCGGCGGCGGTGTCGACAAGGGCTCGAGCGGCCAGACTCGTCAGCCACGCGACGCCGATGGCGATCGACGCTCGTTGCAGCGCTCCTCCGATCTCGGCAAAATGCCTTGCTGCCGGGCCTTGCTGCTGGCTGAAGCCCAGGCTGGCCAGGGCGAAGGCGGCCAGCATGCCAAGGCCAGAGGCAGCGGAGTATGCCGCCCAGCCGCGCTCTCCAACCCTGAGAAACGCACGGCCGAAGGCCAGCCCAGCAGCTGGGATGCAAAGAAAGATCGGTACCGAGAAGAGATCGTGTAGCACGCCAAGGGTGTTCCCGCGCGCGGGTCTGTCGGGCGTTCCTGGCGGGTAGCCGCTGACCGGATCGGTGCGGAAGGCTGCCGCGCCGAGCATCCCGACCGCACCTGCGCCTAGGAGCGCCGGACCGAGCCGCGTGCGGATTCGAGCGCCCAAGGTACGGGAAAGGCCCACGGAAAAACAGAGGTAGAGACCACCAGTGACAGCGAAGTTGGCGATCTGCAGCCAGCCACGAGGGCCAAGCGCCAACGAGCTGACCGGATGTCGTATGGGCGAGTAAGCATCCCGCGTCGCGCCCTGGGCCAGGAAGCTGCCGACGAACAGCGGCCCGGCGACCACACCGCAGCCCAGCAGTTCGCGGGAATGCATAATGCGTGGCAACCCAATTGAGCCAGTCATGTCTGTTCCAGATGCGGATCCTCAGACTCAAGAGCCGCCGATAATTCAGCTGCATCCACACTGTCAGTTTGGACCTGACACATGATCAAATGTCAAGCCAGACTGACAAGAGGTGTCGGGGCGGTGACGGAGGGTGGCGTGGGCCGCTTCTCTGGTCAGCGCGACGCGCCGCAATCGCCGGGAGCCTCATCACTTGGCACTTCACCCGACCGTCACAGATAGGCTTCGGTTCGTCTGTTTGGCGGCGTGGCCGAAGCGGGTCTCTGGCCATGGAGCTGATCTGTCCCACCGCACACGTGCATGGAGGCAAGCGTGGATCTGTACGAGTACCAAGCACGAGATGTCTTCGAAGCGCATGGTGTTCCGGTATTGCGCGGCATTACGGCAACCACTCCTGCCGAGGCCAAAGCGGCCGCGGCGGCTCTCGGTACCCCAGTAGTAGTCGTCAAGGCACAGGTCAAGACAGGCGGTCGCGGTAAGGCCGGCGGTGTCAAAATCGCCAAGAGCCCAGAGGAGGCCGAGGCCCGCGCGAACGAGATCCTCGGCCTCGACATCAAGGGACACATTGTCAAGACGGTCATGATCGCCGAAGGTGCAGACATTGCCGAGGAGTACTACTTCTCGCTCTTGCTCGATCGGGCCGAACGCCGCTACCTCGCCATGTGTTCCAAGGAGGGCGGCATGGACATCGAGACGCTCGCGACGGAGCGGCCGGAGGCACTTGCCCGGATCCCGGTCGATCCCAGATTGGGAATCGATGAGGCCAAGGCCACTGAAATCGTGGCGGCCGCCGGCTTCACGGGGTCCGATGCTGCGGAGATCGCGCAGGTCATTCAGGTGCTCGGCACCGTGTACCAGAAGGAGGATGCGACGCTCGTCGAGGTCAACCCTCTGGTGAAAACGGGCGATGGCAGGATCGTCGCGCTGGACGCCAAGGTCTCACTTGACGAGAACGCCGCGTTCCGTCATCCAGATCACGCAGCCTTGGCAGACGTCTCGGCTGAGGACCCGCTTGAGGCGGCAGCGAAGGCCAAGGGCCTCAACTATGTCAAGCTCGACGGTTCCGTCGGAATCATCGGCAATGGTGCTGGGCTGGTGATGAGCACCCTCGACGTGGTCGCGTACGCCGGCGCGGAGTTTCCGGGATCACCGAAACCGGCGAACTTCCTCGATATCGGTGGGGGCGCGAGCGCCGAGATCATGGCCAACGGCCTGGAGATCATCATCAGCGACGAACAGGTGAAGAGCGTCTTCGTGAACGTGTTTGGCGGCATCACAGCGTGCGATGCGGTTGCCAACGGGATCGTGCAGGCCTTTGAGCTGCTGGGCAGCCGTGACGAACAGTGGATGTCCCGTTGGTCGTACGGCTGGATGGCAACAACGCGGAACTGGGCCGGCAAATCCTTGCCACAGCGAAGCTGCCGAAGCTGGAGCAGGTCGAAACCATGGACGGTGCGGCCCGCCGGGCCGCCGAGCTGGCGGCGAGCTGAAGGGCGGGAGCATGGCAATCTTTCTGAACTCCGACTCGAAGGTCATCGTCCAGGGCATGACCGGCTCGGAGGGCCGCAAACACACCCACCGCATGCTGAGCTCCGGCACCGCTGTCGTCGGCGGCGTGACACCGGGCAAGGGCGGGCAGGTCGTTGAGTTCGAACGGGCCGGCGTACGGGTGTACAACTCGGTGGGCGACGCGATGGCCGCGACCGGAGCCAATGTCACGGTGATCTTCGTGCCTGCGAGGTTCACCTTGTCCGCGGTCGTTGAGGCAATCGAGGCGCGCATCCCCCTCGCGGTTGTGATCACCGAAGGTGTGCCGGTCAAGGACACCGCTGAGTTCTTCGCACTGTCCCAGGACAGCTCGACGCGGCTTATCGGCCCGAACTGCCCAGGACTGATCTCGCCGGGTCAATCCAATGCCGGCATCATCCCGGCTGACATCACCAAGGCTGGACGCATCGGACTGGTGTCCAAGTCGGGCACGTTGACCTACCAGATGATGTACGAGCTGCGCGACTTCGGCTTCTCCTCTGCGGTCGGCATCGGTGGCGACCCGATCATTGGCACAACGCACATCGATGCTCTCCAGGCGTTCGAGGAAGATCCAGAGACCGACGCCGTTGTCATGATCGGAGAAATCGGTGGAGATGCGGAGGAGCGTGCCGCAGATTACGTCGCGGCTCATGTGACCAAGCCGGTGGTCGGTTACGTCGCCGGCTTCACCGCGCCGGAGGGAAAGACGATGGGACATGCCGGCGCGATCGTGTCGGGCTCATCAGGCACTGCAGCAGCCAAGAAGGAGGCGCTCGAGGCCGCAGGCGTCAAAGTTGGCAAGACACCGAGTGAGACTGCGCAGCTCATGCGAGAGATCATGACGAATCTCTGAGCTCTCTCGACAACTGAGGTCCAGCGCCTACGTTTCTTCTCGCGAAGTACCCAAACGAGCACTCAACGCCGCCTGATTTGCGATCATCCAGCGATGGATTCGCGGCGACTCAGCCTCGTCAGTTCACCTGGGTGGCGCGCTGACCGCCGCGTACGGCGACGATGTCCCACTGATGACTGCTGAAGTCGTAGCCACCCCTCGGATTCAAGAAGGTGTAGATCACCTTGGGTCCCGCAGAAACGATTCCGACGCGGTACTTTGCGGTGCCTTGTGTCGACTTCTGAGAAACTCCCACTGTCCAGCCTGAAACCTTGGTGTTTTGGGCTCCCCTGCCGGTAACTTTCTTGGGCTTCGTGACCGTTGCTGTGAGCTTTCGGGTCTTGCAGCTCGAAAGATTCGACTTGATCTGCCCGACCTGCTTGCCGGCAGCTTTGGCGTCCTTCATCGTCAGCACGACCTCGTTCAAACCGAAGAAGTTCTTTCCGCTCTCCTGGATCAGGTAGACCCTTGAACTCTTCGACTTGGCTGCGATGGTTGCCCAGTTCACCCCTTCGCATTGCGATCCGGGGAAATCGTCCTTCGGCAGCTCGACGGCCGTGGCCACCCAGGGGTAGACCTTGGGTCCGGCCGGCGGCAGATCACCGCTGGTAAAGAAGCCTGGTTCGTCACCACCGATTGGCGGTGGACCGTCCTTTACCAAGGGATTGCTGCCGCACTGTCCTCCGGCTGCAGCACACTGTTTGCTGTTGACCTGTCCGAGAGCTTTGGCAACCGCGCCTATGGCTATGGCATTCGACGGATGAACAGCGTCGATGACATTCATGATGCGGCCCGTGCGGTTGAGGACGATGCTGTGCGCCTCCGGCTTTTTGCCCGGCCCCACCTTCACGACGACGCCAGCGGCTTGGTCGCCGACACGGCTGACCAGGTGTCCCGATTCGATCCAGGAACCGGCGACCTCGCAACTCCCGAGGGTCTTGGCTGCGATTGCGTACGCTGCGCTGGCTTCCGCATCCGAGCTGTACGCCGTAGCCGCGTGCACCGCGTGGGGTGCGTTCTTGCCGCCGCTGCTCAGCACCCTGACGATCTCTTGTTGTGGCGGGGGCTGGCCCTCCGCCGGCTCGCCACCAAAGCAGGCTGGGGTTGCAACATTCTCGCTTGCGCCGCGCTTGGTTTTGTCGACCTTCCATGCACGACTCCGGTCGAGAACCTTCGCCTGGCTGGGGCTGAGCATCGAATCATCGGTCAGCACCGCCGTTGCGCTCTGACCAGGCGTCTGACTCCCAGTGCCTCCAGACGGTGAAACGTTTGGCTGTGTCTGAGGCTGTTTGCCGACAAGGACGGCATACCCGACGACAAGGCCGATCACGACAACGCCGGCGATCGCACCGATGAGGAGCGCGATCTTGGCCCGACGGCCAAGAGTCGTCCGCTCGTCGTTGTCGTAATCGTCGATCGCGTCGAGGGCTTGGGTGCGGTGTTTGGTTGGCCGGCTGCGGGGAAGAATCGTCGTAGTCTCGTCGTCCGTCGGCGCTGGCCGACGCGGCGCAAAGGCGATTGGCCGCATTGTCTCTGCGGTGGGTGGATCTGACTCCATGGGAGCCATTCGTGGGGTCTGCCGCGACCATCCGTTCGAGCCTCTGTCATCTCGATAGAGCGGCTTCGGATGGTCCTCGGCTGCGACAGGAGGCCATGCTGGCCTCGTACCGTTGCGTTCTGGCTGCGCCGGTCGGGCCGGCTGGACCGGTCGTTCTGGCTGGGCGGGCTCAGCATCGGGTTCGATGTAGGCTCGCCGGGGCCGATAGGTCGCGGACTCCTGGTCGACCATGTTGAACTGCTCCCCCCGAGTGTCGGAGCGCCATCTCAGGCTTCCTGGGCCGGTCCCTCGGAGCAAGCGAGAACCGGCGATCAGAGGAGACTTTACCTGCGCTTGGCGTGTCTCGCCCATTCGCGTCCGCCGACTGGGTGAGCATGGAGACGTCATGCCTTCCCTCGTTTCGTCCCGAAGGGCTGCCGCACCGCTGACATTGCGGGCAACTCCGGCTCGCGGCAAAGGTGCTCAGGCAGCCCGGACTCGGGCTCCCTCTCGGCCAAGCAGTTGGAGTGTCATCGCTCTCGTGGGCGGTGCCGCGACTGCTCTCGCGAGCTGGATTCTTTGTGCCGGCGTAACGATTCTCGGCTGGCTTGCGGCCGACTCGGGGAGGTTTATCGATGCGATCGGGCTTCGGTTCTCGGCTCTGGCTGCTTGGCAACGGCGTCGGCGTACGCATCGGCGCGACTCCGGTCACCTTGGTGCCGTGGGGTGTTACGGCTGTCATCGCGCTCGTGATCTCGCGGGTCGCAGCGAAGAGCGCCCAACACGTTCGTAGTGACCAAAGGACTGGTTCTGCGCTGATCAGCGTTGTCACGGTCGTGGCTTACCTCCGCCCGTCCTCGCAGTGGCGGCGTGGCTGGGTGAGCCGTGGCAGGTTCCAGGACGCTGGGCAGCGGTCATCGCCGTGCTGGTGCTGGCGGCGTTCTGGGGCAGTAGCCGCAGGTTGGGTGCCGCGCGGTCTTCTGATTGGGCGTGGATGATCTCGCGCGGCGTGGTAGCGGCTCAACTCGCGATGTTGGTCGCCGGATCGGCCGTGCTGATCACGGGTCTCGTGGTGCACCTGAAACGCGTGGACGGGTTGTATGAGGCATTACAGCCCGGGGTTGCTGGAGGATCGCGTTACTGCTTCTCCAGCTGGCCTTCGCGCCAAACGCCCTAATCTGGTCCGCCTCGTACGCCTTGGGCTCGGGATTTTCGCTGGGCGCCGGCTCGGTGGTGGCTCCCGCGGCTACGGAACTTGGCATCCTCCCTGGCATCCCACTGCTCGGCGCGCTGCCATCGCCTGGGCCGGGTGACGCCGTCGAACTCTGGTGGCTTGCAGCGGGAGCAGCTGCTGGGGCGATCGCGTGCTGGATGCTGCTTGCGAGCGCGGCCGGCTGTCCGCTTCGACGAGGCGAGTCTGAAAGGCGGCGCATGTGGCGTGCTGGCTGGTGTGGCATTCGCTGGGCTGGCCTGGGCGGCCAGCGGTGATCTTGGAACGCTGCGACTCGCTGGCCTTGGCCCGCGGCTGTTTCCGTTGCTCGTTATGGCCGGCACGACGATGGGTCTATCCGGCATGATCACCGGTCTCACCCTCGGCCTTCTCCCGAGGCGTCGCCGAAACAGCTAGGGCCAGCCGCCACGTGTCGCTAGGCTGTCCGTCGTGCCCGAGCCCCTCGCTGCAACGCGCCTGGGGCGAGCGGCCCGCCTCGTGGTGCTCATTTCGGGCAGCGGCACCCTGCTGCAAGCACTAATCGATGCCTGCGCCGACCCGGCGTACGGGGCCCAGATCGTGGCCGTTGGCTCCGATCGGCCGGGCATTCAAGGACTGGAGCGGGCCGCGCGGACCGGCATCCCGACCTTCGTTGAGGCAGTCTCGGACTATGCCACCAGAACTGAATGGGATCGAGGCTTGACCAGGCAGGTCGCGGCGTACCATCCGGATCTGGTCATCAGCGCGGGTTTCATGAAGCTCCTTGGAGCTGAGTTCCTAGCCCGCTTCGAGGGGCGAATCATCAATACGCATCCTGCGTTGCTGCCGTCGTTCCCGGGAATGCATGGTCCGAGAGACGCGCTGGCGTACGGCGTGAAGATCACCGGCGCGACGGTGTTTCTCGTGGATGCCGGTGTCGACAGTGGCGTGATCCTGGACCAGTGTGCGGTGCCGGTCGCCGAGGATGACACGGTGGAGACCCTGCACGAGAGGATCAAGGTGGTCGAACGCGAGCTGCTGGTCGCCATCACCCATCAACTCGCGACCCGCACGTGGCGCGTCGCCGACAGGAAGGTGCTTTGGACATGACCGACTCGCCGAACACTCTTGAGGAGAGCCGTCGGCCCATCGGGCGCGCGCTGGTCTCGGTCTATGACAAGACGAACCTTGTCGACGTGGCACGTACGTTGGTCGAGGCAGGAGTGGAGATCGTTTCGACCGGGTCCACGGCCGCAACCATCGCGGGGGCAGGTCTCCCTGTCACTGGAATCGAGCAGGTCACGGGCTTCCCCGAATGCCTCGACGGCCGCGTGAAAACCCTGCACCCTAATGTTCACGCCGGCTTGCTCGCTGATATGCGGCTGGAATCGCATCGCGCGCAGCTGGCCGAACTCGGCATCGAGCCATTTGATTTGTTGATCAGCAACCTTTACCCGTTCACGGCGACAGTGGCCTCGGGCGCCAGTCCGGACGCCTGTGTCGAGCAAATCGACATCGGCGGACCGGCCATGGTGCGGAGCTCGGCCAAGAATCATGCCTCGGTGGCAGTGATCACATCGCCCGAACAGTATCCGCAGCTGCTGCAAGCTATTGCGGCCGGGGGTTTCACATTGGCAGAGCGGCAGCTGCTTGCCGCGACGGCGTTTGTCCACACGGCCACCTACGACGTTGCGGTGGCGAGCTGGATGGGAAGCGTCGTCAGTGATCTGAGTGAGGGCACCGGCTTCCCGAAATGGATGGGCGGTACGTGGGAGAAGGTAACCGGCCTGCGATACGGGGAGAATCCGCACCAGCCTGCCGCCCTCTATCGCACCACCGCCATGACGCGTGGCTTGGCGAACGCTCAGCAACTCCACGGCAAGGAGATGTCCTACAACAACTATGTCGATGCGGACGCTGCACGCCGATCCGCGGGTGATTTCGATGAACCCGCGGTGGCGATCATCAAACATGCCAATCCCTGCGGCATCGCCATCGGGTCGGACGTCGCTGAGGCCCATCGGAAGGCTCACGCCTGCGATCCAATCTCGGCGTACGGGGGCGTGATCGCGGCGAACCGCCCAGTCAGTGTGGAGATGGCGCGCCAGGTCGCGGAGATCTTCACCGAGGTGATCATTGCGCCCGGGTATGCCGACGGTGCGCTGGAGGTGCTTGCCGCAAAGAAGAATCTACGAATCCTGCTGGTCGAGCCGCCAGCCCGCGGTGGCGTCGAGAGCCGCCGTATCGATGGCGGGCTGCTGGTCCAGCTCTCCGACCGCGTTGATGCTGATCATGACCATGCCCTCAATTGGAAGCTGGTCGCAGGTCAGCCGGCCTCGGCTGACGCCCTGGCTGATCTTGAGTTCGCCTGGAGGGCTGTCCGCTCCGTGAAGTCCAATGCGATCTTGCTTGCCCGGGATGGGGCGTCCGTCGGGGTCGGGATGGGCCAAGTGAATCGGGTCGACTCGTGCCGGCTGGCTGTGCAGCGGGCGGGGGAGCGTGTTGCCGGTTCCGTCGCCGCCTCCGACGCCTTCTTTCCCTTTGCGGACGGACCCGAGATCCTGCTCGGAGCCGGGGTGTCAGCCATCGTTCAGCCCGGCGGCTCGGTCCGGGACGACGACGTCATTGCGGCCGTGCAGAGTGCCGGAGCGACGATGTATTTCACCGGCGCGCGACACTTCTACCACTGACTCTGATCGAGGCGAGGTTTGCATATGGCGGCGCAGATTCTGGATGGCAGGGCCTTGGCTGCAACCATCAAGACAGAGCTGAGGGAGCGTGTCTCAGTGCTCGCCGAGCGTGGAATCGTACCGGGCCTTGGCACTGTTCTCGTCGGCGACGATCCCGGCAGCCGTTCCTACGTCGCGGGCAAGCATCGAGACTGCGCAGAGGTCGGCATCGCCTCGATTCAGGTGGAGTTGCCCGACTCGACCAGCCAGGATGAGCTGGCGTCGGTAATCGCTGAACTGAACGCGGACCCTGCCTGTACCGGATACATCGTCCAGCTGCCACTGCCAGGCAGATCTTGACGACAACTCTGCACTCGCCCTGGTCGATCCCGACAAGGACGCCGACGGTCTTCATCCGGTGAACCTCGGCAGGCTGGTTCTGGGAATCCCCGGTCCGTTGCCGTGCACGCCACGGGGGATCGTCGAGCTGCTGCGCCGCAACGGCGTCGGCCTCAACGGCGCAGACGTTTGCGTGATCGGGCGCGGTATCACGGTCGGGCGGCCCCTCGGCCTGCTGCTGACTCGCAAGAGCGAAAACGCGACAGTCACCCTGTGTCATACCGGCACAGTTGATCTTCCTCGGCATATCAGACAGGCGGATATTGTGGTCGCGGCGGCCGGGCGGCCGCGGCTGGTTACCGCTGAGATGATCAAACCAGGCGCGGTCTGTGTCGATGTCGGCATTACCCGCACCGATGCGGGGCTAGTTGGCGATCTTGATCCGAACGTGCGAGACGTTGCGAGCTGGGTGGCGCCAATGCCGGGAGGCATCGGGCCGATGACTCGGGCCATGCTGCTGAGAAACGTAGTCGAACGCGCCGAACACCTGGTGGCTCGTGCCGCGGCTGTCTGAAGGAGGCGCAGCAGCACGATCACTGCGCCAATGGCCGTTGCTGATCGTGGTGATCGGTGTAGTCGCAGGCCTAGTAGTCAGCTTCCTCGGGGAATCCACCTGGCGCCTCGGCTGCCTGCTCATTGGCGCATCTCTCGGCGTGGGGGCCGTTGAGCGAATCGCTTTGCCAAGCCGGGACGCGGGATTGCTTCAGGTGCGCACGAAAGCCTTTGATGTCACCGTTCTGGCGGTCGGCGCGATCGCGATCATCGCGTTGGCGATCGTCGTTCCTGAAGGCCGCTAGGCCCCCTTGTTTTGAGCTGCTCGCGCAATCGCGCGTGGAGTCCGCCTACTTCGTCGTCGCTCGCAGAGGAAAGAACGCCTCCGCTCACTCCTCCTCAGCACGGCGGCGCGCGATTTTCCGACGCTCGCAGCCCCCTTGTTTTGGAGCTGTCGCTCGTTTGGAGCTGCTCGCGCAATCGCGCGTGGAATCCGCCTACTTCGTCGTCGCTCGCAGAGGAAAGAGCGCCTCCGCTCACTCCTCCTCAGCACGGCGGCGCGCGATTTTCCGACGCTCGCAGCTCCTTGTTTGGAGCTGCTCGCGCAATCGCGCGTGGAATCCGCCTACTTCGTCGTCGCTCGCAGAGGAAAGAACGCCTCCGCTCACTCCTCCTCAGCACGGCGGCGCGCGATTTTCCGACGCTCGCAGCTGTGCCGCTCTCTGATTAGCCGCCGGACTGGCTCGCCGCGACGATAGCGATGATGATCGTGATGATGATCGTAAGAGCAATGGACGCCAACGCGATGATGGTGAAGACCTTGCCCAACATCCGGCCAATGCTGACGTTCTGCTCATTGCTGTACTGAATGCCGGACGCCTGCATCTCCCTCTTGGCCTTGTTTCCCAGGTACCAGGCGATGGGGGCAAAGATGGTGATGAAGATGCCGAGGATCCCGAAAACCAAGATCAGCGTTCCTTGCGGATGCTCCTGCGGAGGCGCTCCGTACGACTGGCCATATGGCATCGGCGACTGCTGACCGGATGGCATCGGCGACTGCTGACCGTATGGCATCGGCGACTGCTGACCGTATGGCATGCGGCGACTGCTGAGCGTATGGCTGAGGCTGCCCAGCAGGGGGGTACTGCCCCGACGGCGGATAGGGAGTCTGGGGGCTTGGCTGAGCTTGCGGTTGCTGACCTTGCGGTTGTTCTTCGTACGGGTTGGTCATGGGCGACATTGTTCCCTATGCGATCCGCGTCGCGCAGCCGACCAGCCGCGAGTGACGATTAGTCGGTGGGATCATCGGGCGCCATAACTCGCTGCCGCTAGGACGTATATCAAGCCGGATCCAAGAACGAAAGAAATTGTGATGCCGGCGAACACCAGCCAGACCTTGGTGAAGGGCCCAAGCCCGGAATCCGACCCGTGTTGAAAGCCAGGTGGTGGTTCGTTGACGGGCTTCGTCAATAGTTCGAGTTCGCAATTCCGGCGACGATAGCGAGGACGATGAATACCGTCGCTAGAACGCTGATCGATACGCCAACAATGCCGGTGATAAAGCCTGCGACTGCTTGGGACCGGCCGGTGTAGCGTCCCGGCTCCGCGTCGATCTCGTTCTTGACCCGGCGGCCGACGACGATCCCGCCGATACCCACAAGCCCGCCAATGATGCAGCTCAGTCCCAGGACCGTGCCGAGGATGCCGAGTACGAGGGCCAGTGCTGCCTGCGGGTGAGGTACCGGGGGAGATACCGGACCGTACGGGCTCACCCCGCCGAAGCTCGGCTGATACGGATTGGCCTCGTAGGGATTGCCGTAGCTGTATGACTGTTCGTAGCGCGCGGCCGGGTCGCCATACTGCGGGGGTGACTCGGAATCCAAGCCAGGGCCGGGCAGCGTATACATCGGGTCACCACTTGGGCTGCCGTACGGGCCGGCTCGGTCTGCCATAGGGATCTGTCGGAGGGTTTGCGTATGCGTCTGCAGCGGGATAGGAGGGCCAGTCATTGGCGTAACGGCCGTTCGATTCGTCATCGAGTGGCTGATACGGCGTGCCTTGCTCCGGATTGTCTATCGGAACGGAGCCCGTCGGAGGGACTCGATCCCTCGCGGCTGAACGGGTTCGGCTGGTGGCTTTCAGTCATGGCTACCAGTGTGACGCAGCGAGGCGAAGGGGAATCCCGATCACTAGTCGATGAGACCTAGCGCTCGTACGGCTTCACGCTCTTCGACGAGCTCAGCGACGCTGGTGTCGATCTTGCTGCGCGAGAAGTCATTGATCTCGAGGCCAGGCACGATCTGGTAGGCGCCGGACGAGACGGTGCAGGGGACTGAGCAGATCAGGCCCTCGGGAATCTGGTAGGACCCGTCGGACGGCACCGACATCGAAACCCAATCGCCTTCAGGCGTCCCCAGCACCCAATCCCGCATGTGGCCCACGGTCGCGTTGGCTGCACTCGCCGCCGAACTCGCGCCGCGGGCCTCGATGACCGCGGCGCCACGCTGTTGCACGGTGGGGAGGAAGGTGGACTCGAGCCATTGCTGGTCGTTGATC
Source organism: uncultured Actinomycetota bacterium (assembly GCA_963712625.1). GTDB lineage: Bacteria > Actinomycetota > Actinomycetes > Propionibacteriales > Propionibacteriaceae > Microlunatus. Next base: position 42,717 of record CAVQIU010000010.1, read on the forward strand.
AACTCGGCTGCGCTCTGTCCACGTATCAACGTGTTGAAGAGGTCCGGATATTGGGTCGCCGAGTGATTGCCCCAAATCGTCATGTGGGTGATGTCGTTGACGCTGGCCCCGGTCTTCGCGGCGAGCTGCGCCTTGGCGCGGTTGTGGTCCAGACGGGTCAGCGCATTGAAGCGCTCCGCGGGAATATCAGGTGCATTGCGCATGGCGATCAGCGCATTGGTATTGGCCGGGTTGCCGGTCACCAACACCTTGATGTCGTCTGCAGCACGGTCGTTGAGGGCCTGACCTTGAGGCTTGAAGATTCCGCCGTTGGCTTCCAGCAGGTCTCTGCGCTCCATGCCCTTGCTGCGGGGGCGTGCGCCAACCAGGCAGGCCAGGTTGGCACCATCGAAGATCGTCTTGGGATCGTCTCCGATGACAACCTTGCTCAGCAACGGAAAGGCGCAGTCGTCGAGCTCCATCACCACGCCTTCCAGTGCCTTCAGAGCCGGTGTGATCTCGAGGAGACGCAGCTCCAACGGCTGATCAGGGCCGAGCATTGAACCACTGGCTATCCGGAACAGCAGGCTGTAGCCGATTTGACCGGCGGCGCCGGTCACGGCGACCTTGACGGGTGCGCTCACATGAACTCCCTCGAACAAGCGCGGGCAGGTGGGGTTTCGTAGGGTGACGATAGTTGCACTGCCGACACGGTGAGGTCTGGTGATGGATCCTGGCTCGGCGGTCGACCCGGCTGCCGCCGCTGTGGCCGCCGCTCGAGGGCCGGCATGGCACGAGCTGGGTCGGGGTCGATGGCAAGGGTGCGTCCGGGAAGACGACCCTTGCTGCCCGGATTGCCGCGGCGCTGCCCGGGTCGGTGATTGTGCATATTGACGACTTCGCTCGGCCGGACGTCCGCGGCTGGGAGCGGGACCGGTTCCTCCAGCAGGTGGTGCGGCCCCTGCTTGCCGGGCGACCGGCTCGGTATCAGCGCTGGGACTTCGACCGCAACGTCGGCGCCGAATGGCACACCGTTCCCACCGGCGTACCGGTGGTCGTGGAGGGAGTATCGGCCACGGACGTACGGCTGGGCGTTCCGTGGGACTTCACGATCTGGGTCGAGGTGCCGTACGAGGTCCGCCTAGCTCGCGCTCTCGAGCGGGACGGTCCGGGACGGATGGACCGCTGGCTGACCGACTGGATGCCGAGCGAAGACGAGTACGAAAGGTCGCAGCGACCTCAGGAGCGGGTCGACCTGGTGTATCGGCCGCCTATCGCCTGAGTCTGGCGCCGGACCGAACAGTCTCGTTCGATAGGTTGGCGGCATGGCGAAGATCAAGGTCGAACGCACGATCGTCGAGATCGACGGCGATGAGATGACACGGATCATCTGGCAGTTCATCAAAGACCGGCTGATCCATCCTTATCTCGATGTGAACCTCGACTATTACGACCTTGGCATCACCAATCGCGATGCGACCGAGGACCAGGTGACCATCGACGCGGCGAACGCGATCAAGAAGCACGGGGTCGGCGTGAAGTGCGCCACGATCACCCCGGATGAAGCGCGGGTCAAGGAGTTCAACCTCAAGAAGATGTGGGTCTCGCCCAACGGCACCATCCGCAACATCCTGGGCGGCGTGGTGTTCCGGGAGCCGATCATCATCTCCAACATTCCGCGGCTGGTGCCCAACTGGACGAAGCCGATCATCATCGGCCGTCACGCGCACGGCGACCAGTACAAGGCGACCAATTTCAAGGTTCCGGGCGCCGGTCAGTTGACGATCACCTTCACTCCGGAAAATGGCGGCGAGCCGATCCAGCATGTGGTTGCGAACTACCCTGCCGATGGTGGCGTGGCGTTGGGCATGTACAACTTCAACGACTCGATTGCCGACTTCGCTCGAGCTTCATTCTCGTACGGTTTGGAACGCGGCTACCCGGTGTACCTGTCGACCAAGAACACGATCTTGAAGGCGTACGACGGCGCATTCAAAGACATCTTCGCTGAGATCTATGAGAACGAGTACGAGGCCGATTTCAAGGCCGCCGGGCTGACGTATGAGCACCGCCTGATCGACGACATGGTCGCGGCGGCGCTGAAGTGGGGCGGCGGATACGTCTGGGCCTGCAAGAACTATGACGGCGATGTGCAGTCCGACACCGTCGCGCAGGGTTTCGGCTCGCTGGGTCTGATGACGAGTGTGTTGATGACCCCCGACGGGAAGACGGTCGAGGCCGAGGCCGCCCACGGTACGGTGACTCGGCACTACCGGCAGCATCAGGAAGGCAAGCCGACGTCGACGAACCCGATCGCCTCGATCTACGCGTGGACCGGCGGTATCAAGCACCGCGGAAAACTCGACAACACTCCGGACGTGATTGCGTTCGCGGAGGCTCTGGAGGACGTCGTCGTGAACTCCGTCGAGGCCGGTGCCATGACCAAGGATCTGGCCACGCTCGTAGGGCCTGACCAGTCGTGGCAGACCACCGAGGAATTCCTCGCCACCCTCGACACCAACCTCGCTGCCCGCCTCTCCTCCGCATAATCCCCGACTCCCTAGCCGAGTTGTCAGAATCTCAGCACCAAATATGGTGCTGAGATTTTGACAAGTCGGTTGGTGGGAGAGACGGCGTCGGCGGGTTAGAGGGTGGTGGCGCGGCCGATCTGAACGAGTTTCCAGCCGGCGTTACGCCAGGTGGGAGCGTGGAGCTTGAGGCGACCGTCGATGATCACCTTGGATGCGACCAACGTGCCGAGGCGTTCTGGGTCGAGCTGGCGGAACTCCGGCCACTCGGTCAGATGAAGTACCACCTCGGCGCCGAGCAACGCCTGCTCGACGCTGGCCACCTGGGTGAAACCCTCGCGCGGAGGCAGTCTGGCCTGCGGATCATAGATGCGCACGTCGGCACCGGAGGCGTGCAATTGATCGGCGACGGTCAACGCGGGGGAGTTGCGGGTGTCGTCCGTCCCGGGTTTGAACGCGGCCCCGAGTACCGCGATCCGCTTTCCGGCCACACTTCCACCAGCTTGATCGATTGCCAGCTCCGCAAGCTCCGCTCGCTGGCCCGCGTTGATCGCCTCAACCGAGCGAATGAAGTCACTCAGCACATCTACGCCGAGCTCCTCGGCGCGTACGGCCAACGCGGCGATGTCTTTGGGCAGGCAACCCCCGCCGAATCCCAAACCGGCGTTCAAGAACTCCCGGCCAATGCGCTTGTCATAGCCAAGGGCGTCAGCGAGCAAGATCACGTCGCCGCCAGCGGCCTGGCACATCTGAGCCATCGCGTTGATGAAGCTGATCTTGGTTGCGAGGAACGCGTTGGCTGCGACCTTGATCAACTCGCTGGTGGCGATATCGCAACGCACCACAGGCGTACGGTCGGTGATCGGGATCGCGTAGATCTCCTCCAGGAGGTCCAGAGCGTGCCTGGAGTTGGTACCGAAGACCAGCCGGTCCGGCCGCAGTGTGTCCTCTACGGCGTACGCCTCGCGCAAGAACTCCGGATTCCACGCCACCTCAACGCGCGTCTCCAGCCGGCGCCAAGCGACGCAGCCGCTCCTCGAGCGCCATCGCGGTGCCGACGGGCACGGTCGACTTGCCGACGACCAACGTCGGCTCCGTCAAGAGCGGCGCCAGCGTGTCGACCGCAGCGTGCAATTGACTCAAATCGGCGGCGCCGCCGGGACTCGACGGGGTGCCCAACGCCAGAAAGTGCACATCGGCCCAGTCCGCAATTTCGGCGTAATCGGTGGTGAACCGCAGCCGTCCAGAGGCGGTATGCCGCTCCAGCAGAGGCTGGAGGCCGACCTCGAAGATGTGCGACTGCCCAGCATTCAGGGTCTTGACCCGATCGACGTCAATGTCGACCCCGATCACTTGATGGCCTAACTCCGCCATTCCGGCGGCATGGGTCGCACCCGCATAGTTCGTCCCAATGACGCTTACCCGCAATGTCACCCGCAGATAATCCCACAACTCACCGGCAACTGCTGCTGCCGCGTATTGGATAACGACCCTTGTGCGGTGCTATGGGCGCGAATACAGCACGAGATCGGCCAGCGTGCCGTCCCCCAAAGGTTCCGAGGCAGGCTGGATCCCAATCTCCCGATATCCCGCCCCCTCGGCTACTCGTCGCGACGCCGTGTTGCTGGAGGCGCAGCGAATCAGCAGCGATGCGGCCAATCCGGATTCCTTCGCGTGCCCAGTCACCAGTCGAACGGCCTCGCTTACCACCCCGCGACCTCGCGCGTCGGGGTGCGCCCAGTAGCCGATTTCGCCGCGTTGGGAGTATCCGCCGAGGCCGTCCAGACTGATCGACCCGAGGCATCGGTCGTCCTTCGGATCCGCTATGCACCACGCCAAACCAGTCCCGCGCGCGGCCATCTCGGCGGTTGCCTCCAGATAGGCCAGTGCGTTGTCCGACCGGTACGGCTGAGGCATGGAGACGAGCCAATATGAGGTACGCGCGTCCGAGCATGCCTCGACAATGCGGCCGACATCGGAGTCACGAAAGGCTCGCAGTCGTACGCCGCGACCGCGGATCTCGACAGGATCAAGCCACGGCTGCGGCACGCGGGGATCGTCGCGGGTCAGGGTGGCGATCCAGCCGTCGAGCAATTCGCCACGATGCACCAGCAGCCGCCGGACCGTGCCATCAAAGATGAATCCGACCTTGGCCGCCACACGTCGCGAGGCCCAGTTGCCGACCACCGCTTGCCAGCGGATGACCTGCAGGCCAGCGACGTCGAACCCGTACGCGCAGACCAACTGCAAGGCGGCAGTCATGATCGAGCGACCGCGCGCCCCAGGATGCAGGCCAAAGCCAACCTCGGCGACCCCGTCGCCTTCCAGCCGCAGGTCGATGCTGCCGCAGAAGCCACGTTCAGAGCCGCGCTGCGCCTCGATCGTCCAACCGAGCCGCTCTCCGCTGGCCCAACCTACGGCAGTCAGCGCCAAGAACTCCTCGGCGTCGCGAAGCTGATAGCCATCCGACGGGTTCGGAACAGTGGTCCAGCGGATCATCGCGGGATCGCGGCACTGCTCAACCATTGCGGGGAGATCGCGTCTGGCTGCAGCCCGAAGCGTGACACCGGCCTCCGCGTCGATCAAGATCGGGACCGAATCGGGGAAGCTGCGCGCCGCGGTCGGTACGGAGGGGTTCTCATCCGCGTTCTCATCGACCATGGGCTTTATCCAATCTCTGGGTTCCCACGGCCTGACAATAGGTTCTCGGCACCGGCCATACCTGATCGAAGCATGTTCACTAGGCTTGCTGAGGTGAACGACGACGCCGACGGTGACAGACCTTTTGACCTTCTCCAGCCATGAGTAGCGCCGTCCTCAATAGCCTGCTGATCTTGCTGCTTGGTAATGATCCAGGGCGTTTTTGTCGCCGCCGAACTCGCATTGGTCTCACTCCGGGAGAGCCAGGTCAGGCAGCTCGCGCATCGAGGTAAGCGCGGTCAATTGATCGCGAAGCTGACCTCGAATCCGAACCTTTTCCTTTCCGTGGCCCAAGTCGGTGTCACGCTCTCCGGCTTTCTTGCCGCCGCGTTTGGCGCCGATAAGCTGTCCGGTGATCTGGCCCCCTTTTTGGAGCGACTGGGGATGAGCAGCGGTCTCGCCGACACACTCTCATTGGTGTTGATCACCCTCGTGATCTCCTACGTCTCGATCGTGGTCGGCGAGCTCACCGCCAAACGGTTGGCGCTGCAACGCGCCGAGAGCGTGGCACTCGCGCTGGCACCGTTGGTGGATTTCACAGGTCGAATCGCACGGCCATTGATCTGGCTGCTTGGCGTGTCCACCAACATCCTCGTTCGGGTTTTGGGCGGCGATCCGAAAATCTCTCGCGAGGAGGTGACCAACGAAGAGATCCGCGCCATGGTGAGTGGATCCACCACTCTCGGCGATGAGGAGCGCCGCATCGTCGAAGACGTTTTTGAAGCCGGCGAGCGCAGTCTCCGCGAGGTGATGGTGCCGCGTACCGAGGTCGACTTCCTTCCCGGTGACATGCCCGCACATCGTGCCGTCCGCGAATTGATCAATGCGCCGCACTCGCGCTATCCAGTGATCGGAGATTCTGTCGACGACATCGTTGGATTCGTCCATGTTCGGGACCTGCTCGATCCGAACATCAGCTCGCGTACGACGCCAGTGGCCGAGGTTGCACGCTCCGTGCTGTCCATGCCCGCCACCGTGCGGGTACTGCGGGCCCTCAGCGACATGCGACGTAGCGCGTCGCACCTGGCGATCGTCCTGGATGAGTACGGCGGGACGGCTGGCATCGTGACGATGGAGGACCTGGTCGAAGAGCTGGTCGGCGATATCACCGATGAGTACGACGTCGTCACCGAGGAGCAGGTAAGCGTACGCGGCGATCTGTTGATCGATGGCCTGACGACACTGGACGACTTCGCCGAGAAGACAGGTCTGGTGTTGCCGGATGGTCCCTACGACACCCTGGCCGGATTTTTCATGGCCCGGCTCGGACAGCTTCCAAGTGTCGGCGATGCAATCTCGCTCGAGCTGGCCTCGATCAATCCGGACGATGAAGACCTTGCCCAGGTTGAACTGCGGGTCAGTGAGCTCGACGGGCGCCGCGCCGCTTCCTTTGGCGTTCATCGCCAGGATGGGAAGGAATTCACACCGGCAGCCTCCTAACGGGTGCTGTCGTAAGCGGAAATCTTCCGCCGCTTGGCGGTCTTCGGCGACTGGTTCAACTGTGCGACCCGTGCGGACCTTTCGACGCCGAACGTGGCCCATCAGCGGTCAAATTTCCGACCAGTGACGGGGTTCTTGGACATCCGCACGCCTGAAAAAGGCGCCGAGTGATCGCCCGACGCGTGGAACAATGACGGACGATGCGCACAGCGAGGCGCGACTGGAAAGGAACATCCACACTCCATGCCCCCACACAGCAGTGCTGGCAGACCGCGCGTGCTCTCCCTTGCCCAGCCGACCGCGGATTCACTCCATCTCGGTAACTTCCTCGGTGCTCTCCGTCAGTGGGTCCCGCTGCAAGAAGATCATGAAGCGTTCTACGGGATCGCCAATCTGCATGCGCTCACGGTCGTCACCGCACCGGGTGTGCTGAGAGAGCGGACCCTGCGTAGTGCTGCTCAACTGCTTGCCGCAGGTATCGATCCCGCGAAGGCCACCGTCTTTCTCCAGTCCGACGTCCCGGAACACACTCAGCTCAGTTGGGTGCTGGGGTGCTTGACCGGCTATGGCCAGGCTCAGCGGATGACGCAGTTCAAGGACAAGGCCGCAAAGATGGGGGCAGAGGCCACGAACGTGGGTCTGTTTACCTATCCCGTCCTGATGGCTGCCGACATCTTGCTCTACCAAACTGATCAGGTGCCCGTGGGGGAAGATCAGCGGCAGCATCTGGAGCTGACCCGTGATCTAGCGGTGCGCTTCAACTCCCGCTACGGCGAGACGTTTGTTGTTCCGGAGCCGCACATCCTGCCCTCGGTCGGCAGGATTGCCGATCTTGCCGAGCCGGAGAGCAAGATGAGCAAGTCGCTCTCCTCGCCCACCGGCATCATCGAGCTGCTGGACGATCCGGCGAGCAATATCCGCAAGATCAAATCCGCGGTGACCGACTCGGGTCGGGAGATCGTCTTCGATGAGATCAACAAACCGGGCGTGTCCAACTTGCTCACGATCTTGTCTGCATTCACCGGTACTCCGGTCGATGCGTTGGTCGAGCAGTTCGCCGGACGCGGCTATGGAGACCTCAAGACTGCGGTCGCAGATGCGGTCACCGCGTTCGCCGTGCCGTACCGAAATCGGACCTTCGAACTCATGGAGGAACGTGGCGAACTCGAGTCGATCCTTGCCAAGGGAGCCGACCGAGCGCGGGAAGTAGCCAGTGCCACGCTGGACGACGTGTACGCGAAAGTCGGGGTCGCCTAGCTCAATCAGGTCTTGATTGGTCGTGATTGCTCACTTTGGTCGCCGAGGCTGTCGCCTCTAGTCGGCTGATGTGCTAGAGCTCGATGGCTGGGCTGAGGACGGTGAAGAGTTCGGTGCCGTGCGGCACGTACAAGGCGAATTTGGCCAGCCCGCCGGGCACACCCTCGAACACGAACCGGCCGTCGTCATCGGCGTAGGTGGCATGCGGACCATCGGGCAGCAGCAGCTCAACCAGAATCCCGGCGCCAGGGGCCGCCCAGCCGTCCACGCGTACGCCGCCATCACCCAGCGGAGTGAGGGTCACCATCGTGGTCACCGAATCGCTGGTGAAGGTGACCGTACGAACCGCCTCCGTGGTGGCGCTGCGGGTACCAGCCGTCGCCAAGTCGAGTTGAGTCAACGTCGCAACCTCGGTGTGCAAGGCATCCAGAGTGAGCTGGAACTGGATGCGGTCCACCAATCCATCGGGCACCGGATCGCGTTCGTCGTAGTAGGCGCGAACTGAGTTGAGGAGGGCGAAGTCGCCGCTATCAAGCTCCTCGGCAGCTAGCAGCTCTTCGGGCTCGATCTGTCGATCGTCGTCAGATCCGTTCATTGGTGCTCCCATGCGGGGTCTTGCGCGAGGGCAATCCGCAGCTTGGCCAAGCAACGCCCCCGAGTAGGGCCAATGCTGCCTTGCGGCATCCCCAGCGCTCTGGCTAGTTCTGCGTAATCGGGTCGGTCTGCGAAGGCGATTACCCGCAGCAGCGTCCGGCAACGCTCGGGCAACCTCTCGATGTGCCTCCACAGCCTGTTGTCGCTCTCCTCGCGGAGGACCGTGTCCTCGATCGACTCGCCGTTGTTGCCCGCCACCGTTGTGGATTCCAGGTCCTCGGGCGTGAACCGCCCTTGGTTCTTGGCGACCCGCCAGGCTTCACGTTTGGTGCTGACCACCATCCACTGCAGTACTGCAAGGGGTTCGGTGATCGTGTCGGATTTGCGTACCAGGGTGAGCCACACGGTCTGCAGCACATCCTCTGCCGTTGCAGCATCCAATCGCGAAGATCGCGCGGTATGCCACAAGATCGGCGTAAGGGCGCGTACCAGCTCGCCCATCTTCGCCTGGTCGCCGTCGCGATATTGCTCGAAGAGCCGGCCGGCCCGAACGGCCAGGCTGTCTTCCCCAGCCCGGGCGGCCATGCTGTCTCCCACGGTGCTGCCGCTCATCCTGCACCGGCGCAACACAACGTCATTGACCATGAAGCTACTCCACCGACGGTCCACGCGCACGAGTTGATCGCCTGGAGCGCCAGTCCAGTCATACCCAGCAAGAGCGCTGTACAACCGTTCTTGATACGTGTCCCGATACCTACCAACCGTGCAGCACCTCGTACGCGGTCAGCCAATCCGCTCGTCGAGGTAGCACCAGCGCCAGGACTCACCCGGCTCAAAGCTTCGCATGACCGGATGCAGCGTCCGTGTGAAGTGTCGTGACGCGTGGCGTCCGACTGAGGAATCGCAGCATCCGACATTTCCGCAACTAAGGCAGATCCTCAGGTGCACCGTACGCGTTCCCTCGCGTACGCAGTCCTCGCATATGCCCGGGCCGTTCGGATCGATATTGGAAGGGGCGCGATTGAGGTGACCACAGGGACCCGCAGCGGGGATCGGCGTCGCGACCGGCTCCTCCTCCTCGCTCAGCTGCGCCGACCGCTCCGTAGCGATGGTGAGCATCGACTCCTCGATGTCGAACGAGCCGAGCACCTGCTCGATGATGTCGTGGTCGACCGTGCCGCTCGAGCGGATCTTCAGTACCTCGTCCCGCTCGATGTCGATGGTCTGCAGCCGTAGACGCCGATACTGCTCAGCCGGCGTCTCGTCATCGCCGGGCCGGCCAAGCTTCTCCCACAAGGCGTCCGGCCGGGCTGCAATGCGGTCCCGAAGCAGCTTCACCGTCTCGGGCGCGTCCTTTGGCCCGAGGATGTCGCCGAGATGGGCAAGGGCGGCGTTACTCGACGTTGTCAGCACAGTGGCCGCCTGCAAAGCATCCGAGCGCGCGTCGGGGCCTCTGAGCCCTAGGGCGCGAGCCAGGAACGGCAAGGTCAGGCCTTGCAACAGCAACGTCCCGGCCGTGACCACCATCGCAGCGAAGATCAACGTCTCACGGAAGGGCACGTCTTCGGGGATCAAGAATGCTGCCGCCAGCGTTACCACCCCCCGTAGGCCCGCCCAGCCGATTACCAGCACGTCCGACCACGGAACTGTGAGCTCATGGGTGTCTTTGTCGCGGCGGAACAAGATCGGACGGGTACCGAGGACCCACAGCATCCGGATGGCGATGACACCGACCAGCACTGCGGCGCAGAAGCCGGCAATCAGCGGCGCGGAGAGCGTCGACTCCGAATTGGCTGTAATGATCGCCTTCGCCTGCAGGCCGATGAGCAAGAACACCGTGTTCTCCAGCAAGAACTCGATCGTTGCCCAGTTCACTCGCTCGCTCAGTCGGGACTGACCCGACTGGATAACCGGCGACTTGTGGCCGAGAATCAGGCCCGCGGTCACGACCGAGATAACTCCTGAGCCGTGAAAGCCTCCGACGCTGAGCAACTCTGCCGGTAGGTAGGCCGCCCACGGCACCAGCAGCGAAATCGCCGTGTCGAAAACCGGCTGCGTGATGCGCTTCCGGATGGGGATTACGAGCAGCGCTACGACCAGCCCAACCGCAAATCCGCCGAGGGCTGCGATGACGAAACCGACTGTTGCTTGCGCCGCCGTGACGGTCCCTCCGATAGCGGCGATCGCCACCCGCAGGCACGTGATCGCGGTTGCGTCGTTCACCAAGGCTTCGCCTTCGAGGATGGTGACCAGGCGACGCGGCAGGCCGACCCGGCGGGCGATCGACGTAGCGGCAATGGCATCGGGCGGCGCGACGACAGCACCCAGAGCGAAGGCCACGGAAAAGCTCACCGGCAAGATCAGCCAGGTGATGAGCCCAACGCCCAGGGCGGTGACGACGACCAGCAACACCGACAATTGCGCGATGGAGCGGCGATTTGCGCGGAAGTCGATCACGGAGGTGCGGATGGCTGCGGCGTACAGCAGCGGTGGCAGGAAGCCGATGAGCACGACCTCTGAGGACAGGTCGGTCACGTGTATCAGCGGCAGAAATGACAGCCCGATTCCAACCAGCATGAGCAGCAGCGGCGCCGAGAACCTGATCCGATTGGCCAGCGCCGTCACAGCGAGCACCGTGGCACTGAGAGCCAGGATGCTGAGTGCGATTTCCACAGCGCAATGGTTCCATCCGGTCCCGATCCGGCGTCACGGCAGTATGTAAGGATCGAGCCTGTGACCGCTTCGGTTGACCCCGACGGGGCGACGCTGCTCACCTCGGCCGCGGTGAAGGATCTGCTTTCGGCCGCCGTCGAGCATGCCGGTGGCACCTTGGTGTCCTGGCGGCTGGATCATGTCGATGCCAATCCGAGGCATTCCACCACGGCGACCTATTCAGCAGCGGTCGACTGGCCGAGCGGACGTCGTACTGAGCTGCTGGGCGCTAGCGCTCGGGCGGGAGGACGCAGCAGCAGCGACGAGCGGGCCATGATTTTCGGCGACGGCGACCGCGAGGTCGCAGTTTGGCTGTACCCCGACGACCCTGATCTGCCGGGGCTGCGACGAGCTGCGGTACCCGACGGCTTGGCCGGCCTGCTCAACGAGCACCGGGTTCTTGATCATCCAGTGACGGATGAGCACGTCGCCTTGGAGATGATCAGTTATCGACCCCGGCGGCGTGCGGTGCTCAAGGCAGTGATCAAGACCAGCAGCGGGCCGCGAACGTTCTTCGTCAAGGTATTACGAGAATCGGTGTACGCGCCGACCCTGCAGCGTCATGAATTGTTACGGCGGGCTCGATTTCCCGCCGCTGTCGTTGCCGCGGCGACGGCGGACTTCATTCTGGTCTTTCATGAGGTTCTCGGCCGGCCGCTGGTGAAAGCAATCTTCGATGAGGCGATGCCGTGCTCGGCCGAGAGCATGATCATGTTGCTCGACGCGTTGCCACCAGCGGTGGCTTCGCTGCCCCGCCGACCGCCTTGGACCGGCGCGGTCGCAACGTACGCGGAAATGATCGCAGCCGCGCTGCCGGTGCTGGATCCGCAGCTGCGGTGGCTGGTCGCCCAAGTCTCCGGCGGCCTGGCCGGCCTGCCACCCGGAGTAGAGGCCACCCACGGCGATTTCCACGAGGGACAGCTGTTCGTCTCCAAGGGTCTGATCACCGGAGTGCTCGATATCGACACGATCGGACCGGGCCGGCGGGCGGACGACCTTGCCTGCATGATCGCGCATCTGTCGACGATGCAGCGGATGACCGCCGAGCAGACTGCCAGCTTGACACGATTGATCAATCTCTGGCTGCAGGTCTTCGACACCCGGGTGGATCCGGCCGAGCTCCGGCTGCGCGCTGCGGGTGTCATTGTCTCGCTTGCGACGGGGCCCTATCGGGGCCAGGAACCAAATTGGGAGTCCGAGACCGTGCGCATGATCGAGTCGGCGGTCAATCTGGTTCAGAGCGCGGCGCTGGTTTGACGTAATGCTCATGTCCGGGTCGATCACGCCGTGATCGAAATCGGCAGGCCGTGTGCCAGGATGCCGAGGTGAGTGCACAGACGGAGTCGGGTACGCCATTCAAAGCTGTGTACGGGCCGTCGGACCTTGAGGGTTTCGATCCTGATCATGCCCTCGGTGAGCCCGGCCACTATCCCTACGCACGGGGCATCTACCCGTCGATGTATACGACGAGGCCGTGGACCATGCGGCAGTACGCGGGCTTCGGCACCGCCGCTGAGTCGAATGCCCGCTACCGCGAGCTGATCGCACATGGGACGGCCGGCCTCTCCGTCGCATTCGACCTGCCGACGCAAATGGGCTACGACTCCGACGCCCCCATTGCCGACGGCGAAGTTGGCAAGGTTGGCGTGGCGATCGACTCGATCGAGGACATGCGAGAACTCTTCTCAGGAATTCCGCTCGACGAGGTCTCGACGTCGATGACGATCAACGCTCCCGCGGCAGTGCTGCTGCTGCTCTACCAGCTTGTTGCCGAGGAGCAGGGCGCCAATCCCGCGGCACTGTCGGGAACCATCCAGAACGACGTCCTCAAGGAATACATCGCACGGGGGACATACATCTTTCCACCAGAACCCTCGCTGCGCCTGGTCAGCAACACCTTCGCCTACTGCCGTGAGCAGCTGCCGCGCTGGAACACGATCTCGATTTCTGGCTACCACATGGCTGAGGCAGGGGCCTCCCCGGCTCAAGAGATCGCGTTCACGCTGAGCAATGGCATCGCCTACGTCGAGGCGGCCTTGGAGGCTGGTCTTGCGATTGACGACTTCGCGCCGCGGCTGTCCTTCTTCTTCGTATCTCGCACAACGCTGTTGGAGGAGGTTGCCAAATTTCGGGCTGCGCGCCGGATTTGGGCACAGCTGATGCGGGATCAGTTTGGCGCGCGCAATGAGAAGTCGATGATGCTCCGCTTCCACAGCCAAACTGCGGGAGTGCAGCTGACGGCTCAGCAGCCGGAGGTCAATCTGGTGCGCGTCGCGGTGCAGGCGCTGGCCGCAGTGCTGGGAGGCACGCAGTCACTTCATACCAATTCCTACGACGAGGCGATCGGGCTGCCGACGCCGAAAGCCGCCCGGCTTGCGCTGCGCAGCCAGCAGGTGCTCGCGTACGAGACCGACGTAACCAAAACAGTGGATCCGTTGGCCGGCTCGTACGCCGTCGAGTCGCTGACCGACGACATCGAGTCGGAGTGTCGGCGGCTGATGGAAGCGGTGGCCGAGCGTGGAGGTGCCGTTGCCGCGATAGAGCAGGGCTTTCAGAAGTCCGAGATCGAACACTCGGCGTATCAGATAGCACGCGAGATCGATGCTGGCGAACGGATTGTTGTCGGGATGAACCGGTTCCAGCTCGATGAGGAAGAGCCGTACGAGCCGCTCCAAGTGGATCCGGCTATCGAAAAGACGCAGGCTGCCAAGCTTGCCGCGCTACGAGCGAGCCGGGACCAAGCCGCGGTCGATGCTGCGCTGGAGGAGGTTCAGGTGGCAGCTCGCGGCACAGGCAATGTGCTGTACCCGCTCAAGGAGGCTCTGCGCCAGCGAACCACCGTTGGTGAGGCGTGCAATGCGTTGCGCGATATTTGGGGCTCGTACGAGCCGACACACCCATAGCGACGAATGTCGGGGAAATCGCGACTCGTTTGCGTTCACGTTTCAGGTCTGCAGATGGCTGGCGAGGCATCCTGAGACGCTCAAGACACTCCCTTGCACATCTCAAAACGGTTAACGGCGTACGACCAACGACCGAACAGCCAGTTAATTGCGACTGTCTTGTTACGACTCGGAGCGGTGCCGGCACGCAACCGCTTGGCATGAAAGACTGAACGCGAAATGCTCGCACCAGACCTGGATGCAGCGCGTCGCGCTGAAATCTCACGTCAAGCAGTCGCCCTTCAAGAGCGACTGATTGCTATCCGGCGCGACATTCACGCCCATCCAGAGATCGGTCACCGCGAGCATCGCACCACCTCCTTGATCGTCGACCAGCTTGAGCGGGCCGGTTTGGTCGCGAAGGTGCTGCCCGTTGGTACTGGCGCCTATTGCGATGTGCTGCCCGGCGGCTTTGACGACTCCCTGGGACTGGTGGGACTACGCGCCGACATCGACGCCCTGCCGATTGCCGACGGGAAGAATGTCGACTACGCCTCGAAGAATCCCGGCATGTGCCACGCGTGCGGGCACGACGTGCATACCGCGATCTTGCTCGGAGTGGGACTCGTGTTGGCAAGGCTGCGCGATCTTGATCTGATGACCCGAGGTGTCCGGCTGATCTTTCAGCCGGCGGAGGAGACCAGCCCTGGCGGTGCGCTCGACGCGATCGAGGGTGGCGTGCTGCATGACCTGACCGAGATCTACGCGCTGCACTGCGACCCGCGAACCGATGTCGGTCAGATCGCTCTCAAGGTCGGGCCTATCACCTCTGCTGTCGATCAGGTCAATATCGTCCTGAACGGTACCGGTGGGCACACCTCGCGGCCGCAGTTGACTCAAGACGTCATTGGTGCGCTCGGCGCTGTAGCGACCATGACGCAGCTGCTGCTGTCCCGCCGGATCGATCCGCGCAGCGGCGTTTCCCTGATGTGGGGATCCATTCATGCCGGTTCGGTGGCGAACGCCATTCCTGGAACCGGGGAAATCGTTGGGACGCTGCGCGCACTCGATGCCGAAGGATGGCGGTTGGCCAAGCAGCTCATCCCCGAGCTGGCCGCTGAGATTGTCCTGCCATTCGGGGTGGAAGTAGACGTTGCGGTCACCGACGGTGTGCCGCCCGCATTCAACCACCCGCGCGGCGTACGCCGGCTCACCCGGTCCGCTGAACAGATGCTCGGACCGGACGCGGTGGCGACCACCGAGCAGTCTCTCGGCGGGGAGGACTTCTCCTGGATGCTGCAGCGGGTACCGGGGGCACTCGCACGACTCGGCGTACGAACGCCCGGTCAGATCTGCCCCGACATTCATCAGCCCACCTTCGTTGTAGACGAAGCGTGCATCCCGGTTGGGCTGAAGGTGCTTGCGGATGTGGCGACCACCTTCGAACGCCCCGTGATCTGAGCGTCAATCGCGAATCGGCTCCGCAACGTCGGCATCTGCCAGCAGAGCTCGAAAATTGGTACAGACTCCTTATCAGGCGGCAGCCCGAGGCTGCGTCCTCACAGTTAGAGTCAGGTGCAAGCCCGACCACGGCGAGGATGCATTGCCTGAGGGGGTTGGGACGACAAAAAGTTGTGAACTAGTTCGCCTAGGAGGCATTACGTGAAGAGAACCCTCACTAGGGCCGGCGGTCTTCTCTGTGTTGCTGCCCTCTCGCTCACCAGCTGCGCTCAAGCGCCTGGGACCGGTGCTCGTCGGCAGCTCCCAGTGCGCCCGCGAGCGCCAGTGCCAGCGCGTCCGGTGCCGCTTTCAAGGCCTGCATGGTTTCCGACTCGGGCGGTTTTGACGACAAGTCGTTCGACGAGACATCTCACAAGGGAATGATCGACGCCAAGGCCGAGCTCGGCATCGAGACTGGCTGAGGTCGAGTCGCAGACGGCCGCCGACTACGCCAAGAATATTCAGTCAATGGTCGACGCGAGACTGCAACATCATCGTCACCGTCGGCTTCGTGCTCAGCGACGACACACTCGCCGCGGCCAAGAAGAACCCCGACATCAAGTTCGCCATCGTGGACAACAATGACCCGAAGACCTACCCGGCTGCCAAGAACCTCAAGCCACTGATCTTCAATACCGCACAGTCCAGCTTTCTTGCCGGATACCTGGCCGCGGGCATGACCAAGACCAAAAAGCTGGGCACATTCGGTGGCGCCAAGATCCCGACGGTCACGATCTTCATGGACGGCTTCAGCCAGGGCGTGGACTACTACAACAAGCAGAAGAGCGCAGACGTGCAGGTCCTGGGGTGGGATGCAGCCAAGCAGGACGGACAGTTCACCGGCGACTTCGAGGACGTCAAAGGCGGCCAGCGCACGGCGCAGGGCTTGATCAGCCAGGGTGCTGACATCATATTTCCGGTCGCCGGGACAGCCGGCATCGGCGCCCTGCAGGCAGCCAAGACCAGCGGCGGCAAGGTCAACGCCATCTGGGTGGACACGGACGGTTGCGTAAGCGCGGAGCAGTACTGCTCCAACATCATCAGCAGTGTTTACAAGGGCATGGACGTCGCCGTTGCGGACGCGATCAAGGCAGCTAAGGACGGATCGTTCTCCAATGAGCCTTATGTGGGCACTTTGGAAAACGACGGCACGGGCGTGGCACCCGTTCCATGACTTCGACTCCAAGGTTCCCGCGGAACTGAAGTCGGAGCTGGACGCCCTCAAGGCCGACATCATCAGTGGCAAGATCAAGATCGAGTCAAAGTCCCAACCCTCGGCATGATTGCCCTCGGCATGATTGAGAGGTGACACTAACCTCGACCCCCGCGGCCGGAACCGGCCTTCGGCTGCGGGGGATCACCAAGCGGTTCGGCGACCTGGTCGCCAACGACTCGATCGACCTAGACATTACGCCAGGTGAGATCCATTGCCTGCTTGGTGAGAACGGGGCGGGCAAGACCACGCTGATGAACGTGCTATATGGGCTGCTGCAGCCCGAGCAAGGCACGATTTCGATCGACGGCGTCGAGCACGTCCCAGCCAACCCCAAAGAGGCCATCGCTGCCGGGATCGGCATGGTGCACCAACACTTCATGCTGGTCGATGTCTTCACGCGTGGCCGAGAATCTGATTCTCGGCCGGGAGGACAGCACGGCCGGCCTGCTCAATATGGGCCAGGCGCGGCACACCGTTCGGCGAGCTGTCGGAGCGCTACGGGCTGGACGTCGACCCGGACGCGGTGGTTGAGGAGCTCCCGGTCGGTGTCCAGCAGCGAGTCGAGATCTTGAAAGCGCTGGCCAACGACGCCAAGTACTTGATCTTGGACGAACCGACCGCGGTGCTCACGCCACAAGAGACCGACCAGCTGATGGCGGTGATGCGTTCGCTTCGGGACGAGGGCAAAGCGATCGTGTTCATCACTCACAAGCTGCGTGAGGTGCGGGAGATCGCGGACAAGATCACCGTGATCAGACACGGCAAGGTGGTCGGCACCGCCAGGCCGACCGACTCCGAGTCCGACCTGGCCGAACTCATGGTGGGCCGTGCTGTCCAGTTGGTCGTGGAGAAGGAACCGGCCACGCCGTACAGCCGAGCCGCGATTGGTGTTGAACGGCGTATCCGTCGCCAGGCCGAACGGCACGCTGGCCGTGGAAGATCTTGATCTTGAGGTGTTCGGCGGTGAGATCGTGGGCATCGCCGGCGTCCAGGGCAATGGGCAAACCGAGATCGCGGAAGCGCTGCTCGGCCTGACTCCGCCGTTGAAAGGATCGATGCACCTAGACGGTAAGTCACTGACCGGGCTGTCGCCGAGGGAGACCATCGACGCCGGTCTTGGGTTCGTCCCAGAGGACCGCAAGCAGGATGGCTGTGTCAGCACCTTCACCGTCGCCGAGAACTTGATCTTGAACCATTATGCAGAGCCTCCGTATGCGCGCGGCATCGCCATGGATCTGACGAAGATGAGACAGAACGCCGCCCATCGCATCGACGAGTTCGACATCCGCACGCAGTCGATCGAGGCAGCGGTGTCCTCACTGTCGGGTGGCAACCAGCAAAAGGTTGTGTTGGCCCGCGAGCTCTCCCGGCCCTTGGCGCTCCTGGTCGCGTGCCAGCCCACTCGCGGGCTCGACGTCGGGGCCATCGAATTCATCCACAAGAGGCTGGTCGACGAGCGGGACCGCGGTACGGCCGTGGTGATCGTCTCGACCGAGCTGGACGAAGTCGTCGCCTTGGCCGATCGGATCGCAGTCATGTATCGCGGCCGAATCGTCGGCATCGTGCCGCCGGACACCTCACGCGAAGTGCTCGGCCTCATGATGGCGGGCGTACCCACTGAAGAGGCCTTGGCAAGTGCCTCCTGACCACGCTGGCCGAGGAGGACGCCGCCTTGGAGGCCAGCCTCGAGGAGGTGCCTCATGAGTCCTGAGCCGGGTAGGCGGCGCGTCGCGATCCCATGGTCCGACGTGCTCGATCACGATCGCGTCGATCGTGCTCGCCTTCATCGTCGGTGCGTTGCTGATGATCTTCTCCGACACCGAAGTCCGTAGCAAGTTCGCCTATTTCTTCGCCCGACCTTCGGATGCGCTGATCGCCTCCTGGGAGAAGGTCAGCAGCGCGTACGGGGCATTGATCAAGGGTGCGATTGGCGGGTATGGGCCGATCACGGAGACGACCGCCCAAGCAGCTCCGCTGATATGTGCTGGGCTGGGTGTCGGTCTGGCATTCCGCGCCGGTTTGTTCAATATCGGTGCTCAGGGTCAGGCCATCCTTGGCGCGATCGTAGCTGCCTACATCGGCTTTACCTGGCACCTGCCACCCGGCATTCACCTACTTCTGGCCATTCTCGGCGGGCTGCTCGGTGGCGCATTCTGGGGAGGCATCGTTGGCTGGCTGAAGGCGAAGACCGGCGCCCACGAGGTCATCGTGACGATCATGATGAACTACATCGCTGCCGGCCTGCTGGCCTACCTGCTCACTACAGCCGCGTTCCAGCGGCCCGGGCGGACCGACCCGATTTCCCCGATCGTGGACTGGAACGCCACCATGCCGCGGCTGCAGGGCGGCCAACTGCACCTGGGTTTCGTGCTCGCCTTGCTCGCCGCAGTTGCGGTCTGGTGGATACTGGACCGCTCGACCACCGGGCTTCGCGATCCGCGCTGTCGGCGCGAATCCCAACGCCGCTGCGACGGCCGGGATGAGTGTGGCGCGAACACGACGATGATCACCATGTTCTTGGCAGGCGCACTGGCGGGCCTGGCGGGAGTTCAGGCCGCCTTGGGTCCAAGCGCCTCGGGACTGCCGGTGCCGCTCTCGCTTGGGATCGTCGGTTCGATCGGCTTCGACGCGATCACCGTTGCGCTGCTCGGCCGGTCAAGGCCACTGGGCATCGTGCTGGCCGGCTTGCTTTTCGGGGCGCTGCATGCCGGCGGCCTGGCGATGCAGAGCGTTGCCCAGACGCCGCTCACTCTGACAACAGTGCTGCAGGCACTGATCGTGCTCTTTGTGGCGGCGCCCGCGCTGGTGACCAAGATCGTGCCGTTCCTCAAGCCTCGCAAGACGCGAGCGCTCGGTCCCGTTCCTGAGGGAGGACTGGCGTGAGCCTCGACACCGTCGAGCAGGCTGCACCGCCTACCGAAGCGGATCGGGTCGAAACCCCCAGAAGCGTCGGCAACGCATCTCCACCGGCGTGCTGATTGCGGTCGTCGGGGTCCTGCTGCTCATCGGCCTCGCTTCCACCACTGGCAGCGCCCGATTTGCGCTGTCCGACGCGTTCGACGAGGTGCAACTGCCGACGGTGACCCTGCCTGGCTTCACCACCGTCCTGGTCTGTGCGCTGCTCTGCCTCTCGGCCGCGGTCGGCTACCTTTCGGGCCGGATGAGCGGTCGGTGGCCGGTGTTGGCCGGTGCAGTCGCGGCGTCTGGCTGTCATCATGGGCTTCCTGACCTGGGCGGCGTCTGGACGCGAGCTGCCGTTCCCGGTCAGCAACCAGTTCGCAGGCACCTTGTCGCTCGCCACGCCTCTGGTGTTCGGTGCACTCTGCGGGGTGTTGTGCGAACGCTCCGGAGTGGTCAACGTATCGATCGAAGGCCAGTTTCTTTCGGCGGCCTTTGCAGCGGCCGTCGTCGGCAGTCTGACTCATTCGGTCCCGGCGGCCATGATCGCTGCAGTGCTCGCAGGTCTTGCCATGGCTGCGCTGCTCGCCGTGTTTTCGATCAACTACCTGGTCAACCAGGTGGTGCTGGGTGTCGTGCTCAACCTGCTGGCTGTCGGCGTCACAGGCTTCCTCTTTGATCAGCTCGTGCAGCCAGCGTCGAGCAAGTACAACTCCGCGCCGGTGCTCGAGCCCATCCCAATTCCCGGCCTCGCGAAGATCCCGTTCTTCGGCCGTGTGCTCTTCGAGCAGAACATCCTGGCTTATCTGGCAGCGATTTCAGTCGCTCTGGTCTGGCTGGTGCTCTACCGGACAACCTGGGGCCTGCGGATCCGAGCCGTCGGCGAGCATCCCGAGGCGGCCGACACGGTCGGTATCAGCGTCCGGGGAATTCGCTGGTCGGCAGTACTGGCGGGCGGCATGTTCGGCGGGCTCGGCGGCTCCTTCTTCACCCTCGCCTCGACGGGCTCGTTCACCAAGGAGTTCACCGTCGGCATGGTTTCATCGCGCTCGCCGCAGTGATCATGGGCCGCTGGCATCCCGGTGCTGGCGTCGATCATGTGCCTGTTCTTCGGCTTCGTCACCCAGATGGCTTCCCAGCTGCAAACATTGAATACTCCGATGCCGAGCCAGTTTCTGTTGATCTTGCCGTACGTCGCCACGATCATCGCCGTAGCGGGCCTGGTGGGTCGGGTCAGACCACCAGCCGCCGACGGAATCCCGTTCGAGAAGTAGTGATGGGGCGCGATCCGGGCTAAGGCTTATTCCAACAGCAAAGGAGCAGTGATGACCCGTATCGACTGGGAGAAACTGCGCAGCGCAGCTCGGGAGGCCGGCCAGCGTGCCTACGCCCCCTACTCGCACTTTCCAGTCGGTGCGGCCGCCCTTGTGGACGACGGACGGGTGGTGACTGGTTGCAACGTCGAGAACGCGTCGTATGGGGCTGACCTGTGCGCAGAATGTGGGCTGATTTCGGCGCTGCATTCCAGCGGTGGCGGCCGTCTGGTCGCATTGCCTGCGTCGACGGGACCGGGTCGGTGCTCATGCCGTGCGGCCGCTGCCGTCAACTGATCTGGGAGCATGGGGGAGCGGAGTGCTTGATCGACACGCCGGCTGGCATTGTGCCGATGAGTGAGCTGCTGCCGCTGGCCTTCGGACCCGACGACCTGCCGCCAGGCCGATCATGAGCCTCGATCTCGAGGCGCTGCAGGCCTTTCCCAAGGTGTCTCTACATGATCATCTTGATGGCGCACTGCGGCCGCAGACGATCATCGAGTTGGCGGCCGAGCTGGAACACGTGCTGCCAGCCGACAATGCCGATGATCTTGGTCGGTGGTTCGCCCGCGTCGGCCGACTCGGGGTCTTTGGAGCGATATCTGAAGACCTTCGATCAGACCATTGCGGTCATGCAGACCGCAGCGAATCTGCGGCGGGTCGCCGCCGAGTACGTGGCGGACCTGGCAGCCGATGGCGTCATCTACGGCGAG
This sequence comes from uncultured Actinomycetota bacterium, assembly GCA_963712625.1. Lineage (GTDB taxonomy): Bacteria > Actinomycetota > Actinomycetes > Propionibacteriales > Propionibacteriaceae > Microlunatus. Next base: position 64,449 of record CAVQIU010000010.1, read on the forward strand.
ACGCGCTGGGCGCCAGAGCAGCATCTGAGTGCCGGATTGACCGCGCCGCAGGCGATCGAGGCTGTACGTGATGGCCTGGCCGACGGCATGGCGGCTGTCGAGCGCGCGGGCAGGAGATCGAGGTAGCGCCAACTGGTCACCGCAATGCGACAGGGAGAGCCGACCCGCGATATCGCGAAGCTGGCGCTGCGGTATCGCCGCGATGGCGTCGTCGGTTTCGATATCGCCGGTCCGGAGAAGGGCTACCCACCGTCACGCTTCCTGGAGTCCTTTCAGCTGCTGCGGCGTAACAACGCCTACTACACGATCCATGCTGGCGAGGCAGACGGCTGCCACTCGATCTGGGAGGCGGTGCAGGTCTGCGGGGCCAACCGGATCGGTCATGGCGTCGCAATCATCGAGGACATTCGGCAGGACGAGCTCGGCAAAGAGGTGCTCGGAGACTTCGCGGCGTACGTCCTCAATCAGCAGATCCCGCTCGAGATGTGCCCGACGTCCAATATTCAGACCGGTGCGGTGGCCTCGATCTCCGAGCATCCAATCCATCGATTGGATCGGCTTGGCTTCCGCGTGACTGTCAACCCCGACAACAGGCTGATGAGTGCGACTACTTTGACGAAGGAGTTCGCCCTGCTCACCGAGGCATTTGACTACTCGCTAGGTCGACGTTCGGCGGCTCGTGATCAACGCCGCCAAGAGCATCTTCGCCCCGTACGCCGTACGGAAGGCCCTGGTGGAACGCATCGCTGCGACCTGATAGGCCCACCGATCTCGCAGTGAACATCGCGAGGCGCCCCCGGCGCGCCCGGTTATGGTTTAGCCCATGACTTCGCGTGTCCTCGCCGCAGTGGCATGGCCGTACGCCAACGGCCCTCGCCACATAGGCCACGTCTCAGGCTTCGGGGTTCCCTCTGACATCTTCGCGCGCTACATGCGGATGAGCGGACACGACGTCTTGATGGTGTCAGGAACTGACGAGCACGGCACGCCGATCTTGGTAGAGGCCGATCGCGAGGCGCTGAGCCCCCGCGAACTCGCGGACAAGTACAACCGAGTGATAGTGAACGATCTGCGCGATCTTGGATTGTCGTACGACCTGTTCACCCGGACGACGACGCTGAACCACTATGCCGTCGTTCAAGATCTTTTCTTGGGGCTGTATCGCAACGGCTATGTGGTGCCGCGGACCACGATGGGGGCGGTGAGCCCATCGACCGGACGTACCCTGCCGGATCGCTATATCGAAGGCACCTGCCCGATCTGCGGATATCCCAGCGCCCGCGGTGATCAATGCGACAACTGTGGCAATCAGCTGGACCCGATCGACCTGATCAATCCCGTCTCCAGGATCAACGGCGAGACACCCAAGTTCATCGAAACCGAACACTTCTTCCTTGATCTTCCAGCACTTGCCGGCTCGCTCGGCAAATGGCTGAGCGCTCGGACCGACTGGCGCCCCAACGTGCTGAAGTTCAGCCAGAATCTGCTGGAGGATCTCCGGCCGCGGGCGATCACCCGTGATCTTGATTGGGGCGTGCCGGTACCGCTGGACGGATGGCGCGACCAGCCGATGAAGCGGCTCTATGTCTGGTTCGACGCCGTTATCGGTTATCTGTCCGCATCGGTCGAATGGGCTAAGCGCAGCGGTGACCCGGATGCTTGGCAGCGCTGGTGGATCGATCCGGACGCGCGCGGCTTCTACTTCATGGGCAAGGACAACATCGTCTTCCACACGGTGATCTGGCCCGGGATACTGCTCGGTCACAACGGCGAAGGCGATCATGGCGGCACGGTCGGGCCGCTCGGCGAACTGCGGTTGCCGGATGAGATCGTCTCCAGCGAGTACCTGACGATGAGCGGATCGAAGTTTTCTACCAGCCGCGGCAAGGTGATCTATGTCGGTGATTTCCTGCGCGACTTCGGACCCGATGCCTTGCGTTACTTCATTGCCGTCGCCGGTCCGGAGACCACCGATACCGACTTCACCTGGGACGAGTTCGTGCGGCGCACCAACTTCGAGCTGGCCAATGAGTGGGGCAACCTGGTGCAGCGCTCGATCTCCATGGCGCACCGCAACAATGGGGCGATTCCGAGCACCCGGCACGCTGCTCGATATTGATCATGAACTGCTGCGGATCTCGCACGAGTCGTTCGATACAGTCGGCGCGCTGCTGGGCCGCAGCCGATTCAAGCTCGCGATCACAGAGGCGATGCGGGTAGTCGGCGCCGCCAACAAGTACATCTCAGACACCGAGCCGTGGAAGCTCAGCGACGATCCTGCGCGACGCGACACTGTGCTGCACACTGCGCTTCAGGTCGTCTCGGATGCCAACACGCTGCTGACTCCCTTCCTGCCGCATGCCGCGCAGCGGGTCTACCAGATACTCGGCGGCACCGGTGTCTGGGCGGCTGAGCCAGAGATCCGTGAGGTGAGCGAGGAGGGCGGGCCCGACTATCCGGTGATCATGGGCGATTACGCCGCAGAGGAGGCGCGCTGGGAGACGCGACCCATCACGCCAGGAACGCCGCTGCAGCGGCCCACGCCGTTGTTTCCCAAGCTCGATGAGTCTCTCGGCAAGACCGGACCCGGGTGGGCCCCTATCGAGCGGCTAAGTGCTTCGGGTTGCGGCCGCGAGGGCTGCAGTCAGTTCTTCGGCGTTCAAGCGCGAACCGTAGCCAGGCGTACCAGGTTGGATAGCGCCAGCTCTCCGCCAGCGGACCGGCGTCGACCACGTCGAACCCGAATCCGTCGATCAGTTCTGCTACTTGAGCCTTTGCGACGAGGTCGTCCCCGGCGATCGCCAGGGCTCGCCGGTTTCGCGTACGCGGTGGCGCTCCGTCGCTGGTGATCTGGTGGGCATAGATGTGATTGAACGCCTTCACCACGTGGGCGCCCGGCAGCCGGGCCTGCAGCAGCTCGGAGCTGGTCGCAGTGTCGTCGTCGAGGACTGCGATGTTTCCATCCCGCCTTGCGTAGTAATTGTTGGTGTCGATCACTGCCTTGCCTGCCAGAGGCTCGGCAGGGACGTCGCTGATCGCCTTCAGCGGGATCGCTACGACGACAAGATCACCGGCCGCGGCCGCTTCTTGGGCCGTTCCGGCCCGGGCTCGTGGGCCTATCTCGGACACGAGCTCGGTCAGCGTCTCCGGTCCTCGTGAATTGCTGATCACTACGTCGTAGCCGCTGGCGATTGCGGCACGGGCGACCTGGCTGCCGATGTGTCCGGCCCCGATCAGCCCAATGGTCTTGACTCCGTTGATGGTCATGCGGGCTGCAACCGATGATGCGCGGCAGGCTATTCCTCTAGTACGAGGTGCCGCCGGACAGGGCCAGGGCGCCCGTGGGGTGCCACACCGTTTTGATCTCGAGGAAGGCGCGCAGCCGCGCGGTGCCCGGTGCTGCCGCAAAGTCCGGGACGCCCCGCGGCGCGTAGACCCGCTTCACCGTCTCGGCCGCTGCCTGCTCCAGCGACTCTCGCAGCTCGGCATCGGCGCCCGTGAGGTCCAGAGCGTTCGACATCCGCGTGCGCCGCGAGATGGCGGAGCCAGCTCGGCAATCCGGCCGGTCAGAATGTTGATCACGCCTGGCGGCACATCCGACGTCGCGACGACCTCGGCGAAGGTGATCGCAACGCACGGATCCTGCTCTGCAGCGATCACGGCGCAGGCATTGCCGCCGGTGATCACGGGCGCGAGCACCGCGACGAGGCCGAGCAACGGCGAGCCTGGTGGCGCGAGGATCCCAACCACGCCGGTCGGTTCTGGAGCGGAGTAGGAGAAGTAAGGGCTCGATACCGGGTTGGCGCTCCCGAGCACTGCGGCGAGCTTGTCGGTCCAGCCGGCGTAGTGCACCAGACGATCGATCGCAGCATCGACCTCGGAGGTCGGCGTTCCTCGTCGAGGCGCCGGTACTAGTCATGATCAGCTCGACGAACTCGGTTCGACGGCCCTCGAGCATCTCTGCCATGCGGTAGATCACCTGGCCGCGGTTGTATGCGGTTGCCTTGGACCAGGCGGCGTAGCCCTTGCGGGCAGCGACCACGGCGTCGCGAAGATCCTTTCGTGACGCGAGCGCAGCGTTGGCCATGAAGTTGTCTTTGTGGTCGTGGGCCTGGTACGTGCGGCCGGACTCCGATCGGGGAAATGCGCCGCCGATGAAGAGCTTGTAGGTCTTGGCGACCGCCAGGTGGCTCACCGCACAACCGCCTCGTCGTCGGTATTCAGGTAGGCGGCCAGACCTGAGGGCCCGCCCTCGCGGCCAAAGCCGGATTCCTTGTAGCCGCCGAAGCTGGCTGCGGGATCGAACCGATTGAAGGTGTTGTCCCAAATCACACCGGCGCGCAGCGCAGCGGCCATACCCATCGCCCGCGATCCCTTCTCCGTCCAGACGCCGGCCGACAGGCCGTAGGGGCTGTTGTTGGCCTTGGTGACCGCTTCATCTGGGGTTCGGAAAGTCATCGTGGTGAGTATTGGCCCGAAGATTTCTTCGCGTGCAATGCGCATTGAGGGAGTCGCATTGGTGAAGATCGACGGCGAGAGGTAGAAGCCATTTTTCGGCAGCGGACACGAGGAAGACCACAGCTCGGCGCCCTCGGCGATTCCCGCATTCATGAGGGCGGTGATGCGGCCCAGCTGTGCCTCAGAGTTGATCGCACCTACATCGGTGTTCTTGTCCATGGGATCGCCGACCCGCAGCGTCTCGACCCGCTGCTTGAGTCGCTCGATGAACTCCTCTGCGATCGCCTCCTGCACCAGCAGACGGGAGCCTGCGCAACACACCTGCCCCTGGTTGAAGAAGATGCCATTGATGATTCCCTCGACTGCCTGATCCTGCGCCGCGTCCTCGAAGATGATGTTGGCGCCTTTGCCGCCAAGCTCCAAAGTGATCTTGCGGCCCGTGCCGGCGAGCTCGCGCTGGATACGACGGCCGACAGCAGTGGAGCCGGTGAATGCGACTTTGTCGATGCCAGGGTGATTGACCAACGTTGACCCCACGTCGCCCGCTCCGGTGACGATGTTCACCACACCGGGAGGTAGATCGGCATCGGCGATGATCTCGGCCAGCACCAAGATCGACAGCGGTGTGGTCTCGGCTGGCTTGATCACCACGGTGTTGCCTGCGGCCAGCGCTGGTGCGATCTTCCAGGCGGCCATCAAGCAGCGGGAAGTTCCACGGGATGACCTGGCCAGCGACGCCCAGCGGCTGTGGTGCGGGTCCGAGACCGAGGTGCTGCAACTTGTCCGCCCAGCCCGCGTGGTAGAAGAAGTGCTGCGCCGTCGTAGGAACGTCGAAGTCCCTGGTTTCCTTGATCGGCTTGCCATTGTCGAGGGTTTCCACCACTGCGAGTTCGCGGGAGCGCTCTGCGATCAAGCGAGCGATCCGGAAGAGATACTTGCCGCGCTCGGCACCTGGCATGGATGACCAGACACTCTCGTACGCCCGCCGGGCCGCTTTGACCGCCCGATCGATGTCGGCTGCATTGACCGTCGAGACGGTCGAGAGCCTCTCCCCAGTTCCGGGATTGATGGTGTCGCGATCTTCGCCGCTGCCCTCCTTGAAGGTCCCGTCGATGAACGGCAGGTAGCGATCCTTGACGTCGGCGATCGCACTCGACTCAGGTGCGGGGGAGTATTCCCATTCCATGATCAACTTCTCCCTAGTCAACGGTCACGTAGTCGGGGCCGGAGTAGTGGCCGTCCAGCTGTGCCCGGCGTTGCATGATCAAGTCGTTGAGCACCGACGAGGCTCCGAACCGGAAGTAGTACGGGTCCAGCCACTCCGGTCCGGCAACTTCGTGGACCGCAACGAGATATCGGATTGCGTCCTTAGCAGTTCGGATGCCGCCCGCCGGCTTCACCGCGCGCTGCTCTCCCGTCTGAGCCTTCCAATCCTTGACTGCCTGCAACATCACGTGGACGACGGGCAAGGTGGCGGCAGGGGACACCTTGCCGGTGGAGGTCTTGATGAAGTCCGCACCTGCAAGCAGCGCGAGCCAGCAGGCGCGGCGTACGTTGTCGTAGGTCGCCAACTCACCGGTCTCCAAGATCACCTTCAGCCTGGCCTCGCCACAGGCCCGCTTGATGGCGACGATCTGCTCGTATACCGTCCCGTAACGTCCGGCAAGGAATGCCCCCCGATCGATCACCATGTCGATTTCGTCCGCACCCGCGTCTACCGCGATCTTGGTATCGGCGAGTTTCACCTCGAGGCTCGAACGGCCGGCCGGAAATGCTGTCGCGACCGACGCGACCTTGACGCTGGAGCCTTTCAGCTCCGAAACGGCGGTGGGCACCATGTCGGGATAGACGCAGATGGCTGCGGTGTGCGGGGTCTCCGGATAGTCCGGATCGGGCAGCATCGCCTTACGCGCGAGATTGCGCACTTTTCCGGGCGTGTCGGCACCCTCCAGCGTGGTGAGATCGACCATCGAGATCGCCAGATCGATCGCCGCAAGTTTGGACGCCCGCTTGATAGAGCGAGTCGCAAGTCCGGCGGCTCGCTGCTCGATCCCCACCGGGTCCACACCAGGAAGCCCGAGCAGGAAGCGTCGCAGCGAGGTCGTCATCTGCGGTGGCATCGCCAAGATGCGCGGGCAGCGGCTCGGCGGACCGCGGCGAAATCTCCCGCGTTGTCATACGGGTGATCCTAGATTGCGTGCAGGGCTGGTCGAAGCCTGTGTTGGGCTCGCGGCCGCGCAGCAGACGCTCGGGCAATTGGCTGGGTCGACCGAGGCGGGCCGGTGCTCGAGTCGATGATCTTCGCCGAATCGCGGCGTAAGATCCGGGCCGAGCTGGCTCCGCACTGATCAGTCAGCTGAAGGCGTTCTCGCCAGTCAGGGCCTGACCGATCACCAGCTGGTGCACCTCCGAGGTGCCCTCGTAGGTCAACACCGACTCCAGGTTGTTGGCGTGGCGTAGCACCGGATACTCCAACGTGATGCCGTTGGCGCCGAGGATGGTCCGGCATTCGCGGGCGATAGCCAGCGCCTCTCGTACGTTGTTGAGCTTGCCCAGGCTAACCTGCTGCGGCTGCAGCCGATGATCATCTTTGAGGCGTCCTAGGTGCAGCGCCAGCAGGAATCCCTTCTGCAGCTCCAACGTCATGTCCGCCAGCTTTGCCTGAGTGAGCTGCCGAGAGGCGAGTGGCCGGTCGAACACCTCGCGCGAGATGGCGTAGTCGATCGCGGTTTCCAGACAGTCTCGCGCCGCGCCGAGGGCGCCGAAGACGATACCGAATCGCGCCTCGTTCAAGCAGGCAAGTGGTCCGCGCAAACCAGTCACGTCCGGAAGCACAGCATCGCGTGGCAGGTGGACATCCTCCAGCACCAACTCGGAGGTCACCGAGGCTCGCAGGGATAACTTCTTGGTGATCTTGGGGGCGGAGAATCCGGGCGTTTCGGTCGGGACAATGAAGCCTTTGATCCCGTCATCGGTCTGCGCCCAGACGACGGCGACGTCCGCGACAGATCCATTCGTGATCCACATCTTGGTCCCGTTGATCACCCAGTCATCGCCGTCCCGCTTGGCGCGCGTCCGCATGCCCGCCGGATTGGATCCGAAGTCGGACTCGGTCAGCCCGAAACAGCCAATGGCCTCTCCGGCGGCCATTCTTGGCAACCAGGTGGTCTTCTGTTCCTCACTCCCGAACTTCCAGATCGCGAACATGGCAAGGGATCCCTGCACCGAGACCATGCTGCGTACGCCGGAATCGCCTGCTTCGAGCTCGAGGCAGGCCAAGCCGTACGAAACCGCGTTGGCTCCCGCGCAACCGTAGCCCTCGAGATGCATGCCGAGCAGTCCAAGATCACCGGCTTCTCGTATCAGAGCAAGATCAAGATCACCGCGCTCGTACCAGTCGGCGATGTTCGGCTTGACCCGCTGTTCCACCCATTCCCGAACTGTTGCCTGGATATCGCGCTCTTCCTCGGTAAGAAGATGATCAACATCAAGCAACTCAAGCGGTCCGGTTCGGCTCATCGATTCAATCCCATCTATCCAGTGCTGCGATCGTGAGGCCCAGCGCTGCTTTTTCGATCTCGTCCTCGCTGAGCAGGACATGCTCGGCAGCGGTGCCTAGCGGGACGAAGCTGTCCTGGCTCGCCACCCGATGGATGGGCCCGGTGAAGCCGCCCTCTACGAGGGCCGTGACAACACCTTCGCCAACGCCTCCACTGTGCCGGGTCTCGTCGACCACCAGCACTTGGCCCGCCGATCGGGCCGCGGCCAGCATGTCCTCGACCGGAAGCGGAGCGAGCCAACGTAGGTCGAGCACCTGAGCGGTGACACCAGCGGCCGCAAGCCGGCGAGCCACCCGCAGACTCATCGGCACCCCGTTGCCGAAGCTGATCATGGTCAATATTGCCGGTTCGCTGCCGTAGCTGCGCGCCCGACCAATCGGCACGTGCTCTTCATGATCAACTGCCACCCAGGCTTGATCGCCCGGTTCATAGAGATCCCGCCGGTGGTACAGCGCAATGGGTTCGAGGAAGACCGACATCGTTGCATCGGCCATCGCCGCAGCGACACAGGTCCGTAGCATTGCAGCGGCGTCATCGGCGCGTGCAGGGCACGCTACGACGAGCCCGGGAATGTCGCGCAGCACCGCCACGGCGTTGTCGTTGTGGAAGTGCCCGCCGAAGCCCTTCTGATAGCCGAGGCCGGCAATCCGGACCACCATCGGATTGGTGAAGCGACCTCGGGAGAAGAACGGCAGAGTCGCACCCTCGCCACGTAATTGATCTTCGGCGTTGTGCAGGTAGGCGAGGTACTGGATCTCGGGGACCGGGATCAGCCCAGCGAGGCCGGCGCCCAGCCCAAGACCGAGAATGGCCTGCTCGTCGAGCAGCGTGTCAAAGACTCGAGCGGCGCCGTGCTTGCGAGCCAGCCGTGCCGTGACGCCGTAAACCCCGCCCTTGACGCCGACATCCTCACCGAAAACGATCACTCGACGATCGGCTGCGAGCAGCTCATCGAGCGTGGCATTGATCGACTCCGCGAGCGTACGAGGTCGTGCCATCGCCTCCGGAGATGAGCTTCGCTCGACGCGCCCGCTGGTGAGTACACCGACGGTCTCTGCTACTCCGGCTGGATGGCGAGCGCGCAATCGGCGCCATGATCTCCGCCGCCGAACTGAGTCGCGGGTCATCCCTGAGTCGTTCGGCCTCGTCGTCGATCTCGTGCCGGATGGCGTCGTAACACTCCAGGATCTCGGCAGCGCTGGTCCCGATCGCGCGCAGGCACGAAGCGGTGGCCAGCAAAGGATCGCGCGCGTAGTCAGCCTCGATCTCGCGCGGTTTGCGGTAGCTGATCTCGGCGTCGCTGCCGGCGTGCCCCCCGAAACGTACGGTCCGCAGGTGGAGGAAGACCGGCTGTCGCCGTTCGCGCACGATATTGGTAACTTGCACGATTGCCGGCCAGGAAGCCGCGGGATCAGAGCCGTCAACCGACACGTAGGTCAGTCCTGGCCGCGATCCGTACGCGGCCTCGATCCATCCGGCTGGCGTTGGTACCGAGATACCGAGGCCGTTGTCCTCGCAAACAAACAGAATCGGCACAGGCAGACCTCGGAAGGCGGTAGCGAGAGCCGTGTTGATCGCCCCGACTGCCGTCGAATGGTTGGCCGACGCGTCTCCGAACGAGCACACCACGACAGCGTCCCCGGGCCACTCACCATCGACTCCGAGCCGGTGTGCCCGGTGCAGCATGATCGCCAGGCCAACGGCCCTCGGAAGATGGGAGGCGATGGTCGAGGTCTGCGGGATGACCGCCAGATCCGGATGACCGAACACCTTGTGCCGCCCGCCGGCAATCGGCTCGTTCGCGAGGCCCATCAGGCCTTGCAGCACGTCTCGAATCGGCGTCGACTCGGGGACCTGTCCAGCTCGGGCCACGTAGAACCCCCCCGACCGGTAGTGCAACAAGGCGGGATCGGTGGGCCGCAAGGCCATCGCGACCATCGCGTTGCTCTCGTGCCCGGCCGAACCAATGGTGTAGAAGCCTCGGCCCTGCTGTTGCAGTTCCCGCGCCACGAAATCAAGGTGCCGGCTGGTCGCCTGCGCCCTGAAGAGACTCCACCACCACGCGGACTTGTCAGCGTCTCCGTCGGCTATAGCCAGCTGAGACGCTGACAGGTCGGCGATGGCGCACGCGGAAGTACGTGTCGAGCGGGTGCATCAATGGGGTCTAGAGCCGGAAGGTGGTATCCGGGGTCAGCTCGACGATGTCCATCTGCGCCTTCTGGAGCCTGCCGGAGTAATCCCAGTTCAGCGCCTGCCAGCGAGTGAACTGATCCAGCACCCAGACTCCCGACTGACGGGATCCGTTGCCCGACTTGCCGTTACCTCCGAACGGCAGATGAGCCTCGGCCCCCGAGGTCGAGTTGTTGATCGACACCATGCCGGCGCTGATCTTGTCGCGGAACGTGAATGCGTCCTTCGGATCGGTGGTGTAGATCGAGGAGGAAAGCCCGTAGCCGGGTGCGTTCGCCAGCTCGATTGCCTCGTTGAGCGACTGATACGTCGTTACGCCCACGATGGGCCCGAAGGTTTCCTCCATGAAGATCCGGTCGCCGGGACGTACACCAGTCGACCACGACTGGGTGGTAGTACAGGCCATCACCTGGCTCGCCGACGAAGCCGTCCCGCGGGTTGTCCGCAGTGATCTTGCCGTACGCCCCCTGCACAGCGTGGTGCGGCTGAACCCAGCTGAGGAACTCCTCATATCGTTCTGCGAATTTCGCGTCCATCATCGGGCCCATCAGCACGTCCTGGGTCGGGTCTCCCACCCGAGCCTTGGCCACGGCCGCGTTGAACAGTTCGAGGAACTGATCATGGACCGATTCGTGCACGATGATCGTGCCCAGTGAGGTGCAACGCTGCCCGGCAGTGCCGAAGCCGGAAAACAGCGCGCCCTCGACAGCAAGATCAAGATCGGCACTCGGCGTGACGATCAGCGGATTCTTGCCACCAAGCTCCAGGCAAGCAGTCTGCAGGTAGCGTCCGGTCAGGGCGCCGATCTCCCGGCCGACGGCAGACGAGCCGGTGAATCCGACCTTGTCGATCAGTCCGGCTTCCAGCGCTTGCTCGAGCCCAGAGAAGGTCGCCGCGCCGTCAGCATGCACGATGTTGAAAACGCCGTCCGGCAGACCGCCGCCTCGGACAAATAGTTCGTGAAACGCCGCGCTGCTGACTGCCGAATATTCAGCAGGCTTCCAGACAACCGGGTTTCCGGCCAATAGCGCGGGAACGATGTACCACGCTGGGACAGCGACCGGGAAGTTTCCGGCAGTGATCACCGCGACAGTTCCGACCGGACGCCGAAACGTGAACAGCTGCTTGTCGGGCATCTCGCTGGGCACGGTCTGCCCGTACAGTCTGCGGCCCTCCCCGAGGAAGAAGTCACAGGTGTCGATGATCTCCCGTACCTCGCCCAGCGCTTCGGCGTACGGCTTGCCAATCTCGGCGGTGACCAGTCGAGCCAGCGCTTCAGCGTTGTCCTCGATCAATCGGCCAATATGCGCGATCGCCCGGCCACGGATGGGAGCCGGTATCGAGGCCCACGCTTCCTGGGCCTTCTTGGCTGACTCCGCGGCCCTCACAAAGGTGGCGGCATCCACGAAGGACACCTCGCCGACAACCTCGTCCGGGCGGGCCGGATTCGTGCTCGGAAACGTACGGCCACCCGGCACCGGTGTGCCGTCGATAACCGAGGTCACCAGCCCGCCGTACGCCGGCGATCTCTGGGGGATCGCCTCCCTCGACGTGGGTTCATTCACGTGTACTGCAGCTCCTTGCTAGCGACGCGCAGTACGGAGCGGCGAGTTGCTCCGATGGCGTCGTCAATCTCATCCTGACTCACCGAAAGCGCCGGACGGAAGCGGATCGAGCGCTCGCCACAGGGGAGCACTATGACCTCTTTCGACTTTATGCAGATCGGTGACGGCAGCGTCGCGCTGCTCGCGCGTTTCGAGGTCGAAGGCGACGAACAGGCCGCGACCGCGGACGTTACTGATCAGCCCCGACTCATCGCGGAACTGCTCGAGACCGAGCCACCAACTGCTCGCCCTTAGGTCCGGCTTGCTCGATCAGAGCCTCGGATTCGATGATCTCCAGAACTCGGCGCGACCGGACCATGTCGACCAGTCCGCCACCCCACGTGGAGTTGATCCGCCCGGACACCGTGAATACGTTGTCCGGCACCTCGTCGACTCGGCCGCCGGCCATGATTCCGCCTACCTGGGCCTTCTTGGAGAACGCGACAATATCGGGCTGGATGCCCAACTGCTGGTACGCCCACGCCGTTCCTGTGGTCCCGACTCCGGTCTGCACCTCATCGACGATGAAGAGCGCATCGTTGGCGTGCACGAGCTGCAGCATGGCCTGCAGGAACTCGGCGCGCATGTGGTTGTCCCCGCCCTCCCCTTGGATCGGCTCGGCGATGAAGGCTGCGATGTCGTGTGGATTCTCGGCGAAGGCGCGTTCGGCCTGCCGCAGTGCACGGTCTTCGGCAGCGATCACCTCGTCCAGATGATCACTGAGCGGATGGATGATCGCCGGTACGTCGATTCTCGGCCAGTTGAACTTCGGAAATCGATCCGTCTTGTGGGCTTCGGTGTTGGTCAGCGACAAGGTGTAGCCACTCCGGCCGTGAAAGGCGTGCGTCAGATGCATGATCTGAGTGCCGAGATTCCGGTCGTGCCCGGCCGCCTCGTTCTTGTGACTCTTCCAGTCGAACGCGACCTTGAGGGCGTTTTCGACGGCAAGTGCGCCGCCCTCGATGAAGAACAGGTGAGGGAGCGCGGGATCTCCGAGCACCCGGACAAAAGTCTCGACGAACTCCGCGTACGGCGTGGTGTACATGTCCGGATTGGCCGGCTTGTTGACAGCGATCTCGCCTAGCTCGGCGACGAACGTCGGGTCGTCAGCGATGCCGGGCGGATTGAGCCCAAGCGGAGCAGACGCGAAGAAGGTGTACATGTCGAGGTAGCGCTGCCCAGTTTGGGCATCGACGAGCTGGCTACCGCGACTGCTCCGCAAATCAAGGACCAGCTTCATGCCATCGGTCAACACATGGCGCCCAAGCATCTCGTGCACTTCGGACGGCTGGATGTGTGTCTGTTCGGCCAATGGAGACTCCTTCCCCGAGCAAAAAAAATCCATGTGACCCCCGCACAGGTGCCTTAGATTCTACCGCAGATATGGCCATTTGCCCTAATATGCCGACAACATCTGGGCAGAGGATCTCAACCGCCGAGTGCACCGGGGCAGGCGGGGAAGGTTCGTGCAGCGCCAGGACCTGCCTTACGACCCGAGTCCCAGGGCCTCGGACATCTCGGACCGAATCCTCGCAAGCGTCGAGCGTGCCCCGGCTCGCGCCGCAGGGAGGTCGGCGCTGCTGGGCGGCGCAGGGCGGCGCGCCTCGAGATAACACTTGAGCTTCGGCTCGGTACCCGAGGGTCGGGCAACCACCTTGACAGTTTCGCCGTTGATCAAGACTGCATCGGTTGGTGGCAGTTCGTCGCTGCCTTGCGCAAGATCGACGATCGATGTCGACTGGCCGGCAAGCATCGTCGGCGGGCTTGCGCGTAGCCGAGCCATGGCCTCAGCGATGATCTCGACGTGCTTCACACGTAGTGACATCTGGTCGGTCTCGTAGACCCCGTAGCGGCAGGCGATCTCGTCCAGCCGGTCTGAGATGCTTCCCCCGTCTGCCTTGAGGCTGGCAGCAAGCCTCAGCAGTCGCGCCAGTGCTGAAATGCCGTCCTTGTCAGGTACGGCTCGTGGGTCAGTGCAGTATCCGATGGCTTCTTCGTAGCCGTAGACCAAGCCGGGCACGCGGCCGATCCACTTGAAGCCGGTGAGGGTGTAGACGAAGGGTTGACGGTACTCCGAGGCGATTTCCGCGAGCAGGGAGCTCGAGACGATCGAGCATGCGTACGTGCCGCGCACGCCGCGCCGGAGCGCGTCCTCCCCCAAAAGCACCCCGAGCTCATCACCGCTCAGCATCCGCCAGTGCCCATCGACAACTACGGCCGCCGCCAACCGGTCGGCATCCGGGTCATTGGCGATCACGAGGTCAGCGCCGATATCTTGAGCCAGCGCGAGCGCCAGATCGATAGCGCCAGGCTCCTCCGGGTTCGGGAAGGCAAGCGTTGGGAACCTCGGATCCGGCTCGGCCTGTTCGGAAACAACCTGAGCCGGCGAGAATCCGCAGGCCTCGACGACGCGCTCGACGAGCGACCCGCCCACCCCATGCAATGGTGTGTAGACCCAGCGCAGCTGGCGTGGCGCATCAGCCGGCAGCGACGAGGCGACGCGGGCGACGTAGGCATTCACCAACTCGGCGTCCAGGACTGCATAAGACTGTGCGCGCGGTACGTCGTCCAGGCTGTGGTTGGCGACCTCATCGATCCGCGAGGAGATCTCGGCGTCGGCTGGTGGCACGATCTGGGAGCCGTCGCCTAGAGTAGACCTTGTAGCCATTGTCTTGAGGCGGATTGTGCGACGCGGTGACCACCACGCCGGCGACGCAGCGAAAGTGTCCGATGCCGAAGGCGACCACTGGTGTCGGCAGCGGTCCAGACGTGATCATGGCGTCGAAGCCCGCACCTGCCATGATCTCGGCAGTGTCTTTGGCAAAGACGTCAGAGTTGCGTCGAGCATCGAAACCGATGATCACTTTGCCGCCGGCCAGGCCATGATCAAGAAGGTAGGCAGCCAGCGCGGCCGTCGCCTGGCCGACGACGACCCGGTTCATCCGATTGGGTCCCGGACCTAGTGCGCCGCGAAGTCCAGCGGTGCCGAACTGGAGCCGTCCAGAGAACGCGTCGACGAGCTCCGCAATCGCTTCGCTCTCGCCGGCGTCGGCCGCCGTCAGGAGATCCTGCACCTGTTGCCGGGTCTCTGGATCCGGATCTTGCTCGCTCCAACTGGCAATGGCGCGAGCGAACTCGTTGGAGAGCGCCGGCGGGCGCGATGTCACAGCGCTGCCGCAATTCCGGCGAGCAGCCGCCGAAGTCGCGGCGCGGCGTCTCGCCCGGCCTCGAGCACCTCCTCATGCCTGAGCGGTTCCATCGAGATGCCGGCCGCCAAGTTGGTGATCAAAGAGATCCCGAGCACGTCTGCACCCAGCTCGCGTGCAGCGATGGTCTCCAGCGTCGTTGACATCCCGACCAGGTCGCCACCCAGCACGCCAGCCATCCGAACCTCCGCCGGGGTCTCGAACTGTGGCCCGCCGAACTGCACATAAATGCCCTCCGCCAAGTCCGGCTCGACCGTCCGAGCAAGATCACGAAGACGTGGCGAGTAGGCGTTGGACATGTCGATGAAGCGCGCGCCGGTCAGCGGAGTGGTGCCTGTCAAGTTGATGTGATCCCGGATGAGCACCGTCGATCCGGGCACCCACTGGAGATTCAGACAACCGCACCCGTTGGTCAACACCAGGACACCGGCGCCGGCAGCAACGGCCGTTCGCACTCCATGGACCACCTGGTTAGGCCCACGGCCTTCATAGAGATGGGTACGCCCAGTGAAGATGGCGGCGATCTTGCCGGTCGGCGTCGTCACCACGCGGAGTGCGCCTCCATGACCGACAACAGTCGGATTCGCAAAGCCGGGCAGGTCGGCGAGTTCGCAGCTGCCGATCGACTCACCAAGATCATCGGCGGCTCGCCGCCCAGCCGGATCCGAGCACGAATGCAAGATCGAGTTGCGCGATCTCGAAACGATCCAGGATTGCTGTGGCAGCGATCTTGGCACGGGCGTACGGATCAGACGGCAAGCCATCGTTGGGCATGATCCGCACTTTAGTGCTGCTTCGTTGGGCGGCCTGGTGAGCCGTCACTCCCGCACGATCAGATCAGAAACTCACCAGCCGCTGACGCAAGGGCGCGAGCGGAGCTCGGCGATGTAATCGGTGGGAGCGCCCGCCACCTCGGCCGCGTCGGCAAGGATCCCGATGGTTCGGGCACTTGGAGTACCACCCTCGAAATCGTTGAGCACATAGACCCAGGCAGTCAGTTCGCCGTCCAGCGTTGCCACGCGGACTCGCAGTTTGCGATACAGGCCGGTGTCGGCACTTTCCCATTGATCAAGAGCGTTCTCGTCCCCCGAAGTGATGTCGTACAACGCGACGAAGACCTGATCATCGGGTTCCTCGGCCAGTGTTGGCAGGGCGCCATCCCAGCCTTCGCCACCGAAGGTAATGCGCCATCCCACGGCCCACCCCGTGCCACGCTGCGGCGAGTGTGGGCAGCGGCCGGCCATCTGCGTTGGATCAAGATTGCTTCCGTACGCCGCGTACAGCACAGCAGCGAGGCTATCCGGTCTGGGCCGCGTCGGGGAGATGGAAGAATGCGAAGGTGACCAGGGTGGTGGTTGTCGGCGGAGGTCCTGGTGGTTACGAGGCAGCGCTGGTCGGCAGAAGGCTGGGCGGCGAGATCACCTTGGTCGACAGCGATGGGCTTGGCGGCTCCGCCGTTCTCACCGATTGCGTTCCCTCGAAAACCTTGATCGCTACGGCCGAGGTGATGACGGATGTCCGCCAGTCGACGGACCTCGGGCTGCGGTTCGGCCCTCTTGATCAAGGCGACGTCGACGCCGGCGTAAGCGTAGACCTGGCCGCGGTGAACCATCGCGTTCTTGATCTTGCGAAACGACAGTCCTGCGACATCGCTGAGAGATTGCAACGCGAAAACGTCCAGCTGGTAGCCGGCCGCGCCCGCCTCGACGGACCGGAATGCGTGATCGCCGAGACAGCTGACGGCGAGCAGTCCATTCCAGCCGACATGATCTTGGTCGCCACCGGAGCGCATCCCCGCGAGCTCCCGGAAGCGAAGACGGACGGCGAGCGGATCCTCACCTGGACCCAGCTGTACGGATTGACCGAGCTGCCCAAGCGGTTGATCGTGGTCGGCTCGGGTGTGACGGGTGCGGAGTTCGCCAGCGCGTACAACGCCCTGGGCTGCGACGTGGTCTTGGTCTCCTCCCGCGACCGCTTGCTGCCCAGCGAGGACGCCGACGCGGCTGAGGTGCTCGAGAGCGTATTCACTCGGCGTGGCATCACCGTGCTGTCGCGGTCGCGCGCCCAGTCAGTCGTGCGGGCCAGCGACCAGGTCATCGTGACGCTCACCGATGGACGCACGGTCGACGGCTCACATTGCTTGCTCGCCGTCGGGTCGGTACCCAACACCGCCGGTCTCGGTCTCGAGGAAGCCGGGGTCAAGCAGATCAACGTGGCTTCATCGAAGTCGATCGCGTGTCACGCACCACGGCGAGAGGCGTGTATGCGGCGGGCGACTGCACTGGTGTACTCATGCTGGCCTCGGTGGCAGCCATGCAGGGCCGCATCGCCATGTGGCACAGCTTGGGTGATGCCGTATCTCCGCTCGACCTCAAGACCGTTTCGGCGAATGTGTTCACCGCGCCCGAGATCGCGACCGTCGGCGTGTCTCAGCTGCAGGTCGACTCCGGCGAGGTGCCGGCGCGCGTGATGAGTCTGCCGTTGCGGGGGAATGCCAGGGCCAAGATGCAGGGCAGCCGCGACGGGTTCGTCAAGCTCATCTGCAGAAAGGTCACCGGCATCGTGATCGGTGGCGTCGTCGTTGCTCCCCGGGCCAGCGAGTTGATCTTCCCCGTGGCAATCGCGGTCGCGCAACGACTCACCGTTGATCAAGTGGCGGACTCGTTCACCGTGTATCCGTCGTTGACCGGTTCGATCTCCGAGGCGGCCCGCCGGTTGAAAGGCACCGGCATGATCAGCTGAGATTGCTCGTCTGGGTCGCACCGAATTTCTTTAGGTACCGTTTTGGTGTGAGCCTCGCGTCAACGGTCGCATCCGCTACGGTTGCGAACCTGTTGCGCGGCCGCAGCTGGGTTGCCCTCACCGGCGCAGGCATCTCGACCGACTCCGGAATACCGGACTATCGCGGGCCGAACTCGGTCCGTGCCACTCCAATGCAGTACAGCGAGTTCGTTGGCTCTGCCGACGCCCAGCAGCGGTATTGGGCCCGTTCCTATCTCGGCTGGCGTCGCATCGGTCTGGCGAAGCCCAACGCGGGACATCGGGCGCTGGCCGACCTGGAAACGGCCGGACTGGCCGGAGTCATCACCCAGAACGTCGACGGGCTGCATGCGGCGGCCGGTAGCCGGTACGTGATCAACTTGCATGGCGATATCGCAACAGTGCTGTGCCTGGACTGCGGTGATCGCTCCACCCGCAGCGCGCTGCAGCACCGGCTGGCGAGTGCGCAGTCAGAGATCGACGAACCGCCCGTTCTGGAGCATGCCGAACTGCGCCCGGATGGTGATGCTGTGGCGCGGGATTGGCAGCGGTTTCGGTTGGTCGGATGTCTGGAGTGCGGCGGGCGGCTCAAGCCTGATGTGGTGTTCTTCGGCGAATCGGTGCCCAAGACCCGAGTCGACGCGGCGTACGCGCTCGTGGAGTGCGCGGAGGTCTTGGTTGTCTTGGGTTCGTCGCTCACGGTGATGTCGGGATTGCGTTTCGTCCGTCACCAGGTGAAACGTCAGCAACCGGTCGTGATCATCAATCGAGGCCCGACTCGTGGCGATGATCTTGCCACGGTGAAGATCGATAGCGGCTGTTCGGAAACGCTCAGTGAGATTCGGGAGACTCTTCTGGACTAGCGTCAGTAAATGCGCCTGAGCTTGTCGAAGAGCTCAGCCCGCATAACCTCGAGTTAGTCGAACATGTCTCCGAACATGTCGCCGATCCCGCTGCCGATGTCGCTGGCGCCATCGCCGATCCCACCCATGAGATCACCGACCCCCTCGCCGACTCCGGAGAACATGTTGCCCATGCCGCCGAACAGCAGGCCGCCGATCAGCATGCCTGACAGCATGTCGCTGCCACTCCAGCGGCTGTAGTAACCCTGAGCCCATGGCGCGTACGCCGCGCCTCCCTCCCAGTAAGGAACACGCTGAGGGCCAACCTGCACCGTGCGGATGTACGGGTCGGCTCCGGCAAGCACCCGTTCTGCGTCGGCGGGACAGGCCGGGACAGATCGCGGCACACCGCCGGGGGGTGCCCAGGTGACGTCTTGTGAGGAGGGGCCGTGCGCCGGGTTGAAGAAGCACGGGGGCCGCTTGGCAGGCAGCGGCTCACCCGCGATTCGTGCCTTCACGCACGCGACCGCGTAACGACCGTCCTCCAAGATCTCCGTCACGTGCCTGATTTCCTCGGGTCGGGTTACCGCATCCAGCGACATCTTCGCGTTGTCGTAGGCGTCCAAGGCACGCTGGTAGTCCTGCTGCATCGCCTCATCGAGCGCATGCCCGGCAACATCGGAATCCAGCCGCTGCAGCTCCTCGCCAAACTTCGTTACATCCTCGTCGGCGGCGCGCTTGGAGGTCGAGAGTTGGGTCTCCAGCGCAGCCTGCTCCGCGGCATGCCGCTGCTGGATGGCGTGCCGCCGGTAAAGGGCTACGCCGCCCAGGATCAGTGCCACCACGATCAGTAGCACGAGGAGTTCTGCCATGGGTTTCAGTGTGCCTGCGCCTGCTGTGGTTTCCCCTTGTGAGAGTGTCTTCTTACCGACCTTTTAGACCACAGTCGGAACTCGTGGGCCAGTTCTGGCAACCGGTTGTGCCGCGAGCGATATAGGCGCTAGTCGACGATCTCGCAGAGGGTGGACCCGCTCGTCACAGTTGCACCGACCTGGGCCTTGAGGTTCATCACGGTGCCGCTGCGATGCGCCGCCAATGGCTGCTCCATCTTCATCGCCTCGAGAACGACGACCAGGTCACCGGCCTGGACGTAGTCACCCTCAGCGACCGCGACCTTGACGATTGTGCCCTGCATAGGTGAGGTCAGGGCATTGCCCGAGAGAGTCGTGGTCCCCGCGCTGCTCCGCCGCCTGACCGGCTTCTTGGGACGGGAAGCGCCGGCGGATCCGTTGGCGGCGCCCAAGCCTGCTGGCACCATGACCTCCAGCCGCTTGCCGTTGACTTCGACCACCACCTTGGAGCGCTCGGCCGGCTCGGGAGCTTCGTCGGGGCCGCCGGCGTATGGCGGGATCTGTCCCGTGAACTCCGTCTCAATCCAGCGCGTGTGGACGCCGAAGCGCCCATCCTCGGCGGTATAAGCCGGGTCCTCCAGAACGGCCCGGTGGAACGGGACGACCGTCGGCATGCCGTCGACCACGAGCTCTTTCAGCGCCCGCCGTGATCGCTCGAGCGCCTGGCTGCGATTGGCACCGGTGATGATGATCTTGGCGATCAGCGAGTCGAAGCTGCCGGGCACTGTCATGCCGCTGAGGTATCCCTCGTCGACTCGAACGCCGGGCCCGGAGGGCGGTCGCCACGTCGTGAGGGTGCCGGGCGCCGGCATGAAGTTGCGGCCCGGGTCTTCGGCGTTGATCCGGAATTCGATGGAGTGCCCGGTGACGACAGGATCGTCATATCCCAGCGGTTCGCCCTCTGCGATGCGGAACATTTCTCGTACCAGGTCGAGGCCCGTGACCTGTTCTGAGACCGGGTGCTCGACCTGGAGCCGGGTATTCACCTCGAGGAATGAGATGGTCCCGTCCTGGCCGACCAGGAACTCGCAGGTTCCAGCTCCCACGTAGCCGGCCTCGGCAAGAATCGCCTTCGAGGAGGAGTAGAGGCGCTCCATCTGTTCAGTCGACAGGAACGGCGCCGGAGCCTCCTCCACCAGCTTCTGATGGCGGCGCTGGAGTGAGCAGTCGCGCGTGGAGACCACGACGACGTTGCCGTGGCTGTCGGCCAGGCACTGGGTCTCGACATGTCGCGGCCTGTCCAGGTAGCGCTCGACGAAACATTCACCGCGGCCGAAGGCCGTGACTGCCTCGCGGGTCGCGGACTCGAAGAGTTCTCCGATCTCGCTCATCTCGCGTGCGACCTTCAGTCCACGACCGCCGCCGCCGAACGCGGCCTTGATCGCGATCGGCAACCCGTGCTCTGTCGCGAAGGCGATGACCGCGTCCGCATCGGGTACCGGGTCGGGCGTACCTGGTACGAGGGGAGCGCCGACCTTCTGAGCGATGTGGCGGGCCCGGACCTTGTCGCCCAGAGCCTCGATGGCCGCCGGGGGTGGGCCGATCCAGGTCAGCCCTGCGTCGAGCACAGCCGTGGCAAATGATGCATTCTCAGCGAGAAAGCCGTAACCCGGATGGATGGCATCCGCGCCACTCCGTGCGGCGATATGGAGAATCTTTTCGATGTCGAGGTAGCTCTCGGCCGGCGTCGCGCCGCCCAGCGCGTACGCCTCGTCGGCAAGCGAGACGAAGAGCGAGTCGTAGTCCTGGTCGGCGTAGATCGCAACGCTTGGCAGCCCCGCGTCGGCCGCTGCGCGGACCACTCGGACGGCGATCTCGCCACGGTTGGCGATGAGCACCTTGCTGATTCCCACGCGTCCTCCCACCGAAAGCGCCCCCACCGGCCAACTCTAGTGCGGCATCGGCGAGTGCGATTCCCGTGCGGCGGAGTGGTTCCCGTTCAGACCTGTCAGGCCTGCGATCTAGGCTGCCTATCGGCTGTCTCAGCTGTCATCGGCAGCTGTCTATTCGGGCTGGAGGCTCTTCATGACGCGGCGGGGTTGGCTGCTTTTCGTTACTCTCGGCGTCTTCTGGGGCATTCCCTACCTATTCATCCGCGTCGCGGTGACCGAGCTTGACCCGGTTGTCGTGGCATTCGGGCGAACAGCCCTCGGCGCCCTGCTGCTGCTTCCGCTCGCGATCCGTGCCCGCGCGCTACAGGCCGTTGTTGCCGTATTGGAGGATCCTGCTCCTCTATACCGCCATTGAGATCATCGGTCCATGGGTGTTGCTGGGTCACGCCGAAACTCGGCTGAACAGCTCCACCACCGGCCTGCTCATTGCCATGGTGCCGATGGTCGCCGCCATCATCTTGACCGTGACCGGCCATGATCGGCTGGATGGTCGACGGGTCGCGGGCCTGGTACTCGGGCTTGCCGGCGTCGCCCTGTTGGTCGGGCTCGACATTGAGTTTGATGATCTGATCTCGATCGGCCAGGTCATGCTCGTCGTCATCGGGTACGCCATTGGGCCGATCATCATCAGCCGCAGGCTCGCCGATCTGCCATCGATCGGTGTCATCACCGGATCATTACTGATTGCCGCCGTGGCCTATACACCGTTTGCCGCATTCCTCTGGCCCACACACATCAGCGCACGCGCAGCCGGGTCGGTCGTAGTTCTCGCCGTGGTCTGTACGGCCGCCGCGTTCCTGGTGATGTTCGCGCTGATCGCCGAGGCTGGCCCGGCCCGGATGACTCTGATCACCTATGTCAATCCGGCGGTCGCCATCCTGCTCGGTGCCGTGGTCCTCAACGAACCGATTACTGTCGGTCTCGCCATTGGATTCCCACTGATCATCATCGGCTCGATCCTCGGCACCTGGCGCAGCTCGTCCGAGCCAGATTCGGCCGTGGTCCTGAGCACCTGTGGAATCGGCCGAAGAGCCAAAGGTCCGATAACCGGCGCGGCTGCGCAACGCGATTGCGAACGAGTCGCAGGCCGATGGCGGGTTGGCGGCGTCGGAAGGGGAGCGGCTGGTGGCTGCGAGCGTCGGCAAATCGTGCGCCGGGTCGGAAGGCCGAGTGCGTCGTGGCTGCGAGCGTCGGCAAATCGCGCGCCCGCCGTCGTGAGGAGGAGTGAGCGGAGGCGCTTTTCCTCCGCGAGCGACGACGAACTGGGCGGATGCCTAGCGCGCGATGCGCGAGCAGAAAGCCCAAACAAATAGCGTGGGCCCCTCCAAGTATGAGTTGCAGGGGCCCACTGTGTAGCCGGAGTTATAGCGACGTCTCCAGCTGACCAGGCGATCCGACGGATCCCAGCCACCCGTCACCGGCGGTTGCGGCGAGTTGCCTCACCGTACGAATCCTCGATTCTGTCCCAGTCCCGCTCTCCCTTGCGGGAGTGCGTAAGAGATTTCTACAGCCTTGCAGGGCCGCCCGCAACCGAATCCAGAAAAGAAGTCCAAGAACTTTTTTGTCCACCGAGCTGTCCACAAGGCCGGTTCCTTCATGCACCGAAGTGATCAACTTCTCCACAGTCGAATGCACCTGGCTGTGGACATCGCGCGCAGGTCGATGAGGAGCAGACACCCGGCGATAGGCGCACTAGGCTTCTGTCGTGCAGCCACCACCGGACACCAAGGACTGGACGTGGACACTGACCCGACAATGCGATCAGTGCGGGTTGTCCGCCGGTGAGATAAGACCCGAAGACTTCGCTCAGCGCGCGTTCATCGCCGCTGAGGAGTGGGTTCAGATTCTGCGCTCGAGTCCCGCGGTTACCGCGCGCCCACTGCCGGACGTGTGGTCACCGTTGGAATACGGCGCACATGTCCGCGATGTCTACCGCCTCTTCGATGGGCGCCTTGCCCAGATGCTCAACGAGGACACGCCGACTTTCGCGAACTGGGACCAGGACGAGACTGCCATCAAGGAGCGTTACGGCGAGCAGGACCCGGAGGTGGTTGCCGACGAGCTAGAGGATGCAGCACAACGCTTCGTTGCTCGGATGTCCTCGCTCGAACCCGACCAATACTCGCGGCGCGGGATCCGGTCAGACGGTGCGGAGTTCACGGTTGCCACGTTCATCCAGTACTTCCTCCATGACGTGATCCACCATCTGTGGGACGTCACCGGCCAGCAGGACGCGGCCGCCTCCCTGGCTCTCGAGTAGAGGCGCATCCCGAGCTCGCGCCTCAGGGAGATTCGCCCAGCCGCTCCAGGTCGGCTCGGCAACGCTTCTCAAGATAATCTAGCTCGGCGAGCGCGTCATCAAGATCCCGCCGCTTGGCCAGCAGAGCATCACGGCGCTTGCCGATATCGGCGATGAGAAAGGCAAGTTGGCCGCGTTCGCCGGGAGTCTCGTCGTACATGTTGATCACATGCGCGATCTCATCGAGGGTGAAGCCGAGCCGCTTGCCGCGCAAGATGAGCTGCAGTCGCACTCGGTCTCGGTCGTGGAAAATCCGAGTCGTGCCCTGCCGCTCCGGCGCCAGCAGGCCGCTGTCCTCGTAGAACCGGATCGTTCTCAGGGTCGTGTCGAACTCCCCGGCGAGCTCGCCGATTGTCCACGTTCGATCACTCATCACGCGCTCCTTCGACCGAAGTCTAGGCATGACGTTTACGTAAACGTCAAGCTATGCTGTCAAGGTCAGTAGCGACCGAAAGAGCATCATGACCGGTGCGTTCTCCCTTGGCGATGAGCACAACGACTTCCGGGCCGCGGTTGCAGACTTCGCTGCCCGCGATATCGCACCCCACGTCGGGCGCTGGAATGCTGCTCATCAGGCACCGCTCGAGGCGATCAAGCTGATGGGCGATCTCGGCCTGTTTGGGCTTGGCGGTCCCGAAGAATACGGCGGCGCGGGAGACTTCACCAGCTTGTGTATCGCCATCGAGGAGATTGGCAGAGTCGACCAGTCGCTCGGGATCACTCTCGAAGCCGCAGTCGGGCTCGGCATCAACCCGATTGCTCACTTCGGCACATCGGAGCAGAAGTCACGCTGGCTGCCTGATCTGCTGGCCGGCCGCGCACTGGCCGCGTTCGGCCTCACCGAACCAGAGGCCGGGTCTGATGCTGGTGCCACGCGGACTCGCGCAATTCTGCGTGATCATGAATGGGTGATCAACGGCAGCAAGCAGTTCATCACCAATTCCGGCACCGACATCACCTCGATCTGTACGATCACCGCACGTTCCGGCACTCGGGACAATGGCAAGCCGGAGATTTCGGCGATCGTCGTGCCGGTCGGAACACCTGGCTTCGAGGTAGGTCCGAGCTACGCAAAGTTGGGCTGGCACGCGTCCGACACGCATCCGCTGACCTTCACTGACGTCCGAGTCCCCGAAGATCATCTGCTGGGCGAGCGTGGACAGGGATATCACGAATTCTTGTCGATCTTGGACTCCGGGCGGGTCGCCATCGCAGCTTTGGCATTGGGATGTATCCGAGCCTGCCTGGAGTTGTCGACGCAGTATGCGCTGCAGCGCACGTCCTTCGGCGTTCCGATTGGCCGCAAGCAGGGCGTTGCGTTCCAAATTGCCGATCTTGATGTGATGGCCTCGGCCGCTCATCAGTTGGTGTACGCCGCTGCGGCGATGCATGATCAAGGTACGAGTGCACGGCAGTTCAACCGCGCGGCGGCAATCGCCAAGCTCTATGCGACAGAGTCTGCCGTCAGTGCTGCACGGATCGCTACCCAGGTGTTCGGGGGTTATGGATTCATGGAGGAGTACCCGATAGCCCGCTTCTATCGCGACGCGAAAGCTCTGGAGATCGGTGAGGGGACCTCGGAGGTGCAGCGGATCTTGATCGCTCGCCGGCTCGGGCTCCCGGTGGAGTAGTCGATCATGGACCAGATCAGGGCTGCGCGCGAGCGCACTCTTTCTCCCACGGAACGCGCGGCCAGCAAGCTGGCAAGCGCGAACAAGCTCTTCGTACGCGATCGAATCGACTTGCTGTTCGACGAGTACACCTTCGTAGAGGATGGCCAGCTAGCCAACGCGATGGCTGAGGACTTGCCCGCAGACGGCGTGGTCACAGGACGAGGCCTGGTCCAGGGGCGGCCGGCGCTTGTGGTAGCCAACGACCCGAGCGTCAAGGCCGGGTCCTGGGGTGCCCGTACCGTCGAGAAGATCATCCGGATGACCGAGGTGGCTTTGCGTGACGAGCTGCCGATCTTCTGGTTCATCGACTCTGCCGGGGCAAGGATCACTGACCAGGTCGATCTGTTCCCCGGCCGCCGGGGCGCAGGTCGCATCTTTCACAACCAGGTAGCGCTGTCGGGCAAGGTGCCCCAGATCTGTTGCCTCTTTGGACCCAGCGCGGCCGGCGGCGCGTACATTCCGTCCTTCTGTGATGTGGTGATCATGGTTGAGGGAAACGCCTCGATGTATCTCGGTTCTCCCCGGATGGCAGAGATGGTAGTGGGGGAGAAGGTCACTCTGGAAGAAATGGGCGGCGCTCGGATGCATGCGACGATCTCAGGTTGCGGAGATCAACTGGCGGCCGATGACACCGAGGCGATCGAGCAGGCGAAGCAGTACTTTTCCTATCTGCCGCAGAACTGGCGAGGCCCGCTCCCGACCTACGACTCGGTCGAGCCGACACGGCGCTTCACCGATGATCTTGTCCCGGCCCAAGACTCGGCCGGGTACGACATCAGGACCGTGATCGAAGCAATTACGGATGCCAGCTCCTTCTTCGAGGTCAAGCCACTGTTTGCGCCGGAGCTGGTGACAGGCTTCGCCCTGCTCGAAGGCGAAGTCATCGGCATCGTGGCCAATCAGCCGGCAATCAAGGGCGGAGTTCTGTTCGTCGATTCGGCCGACAAAGGAGCGCGCTTCATCTGGCAGTGCGACGCGTTCAACATCCCGCTGCTCTACTTGGCTGACGTTCCCGGATTCATGATCGGCAGTGCGGTCGAGCGGCAGGGCATCATCCGGCACGGCGCGAAAATGATCACGGCGGTCGCCGAGGCTACGGTACCGACCATCTCGTTGATCATCCGCAAGGCCTACGGCGCGGGGCTTTACGCGATGTGTGGTCCAGGCTTCGCGCCCGACGCCTGCCTGGCGCTGCCAACCGCCAAGATCGCCGTGATGGGTCCCGAGGCTGCAGTAAACGCGGTCTATGCAAACAAGATCGCCGAGATCGGCGACGAAGTGGAGCGGACGGCGTACGTCGAGCGGCTGCGCAAGGAATATGAGATCGACATCGATATTTTGCGGCTGGCCAGTGAGCTGGTCATCGATGGGATCGTCGAACCGCGGGAGGTACGCCACGAGCTCATTGCGCGCTTCGCAGCCGCGGCAACCAAGGACCGGCACTTCTCGACTCGGCGCCACGGCGTGCCACCGGTCTAGAGCGCCAGCCTGAATCGACGGGCGCGAGCGTCGGGAATCGCGCGCCGCCGCACGGAGGAGGAGCGAGCGGAGGCGTTCTTTCCTCTGCGAGTGACGACGACGGCGGCGGATTCCAAGCGCGATGCGCGAGCGCCCCCAAATTAAAGGGGCGCGAGCGTCGGGAATCGCGTGCCGCCGCACGGAGGAGGAGCGAGCGGAGGCGTTCTTTCCTCTGCGAGTGACGACGACGGCGGCGGATTCCAAGCGCGATGCGCGAGCGCCCCCAAAATTAGATCGGTAGCTTGCGGAACAGCGGCCGAGGCACATGCCGGAGTCCAGACATCACCACGCGCATTGTTCCTGGCACCCAAACGAGCTCGCGTTTGGCATTGATTCCGTCGGCGACGGCTTCGGCAACCTGTTCTGGCGTCACGGCAAGGGGCGCGTCTTCGAGACCGGAGGTCATCTTGGACTTGACGAAGCCTGGGCGAACGACCAGGACGTGTACGCCGTATTCGCGTAGGGCTTCTCCCAGCCCGAGGAAGAAGCCGTCGAAGCCCGCTTTCGTCGAGCCGTAGACGAAGTTGGAGCGCCGTACTCGCTCGCCGGCCACGCTGGACAGTGCCACGATCCAACCGTGGGCCTGGGCCCGCATGCGCTGGGCGAGCAGCACTCCGAAATGAACCGGCGCCGTGTAATTGACCTCGGCCAGCTCGAGAGCAAGATCAGGATCCTGCCAGGCCTGCTCCGCCTCGCCCAGCAGGCCAAATGCGATCACTGCGATATCGATGTCGCCTCCCGCGAAGGCCAGCGCGATGGTCGCAGCATGTGATTCATGATCACGGGCATCAAGATCGACTTCCGTGACGTCGCAGCCGAGGCCCTTGAGCTCTGTCGCTGCCGTGGAGCGCCGCTCGCTCGGCCGGGCCGCAAGCACGATCCGCAAGCCGGCGTGTCCGTACCTGCGGGCGATCGCCAAGGCGATGTCCGAGGTTCCTCCGAGCAGCAGCAGAGACTGCGGTGCGCCCACGGCATTGATCATGCCGCACCGCCCACGGCTGCTGTGCTGAGCTCGAGTCGGCGAGCAAGATCGGAGTTGAACATCCCGTCGGGATCTACTTCACGGCGTACGGCGAGAAAGTCCTCCAACCGGGGATACATCCTTCGGAACATCGCCGCGCTGAGCCGCGAGTCCTTGGCGAGGTAGACCCTGCCGCCTGCTCCCGCGACCTCGGTGTCCAGCGCATCGCACAGCTTCTCCAGCCCATGCTCGATCGGTAGGTCGACGGTCAGAGTCCAACCAGGCATTGGGAAGGACAACGGTGACGGGTTGCCTTCGCCGAATCGCTTGAGCACGTTGAGACACGACAAGTGCCCCGAGTTCACGATCATCTCCAGGCAACGCCGGAACGGCTCCTCCTGGTCGAACGGAACGACGAATTGATATTGCAGGAAGCCATTCGGCCCGTACACCCGATTCCACTCCGCCACGATGTCGAGTGGGTGGAAGAACTGGGTGATGTTCTGCAGTTCGCCAACTCGATGCTTCGGCGCCTTACGGAACCAGAACTCGCTGAACGCCTTGGCAGTCGCCTTGTTGATCATTCGGTTGGGGAAGATTTCGGGAAGGGTTCCCAGCGACGGCGCAACGAACTTCAACGGTTCGCGCTTCAGCTTCATCGGCAGCTCGGCTAGGCGAGCCTTGTTGCCGCGGGTAAGAACCGCCCGACCCACATGGCGCCCTCTGGTTACGGCGTCGAACCAGGCAACCGAGTACGTGTAGCTCTCATCACCGACGGCCATCTTTGCCATTAGCTCATCGATGTCGGAGCATCGATCGGTGTCGACGGAGAAGTACGCGGTCTCCGTACGCTGTAGGGCCACGGTGGCGCGTAGTACAGCGCCGGTGAGACCCATCCCTCCGATGGTTGCCCAGAAGAGTGTCGCGCTGTCGCCATCCGGTTTCACTGTGCGCACATGGCCATTGGCCATGAGCAGGTCGAGTGAGCGCACATGGTTGCCGAAGCTGCCCTCGGTGTGATGGTTCTTGCCGTGCACGTCGGCCGCGATCGCACCACCGACGGTCACCTGGCGTGTACCAGGAAGTACCGGAACCCAAAGTCCAAAGGGCAATAGCGCCCGCATGAGTAGATCGAGACTGACGCCGGCCTGGACCGTCACAGTCGGTGGTTCGCTTGCCGCATCCAGAGACAGGATGCGATTCATCTTCGTGAGATCGAGCGCGGTGCCACCGGCGTTTTGGGCAGCGTCGCCGTAGCTTCGGCCGAGGCCACGTGGTACCACACCGCGCCTGCTGTCGGACTTGCGTAAGGCAGATACGGCGTCGGCGACCGAGTCGATCTGAGCAAGGTGTGCCATGGTTCCGGACGCGCGGCCCCAGCCATGCAGCTCAACGAGGGGCTGCGGAACGATCGGCTGCTCCTCCGGCAACGAGGGCTTGATCGCCGGCACGGCTTCGTCACTCATCTCAAACCCGCTCTCGCTAGAAGAAGACCGCGATGGAGATCACAGCCAGCCACACCAGGCCTAAGCCCTGCAGCACACGATCTTTGAGTACGACCTCCTCTGGCTCGCCGGCGGTGCCGGCGTCGACCTCGAGGGCGTATTGCAGCAGCGCCAGGGTAAACGGTGCGATTGAGATCGCCGTCCACGGGATACCAAACGCGCCGTCTCCGCGATTTTCGAAAGCCCAAAGACTGTAGGAGATGAGCACCATGACCGCGGACATCATCCATGCGAAGCGGAGGTAGGACTCGGAGTATCGGGTCAGCGAACGTCGTGTGCCCGCGTCGCTGCCCAACGACTTCATCTCCGAGTAGCGCTTGCCGGAAACCATGAAGAACGAGCCAAACGCGGCTACGAGCAGGAACCACTGACTCAGTGGGATGCCGGTCGCGACACCGCCGGCGATCGCCCGCAAGAGATAGGCGCTGGCAACCATCGCAAGATCGACCACGGGCAGGTGCTTGAGGTAGGCGGAGTAGAGCAGCTGAAGCGCTATGTAGACAAAAATGGTTATCCCGAGCGGCACCGAGACAAAGAAACCCAGCGCCAGGCCACAGACGCCGAGCACGACGGCCAATGTGAGAGCGGTAGCCGGTTTGAGTTCTCCGGCGGCTATGGGCCGAAAGCGCTTGGTGGGATGCTGGCGGTCTTCTTCCACATCGCGAACGTCGTTCACGAGATAGACCGCTGCACTCGCCAGGCAGAACACGACGAAGGCCAGGGCGGCGCCCTTGATGATGGCTGGCTCGAAGAGTCGGCCCGCGGCCAGCGGTGCGGCAAGCACGAGCAGGTTCTTGACCCACTGGCGGGGTCGCATGGCGCGGACCGTGGCAGGCACTCGGCTGCGGCGAACAGCAACCTCCGTGGATTCAGACATCAAGACGCTACATTATCGAGCCACAGGGAATCCGCGGTCACCGTGAGCAAGCGCACACTACCTTGGAGCGCGTGCGGATCAACCGGCGAGCTGCGAGCGTCGGCATTGCGCGAGCATTTCCGCGAGGCAACCGGCGAGCTGCGAGCGTCGGCATTGCGCGAGCAGCTCCAAATAAGCCCAGTCACGGGCTCGCGCTGGTTGCAGCGCTTCTTGGTTGCATCCTCATGGGATGTAGCACTGGTTTCTCGAGCGACTCCAGCCCTGCCCCGCCGGCATCATCTTCGACTCGCCTACCATCCATTCCGTCCGACGGCATCACCCTCGCCGAGCTCGGCTTCCTCGATGGACCGATTCAGCAGTTCTCGCTGCCGCGTACGGCCATTTTCACAGCGAAGGTCGATCAGCCGAACAATGTAGCAGTCGTCGTTTCCTCGCCATCGCCAACCGACATTGCGAACTACCTGCGGCGTGCGCTTCCTACTGCAGGCTTCGCGATCACTGCCGACAGTCCTCAGGCGAGCACCATGACCTTCGACGGTCACGGCTGGAGCGGCAGTTTCACCGCCGACAATCGGCGCGTCCGCGATTCTCCTGCGGCCACAGTGACACGATTGGTTTCAACCACGAGATTCGAAGCCGGTAGCCTCCTCAGGGCAGGTTGCCGACACAGTCAGGGCGCATGAGTTGATGTTGCTGCAGAAAGAAGCGCTGCTGCAACGCACCCGACTGCTCGGGCCCGCCTTTGTCGCAGCCGTCGCGTACGTCGATCCGGGCAATGTCGCGACCAACACTCAGGCGGGTGCCGCCTTCGGATATCTGCTCCTCTGGGTGCTGGTCGGCGCAACCTTGATGGCTGGTCTGGTGCAGTACCTGTCGGCGAAGGTCGGCTGGCTGACCGGCGAGACATTGCCCGCGTTGGTCGCCCGCCGGAACTCCCGGCTGCCGCGAATCTGCTACTGGATTCAGGCGGAGCTTGTTGCCGTGGCGACCGATCTGGCCGAGATCGTCGGCGGCGCGGTCGCACTCAACCTGCTGTTCGGCCTACCGCTGGTGACGGGAGCGCTCATCACCACTGGTGTCTCGACCGGACTGCTGCTTCTGCAAAACAGTCGCAGCCAGCGCACTTTTGAGCGTGTCATCACGGGGATGCTGGCCGTGGTCACCGATCGGCTTTCTCGCTGGGTTGATCGCTTCGCCACCTGACGCCGGCCAGGCTCTCGCTGGGCTGGTGCCGCGGCTCGACGGCACCGAAAGTGCCATTCTCGCGGTTGGCATGTTGGGTGCAACCGTCATGCCTCACGCCATCTATCTGCACTCGGCATTGATCCGGGACCGTCACGGACGGGCAGACCCCGACTGCGGTGCTCCGATGTTGCGGACCATCCGGCTCGACGTAACGCTGGCGATGGTGGTCGCGGGCACGGTCAACGTTGGGATGCTGCTGCTGGCGGCCAGCACCCTGAGCGGTCTGAACGTGGACGGCTTGCAGGCCGCCCATAGCGCCATCGCAGCCGAGCTGGGCCCGGTGTTCGCCGGGCTCTTTGCCCTGGGTTTGCTGGCATCAGGTCTGGCCTCGACGTCCGTGGGCGGATACGCCGGCTCGGTGATCATGGAAGGTCTGTTGCGGCGCCGGATCCCGATCATCTGGCGCCGGCTACTGACCGCCGTCCCGGCATTGATCTTGCTCGGGCTGGGTTTGGAGCCGACTCGATTGTTGATCTTGTCGCAGGTGATCTTGTCCTTCGGAATCCCGTTTGCGCTGGTTCCGCTGGTTCGCATTGCCTCTGATCGTGATCTGATGCACCTGGTACCGACCAGGCGAGCCACTCTTGGCGTCGCCTGGTTGGTGATCGGAATCGTCACAGCGCTGAATGTGATCTTGATCGCGCTGACCGCGGCAGGGCCGTAGAGGGCCGCTCGTTCAGCTGTCGCGAACGATGACTCGGCGAGCGTTCAGCGTGGAATGCGTCCTTCGTGGCGACGACGAAGACGCGATCCGATGTGTCGATGTCCGACAGCTTTGCTGTGTCTCCGTTCTCACGCACGTTGGTGTCGCCGCTGAGCGCGTACGTCTCGACGAAGCCGTCGTTGCTCTTTACTGTGAGCGAGGTCTTGCTGACCTTCTCGACACCTCCGCGCTGGAAGGCGATCACCCGATGCTGCTCGCCGGCGAGAGTCACTTCACCGTGCAGTGCGCGCGCGACGAATCGCAAGTGCCGGCGTACGAAACGGTTGCGGAATCCGTTCTGATCAGGCTTGTCTCTCGGCTCAGCCGCAGGTGTCTGCGTCGGGCTGCCCGTCTCTGTCGCGCGCGGGGATGCCGTCGGGTCGTCCGATGGAGTATCCGCGTACGCGATTCCCGCGCCGATGCCCCCGACCAGAGCAACCGTGCTGACACCGACGGCGATCCTCTTCGTAAGCTGCTTCATGCGATGCTCCTCCTGGACTTTCACCGACTTCGATTGGTCCCAGTCTCGGATGGGTCAGGCGTACAGCCGGGTTGACGAGGACGGTCCTTCAGCAACCCTTCAGCTACGAGTCGCTGAGTCAGCGGTATCAGTGCCCTAGCCGTCGCGAGAGGAGCGCCAGAGGCTCGGCCACCAGATGCCAAGCTCGTTCAGCATGGTGCGAAGCAGCGGCAGACTGAGGCCTACCACATTGTGATGATCACCCTCGATGCCAGTGATGAAAGGGCCGCCGAGGCCGTCGATGGTAAATCCACCAGCGACGTACAAGGGCTCAGCGCTGGCCACATAGGCCTCGATCTCCTCATCGGTGATCTTGGCGAAGTGCACCACCGTTGACGCCACCGCGGTACGCGTGGTGACGGTCGTGTGTTGGCGGAAGATCACGTGGTGGCCGGTGTGCAACATTCCCACACGGCCGCGAATGCGTCGCCAGCGCTCCAGGGCCTCGGCCGGAGTTCCCGGCTTGCCGTAGCCCACCCCGTTGAGCTCGAGCAGCGAGTCACAGCCGATCAGCAGCGTTGGCTCGGCACCATGATCGACTCGGTTGTCGACTGCCTCCGCCTTGCGCTGCGCGAGGCGCGCCGTCAACTGCGGCACCCCAGTTTCTGGCTCGGAGTCTTCCTCCACCCCCGAGACAATGACCTCTGGATCGAGTCCCGCATTGCGCAGCGTCCTGAGTCGAGCGTCGGACGCGGACGCGAGAACGAGCCGGACGTGAGCTGCCACCCGCAGTCAGATCCGGGCCAGGGCGGCGCGCAGCGGGTCAAGTCCCAGCGGCCCAAGATTCAACGCATCCGCGTGGAACCTGCTGAGGTCGAATGTCGCGCCTTGCCGCCGCCGCGCGTCCTCCCGAGCCTCGAGCCAGATCCGCTCACCGACCTTGTAGGACGGCGCCTGTCCCGGCCAGCCGAGATACCGATCAAGCTCGAAACGCAGCGTCGGCTCGTCGGTCGAACAGTTGTCCATCATGAACTCGAACCCCGCGTCGGGGGTCCAGCGTTTCCCCGGTCGGAAGCGCCACGGGTTGATCTTGGGGATCTGCAGCTGCAGATGCATCCCGATGTCGATGATCACCCGGATTGTCCGGAACGCCTGGGCATCGAGCATGCCCATGCGATCCCCGGGCTCCAGATATCCCAGTTCGTCCATCAACTGCTCGGCGTACAGTGCCCAGCCTTCGCCGTGGCCCGAGCAGAAGAACAACTTGCGCTGCCATCGGTTGAGCAACTCAGAACGGTATGCATTCTGGGCGATCTGCAGATGATGACCCGGTACGCCCTCGTGATAGACGGTGGTGACTTCCTTCCACGTGGAGAAGGTGTCGATGCC
Organism: uncultured Actinomycetota bacterium; assembly: GCA_963712625.1. Taxonomy (GTDB): domain Bacteria; phylum Actinomycetota; class Actinomycetes; order Propionibacteriales; family Propionibacteriaceae; genus Microlunatus. The sequence continues at coordinate 98,502 of CAVQIU010000010.1, forward strand.
CTGAGGCACGGCCCACCACATCTGGCCCGGCCGAGAGAAATCCTCTGCTGGGTCGGTGTAGTAGATCGCTCCGTCATGGGTCGGAGCGATGCAGCACTCGATCTTCTTGATCGGATCTGGGATGTCGAAGTGCTTGCCAGCAAGATTGGCGACAGCCTCGTCGGCGAGGTTCTGCATCCATGCGCGAAACGCCTCTGCGCCCGCGATGCGACGCGCGGGATCTGCATCCAGTGCCGCGTACGCCGCCTTGATGTTTGGTTCGCCGATCAGGTCCATCGCGATAGAGCGCTGGATCTCCTGGATCCGGTGCAACTCCTCGAATCCCCACTGATAGGCCTCTTCGAGGTCGATCACGGCGCCGAGGAAGTATCGCGAATCGAGCGCGTAACGCTCTTCGCCGACCGCGTCGAGGCTGGGGGCGAGTGGCGCCACCGAGGTTCCCAGCCAATCGGCGAAGTTGGAGAACGCTTGTCGCCCCTCGTCCGCAGCTCTGCTGAGATCGGATTTCAAAGCCTCACTATTTGGCGCGCGCGCGACCAATGCAGCGAAAAAGTCGTCGTCACCGGTCTCGCCTGTCCACGACCGAATCTGGTCAATCGTTGCGTTGATCTGACGAACGGCCGAGATGTTTCCCTCGCGAGCTTCGGCGCTCAGTGTCTCCTGGACCTGATCGAGCGGGCGTCGGACCGTGTGGAGCCGCGCGGCGATGTTGCGCCACGCATCCTCGGAATCTGTCGGCATGAGGTCGAAGATGGATCGTATCTCTTGTGCCTGGCCGCCAATGACACTTACCCGGGAGGCCGTGATGTGGGCGTCATAGAGCTCAACATCCATGCCAAGCCGCTCGAGCATCGCCTCCTTCGCTGTGTTCTCGCGTTCATCGCACGGTGCGGCGGCATGGAGAGCGGCGATCGTACGGCGGATGTGCGCAACGCGGTCAGCTAGGCCGGTGGGGGAGTAGTCGCTCCAAGAGTCGTCATGATCAGGAATTCCCAGGAACGTCGCTATCTCGGGATAACGCGCGACACATTCATCGACATAACCATCAGCTATGACGTCAACCTCGCGGATGCTTGGCTGGGACTGCTCGCTTGGATGCGGGCGGATCTCAGAGCTCGACGGCATGCGCACAGCGTAGAGGTCCGGGTCGGGCGGGTCCATGGACGGGATCCACGGCCTCGACTCCTAAGGTCGCCCCATGGAAAGCGCCACCGAACGGAATGAAGCGGTCGAACGCGTCTGGCGGAGGCTCCCGTCTGAGGCGCGAGAGGCACTCATGGTCGGGATGGCACCAACCGACCTGCAGACGCTGCTGCTCAGCGTGTCGCGAGCTCGGGCTGAGCAGGTCGCCGCCTCCCGTCTCATGCAGCGTTGGCGCGAGGATCGATTCGTACGACCTTCCGTTGCGGATCCGCGTCGGCTCGCTGAGCTGGATGCCCATCTCTGGCAGCACCTGCCTTCAGAATTCGAAGGCATTGTGCTCGCCCCAGTCGCTCCGCTCGGCAGCTGTGCGGCGACAGCCGACGTCGATCAGAACCGGATCGTGTCGACGGTGCGCGGTAGCGAGGTCGTCAGCGATCCAACGAATGTGCTGGCGATCGAGGCCGCAGACCGAAGGCGCCGAACCGATGAGGATGTCCATCTCGCCGCCTGCCATCGCGTCTTGCGTGGTCAGCGATTTACCGAGCCGGGCGCAGGGGCGCACTTCGAGCTGCTCGCGTTGGTTTCCAGCGGGCGAGACCGTGGCGCCCGCCGCACGGAATTTGATTTCCTGGGCCTGCATCTTCGCGCCTGGTCGACGCTGCTCTCCGCGACAGTTGGGGAGCAGTCGTACACGATGGAGTTGTCCACCTTCGGCGATCGGCAACTGGCCGCGTTGATCATCGAACGGCTCCAGCCGGATCTGCCGCGGCTCGTCGAGAATTCCAAGCGAACACACGGCGCGGATTATTACCTGGGCCTGGCCATCCGCCTCGTCGTGCGGGCCGGCGAACGCGAGTATGAGATCGGGGACGGCGGACTGACCGACTGGACGGCCCAACTCGGCTCGAACGCAAAGGAACGGTGCCTCATCTCGTGCGTGGCGACCGAGCGGTTGCTTGTGGCGACCACAGGGCAACCTGCGTTAAGTCGCTAGTGGAGCCTGCGTCGATCTGCGGATGTGGAGCTCTGGATCGAAGAAGTACATCCGTTGCGGCAATCTGGGGTTGTCGATGCGCTCGAGCAGAAACTTGGCCGCTTGCACTCCGACTGCGAAGTTGCCGTTGTCGATCGACGTAAGCGAAAGGTGACGGATCCGGGAGAGGTAGGTGTTGTCGTAGCCCGCGACGGAAAGGTCGGTGGGGACATCGAGGTGGAGGTCATCGGCGGCAGACAAGGCAGCGATTGCGGTGATGTCATTGAACGCGAAGATCGCCGTCGGTCGATCGGCACGCGCGAGAAGTCGCCGCGCGGCGGCGTACCCGCTGTCCTCGCTGTTTCCTCCGTACTCGCTGTAGCGCGTGGGATCCAGCTCGGCGGCGGCCAACGCGTCGTGATAGCCGGCTTGGCGCAAATCTCCAATGAGGCCTGGTCCGCGGAGATGGGCGATCCGGCGGTGGCCGAGGGCTATGAGGTGTTCAGTAGCGCGCGATCCCCCGGCGTAGTCGTCGTTGACGGCGATGTCGATGTGGTCGAGGTCCGGCTCGCGAGTGCCCGCCAAGACAGTTGGCACCGTAGCCGATGCAGCAGCGACGGCTGATAGTTCGATCGTCGTGCCGACAACGACCAGCCCGTCAACCCCTTGAGCAACGAGGGTTTCCACCGAGCGCCGGCCGACGCGTAGGTCGGTGTGGCTGTCGGCAATGACCGAGGCCAGGCCGGCAGCGTGGAGCGAGCCGGTCAAACCGGCAAGCAGATCGATGAACCAGGGGTTGCTGAGGTCGTTGAGCAGCACCCCGATCGTGTCGCTTCGGGCGGTGGTAAGTCCGCGCGCCATGCGGTTGGGCTTGTAGCCGAGATCCTCGATCGCGCTGAGCACCTGCCGGCGGCGGGCTTCGCTGACGTGCGGAGCACCTCGCAGGACGAGCGAAACCAACGATTTCGACACGCCGGCACGCTCAGCGACGTCACGGATGGTTGGATCATGCCGCGGTTCGCCTGAACCGGTCGCTGCGGCCACTCCTTTTCCTGCCTCCGGCGGCATGGTGCGAGCCGGACGAGGTTGCATGACAGCAGCACTTTACCTCTATTGTGGACCGGTCCAAATTTGTCCAGACAAACCTTCGTCGTCGGAGGACCGCAGGGGTTTCGAACGCTCGGCGCGCGAGCAGTTGAAACGTAGGAGGAGACGTGGGCGCAGCAGGAGGACGGCGGCTGCTGGCGGGGATGGTCGGTGGCGGGGTCGGTGCCGACATCGGCAAGACCCACCGCTTTGCCATGCGGTTGGACGACCGTTACGCGCTCGCAGCTGGAGTATTCGGGCAGAACCCGCAATCTTCAGCAGAGCTCGGGACACAACTGGGTGTGGCACATGATCGCGTCTACGCCAATTACACGGAGATGGCCCAACGCGAGGCGGAGCGATCCGACGGCATCGATCTGGCGGTCGTCGCGACCCCGAACGACAGCCATTTTGCGATCGCCAGCACTTTCCTGACGGCGGGCATTTCGGTCGTCTGTGAGAAGCCACTAACGAGGGACTCTGAGAGCGCCGCCGAGCTGGTGCGACTCGCAGAGGAGCGTGACCTCGTACTGGCCGTGCCCCACTGCTACTCCGCGTACGCCATGGTGCGACACGCTGCCCGGCTGACGCGCGACGGCCATCTCGGTGCGATCCGCTTCGTTGCCGCCGAGCACGCGTCGGGGTGGAACGCTACGCCTCTGGAACTGGGTGGACACAAGCAGGCAATCTGGCGGACCGACCCCAAGATCGCTGGCCGGGCCAGTGTGGTCGGTGATCTCGGCACCCACGCCTACCACCTCCTGCGCTACATCACTGGGCTAGACGCTGAGCAGGTCTCCGCTCGAATGGACACGCTCGTTCCGGGACGACGGGTCTTCGACAATGCGACTGTGACCGCGCGGTTGACCGGTGATGTGCCTGCCACGATCTGGGCGACCATGGCGGCAACAGGCCACAATCACGGGCTACGTATCCGCGTCTTCGGCGATCAACGAAGCCTCGAATGGCAGCACGAGGACCCACACCATCTCACGGTGCAAGACCTCGCCGGCGAGACCCGCATCTTGACCGAGGGAATGAGCACGCTCTCCGAGGACGCCAGCCGGCTTACTCGAGTGGGTCTCGGCCATCCTGAGGGCTTTCTCGAGGCATTCGGTAACTTCTACCGCGACCTCGCCGACGAGCTCCAGGCACGTCGCGACGGAACACCAAGCGATCTCCGAGAACTGTCGTTTCCCACCGGAGAGGATGGCCTGCTCGGTGTGCAGTTCGTGGAAGCCGTAACGACCTCCCACGACCGCGGTGGCGCCTGGACCCCAATACCGGGGTCTGGCGAGGACTATTACGTCGCCGGAACCCCGTGAGGAGCGTGACGATGCGCCGCTTCGCCCTTCTCGGCGCAGGTTTCATTGGCTCGGTGCATGCCGCCAGCCTTGCCAACCATCCGCGCGTCGACTTCGTTCTCGTTTACGACATCGATTCAGCTCGAGCCGAACGGCGTGGCCGAGCAGCACGGGGCGCAGGCGACGGACAATCTCGAGGCGGCGTTCGACCCGGACCGCATCGACGCCGTTTTCATTGCCTCGTCCACAGACACTCATGCCGACCACCTGCGCCGCGCTGCCGATGCAGGACTTGCCGTTCTGTGCGAGAAGCCGATCGACCTCGACCTGGACCGCGCCACCGATGCCGCCCGCTACGCCGTAAGCCGCGGCATACCAGCGATGGTCGACTTCAACCGGCGTTTCGACCGCGATTACGCGGAAGTCAAGCGTGCTGTCAACACGGGTGAGGTCGGCGATGTGGAGCTCATCCAGCTCACCAGTCGCGGCCCGGCCATGCCTCCGCTGGAATACATCGCAGTCTCCGGCGGGCAAATGAGGGACCAGACCATCCACTTCTTCGATTTGGCCCGGTGGATCTCCGGCCTCGATCCCGTCGAGGTGTACGCGACGGGCACCGCGCTCGCCGAACCCCGTCTTGCCGATCTCGGAGACGTCGACACCTCCGTCGTCACGCTCCGACTTCCCGGCGGAGCGCTCGTCCAAATCGACAGCACCCGGCGCGTCGGCTACGGCTACGACGAACGGATGGAGGTGCTCGGCTCGACGGGAATGATCGAGGCCCGTCGGCAACGCACCGGCTCCGTCTCCCGCTATCAGGCCGGCCACGTCATCGATGACGGCATGCACCCCGGATGGTTCGAACGCGTTCAGCCCACGTACGCCGCTGCTCTCGACCACTTCGTGCGCTCCTTGGATGACAATGCGCCGATCACTCCCTCGCTCGATGACGGCCTGAGAGCGCAGGCCATCGCCGAAGCAGCAACCCGATCCCTCACCAGCAATCGCAGCGAGCCCATCACCTACAACGAACTGAACTGATCGCTTGGAGCCAGGTTGATCAGCGGCGTCCCGCGCCAAGGAGGCCACCCAGCATGTCCAGAATCGATCCGCCAGGTGATTGCGCGGCACCGCCGCCACCGCCGAGCAGCGAGCCAAGAATGTCAGTGAGAGGGTTGTTTGACCCGGTTGCGCCGCCGCCGAGGATCGAGCCGAGAGGATCCTGACCGCCTCTCTGCTGCTGACCCAGGAGACGCTTGGAGAGATAGGCGAGCACTATCGGCGCCAAGATCGGCAGCAACTGCTTGATCAACCCGCCTGCTTGACCGCCGAGATTGCCGCCAAGGGTCTGGGCGACTTGATCTTGATTGGGCCCGAAGACGTTGCCGACGATCTTCTCACCGTCGTCAGCGTCGACCTGGTCAAGATCAACTCCGCCGTCGATGAGGTCGCTGGGATGGTCACCGAGGGCTCCCGCCAATGACGTGGCACCGAGCGGGATCTTGGGCGTTGGCTTGCATTCCACCTAGTAGTGCAGGGATGGCCTGGCGGGCTGCTTGTTCGGCGGTGGCTTGGTCGACCCCCAGCTGCGCGGCGAGCTGGTCCATGGGAATGTCAGCAAGGATGTCGTCTACAGCACTCACCATCGTGCCTTTCTGCCAGGCTGCGCGAGCAGCGCCAGATCAAATACGGGTGATGCCAGCGACACTAGTACCGACCACTCATGGGGCACTACTACTGCGGGCGTCCGGACATTCGCCAGGCGCTGGGACCGGGTTGGATCGGGCTGCGCACTGATCGCCAGTACGCGGACCATCCCGTCCGCGCGGGCTTCGTCTCCTCTTGGTGCGGCCGCGCGAATCGGGTGGTCAGCACAGTCATCACGGCAGCAAGCTCGTCTTCGGTCGGCGAGCCTTTGACGATGGAGAACAGCGGATCTTGATCATCTGGGATGGTCATAGCGGAATGTTGCCGTGCTTCTTGGGCGGCAAGGTCTGGCGTTTGGTGCGCAGCAGCCGCAGTACCCGGGTGATCTGCCCTCGTGTCTCGCGTGGGTTGATCACGGCGTCGACGTAGCCACGCTCGGCGGCGAGGTAGGGGTTGGCCAGCTCGTCCTCATACTCGGTAACCAGCCTGGTGCGCATCGTTTCAGGATCATCGCTTCCCGCAAGTTCCTTGCGGTACAAGATGTTCACCGCTCCCTGGGCTCCCATCACTGCGATCTGCGCAGTCGGCCACGCGAGGTTGAAGTCAGCCCCAAGATGCTTGGAACCCATCACATCGTACGCGCCACCGTAAGCCTTGCGAGTGATCACCGTGACCAGCGGAACGGTCGCCTCGGCGTAGGCGTAGATCAGCTTTGCGCCGCGACGGATGATGCCGTTCCATTCTTGATCAGTACCAGGTAGGAAGCCGGGCACGTCAACGAAGGTGATCACCGGGACGTTGAACGCGTCACAGGTCCGGACGAATCGCGCGGCCTTCTCCGAGGCATCGATATCCAGGCATCCGGCGAAGTGGAGCGGCTGGTTGGCGACCACACCGACGCTGCGGCCATCGATTCGGCCGAAGCCGACGACCAGGTTGGGAGCGAACAGCGCATGCACCTCGAGAAAGTCTGAGTCGTCAAGCACCCGCGAGATCACTTCGTGCATGTCGTACGGCTGGTTGGGAGAGTCCGGGATCAGTGTGTCGAGATCGAGATCCAGCTCATTCGGCTCGAGTGCATTCTCCACATCGAAGATCGGCGGGTCCTCGAGGTTGTTCTGCGGCAGGAAGCCGATCAGCGTCCGTACGTAGGAGATCGCATCGTCCTCGTCTGCGGCGAGATAGTGGGCATTTCCTGACTTGGTGTTGTGCGTACGCCCTCCGCCCAGGTCCTCCATCGACACGTCCTCCCCGGTGACGGTCTTGATCACGTCGGGGCCGGTGATGAACATCTGTGAGGTCTGGTCGACCATGACGACGAAGTCGGTGAGCGCCGGGGAGTAGACATGGCCGCCCGCCGCAGCGCCCATGATCAACGAGATCTGTGGGATGACTCCGGAGGCGTGGGTGTTGCGACGGAAGATCTCTCCATAAAGCCCCAGCGAGACCACACCCTCCTGGATCCTGGCGCCGCCTCCCTCATTGAGGCCGATAATGGGGCAGCCCGTCTTCAGTGCAAAGTCGATGATCTTGACGATCTTCTCCCCATATACCTGTCCCAGGCTTCCGCCGAAGACGGTCACGTCCTGGCTGAACACGCACACCGGCCGTCCATCGATGGTGCCGAAGCCGGTGATGACCCCGTCGCCGTAGGGTCGGCGCTTCTCCATGCCGAACGACGTCGAACGGTGACGTGCAAACTCGTCCAGTTCAGTGAATGAGTCCGGGTCCAACAACAGTCATCACCCGCTCACGAGCGGTCTTCTTGCCCTTGGCGTGCTGCTTTTCGACAGCAGCCGCGGAACCTGCCTGGACCGCTTCTCCCATCCTGCGGTCCAGGTCGGCCAGCTTTCCGGAGGTGGTGTGAATGTCCGGTGCTGGAATCGTGCGATCCATGCACCGGACTCTAACCAGTTACGAAGGTTCACGCGGCATTCCGCTTCGAGCATCGGAGTCGCGCCGCTGACGATCGGAGGAACGATGAGCAAAGCGCGTTACGAGACTGTCGAACTAGGTCCGTGACATCGCGCTTTGCGAAGAGCGACGACGACGTCAGCTTCCAGCGCGACGTGTGCGAGAAGCGCCCAAAGAATAGGGTCCCGGTATGCCGACCGAAGACGTGATCGATCTCGAGGAGCTCCGGCAGGAACTGATCCGGCCTGGCGGCTTGTGGCGGAAGGTCGATCTTGTCGCCGAGACCGGTTCTACGAATGCGGATCTCGCGGCCAGTGCCCGGCAAGGTGAAGTCTCGGGCGCGGTGCTGATCACCGACTATCAATCGGCCGGCCGCGGACGGCAGGGTCGTACCTGGACAGCGCCACCAGCCTCTGGCATCGCAATGTCCATCCTGGTGCGACCGGCCGGCATCGATCCGAGCCGCTGGACATGGCTGTCTTTGCTCGCGGGCCTCGCGGTGAGCGACGGGGTGCGGCGCGCGGCTGATCTGGCGGCCGTGCTCAAGTGGCCCAACGACGTCCTTGTTGCCGACCGCAAGGTATGCGGCATTCTCTCGGAGCGAGTCGACACTGCCGAAGGTCCCGCGTGTGTGGTCGGCATTGGCATCAATGTCGGCCTTGCCGAGGACGAATTGCCGGTCCCCAGCGCCACTTCACTTGCGATCGCCGCAAGCCAGCTTGGCGCCCAGCTGCCCCCGCGAACAGCGGTGATCGCCACCGTGCTAGCTGCCTTCGAGCTGCTTTACCGCCGATGGGAGGCACTGCACGGGAACGATGCCTCGTTAGCGGCGGCTTACGCCGAGCGCTGCGACACGCTCGGTCGTCCGGTTCGCGTGCTGCTGACCGAGCAACGCAACGTCGAGGGCATTGCCGATCGCATTGATCCCGATGGCCGACTCGTGGTTCGTACGGATTCCGGAACATCCGTCTACGGTGCGGGCGACGTCATTCATCTGCAGTCGTAGGATCTCGCTGGTGTGTCAGCATTGAGGGCGTGGCGGATCTTCCTGACAAGCTGCTCGGCGCCAACGAGCATGTGGTCATCCATACCCGGACCCATGTCAAGGCGATGATTCTGCCGGCGGCTCGCGTTCGTGCTCATCGCTGCGGCGGTAGGCGTTGGGGCTGCGTTGATCCCGCACCAGGCCCGTCCCATCGGACAGTTCGCCATCGCAGTCCTCGGGGTGGTGCTGGCGGTCTGGCTCGTTCTCCTGCCGTTTCTGCGCTGGAGGACCACCACGTACACGATCACGAATCGCAGGCTGATCATGCGTAGTGGCCTGGTGAACAAGATCGGCAAGGACCTGCCGCTGAATCGGATCAACGAGGTGTCCTACGAGCGCAGCCTGTCAGATCGAATCCTCGGTTGCGGCTCGCTGATCGTCCAGACTGCCGCCGAGAACGGCACGATCGTGCTGCATGATGTGCCCGACGTCGAGCACGTCAACCTGGAGATCACCCAGCTGCTGTTCGGCCCACAACAAGGTTCGCAGAACCCTCCTGCAGCTCGCTCATGACTGTCAAGGTCGAGCGGCCCTCGGCGCACGTGGCCGAGGTGATCATGAACCGTCCCGAGGCGTTGAACGCGCTGTCCACCGACCAGGTCCGGCGACTCGGTGATGCGTCACGTCAGCTTGCTACCGATGATCAGGTCAGCGTCGTGGTCATCTCGAGCGCGCTCGAGCGAGCCTTCTGTGTCGGGGCCGATCTCAAGGAACGTCGTGGCTTCAGCAACGATGATCTTCGTCGGCAGCGGCAGGTGTTTCAGGAAGCATTCGACGCGCTCCGCTCGCTACCGATGCCGATGATCGCCGCCGTAGAAGGATTCGCGCTGGGTGGCGGCTTCGAATTGGCACTCAGCTGTGACCTGATCATTGCATCGGCCACCGCTTCCTTTGGACTTCCGGAAGTGGGCCTGGGCTTGATTCCGGGCGAGGGCGGTACCCAGCTGCTGCCTCGGCGGATCGGGCTGAACAAGTCGGCCGATCTGCTGCTGACTGGACGGCGGTTGGGTGCCGAGGAAGCGCTAGGAATGGGGTTTGTCGACCGTCTCGTGCCCGCAGGCATGGCCCGGCACCGCGCTGGAGTTGGCGCAGGAAATCGCCACAAAGTCCCCGACCAGTCTGCGTGCCGCCAAACGGGCGCTCAGACAGGGCATCGACGTTGACTTGATCAGTGGCTTGGAGATCGAGAACCAGGCGTGGGAAGAAGCAGCATTCTCCGCTGACCGGCTGGAGGGCGTCGAGGCGTTCAATATGCGCCGTGCTCCGCGCTGGCCGAGCTGGCAGGAAGACGGACGATGACCGACCATCCCCACCAGTTCCCGCAACCGATCGAGCTGCCGGTCGACGAGCGGGAGAGCCCCTTGCCGTTGCCCGCGCAGCTCACCCGGTTCATCATCACGGGCGGCTTATCGGCGATCGTCGACTTCGGATTGCTGGTGATCTTGATGGCCATGGGCCTTGGACATACCCCCGCCAAAGCCATCTCCTTCATCGCAGGCACGACAACCGCGTACCTGATCAATCGGCGCTGGACGTTCCGAGCCTCTCCCTCCACACGACGTTTCGTCGCAGTGGTCATCTTGTATGCCGTGACCTTTGCTCTGCAGGTTGGCTTGTTCAGCGTGCTCTTCACCTTCCTCACAGCGCAGGGCCTGAGCCAGCTTCCTGTCCAGATCATTGCGTTCGTGATCGCCCAGGGGGTTGCCACAACGGTCAACTTCATCGTGCAGCGTTCGGTGATCTTCAGACTGCAGAGCGTGGGCGCCCCCTTCGCCTCCCGCTCGCGAACAGAACTGACGGGAGCGCGTGTTGATTGCACTCGTCAGACCGGTACGCTTCGGCGGGTGGCCAGTGCGCGGAGCTTCACGGTAGGCATCATCGGCGGTGGGCAGCTTGCCCGGATGATGCACGCCGCGTCCATCGGTCTGGGGATTAAGGTGCGGCTGCTCGCCGAGGCAGCCGACACCTCCGCCGCTACGGTTGTGCACGACGTAACGGTCGGTGACTACACCGACCCGGAAACGGTGCGCGCCTTTGCGGCGGGCTGTGACGTGGTGACCTTCGACCACGAACATGTGCCGACAGGGCTGCTCCGCGATCTCGAGTCGGGCGGCGTCGTGGTTCGGCCGGGACCGGGAGCTCTCGTCCATGCCCAGGACAAGGCGATCATGCGGGATCGACTGACCGCACTAGGTGCTCCCTGCCCAGTGAGCCGGGTGGTGGCCGATCCGGCGGCATTGATCGACTTCGGCGACGAGCGCGGGTGGCCGATCATGGCGAAGACCTCTCGTGGCGGGTACGACGGCAAGGGGGTGTGGCGGCTCGACTCGGCTGCTGAGGCGGGCGAGCCCTTTGCCGGACTGAGCGACGGCGTACAGATCATCGGTGAGGATTTCGTGGACTTCACGCGTGAGCTGAGCGCCCTCGTCGTTCGCTCTCCATCAGGGCAGGCCGCGGCGTACCCGATCTCGGAATCGGTGCAGCGGAACGGCATCTGTGTGGAGACGATCACGCCGGCGCCGGAGCTCGACGACGATCAAGCGATTGCGGCGCAGCAGTTGGCGCTGATGATCGCTCATGAACTCGGAGTCGTGGGAGTTTTGGCTGTCGAACTCATGCAGTGCGCGGACGGATCGGTGGTCGTCAACGAACTCGCCATGCGGCCGCATAACACGGGCCACTGGACGATCGACGGTGCCCGCACGTCGCAGTTCGAGAACCACCTGCGGGCGGTGTTGGACCTGCCGCTGGGCGATCCGAGCAGCACGGAAAAGTGGACGGTAATGGCCAACGTCTTCGGCGGGAAGATCGACGATCTTTCATCGGCGCTGCTGCACTGCTTTGCCCGTGACCGGCGGCTACGGGTACAGCTGTACGGCAAACAGGTACGGCCCGGTCGCAAGGTGGGTCATGTCACCGCCTCCGGAGATGATCTTGAACAGACACGGAAACGCGCGCGGCACGCCGCGGCGTACCTGATGGGAGATCCCAATGCCTGACGACCTTTCTCGGCCGCGCGTCGGGATTGTGATGGGTTCGGATTCGGACTGGCCGGTGATGAGCGCCGCCGGCCTGGCACTGCGTGAGTTCGACGTGCCGTTCGAAGCAGATGTCGTCTCAGCGCACCGAATGCCCGATGCCATGATCAGGTACGGTCGGACCGCCCATACCCGTGGACTCGAAGTGATCATTGCCGGGGCGGGTGGCGCCGCGCATCTGCCCGGGCATGCTGGCCTCGGTCACGCCGTTGCCGGTCATCGGAGTGCCGGTACCGCTGAAGTACCTCGACGGCATGGATTCGCTGTTGTCGATCGTGCAGATGCCGGCAGGCGTACCGGTGGCAACAGTCGCCATAGGCAACGCTCGAAACGCGGGGCTCCTGGCGGTGCGCATCCTTGCTGCCAGCGATCCAGACTGCGTCAGCAGATGATCAATTTCCAAGATCAACTTCGGCAGGCCGCAGAGGCCAAGGGGGCGACCGTCCAGGCCAACGCACAGGACTCAGGGCGGCGAGTCCGGCTGATGGCGGGCGTTGTCGGGGAGCTGGTGGTAGGTGCTGGATTGCTGGTCAAAGGGCTGAGTCTGATCACCCATCGGCCCCGGCTCTTCCTGCTCGGAGCGATTCCACCGGTGATCACTTCGGTGATCTTCACGGGGTTGCTCGTTGCATTGATCACTCAGCTCGATCCAGCCGTCGAGTGGCTCACGCCGTTCGCCGAAGGCTGGACTCGGGGCCTCGCGACTGCGCTTCGCGTGCTCGTCGGCAGTGCGCTCGTCGCGGCTGCCGTGCTGGTGATGGTGATCTCGTTCACCACCTTGACCCTTGCCCTCGGCTCGCCGCTGTATGACAAGTTGTCCGAGTCTGTGGAGCAACAGTTCGGCGACGTGCCGAAACTCGAAGAGAACGTCGCGCGAGGACTTTTTCGAGCGCTGCGACAAGCCGTCGCGCTCATTGCGATCTCGGCGCTCGGGGCACTACTGCTGTTTGCCACCGGATTCGTGCCCGTCGTCGGACAGACCGTCGTTCCCGTGATCTCAGCGATCTTCGGCGGCTGGATGGTCGGGATCGAGCTGGTCGGCTCCGCCTTCGAACGGCGCGGGATGCTTCGCTTGGCGGATCGTCGGGCCGCGATGCGGATGCGGCGCGTTCGAGTCCTCGGTTTCGGCGTGCCGACCTTTCTGCTGCTCGCTATTCCCTTCGCCGGAGCCGTGATCTTTCCCATAGCCACTGCCGGTGGTACCTTGCTGGCCCGCCAGCTCCTCGGCGAGCCAACGTAGTGTGATCACATAGCTACTAGGAGGTGTGATGTCTGAGCTGTCCGTCCAGCTGTACACCGTGCGCGAGGCATTGGCGGAGGATTTCGATGGCACGTTAGGGAAGCTCGCGTCGTTCGGGTTCACTCAGGTCGAGCCGTTCGCGCTGCTCAACTTCGCAACGAGTTGCGCGATGGCCTTGCCGAAAACGGTCTGACCGCACCGACAACTCATGTCCACTTGCTGGGTGAAGATCAGGATGCGGTCTGTGCACTGGCGGCCGAACTCGGCATCCAGACTGTGATCGAGCCGTACGTCGACCCGGCCCGCTGGCAAACCGAAGCAGGCGTCAGCGAGGTTGCAGCTGAGCTCAATGCGGCAGCAATCAAGGCGGCCGATTACGGTCTGCAGGTCGGTTACCACAACCACCACTTCGAACTCGAGTCCATGATCGACGGCGTCCATGCGCTGGAGGTGTTAGCGACTCAGCTGGCGCCGGAAGTGGTGCTCGAGGTGGACACCTACTGGGCGTACGCGGGCGGTGCCGACGTGCCCGCTTTGCTTACCCGATTAGGAGATCGCGTCGCCGCTTTGCATCTCAAGGATGGCGACGGGACTCTCGATACCAGCAAGCAAGTCCCTCTGGGATCAGGTGTGTTGCCGGTGTGGGACATCGTCGACGCGGCTCCTGAGGCGCTCCGGGTCGTCGAGTTGGATGACTCTGAAACCGACCTACTCGAAGCCGTACGGGCAGGCCGCGAGTTCCTGCTGTCCGATCGGGCGTGATCATGGCCAGCCCTTTGGGAGTTGGGGTGATCGGCGCGGGCACGATCAGCGATACCTATCTGGAGAACCTGACGGGGTTCGCTGACACCGAGGTGCACGCGATCGGCGACATCGTCGTCGACGCAGCCAAGGAGAAGGCCGCCAAGTACGACGTTGCCGTCGCCGGAGACGTTTCCACCGTGCTCAACCACCCCGACGTGGAGATCGTGGTCAACCTCACCATCCCGGCGGCTCATGCCGAGGTGGCGAGCCAAGCGATCCGCGCTGGCAAACACGTGTGGAACGAGAAGCCGCTCGCCCTCGATCGTGCGAGCGGTGAGAGCCTGCTCGAGGACGCTGAAGCGGCTGGGCTCCTGGTTGGCTGCGCACCGGACACCTTCCTCGGTCCAGGTCTTCAGACGGCGTGCCGGCTCATCGAACAAGGAATGATCGGGACGCCGCTGACGGCGTTGGCGCTGCTGCAGCTGCCTGGACCTGAATCCTGGCATCCGAATCCGGCGTTTCTCTATGCCGCAGGCGCCGGCCCACTCTTTGATCTTGGGCCCTACTACTTGACTGCGATCATTCAGGCCTTCGGCGCTGTGTCCTCAGTCGCTGCTCTTGGTTCGAAGGCCCGGGAACGCCGCGTGATCGGCTCGGGGCCGAAGGCCGGAGAAGAGTTCGATGTCATGGTGCCCAGCCACGTCAGTGCGCTGGTCCAGTTCGAGAGCGGCCAGTCCGCGCAGGCCATATTTTCTTTCGACTCGGCGCTTCCTCGTACGCTGCTGGAAATCAATGGCACCGAGGCAACCATGTTGTTTCCTGATCCCAACTACTTCGACGGTGAGATCAGTGTCAGACGGCGTGGCGGCGAGGACTGGGAGACCGTGGCCACCACGAAGGCGGTCTCGTTCCGCGGGACGGGAGTGCTGGATATGGCGCGCGCGCTGCGCGAAGGCAGACCGCATCGTGCCCAAGGAGCGCTGGGCTACCACGTCCTTGACACCATGATCGCCATCGCAGAGTCGGTCGATTCACGCGCTTTCGTCGAGGTCGAGAGCTCGGTCGACCGCCCGCCGCTACTCCCGGAGGACTGGGATCCGCTCGCGCCCACCTTTTGAAGGCGGCTGCTCGCACATCGCGCTCTGAACCCGCCTAGTTCGTCGTCGTTCGCGGAGGAAAGAACGCCTCCGCTCACTCCGTGTCCATTGCTCGCTCCGCTCGCGGAGGCTGGCGCTCATAAGTCGCTGCCTTCCTCACTCACTCGCAGACGAAAGGCATGTCTGCTCGCTCGCTCGTCCAGGACAGCGGCGCGCCAGCGTCCTCACCACGGCGGCGCGCGATTACCGATGCTCGCAGCCGAATAGGCTCCCTTACATGAGTGATTTTGCCGGCATGTATCGGCCTAGCGAGGAACACGAGGCGTTCCGCGCCGCGGTCCGCGAGCTGTGCGAGGAGAAGGTCGCTCCAAACGCCGCCGAGGCTGATGAGCTGGCGGAGTTTCCCAAGGCGTCCTTTGAAGCGCTCGTCTCGGCGGATTTCCACGCACCGCATATCCCGGAGGCATACTCCGGCGTAGGCGCGGATGCACTCGCGACAGTGATCGTCATCGAGGAGATCGCTCGGGTCTGCACCGCAACATCACTCGTTCCGGCAGTCAACAAGCTCGCCACCTTGCCTTGGCTGCTCGCCGGATCAGAGGAGATCAAGCAGACCTATCTGCCGCCCATCGCTCGCGGTGAAGCCATGGCCTCGTACTGCTTGTCCGAGCCTGAGGCGGGCTCAGACGCGGTCAATATGCGCACCCGCGCCGTGCGTGACGGTGATCATTTCATCCTGAATGGGGTCAAGCGTTGGATCACCAATGCGGGGTTATCCGAGTTCTACACAGTGTTCGTGGTGACCGACCCCGATGCCCGGTCGAAGGGCATCAGCGCCTTCGTGGTGGAGAAGTCCGATGATCGGGGTCTCGTTCGGCGCCCCGGAAAAGAAGCTGGGCATCAAGGGCTCTCCTACTTGCGAGGTGTATCTCGACCACGTCCGCATCCCTGAGACACGGATGATCGGCGCAGGAGGGCACGGGCTTCGAGTCGGCGATGCGCACCCTCGATCACACCCGAATCACGATCGCGGCGCAGGCAGTCGGCATTGCCCAGGGGGCTCTGGACTACGCGCTCGGCTACGTCAAGGAGCGCAAGCAGTTCGGCAAGGCACTCGCTGAGTTCCAGGGTTTGCAGTTCATGCTCGCCGACATGGGCATGAAGCTGGAAGCCGCAAGACAGCTCACGTACGCCGCAGCAGCCAAGTCCGAGCGCGGGGACGCCGATCTGCCCTTCTTTGGTGCGGCTGCCAAGTGCTTTGCCTCCGATGTGGCGATGGAGATCACGACTGATGCGGTGCAGCTCCTCGGCGGCTACGGCTACACCAAGGACTTCCCGGTGGAGCGCATGATGCGAGACGCCAAGATCACCCAGATCTATGAGGGAACAAACCAGATCCAGCGGATCGTCATGGCTCGGCAGCTCTTGGCCGGGCTGGCGCGCTGATCGGCTGCTTGCATAATGGCGCCACTGGCGTTCTGGTCGCCATATTTGTCGATGACGGCATGTGGGGAGACATAGCTCGAGCTCGCGTACGACATGAGGACCTCGCGGCGCCTGAGTTGATCGATCTCGAGGTGACGTCCGCGTTGCGCGGTCTGCTTCGCGCCGGAAAGGTCCAGGAGTTTCGAGCTCGCATTGCTCTGGCGGATCTCCGCCGTCTCCCACTGCGGCGAGCGTCGCACCATGGACTGGTGACTCGTTGCTGGGAGCTTCGCGACAACTTCACGGCCTACGACGCGAGCTACATCGCACTCGCGGAGATGCTCGGTGCAACGCTGGTCACCACTGATACCCGCATGTCTCGCGCACCGCAAATGACGTGCGCCGTTGAAGTCCTGTCATTGAGCTGAACATCAGGTGATGTCATACGCTCGTCTTGACATCACGGCTCATCGCGCCATTCTGGAGGCATGGCACCGCGAGCTGTATTCCCCCTGCGTTGGCGTAACGAAAAGCTTCGGACTCTGACCGCTGAGGTCGCTGCGCGATTGGGCATCAGTCAAAACGAGCTGATTGAGCAGGCAATCGAGCACGAGGTGGTCGCTCGCGGCGCGATGCTGAGCGAAGATCTGCGATCTGCCGCCGATCGACTGGCCGAACTCACCCAGGACCAGTACGAGCGAATCCAGGTCCGCGGTCTGGAAAATTTCGTTGCGGGGGAGGGGCTGCTCGAGCCGCTGCAAGCCCGACCTGCGCAGGCCGTCGCCGCTGACCCTGCTGCCGCTGACCCTGTCGCCGTTGATACCGCCGCCGTCGGTCGGCCTTCGCTCGGCCGAGACGTGACAACGATCTATAGATCGGCGCGCGCCGAGCCGGCATGACGGCTCCATCGTGGCAAGAGGACAACCCAAAGAATCTCTCCCTCATTCAGGAAAACGCTGCGCAGCTCATCGCCGAGCTGCGCGCCACCGCCACTGAGCGCAACATGCCGACCAGCGAGGAACTTTGCCGCTGGCATTCGCGGCTCTACGCCGGATGTGACGTGCCCGTGCGCCGGCTATGTCGGGCACTTTCGAGGCGATCCCGCCGTGCCGGAGCTCATCGACTACGAGGTTGGCCTCGGCGCCCGGCTGAAGGACGGCAATCTGGAAAAGATGGGTGTGTGGGCGCGCCAAGTCCGTGACGAGATGGAGGCGGTGCTTCGCGGGCTGCACGCCGTCTTCGCCGAGCTGGATGCGCGGCTGCCCGTAGGAAAGCCGCCGACCACGCCCGACGAGGTACTCACAGTGATCAGCTTCACGGCTCTCGCCCACGGCGAATGCTTGCGCGTACATCCTTTCGCCAACGGCAACGGACGCATTGCCAGGCTGCTTGTCGCCTTCATCTGCCTGCGGTATGGACTGCCGATGTTTCTGCACATCAAGCCTCGGCCCGAGAGCCAGGACTACATTCGCGCCAGCCGGGACTCGATGGGGCGCCCACCCGACTTCGTGGGCAATCACACGACGACAACTGCCGTCTTTGCCCGCATGCTTGCCGATGTGCTGGCCGGCGAGCGGGTCTCGTAACGCTAGAGTGGCGCGATGATCACCGACTTCGCACTGGCCGCGTGTGCGGAGATGATCTTCATTGAGCTGCCGTTCACCGAGCGGGTGCGGCGGATCGATGATCTTGGTTTCCAGGTGGAGATCTGGGACTGGACCAGACACGACATCGAGAGTCTCCGTTCGACAGGTGCCACGTTCTCCTCGATGACCGGCTATGTGACCGGCGACCTCATCGACCCGGATGGGGCCGATGAGCTGGTCGCCACGGCTGAACAGTCGATTCCTGTGGCGGCACGGCTCGGGATTCCCCGGCTCAACCTGCATGGCACCGGCTTGGACGGCAAGGGTCTGCCGATCAAGCCACTCGAAGTGATCACCGGGGAGATGTGGCTGAAGGCTGTGCACACTTTGGGTCGGCTTGCCGAGCTCGGCAAGCGGGAAGGCGTGACCTTCTGCCTCGAGAACCTCAACACAGCCGTTGATCATCCCGGTACGCCTTTTGCGAAGGCCGCCGATACGCTCGCACTGGTTGCCGCCGTCGACAATCCTCATCTGCGGCTGATGTTGGACATCTACCACGCCCAGATCGGCGAAGGGAACCTCGTCGAGCTGATCAACAGATGCGCACCGTACATCGGCGAAGTTCAGGTCGCCGACGTTCCCGGCCGTTGCGAACCTGGCACGGGAGAGATCAACTATCCCCGCATTGCTCAGGCTCTGCGGGACATTGGCTACGTCGGCACGGTCGGCATGGAAGCCTGGGCCTCCAGCGACAGCGAGCTCGCTCTCGAACGGTTCCGGGGGGCCTTCACCCTGGCGGGCTAGCCGCCCTCGATCAAGCCGTCTCTCCTGTGGGGATGCCCGCTCGCCGCGCGGCGTCGAGCAGTACCCCGGAAGCCACCTCGAGACCCTCGATGCGGCCGAGCGTGACGTCCTCGTGCTCGATGTTCACGAGCATGTCCGGATCGACCGCGTACAAAGCGGCTAGCCACGTCGACCAATAGACGGCGTCGTGCCCGCGGCCGAGTGCGACGAAATCCCATGCCGCGTCCTTCGGCCACTCGTTGGCCCACTCGTCGCCGCCGAGGTTCGTGCGCGGCTCGTCCGGCCCCAGCTTGCGGAAGCGGTTGTCGAGGACGCCGTAAACAGCGGCGGCCGGGTTGATGCGTACGTCCTTCGCGGCGGCATGGAACACCAGCGGGCCGAGATCTTGTACCACGGCCACCGGGTCCATCCACTGCCAGAACAGGTGCGAGGCGTCGAGTTCGACGCCGATGTTGGTGGCACCGGTGCGCTCGACGAGCTCGCGAATCACCGGCCGGGTTGAACACCACGTTCTGCGGATGCAGCTCGAGCGCCACCTTGACGTCGAGGTCGGCCGCCTCGCGGTCGATCTCGCGCCAGAACTCCTCGAGCGACACTCCACTGGTAATCGAGCACGTCGAGCGCGGCCGAGTTCCATGCGTTCACGATCCAGTTCGGCCGCCGGCCGCCCGGTTCTCCTGCCGGCAGGCCCGACATCGTCACGACGCGGTGCTGGCCCAGGCGATTGGCGAGCCGGATGCTGCGCCGTATATCTTCGGCGTGCTTCGAACCGATCACGGGATCGGGGTGCAGCGGGTTGCCGTTGCAATTCAGGCCGGCAATCTCCACACCCGTTCCCTCGAACTGCCCGAGGAAGTCATCTCGCGCGGCGTCGGAGGAGAGGATGTCGTCAAAGGTGGGAATGTGCACCGGTGGCAGGAAGCCGCCCGAGTTGAGCTCGATGCCGGTGAGGCCGAGCTTGGCGATCACCTCGATCGCCTCGGGCAGTGACCGGTCGTGCAGGATCGCGTTGTAGACGCCGAACTTCATTGCGTAGCCTCCGTTCGCTGTGGCGCTACCTTCACCGCGGCGCCGCCGTTGGCGGCTGACTCGGCAACGGCAGCGAGGATTTCCATGTTGTGTACGCCTTCGTCGAACGAGGCGTTGCGGGGCAGCGAGTCCGCCTCGTCGATGCCGGCGACCTCCTCGAGAAACGCGCGCGCCTGGAAGACGAAGCCGTCGTTCTGCCCAACGCCGACGCCCGGTGCGTCCATCGGCAGCCCTCCGGCGAAGTACGGGTGGTCTGGACCGATGATCACCCGGCGGTAACCGCGCGTGCCGGCGGCGCCCTCGTTCAGCATCGAGCTGGAACTCCGCAGGACGCTCCTGCTCCCACTTCGCAGCGCCTTTGTCACCGAAGACCTCCAGCGCGAGACCATTCGGGTGCCCGGCGGCGACGCGGGAGACCTGTACGACGCCGACGCCCTGCTCGAGACGGGCACTGAAGCTGGCGTAGTCGTCGTTCTCGACCGCCTCGTAGGTGTCGCTGACCGCGGCTTTGCCGTGCCCCACGACTGTGCCGAGTGGCACCGGCCGCTCGGTGATTGCTGTCGCGAATCTGCCGCCGTTGACCTCCTGTACATCCCCGCCGAGGAACTCGACGAGGTAGGCAACGTGGCTGCCGATGTCGGCGAGGGCGCCGGAGCCAGGGGCTCCCTTGTACCGCCAGCTGATCGGGCCCTGTCGGATCGCTCGCATAGTCGCACCAGTACCGGCCATCGACGTGCAGAATCTGACCGAGCGCGCCTGAGGTGACAAGCTCGCGGAGGGCAGCAACGCCTGGCGCTCGGCGGAATGTGAAGCCGATGCGGACCACTGTGTCGGCGGCGCGTGCGACGTCAGCCATCGCGCGCGCGTCGTCGAGGTTGTCGCTGAGTGGCTTCTCACAGAGCACGTGCTTGCCGGCGGCTACGAGGCCTTCCACCATCTCGCGATGCAGGAAGTTGGCCACGACCACGCTGACGACATTGATGTTGGGGTCCTCCGCGATCGCCTGCCAGGAGGTGTCGGAGCGCTCGTAGCCGAAGCGTCGGGCCGCGAGCGAGCCGAGCTCGGGACTGACGTCTCCGATGGAGACGAACCGCAGTTGCGGCAATGTGGATCGTAAAGCATCGGCGCAATTCGGTAGCCGGCCGCGTGAGCCCGGCCCGCCATGCCCGCGCCGATAACTGCGACGCCGATCGTCATGATCCTCTCCTTTGATTGGAGGCGCCCCGCAGATGTGCGGGGAGCAAGCCCGGCCGACCGATAGACGTCGTCGATCAGCTCGGCATTGGCTACGGAGTCGTCGACATCGATCAAGAACTCGGCACCGGTCTGCAGCGTGCTCGTCAGAGCGGCTAACTGATAGGTATACGACGTCTGATCACCGAGCGTCTGCTCCTCGGTGTCGCCGTCTTTGGTGATCACGATCCGGTTGTCCATGTGGGGCACAGCAAACGCCGGCACGGTTGCCGTCCCGGCTGTGCCTTTGATGGTCCAGACCATCGCTCTATCTTGTGCGTTCATGTCCCAATGGAGCTGAGCCTGGATGCCACTCGGATAGGCGAGCTCGACTCGCATGGCAGCGTCGATATTCGGCTCCTTGAGGATTGCCTCGGCGCTGATCACCGACGGCGCCTCGTCAAGCCAGCGACCGACCTGACGGGCGGCGTTGAGCACATAGCAGCCGAGGTCCATCGTCGCTCCGCCAGCCAGCTCCAGAGACCAACGCGGATCGTCGTCAGGAGGTCCGGGGATCCTCAGCTCGATCTCGACGTAGTTGATCTCACCAAGATCGCCCGACATCACCAAGTCCCGAAGCCGCTGGTTGACCGGATGGTGCAGATAGTGGAAACCTTCGACAATCGTGCTGGACGTTGTGTTGGCTACATCACGCACCAATGCCGCCTCGCTCGCGTTGCTGGCGAACGGCTTCTCGCTCAACACATGTTTGCCCGCTTGCAAGGCGTACTGGTTCCAGGTGGCGTGCAGCGAGTTGACCAGGGCGTTGTAGACAACATCCACATCTGGGTCGTCGATGACATCGGCATAGGTTTCGTGCACCTTCTCGATGTCCCGTTGCCGCGCGAACCTCTCGGCTCGCGTGCGATCCCGAGCGGCCACGGCGACCAGCCGGTGGCCGAGCGCTCTGGACGGATCGACGATGCCGTCATCTGCAATCCGGGCGGCACCAAGAATGCCAATCTTGAGCGGTGCCATCACTCCACCTTGACCGAGGCGCCAGAGGCCGCACTCTTGACAATGGCCTCCTCGACCTGCATATTGCGCAGCCCGTCGGCAAAGGTGGCCTGCCGAGGCAGCCGATCGAGACCGGCAATCTCGTCGAGGAAGGCACGTGCCTGGTAGGTGAAGAACTCCTGGCTACCGTGGCCTACTCCAGGAAACGGCATCGACTGGGCGGCGGCAACGTAGGGGTGAGCCGGTCCGACGATCACCCGGCGCCAGCCATTGGTGGCAGCCTCGGGCGTGTTGTCGATGTACCCGAACTCAGCATTTCTCGACAGGTCGAATCGTGCCGCGCCTTCGTACCGAAGACCTCAAACCCCAGGTCGTTGGGATGCCCGAGTGCGACGCGGGAGATCGAGAACGTCCCGGCAGCGCCGTTGGCAAATTCGACGACGAAGGTAGCGATGTCTTCGTTGGTGACGGCTCTGTTCGTCGCTGACAGCACCGCCCGCGGCATGGCCCAGCGTGGCACCTAGCGGCACCGGACGGTCCTTGATCACGATCGGCAACGTCGCGCCGTTTATCCGGGCGATCTGCCGCAGAGATACTCGCTCAGGTCGAGAATGTGACTGCCGATATCCGCAAGTGCACCTGATCCCAGCGGCCCTTGGTAACGCCAGCTGGTTGGAGCGGCTGGGTCCGCCGAGTAATCGCACCAATAGCGGCCGTTGAAATGCAAGATCTCGCCAAGTGAGCCGTTCGTGATCTGTTCGCCGATGGCGCTGGCGGCAGGAGAGCGACGATAGGAGAAGCCGCAGGCTGCAACCCGACCGGACTCTGCGGCTGCTTTGGCCATGGCCTCCGCGTCTTGAACGCGTCGATGCGAGCGGCTTTTCGCATAACACGTGCTTGCCGGATGCCAAGAACGCCTCGGCGATCTCGCGATGCAGATGGTTGGCCACCACGATGCTGACGGCATCGATGTCGTCAGCATCGACGATCGCCGCCAGCTTTCCTCCGCCCGCTCGAAGCCGTACGGTTCTTTGTGTGATTGGCGAAGTCGGCATTGATATCGGCAATCGCCACCAGCCGGACTGCCGGCGCGTCGTACCGAACACCGTTTGGGCGTTGCGGTAAGCCTGCGCATGGGAGCGGCCAGCCATGCCGGCGCCGATGACGGCTACTCCAATCGAGTCAGTCAATGATGAACCCTCCGTGTACGTCTCGAATGCTCGGTCGCCCACCAGACGCGTCATGTCGTGCCATGTCATGTCGCGACTAGACCGGTCTAGTAGATCGGTCTAGGATACGATCCATGGTTGCGGCTCATATGTCAAGTCAAAGTTGGAACGGCTTTCAATAGATGATCAAGTCAGCCGGCGAGCGGCACTCGGCCCACGATGGCCGATGTCGCCGCGGCCGCAGGCGTCTCCAAGGCGCTGGTCTCGATCGTCTTCCGCGGCGCAGCAGGCGCGAGTGATGCGACCCGGGCCCGTGTCTACCAGGTCGCTGAGCAGCTGGGCTACCGCACTAACCGGACTGCGAGCCTGCTGAAATTACACCGCACGAGGCACCTCGGTGTGACCATGAACGTGCGGAACGCCTTCCATGCCGAACTTGTGGAGGGAATTCAGGAAGCCGCGGACCGCGAGAGCTATCAGATCGTGCTGAGCACGGTGACTGGCAGTCACGATGAGCGCCGGGCGGTCGAGACGCTTGCTGGAGTTTCGCTGCGAGTCATTGATCTTGCTGGGCTCGGAGCTCGGCGAAGCCGGACGCTTGATGATCTTGCGGCCAGCGTTCCGGTTGTCCTGGTGGGTCGTCGGGTTGCGACCGACAGCGTCGATGTCGTCCGTACCGCTGACGACAAGGGAGTTGGGGCTCGTTGTTGATCACTTGGTCGGCTCTGGGTCACCATGACATCGCCCACATCGACGGTGGCCGGCACACGATCTCAGCCGACCGGCGTCGTGGCTACCGGACGGCAATGCGGCGCCACCGGGAGGCTCAGCACGTGCGGGTCCTCGCCGGGGGTCCGGGCGAGGCGGATGGCTGGCGGGCCGCTGAGGAGTTGCTGCAGTCTTGATCAACTGCCGACGGCAGTGACGACCTTCAATGATCATTGCGCGGTGGGAGTGATCGACCGGCTAGCGCGAGCCGGTGTCGCAGTGCCGGAGCGTGGTCTCGGTTGCCGGCTACGACAATGCGCCGATCGCGCAATTCGCCGCGATCAACCTCACGACAGTGAGCCAGGAGGCAGCTATTCAGGCCGAGTGGGCGGTACGCGCCGCCGTCGAGCGGCTGGAGGGCGTGCGGCACGACACGCGGGAGTCGATCTTGGAACCGCGCCTGGTTGTGCGTGGGAGTACCGGACCGGCAAGATCAACAGATTGAGGACGCCCGAGCGAAAGGTCCTCCTGTTCAATGTTGACAAGCATGTCGGGGTCGACCACGTATCCGGCGGAAGCGGTTGTCGAGCACGGCGTAAACGGCGGCGGCTGGGTTGATGCGGACGTCCTTGGCCGAGGCATGGACCACCAGCCGGCCGAGGTCCTGTAGTACTGCCACGGGGTCCCACGCCGCCGTCGAGCGCTGGAAGGGATTCCAAGCAGTAGACCCACGAGCTCAATCTCGAACCACGCCTGACTGGTGGGCACGCACCCACTTCAGTCGTGGCAGCCGAGCACGTTCTGGTCCCAGTCGATCACCGAGCCGGTGACCACGCCGCTCCGGTCGGAGAGAAGGAACACCACGAACTCGGCGATCTCAGAGACCTGACCGAGCTTGCCCATGGGCAGCTTGGCCGCGGCCGCGGAAACCCAGTCGTCACTTGCTCCATGGAATGCGCGTTGGGTGGCATCCTCGCCCTCGGTCTCGGTCCAGCCAATGTTGAGTCCGTTGATCCGGATCCGGTCAAAGCGGTGAGCGTAGGCAGCATTCCGAGTGAGGCCCACCAAGCCCGCTTTCGCGGCCACGTACGGGGCAAGATAGGGCTGTCCGCCGTGTGCGGAGAAGGAGATGATGTTGACGATCGATCCGGGCGACTGACGGCTGCGCATATCCTGCACGGCGGCCTGCATGATGAAGAACGGCGCCCGCAGATTGATGGCTATGTGAGCGTCGAAGAGCTCGACGGTGGTGTCCAGCAGCGTTCCACGCGTGGTAATACCTGCGGAGTTGACGACGCAGTCAATCCTGCCGTAGCTGGCCACGGTCGCCCTCACGCTTTCGGCCGCAGAGAGTGGATCGGCAAGATCAACAGCGTGGAACCTGACGTCGGTTCCGTTGCCGGCTAGCTCAGCGGCAAGCGCCTTACCCGCTGACTCGTCGCGCCCCGTGATCATGATCGCGGCCGCCCCATCGGCTGCGGCCGCTCGGGCGATTCCGGCGCCAAGCCCTCGAGTCCCTCCGCTGACCAGAATGATCTTGTCCTCGAGCAGCATCGGCGTCAGACCTCACTCTGCCGCCGGTAGGCGTACTCGGTGAGCTCCAGGTCGAACGCCGATTGACTCCAGCCTTCCCTAAGGGCCTTCCACAACAGCTCGGCCGGCGTCTGCGGCGCGAGTCCACCGATCGGCGGGTCGCGGTCGAGATTGGTCGGGAAGGCGTAGCCCTCGGCGGATGCTGCAATCACATTGCGGATCGAGGCCTCGCTGGCACCCGCCGCAAGTCGCGCGGAAAGCACCCCAAAGAGAGCGCAGGAAACAGCGGTTCGATCGACCGTCTCCATGGCCCGGCCGAAAGCCGATGACACCTGCAGCAGGTTGGCCATGCGGCGTACATCGGCGGTCCGATTGGTGCCGGCGCCGTGAAAGAGTGCCGGGTTGAAGAATGCGGCATCGCCCTTCGCGAGTGGCAGCTGCACGTAGTGAGACTCGAAGTAGGCGGTGAATTCGGGTTGGTGGAAGGCGAGGTAGCCGGGTCCGTACTTCTGGGAATGCGGAAGGTACATCGTCGGCCCGGTCTCGACCGGCATGTCGCAATGCGCCACGGCGCCCTGCAGAGTCAGCGCTGCTGTTAGCTGGTGCGTGTGCGCGGGAAACCGTGCCGACTGCTCGGCGGACATGAAGCCGAGATGGTAGTCACGATGGGCCACTTGGGCCTGCCCGCCTGGATTGACGACATTGACTTGCGACGTCACCTGATACTGCGGCCCGAGCCATGCGGTGCAGATGAGAGCCAATACGTCGTTGGCGTAGTAGTCGGCGAATACGCCGGGGTCGTGCATCGCCAGCTTGTCCAGAGCGCCCCAAACGCGGTCGTTTGCGCCAGGCTTTGCGAAATGGTCCCCCGATTGCATACCGGAGGCTTTCTGCGCTGCGATCAGAGCCTCGAAGGCAGCCGTTGCGCGATCGACGACCGCAGGATCGAACGCCTGCTGAAAGACGACGATGCCGGGCCCGGTGAGCAGTGCTCGCGCCAGCTCGGCCTGAATCTTTCGGCGCTTTTCCAGATCAGCGATACCAGATTGGATCCGCTGGCCGTAGATCAGCACGTTCTGACTGAGTTTGTCGGCCCACGGGTAGTCGGCAAGATCAGTATTGGTCTCAACCACCTGACGAAAGTCGTCTACCGAGCAGGAAGCAGGCGAGTACCAGCCGGGCTGCTGCATCGGTCCTCGGCGTGGTATCGGATTGAGCGCTCATCAAGATTCGACTCTAACCGCCCGCCCCGTCTGAAGGCTTTCGACGGCAGCATCCGCCAGGGCCAGCGCCTCACGCCCATCGGCGAACCCTGGACTGGGCTGGCTGCCTTGCTCCATGGCGGTGATCAAATGATCAAGCTCGGCACGGTACGCCGGCGTGTAGCGGTCGAGGAAGAAGTTGAGGTACTCGGGCGCTGCCTCAGTCTGCGTCGCGTTCGACAACCGAACGCTGGTCAAATGTTGGTTGCCGACGCTCAGCATCCCCGCTGAGCCGAAAGCCTCCAGCCGCTGGTCGTAACCGAAAACGCTGTGGCGGCTGTTGGTGATGTGGCAGAGCGCACCATCAGCGCCGCGCATTACGACGATGGCGCTATCGATGTCGCCGAGCTCGGCAATGTAGTCAGCGACCACATTGGCGCCCGTGGCGTACACCTCGACAACCTCGCCGAGGAAAAAGCGCGCGAGATCGAAGTCGTGGATCGTCATGTCCCGGAACAACCCGCCGGAGGTAGCCAGATACTCGCGCGGCGCTGGGGCTGGGTCACGGCTCACTATGATCAACTGTTCGAGGCGGCCGATGTCGCCAGCGGCGATTCGATCATGCACTTCGCGAAACGACGGATCGAAGCGCCGATTGAATCCCACCATCACGGTGGGATTCAGCGCAGCGATCTCTACCCAGCACCGATCGACCCGAGCCAAGTCCAGGTCGATCGGCTTCTCGCAGAGCACTGCCTTGCCGGCGCGTACGGCTCGGGTCAGCAGGTCGACGTGCGTCGGCGTAGCCGAGGCGATGACCACCGCATCGACGCTCGGGTCATCCATGGCGGCATCGACGGTAGGGGCGGTGGCGGCGCCATACCGCTTGCCCACCTCGAGCGCAGCCGACTCGATCGGGTCGTATACCCAGGCCAGCTCGGCCCGGGGATGGACATCGATCGAGTCGGCGTGTACGCGCCCGATCCGTCCGCAGCCAAAGAGGGCGAAACGGATCAACCTCGACTACTGCCTTCCAGCTCGTGCGCTAGCTCGGTGAGCTCATCGCCGCCGGCCATCTGTCGGGTGAGCTCGTCGAGCCCCACCTCGGAGCGTTTCTTGTCCAGCACGGCTTGTCCCAGCTTCAAGATGATGAAGTGGTTGCCTACCAGGTAGGCGTGGTGCGGGTTGTGAGTGATGAACACAACGCCCAGCCCAGCATCGCGGGCGGCCGCGGTGTATTTGAGCACCACACCGGACTGCTTGACACCGAGAGCGGCCGTCGGCTCGTCCAAGATCAAGACCCGAGCGCCGAAGTACACCGCGCGCGCAATCGCGACGCATTGCCGCTGACCGCCGGACAAGGTTCCAATGGGTTGATCGATGTCCTTGACGACGATGCCCATCTTGCGCAGCTCCTCGTCGGCGATGCGCCTCATGTCCTTGATCTTCATTCCGGATAGCGGGAACTTGCCCCCAGTCATCTCCGAGCCGAGGAAGAAGTTGCGCCACACCTCCATCAGGCTGACCACGGCAAGGTCTTGATACACCGTAGCTATGCCGTGAGCGAGAGATTCACGGGGAGAGCCGAAGTGAACCTCCTCGCCATCGACTTTCACCTCTCCCTCATTGTGGGGATGCAAGCCAGAAATGATCTTGATCAATGTTGACTTGCCCGCTCCATTGTCGCCAAGCACACACGTCACCTCACCCGCGTTGACGACCATGTTGATTCCCTGGAGGGCTCGGATCGCTCCGTAGGTCTTGCCAACATCGATCATTTCGACCAGAGGCTCACCCTTGTGCAGTGTCGGATCGGCGTGTTCTTGCAGAGTGTCGGTCATGTCAGCCCACCTTTCTCATCGTGGAGAGTCGCTTCACATACAGGTTGACCATCACGGCGAGCAGCAGCATGACGCCAAGGAATGCCTTGAACCAGTTCGGGTCCCAGCCGGCGTAGACGATGCACAGGCTGGTCATGCCGAAGATGAATGCGCCGATGGCCACACCCCACGCGTTGCCGTAGCCGCCGGTCAGCAGGGTCCCGCCCACAACTGCGGCGATGATGTAGAGGAACTCGTTGCCCACGCCGTTGCCAGCCTGCAGAGTGACGAACCGGTAGAGGTAATGCATGCCGGTGAACCAGCACAGGAATGACACCGTCATGAACAGGCCGATCTTTGACCCGGGTTACCGGCACGCCGACGGCGCGCGCGCTGGCGGCGTTGCCGCCGACCGCAAAGATCCAGTTGCCGATCTTGGTCCGCTGCAGGATCCAGGCCGACAAGACGACGAACAAGAGCCACCATATGACGGTGATCGACAGCGTGACGGAGCCGATCTTGAACTCGTGGGCGAAGATGAAATTCAGCGAGCTGAAGCCGTCCATCTGGCTGATATTTTGGCTGGACACTGATCCAGTGACGAGTTTGGTTACGCCGAGGTTGGCGCCCTGCAGCACGAAGAACATACCCAGGGTGATCAGGAAGCTGGGAATGCCGGTGCGCATCACCAGGTAGCCGTTGATGAAGCCGACTCCCAGGCAGAAGATCAGCGAGATGATCACGCCGACCCACAGGTTCAGCCCCAGCTGATAGCACAGCATGCCGTTGACCAGGCCGGCGGTGGTGACGAGCACGCCCGCTGACAGGTCGAACTCGCCGCCGATCATCAGCATGCCGACACCGACGGCCACGATGCCTATGGTCGAGGACTGGTAGAGGACGGTGAAGAACGCGGCCGGCGTGCGGAATGCCGGTGCGACGATCAGGAAGAAGATGAAGATGACGATGGCCGCGACCAAGGCTCCGACCTCGGGGCGGCCGAGCAGTCGAGTCGTCCAGCTGACTTGGACGCGGTTGGAGGCCTCAGCCGGTGTAGGCGGTGCCGTCTTGACAGGTGTACTCATGGTGCAGCTCCGATGACTTGTGTCCGCGGTGGCCGGGCGAGCACTCGCCCGACCACCCTGCGAGGCTTCGAACTATCGGGTGTTGTTCTTGACGAACGGCAAGACCGTGGCGATGTTGCTGCTGTCGACGAAGGACGGGCCGGTCAGGACCGCCTTGCCGCCACCGAGGATATTGCCGTTCTTCTTAAAGAGATAGAGCTGTGTGACGGCCATGTAGCCCTGCAGGTAGGGCTGCTGGTCGATGTAGAACTGGACCTTGCCGTCCTGCACAGCCTGCGCCAGGTCCGGGTTGGTGTCGAAGGTGCCGACCTTGGCCTTGCTCCCGGAACCCTCGCAGAGCCTTGATGGTGTCCAGGGCCTGTGGCGCGCCGAGAGTGATCACCCAGTCGATCGACTTGTCCTCACTGAGCTTGGCCTGGATCGCTGAGGTGACCGCCGAGTCGTCCGCCCCGTTGACCTGCAGGTTCTCGGTGTTCGGGAAGCTGTCCTTCACGCCCTTGCACCGGTCCTCGAGCGCCACCGAGCCGGTCTGCTGGATGGTGCAGAGGATCTTGGTGGCGCCGGCCGTCATCATCCTCTTGCCCGCTTGCTGTCCGGCGAGGAACTCGTCGGAGGAGAAGTGGGTGAGTGCGCCCGCCTGCTGCCAGTAGTCGAATCCGGAGTTGAAGCTGTCTACCGGAATCCCTGCGGCGATTGCTTTCTTGACCGTGGGAATGAGGGCATCCGGGGTGACAAGCGTGGTCGCGATGCCATCGACCTTGGAGTCGATCGCGTTCTGAATGAGAACAGCCTGCTTGGTGGCGTCGGGATCGGCCGAGTACTTCAGCGTCGAGCCAGTGTCCTTGGCGGCCTGCTCGGCGCCTGCCCTGATCCGGTCCCAGAACGTATCGCCAGGCGTTTCGTGGGTGATCATGGCGAAGGTATAGCCCGAGTTGCCGCCGCCCCCGCCGCCCCCGCTGGTTTCCGGCTGGGGCTGAGCGCCGCCGCCGCTACAGGCGGACAGCGCGAGTGCTGCGGCCGCTGCGAGGGCGGCCAGGGTCAAGCCCTTTCGAGATCGGCCAAGCGCCGAGCCCTTTGCGGATCGAATCATCGATGATTCCTTTCGTTGGTGTTTCGGGCAAGGCCCGGGACGCGCGAGATGCAGTGAGCGGAGCTCACGAGGTCAACGTAGGCAGTGGAAAAGGTTTTGGGCTACGAGGCAGGCGAGATCGTCGCCTATATGTGATGCAACGCCCATGGTGAGGGCAGGAATTTGCTGTCGCTGGCTCTGCGACAGCCGGCACTGCGCACTGCTTGCTGAGCGATCGTACAGACGATGGGTTGCGCAGCGACCGAGACACACGCAGGTCACTCATCCCATGTCTTCGAGCTGCGGCTCGACAGGCTGCGGGCGTTGGGCTAACCATTGAGCTGACCTCCGCTGTCAGGTCGGACGCCAGTGCCGACGGGCCTTAGCGTTACGTACTCACCGAAGTCTTGTCAAGAGATTTGTTCTAACATTCTTACTTGCCTCTGGCTTGGAATAACGACCAACCAACGGGCAACAGTTGTTACTGGGCGTATTTGGCGAGTCCCGAGGTGTCTCCCCGGGCAATCGCGGAAAACATTGCCTTCGCCTTGTTCGGATCCCATAGCACCGCCGAGCCGACCGGTGTTGGCGCACCAGTACTGGACACCGGCACGGTGAGCGTGAGTCCGCTCCCACCAGATATCCGCTTCATGGCGTAGGCCAGGCTCAGCGCCTCAGGCAGCGACGTGTCGCGGCCCAGCTTGATCGCATCGGCAACAGCCATGTTGAACTTCCAGTAGCGGACGGGATTGAGCACCGTGGCCGGCGATGCGGCCTTCTTGGCGACCGCCGCCAGCATCTCCCGCTGCCGCTCGACCCGACCGAGATCACCGAGCGGGTCGGCCTTGCGCATCCGGACGTAGCCGAGCGCCTCGGTGCCGCTCAGCGTCTGGCAGCCTTTCCGCAGATCAATGTGGCTGTCGCGGTCCTTGATCGCCTTTGGCAGGCACATGCGGATGCCGCCTAGCGCGTCGATGATGTTGACGAAACCACCGAACCCGATCTCCATGTAGCCATCGATCCGTAGCCCGGTGTTCTGTTCGACGGTCTGCACCAGTAGCTTCGGACCGCCGAACGCGTACGCGGCGTTGATCTTGTTCTTGCCATTCTTCGGAATGTCCACGTACGAGTCACGCGGCACGCGAGATCAACGCGGGTTTGCCGCCCGGCGGGACGTAGACAAGCATGATCGTGTCGGTACGCTGCCCCGCGGTGCTGCCGGTCCCGAGGCGTTTCTGCTCGGCCTTGCTCAGCCCGGCTCGAGAATCCGAGCCCACCAGCAAGAACGTCTTGCCCGGTTGATCAGCAGGTCGCTGACCGGATGGCGCGGCGTCCACTCGCGCTATCTGGGTCCACGCGTACGCGGGAACGCCGACGAGCCACAAGATGAGCAAGAGGAACAGGATCAACAGCACCCGGAAGGCGTTCCGGACCGGGTGTCGCTGTTTGCCAGGCTTCGAGGGTTGCGGGCCTCCCGACCAGCCTGCCGACCGGATCCACGAGGCGGGCCGCCTGGCGGTGGTGGTGCCGGTCGGGGTTGCACGGTCGGGTGCTGGCTGGGAGCGGGCGGAGGGTACGGTGCCTGGCTCCGCGGTGGGGCTGGTGCACTCGCCGACGGGTTTGGCATCACTCGGGTGCGTTCCGGCTGCGACCTGCCGGCGATCGCGTCCGTACAGCCAGTCGAGATCCTCGTCGCGGCTCGGAGACATATCGCAAAGGTACCTGCGCGTGCTTTGCCGACTCCGCGGCTCGTCCGGCGTGGCTTCAGCAACGAAACGGCGGCCGCCGCAGATACTGGCAGGGATCCTTCCCCTGATTTCTTCCCCGCAAGCAGACCGAAAGGCCCCCTAGGTGTCCATTCGCACCGCGGAGGTCGCGCCGCGTGCCTCGACCTCGTCGCACACGCCACAGCACCGAAGCGAACGCATCAAACGGCGTCGGGCGTGGACCCTTCTGGCCATGACGCTGGTGGTGCCGGGTTCTGCCCAGCTGGTGGCCGGCAACCGTCGCGTCGGTCGGGTCGCCATTCGAGTCTGGGCCGTACTGTGGCTGCTCGCGCTGCTCACTGCCCTGCTGGCGCTGGATCCTGCCTGAGGCCGCGCTCGCCATGTTCACCTTCGGTCCGACGCTGAAGCTGGTCCAGTTCGGGCTCATCGCGCTCGGCCTGGGCTGGGTCGGCCTGATCGTCGACGCCTGGCGGCTGACTCGCCCCCGGGAGCTGCGCCCGGCGGCCGGCTCGTCTTCTCAGTGATCACTCTCGGCGCTGGCCTTCGCGATCTTCGTTGGATCTGATCGCCGTTGCATCAATGGCGTCCGCGCAACATGAGCTGACGACAGCTGTGTTCTCCGGCGGCGGTGATCACGTCGCACAAGCAGGGTCGCCACAATATTCTGCTGATGGGCGGCGACGCCGGACCGGATCGCGTCGGACTTCGGCCTGACAGCATGACCGTAGCGAGCGTCGACGCCGAGACTGGGCGGACGGTGCTGATCAGCCTGCCCCGCAATCTCGAGGACGCCCCATTTCCGGCTTCCTCTCCGCTGCACGCTAAGTTTCCGCACGGCTTCCACTGCGCGGATGACTCCTGCATGCTGAACGCGGTCTACACCTATGCGCTCGAGCACGCCAGCTTCTATCCAGACGTTCGGAACCCCGGCGCTCAGGCCACCAAGGAGGCCGTCGAAGGAGCAACCGGGCTCAAGATCAACTACTGGGTGCTGATCGACCTCAAGGGATTCGAATCGCTGGTCGACGCGGTCGGCGGCATCACCATGGACGTCTACCGCCGGGTCCCGATCGGCGGCGGTGGCACCAAGATCTACGGCTACGTCGAGGCGGGAAAGAACCGGCACCTCAACGGCTACGAGGCGTTGTGGTTCGCCCGATCGCGGTCGGATTCCTCCGACTACGACCGGATGGTGCGGCAGAAGTGCGTGATGAACGCCATGCTCAACCAGCTCGACCCGATGACGGTGCTGACCAAGTTCAACAAGATCGCCGCGGCCAGCAAGGAGGTCGTCGCCACCGACATCCCGCCTTCCGAGGTCGGGACCATGATGAACCTTGCCCTCAAGGCGAAGCAGTTGCCGGTGTCCAGCGTGGCCATCGTGCCGCCGCTGATCAATCCGGGCGCCCCGGACTTCGCGTCTGATACGCGGCACCGTCCAGAAGACCGATCGACGCCGCCGAGGCGATCGACAACGGACGAACGAGCCAGCGCCGCAGATCACGCCGAGGCCACCGCCGAGCCGAAGCCGACGGTCTCCGCGTCGAGAAGCAGCCAAACCGAAGATCTGAGCAAGTCTGCGCAGCTGATCGCCGTCAAGCGGCACAGACCAACACACCGCGAGCGAAGGTCTGCGAACGGCCCTTATGACCGACGCGAGCGCTCCAGAACCCGCCTGCGACAGCCAGATCGATCAGATGATCGAGGACTCACCCGTGACGAACGCACGAATGGCCCGGAGTCAGCGTGGTGATGCCGGTGCTCAACGAGGAGCGCCATCTGGAGGCGGCCGTCCGGCGGGTGCTCGAGCAGGAGTATCCCGGAGAGCTCGAGGTCATCTGTCGTCGGGCCGAGCAAGGACCGGACCCGCGAGATCGCCGACGAGCTGGCCGCGGCCGATCCCCGGATCCGGGTGGTCGACAACCCGGCGGCGCGGACGCCCTCGGCCCTCAACCTCGGCATCGCCGCGGCCCGGCACGACATCATCGTCCGGGTCGACGGTCACGGCGAACTGACCGACGGCTACATCGCGCGGGCCGTCGAACTGCTGGCCGAGACCGGGGCGGCCAACGTCGGCGGGGTGATGGACGCCCAGGGCACGACGCCGTTCGAGGAGGCGGTCGCCACCGCGTACACGACCCGGCTCGGGCTCGGCGGCTCAACCTTCCATCTGGCCGAGTCGCCGGCCGGCTGAGGCCGAGACGGTCTTTCTCGGCGTGTTCCGGAAGGAGGCGCTGCTCGCGGTGGGCGGCTTCGACGAGACGCATGCACCGGGCGCAGGACTGGGAACTGAACTATCGGCTGCGCAAGAGCGGCCGGCTGATCTGGTTCTCGCCGGATCTCCGGGTCACCTACCGCCCGAGATCGTCGTTTCGCGCGCTGATCAAGCAGATGTACGAGACCGGCCGGTGGCGGCGCGAGGTCGTCCGGCGATACCCCGAGACGGCGAGCGCGCGCTATCTGGCGCCGCCGGTGGCCGTGGTCGGCATCGTCGCCGGGCTGGTGAGTGGCCTGGTGGGCCTGGGTACGCTGCGATCCCGGCTGTTGCAGTCTCGGCTTCGCCGCCCCCGCCGGTTATATCGCGTTGGTGGTGGCCGGATCGTGGCTCGGTGCACGCCGCTCTCCCGCTGGCACGCGACTGCGGTTGCCCTGGTGCTCGCGGCGACCCACATGCCTGGGGGTCGGGCTTCCTCTTGAGCCGGTCGGCCTGACCGACCTCGGAGTAATTTGACATTATGTCTTAACAAAGTTAGGATGAGACACTTCATCACCAGGAGATGACATGCCACTCGTTCGAATCGACGTCCAGACCGGCCGTACGCCGGCTGAGCTCCGCAGGCTCGCGGACACGGTTCAAGACGTCATGCTCGACGTGTTCGCCGCGCCGCCGGGGGATCGCTACCAGATCATCACCGAGCACGCCGTCGGCCAGATCATCGCCGAGGACACCGGCCTCGGGCTGGAGCGCACCGACGGGGTGACGGTGATCCAGATCTTCCAGCAGGGGCGTAACGTCGAGCAGAAGCAGGCGGCGTACGACCAACTGGCCAAGCGACTGGAGCCGCCGAGCTCGTCCGGCCCGAGGATCTGATCGTGTCGGTGATGGCCAACGAGCACGACGACTGGTCCTTCGGACTGGGCCGCGCCCAGTTCCTCACCGGCGAACTCTGAGCCATGATCGAAGGAAGAATTGCCCCAACGCGCCCTGAGCTTGTCGAAAGGCAAGTTCACAGTCCTTCGACAAGCTCAGGACGCGAAGGGTGGGCTCAGGACGCGAAGGGTGGGCTCAGGCCGGAAAAGGGTGGGCTCAGGCCGAAAAAGGGTGGGCTCAGGACGCGAAAGGGTGGGCTCAGGACGTGATGACGGGGGACCCCAGGGCACCACATTCTAAGATGTGCATTTGTCTGGACAAAGTGTTGACAGTCACCTGGCCCAGCCCATACGGTTCACAATGAGCCAGCCGGGTGACGCCCGGATTTCCGAAGGAGAGTTATGAGCAACGACTCTGCCACGGCAGCCGACGACCGATTCGCAGGGCCCCTGGAGGTGCTGACCTTCGGCCGGGCCGGCGTCGACATCTATCCGCTGCAGGTCGGTGTCGGGCTGGAGGACGTCGAGACCTTCGGCAAGTTCCTCGGCGGCACCACGGCCAACGTCGCCGTCGCCGTCGCCCGGCTCGGGCGCAACGCCGCGATCATCACCGGGGTGGGCAACGATCCGTTCGGCCGCTACGTCCGCCGCGAACTGCGCGACCTCGGCGTCTCCGACGAGCATGTGGTGACCAACACCGAGTACGCGACCCCGGTGACCTTCTGCGAGATCTTCCCGCCCGACAACTTCCCGCTCTGGTTCTACCGCAAGCCGACCGCGCCGGACCTGCAGGTGAAGCCGAGCGACATCGACTTCGATGCGGTACGCGCCACCAAGCTGATGTGGATCTCGGTCACCGGCCTCAGCGAGGAGCCCAGCCGGGAGTCCCACTTCGCCGTCCTCGAGGCGCGGGCCCGCAAGCAGTTCACGGTGGTCGACCTCGACTACCGCCCGATGTTCTGGGAGACCCCGGCCCACGCGACCGAACAGATCCAGAAGGTCCTCGGCCAGGTCACGGTCGCGGTCGGCAACCGCGAGGAGTGCGAGGTCGCGGTCGGCGAGACCGAGCCCGATCGCGCTGCGGACGCGCTGCTGGAGGCCGGCGTCGAGCTCGCCATCGTCAAGCAGGGGCCGAAGGGCGTGCTGGCCAAGACCCGCACCGAGCGGGTCGAGTCGCCGCCTAGCAATACGTTTTGTCTTGGTTCAGTTGCGTGGCCGGCGTCTCAAACTCGCCCGCTTCTCGTCTATGGCGAGCCGCCCTGGGACCTGCTCCGCGCGGGTCTCGCACCAGAGCAGCGACAATCAGCGTCTCGGTTTCGTTTCGCCGACGGCTCCTCGCAGGCCGCTCCTCTCGGTTCCGGCTGCGACGGTCGGCGCCTGATCAGGTGGCGTGTGCAGGGCGGTCCCGGAACCTCGGCGACGGAGGATTCATCATGAACTGCTTGCGCGCTCGAGCCTGGGACGCCACCCGAATGGAACTGCGGCTTGGCTCCTCGTCATTCCGGTCACGGACGTCAGCCGGGTGCCACGTACGGCATCGAAATGGACTGCGGAGGGTTTGATCTGCGTGTCTGGCACGGTCGGCTTGCGATAGAACCAGAGCGGAAAGTCATCTGGCGGGAGGGTGCCCGGCAACATCACAGGTGTCGTTGGGGTGGCGCGACGTAACGATCAGACGCGCGAGTCCGTCGCAGCCGTTCGCCCACGCCGGTGATGGTGGTCGTGGCGGGCTTGCAACAGGAGGCCGAACGTGGCCGTCGTGCCAGCACGGATCCCGAACGTTGACGTCCTCGTCCACCGCCTATTTGCAGCGGGTAAATATCAACCCCCCTCGGCAATTGAGCGCCTCCAGCTTCAACCTGTCGTCGGGCGGCGGTCAGGATCGCTGCTCATTCACTTCCTCGAGGTGAGATATCAGGCCGTCGGGTGCTCCAGCGCCGTTCGCTGGACAGCGCTGCAGACACTGTTCAATGATTTGTACAGACAAAGATTTATACAACGATGGCACATCGATGGAGCCGAGCTGAGAGTTTCCGTCGAGGAACTGAGCTAGCGGCCAGACCGAACGAGCCAGTATCGACGTGGCGGTTGCCCATCACCGAAATGATCGTTGTCGCTCTCCTCGTTGCGCCCGCGCTCGGCCTCGCTGGCCAGCTCGGCGTCTCGTAGCCTTGCCCGTTTCCATCTGCCACCTGCTGGAGAAGTTTCTCTGGATGATAACTCCAGTGTAACCCGTCGAGGCCGGTGTCCTCGGCGATAGATGTGGACGCATGTCGGTCGGTGCGTCTCGCGGCCGTGCAGCAAACTGAGCATAAGCATCTTGAATGCTCCCATCATCATCAGCCTTCCTGAACATCAATCCGGACGAGCTGTGATGAGTAAATTCTCGCTTTCTTCATTCGTAGTGTCCCGGTGCATGCCTGGAGTCACATGACCCACAGCCAGCAACAGTGCAGGCCGGCCCCAGAGAGATGCATCCACAGACACCAACGGACAACCACAACCCGCCATCAGCTGCCCGCAGCCAATCGTCGAGCGCCGATGGCGGCGGCGACGACGGGCGTCCGGCCGCGCTCAAGGCCGCCGCCGCCACACGTCTGTGCGCGCGGTGCGCGCGCTGCGCAGTCGGGATGCCGCTGAGGTTAGACGCCCAAGTCCGGTGGCTCATCTGCTTCCGCGGCGCGAGCGTCCGGTGCGTGGCCGCGGTTCTGACCGGTCGTCCGCAGCCGATCGTTGAGCTCCCCAGTCTTGGGCGCGGTGCGCTCCATCTCTCCTGAAGCGCCGCCGAGCCGTGGACGCGTCCCTCCGAGCGCGCGGACTCCGCTCAGCTGCAGGAGCTCGGCCCATGGCTGACCGTGCGGCTGCGCCGTGCCTAGGCTTGCTCGAACGGTGTCGTGCCTTGCGCCGTCCATGACCCGCCCATTCCGCCGCTCTCCATGCCGCCGTTGACGCGCCTGATGTAGCCGTCGGTGAGCTCGCCGTGCCATTCTCCCGCACGATGATCTTGTGTGTGGAGGCGGCGATACCGAGGTTCAGCGCGAGAAGGCGTCCGCGACGCCGGGTATCGACGACGCAGACGCTGATCGGCCGCGGGCGGCGCCTCGGCAATTTCGCGAGTGCGATAGGCGCTCGGCCCGACAGCGACGATGACCTCGACTCTCCCGGATACTCCTGATCGAGTACTCGCCGATGCGCGAGTTCCAGGTCGCGTTGACCGTTGAGCGCCGGCGTGACAACCAGACGCCCGCGCCAACTCGTATTCGTTCGTCGACGGGTCGGCTGCGCTCGATCTCTCGCCACATTTTGGAGCTGCTCGCGCGGTGTTGGTGCCCCGCTGAGGCGCGGGCGGCTCAGTCCTCCAGCTGGCAATCAGCTGCACGAGAGCTTCATCGTCGGTTGGCTGGCTTAAACAGCCTCATCAGCGCTGCGAGCTAGGCGGTGGCACTCGATGTCTGCGGGCACTGGCTTCATTCTCATTCAGATTGTCAATGACCTCTGAGAGTCAATCGTATCTCAACAGTCTGCACGTTATAGGAGCCGAGGTCAGGGAGTTCGGATTGATCAGCGGCGGCACCATAGCCACATCCCTTCGCCTTGAGGGCAAGGTTCATACGTCGGTCCCGATCTGAAGGCGGGATGTCAGTTGCGACCACCTCTTTGCTGGCTGCCGCGATCTTGTTGGACGCGGTGAGCACGGTGATCGGGTCCAGCTTGTAGCATGGCGCGCGTGGCAGATTCTGCCGCAACATCCGGTCGTAGTCGAGGGATCTGAACGCCGGGATGGGGCAACCCCAAGGCGTCGGCTCGGCGGCTGCTTTCCCGGCTGAGCCGTCGATCTCCATGTCGCCACAATCAGGTATCGGCGGTGAATGCCATCGTATCAACCATCCACCAGCGATTGGAATCCCCTGAGATCGATGACACCCCAGTGGTCGTTCTTGGAGCCGGTACGCGACGGCGTTCCCTCGTAGTTGAGCGCGGGTTCTGAACTTCTCCAGCCGTGTTCGGGCCGCACTGGCTGCGCCGCGACATGGGAGCCCGTGCGGATTCGAGTGCCGCGGAGATCGGCGATGGAGCAGTCCTGGTGCACGGCTCATCGACGCCGTCGTCAGCGTCCACGTCCTGGGTGGTGCTCCAGCCAGTGACGCAATCCAGTCCCCGTTGCCGCCCATCAGGCGAATGTCGGCGACCCTGCTGCGGCGGCATGATGCTCACAGCGACCGAGCTGCATCATCACGTGCTCACCGGGTGCCGTGATTGATCAGATCAACGAGAGATCCAAACACGAAGAAGCTGATGGCTCGGAGGCGAGCTGGCCGAGCTTGCTCCCCTGGGGCGAGTCAGCAGCTGACGGTCGGGCCGCCCGACCCCAGGGCGCCGACAATGGTGCGACTGGATGGCGGCGGCGGCCGGAGGTTGTGGTGGAGGCGCGCGCCTGGAGGCGCGCCACCCGCAATGAGGCCGTGGAGCCGGCGGCTGCGGCCCGACTCGATGGCAACGACCGCGGCGCCGGCGGCTGCCGCCGGCGGCTCGGCGCGGGGGCCCCAACCGCCAGCGTGCGTGGCGGAGGCCGCCGCCCGGGCGACGATTGGTGCTGTCGTGGCTCTCTGCGCGACGGGTGGGCGCGGCCGACCTCCCGCCGAGTGCGAATGGGACCGCCTCAGTGCTCCGGGCAGGGCCGGAAGGGTCGCGCTCCCCGTCTCTGGGGCGGCCGCCCCGTTGCTGAACCGCCCGACGAGCCCCGGAGTCGAGCGAGGCGGCTCCTTTCGTTCCGACCCGACGAGATTGATCTATGCGGCATGGCCGGGCGGCCCGTCGCGGAACGCACCCATAATGCCAAACCCGTCGGCGAGTGCACGAGCCCCACCGCGGAGTCCAGGCAACGTCTGCCCCTCCGCCCGCTCCCCGGCGCCCCGACCATCCAGACCCCCGACCGGCACCACCACCGCCAGGCGGCCCGCCTCGTGCGTGGCCTCAGGAGGCCCGCAACCCTCCAAAGCTCCTCGCTCGGCGACGGTGCCGGACGCCTTCCGGATGCTGTTGATCCTGTTCTCTTGCTCATCTTGAGCTCGTCGGCGTTCCCGCGTACGCGTGAGACCAGATAGCACGAGTGGACGCGCGCCATCCGGTCAGGATCCTGCTGATCAACCGGGCAAGACGTTCTCTTGGTGGGCTCGGATTCTAACCGAGCCGGGCTCAGCAAGGCCGAGCAGTTAACTGGGACTGGCAGGGAGAGGTGGCCTGACCAGGGTG
>CAVQIU010000011.1:0-107048 GCA_963712625.1 uncultured Actinomycetota bacterium
GCCTAGGGTTGGTCAGCAGTGGGCGGCCACCGCGGCGATGTCGCGGGTGTCGATGAAGCCGATCCGGCCCTCACCGAGCATGCCGTACAACACGCCTTGCTCGGCCACCGGCTGGGCCGACATGAGGAAGTTCTGCATGAAGTTGCTGGGCCGCAGCAGGGTGTACGACAGGCCCGACCCCTCCAGGTGCTGCTCGACCTGGCCGTGCCAGCGGCAGAACACGAACCCGGCGTCCGGGTCCGCCCACGGCACCGACTGCTTGACCACGTGTTCGACCCCGGCCCGCTTGGCCGCGTCGATGACGTGTTGTTCCTGCTCGGTCTGGCGGGGGCTTGGCGGCGACAGCAGGAACAGGTGGTCGCAACCGGCCATGGCCGCATCCAGCGTGTCGGGCTGCTCGTAGTCGCCCACGGCGGTCTCCAGCCCCAGGTGCTGGATCGGGGCGGCCTTGTCGGGCGTGTGGATCAGGGCGCGAGCGGGCGTGCCTTGCTCGGCGAGCAGCCGCACCAGCTCCGAGCCGATGTGGCCGGTGGCACCGGTGACCAGGATCATGACCTCGCCCCCGTGGTGTCGGTGCCGGCGGTGGTGCCCACCACCCGGCGGGTGTGGGCGTCGACGTCGCCGCTGGTCTCCTCGACCGGCTCCAGGTAGAACCGCACCCAGGCCAGGCGGCCCTCGCGGACGCCGAAGATGGACACGCCCCGCATCAGGAACGGGGCCCCGTCGCGGCGGGTGCCGGCGATGTCCCACTCGGTCCAGACGGTGTCGCCGTCCACGGTCATCCGCGGCAGCCGTGCTTGGAGATTCGGCACGCCGGCGAAGATCTGGCTCCAGTTGCGTGCGGACCTGCGCGCGCCCCCGGAAGCCCCGCTGGGGATGGGCCGGCCACTCGTTGAGGTAGTCGTCGGCGAAGCAGGCCACCATCGCCTCCAGGTCGTGGGCGTTGATCGCCGCCAGCAGCCGCTCCACCACTACCGCCGGGTCCTGGCCCGCTCGGTCCATGACGGCCCCCTCCAAGTTTGCTACACTTTACTGTAACCGATACAGGAGTATGGAACGAACCATTGGCCAACGTCAAGCCCAAGCGCCGCTACGACTCCAGCGGCCGGCGCGCCCAGGCCCGCCGCACCCGCGAGGCCATCCTCGACGCCGCCCAGCGGCGGTTCCTGGAGGGCGGGTATGCGGCCACCACGATCGCCGCGATCGCCGGCGAGGCCGAGGTGTCGGTGGAGACCATCTACAAGGCGTTCGGCGGCAAGCCGGGACTGGTCCGCGCCATCTACGACCGCGGCCTGGCCGGCCGGGAACCGGTCCCGGCCTTCCAGCGCGCCGACGACATGCGCGAACGCGAGACCGACCCGCGCACGATCATGCGCAACTGGGCCGCCCTCACCAGCGAGGTCTCCGCGGTCGTGTCGCCGATCGCGCGGCTGGTCCGCTTCGCCGCGGCCGGCGACCCCGACATGGCGGCACTGCTCAAGGCCCACAACGACATCCGCGAGCGACGCGCCCGCCACCACGCCCGCTTCCTCAAGGAGCGCGGCTACCTGCGCGAGGACGTCACCCTGGCCCAGGCGACCGACATCCTGTGGACCTGCACCTCCGACGAGCTCTACGACCTGATGGTCACCCAGCGCGGCTGGTCCCTGCCGCGCTTCGCGCGATGGCTGGCCGACTACATGATCGCCACCCTCCTCCCCCGGCCCAATGAGCGAGGCGCTGTACGGTCTCGGCCGATTCCCTCCCGCACAAGATTGTCCAGCCGCCGCGGCCGGCCTCAAGGACGCTGAGCGTCGTGACGCGATGCTGACGCGATGGCCTTCGGCCACCCTTGACCCCGGCCGGGCCGGCTTTGGTTCGGCGCCTACGAGGGGATGCCGGCGCCTGCCTTACCGATTGCTGACTCATCACATCGATCCCTCCTCGACATCGGTCTTTCACTGGGCCGTAAGCCAGCGCCGACGAGTTGAGCGGTCACCACCGACGATCCCGACCTGTTTCGACGTACCCCCTCCCGATTTCAAGATCCGATGTGCTACACACCTAGTGCACTGACGGAAGGTACCCCGGGTCGGCGTGACCGCCGAGGCGGGCGAATTGCCTTTCGGGGGTGTGACCATGAGCCTGCACAAGCTCACCGCCGGGTCGGGTTATGACTATCTGACCCGGCAGGTCGCTGCCTTGGACGCGACCGACAAGGGGCACACCGGGCTGGCCTCGTACTACACCGAACGGGGCGAGTCGCCCGGGGTGTGGGTCGGTTCCGGCATGGAGGGAATCGACGGTCTGGACGTCGGCGACCCGGTGACGGCGGAGCAGATGCGCGCTTTGTTCGGGTGCGGGTTGCATCCGTTGGCCGAGTTGCGGCTGCAGCAGCTGGAAGGCCCCGACCTCACTGGACAGGACTTCCGGGACGTCATGCGGTTGGGGGCACCGTTCAAGATCATCGACGATGCGACGCCGTTCCGGGTCGAGGTGGCCAAGCGGATCGCTGCTCTCAATGCCGCGATCGGGGAGCCGGTCGACGCCTCGGTCGCGGCGGCTGACCGGGCGCGGATTCGGACGCAGGTAGCCCGGGAGTTCTTTGTCGCTGAGCATGGCCGCGCCCCGATTGATGCTGCCGAGTTGGCTGGGCAGATCGCGAAGAGCTCACGTCCACGGGCGCAGACAGTCGCCGGTTTCGACTTGACGTTCTCGCCGGTGAAGTCGGTGTCGACGCTGTGGGCGGTCGCCGAACCGGCGGTGGCGGCGGCGATCGAACGGGCCCATCAGGCCGCGGTCAACGACGCGCTGAGCTTCATCGAGCAGCAGGCCTTGTTCACCCGGACCGGGCCCCAAGGGATCCGGCAGGTCAACGTGCGTGGCCTGGTCGCGGCCGCGTTCACCCACCGCGACAGCCGTGCCGGCGACCCGGATCTGCACACCCATGTCGCGGTGGCGAACAAGGTGCAGACCCTCGATGGGCGCTGGCTGTCGATCGACGGCCGGGTGTTGTTCAAGGCAAAGGTTGCCGCGTCGGAGACCTACAACACCTCCCTGGAGCAGCACCTCCGCGACGCGCTGGGGGTGCGGTTCGCTGCACGTCCCGGTGCCGATCCGGGCAAGCGGCCGATCCGGGAAATTGTCGGCGTCGACCCCCGGTTGAACCAGCGGTGGTCGACCCGGCGGGCCCATATCAACCTCCGCCGCGGCGAGCTCGCCATCCAATTCCAGCATGATCATGGTCGACCACCCACACCGGTCGAAGCGCTACACCTGGCCCAGCAGGCAACGTTGGAGACCCGCGACGCCAAGCACGAACCCCGATCACTCGCCGAGCAGCGCACCACCTGGATGAACGAAGCCGCAGCGGTGCTCGGTGGCCGCAGCGCCGTCGCCTCGATGGTCGCGACGGCGCTTACCCCCGCCGCAGAACCGCCGCGCATGGCCGACGCCCACTGGGTCGCGCAGACCGCCGACCGGGTGCTGGCCGCCATGGAGGAGACCCGGTCGACCTGGCAGATGTGGCACGTCCGTGCCGAAGCCCAACGCCACGTCCGCACCGTCGACGTGCCTGCCGAGCAGGCGAACACGCTGGTGGACCTGCTCGTTGATGAGGTCCTCGAGCACCGATCAGTAGCCCTGGCCGCACCACCGGACGGCATCGAAGAACCGGACGCGCTGCGGCGGGTCGACGGGTCGTCGGTTTACACCATCGCCGGCGCCGACCTCTACACCTCCCAGCGCATCCTCGACGCCGAGCAACGCCTCGTCACCGTCGCCGGCACGCCGCGACGGAACGGTCGTCGACCGCACCGTCGTCGATCTTGCCCTGCTGGAAATGGCCGCGAACGGCACCGCCCTGGATACGGGGCAAGCCTCCCTGGTCCGGCAGATGTGCACCTC
The DNA here is from genome assembly GCA_963712625.1 of uncultured Actinomycetota bacterium. GTDB lineage: Bacteria > Actinomycetota > Actinomycetes > Propionibacteriales > Propionibacteriaceae > Microlunatus. The sequence continues at coordinate 3,886 of CAVQIU010000011.1, forward strand.
TGGTGCTCGACTACAGCTGGCGATCGCCCCCGCCGGCGCCGGGAAGACCACGGCCATGCGCGCCCTCACCCTGGCCTGGACCGAAGACGGCGGCCAGGTCATCGGCCTCGCCCCGTCCGCTGCCGCCGCCGCCGTCCTCGGCGAGCAAACCGGCATCCGCACCGACACTCTGGCCAAACTGACCTGGTCGCTCGAACACGGCGAGCTGCCGGACTGGGCGACCGCGGTCGGACCGGCGACGTTGATCATCATCGACGAGGCCGGCATGGCCGACACCCTCTCCCTCGACACCGCAGTCCAGTTCGCCATCGACCGCGGCGCGAGTGTCCGGCTGATTGGTGATGATCAACAACTCGCCGCGATCGGCGCCGGCGGCGTCCTCCGCGACATCAAGAACATTCACGGCGCCCTGCAGCTCACCGAGCTACACCGCTTCACCGACCCGGCCGAAGCACAAGCCTCGCTCGCCCTGCGGGAAGGCGATCCCAGCGCACTCGGCTTCTATCTCGATCATGGCCGTGTTCATGTCGGTGATCTCGCCAAGATCACCGAGGATGCGTTCGCTGCTTGGGTTTCCGACCGAGCCGCCGGACTCGACGCGATCATGCTCGCTCCGACCCGCGAGCTCGTCGCTGAGCTCAACCGCCGAGCCCGTGATCATCGCCTCGGCGGTGCCCCGGCCGGGCAAGAAGTGCGTCTGGGGGACGGAAACCGGGCGAGTGTCGGCGACATGATCATCACCCGCGCGAACGATCGACGCCTCCGACTCTCGGCCACCGACTGGGTCAAGAACGGCGACCGCTGGACCATCACCCACGTCGACCGCAGCGGTGGCCTGACCGTCCGGCACAACCGCAGCCAGCTCACGTCCGGCTGCCCGCGGATTACGTCACGACCTCGACCGGTCTCGGTTACGCCACCACCATCCATGCGCGCCCAAGGCGTCTCCGCCGACACCATGCACGGCCTGTTGACCGGGCAGGAGTCCCGGCAGCAGCTGTACACCATGCTGACCCGCGGCCGGCACGCCAACCACCTCTACCTCCAAGTGGTCGGCGACGGCGACCCCCACAGCCTCATCCGACCCGACACCATCTCACCGCGCACGCCGACCGAGACGCTGCAGCAGATCCTCGCCCGCGATGAAGCGCCGGTCTCCGCCAGCACCGTGCTGCGCGAGCTCAACGATCCAGCGGCCCGGCTGTTCCAGGCGGTCCAGCGCTACACCGACGGCCTCCACGTCGCAGCCGAACAGCTCGTCGGACCCCAAACCGTCGCAGAGCTCGACCAAGCCGACCAGTACATCCCCGGACTCACCGACGAACCCGCCTGGCCAACCCTGCGAGCCCACCTGCTCGCCCTCGCGGCCGAAACCGGTAAGCATCCACTCCGCCACCTGCTGACAGCCGCCAGCGGACGCGACCTCCGAACCGCAGGCGACATGGCCGCCGTCCTCTACTGGCGCCTCCCAGAGCTCACGCCTACCAACCCAGGTCCGCTGCCCTGGCTCCCGGGCATTCCACCAACGCTCCATGCCCATCCCGTCTGGGGCGACCTACCTGGCAAAGCGATCCCAACTGGTCGCCGACCTCGCCGACCAGGTCCAAGACCACGCCTGCCAAGGTGACGCCCAGCCAGTCTGGGCTACCACCGGGAAGCCACCCGAGCACCGCCCTCATCGGCGAAATCGCAGTGTGGCGGGCCGCCAACGGCATCAATCCCCAAGACCCACGACCAACCGGAGGAAGCCCAACTCGAAACGCTCCCGGCCCTGTGGAAACAACGCCTCGACCGGGATATCGCCCGTGCCACCGACCCGCCAGCAGATGCGAGGGCCGACGAGCGACAGGCAGCACACACCGCACTTAGTCGCGGGCACGACGACAGGCAGCGCCCGTACCAAACACCCGAACGGCGTCCGAGCGGGCCGTCCGCGCCCGGCCGATAGCACACCTCAGTCGTCAGATCGCGGCGCTCGGAACATGAGGTTGCACTCCACGCGGCGATGGCAGGACAGCGGCAGCACACTGCCGAATCTGGCTCTTTCAGATCAAGGCGCCGCGCGAGCGCGGCGCGGCCGGCGCCGCGTGTCCTCCTCCGTGCGGGCCTTGCGCCGGCCTTCTGTGGACGGGGCGACGTCACGCAGGGGCGCCGAGCGGCGGGTGCTCGAGCACGCGGGGCTTGTACTCGACCAGCTGGATGCGGCCGTCGAAGGTCCGGTGCTCGATCATTTCGAGGGCGACGTCCGGGTAGCCGTCGTAGATGCGTTCTGCGCCCGTGGCCCCGGTGATCACCGGGAACATCCCGACCCGGAAGCGGTCGACGAGTCCGGCCCGTAGCAGTGACCGGCACAGGCTGAGGCTGCCGATCGTGCTGAGGAGCCCCGAGCCGTTCTCCTTCATGGCGCGGACCGCCTCGACGGCGTCGTCGCGGACGAGCGTGGAGTTGGCCCACGTCAGTGGCTCCTCGAGCGAGGAGGAGAACACCACCTTGGACGCTTGCGTGAGCTCGTCGACGGACGCCTCTTCTTCGGCCCTGAACTCGTCTTGGCCCTCCGGGACCTCGCCGGCGGCGAAGCCCGACATGAGGCGGTAGGTGTTCGCTCCCATGAGGTAAGTGACCTCGGGCTGCTCGCCGAGCCAAGCGAGGTACTCCGGGCCCTCGAGGCCCCAGAACCCGGGCCATCCCTCTCCCGATGCGTAGCCGTCGAGCGAGGTGATGAAGTCGACGAGAAGCTCTGACATGGCGGTGTCCTTTCCTAGGGTGTCACGAGCTTGGACCAGCCGCGGGCCACGAACTCATCGGGTCCGTTCGGTTGTTTCCGATGAGTTCGCGGTTCTGGACCATGTATCAGTTCACCGCCCCGTTTCGGGGGGCGCCGCGTCCCGCTGGTGTGGGCCATGACACTCCGGTGAGTGACCAAGTGAGTGACAACGGGACCGAACACAGCGGGATATCGGTACCTGGTCCAGGACGCTTGGCGACCGGCAAGATCATCAAGCGACGCCCGTCCGAGGTGCTTCGGGACGAAGAGGTCAGGCGCGCATCTGACGCGTCGGCGGAGGGGGCGGGGCCTTTGGGCGCGGCGAGAAGAGGCTCGTCGTCGGTGACCAGTACGCCGTAGCGGCCGGGCTGGGTGGCCCGGGGAGGACTCGGCGTGGTCATTACCCGAGCGCGCCGGCGGCGCGCGCAGCCGTCTCGACCCGCTCGACGTAGGACGGCCACCATCCGGCGTCGACTGCCGGCAGGTTGTCGGCCGTCGGCAACATCCCGGCCGCGCCGTCGATTTGCTCGCGCACGATGTCGGCGTGGCCGGCGTGGCGGTGCAGCTCGGCGATCAGGTGCACGGCGATCTGGTGCAGCGTCACCGGGTTGCGCTCGGATGGCCACCACGGCACTTTGCCCGTGGCGTCGAGCGGGAGTGCGTCGAGCGTGGCGTCGGCGTGGGTCCACGCGTCGTGCCAAAGCTGGACGATCTCCTCCCGCGACTCGTCGGCGGTGACCCACAGGTCGGCGTTTGGCTCGGCGTCCTCGCCGAGCCACGGCATCTCCCGCTCGAAGGGGCGGCCGAAGACGGCGCCGAGGTAGTCGGCGGTGACGCTGGCCGTGTGCTTGATCAGCCCGAGCAGGTTGGTCCCCGTCGGGGTCAGCGGCCGGCGGAGGTCGTACTCGGAGAGACCATCGAGCTTCCAGATCAGCGCGTCGCGGGACCTGTGAAGGTAGGCGCGAATGACGTCGTCGGGGGCCACGCTCAGCTCCTCTGTGCGGCGGCGTTGCCGCTGATCGAGTCGCCGCAGATCCGATCAGCATGCCCAACCGTACTCATCATGCGAGGCGCATGAGCGCCGGTGCGCACCAGCGCCCGGCAGACGCTCCGGAGCATCGACACGCGGATTGGAAGGCATGCGCATCTGACAGCAACCGTGACAGCAATGTGGTCGGATGTGACCGCTCGGCTACAAATCATGCTGGCCAGATCACGCCACAGACGGACGCTCACGGACGCTGATGGAGGTCGTACCTGGATCTACGGATCAGGTGGTCTACGCCGCTCACGCTCGGTGCGCAAGTACACGGACAGGTTGATTAGAGCGAGGGCCGCTGCCGCGATGGCGCCCGCCCACCAGTACCAGTCGCCCTCCGTCACGGCGGCCACGATCAAGCCAGCGGCCAGCACGACTTCCGTACTGGCGAGCCCAAGTCGCCACCACCGGGGGAACCCTGAACTCATGCTGTGAGCGTATTTGGGCCAGGCACCACGAGGTAACGCCCGGCATGGAGGGGTGGCATCGGCACAGCTCATGTCACCCGGCCGCATCATCCAAAACCAGTGACCGCGTGCCCCCGAGCATCGGTCAACAGCGATCAACAGCAGTTAGAGAGACAGTTCCGGCATGGCCTGTTGACCGCCCTGGAGGCATTTCCCAAACTCATACTGGGCCGACGAGCCACACCTGCAGGCGTTGACGCCGCAGGAACGCGAGCTGTCGGACTCCTCGGCGTCGACCTCCAGCCGGATCGAGCTCGCGCGCCTGGTCACCCGGCTCCGGAGTGTGCCGGGCTGAGCGCGCTCAAGACTCGTCCCAGACGGCAGCTCCTCGACGCCGAGAGCTGCAGTCTGGGACCGGTTCTTGGCCAGGGGTGGGGCTCAGTCGGCGGCCTTCCTCCGCTGCTCGTCGCTGTACGCCGCCCGGCGGCGGGCCTGTTCGACCGGAGCCCCCGCGGCCACGGCCTCGCGAATGGTGCCGACCGAGGCGCTGTAGGCGCCCATGGCCGCGGCGACCTTGGGGCCGGCGTAGGTCAACGATCGGTCCCGGGCCACGCCGAGGCTGGCGCCGACCTCGATGGCGTCCTGGTTGGCCCCCATGTACATGAAGGTCCAGCCGTAGACCTGCTCCTGCTGCTCGATCAGCGCCTTGACCATCGGGTAGGTGAACTCTCGGCTGGCGTTCTCCAGACCGTCGGTCATGATGCCGACGATCACCGTCCCGGGCCGCCCGTCCTCCGGCATCGCCGCCAGCCGAGCACCGGTGGCGTTGACCGCCCGACCGATCGCGTCGAGCATCGCCGTTGAGCCGCGCGGCACCAAGGTGAGGCCCGGCACGTCGGCAAGGTCGCGTCCGGTGTACACCTCCTCGTACACGTTGTCGAACTGCACCAGGCTGACCGTGCAGCGACCGGGCAGGCGGCCCTGCTCGCTGATGAAGGCGTCGAAGCCGCCGATGGTGTCGTCCTTGATCGACTGCATCGATCCGGAACGGTCGAGCACCATGGTGATATCGGTATAGGTGGGGTCGGTCATGATGCTCCTCCTGGGGTACGGCGACCGAACCGCAGCCTGGGCTCAGGTGCGGCGGCTGGTGCGGGTCGGCCCTGTTCGGCGTCGTAGCGGGCGCGCTCGACCCCTGCGCTGCCCACCCGGCCGGCCGGGTCCGCGTACGGGCTGAGCGCGGCCGTCCGGGCCAGCCGGGGCGCGACGCTGTTGGGGGCCAGGCCGGCGCGAGAGGCGACCGAGCGGAACGAAGCTCCCTCGAGCGCGGCCCGGGCCATCGCCTCGTCCAGAGCGGCATCCACCGCGTCACGGGCGCGGCTCAGCTGCTCAACGGCCTGCATCGGGTCGTCCGGAACATCGGCGAGCAGGTGTCTGGCGACCTGAACTGCGTCCTGGCCCTGGTTGCTCATGCTTTGAGCATACGCAGTTATTGCACATTAGCAAGCCCTGCGTACCCCGATCAGCTGATTAGAGTCTGAGCAGTAGCTCGGCCGGTCTGCGTGTCGTCCTTCTGACAGGAGGGTCGGCTCAACGCACGCGCTGCGAGCTGCAGTCTCATCCCTAGTCTCATTCGTGCTCGTTCGGCGACGTTCGCCTCGAACCGTGTCGCCGCACTTTGCGCGCGGACGGCTACTCGCCCAACTCGGGCGGCGGTCCGCAGACCTCGAAAGCGTGTGAGGTGACAATGTGAAGCCACGACCAGCTCGAGCTCCGGATCGGGAGTCGCTCCATAACAACTCAAGGACCCCAAAAGTCTGATCCAGCATGTTCCTCAGGCTCGACGCCAACCGTGGAATGGTTCAGTGGCGGACGGTGTCTGACCGGCCGACGCTTTCTGCGTGACACCCGACGATCGTGCCAAACTCCCCAATCCAAGCGGTGGTGCGCACGCCCAGCCAAGAGCCCCTGGCTAGTGGTCGGTCTACGCTGGCGACCGCAGTTCTCCCGAGATGCTCCGCCGCCTGAACTCGCGCCTCCAGGTTCCTGCGGCTTCCGAGCCACGAGCCCTGCCAGTCAGACTGCTAGTCAATCGGTCCGACATCCGGCGATCATCTGAGTACAGCCACGAACCTCACTTACGCTTGCCGACGCATCGTCATGCGTGCCGGAGATCACTGACACAGAAGCAGTCGCGCGAGCCCTCCAACATGACAGCAGCAAGCGGCTAATCGGGGCTCATCCCATGAACCACGCTTGAGCGGTGCTGGTGAAGACGAGGGCGTCAACTGGGCAACGTCGTACGCGATGCATAAGGTCGCGTGCGTGAGTGCATACGCCGAGCTGATCGGAACGGGAGGCTGGGCCCGTTCACACTCGACATGCTGCGGCGCTTGGGCCTACAGGTCGCCCGGACGTCGACCTTTCCACCGCCTGACGGCCACAGCAGTTGGACAGATGGGGGCGCGGTCGACGATCTCATCTGCACAATGTTCGTCGAGAAGCCCCAGCTCGTTTTGGGATGCATGATCAAAGCGCACAACGATTCCACCTTGGAACGTTTGTTGTTGGCTGCGATCAAGAACTGGCTGAAGGATCAAGCCAAGGCAACGGAGGTCGGAAAGCTGCGCCGGCGACTCGAGAACGTGCTGGGCGACGATCCCCGGTTCGTGAGCAACAAGACCGCACAAGACCGCTGGGCGCTGACCGAACATGCCTCAAAGGCGTGGCAGGGCGATATCGACCGACTGCACGCGGCCGCGCACCGCGTGCGCGGTGTCCAGATCACCCGCTGGAACACTTCCGGCCCGACGCCCAGGAGGACCAAGGACGCGCTCATCGCGGTTGCATACGTAGTGCTGTCGGACGCCGGCGGCTCGGTGTCGGCGCAGGATCTGTCCAGAGTGATCGCGGCACGGTTCCAACTCCAGCCATCCCCCACGTTCGTCCAGCTGAGCGTCGATACGACGTGGGAGCTCGATCGGTTTGCCAATCCGGCGACGGACGCGATGGGCGATATGGCTGCGGGGAAACTGTGGGCGTCGCTGTCGCCGGAGGAGCAGACGGTCGTCCTGCTGCTGGCGGCCGAACCCGGGGATGTAGCCGTCCATCTGGCGACCGGGCCCGAGACCGCGGCCGCTATACAGGCGGCCGTCCGGGAGAAGCTGCGTCTCGCCACGGTCGACGACGATGATGCCGAGACGGTCATCGGCAGATTGCTGCGCCTGGCACAGAGCGATGAGCGAGATGTGTCGTCTGATGGTGAGAGAGGGGCAAACACCCTCCCGATCGGACAGGATGCAGAGTCATGAACGTCGTCTCAGGCGGGACGCCTGCGGATCGCCTGGCGAGAGCGTTGGCCGGCGCGGCCGTCCCGGAGCAGTTCCGCCGAGCGTTCACCTCGACTCCCCCGGATCCGCGTCCCGGTCAGTTGTGGCGTGCCCGGCGGGTCGACACGTCGATGCTCGTGCTGCTGACGCACGTCGACTCGACCGCCGTCGACGCGGTCCCGGTCACGATGGACGACGGCTACAGCACTGAGGACTCGGTCGTGCTCGAGCGGGACGCATCGCCGCTGGGTGTGTCGCTGACGGTCTGGCTCGAGCTCGCCAGGACCCTGCCTATGCGGGTGCTGGAGAGGTACACCGCCGACCTGGAGTTGTCCGTCGCGGCCACCAATCCCATCGATGCGGTCCGAGCGATCGGCAGGCCAGGCCGAAGGGCAGTCTCCCCGCCGATCCCGTCCTGGAGTACCGGACCCGGACCAGCGACGACGCTGCCTTCCTGGCAGCGACCTCAGAGCCATCAGGATCTGGCCAGCTTCCGGACATCTTGGCCGATGCCGGTCTGCCGACAGCTGAACTGGCTCGGGTCCTAGGTGTTTCGTCGGCGGACGTGCTGCGACTCCGGCGCGGCGAGCGACCTTTAGGCCCGGCGGAGGCGGCGCGGTTGGCACCTGTTCTCGGCCTCACCGCAGATGATCTGATAGCAGCCAACCCGGCCCCACCGTACGCGCTGCTCGCGGTGGCATCTCGTCCACAGCGCCGCCCCGAGGTCGTGGCCTTAGCCCGGGCGAAGAGCATCTCGGAGGACGAGGCGTTCACCCGGGCCATATTCGATGCGTACGCCATGGCCGCCCGGGCGAGCGGTGACATCGACAGTGCCGAGGCATGGGAGGCCAGGCTCGACCGATACTTCCAGATGATCCTCGATGCCTGACGCGGTACGGCGCCGGCTGCCCACGCCCACCGTGGTCCAGCATCAGGTGGCCGCGATTTTCGTCGAGCTCGAAGCCCGGTGGCCCGGCGGCGTGGACCTTCTGCGCGTGGACACCGTCGCCGCGCTCACCGGCTGGGCCGAGGTCGAGGTCCGGATGGTGCCCGAGTCCGCCGTCGACGCAGGCTGTAGCGTGACCGGCGCCTACCTGTACGACGACGGACACCCGGTCATTGCGATCGCCGAGTCGGCCAGCCCCGGCCGGCGAGCGTTCACCGGAGACCACGAGCTGGGCCATCATCTGCAGCAAACGACCGACCATCTCATTGACGGGCTGCTCAGGCCCGATGTCGACAGCCGCGCATTGGAGGAAGCGGCGTGCAACGGCTTTGCGGCCCAGCTGCTGGTCCCAGAGCAACTCACCAACCGCCACATCGCGTCGGCCGGGCCGACCGCGCACGACATCGTGGACCTGTGGCGCGACGGCGCCGCGTCCCGGCAGGCCGTGTGCGCGCGGGCCTCGGAGCGGCTTCCTGCGCCGGGGCACATCCTGCTGCTCGACAGCGACGGCGTGGTCACCTTCAGCTCGTCCCGCGGGGAGTTCCCGATCGGTCGAGGCTCCGATCAGTCTCGGATCCCCGTCGTCTTCGACCAGCTGCGGCACGGGGGCACCCGGAGCGGGAAGACCCGGATCGCCTACCGGGACGGCATCACCGGTTCCGAGCTGTACATACAGACCACCGATCTCGGCGGATACATCGTGGCAGTGGCCGTCGTCGACCACGCACCGTGGTTGTCCTTCTCACCCCCGTCCCGCGACAACGGCCCGATTGCCAATTCGTGGGTATGCGGACACTGCGGCCACGAGTTCGAGTCATGGGAGCGCCGGTGCAACAAGTGCTCGGTCCCGAAGTGCCTGGAGTGTCGGCACTGCGACTGCCCACCGGCCAATGAGCGGCAATGCGCCAAGTGCTTCGATCTGAAGGCCGGGCATCTGTTCGACGTCGGCTCCGACCTGTGCCGCGACTGCGCCTGACAGTCTGGAACGGTGTGTCGACGGGTGTCAGCCGGGTCCTGTAGACGTTGGCAGAGTTACGTCGTCTTTTACGGGTGAGTGGGCCCAGACAGGGCCGACTCCGCCGAGTCGATCAGGCGACACCTTGAACCGGTGAGAGAGCAACACCGATGAGTACCACACGCCAGGCCCTCGCCGCCCCCTCGCTCGAGCAGACATTGGAGGCGGCCCGCCGCCGGGTCGAGGTGTCCAAAGCCGAACTCGACGAAGCCCGCCGACGCCGGGACCAGATGGCGCCGCCTCCGCGCCGCATTCCCGGGCAGCCGGGTGTACATCATTGGCTCGATAGCGCACGGCGACGCCCTGTACCCGCTGACCGACGTCGACCTCGGCCTCGTCGTACCTGATCCCGACCACCGCTACGGCCCAGGCCGGCGCGGCCCAATGGAGTTGAAGAACCGCGCAGCGACGGCCATCCGCACCGCCCTGGCCGACGAGTACCCAAGCTTGCGAGTCGTCGTCGAGGGACGTAAGCGCAGCATCCTGGTCTCATTCGGCAGCCCGGTGACCCGGACGGAGAAGGACTTCACCGCCGACGTCATCGTCGCGATCGACAACCTCGCGGGTGCTGGCCTATACATACCCCGCTACGACCGGTGGGATCGGTCGCACCCCGAGCTGCACACAATCATGGTCCGCAACGCCGTCCGCAGCAGTGATGTGGCCTTCGCTCGCGTGGTGCGGCTGCTGAAGCACTGGGCGCGGTGCCACGACAAGCCGCTATGTTCCTGGCACATCAAGGCCTTGGCGCTCGGCTGCCTTACCCGACCGACGAGCCAGCTCACAGGCCTGCTCGCCTGGTTCGATCACGCGATCGCAGACCTGCATGTCCGCGACACGCCCGACTCGGCCGGCGTCGCCGCACCGATCAAGACCAAAATGCCGCGCACCCAACTGGTCGAGAAGTTGATCAAGGCCCGGGGCCAGCTCGCCTACGCCATCGAACTCGAGGCAGCCGGCTACGACGTCCTCGCCCGCGACGAACTCGCCAAGTTCTTCAACGACGACTCGATGCTGCCGCGAGAGGACCAGGGTGCGGTCGTGGCGCAGGAAATTACGCGCCGCAGTCGGATCGATCGCCGGCGTTCATCAGCGCCGACGTTGATCACCGGCGTCCGGGACCGCCAGCACACCGCCACCCGATCGTGGGCCGAATGAGCACCCGAGGACGCCCGAAGCAGCGGCCCCGGCGACCCGCCCGACCGACCAGCGGCGCCGCGAGAACCAACGCAATCCCGACCGCCGCCGCGGGCAGTGGATACGTCTGCCCGAACCGTAGATTGACACCGATCCGACCGGGTCCACTGACGGGTCCACACCACCTGAGCGAATTGTTCACTCTGCCGCGGGTCCAACCCGTCCGCTGGTACGGATCCAGCCCAGCGTGGCGTACGGCCATGGAGGCTCGCGCACGGCGCGAGCACGGCTCCGGGTTGTTGGCCCGCCTAGGCGCAGGCCGGCTCACGTACACAGTCGACCTCGACGCGCCAGGCCGGCTCAAGCCCGTGCCTGTAATGATCAGCTTCTACGACACACCGCCGTACGACCGCTACGGCCTACCCCCAGCCGACTACCCACGCGTCCACGCCGAGCAGGGAGCTCCGTCACCGCACCGCATGCCTACCGACAACGCTCTGTGCCTGTGGTATCCGTTCGACCCGCCGGAGCGGAGATGGACCGCCGACAAAGGCCTACTCGACCTGCTCGACATCATCACCAGCCATCTGCTCTACGAGGCGTACTGGCGGTCGTCTGGAGGCGTCACCCGCGGCATTTGGGCCGGAGATGAAGCAGCACACGGCTCCGCCGAGGAGGCAGCATGAGGACGCAGCTCAGTTCTGACCTCGTCCAGTCTTCGCCACCATCCTCACTGGCTTGACTTGGAATGAAGGCGCCACCATCGTCGCCGCATTCGGGGCGGCCGCGATCGCGGCCATCATCGCTGTGATCGGCTATGGCCGCCAGCGCCGAGCCGAACGCCGGGCCGAACGAGCCACCCTCTACGGACACGCGATCGCCGCTGTCGAGGACTACCTCGAAGGGCCTTACCGGATTAGGCGGCGGGATGACACCGCCGAATCGCGCTTCGCGATCACGAGCGCCATCAGCAATACCAAGACGGCCATATCGCTACACCAGGCTCTTCTCGAGATGCACGCTCCCACCGCGGTCTCGGACGCCTACAACGCGTTCGTCGCAGCTGCTCAGCGTGAAGCCGGGCCGCAGATGACAGGAGCGTGGAACACTCACCCCACCACAGCGGACGAACACGTGCCGCTGGGAAAGCCGTATGGCCAGTCGGCTTCCGACGCAGCGCGCGCCACCCTGATCATTACGATGAGGGCGGATCTCGGAAGCTTCGACTAGGGCACCGGCCAGCAGACCAAGATCAACACGGAGGCGACGTGCCGGCAGCATGAGAGACGCCGATCCACGGGTCTTGACTGTTCCTAGAGATCAGAAGTGGCTTGCCAAGTAGGCCGAGGTGGTTTCAGCATCTGGCGTCGGGCGCGACGGGGACACCTTCACCGCTGGCTGCCAGCTCGGCCCGGCGCTGATCGGCGACTGGCTGGTCGAGCCTGCAGAGGAGCTCGATGATGTGTCCGTCAGGGTCGGCGAGGTAAATCTGCTCGACGTTGTCAGCGCGGATCCTAGGACCGCCCACGGGAGCGACACCGCTGCCGGCGAAGATGTCGCTGTAGGTGTCCAGCGACGGGACCTCGAACGCAAAATGGACGCAGTAGCCGGTTCGTAGTTCGTCTGCAGACCAGGGTGTGCGCAGCTCGGCGGTGCGGCCGGGAGTGGTTTCCACAACGACGTGCACTTCGGCGGTGCCGCGCTTGAAGTAGGCCCCCGGAAAGGTGAAATCAGCGGGCCTGCTGATCTCGTGCATGCCCAGCACGTTGCAGTAGAAGGTGCGAGTCCTGTCGAGGTCGGATACGTAGAGGGCTACGTGATGCAGGGTGACCGGGTCGGCGGGGTCTGGTTGCGCCTGGGTGGTTGACATCAGAACCTCCGTCGATCCAAGAGACGCTGGCCACCGAGATCTCCATCGCGGACGAGCTGGCCGCTGAACTGAACATGGCCGATGTGAGGCCGTGCATCACAGTACGCGCGACCAACGGGTCGGCGCATTGTGTCGTTGTTGAGCAGCAGGTCCGCATTTTGTTGCCGCCAGCAGCGGCCACGAGGACTAGGGCTGACATTTCCGGATCGGGCCGAGCCCCTCCAAATGCGGCTCGCACTGATCACACGCACGGGTCCGACAACAATCCTCCCGGAGATCGGGCGGGTATGAGCGGTGGCGCCGTCGTCCCCGCCTGCACTGCGCCCGACAGGGGCGACGGCGCAGCGCCCTATGGGCCATTAGCGGGCCATTAACCACGGCGAAACCCGGTCATTCACGGCGTCTCTCGGAGACCCCTTGCCGCCTGGGGCGTGTGCTTGTACACAGGCTGACCGCGACCTTCCAAGCTGGTCATGCGAGTTCGATTCTTGTTGTTGCTCTACGACCGCCCGCTGTCGCTTCGCGACTTAGGTCTTTGACGGTCGTCAGTCCGCGACCGGTCGAGCGGTCCGGCCGAGCCGCTTGCCCGAACGCCCCGGCGACTGCGCCCAGGTCGCCACGCTGACTCGGCGGGCCCAAAACCTACCTGAACTGCGATCCACGAGAAGGAAGATGATCATGACACTCCAGGCCAGTGACAAGCTGATGTCGCCCACGGATGTCTCGGAAATGTTGGGCATCCCCGTTCACACCTTGTACCGCTGGCGGTACAAGGGCGACGGCCCAGTCGGCTACCGGGTGGGCCGTCACGTGCGATACCGTCGGGAGGCCGTTGAGGCTTGGCTGGAACAGCAGGTCGACCAACGCTAGTAAGCCCGGCGCAAGAATCAGTCCCGAGCGGTCCACAGAGCATTGGACCGAGAGCCGAGCCAATCAGGGCCGGAAGAGATCTCGAGCACCTCGGCCGCTCCGGTCGCGCGCTTCTTGCGGCCCATAGCTGTCAGCGGGAGGGTGGGTGTCTGATGAGCCACATTCAAAAGCGAGCCGATCGCAGGTACCGCGCGCGCTGGCTCGACCCTGATGGTCGCGAGCGGTCCCGGACGTTCACCCGCAAAGCTGACGCGGAGCGGCACCTCGCGGCCGTCGAGGGAGCCAAGTTGTCCGGAGCGTACGTCAACGACGCGAACCCCCTGACAGTGGGCGAATACGCTCGCAAATGGGCAGCGACCAGACCGCACCGCCAGACCACCGCGACCAGAGTTGAGTCCTTGATCAGCAAACACATCGAGGGCACTACCATCGGTGACAAGAGGCTCTCAGCCGTCCGCGCCTCTGAAATCCAGGCTTGGGTTACAGACCGAGCCAAAGTCTTGTCTCCGACCACCGTGCGGCTCCTGGTGCAGACTCTGCGCTCAGTGTTCAATGCCGCCGTCCAAGATCGCCTAATCGCATCGAGCCCGGTAGCGCGGCTGAGCCTTCCAAGATCAGAAAACGCGCGGATCGTCCCACTGACCGTGGCCCAGGTGCAGGCACTCGCTGACGCGATGCCGGATCGTTGCCGAGCAATGATCATCATCCAGGCCGGTCTCGGGCTCCGCATCGCCGAACTGCTCGCATTACGCCTCGAAGATGTGGACTTCCTGCGCCGTACTGTGCGGGTGGAGTGGCAGCTCACCCAAGATGGCAAGCACCGCGTATCACCCAAAACACCAAGATCACGCCGCACGGTGCCATTGCCCACCGTGGTCGCCGAAACCCTAGCGGCGCACATCTCGGAATTCGCACCGGCTGAGGACGGGTCCCTGTTCACCACGACCAGCGGGAACCTATACCGGCAGGAGCACTTCGGTGCTCGCGTGTTTAAGCCAGCAGCCAAGAGTGCGGGCCTGCCCGCTGGCGTCACCTCGCACGACCTGAGGCACCATTACGCCTCGGTCTTGCTGGCCGCTGGCGAGTCCGTCGTTGCCGTCGCCGAGCGGTTAGGCCACGAGAACGCGACCTTAGTGCTCAAGACTTACGGCCACCTCATGCCAGACAGCGAGGACCGGACGCGGCGGGCCATCGACACCGCGTGGTCGACGAGTGACGGCCCACAGACGGCCCAAGCCCCTAGCCGTTAGGTGTTCCCCCTAGTCAGAGGCCGGTTTTTGACTTGTGGCAGGTGTTGGATTCGAACCAACGTAGGCTTCAGCCGACGATTTTACAGACCGCTCCCTTTGGCCGCTCGGGCAACCTGCCGTGCCGCAGATCTCCATCGTGCGGCGGGGAGAAACAATACCCAACTCTTTGCATGATGAGCCAACCACGTGTAGAAGCAAACGGTCGATTCGGCACAATGGCCCGGTCACACATCTTGGGAATGGAGCACAAAGGTGGCAGGAGAAAGCTCATTCGACATCGTCAGCAAGGTGGACCGTCAGGAAGTGGACAACGCCTTGAACCAGGCTGCGAAGGAGGTGCGGCAGCGGTTCGACTTCAAGAACACCGACGCGAGCATCCGCTGGTCCGGCCAGACCATCGAGATGGAGGCCAACTCCGAGGAGCGGGTCAAGGCAGTGCTCGACGTCTTCGAGTCCAAGCTCGTGCGGCGAGGTGTCAGCCTGAAGGCCATTGACGCCAGCACACCAAGATCATCCGGCAAGCTGTACAGGATCACCGCCAGTACCAAGGAAGGCATCAACCAGGAGAGCGCAAAGAAGGTCACCAAGCTCATCCGCGATGAGGGTCCTAGGGGCGTACGCGCCCAGATTCAGGGGGAAGAGCTGCGGGTCAGTAGCAAGAGTCGAGATGATCTTCAGAGAGTTCAAGCATTGATCAAGGCCGCCGATCTGGACTTCGCCGTCCAGTTCACCAACTATCGGTGACGACCGGTCGACCAGTATCGGTCGATCATGGCGGTCACCACCCGAGGATGATCACGACCTGTACCCGTGGTGCGGCGGTTTCAGACAGCGGCGACCACCGCCATAGGTGCCCTTGCGATCATCCGCCTCATGTTCGACATAGTTGATTCTGTGACATCACGGATCAGCCACACCACGATCGACTCTCGCAATGCCTACCAACAATCACTGTGGTGGTCGCAGGTGCTCAGCATGCGCGAGGACCCCGAGGATCCAAACGAGCCCGGCCACGAAGAATGCATGATCTTTTCGACGGACGGTCGCACACGCCTGCTCTTCATCGAGGTACCAGAAGGCAAGCAGGTCAAGAATCGCATCCATTTTGATCTTCGGCCAATTGATGCAACGCGTGAAGAGGAGGTTTCGCGGCTGATCGGTCTCGGCGCCACCGAGGTCGCTGATCATCGCCGATCGGACGGCAGCGGATGGGTAACGCTCGCCGACCCTGAGGGCAACGAGTTCTGTGTGCTCCGCGGCGACAGCCAGGCCGAAGATCCGTACGCCCACCTCGTGACCTGACGGCCCAAGCGCCACTTACGACTGCGGCGGCACCATCTCCTCAACCAAGGAACCCGCGCGCGATCCCGGCGGGGTCAGATCGCCGACCCACTCGAGCGCGTCGTACGGGCACTCCTCAACGCAGATGCCGCAATACATACACAAGGACCAGTCGACGGCGAAGCGATCAAGCACATTCCGAGTACGGTCCCGAGCTCCGGCCGGCAGGCCCGCTACCGGCTCGGTATGCGAGTCGATGGTGATGCACCAGCTCGGGCACTCGCGTGCACAGATCATGCACGATGTGCAGGCAGGTTCGATCAACTGGATCCACCGATGCGCGGACGCTGGAGAACTCACGTCCGTCTCCGCCGGACCCTGCCGCCGATCGCCGACTCGACCACCTCTGCCGGGTCAGCCGCCGCCTGGGACGCGTCGCGATCGCCCCAGACCGCAGGATCGGGAACGCCGGGCGGCACCATCCGGCGCCGACTTGGCGAAGCCCCGATCTTTGCGGGATCCCCCGTCTCTCCTGGCTCCTCGGCCCCTGGCCAGTTCATGCCAGTACGTGCGGCCAACACCTCATCCTTGCGCAGCGGCGTTCCCTCAAATTCCGGGTTGAGCAGCAGCCGTCGGCGCTCACCGCCCACGAACTCAACGCCGAAGAGCTCAGCCGCCTCCCGCTCGTGCCATGCCGCTCCGGCAAAGACACCACGCACGGAATCGATCTTCGGATCATCACGAGGCAGCAAGCAGCTCGCCACTTCAGGCTCGGCCCCGTCCGCGATGTTGCGTACCACAAGCACAATCCGGAAGTGATCGCTCCGGCCAATCTCGTCAATACAGCCGAGCCAGTCGAAGTAGTCAAAACCGTCTGCCTGCAACGCCTCGACAGCGGCAAGCCAGTTCTTCGGCAACACTTTGATCACAATTTCACTCGTCCCACGAGATCATCGAGCACGGCCGACAGCGCCTCTGGGGGAGGTGGGCACCCCGGGACGTAGGCGTCTACGGCGACCAACTGATCAACTCCCTTGGTCACGGCGTATGAATCCCAATACGGACCTCCCGACGAGGCACAGGCCCCGAAGGAGATCACCGTCGGTCGCCGACCCGCCAGCTGCTCGCAGCCGTCGACGATCGCGGCGACGGCCGGCGCCAGCCGATCGGTCACGGTGCCTGATATGACAACCGCCACCTGGGCCCGATCATCAAGCATCGGCAGAGGCCCGGCCCACACGGGAGATGCAGCGTCAAATTCCAGGGCGCAACACGCGAGCGCGACATTCAGCACATACAGCGAGCCATCGCCGTACCAGTCGACCCAGCGCATGGCTCCACCGTAATGCGGCCACGCCCAAGGCATCCGGCCACGACCATGTCATCAAAGTACGTAGTCATCGACGTACTTATGGGTTCTCATGAGCTGAAAGTCCCCAAGGTCATAGAAAGGCCGACTTATCATGGGGTTATTGGCAGCCTCAGCGGAGATCGCAGCCACGAACCCCCTGACCCTTACCAGGCGAATGAAGCGCGCCAAAGAAGGAAGGCAAGTAGAGCAGTGAAGCACGTCAATACCCTCGACCGGGTCGTAATCCGGTTCGCCGGGGACTCGGGCGATGGCATGCAGCTCACGGGCGATCGATTCACCTCCGACTCGGCGGCGTACGGCAACGACATTTCAACGCTGCCGAACTTCCCGGCGGAGATCCGCGCACCAGCTGGCACCCTGCCGGGCGTGTCGAGCTTCCAGCTGCACTTTGCCAATTACGACATCATGACTCCCGGCGATCGGCCGGACGTGCTGGTCGCGATGAATCCTGCCGCCCTCAAGGCCAATATCTCTGACCTGCCGCGCGGTGGCGTGATCATTGCCGATTCCGCCGACTTCAGCAAGCGCAATCTGGCCAAGGTCGGTTACGCCAGCGATCCCTTGACGGACGGCTCGCTCGACAACTATCAGGTGCATGCTCTCGACCTGACCGGCATGACCCTCGAAGCGGTAAAGCGGTTCGGCCTCAGCCGTAAGGATGCGACGCGCGCCAAGAACATGTTTGCCTTGGGATTGCTGTCCTGGCTCTACCACCGGCCGATCGACGGCACGATCAACTTCCTGACAGCGAAGTTCGCTTCCAAGCCGGAGATCCGCGACGCCAACATCACCGCTTTCAAGGCGGGGCACGCCTTCGGTGAGACAACAGAGGTTTTCGCCGTCACGTATGAGGTTGCGCCGGCCCCCATGCCGCCAGGGCAATACCGGCAGATCTCCGGCAATCTTGCGCTGGCGTACGGGCTGATCACTGCCTCCCGAAAGGCCGGACTGCCGCTCTTCCTCGGTGCCTATCCGATCACTCCAGCGTCGGATGTGCTACATGAGCTGAGCAAGCACAAGCGATTCGGCGTTACCACCTTTCAGGCCGAGGACGAGATCGCAGGAGTAGGCGCCGCCCTGGGCGCAAGCTTCGCCGGGCACCTTGGAGTGACGACCACGTCCGGACCCGGTGTTGTGCTCAAGTCGGAGACGATTGGGCTGGCCGTCGCAACGGAGCTGCCGTTGATCATTTGCGACATCCAGCGCGCTGGGCCAAGCACCGGCATGCCGACCAAGACCGAGCAGGCCGACCTGCTGCAGGTGATGTTCGGCCGCAATGGCGAGGCGCCGGTCCCGGTGCTCGCAGCACAGTCCCCGGCGGACTGCTTCCCCACTGCCCTGGAGGCCGTACGGTTGGCGATCAAGTACCGGACTCCAGTAGTGATCTTGTCCGACGGCTACATCGCCAATGGTGCAGAGCCATGGCTCATTCCAGACGTCAACGCGATCCCCGCAATCGATCCACAGTTTGCGTCCGCGGCGAACGCGACCGACAAGGCCGGTGAGCCCGTCTTCCTCCCTTACTTACGCGATCTCGAGACGCTCGCTCGCCCCTGGGCCATCCCTGGGACCGCTGGACTGCAACACCGTATCGGTGGCATCGAGAAAGCGAAGGACACCGGTGCGGTCTCATACGATCCGGCCAACCATGAGGAGATGGTCCGTACCCGCCAGGCCAAGATCGACGGGATCGTCGGAGACATTCCGGACTTGATCGTCGACGACCCAGCCGACTCCGAGGGGCGACACGCGCGGGTCTTGGTGCTTGGTTGGGGTTCCACCTACGGGCCGATCGTCGCCGCCGCGCGTCGGGTGCGCAAGACCGGCCGGCTGGTCGCCTATACACACCTTCGGCACTTGAACCCGTTCCCGGCAAATCTTGGCCACATCATGCGGAGCTACGACCGCGTGATCGTTCCAGAGATGAATACGGGCCAGTTGGCCATGCTGGTTCGGGCGAAGTACCTGGTCGACGTACGCAGTTATTCTCGAGTTCGCGGGCTGCCGATCTCGCTCAGCGAACTCGCTAGTGATCTTGAAGCGGAGATCGATCAACTGGAAGGGACGAACCCGTGACCGCCGTCGATCAGCTACATTCGGAGCTTGATCACCCACCGACCACTCGAGAGGCTTCAGACGTGCCTACGTCGCCGCTAGCCCCCAACGGCACGGGGCAGAGCTATCGAGGGCTGGCAGGCGTGCCACTGTCACTGGAACCGCTGAACCGCAAGGACTTCACCAGTGATCAAGAAGTCCGCTGGTGCCCCGGCTGCGGTGACTACGCAGTGCTGGCCGCGTTTCAGGGATTCATGCCCGAGCTGGAGATCAAGCGGGAGAACACGGTGATCGTTTCCGGCATCGGCTGCTCGTCGCGTTTCCCTTACTACGTCGACACCTACGGCATGCACTCCATTCACGGCCGGGCTACCGCCATTGCCACTGGTGTCGCAACGGCGCGCGAAGACTTGGCAGTCTTCGTGATCACCGGGGATGGAGATGCGCTCTCCATAGGTGGCAATCACCTGATCCATGTCTTGCGCCGCAACGTGAACCTCACGATCTTGCTGTTCAACAACCGGATCTACGGGCTGACCAAGGGCCAGTACTCCCCGACGTCCGAGATGGGCAAGATCACCAAGTCAACGCCGATGGGCTCGCTGGACAATCCGTTCAACCCGGTGTCCCTGGCGCTCGGCGCGGAAGCGACCTTCGTCGCGCGCACCATCGACTCCGACCGAAAGCACCTGACGGGTGTGCTGCGGGCGGCCGCGGCCCATCGCGGCACCTCGCTGGTGGAGATCTACCAGAACTGCCCGATCTTCAACGATGGTGCGTTCGATGCGATCAAGGACCGGGCTACGTCGGCGGATGCGATCATCCCGTTGAACCATGGTGAGCCGGTCCGTTTCGGGGTCGAAGGCCACCTCGGCGTGGTGCGTGATCCGCGGTCAGGCGCGTTCTCGGTGGTCGAGGTGGCTGACGTCGGTGAGGACGCGTTGGTCGTACACGATGCTCACCTCGCCGATCCTTCATTCGCCTTCGGGCTTTCTCGGCTGACGGATGCAGGTGTGCTGCACCGCGCTCCGATCGGCATTTTCCGTGACGTGGAGGCGCCCGCCTACGATGATCTGGCCCGCAACCAAGTCGCGCTGGCTGCCAGCCTGGGGAACGACGACGACGCTCTCCAGACAATGATTGACGGTGCTGACACCTGGACCGTCCGCTAGGACGGCCGATCCCGCTCTCCTCCGTGGCGGATCCGCTACTTTGCCCATTGGCCGCGCAGCTAACAGGCTTGCTGACTAGAGTTCGCCTCATTGAGGACGCGACACTGATCGCGAGCGTCGGCATTGCGCAAGCGATCACCACAACGCTCGGTCAGGAGACGCACCATGAGCTCGGACAATCCGTACGGCGCCCAATGGGATGAAGGGGGGGCTCAGCCACCGATGCCAGGCCAGGGACCTAACGCGGGCCCGGGTTCACAGCCCTCGCCGTACGGATATCCGCCGCAGCCCGGAACGCCGTATCCTGACCAGCCTGCTGCTGGTTACCCTCAGCAGCCTGCGAGCGGATACACCCAGCAGCCAGCAGCTGGCTACGCTCAGCAGCCGCGCGCCGGCGGCCCGCCTGATACGTCGGGTTACACGTTCGGACCCTTTGCTCCAGACCAGCAGCAGACCGGATGGTCGACGGGACCCCAGCCTGGACCGTACGGCCGTCCTCCCGGACGCTATGGCGCACCCGCCCGGCGGGCGCCGCAACAGCCGAAGGGCAGCGGTCTGAAGGGCGGGGGCAAGATCTTGATCATCATCGGAGCGGCCGTGCTGGCCGTGATCCTGATAGCCGTGCTAGCCGTGGTGCTGACAACTCGCGGCGCGCCGAGCGCAAATCCTCAGCCTGGCGCGAGTACCGCCGGTCAGCAGACCAATCTCCCGAGCACGGCACCACAGAAAACACCAAGGCCCTCCGATGCGGTCGCAGCGTATCTACAAGCCCTGGCCGCCGGTGATGCGGCAGCTGCTTTGTCCTATGCCGCGGATCCGGCGCCTACGGGACCTCTGCTGACAAACGCAGTGCTCGCAGAGTCCCAGCAACGTACGCCGTTGACCGGGATCGACGTGCCAGTCGTCGAAGATCAAAACGCGAAGTCGGTCTCCGCCACCTATACGCTTGGGAGCTCCGACGTGAGCGAGTCATTCGACGTAGTCAAAGTCGGGAGTACCTGGAAGCTCAGCCGCGCGGTCAAGGATCTCGATCTCAGCTTCATTGTCGATGGACCAGTTCCGCTCAAGATCAATGGCGTGAAGGTCGCACAGCAATCGGTGGCGGTGCTGCCGGGCTCATACGTGTTCAGCACCGGACTGCCCTACGTCAGTTACGGTTCCAAGAATGTCGTTCTGGTGAAGAGTCCCTTTGCCGAGGCCAACACGTACAACATTCAAAGTCAGCTGACCAACGCCGGCAAGAAGGCCGCCGTCTCGGCCGCGAAGAAGAGCTACAACAAGTGCCTCAAGGCCCATTCGCTTACTCCTAAGGATTGCCCACAGAAATTCAACTCCAAGTACCGCTACGCCAAGAGCACGATCACGTGGACGGAAGCCGGCAATCCATTCCGGAAGACTGAGGTGACATTCAGCGGGAGCCAAGCTCGGATCCAGATTCCGCTCAACCTCAAGCTTTCTGGCAGCTGTACCTATCAGGGGCGGTCCGGCAACTGTTCTGGCACGCTCAGTGGGACATCGGTTGCTGTTGTCAAGGTGACGACGACACCCCTCAAGGCCAAATGGCTGTGACTGTGGAGTAACCGCGAGCATCGGCAATGCGCGAGCGGCTCAGAAAAGGGCGTACCGATCGGTAGCATGTGCCGAGTGACCGAGACCTCTGCACAGAGACCCGCGATCGATTTCTCCAGCTTCGATCAAAGCATCCGCATTCAGGACGATCTTTTCCGGCACGTCAACGGTACGTGGCTCAACACGACGGAGATCCCGGCCGACAAGCCCTTGACCGGTGCGTTCATGCACCTACGCGATCAAGCCGAGGCAGCGGTCCGCGACATCATCACCACCCTCGAGGGCGGCGAGCCCGGCTCGGACGAAGCCAAGATCGCTGACCTGTACGCGAGCTTCATGGACGAGGAGGCGGTCGAAAACGCTGGATCCACGCCGATCGCTGCCGCTGCTGGCCGCGATCGATTCCGTACAGACACTGCCGGGGCTGACGCGGATGGTGGGTGGCTTCGCGCGTCAGGCGGTGCCCGGACTGGTGTCGCTTCAGGCCGAGCCCGATCCGGGTGATCCGACCCGATATGTGATCTTCGTCGGACAAGGCGGGCTGGGTCTGCCGGACGAGGAGTACTACCGGTCCGACGAGTACACCGAGATCCGCGCCCAATACCTGACCCACGTGGCGACATCTTTCGCGCTCGCCGGCATCGCGGACCCCGACGTTCAGGCGCAGCAAGTATTTGATCTTGAGACCGAGATCGCAGCGACGCACTGGGACAAGGTGAAGTGTCGAGATCTGCGGTTGATGTACAACCTGATGAGCCTTGATGACTTCGCCGCCAGCTGTCCGGGTCTGCACTGGCGTGAGTTCCTCGCCGGAGGCTGATATTGCCGAGTCGAAGATCGGTGAACTGGTGGCGATGCAGCCATCCTTCTTCACCGAGGTCTCGGCGCTACTGACCGAGGACCGGCTTCCGGCATGGCGGGCCTGGGCGCGGTGGAAGGTGATCAACTCGCTGTCGCCCTATCTGTCCAGCGCCTTCGTCGAGGAGAATTTCCGCTTTTACGGGACTGTGTTGATGGGTACGCCTGAGCTTCGCGAGCGCTGGAAGAGAGGCGTTGCGCTGGTGGAGGTCTCGATCGGCGAGGCGGTCGGCAAGATCTACGTCGACCGCTACTTCTCCCCAGGTGCCAAGGAGCGGATGGATCAACTGGTCGCCAATCTGATCGAGGCGTACCGCCGGTCCATCAACGATCTTGACTGGATGACCGAGGAGACCAAGGAGAGCGCTCTTGCCAAGCTCGCCAAGTTCCGCTCGCACATCGGCTACCCGAGCAAGTGGCGCGATTACTCATCGTTGGTGATCGCTCGAGATGACCTGATCGGCAATGTCATGCGGGTCGCGGACTTCGAAGTGAACCGGGCGTTGAACAAGATCGGCGAGCCGATCGACCGTGAAGAATGGCTGATGACGCCGCAGACGGTCAACGCCTACTATCACCCGCTGAAGAACGAGATCGTCTTCCCGGCGGCGATCTTGCAGCCGCCGTTCTTCAACGAGCATGCCGACGACGCCGTCAACTACGGCGGCATCGGCGCCGTGATCGGACACGAGATCGGCCACGGCTTTGATGATCAAGGCTCCACCTGTGACGGCGACGGCATGCTGCGCAACTGGTGGACCGATAAGGATCGCGAAGCCTTCGAGGAGCGGACCAAGGCGCTGATCGACCAGTACAACGCGTTGGAGCCGGTGCAGGCGCCTGGACATCGAGTCAATGGCCGGCTGACCATCGGCGAGAACATCGGTGATCTTGGTGGTCTCTCGATCGCCTTCAAGGCGTACGAGATCGCTCACGACGGCAATCGGGAGCCGTCGCTGGACGGCTACACGCCCGAGCAGCGGCTCTTCCTCAGCTGGGCTGCGGTCTGGCAGGCCAAGGTGCGCACCGAGATGTTGCTCCAGCGAATGGCGACCGATCCGCACTCCCCTGCAGAGTTCCGTTGCAACCAGATCGTCCGGAACCTTGCTGCGTTCTACGCCGCCTTCGACGTGGAAGATTCCGACGCTCTCTGGCTCGACGAGGATCAGCGGGTCAAGATCTGGTAGCTATCGCGAGCCCACTCGCATCGGCCCGCCAGGACGGTCATGATCGTGGGCGATGATCTCGGCGAGCACCGACAATGCGATCTCGCCCGGCCCTTCCCGCCGATGTTCAGACCAGCCGGGACGTGGAGGCGGCGAAGCGTTCCATCGTCATACCTACCCGAGAGCTCGGCGTAGGTGGCAGCCGCACGTGGCTTGCTGCCCATCATCGCGACATACCCAGCTTCGCCGTCGAGCAACAGCGCCAAGATCGCGTCACGGTCGGCGTGTGTCATGATCACAGAGCACTACCGCGTCTGCAGCGGACAGCCCAGCCGAACGAAGATCATCAAGCGCCGCCGCGTCGAGAGAGCAACGATGCCCGACGTCCGACGACGGCCGCCAGGTCGATCAGCGCCCGCGCGATCGGGTTGTCGGTCACAACGAGGATCCGCCCGTACGCCGGCCGCTCGTCGGACCATGGCTGACCTGTCGGTGTCGCGCACCCTCCCTCCACCATGCTGCCCACCCTAGCGGGGGTGCTTCCAGGTCAGGCGGTGCGCGTCACGACGGTGGTGCAGAGGTCGTCGAGAGCGCCTCGGGCTGGGCCATCAGGTAACGGCTCGAGCAGGGCTCGAGCGGCCTCGGCCCGGCGGCGCACCTCCTCACGCGCCTGATCGATGCAGCGGTGGCGACGCAGCAGGTCCAGTACTTCGTGTAGCGCAGTGTCGTCATGCAGGTCAGAATCGAGCAGTTGGAGCAACCGGGCATCGGCTGGGTCATGTGACTTTCGGGCGAGGAGCGTCGGCAGCGTTGGGATGCCCTCGCGAAGGTCAGTTCCTGGCGTTTTTCCTGTTTGGTCGCTCGTGATGTCGATGATGTCGTCGCTGAGCTGAAAGACCACGCCGATCTGCTCGCCGAAATCGGCCATGATCCGCTGCAAGTGCGGAGCGGCACCCGAGATCTTGGAACCGAAGAGAGCTGAGGTCGCGATCAAGGAGCCCGTCTTGTCGGCGACGACTCGAAGGTAGTGATCAAGCGGATCCGTGCCGCTCGGTCCCACGGTTTCGGCAATTTGACCCTGCACCAGCCGGGAGAAGGTACGCGCCTGAAGGCGTACGAACTCCGGACCCAAATCGCAGACGATGTCTGACGCGCGGGCGAACAGCAGATCCCCAACCAGGATTGCCACGGTATTGCCCCAACGAGAGTTGGCGCTCGCCGATCCGCGCCGCATCCGAGCCTCGTCCATGACGTCGTCGTGGTAGAGGCTCGCCACATGAGTCAGCTCGACGACTACCGCTGCCTTCACCACGTCATCATCGGCGGCGTGCGGGCCGAGATAGGAGCCGAGGACGACGAGCAGAGGCCGGAAGCGCTTCCCACCAGCGGCGATGATGTGCTGCGCGGCCTCGGTCACCATGTCCGAATCCGCCTCGGCGGCCTTGAGCAGTGCGGCATCGATCAGCTCGAGCTGGGCTCGGACTCCAGCCTCGAACAGCTCGTCTCGCGTCTGTTCAGCCAGCACGCTTCCTCCGTCTACATCTTGCCGTCAGCGAATGAACTCCCCTGCTTGCTGAGCGAGGGCCAATAGTGGCCCAGGAAACACCCCGAAGGCTACCGTTGCGACCACGCCGACGACGACCGCCGCCAGCGTCGTCCACCCCGGACGTATGACATTCGTCGCGGTAATTCTCGGCTCGGCGAAGAACATCAACACGATGACGCGGATGTAGAAAAAGGCGGCAACCACGCTGATGACGACAGCGACGACGACAAGCCATTGAATGCCACCACTCCAGGCCGCAGCGAATACCGCCCACTTTCCGATAAAGCCACTGGTCAGCGGGATTCCCGCGAAACTCAGCATGAAGATCGAGAAGATCGTTGCTGCGAGCGGCGCCCGCCGGCCAAGGCCCACCCAGCTGCTGAGCAACGTTGCCTCACCGGTTGGGTCACGGACCATGGTGACCAGTGCGAACGCACCGATCGTCGCAGCCCCGTACGCGACCAGATAGAACATCACTGACGAGACACTCGTCAAGCCGCCCGGTTTGCTGCCCGTAATGGCCTGAGACGCTCCGACGAAGGCCACCATCATGAAGCCGGCGTGCGCGATCGAAGAGTACGCCAGCATCCGTTTCACGTCGGTTTGGGTGATCGCCAACACCGAGCCGACCGCCATCGTCGCGACGGCGATGATCGCCATCACCGGCTGCCAATCCCACCGATCGGCGCCCAGTGCGACGTAGAACACGCGCATCAAGGCCCCGACCGCGGCGATCTTGGTGCAGGCCGCCATGAAACCTGTCACCGGCGTCGGCGCTCCGGCATATACGTCTGGAGTCCAGGAGTGGAATGGCACCGCACTGAACTTGAACAGCAGTCCAACCCCGAGCAAGGCCATCCCCGCGAGAAGCAAGCCCAGCCCTTGCCTGTTGTTCCGCAACGCGTCGTCGATCGCCGCGAAGGTGAATGAGCCCGAATAGCCATAGAGAAACGCGGCTCCGTAGATGAAGAATGCCGAGGAGAGCGCTCCCAAGAGGAAATACTTGAGGGAAGCCTCCTGCGACAGCAGCCGGCGGCGTCGGGCAAGCCCGCACAGCAGGTACAGCGGCAGCGACAAGATCTCCAACGAGACGAACATCGTGATCAGGTCGTTGGAGGCAGGAAACAGCATCATTCCCAACAGCGCAAAGAGCGCCAGCGGGAAGACCTCGGTGTGCTCGACGCGGCTCCTGATGGCCTCTCGCTCGGCTAGGGTGCCAGGCACCGCGGCAGCCTGCGGTGCAAAGACACTCGCACTCTCGATCTTGGTCTCGGCGAACATCAGCAGCGCTGCCGCACTGAAAATGATCAAGATCGTCCACATGAAATAGGTGGGTCCGTCGAGCGCAAGTGAGTTGACTGCGACGACCGCCTCATCCCCAGCCGCCCAGTTCAGCACGGTGGTGACCAACGCCAGAGCCAGGGACACAAAGGCTATGACCAGCTGCACGACACGGCGGATCTCGCGGGGTGCGAGCGCCTCGGCCAGCACGCCAAGGCAGGCCGCTGCGAAAATCACCAGAACGGGAGCGAGCAGCCCGTATTCGATCTTCGGCGCGGTGATCTCCATCGGCAACGCAGAAAACGTGATCATCAGCGGCCTCCCTCCGCGGTCACCCGCGGCTGCGGATCAGTCACGCCGACGTGTTGCAGCGTGGCCTGTGTCGTCGGCTCGATGATCGACAGCAGTGGCTTCGGGAAGACGCCGAGAACAAAGATCAGCAACACCAGCGGCGCCATCGCGAGCCGTTCCCGTCCGTTGAGTTCGGTTACCCGCCGCTGCACCTCGGGGTCAACCGGACCTGTCATGGTCCGCTGGTACATGATCAAGATGTACAGCGCAGCCAGCACGATGGCGAGCGTCGAGACCACCGCGTACGCCGGATACCGGCCGAAGGTGCCCGCAAGCACCATGAACTCCGAGACGAAGCTGGACAGGCCCGGCAGTGACAACGTGGACAGCCCGGCGAACAGCAACAGGCCTGCCAGCACCGGTGCCACCCGATCCACTCCGCCGTACGCAGTGATGTCGCGCGAGCCGCGTCGCTTGATCAGATATCCGGCCATGACGAAGAGCGCGGCCGTCGACATGCCGTGGTTGAGCATGTAGAGCGTCGACCCGGTCAGGCTCTGGCTGGTAAACGCAAAGATGCCGAGCACGATGAAGCCGAAGTGGCTGATCGACGTGTAGGCAATGAACCGCATGATGTCCCGACTGCCGATCGCCAAGATGGCGCCGTACAGAATCGAGATAGTGGCCAGCACCAGTACGACTGGTGTTGCCCATTGGCTCGCCTCAGGGAACAAGCCAAGGCAGAACCTGATCATGCCAAAAGTGCCGATCTTGTCCATCACCCCGACCATCATCGTCGCGCTGCCAGCCGTGGACTCCTCCGCCGCATCGGGCAACCAGGTGTGCAGCGGCACGAGAGGGGCTTTGATCGCGAACGCAAACATGAAGCCGACAAACAGCCAGCGGCCGGTGTTGGTCGCAATGTCCAACTGGCTCAGCGTGCTCAGCAGGTAACTCGGCTGTCCCGCCTTGGAAGACTGCACGTACAGGCCGATCACCGAGGCGAGCATGACAAAGCCGCCCAGCAAACCGAAGATCAAGAACTTTGCCGCCGCGTATGTCCTGCGGGATCCGGGCCCGAAGCCGCCGATCAGGAAGTACATCGGAACCAAGATGACCTCGAAGAACACGTAGAACAAGAAGACATCAGTGGCCAGGAAGAGATACAGCGCGCAGGTCTGGACTGCCAGTATCAAGGCAAAGAACACCCTGGCGTCATACTTCGGCGCTAGCGTTGCTGCGCCGGTCGATGTCGCGGCCCAGCCGGTGATCCCTCGGCCGATTCGGCACCCGGATCAAAATCGCGCCAGGATGCGATGATGACAACTGGAGTGATGATCACCACCAGCAACACGAGGGTGAGGCCGAGACCGTCCAGCCCGAGCGCGTAGTACGCGCCGAGCGGCTTGATCCAGGGCACCTGCTCGACGAGCTGCATACCGCCGCCGATCTTGAACTGCGCCGCGATCACCAGAGCCAACGCGAACGTGATCAGCGACACGGCAAGCGCCACCTGCTTGGCGGCCCTCGCACCGGTGAAGATCAGCACCACGGCACCGATGGCCGGGAGCAGGGCCAAGATGGTGAGCCAGGGAATGGTCATGGTTTCGTCCCCCTCAGCCCAGCCGGCCTAGCACGATGACGATGCCGACGATCGCAGCGCCCAATGTCATGGTGAGCGCGTATGAGCGGACGAATCCGTTCTGTGCGCG
The DNA here is from genome assembly GCA_963712625.1 of uncultured Actinomycetota bacterium. Classification (GTDB taxonomy): domain Bacteria; phylum Actinomycetota; class Actinomycetes; order Propionibacteriales; family Propionibacteriaceae; genus Microlunatus. The sequence goes on from CAVQIU010000011.1 coordinate 32,816, forward strand.
GCGCAGCCGAGACGACATCCGCCGATGGCAGCGGCCGTGCCGTTCACAGTGCCATCGATGCCGCTGTCCTCGACTGTGACGAGCCCGGCGGTAAGTCGTTGTCCCGGGCGCATGAACACAGCCTCGTTGAAGGCGTCGCCGTACAGATCATTTCGTCCGGCCACTGTGAAGAAGGACCGGCTTTCGGGCTGGGTCACCGGGATGTCGCGACGCGGGCCGAAGAGCCACACGCTGATCGCGACACCGATGGCGACGACCACCAGAGTAAGGAGCCCGACGGTTGAGAAGTGCAACAGGCTGGGTGCTGCTCCTCAGGCACGCCACCGCCGACGGCCGGGTCAAGCCATCCGACAATCCAGTTGTTCAGCACTATTCCGCCGATGGCCGACGCAATTCCCAACAAGATCAAGGGCACAGTCATGACCGGTGGCGACTCGTGCGGATGCACGTCCTGCTGCCAGCGTTTGGCGCCGAAGAAGGTCATCAACATGAGCCGGGTCATATAGAACGCCGTGATGCCCGCGCCCAACATGGCTAAGCCGCCGACGACCGCACTGCGCTCAAATGCGACCTCGATGATGTGATCTTTGGCATAGAACCCCGAGAAGAACGGGAACCCGATGATCGCCAAGTAGCCTGCCGCAAAGGTGACGAACGTGATCGGCATCATTCGCCTGAGCGCCCCGTAATGGCGCATATCGACCTCGTCATTCGTGGCATGCATCACCGAACCGGCGCCGAGGAACATGTCAGCCTTGAAGAAGCCATGTACCAGCAGCAGGAAGATCGCGTACGCATAGCCGGCCGGCCCGATGCCCGCAGCCAGCATCATGTAGCCGATCTGGGACATCGTCGAGCCTGCCAGAACCCGTTTGATGTCGTCCTTAGCGCAACCGATCCAGGCGCCGAACAGCAGGGTCACCGTGCCGACAACCACGACAGCCGTGCCAGCTGCTCCAGACTCCGCGTAGATGGCGTTGCTCCGCGTAACAAGGTAGACCCCGGCCGTCACCATGGTGGCTGCGTGGATCAGCGCCGACACCGGAGTCGGGCCCTCCATCGCGTCCAGTAGCCACGATTGCAGCGGCACCTGAGCGGACTTTCCACACGCAGCAAGCAGGAGCAGCAGGCCCATGATCAACGCAGTCGTGTTGCTCACGTTGGGCATGCCTTTGTTGACGTCGACGAAGGCCGAGGAGCCAAACGTCGCGAGCATGAGCATGACGGCGAGAGACATCCCCATGTCACCGACCCGGTTGACCACGAAAGCCTTCTTGGCGGCAGTCGCGGCTGTCGGCTTGTACTGCCAGAAGCCGATCAGCAGGTACGACGCGAGGCCCACGCCCTCCCAGCCAACGAAGAGCACCAGATAGTTATCGGCCAAGACGAGCAGCAACATCGCCGCGACGAACAGGTTGAGGAAGGCGAAGAAGCGGCGCCGCCGCTCGTCGTGCGCCATGTAGCCGATGGAATACACGTGGATCAGGCCGCCAACGCCGGTGATCAACAGCACGAAGACGATCGAGAGCTGGTCGACGAGCAAGCCGACGTCGATTCGCCATATTCCGCTCGAGATCCAGTTGTACAGCGGCACGGAGACAGCGCGATCTGGCACGTCGCGCCCGAGCAGCTGAATGAAGTAGACAAGACCAATAGCAAAGGAGGTCAGCGGGGCGATCGCACCCAGGTACGGTGCCCAACGATCGGCCCGTCGACCGACGAGCAGCAGGACTGCCGAGCTCGCGGCAGGAATGGCGATGAGCAGCCACGCCACGGTGAAGAAGCCGGTAGCCGGCACAGGCGTAACGGTCTCGAGTGGGAGCATTGCAGTCCTTCAGAACTTCAGCAGGTTCGCGTCGTCGACCGAGGCCGAGCGGCGGGTCCGGAAGATGGTCACGATGATGGCGAGCCCGACCACAACCTCCGCCGCGGCCACGACCATCACGAAGAAGGCAGCGACCTGGCCATCCAAGGCACCGTTCATATGGGAGAACGCCACCAAAGCGAGATTGGATGCGTTCAACATCAGCTCTACACACATGAAGGCGACGATCGCGTTGCGCCTGATCATGAAACCAACCGTGCCGATGGTGAACAAGATCGCAGAAAGCACGATGTAGCTCGTCGGGCTCATTTTGTTCGGTCTTTCTCGCTCGTGACCGAACACATCGCGCTCGCGAGATACAGTCCCGATCATTCTTCGTCCTCGGTGGTGTGCGGGGTTTCCTCCTCGGCAATGGCGGCAACCGTCCGGTCAATCGGTTTGACCAGGTCGCGACTGTCCATGACCGTGCCGCGAGCGCGCAGCGTGGCCGAAACCGAAAGCTCCGAGACACTTCCGTCGGGTAGCAGAGCCGGGGTATCCACCGCGTTGTGCCGCGCAAAGACTCCAGGAGTAGGGAGAGGCCCGGGATGCTGGCCAGTCTCGGCGTAGCGCTTCATCCTGCCCGTAGCCAGGTCTGCCTGAGTACGTCGCTTTGTCAGCCGCTCCTGGTGGGCGAGCACCATCGCCCCCACCGCGGCGGTGATCAGCAGCGCCGAGGTCGCCTCGAAGGCAAAGACATAGCGACCGAATATCAACGCTGCAATGCCTTGGACGTTGCCTCCGTACTCCTCGTTATCTGCCCGCAGTCCGATGTTGGGACCCACGATCGCGTTACCGACGGCGAAAACCAGAAGAGCGCCAAAGCCCAGGCCAGCGACGAGGGCAAGCGTGCGCTGCCCCTTGATCGTCTCCACCAAAGACTCGGTGATATCGACGCCAACCAACATCAGTACGAACAGGAAGAGCATCAAGATCGCGCCGGTATAGACGATGATCTGCACGACGAACAGGAATGGGGCCTGCAGGGCGGCGTACTGGACGGCCAGGGAGATCATCACCGTTGCCAGGCACAGCGCGGAGTGCACCGGCTTACGCGCCAGAATCATCCCCAGAGCACCCAAGATCATCACGGGCGCCAGCATCCAGAAGGCCACTGCCGCTCCGGTCACCATCGGTACGGACAATGCGGTGAGCATGATCATCACCTGTCTTGCCCGGCATGCTTGCGCTGATAGCGGAAGCCCTGGTTGATCGGCTTCGGCTTTTCTGCCTCGACGGTCGGGCTCGAATCTCGCCCTCGGCTGATGTCACCCGCTCGGTCGTCCGGTACGCCTGTCGCAGGCAACCCGAGGAAATACGCCTGCTCGTCGTCACCCAGCCGGCGCTCGTGGGGTGGCTTCTCCATGCCGGGCAGCAGCGGAGCAAGCAGATCCGACTTCTCATAGATCAACTTCTCGCGGGTGTCGTCGGCGAGCTCGAACTCGTTGGTCATCGTCAGCGCCCGGGTCGGACACGCCTCGATGCACAGTCCGCACAGGATGCAGCGCAGGTAGTTGATCTGGTAGACGCGGCCGTAACGCTCGCCTGGCGAATACCGCTCCTCCTCGGTGTTCTGCGCTCCCTCGACGTAGATCGCGTCGGCCGGGCAGGCCCAGGCGCACAGCTCGCACCCGACACATTTCTCCAGTCCATCTGGCCAGCGATTCAGCTGGTGCCGGCCGTGAAAGCGCGGTGCGGTGACTCGGGGCCCGTTCGGATAGTCGATCGTGAACGTCTTGCGAAACATCGTCCTGAAGGTCACGCCGAAGCCAGCGACGGGATCAAAGAACCCCATCAGGCCTCACTCCCTTCCTTTGTCTGCTGTTCGCTGGGCGATCTGCCCGCCGCGGCATCCTGATCGCCGCTGAGGACCTGGGCAAACTCCGGCAGCACCTGGTCACCCATCGGCGGCACAGGATATCCGCCGGCAAAGGCATCGAATTCACCCATCCGTTCGCCAGCAGCTTCTTCGTCGGCCTTTTCCGGCTGCTCCTTGCCGCCGAAGAAGGCGAGGCCGACAAGGACGACAAAGACTGCCGCCGCACCCAGCCAGAACGTTCGGCCGCTGAACCAGCCCTCCCGCTGGCCCATCCGCAAGATCGCGATCATGAGCGTCCAGACGAGCGAAATGGGAATCAGCCAGCGCCAGCCGAACCGCATGAACTGGTCGTAGCGCAATCGCGGCAGCGTGCCACGTAGCCAGACAAAGATGAAGAGCATGATCAGCACCTTCGCCACGAACCAGAGCAGACCCCAGTAGCCCGAGTCCGCGCCTGGCAGCAGGTTGAACGGCAACGGCGCGTGCCAGCCGCCCAGGAAGAGAGTGGCAGCCAATGCCGAGACCGTGATCATGTTCATGTATTCAGCCATGAAGAACATGGCGAAACGCATCGAGGAGTACTCGGTGTGGAAACCTCCGACGAGCTCGCCCTCGGCCTCGGGGAGATCGAACGGCGCCCGGTTGGTCTCCCCCACCATGGAGATCAGGTAGATGATGAACGACGGCAGCAGTTGCACCGCAAACCACAGCGGTACGCCGAAGACAGTTGCCGGCTCAGCTTGCTTGGCCACGATCTCCGATGTCGACAGCGAGCCGGCATAAAGGAAGACCGCAACGAGCGCCAGACCCATCGCAATCTCGTAGCTGATCACTTGCGCACTCGAACGCAACGCGCCGAGCAGCGAGTAGGTCGATCCGGACGACCAACCGGCAAGGACGATCCCGTACACGCCGATCGACGCGACTGCGACGATGAACAGCACCGACACCGGCAGATCGGTCACCTGCAGTGGCGTGGTGATATCGGTGAACGGCACCCTCACCAGGCCGGCCATAGGGATGACAGCGAACGCGGTGATGGCAGGAATGGCGACGACGAGCGGTGCGAGCGTGAAGACGATCTTGTCGGCCGCGGTCGGAGTGAAGTCCTCCTTGAACATCAACTTCATGCCGTCTGCGAGGGACTGCAGCAGGCCGAACGGCCCGTTCATGTTCGGGCCTTGGCGGTGCTGCATGAAAGCCACGACGCGGCGCTCGTACCAGATCGTGAACAGGGTGAGGACGAGCAATACCACGAACGCGAAGAGCGCTTTGAGCAGGACCACCCACCACGGATCGTTGAAGAACACGTCTAGATCCATCGGCATCAGCACGCTCACTGGCTTGCCCCCATGTCACTATCAACCGTCCCACCGTCTGCGCCCGCAGTGGCAAGCTCCGCTGCCGGGCCGATCGTGACAAGATCAGCTGCGGTCGCGGCGAGGTGCTGCGAGATCGCGGCGCCCGGGGCACGACTCGGCAGCCACACCACACCATCCACCATCTCAGGGTCGACCGCTGCGGGCAGGCTGATCGAGCCTCGGTCATTGCTGATCACGGCCACGTCTGAGATTTCGGCAGCTGTGGCGGTGCTCGGGCTCATCCGTGCCTCGGCTGGCCGCGCCGTGGCCTGCAGGTAGGGTTCACCATCCAGCGCGCGACTCCCATCAAGGGCCATCCGCCAGGTCGCCAGCACCGCCGTGGTGCCATCTGCTGCAGCCGCTTGGCCCGCTTCATAGTCAGGAGCCTCGCTGCGCTCGCCCTCCCAGACCCCCAGCTCATCGAGTTCGGCTCGGGCCTCCGCCGGCGTACGAAAGCCCAAGTCACCGCCGAGGCCATCGGCGAGCGCAGCCAGAACCCTGAGATCGGACAGGCCGTTGGGTCGTTCGATCACGACATCGAAATACCGTCGCCTACCTTCCCAGTTCACAAAGGTGCCCGCACGCTCGTGCATCAGCGTGACCGGAAAGACAACATCGGCACGCTCGGTGACCAGCGACGCGCGGGTCTCCAAGCTGATCACGAAACCGACCGCCTCCAAGCCTTCGAGCGCGGCCTGCGGATCGACGAAGTCGTTCGGATCGACGCCCGCCACGACCAGCGCCTCGAGCTCGGCGTCGGCCGCGCCGATCAAGATCTGATCCGCGTCGCGACCCTCAAGGGACGGCAGCGATTCGGTTCCCCACGTCGTCTGGGTGTCGATGCGGGCGGCAGGGTCTGCCACCGGTCTGCCGCCGGGAAGCAGGTTGGGCAGGCAGCCCGCCTCAAGTGCCCCGCGATCTCCGGCACGGCGCGGTATCCAGGCCAGCCTCGCACCGGTGCGCTCGGCGAGCCGATGACACGCACTGAACACCCCGGACAGGCCGGCCGCCCGTTCGCCGACCAAGATCACCGAATTCTCATCAAGGGAAACTTCCGCCCGCTCCTCGGGCGTCACCGCGTCCCCGGGGTAAAGCTGCTCAAGCAGTTTGGCTTCGTCGCCGGGCACGCAGGGAATGAGCTGGGCACCCATCTTGCGTGTCCCGTTGCTCGCATACGGCGCGAGCGTCCAGGACGCCAGATGCTTCTTCCGGAAGGCCTTGCGCAGCCGGAGGAAGATCATGCCTGCTTCCTCCTCGGGCTCCAGGCAGACCAGCAGCACCGAACTGGCATTTTCAAGATCAGCAAAGCTGACCCCCTGCCCGGTTCCGGCTACGGCGTTGGCGAGGAAGTCGGCCTCCTCGCTGGAATGCTGCCGCGCCCGGAAGTCGATGTTGTTCGTGCCCAGCACGGCTCGGGCGAACTTGGAGTAGCCGTACGCGTCCTCCAGCGTGAGTCGGCCTCCGGTCAGCACACCGACGGAGCTGCCCGCGGCCCTGAGTCCTTGAACGGCGACGTCGATGGCCTCGGGCCAGGAGGCCGGGCGGAGCACGTCACCATCTCGCACCAGTGGACGGGTGAGACGATCGTCGCCGTCCCCATACCGATGGGCGAAACGATCCTTGTCGGTGATCCACTCCTCGTTGACGTCCGGATCATTCCCCGAGAGGCGGCGCATCACGATCCCACGTCGGTGATCGACCCGGATCGCCGAGCCGCAAGCGTCATGCTCGGCAATTGACGGTGTGGAAACCAGATCGAACGGCCGCGACCTGAACCGGTACGCCGCGCTGGTCAGCGCGCCCACCGGACAGATCTGAATGGTGTTGCCGGAGAAGTACGACTCGAGAGGTTCCCTCTCGTAGATCCCGACCTGTTGCAGGGCGCCACGCTCGATCAACGCGATGAACGGATCGCCCGCGATCTGCTCGGAGAACCGGGTACAGCGGGCGCAGAGCACGCAGCGCTCACGATCCAGCAAGACGTTAGGCGAGATGTTGATCGGCTTGGGGTAGGTGCGCTTCTCGTCGGTGAACCGGCTCTCCGCGTACCCATGCGACAACGCCTGGTTCTGCAGCGGGCACTCCCCGCCCTTGTCGCAGATCGGGCAGTCGAGCGGATGGTTGATCAGCAGAAACTCCATGTTTCCGCGCTGTGCCTTGTCCGCGATCGGAGAGGTGAGCTGGGTCTTGATCTTCATGCCGGGCGCGACCTCGAGCGTGCAGGAGGCCTGCGGCTTCGGGATAGGTCTACCGGTCCCGCCGTCAGGCACCTCGACCAGGCACTGCCGGCAGGCGCCGACGGGGTCGAGCAGCGGATGATCACAGAACCGAGGTATTTCGACTCCGATGAGTTCCGCCGCCCGGATGACCAGCGTGCCCTTGGGCACCGACACCTCGATGTCGTCGATGGTCAGAGTGACCAGATCTTCCCGGGCTGTGACGTCCGAGCTTGCGGCAGCGCCTGGTGCGGTGACCGTCATGCTCCTACTCCTGCCGGCTCACGGAGGAAGATCGTGCTGCGCTCGTAGGGAAACAGCTCCCAGGCAGGCGTGTGCATCGCAGCCTCGAACTCGTCTCGGAAATACTGGATGGCTGAGGTGATGGGCGAGGTTGCTCCATCGCCTAGGGCGCAGAAGGATCGGCCGAGAATGTTCTCGCAGAGGTCAAGTAGCTTCTCGATGTCGCCATCCTGGCCCCGCCCGGCCTCCATCCGTTTGAGAATCTGCACCAGCCACCAGGTGCCCTCGCGACACGGCGTGCACTTGCCGCAGGACTCGTGCTTGTAGAACTCGGTCCAGCGCAACACCGTCCTGACGACCGAGGTGGTCTCGTCGAAGCACTGCAAAGCTTTGGTTCCGAGCATCGACTTCGCCGCCGCAACGGCCTCATAGTCCAGTGGCACATCGAGGTGGGCATCGGTCAGCATCGGTGTCGATGAGCCGCCCGGCGTCCAGAATTTCAGCTGGTGGCCATCGCGGATGCCGCCCGCAAGATCAAGAAGCTGGCGCAGGGTAATGCCAAGGGGCGCCTCGAACTGTCCCGGGTTTGCGACATGACCCGACAGCGAGTAGATGGTCATGCCCTTGGACTTCTCGGTTCCCATCGACGAGAACCAGTCGTCGCCGTTGGTGATGATCGATGGCACCGAGGCGATCGATTCGACGTTGTTGATCACTGTTGGGCAGGCATAGAGGCCGGCCACCGCGGGGAATGGTGGGCGCAGCCGTGGCTGACCGCGACGACCTTCCAGCGAGTCCAGCAGTGCGGTCTCCTCACCGCAGATATAGGCGCCCGCACCCGCGTGCACGATGATCTCGAGGTCATAACCGGTGCCGAGGATGTTCTTGCCGGCGTATCCAGCCGAGTACGCCTCACGTACCGCCTGCTGCAGACGGCGTACCACGTGCAGCACCTCGCCGCGAACGTAGATGAACGCATGGTTGGCACGGATCGCGTACGCGGAGATGATCACGCCCTCTACCAGAGTGTGCGGCGTGGCCATCATCAGTGGAATGTCCTTGCACGTCCCCGGCTCGGATTCGTCGGCATTGACTACGAGGTACTTGGGGTTCGGATTGTCCTGAGGAATGAAGCTCCACTTCATCCCGGTCGGGAAGCCCGCTCCGCCGCGGCCGCGCAGGCCAGAGTCCTTGACGAGGGCGACGACCTCGGCCGGCTCCATCCGGAATGCTGAGCGGAGGGCGTCGTAGCCACCGCGACGCTCGTAGTTACTGAGCTTCCAGGCGCGCTCGTCTCCCCAGTTGGCGGTCAGGACAGGCGTCAGTACACCATGTCCTGCGCCCGAAGGACTGCGTCCTGAGTCGGTCGAGGGACTGCTCACCGCTCCTCCTCGCCTGGTCGGTCCTGTCTGTGCTCCGGATCTGGAGCAGTCCAGTCATGCTGTTGCGCAATGCGCAACCCGAGCAGCGACGGACCGACTGCCGTGGGCCCTTCATCGGCTCGACCGTCGGGGAAGCCGGCAAGCACTCGCTCGGCTTCCTTCCACGTGCAGACCCGGGCGCCACGGGTGGATCGCACCTCGGCACCACTCCGTAGCTGATCAACCAGCTCAATCGCCCGTTCCGGTGTCGTATTGTCGAAGAACTCCCAGTTGATCATCATTACCGGCGCGAAGTCGCAGGCTGCGTTGCACTCCACATGCTCCAGAGTGATCTTGCCGTCCTCGGTGGTCTCGTCGTTGCCAATCCCTAAATGATCTTGGAGTGTCGCGTAGACCTCATCGCCGCCCATGATGGCGCACAGCGCCGTGGTACAGACCCCGACCTGATACTCCCCCACTGGGCGCCGCTTGTACATCGTGTAAAACGTGGCAACGCCACTGACGTCGGCTGCGCTCAGTCCCAGGAGCTCGGCGCAGGCCTCGATGCCTGCCGGCGTTACGCGTCCTTCGACGCTCTGCACCAGATGCAGCATCGGCAGCAGCGCCGAGCGAGACTGCGGATATCGCGCCGCTATCAGGCGCATCTCCTCCAGTGTCGACTCGGTGATCTTGGTTTCTGAGACGGCGTAGTCAAGGCTCGGCTCGTCAAAGTGTGTGGTGAAGTGACCCTGCGGGCCGTGCTCATCGCCGGTCAGCCGCCCGGCAAGGTCCTCTGCCGCTATGTCGCCACCGGCATGCCCATTGGGAGCCGGAGCCTGCGGTTCGACCGGACTGCTCATGCTGGCCCCCCGAACCTCGTTGCCGGCACATGTGCAGTTATCGTGCGCGATTGACCGGTGTCTTCAGGGGTCAAACGCGCACGGTCTCGGCTCGGGCCGAGAGAGCAGCCGAGCGCGTCGCATCGACGGGGGTCGAGCGGACCCCGGGCCGGCGTAGCAAACCTGAGATGCTCGAATCCTGACGACCGCCAAACCGCACCCGACCCACCAACGCAGGCGCAAAGTTTGCCTAGCCGGCCCGGGGTCCGCTCGACCCCCGTAGACGGCGACACGCGATAGGAGCACCGAGGCCGCGTCATCGGTCGACACCTCCCATGACGGGATCCAGCGACGCAACCGCAACCACAACGTCTGAGACCATCGCGCCTTCGCACATCACCGGCATGGCCTGGAGGTTTGTGAAGCTCGGATCCCGGAAGTGTGCACGGAACGGGCGCGTCCCGCCGTCGGATACCACGTGGGCGCCAAGCTCCCCGCGCGGGCTTTCGATCGGCACGTAGGCCTGGCCCGGCGGCACTCGAAAGCCCTCGGTGACGAGCTTGAAGTGATGGATCAGCGCCTCCATCGACTGGCCCATGATGTGCTTGAGGTATTCGTTGGAGTTGCCCATGCCGTCGGAGCCGATGGACAGCTGCGCGGGCCAGGCGATCTTCTTGTCGGCGATCATGATCGGTGCGCCCCGCATCTTCTCCAGCCGCTCGACGCATTGCTCGATGATCTTGAGGCTTTCCCACATCTCGTTCAAGCGGATCCGGAACCGCCCGTACGCGTCCATGGTGTCCCAGGTCTGCACGTCGAAGTCGTAGGTCTCGTACCCGCAGTACGGCTGCTTCTTACGCAGATCCCAGTCGTAGCCAGTCGCACGCAAGGGCGGCCCGGTGATACCCAAGGCAATGCAGCCAGCAAGATCGAGATAGCCGACGCCAGAGAGCCGAGCCTTGAAGATCGGGTTCTCGTTGCAGAAATCTGCGTACTCCGGCAGATGCTTCCTCATCCAGACGACAAGGTCCTTGACATGATCAAGGGCGTTGTCGGGCAGATCCTGAGCGACGCCGCCTGGCCTGATGTAGGCGTGGTTCATTCTGAGGCCGGTGATCAACTCGAAGGCGTCCAGCACCTTCTCCCGCTCCCGAAATCCGATAGTCATCACGGTCAGCGCGCCGATCTCCATGCCGCCGGTGGCGATGCAGACCATGTGGGATGAGATGCGATTCAGTTCCAGCATCAGCACCCGAATGACGTTGGCCTTCTCTGGAATCTCAGATTCGATGTCGAGCAGCCGCTCGACGCCCAAGCAATAGGTCGCCTCCTGGTACAAGGGAGACAGGTAATCCATCCGGGTGCAGAACGTGACGCCTTGAGTCCAGTTGCGGAACTCCATGTTCTTTTCGATCCCGGTGTGCAGGTAGCCGATGCCGCACCGGGCCTCGGTAACTGATTCTCCTTCGAGTTCCAAGATCAACCGGAGTACCCCGTGCGTCGAGGGATGCTGTGGCCCCATATTGACCACGATCCGCTCGTCGCCGCGCTCGGCCTGCTCAGACACCAGAGAGTCCCAGTCCTGCCCGGTGACCGTATACACGTGGCCTTCGGCCGCCTCGCCGCCGGCAGCGAAGGGATCTTGCTCTGCGGAGGTGTCCGCCGAGCCTGTCGCGGTGTCTTCTGCGCCTGGCGAAGGATCGGTGCGCTCATCGGTCGTGCTCACGAGTACGACCTCCTTTGATCTGGGGGTGGAATGGTCGCGCCCTTGTACTCCACCGGGATCCCGCCGAGCGGATAGTCCTTACGCTGCGGATGGCCGGGCCAGTCGTCAGGCATCAGGATCCGGGTCAGGGCGGGATGGCCATCGAAGATGATGCCGAACATGTCGTACGTCTCGCGCTCGTGCCAGTCGGCCGTTGGGTAGGTGGCGACGACCGATGGGATATGCGGGTCGCTGTCGGGTGCGGAAACCTCTAGCCGAAGCCGCCGGTTGTGTGTCATCGACTGCAAGTGATAGACCGCGTGCAGCTCACGGTCCTGGTCAGCGGGATAGTGCACGCCCGAGACGCTGCTGCAGAACTCGAAGCGCAAGTGAACGTCGTCTCTGAGGTAGCGGACCAGCTCAGGGAGGTGCTGACGAGCGACATGGAAAGTGATCTCGCCGCGGTGGATGACGACCTTGGTGATCACGTCGCTGAAGTTCGGGATCAAGGCGCCGATCCGCTCGTAGACCTGATCCCACCAGCCGCCGAACGGCGGAATGGCCGCTGCCGGGAACTCGACGACACGGGTCAGTCCGCCATATCCGGATGTATCACCACTGCCCTTGACCCCGAACATGCCCTTACGGACTTGGAGCACTTCGGCCGTGGGCTCGGCGGTGGCCAGTTGGGCTTCGTCTTCCTCTGCCGCAGTGGCACCTGAGCTCACAGGGGGCGTTTCGGCCGTCACCGACTCCGGCTTGGTTTCGGCATCAGGCTCGGATTCGCCCTCGGGCACCGCGCCCTTGATCGGCGCGTTCTCGTCCGATTCGTCATGAATGTCTGCTGCGTCCTTCGACGAGCTCACGACGTCGCTTGTCGAGGCACCTTCGTCTTGCCCTTCGACGGGCTTGGGCATCTCGTCGGGCTCACGGGGTGTCTCTGCCGGCTTGCGCGTTGGAGTCTTGCGCGTCCGCTTGCGGGGCGGGCGACGCGGGGTGTCTTCGGTCATCTGAGCAGACCCTTCTGCTCTGCCAGGGTCGGCGCTTCCAGCTGGCGCTGCTCCTGCTCCTGATCGGCCGCGATCGCGTCCAGACCGATCGGGGTGTGACGCACCTTGTCGCGCAACTTGAACATGGCATCGATCAGCATCTCAGGCCGCGGCGGACACCCTGGTAAGTACATGTCGACAGGGACGACGTGATCGACGCCTTGCACGATCGCATAGTTGTTGAACATCCCACCCGTGCTGGCGCACACGCCCATTGCGAGCACCCACTTCGGGTTGGGCATCTGGTCATAGATCTGTCGCAGCACCGGCGCCATCTTCTGGCTCACCCGGCCGGCGACGATCATTAGGTCGGCCTGGCGAGGCGAGGCACGAAAAACCTCCTGCCCCCACCGACCGGAGTCGTACCGCGGCGCGCCGTAAGTCATCATCTCGATGGCACAGCAGGCCAAACCGAAGGTGGCCGGCCAGAACGCCGCGCTCCGCATGTAGCCGAACAGGTTCTCAATCGTGGTCAGCAGCACACCACTGGGAAGCTTCTCCTCGAGGCCCATCTCAGCCAACACTCCTGCTCGGTTGCATTCTCAATCCCAATCCAGCCCACCCCGCCGCAGCACGTAGAAGTAGGCAATGAAGACAGCGACGATAAACAAGATCATCTCGACGAGGGCGAAGATGCCCATCTGATCGAAGGCCACAGCCCAGGGATAGAGGAAGACGATCTCGATGTCGAAAACGATGAAGAGCATGGCTGTGATGTAGTACTTCACCGGGAACCGGCCGCCGCCAACAGGCTGCGGCGTCGGCTCTATGCCACACTCATACGAGTCGTACTTGGCTCGATTGAACCGCCCAGGACCGACCAGCAGGCTGGTCACGACGGTAAGCCCGACGAACCCCGAGGCAATCGCGAGCAAGATCACGATTCCGACGTAGGGACTCACCAGCCGACTTCCTTTCCGGAGATTCGCGAGTTGATCATGCCGCCGGCGCAATCCGTGACAACGAATTGATCAACTTATCCATAGCGTCGCCATCGCGGGTATCGGTCAGGTTGGCCAGGAGCTTCAGGGTGAAGCGCATCAAGGTCTGGCGGGGCAGCCCATACCTGGTGCATACGCGCATCACCTGGGGGTGACCAATCAGTTTCACGAATGTACGACCCAGTGTGTAGTAGCCCCCAAGGTGGTCTTTGAGCTTGATCGGGTACGACTGCAGGGCGCGTTCGGCAGCCGGGCTCCCAGGTCCTTGCTCATGCGCCTCGACCATCGCGCTTGCCGCGATGTCGGCAGACTCCATGGCATAGGCAATGCCCTCGCCGTTGAAGGGGTTGATCATGCCGCCCGCGTCACCAACAAGCAGCAGCCCACGCCCATAGTGCGGCTGCCGATTGAACCCCATCGGCAGCGCAGCGCCGCGCACCGGAGCGATCATGTTCTCATCGCGGAAGCCCCAATCCTCCGGGGTGTTGCTCAGCCAGCGCTTGAGCAGATCCTTGTAGTCGGTCTTGCCGAAGGCGGACGAGGTGTTCAAGATCCCAAGCCCGACATTGCAGGTGCCATCGCCCATCCCGAATATCCAGCCATATCCAGGCAGCAGGGCGCTCTTACCTGGCTTGCCCTCCCATAACTCCAACCACGATTCCAGGTAGTCATCGCGGTGCCTAGGACTGGCGTAGTAGGTGCGCACCGCGACACCCATAGGTCGGTCCTCGCGTCGATTCAGCCCCATGGCAAGGCTCAAGCGGGTCGAGTTTCCGTCTGCTGCGACGACTATTGGGGCGGTGAAGCGACGGCCGTCCTTGGTGCGCACGCCCACGATGCGGCTGCTGCGAGGATCGATGATCGGCTCGACTACGTTGCTGCGCTCGTACAGCGAGGCCCCCGCTGCTACGGCATGTCGAGCAAGCAGCTCATCAAAATCAGCCCGCGGCCGAACCACGCCGTAGCTCGGAAAGTCGGCAAGAACGGGCCACTTCAGCTCGAAAGGTCGCTCGCCGCCATAGATTCGCAGGCCCTTGTTGTGCAACCAGCCAGCTTCTTCGGAGGTGTCAATGCCAAGCCGGATCAGCTGGCGCGTGCCGCGCGGGGTGAGGCCGTCACCGCAGACTTTCTCTCGCGGGAACGTGCTCTTCTCCAACAAGGAGACGCGCAGGCCATGGCGAGCCAGGTGGGTCGCCGTAGCAGAGCCGGCAGGGCCGGCGCCAACCACGACCACGTCAGCATCGACAGTCGGCGGGGTCAGATGATCGCGTACGTCAGGTTCCGCGTACGGGCCGGGCCCATTCGTGGTGACCGACATGCTGTCTCCCGGTGTCTCCTGAAGCCTTCCCGGGACTTAGTGAAAAACTTCACTAAGTCTTGATGCAGAGTCTACGACTTCCCGCGGAGGGCTCGTTGCGTTGGGTTCAAAGACATTCGGGCAGGCTGGATCTCAACGCTGGAAGGAAGCGCAGCGGTTCGGAGCTATGTCAAGCGCCGCTCTCGTCACCTAGCTCATGGTCGTCGAGCTGGATGTCAAAGCTCGCCGGTGGTCGAACCGCGCTGAAGTAGTAGACCTCGCCACGCTCCCAGAGACGCCGCCAATCCGGATCGTCCTCGTCCCGGTCGGCATACCGACGGGCACGAGTCTGCTGATCGACGCCCAGGTAAACGGATACATCCACCAGATCAGCCAGTTCCGGTCGGGCCGCGTAGACGCCGTCGACGATAATTACGTCGGCGGCCGGAATGGTCATCGGGCGGCGCCAACCGGCCATCGTCGGCATCCCAGTCGTACGGCTGGAAGGTGGCGGACTCTCCGGCTTGCAAGGGCACTAAAGCCTGATCACGAAGCCGCGCCCAGTCGATCACGGCATTGACCACGGTGGCGTCTGACATTGCCTCGCGCTGTGCGACGGTCAACTTCGGCAGGGTGTCCCGATAGAAGTCGTCGCCCTCAAGGATCGAGCCGCCGGATCGAAGGGCGACGGCGGCCGCCAAGATCGACTTGCCCGAGCAACTGGGACCGTCTATGGCAATGACAACCGGACGGTTGACCTGCCTTCCGGCGCTCTGCCGCCAGATTCACGATCGATGAAACGGCTACTGAGGACCTCAGCCGCCACGCGAGTAGTTGATCAGGTGTGTCGATGTCCCAAAGTTCAGCGGGCCGCAGCTCGTGAGCAACCAAACCAGGCCGTAGTGCATCGAGCAGCCTGCGTGCGGATACCCCGGCTGCGCCGCTCGGTCCGGCGGCTGCCACCAACGCTCTCGGCCGCGGCCCGGCGTAAGGCAAGCTGCAGCGGCTGCTCGTGACCTGCTGAATCGATGCCGACAACCGCTTCGATGTTTGGTTCGCTGTCCAGGCGGCTGAGCAGAATGCCTGCAGCCTGACCGGCAAGCGGTGCGTCCCCGGGCAACGTGACGATCGCGTCACTCGACTCGTCGAGCGCTCGACGTAGTCCGGCCACGAGTGCTGCCGCCGGTCCCCCACCCGGCGGAGCTTCTGAGGTGAAGACCACCGAGCGGGAGACTTCCCGAACTGCCCCGACGATGATCACGGCAGCCACCTGCTCTGGCAGCGACGCCAGCGTTCGGTCGAGCAGCGACA
This sequence comes from uncultured Actinomycetota bacterium, assembly GCA_963712625.1. Taxonomy (GTDB): domain Bacteria; phylum Actinomycetota; class Actinomycetes; order Propionibacteriales; family Propionibacteriaceae; genus Microlunatus. Next base: position 48,822 of record CAVQIU010000011.1, read on the forward strand.
TGCCCTCCACCTGCTCCGCCAGTTTGTCCGGAGCAAAGCGCTGCGACGCGCCACCAGCCAGGATTACGGCGGTGACGCGTCGCAGCGGAGGTTGACTACTCGTCAGGGTCAGGGCTGTTGTCCTTGGGCGCCAATACTGCTGCGCTTTTCACTGGTGCTATCGACACCGGCTGTTGTCTTGGCAGCACTCGAGATGATTTTCACGGATTGGCTTTTGATCTGCTGGAAGTTGTCCAGGTAGGCCGCATAAACAGATGGAATATTCGGGATTCGAAGCATGACCTCGTTGCTTTCCCGCAGGCTGGTCATGGTGAGGTTCTGCGAGGTGGCGTAGACGATCTTCTGACCTGCGACGCCCTGATACGTGCCGTCGATCAATATCACCTTGTTGTGTACGTAGAGACCCTTGTTAGGACGAGTATTCCAGGTGTCGATGGCGCCGTTGCGAAGCTCAGAAGTTATTTCGGGATAGATAGTGTCCTGGCTTCCGGGACCATCGGGATAGATCACCTCGACGCTGCAGCCCGCCTTCTTGAGAGCCGAGAGCTTCTCTGCCAGGTAGAGACGCGGCATTCGTCCAGAAGTATGTCGTGACCTTGATGGTGCTCGGGCAGCTGACGTCGTTGAGAATGTTGTAGAGCGTGTCCGAGTTCTTCGTGGAGCCGGCCCGCGGGAAGAAGTACTCCTTGTACGGTGGCCGCTCTCCACGGTGTGGTAGTAGTTGGTGTTCGTCTTGTCGGGCAGCATGTCGTTGAAGTTGTCGACGTTCGCGTCGTAGAGGGTCTTGTCGCCGACGGTCGTGTAGGTGTTGTTCCACGACTTGCTGACGCCAGTTTCGGCTGGGTTCGCCGAGGAGTTCATGGACACATGCGTCGCGCCGCCGGTGCGGGAGAACAGGTAGAGCTTGGAGTGAATGAACGAAGGCCGTGTTTGCCATGCAGCTGTACTTGCAGGTCCGGAGGTAGGTGCCGTCGCTCGTGCCCGTGCCGAACGCACTCCTCAATTGCCTGATCTGAGCAGTCTCGGCATGACTATCGATCAGAAGCCGTACCTGGGCGCCCCGCTTCTTGGCGGCGATCAATGCATCGGCCACGGGTTGGTAGTCGAAGGAATAGGCCACGACCCGGATGACGGAGCCGGCTGGAACGTTGTTTACCGCGCCAATGATCTGGTCCATGAGAGCTGTCTGCTGACTTCGCGATCCATTCGGATCATTGAAGGTCGCACCGGCCGTCGGCATGTACACCTTGGCCTGCGCCGGCGGCACCATCACCACACCCAGGGCCAAGACCATGAGCGCGATGAGAGGGCGGACGAGTTTTTTCATGAAGAAGCGAACCCCCGAGTTCAGTGATGGGAGGACCCGACCAGCGTTCGGGTCCTCCCGGTTTCCCCGCCTGGCTACCCCTAGCAGACGCGTTGCGCAGCCGGAAAGCTAACACGCTGAACTCCGGCCAATCGGGTGAAACTGGAAGGTCGCCGCGACACATGGGGACGACACGCGGCAGCGATACGAACTTGTGATCAACGCGTCCCAGATGGCGGCGATCACGGCTGGATAACGCCGGATTCCGTCCCAAATAAAGGTGAGTCGGAGACTGCTAGCCGAGCGAATCGCGCATGGGGATCAGCTTGGCGTTCGCCTCCGCCAACTCCGCTGCAGGATCGGAGCCGGCCACGATTCCACAGCCGGCAAAGAGCCGGATTTGGTGTGGGTCGGTTTCGCTGAGTTGCCCGCAGCGCAGGGCGATCGCCCATTCCCCGTCACCATTGGCGTCGATCCAGCCCACCGGGCCGGCGTATCGTTCGCGATCCAAGTGCTCCAACTCCGCAATCAGATCACGCGCGTCATCGGTTGGTGTCCCACACACCGCAGCGGTGGGATGCAAGGCCGCGGCAAGGGCGAGCGAGGCGACGCCCTTGTCGGCGACTGCGGTGATATCGGTCGCCAGGTGCAGACACGTTGGGCAGCTGCAGAACGTAGGGGGCGTCAGGCACGTTCATGCCCGAACAGAACGGGGCAAGCGCCCGAGCGACGGACCGGACGGCGTACTCGTGCTCCTCGAGGTCCTTGCTCGACCGGGCCAGCGCGGCCGCCAGATTGAGATCATGATCATCATCTCCGGAGCGGCGGATCGTGCCCGCCAAGCACCCGTGAGGTAGCAAGACCCGCCTCGCGCTTCACCAGCATCTCCGGCGTGGCGCCCACCAGAGCCATCGACCAGATAGGTCCAGCATTGGGCGTAGTTCTCCGCCAGGCGAGCAGCGACCCATCGCAAATCGATGTCGTTCTCGCGCAAAGGCCAGCAGGTCGCGTGCGAGCACGACCTTCTCCAAGCTCTCCGTCGCCGATCCGGCGTACGGCCTCGGCAACTGCCGCCTCCCATTCAGGTCCGCTCAGCCCACCGTCGGCGAAACTGACGTTGCGCGGCGGTTCCGCAGGCGCCGGCCGTCTGGGTTCAACTCCGTCCACGGAGACCGGGCCGATCTCGGTGACCCAGGTCTGGCCGTCGCGCCGACCTACGACCGTTTGCGGCACGATCAGACTCGACCGGCCGGCCGAGTTCGCTGGATCGAAGAGGAAGCTGCCGTACGCCATCAGGCCAGCACCCGCCGGCGGGTTGTCCAACTCGGCGGTCACTTCGACCTGGGCCACCAAATCGGCCCACCACTCGGCCGCCTCGGCAATGCTGGCCGGCTTGAGCCGGACCACCTCTCCCCAACCGACAAGGCCATCGCCGTGGCGCAACCAGACGTAGCTGTCCTTTGGCGGCAGGAGGGCCAGCAACGAACCCGGATCCTCGATCGCTTGCGTCCGCACGTGGAGCCGCGGCGGGTCCGGTGCCGACCAGGTCACGGGGCACAGCGTAACTGCGGTTCCCGCGGCCACCAATCCGCTCGGCGCGGCGTAATACACTTTGTGATTGCTTTCACAATCTCCCACGAGGCTGCTTGTGGCCGAGATATGTGGCTTTCGGCGAGCGACGTCGAATGTGAGCGGGCTTGAATCCCAGGACCGATCTCGCTAGCGCTTGCGCTGCTTGGCAGCTGTCGCGGCATCGGCCCGCTGCTTCTTCTGTGCCGCCAGCTGCTTTTGCTGCTCAGCCTGACGGGCCCGCAGGGTCTCTGCATCCATCGAGTTGAGCAAGATCACCGCCGCAATGGCCGCGATGCCCAGCGACCACCATGGCGACCCACCCAGCAGCAATGGCGCCGTGGTGATGATGCAGACGTCAAATCCTCGGAACAGGTTGGTCACCAGTCCCGGAGGAAAGGCCCCGGCTTGACTGGCGACCATGGGTGCACCGAAGTCGACTCCCTTGGCCTGGGTCCAGCGCACCGCCGCGAGCAGCCCAGCCGCCCCAGTTGCGATGGCGATCAAAGAAGCCTCGGGCACCGGACGTTGGACAGCCCCATCGCCGAAGCCGAGATAGGCCGGGACCGTTGCGACGGCCCAGAGCCCAGCCAAGATCGCGGGTACGGCGATCGATGCGAGCTTGATGCGGGCCAGCGAGAAGGGCAGGCAGCGGGCCAACCCACTCGAACGCGTCAGGACCCGAAGGCCGCCGAGCAGCGGGACCGTTGCACCGAAAAGGGCGAGGGCTGCGAGCACGGGGGTGAGCGTGCTCATCCCCAGCGCGTCAGCCGCGTACGGAACGACGATCGTCGCGGCCAAGACCAGCAAGGGCTGTGGGAATCGCCACAGCCGCTGCCATTCCCGCCAGATGATCGCCTGAAGTCCCAAGCCCTTACCACGCTTGGGATGTACGTGACCGCGCTCGATGGCGCGGCGCTCGACCACGATGTCGTGCGCCAGTCCGATGTCCAGGGCGAAAAAGGCGCCGGATATGCCGCTCGACCAATGCCCCACCGCTCAGCAATCTGGCCCGACGGATCTGAGCGAGTCGCAGTCCGGCCAGTACGGCACTGATCAGCAGTACCAGATCGAGGCGGCGATCATGATCAGGCCGAGCTCGATGCCGACGTTCGTCGGAGAGGCCGAGGCTGAACCATCCTGCAGCGACACCCGACGACGCTGAACAGGGCCCCCACGGCGAGGAGGCCGAAGACGTACGTCGCGAGGTGGGTGAGGCGATGCCGCTCGATGCCCTGCTGCGCTGCCGCGAAGGCGACCGATGCCGCGGCCGAGAGTGCTGTGGCAGCTGCCCAAACCAGTACCTCGATCGTTGCTGACCCAGTCAAGGCCGAGATCAGCGTGCCGACCACTGCGCCACCGAGAAATGCCGCCAACTACGGCAGCAACCAGCCGAGAGCTGAGCAACTTGGCACGCGAGATGGGCGCATCGAGCAACCAGAAGCCCTCGGCCGCCGATGCCAGTACCGGCCCGAACAGCCGACTGGCTGCCAGCGCCATCGCGATCGTGGTCGCGAACGCCGCCCACGGCAGGATGGCCCGCGCCGACAAACAGGTAACGCTGCTGCACTGCGCGATCGTTCGTTGCGCCTTCAAGATCACATTGACGACCATGGCGCCGATCATCACCGCAGCAAAGACGGCGACGTACGCGTCGCTCATGGCCTGCACGACATTGCGGGTCGCGCGCCCGGATCGCCAATCCTTGATCAGCCGTTTCAGCTCACGCGGGGTGGCCGGCATCAGCGGCTTGGTCTCGGCCGGCTCCTCGTAGGCGAAGTCGTCAGCGCCTGCTTCGAGACTGCTCATCCGCGAGCTGCCCCCAGCCGTGACCACTCGGGTCGCCACGGTGTCGACGAGCTCCGGCTCGTGGCTGGCGAAGACGATGGCCAAGCCTTTCTGTCGTTCTGACTTCAGCCGCTGTGCCAGCCAGGTCACACCTTCGGTGTCCAGCCGCTGCTCCGGTTCATCCAAGATCAACAACTTGCGTGGGCGGACGAACGCCGTGGCCAGTGCCAGCCGACGTCGTTGACCCGAGGACAAGGTGCCTGGCAGCTGACCCGATTGAGGGACGAGCTGGACCTCCTCGAGCACCTCATCGACGACCTCGTCCGGTTCGGCGATCCCGTGGGCTCGGGCGAGCAGATCCAGATGCTCGACCACGCTCAGGTCGGGAAAGAAGTCAAGATCATCGATCACGGTGGCGACGTCGCGCCTGATCTCCGGCGAGGTCTCCGACATGGGGTTGCCGCAGACCTGGACGCTGCCATCGTCTGCTCGGTCCGCGCCGACGAGGCAGCGCAGCAGGGTCGATTTGCCGGCGCCGTTGCGCCCCGTGAGCGCGATCGCCTCTCCGGTACGCACCTCCAGATTGAACTTGTCGAAGATGGTGTTCGGCCCGAAGGCCCGGCGCAGGCCGGAAACCTTCAGAATCGTCGCGCGTTTGGCCATGGAGGCGATTCTGCCTCTTCCCGGCAACAGATCACGACGAATCTCTCTTCCGCTCTCCGGCCATGAGCCGGGCCACGACACGAGCGTGCTCACAAGGCAGACAGTCGCGCGTCACCAATCCCGCGTGCTGGCGGCGACGAATCCATCGGGAGAGGCAAGCTCTGTCGTCCCATGCGACCGTGAGGGAGGCACCCATGACGACGATCTCCAATATCAACAGCGTGTTGCCGCCGGGTTCCTGAGCCAGCGCCAGCGATCGTGAAAGCGTCGATCTCGTGAACGTCTCGTCGGTGCCGCCGGCTTCGGAGGGGAGATCCTCCCGATCTGCGCCGCACGCCGAGGCCTCTAGCGGCCGCGAGACCGAGGCAGCGCATCTCGCAGAGCTGATGGCGCTCTCCTCCCGCGGCCATGAAGAGGCTTTCGCCGAGCTGTACGACCGTACTTCGCAGCGCATCTACGGGATCATCCTGCGGGTGCTTCGGTCTCCGGACCATGCTGCCGAAGTGATGCAGGAGGTCTATGTGGAGGTATGGCGGCAGTCGGCGCGCTTCTCATCGGCCAAAGGCAGTGTCATCGCCTGGATTACCACCATGGCGCATCGGCGGGCGGTCGATCGGGTGCGGTCGGTGTCGAGCGAAGTAGCGCGGGACGAGCGATATGCCTTCCACGGCAGTGAGCGAGAGATCGACCAGGTGTGGGATGGCGTAGAGCAACGACTAGACGTGGAGAGGGTACGAAGGGGAATGGCGTCGTTGACCCCGATTCAGCGGGAGGCGCTGACGCTGGCCTACTTCGGCGGCTATACCCAAAGCCAGGTAGCGCAGCTGCTCAAGCTGCCCCTTGGCACTGTCAAGACCAGAATCCGTGACGGCCTGATCGGGCTCCGAGATGCGTTGGGGGTGGAGGCATGAGCGAGATCCATGGCGCCGTCGGCTCGTACGTGGTCAATGCGCTCGACCCTGACGAGCTGGAGGAGTTCGAGGCACATCTGGCTGTTTGCCCGACCTGCGCCCGAGAGGTTCAGGAGTTTGGTGAGACGGCTGCAGAGTTGTCACTGCTGGCGAGTGCGACTCCGCCGCCGCCCGCGCTGCGCAGCTCGATTCTGGCTGCCATCTCTGAGGTGAGGCCACTACCGCCGGAGCCTCCGGCCGAGACTGCAGCAGTGCAGCCTTCCCCTCGCGTGACTGTGACCGCTCCGGCTCCTCGCCGTCCTGTTGATGAGCTGGCGCTGCGACGGCAGCAGCGGCGTACCCGAGTGCTCCGCGTCTTGGTGGCGGCGGTCGTGGCGGCGGCGTTGGCCTTGGGTGGCGTGGTCTATGGGCTGGTCAACGCGCGACAGGCGCAGGTGGCTCAGCAGGCCGCTGAAACCGAGCTGCTGACAGCACCCGACGTCAAGACATACTCGGCCACGATGAAAGACGGCGGCCAGATCTCCTTTGTGGTCTCCAAGAGCCTCAACCGCGCGATGTTCATCGGCAAGGACCTGCCGGCGGTTGGCGCCGACCGGACCTATCAGCTGTGGACCCTGGAGGGTAAGCGCGCGATTCCGGATAACACGGTGCCCGGCGGGGGCGATCGTAAGGAGTTCTTCCGCGAAACGCTCAGTGGAGTCACTGGCCTTGCCGTCAGTGTCGAAGCCGCCGGCGGCGCGCAACAGCCGACACCGGCAGCGATTCAGGTGGTCACCGAGCTGTAACTGCACTATGACGGGAGTTGACGGCTCACAGCTGTCGGTGGCCCATGGCAGGCTGTCGACGTGCCTGAGATTGACGCTGCCAGTTTTGAGGGGGCCGGTTTTGAGAGGACCAGTTCGGGCCGCGCGACGCTCGACAAGCGACGTAGTGAGGTCGCCGCGATGTTCGATCGTGTGGCCGCGCGGTACGACCTCGCCAACGATGTGTTGTCTCTCGGCCAGGATCGGGCCTGGCGGCGCGAGGTCGTGGCTGCCGTCCAGCCCCACTCCGGGCAGCTGATCTTGGATCTGGCAGCAGGGACAGGCACGTCAAGCGAACCCTTCCTGCCCAGTGGTGCGAGAGTCATCCCAACCGATCTCTCCTTCGGCATGTTGCTGGTCGGCAAGCGGCGCACGCCCGACTTGAACTTCGTGGCCGCCGACGCACTCCAGCTTCCCTATGCCGACGCCAGCTTCAACGCTGTCACCATCTCTTTCGGGCTGCGCAACGTCGAGGACACCGCAGCAGCCCTGAACGAGATGCGGCGGGTGACCAAGCCAGAAGGCACGCTCGTCGTCTGCGAGTTCTCCACCCCCACCTGGCGGCCGTTCCGTACCCTCTACTCCAATTACCTCGTCGCGGCGCTGCCGCGAATCGCGTCGCTGGTTTCCTCCAGCCCCGCAGCGTATGAGTACCTCGCCGAGTCGATTCAGGCCTGGCCCGACCAGCAGGGATTGGCTGCCATGATCGAGAACTCCGGCTGGCACGACGTTGAGTGGCGCAATCTGTCAGGCGGGATCGTCGCGTTGCATCGGGCCCGCGCATGATCGAGACGCCATGATCGAGACCTCGACGGTGACGGCTCCCCCGGGAGCGATTGTGCTCGGCGCGTACGCCGCACGCAGCTGCCCGGTCAAGACCCAGAATGCCTTCAATCCCACGCTGGTCACAGAGACAGCGCCTGATGACAGCTCGGTCGACAGCAGCGACGGCCTTGCCGAGCTATTCGACGGCGGCGCGCAATTCCACAGGGCGGTGCTCGACCGGCTGATCGACTCCTGCGTGGGAGAGGTTGTCGATCTTCGGCCTGTCGATCTTGGAACACGGTCGGACAACACCCGCGGGGAACAGATCGATGCCTGCGTGCGGGCCATGACCTCCGGTGCGCAAGTGATCATCGGTGGCTGCCTGCCTGTTGATCTTTCCGGTCATCGGGTCGGCTTTCCCGATCTTCTCGTCCGCGGCGCCGACCGTACGAACGGTTCTGCCTGCCTACCACCCTGTGGAAGTGAAGTGGCACAAGATCATCGAACGATCCCGGCCACCGGACAGCGACGCCGAGGAGCCGCGCGTGTTGCGCTACTCCACGTTGGAGAGTCCCGGCCCTGGATCAGCGATCGAGGCTTCTGGCTACGGGCTGCGGATCGGTAGCCGGGTAGCCGACTTCCTGCAGTTGGCCCACTACCACCGGATGCTCGAGGCCTGCGGCTTCGGGGCCGAAGATGCCTTCGCCGGCGTCATTGGTACCGATGATCTCTTCGGCGCACCAGTGCTTGCCTGGGCCGATCTGCGAGCGCCGCAGGTGCGAACCTTCTCGCGCAGCAGTCCGCGAGGGCTGGCTGCTCCGCAGCCTGCTCGAGCGCTACGACCATGAGCATGCATTTCGGATCAAGATCGCCCCCGTTGCGCGGCAGCAGACTCGCCGGCCCGACCAGGACTCCAAACTGCTCGTCCGTCCCATCGTCAACAAGGAATGTCCGCGTTGCCAGTGGTGGGACCACTGTCTCCCTCAGCTCGACCCCGACGATGTCAGCCTGCGCATCGACAAGGCACCCCTGGACATGCGGGAAATTGCGACGCTGCGCCGACACGGCATCACCACGATCACCGATCTTGTCGACGCTGAGCTTGATCAGCTTCTCGAGTGGTACCTGCCTGAAGTCAGCCATCGCGGCGGGGCTGAAGGGCGCATCAGGGTGGCTGCGCGTCGCGCGCAGCATGCTGCTGGAAGGCACCTCCTTTGATCGGGAGACCGTCGGTCCGATCGAGGTACCGCAGGCCGAGGTGGAGATCGACCTTGACATCGAAAGCTCGGCGGATGGCCGGGTCTATCTGTGGGGATTCCTGCTCCAGTACGCCGGCGAGAGCGGCGCCGTCTATCACGAGTTCAGCCAGTTCGATGATCTTGATAACCAGAGCGAGGCTGCGCTTGCCAGCGACGCGTTCACGTGGCTACGCAGCATCGTCGAAGCCACGCCGTCGGCCCTCGTCTTCCACTACAGCGCGTACGAAGTCGCCAAGATCATCGAGCTGGCCCGTCGCGAGCACACCGAGTTGCTGGACTGGGCGGCGTCGTACGCGGAAGAGCATTTCGTCGATCTGCTGGAGATCGTCAAGGCCCACTATTTCGGCGTCAGCGGGCTCGGGCTCAAGCTGATGGCGCGGCATGTGGGATTCAGCTGGCGCGACGACGATCCGGGAGGGCTGAACTCGCAGCTGTGGTTCGCGGAGGCGGTGCACGGAGAAACTGCTGAGGTGCGCTCGCGAGCACGACGCCGCGTGCTGGAATACAACGAGGACGACGTGACTGCCACCAGCCAGGTCAGAGCGTGGCTGCGAGCGCAATGATCTCGCGGTCCAAGGTGCGGCGGTGGGCGCGATCGATCACCGCCTCGACAAGCTCCACGCCAACGGGGGGCTCCGCCAACATCTGGGCTAGATCAGCGGCGGTCTCTACTCGCCGGTAACCGATTCCGGCCGCCGCCGCCAGCGCCTCGAAGCGCAGTCCCTGGGGTGTCCCGAAGAGCCTCTCGAAGGCTCCCATGTGAGCAGGCTCGCCTTGCTCCAACGTGGCGAAGATACTGCCTCCGTCATCGTTGGCGATGACGAATCTGAGGTCCGGCCGCGGCTCCGCTCGCCCGATGACGAGGCCGGTCGCGTCATGCAGCGCAGTCAGATCACCCAGCAGGGCGTGGGTCGGACGTTCCAGCGCAAGCGCAATTCCCGCGGCAGTGGAGACGTTCCCGTCAATTCCTGAGAGTCCACGATTGGCATAGACCAGCGGGGCAAACGAGTTGATGGGCGCAAGGTCGAGGTCGCGGATCGGGTTGGACGAACCCGCGAACAGCGCGTCGTCATGCATCAAGGGCGGCCCATACCGCTGCGGCCAATAGCGGGCCCGGTGAAGTACGGCTGCGCTCCAGCAGGGCATCGAGGCGCTCTCGCACTACCAGGTCTGCGCGATGCCATGCGTCGAACCAGTCACGATTCCCCGGATCGGGCAGCCTCACTGCATCGGTCACCAATGATGCCGAACGTCCCGGATCGATCCAGTCGGCGTGCGTCGACACTACGACGAGCTCGAGATCGTTGCGAGCCAGCAACCGGCTGACTGGCCGGGAGAGCGTAGGCCGGCCGAACACCACGACACGCTCGATCTCCTCGGCAAGCGTGGTAGACAGCAGCAGCCGATAGGTGGACAGTGCAGCCTCACCTCGGCGCGCATTGCTCGACGGCTCGGCCATCAACGGCACACCGGCTCGCACGGCAAGCATCAGCGACAGTGGCGCCCAGCTCGGGTGGACAGTCGCCCGCGATGATCACCGTCTGGGCTCCGTCGGCAGTGTCCTCGCCTCGGCCGCAGTGTCAGTCGCGGTGATCACAAGCTCCGGAGCCGGAGGCGGCCAGGCGAACTCCGCCGGCATCAGCGGTTCGCTGAACTCGACATTCAGCTGCGCCGGGCCGGGCATCCTGGTCCTGACCCCCGCAGCCGCGATCATGATCCTGGCCACCTCGAATCGCCAGGTTCGATGATCAAGGATCTCGTCGGACAGTCCGACATAGCCGCGCACATGCCGGCCGAAGAGCTGATCTTGGTCGGCGGTCTGGTTAGCGCCGGTGTTGATCACTGAGCGCGGCCGGCTCGCGGTGATCACGATAAGCGGCACGTGGGCATGCCAGGCTTCCAGCACTGCTGGGTGCAGGTTGGCCGTCGCCGTGCCGGACGTGGTCAGCACGGCAACTGGTGCACCGGAGCCCTTGGCAAGCCCAAGCGCCAAGAAACCCGCCGTACGCTCGTCGACCCGGACGTGAAGGCGCAGTAGGCCGATGCGATCGGCCTCGAAGCACTCGTAGGCCAACGGTGCACTCCGGGCGCCAGGGGCGAGCACGACATCGCGAACGCCGCGATTGATCAGCTCTTCGACGATCACTCGCGCGCACGCCGTGGCGTTACCCACGAGCCAGCTCCCGAGTCTGCACGAGACGAGCCTGCCAGAACTGCTGCACCTCGACCGCTGGCCGGTGCCTGTCCAATGCCGAGCGATCCACCGTCAGATCGCCCACGTTGATCATTCCGGCAACCGCGATCAGAGGCTCTCGAACCAGGTCATCGGTGAGCAGTGCAACGGTGTTGAGCCCGCAGGCGTACGGCAGGTCAGGCAGTGCGGCCGCCAGCGCAAGCCCTGCCCTGATTCCGATTGAGGTCTCAAGAGCACTGGAGACCACCACCGGCAGGCCGATCCGCTCGGCAATCTGCAGGCAGGCTCTCACCCCGCCGAGAGGCTGCACCTTGAGCACAGCGATGTCAGCGGCCTCGCTCTTCGCCACCTGATACGGGTCCGCAGTGCGCCGGATGGACTCATCGGCAGCGATCGGCACATGGAGCCCCAATCGGGCCAGCCGCCGCCGCAGATCAGCGAGCTCGTCGATGCTGCCGCAGGGCTGCTCGACATACTCGAGATCAAAGCGATTCAGCTCGCGAACGGCCTCCAGTGCCTCATCAGGAGTCCAGCCCCCGTTGGCATCGATCCTGATCTTTCCGCTCCGACCCACCGCGTCGCGGACGGCCTCCAACCGTTCCGCATCTTCGAGCCAGCGACTGGCCTCGCTCCGCCACTTTGACCTTGGCCGTTCGGCAGCCGCCCGTCCGGGCGATCTCGTACGCCTGTGCGGGTCCCACTGCCGGCACGGTGCTGTTGACCGGAATCTCGGTCCTCAGCGGTGCCGGCCAACCTCGTTCGGCGGCCTCCTCGGCCGCGCGCAGCCACGGCACCAGCTCAGGTCCGTCGTAATCGAGGAAGGGGCTCCACTCACCCCAGCCGGCCGCGCCTTCCCAGACGATCCCTTGACGTTCATTGATTCCTCGAAACCGGGTGCGCAGGCCGACCGCGTAACAGTAGATGTCGTCTGGCACGGTCCAAGTCTGGCCCATGTGTCGTCACTGGTTAGCCTGGTCGCCGTGAGCGCAGCCGGCCCAGAAGCCGTTCGGCACCGACCTGTTCGACTTCGGATGGTCGAGCCGTGCGGAGGTAGCGGCTGGGCTGGCCGACTCGTTGACCGGCGAGCCACCGATCGCACCGCTGCCGGCTGATCCCGTTGCGCGAACCCGGGCGATCACCATGCTGCAACCCGCCCAGCCCGTGACAGAGGCCGACGTCGCTACGGTGCTCGCGACGTCCGGCTCGACCGGAATCCCAAAAGGTGTGGTGCTCTCTCGTGCAGCGATCCGCGCGTCCGTCCAGGCGACGCAGGCCCGGCTTGGTGGGACAGGCGACTGGGCGCTGGCGTTGCCGCCCTACTACGTCGCCGGCCTGATGGTGCTCGCCCGCGCACATCTCGCCGGCACTCGCGTGGCGACCGTGCGTTCCGATCTGGGCGACCTGCCCCAGGTCGCGGGCACGCTGGCCGCGCGGCGCTACATCTCGTTGGTGCCCCCGCAGCTCGATCGGGCATTGCGCCGCGGCGATATAACCGAAGCACTCGCCAGTTTCAGCGCCGTCCTGGTCGGTGGCGGCCCGACAACCGACGCTCTGGTGGGCCGCGCGGCGGCAGCGGGAATCAGGATCGTGACCACTTATGGCATGAGCGAGACCTGCGGCGGCTGTGTTTACGACGGCGATCCACTGGACGGAGTCGATGTCGAAATCGCGGACAACGGTCGAATGGTGATCAGGAGTGCCAGCCTCTTCAGTGGCTATCGGCTGCGGCCGGATTTGACCGCTGAGGCCGTCCGCGACGGCGGGTTTCGCACGCAGGACCGAGGCACGTGGCAGGCTGGGCGGCTCGTCGTGCTCGGACGGATGGATGATGTCGTGATCACCGGCGGGCACAAAGTTGATTTTGCTGACGTGGAGCAGTTCGGTGCAGCGCATGGGCGGCTCAACGTGGTGGTCATGGCGCCGTGGTGGGTGTCCCCGACTCGGTGTGGGGAACCATGATCATCGCTGTCTCGGATTTGCCAGGCACGCTGGAGGATCTCCAGGCCGCCGTGCGTGAGTCGTTGCCGGCCTACGCGGTGCCTCGCGAGCTGATCTGCCTCGATGAGCTCCCGTGGCTGGCCAGCGGCAAACCGGATCGAGTGGCAATCAAGTCAATGATCATGAATGCACTCGCCGAGCGAAAGGCGACCGTGTGACTGCCGAGACGGCTCCCCGGCCGACTCCGACGCAGTGGCTGGCCGGGGCGCGACCGCGTACGCTGCCGGCTGCCTGCTCTCCGGTGATCGCCGGAACCGGGCTGGCAGTCTTCGAGCACGGTGCCTCCTGGGTCGCGGCGATCTTGGCGCTGGTCGTCAGTGTCTCGCTACAGATCGGCGTCAACTACGCCAACGACTACTCCGACGGCATTCGCGGTACGGATACTGAGCGCGTCGGTCCGCTGCGGCTCGTCGGTTCTGGCATCGCCTCGCCACCACTGGTGAAGAGAGCGGCGTTCGTCAGCTTCGGCATCGCCTGTCTCGCTGGACTGGCGCTCGTGATCATGACCCAGCACTGGTGGTTGCTGGCCGTCGGTGTGGCGTGCGTGCTGGCCGCCTGGTACTACACAGGCGGCAAACGCCCCTACGGATATGTCGGCCTGGGTGAGGTCTTCGTCTTCGTTTTCTTCGGGCTGGTGGCTGTCTGCGGCACCGTGTACGTGCAGGTCGGGCAGGGTTTGGCTCGCCACGCTGTTCACCGGGATATGGGTCGGCGCCTTGGCGTGCGCGATCTTGGTAGCCAATAATCTGCGCGACATCGTTGGCGATGCGCAGGTCGGCAAGCGAACCCTGGCGACCCGGTTGGGTGACACCAGGACGCGGGCTCTGTACGTGATCTTGGTGGCACTCAGCGCACTCATGATCATCGTCGTGGCGCTGCTGACGACCTGGTGGGCGCTCGTCGGGCTTGCCGGATTGCTCTTGATCATTCCCGCCGTACGCGTTGTGCTGTCTGGGGGCCGCGGTCTGGCGCTCATCGGCGTACTCAAAGCCACCAGCCTCGCCGAGCTTGCAACTGCCGTCGCCTTCGCCGCCGGCCTCAGTCTTCCACTCCTCTGAATCCCCAACTGCCCGTGACGAAACCACGTGCACGTAGGTTCTTGACCGAGGCGCTTGGAACGTCCAGTCTCAGCTTGTTGGCCAGATCCCCGAGGACTCGAACGTCTCGAGCATAGCCTGGTACGGAGCCAGGTCCCAGCCTCGCTCGGCAACCCAGGCATCGTCGTAGTAGGTGCGGGCATAACGGCGGCCGTCGTCACACAGCAAAGTGACCACGCTGCCGCGCGTACCCGCGGCCTTCATCTCCGCGATCAGCTGTAGCGCGCCCCACATGTTGGTGCCGGTTGACCCACCCACCCAGCGGTCCAGCTTGTGGGTGCACCATCGCATGGCGGCAATCGATGCAGCATCCGGCACCGAGATCATGCGATCCACCAGCGACGGTACGAAGCTGGGCTCCACGCGCGGGCGCCCGATCCCTTCGATCTTCGAGCCTGCGGCGGTGACCGCCGCATCCCGGTTTCTCCACCCGTCATAGAACGCCGAGTTCTCTGGATCGACGACACAGAGCTGAGTGTCGTACTGCTTCAGCCTCATGTATCGGCCGATCGTGGCACTGGTACCGCCGGTGCCAGCGCCGACCACAACCCAGACCGGTATGGGAAACGGCTCGCGACTCAGTTGAGCAAACATCGACTCGGCAATGTTGTTGTTGCCGCGCCAGTCGGTTGCCCGTTCGGCGTAGGTGAACTGGTCGAGGTAGTAGCCCGCCGCTGCTGGCTGCCAAATCCGCCGCCACCTGATAGATCGTCGTCGGATCCTCCACCAGCTGGCATTGTCCGCCGTAGAACTCGATCAGCTCGCATTTCTCCCGCACGGTCGACGCCGGCATCACGGCCACGAACGGCAGGTTGAGCAGCCGCGCGAAGTAGGCCTCGCTGACCGCGGTGGACCCAGAGGACGCCTCAACGAGCGTGGTGCCCTGAGGTGATCCAGTTGTTGCAGAGGCCATAGAGCACCAGCGACCGTGCCAACCGATGCTTGAGGCTCCCCGTCGGATGCACCGACTCATCCTTCAGATACAGACTGATGCCCCAGTCCGGTGGCAGCGGAAATGCGTGCAGGTGAGTGTCGGCACTGCGATTCGCATCCGCCTCCACCTGTCCAATCGCCCATTTCGACCATGCGCGATCATGCATGGGCACGATCAGTCAGGGCACGATCATTCAGGGCACGATCATTCGGGTCGGCCTGCTCCACCATCATCAAATTACCGGTGGATGCCCGGCGCGTGTCATGCGCCAGATGGTCCGCCAACTTCATCGGTCGCCGTTCACCGCCGGGCTCGGTGAGCCCGATGCGGTAACCCCGGAGCGTTTCGCGCCACGCCGTACGCGAACGCAGTCGAATCGCCGACACAGCCGTCCAGTCCAACACGTAGATCACGCCGACCGGCAGCGGCAGGTTACGCCTTGCGAGCCAGACGCGGTTTCGGGCCTGAAATCGGTAGAACTCGGCGTGCCGGGTCGGCTGGATGGCCGGGTGATACACCTCGATTTTGCCGTCGTAGTGAACATGGAAGCCGCCGTCCCACACCCGCCACGCCAGCTCTATGCCTTCGTGGGCATACCAGAACGGCTCCGGCCAGCCGCCGGCAAACTCGAAAGCATCGCGACGAACCGCAACCGCACCCTCCCAGACGTTCATCGCGGCACTGCTGCGGCCGGGGTCACCGACGCGTACCCGCGGAGTCCAGCGACGCGGCGCCTCCAGGCCGTGCGGATCGACGACACGCGGCTGGATCATGCCTAGCGTCGGATCCGCAGCGAACTGCGTCGCCATGCGAGCCAAGATGTCGTCGGCGGGAAGGCGGGCATCATCGTCGAGGAAGAACAGCAATTCCCCTTCGACCAAGCTCACGCCTGCGTTACGACCGGCCGGAATCCCGAGGTTCTCGGCCAGACCATGGGCCTTGACCCCTTGCGGCAAACCCATCGGCTGCCAGCCGTTGCCAACCACCACAACATCGAGATCAACATCGCGTTGGTTCAACAGACTGGCAAGACCGCGTTTCAGATCGTCGGGCCTGTTACCCATCGTCAAGACGACCACACCGAACTTGGGGACCCCGAACTTTGGCCGCACAGGCTGCGTCATCGCAGCCTTGACGACGCAAGCACGGCGACCAGATGACCAACAAGGGTCAGGCATGCCGCGATGACCAGCGCAGCGAGCAGCAGCTTCGTCGCCGCGCCGTCGGCAAAAAGATCAACAATGGCCGCGATGAGCACCAGGATCGACAGCTCCACAGAGTGAAAGACCCTATGAAACGGGATCAGTCGAGCCAGCCGGCGAGCGGTGCGCAGGAAGCCTCCCCTGGGAGCGCGCACGTTCTCGGCGTCGGGCATCTGCGGCAGTCCGGCATAGTGCCGCGCGACGTGCACCAGGTCGTTCTCCACCTTGTTCAACGCGATCAGCAGCCCCAGCAGCAGCCCTGCGCTGATCCAGACTCCGCTGATCTGCAGCTGACCGGTGGCCCGAACGCCCAGGGCAACCGCGATCCCGCACTCAGCGACGTAATGCCCCACCCGATCGAGGTACACACCGACAGGCGATGAGGTCTGCCGCCAGCGCGCCACCTCGCCATCGCAGCAGTCCAGCAGCATCTGCAGCTGTACCAAGATCACCGCAAGGATCGCGGCCGAGCAAGGTGGGCCAGCCGGTGGCCACTGCCGCGGCAGCCGCAGCGATGATCATCAGCCAGGTGACGCCATTCGCGCTGAACCCGGCTCGCAGCAGGATCCGTGTGAGATAAGGGGAAATGTCCCTCAGATAGGCATGGGCGACCCAGTGTTCCGCGGCGGCCCGGCTGCGGACGCTCGGCGGTTGTGTCACCTCCCGCAGCTGGGCAATCGTCGGGTGCGTGGGTCGCTCGGCACCGACGTCGAAACCGGCCGTCACCACGACCTCCCGTGCCAGCCCACGCATCGGATGCCATGCGCGGGGCGACAGGTCCGCGAGGCATCCCGACAGCCTAGTGCCAGGGCACTCGCGTCGAGTGTTGTATCGAGCCCGGACCAAGACGCATACTCTTCGGTATGGGGCGGTATCTACCGATCATCATCGTCGTATTGCTGATGATCTACTGTGTCGTCGAGGTCGCTCAGGCCCCGCCGTTCGCCGTCCGCCGGATGCCTCGCTGGCTGTGGGCGACAGCCATCATTTGTCTGCCCCTGGCCGGCGCCGTCTGCTGGTTGTTGCTGGGTCGGCCCAACGCGGAGTCCTTGGGCACGAAACAGAGGCCGCGCCCGAAAGCACCAGACGACGACATCGACTTCCTGCGCGGGCTCTAGCTCCGGGATGCAACCTACGTGCACGTAGGTTTCGTCATCCCAGTCAGCCAGATGGCGCTTGTTGGATCTGGTACGCGCGCTCGATCGCATCCTCGAATCGCTTTGTGCTCTGCTGCGCGCTGACATCGCCGAAGTAGTGGTATGCGAGACCCCGAAGCTGCCCCCTCGCGTCGGCATCACTCTGCAACGCCCGGATTCGTGACAGAACATCTGAGGCTTCCGCTGCGCCCAGAAGCGTAAGAGCATCCAGCAGCGCAGAAGGCGGACGGTACGCGCTCGCCGCCGGCTCGGTGATCAGCAAAGGCTTGCCGGTCGCCAGCCAGTCATAGGCGACGGCCGAGACATCGGTGACGCAGGCGTCAGCGAAGTCCCACTGCCAGCCATAACCTCCGCTATCCACCAGGTGCCGATCACCGGCCTTCGCGAGCAGAGCACGGACCGCCTTGTCTGCGTCGCGATGCGTCGCAGAGGCATACCCGATCCGCGGGTGCGGCCGGTAGATGACCCGGACCGAAGGATCGGCGAGAAGAGCCTCGATGATCGCTACGCCGTGACTGGCCAGCGATCCGTACGCGATGCTCGGGCGATCACCTTCCCAGGTGGGTGCGTACCACACCCTCAGATCCGGATTCACGTGGCCAGGCGGGGCGCCTGGGTAGCTGTGGTCAAGCTGGGGGCGGCCGACTGCGAGCGTGCGCTCGGTCGCGTCGAATCCGCGCAACGCGCTGGGCGAGTCGATCACGACCCGCGTCGCCGCCAACGAAGGTCAGGTCGTACGCCTTGTGCTGGTTGGAGACACTCCCGCCCTTGTCGCTCTCACCGTGTCCGATCTGAATGTGCACCGGGCTTGCGAACCGCAACATGCGGAAGTTCGCCTCGACCTGATTGAGGTAGAGCACGACCCGCACGTCTCGATCTGCGACCAGCCGTTCGAGTTCACCGCTGGCCCGGGCAAAGGCGACCGGAAGGCTGCTGGTCTGCAGCACCAGATCGCCGGTGTCCGGGCGATCGACGATCACGAAGACCGGACGCTGCAGCGCCAGATGTTCCAACGGCAATCGCCACTGCTCGAACTGGTAGAAGTTCTCCGGTCCGGTGGCGAAGAAGACCGCAACGGCCGCGTTCGGCAACCCTCCTCGGCGACGCACTCGATCCGCGAATGCCGGACCGGCGAGCCGGTTGCGCAGCAGGGTGCCAGCGTGGCGAGCGGGGCGGATCGAGGCGGCAAGCCGAGCGCGCAGATCGATCATGTGCAACCGGGTGAGCTCAGAATGCCACGCTCAGCTAGACGGCAGACTCGCTGCGATCGGCGCTCCACTCGGTGTGGAAGGTGCCTTCCTTGTCCACTCGGTGGTAGGTGTGCGCGCCGAAGAAGTCTCGTTGCGCCTGGATCAGTGCGGCCGGCAACCGCTCGGCGCGAATGCCGTCGTAGTAGGCCAGCGATGAGGAGAACGCGGGTGTCGGAATGCCGTTCTGCGCGGCGCCGGCCACCACTCGCCGCCATGCAGCCAGGCTGTTGCCAACCGCTTCGGTGAAGTAGTCATCGGCCAGCAGCAGCGACAGGTCGGGAGTGCGTTCGTACGCCTCGGTGATGCGATTCAGGAAGCGCGCCCGGATGATGCAGCCGCCGCGCCAGATCCTCGCCATGGCGCCGCGATCGATGTCCCAGTCGTACTCGGCGCTGGCGGCCGCAATCTGGTCGAAACCCTGCGAGTAGGCGACCACCTTGGAGGCGTAGAGCGCCTGCCGCACATCCTCCACGAACCCATCTCGATCGGCCACGGCCCACTCCCCGGTACCATCGGGAAGCTTGGCCAGGCCGGCCTCGCGTTGCGGCACCGATCCCGACAGCGCACGTGCCATCGTCGCCTCCGAGATGCCGGTGATCGGCACGCCAAGATCAAGAGCGTTCTGTACCGTCCAGCGGCCAGTGCCCTTCTGCTCGGCCCGATCCAGCACGATGTCGACGAACGGCTTACCGGTTTCCGCGTCGGTGTGACCGAGCACTTCGGCAGTGATCTCGATCAGGAATGACTCGAGATCGCCTTTGTTCCAGGTCTGGAAGATCTCGCCGATCTCCGGAGCCGATGCGCCGGTTCCCTGCTTGATCAAGTCGTACGCTTCGGCGATCAACTGCATATCGGCGTACTCGATGCCGTTGTGCACCATCTTGACGAAGTGGCCGGCTCCGTTGGGACCGACGTAGGTGCAACATGGAACGCCGTCGACCTTGGCGGCAATGCTTTCCAGCAAGGGACCTAGCGACTCGTACGATTCGCGCGAGCCGCCTGGCATGATCGACGGGCCGTTGAGCGCGCCCTCCTCGCCGCCGGAGACGCCTGTGCCGACGAAATGCAAGCCGATCTCGGACAGCTTCGCTTCACGGCGAATGGTGTCGGGGAAGTGAGCATTGCCGGCGTCGATCACGATGTCGCCGTCCTCCAGCAGCGGAGTCAGCTCATCGATCACCGCATCAGTCCCGGCACCGGCCTTGACCATGATCAATACACGCCGTGGACGCTCCAGCGACGCGACGAAGTCCGCCATGGATTCCGATGGAACGAACGTCCCCTCTGACCCAGCCTCGGCGAGCAGAGACTCGGTCTTGGCATAGCTGCGATTGTGAATCGCGACCCGATGCCCATGCCTGGCGAAGTTCCGGGCGAGATTGCGGCCCATGACGGCAAGGCCGGTGACGCCGATCTGAGCGAGTTCAGCCATCGTTGAAACTCTCCTTTTGGGGCCTTTTGGAGCGTTGTGAGACGATCGAGCAGCGAGCGGGGTCGCTCGTGCCGTTGGCTCAGCGTATCGGCTTCGCCCATCAGCGGGTCTGGCACCTTTGGCCCCAGTCAATACCATGCGCTGGAGGGAAGGAATGCTTCAGCCGCTGGGCATCAGTGCCGAAGCGGAGGCCGTCTACGTCGCGCTTGGGCCGTTGCCGTCTGCGTCGGTAGCCGAACTGGCGCGGCTCACTTCGTCAACACCGGAGCGCGTGGCCGAAACCCTCGAGGAGCTGAGGAAGCTCGGGCTGGCAACGGATTCCTCGCTGGGACACTGGCGGGCGTTGCCGCTGCTCGATGTGGTCAATCAGCTCAAGGCGCAACGGCTGTCGGAGATCGAGCTGGCGAGTGTGGCGGCCGAGTCGCTGGAGAGTCATTTACTTGCGGCCGGGACGAGTCAGGACGATGTCAAGATTCTTGTCGGACGGGAGTCCATCGTCGCGGCCCATCGCGAGCTGCTGAACTCCGCCCGCCGAGAGATCTGCGGCTTCGACAAACCTCCGTACGCGCAAGCCCGGCCCGACGTCACCGAGGAGGCATTGAGCGTAGAGCCGGAATGGCAGGCCCTGGACCGCCATGTCACCTTGCGTGTGGTCTACCACCCCGGCTTCGACCCTGACAGGCTGACCGAGCTGGGACTGTTTGCGAAAAAGGGAGAGCTTTCACGCACCTCGCCCGTTCCGATGAAGCTGATCTTGGTCGACTCTCATGTCGCGCTCATCCCCTCCATGCGCTCGTACACCCCAGGGCACGAGCTTCGTGCCTCCATCGTGCGGCACCCGCTCCTCGTCGAGGCATTGCAGTGGCTCTTCGAGGCGGTTTGGGATGCTGCGGTTCCGATCATGACCTCGGTCAACAGCGAGAACGATCCGAGGCGTCAGATGTTGATCTCCATGTTGATGACGGGATCCACGGACTCCGCCATCGCAAATACCTTGAACATCAACGTGCGCTCCGTGCGTCGCTGGATCTCTGACCTGATGGATGAGCTAGGGGTGTCGACGCGGCTGCAGCTAGGCGCTGCACTCGTACGATCGGATGGTTTGCGCGGAGAGCCCTCCGTGCGAATCGATGGAAACCCTGCTGCTCTGCTCTTCGAGAACAAACACGCAAAGCCACGCCCGCGGTCCTAAATGAACCGCGGGCGTCGCCCAGGGGGAGGAACTCCGAGCGGAACCTCGGGGAAAAGTTCCACACGGGCTGTGCTGGTCAAGCCACGCTCACTCGCAGCTCAACCACCGGGAACGTCAGGTATCCCGGCTTCCTTGCGGAAGATCTGGTGCTCGCTTTGCCTACCGCAAACACTATCCGACTTTCGACACGATTTCACTACCCTGTGAACCCGATATGTCGCGGCGTCGGATTTCGCCGATAAGAAACGAGCGGCCGCGACTAAGCACGCCCTTGGCGGGCGAGTCCCCTTTCGGCCCCAGATCAACCTCCCGCCCGGCACGCGCCCGGCGCGAGTTGAGATAACACCAGCGGCGGCGCTTATTAGCGCCGCCGTGTATCAGAGGGTGTGATCCGCGAAGTGTGTGTCCGCGAAGTGTGTGTCCCCGAAGCGTGTGTCCCGAAGGTGTGTCCGCGAAGAGTATGACCGCGATGCGTTGAGGACTGCATGTGAGCTTTCCCTTCTTGCTGTCTCGCCGGTCGCCGTTTGCCGGCAGGCGATTGTCCTGACCTATGTCAAGAAGGACGCTATGCAGGCGCTATGCACGAAGTCACGCAAAAAGGGCAGCAGGAAGCTGACATGTCCTAAAGTGGACATGCCAAAATCGCGTTAGGTGCCTCGCACTCTCCAACGCGTACGCCGCTGGGCGCGAAATCACGAACGCACACCCTCGGTCCATGGCCCCCGTGGCCACAGAATCGCCCCATTTGCATGGAGGCCGTCACCGATTGCGCGCCGTCAATCGACCCACGGAACAGGCTATCCGCTCGTAAGCGAGTTGACCCATTCCCGGATGTCAGCCTGAAACGTGCGACGGCATGCCGTCAAGAACCCTGCTCAAATTTCTCCCCCGATGGTCGCTAAAAGCGAATGTAACCTGCCAGTGAGCATGCTGCAGGCAGTCCCGACGGACCTATCAAACCATCCGCCGCCGACCAGAATGTTTCGCATTTATGTGTCTTCTTAGGAAGCCCTGTCGTCAAGGAGGCGTCATGTCCTGCATGTTTGTTCCCCCCTACCTGCTCAAGCGGATCGCCTTGTGGGCTGGCACTCGGCAGGCCTCCGACTCCGGCAGGGAAACACTGCAGGTCGACGATCGCCTGCGGGCTCGGCGGGAGTCGCCACCGCCGGAGATGGCGGCACCCCCGCTGCCAGGCTCGCGAACCCGGGTCGTGCATACCGCGAACAACATGGAGACCTTGCCGGGCGAGGTTGTGCGGAGCGATGGCGATCCCCCGGCCGGCGATCTGGCAGTGGATGAGGCGTTCAACTCGTCTGGACAGGTCCTGGAGTTGTTCGAGAGCCAGTTCGGCCGACGGTCGATCGACGGCCGTGGCGGGACGGTTTCAATTACGGTCCATTACGGGCGTGATTACGACAACGCGTTTTGGGACGGGACCCAGCTCGTTTTCGGCGATGGCGATGGCGCAGATCTTTGAGCGCTTCACCAAACCAATGGACGTCATGGCACACGAGTTCACCCACGGCGTCACGCAGTTCACCGTCGGATTGGCCTATCAGGATCAGCCGGGCGCCCTGAACGAAAGCATCAGCGACGTCTTTGCCTCGATGGCCAAACAGCGCGCGCTCGGCCAAACCGCTGCTGAGGCTGATTGGTTGATTGGTGAAGGGCTGTTTATGCCAGGTATCAATGCCAAGGCGCTGCGCTCGATGAAGGAGCCGGGGACGGCGTACGACGATCCCCAAATTGGCAGGGATTTGCAGGTGGGCTCAATGGCCGACTACGTCCAAACCGATGATGACAGTGGCGGCGTTCACATCAACTCAGGAATTCCTAACCGGGCCTTTGCGCTTGCCGCGCTGGAAATTGGTGGGGCGAGCTGGGAGAAGGCTGGCCAGGTTTGGTACGACACGCTGCTCCACGGCCAGCTGAGCCCACAGGCCAGCTTTGAGTCGTTTGCGCAGGCCACGGTCAGCTCAGCCCGTCGTGTCTTCACGAATGACCCAGTCGGTTGCCGAGAAGGTCAGGCGGCGTGGGTCGAGGTCGGCTTGCTCGCTGGCGGAGCCGGTTGATCTCGCGTCCGCAGAGCCCGTTGGCGCAGGCATGGCGCAGTCCTCCGACTCTGCCGCCGGTGCGCGCTCAGCCCGCGACAGTCGCCGTACGCCGCACCGGCGGCTTTGCCGGCACCACCAAGGTCGGGCAGTTGGATCTCAACTCCGATCCGGAGGGGTCGGAGGTCCGGCATCTGCTGATGCACGTTGGTCGGCAGCAGATTACTGCCACCCGATCGGCTCCCGATCGGTTCGTCTACACCGTGGAATATGGCGACTGGCAGTTCACCGTACCGGAACAGGACCTGACGCCGGAGCTGCGCCGTCTTGTGCAGGTTGTGCTGGACCGCGGCGGCCACTAAGGGCGTCCACGCGACAACGACGCTGCTCTGTGGCATGACTATTACGGAAACGTCTCGATCTACGATCCCTTGGTGAGACCCCGTCGTCCAACAGGGGTGTCTGAGCGCCTCTTCGATAGAGTGACAAGGTGCCGACGGGGAGAGCGCGCGACGGTTCTTTCCGCGCTCAGTCGGGGTGCTTGGGCACGGATTCCTGGCCGAGCCGGTCCTCCAGCGGCTGTTGCGCGCGCTGCCGGCCACGACGCACATCTACGACGTACGGACGGAATCCCGACCTACTCGCTCAGCTTCAGCGATTGGGCGCCAAACGCGCTGCAAGTCCCGCAGACCTCGCTGCCCGCAGCGAGTACGTCCTCGTGCTGCTGGACAAATTGGATGATCTTGAGGCGCATCTTCGCGGTCCGAGCGGGCTGCTTGCAGGGGTGCACAGTCCCACAATCCTTGTTTTTGGAGGGATCTCCGCTCCGGATGATCTCCGCAATCTGGCCAGCGAACTGGCCGAGCAGACGGCAGGGCTACTCCGGATCGTCGACGCACCGCTGACCGGAACGCAGGCGACAGCTGGACGCGGCGACCTTGTCATCGTAGTCGGAGCCACGCCGGGCCTGTATCGGGAGGCACTGCCGGTCCTGGAGTTACTCGGCAGCTGCGTACGCGTCGGCGGCATAGGCAGCGCCCAGATTGCCAACGCTTGTGAGCAATACGTCATCGCGGCTACGGCTATGGCGCTCAGCGAGGCGGCGGTCATTGCCGAACGTGCCGGTCTTGATCTTGCGCGAGTTCTGGAGAGCTGGGAGCTTTCGCTGGCGGGAAGCCGGGTGCTCGGCGCCGCGCGCGGCAAGCTGCTCAACCGCGATTTCCAGCCCGATATGCCGGCCGGGGCTGCCTTGGCGCCGCTCGAAGTCGCATCCCAGCAAGCGTGGCGAACCGGCACCTCAGCGCGGCTGCTGGCGAACGTGCGAGAACTCTTCCAGCTCTTGGATCGAGCCGGCCTCAGCAGTCAGGATCTGGCATCCACATACCAGTACCTAGCCGCACAGCACCCCGAGCGCCGCGAGGCACAGGGTTAGCCTCCGCGGCGCCCGAGGTGCAAAGCAGTCTCGGGAAGGCGGCCTACGGGCGGCAGCCAGTTGCACGCCTCGTCGGCCGGGGGTCTCCGCTCAGGTGAGCTGAAGAATGACGATCACCAAGATGATGATGACCAGGACCCCAATGATGGTTCCGATAATTCCCCGGTTCATGGCAGGACCTCCTCTCGAGCCTTGGAGGTACCCGCCTGCTGCAGACGTAAACAGTCGGCTCACGCACGCAGGTTCTGACTCGCCGTCTCCGGTGGCACGAGCTGTCGGATTCATGCTCAGATGCCGTAGTTGAGGATTCGCGAAAACCACCGCGGCGACGACCAGGATCAGTGAGCCCCCGATGAGGAATGGGACTTGGGCGCTCGACACATCGGTCACCAGGCCGGTGAGGGCATACGTGATGGGGACCGCGCCCAGGCTGGCGAAGGACAGCGCACTCATGACCCGGCCGATCTGACCGGTGGGAGCCAGCTTGAGCACAGCAGAGGTGACCAGGGTGCCGTAGAACCCGGCGCCGATGCCGGCGCAGAGGCCGAGGAGGCCGGCGCACACAAACGCGGCCGAGACCGGCAATCCGAATGCGGGCAGGAAACCGAGCCCTACGACGCTGAGTCCCATTGCCGTCAAACCTGATAGCGCGGCGAGTCCCGTGCGATGAACATTTTTGCGCCACAGCAGGAACCCAGCCGCTGCGGCCGCCCCAAGACCGAAACCCCCGAGAACCCAACCGACGGTCTCGCACGCCCCAACCCGCCTCATTGGCCAGTAGTGGCACGCCGGCAATCATCGGCCCGCTGAACCCCAGCTCCGCGACGAAAACGACGATCAGCAGCATCGTTAGCGTGCGGTAGCTCCGAATCAGCCGGATCCCCGCCACCAAGTCGGCCCACACCGAGACCCCAGGCTGCTTCGAGCTCGTTTCCGCGTCGAGGGGCGAATCGTCTCCCGAAGACTCCTCTGGGGATCGCCATCCGCGTGGTGGCGAGGAGGACGACCGAGACCGCGAACAGCCACGCGTTCACCCAGAATGCCGCGGCGGCACTCGCAACCACGAGCAGCCAGCTGCCCAAAGGCGCGCCGGCGAACTCGGCGCCGCGTGCCACGATCGTCTTCGCCGCGACGACCCTAGTGATCCCTTCACGCGGGACCAGATACCGAGGGGCGGTGTTGATGGCCGGCACGAAAAACCCGTCGACCAACCCGAACATGACAGCCAATGCGCCCAGCAGCAAAGGACTGATGTGGCCACCAGCTACGACGATCGCGAAGACGACCATGATCAACGTCCGCAGCAGGTCGGAGGTGATAATGGTCCGCTTCGGACCGATCCGGTCGACGAAGACTCCTCCGACCAGAAGCAGAGCAGCCTGAGGGATCGCACCGGCCACAAGAATCAAGCCGACGTTCACCGGCGTCGTCGTTTGTACCGCGACCCAGGCCAGCGTTACGAGGTAGATGTGATTGCCGACCAACGAGGTCGCCAAGCCGATCAGCCACCGCAGCACATGAGGCAAGCGTCAGCCCCCCTCGGTGCGAATCGTCACAGTGCGGCGCTTTCATGGCGACCCCTCCAGGTGAGGCGTGGGTTGGGCGCTGGCCGCCGCGCCGCGAGCGCAACGGGGATTACTGCTTCGGCTCCTCCAATACGCGCTGGACCCCCAATGTCTGCGTCGGGCCCCGCTGGGCGGGATGCGACAGTCCCGGGCGTCAGTTGCCCTTACACATTAGCCACTTCGCGGGGAGACCAACAACGACCGCACACAGGGCGGGATGGCGTATCAGTTGTGGTCAGGGACTTCCAACCCAGGTACGCCTCACAGGCGTTGATGCCGGCAAACAAGATGGCACCGGCGACCGGTCATGTCTCATGATGGCGCGCCGCCTGAAGCTGGCTTTGCCCCAACCGTCCGCGAGGCCGCCCCTACTCCTCCCACGGCAATGGCTTGCCTTCGGCGACCGGTGCCAGCGGAATGACAACAACTGGACGATGTTGACGATGGGCGAGGTGCGCCGCAACTGAGCCAGTGAGGAACTGCTTCAGCCCGGCGCGTACGCCGCCCCGCCGGCTGCCGACGATGATCAACTCGACGTCGCAGATGTCGGCTAGCCGGGTGAGCGCGTACGCGACGTCGCCTGCCAGCTCCCGGAAAGACAGGTCAATGGAGTCGTCGGCGACCGCATGTGCGCACTTGGGCGACGAGTCCTTCGTCGAAGTCAGTGTCCTTCAGTTCGGGCAGCTCAGGATCAAGCGGCAGCGAGACCACCGAGCCGTCCGGTAGCTCCTCGACCACGTATCGGCCGGGATCGACATGGGCACAGATCAGCGCCGCGCCGAACGTACGAGCGAAGTGGGCAGCATGGCGCAGCACAGTGTCCGGCTGGCCGTAGGTGACTCCGACCAGGATGCGACGTATTGTCTGATCTTTCGCCATCGCCTCGCTCCCAGTGCTTCAAGTCAGACCCTAGCGCCGTGAGTATCGACGGGCCAGGATCAGCGCGACGGTGAGTCGGTGCTGATGCGCCCACTGGCCTCGAGCGAAAGCAGCGCCGCCTTTGTTTGCAGGCCACCGACGTACCCGCCGAGCGTACCGTCACTGCGCAGCACTCGATGGCACGGAACGATCACCGGCATGGGGTTGGTGGCACACGCACTGCCGACGGCGCGTACCGCCCGCGGATGACCAGTCGCAACGGCAACCTGGGCGTAGGTCTCCGTGCGCCCGTAATTGATCAACACGAGGCGCGAGAGCACCTCGCGCCGGAATCCGTGCGCGAGCTGGAAATCCAATGGCAGCACGAAATCTCGGCGGTCGCCGGCAAAGTATTCGTCTAGCTGACGGGCTACTTGATCAAGCCGCCGAGGTGCGCGCAGGATGCGTGGGCTGACCCGCTCGGACAACGTCTGCAAGACTTGATCATGGTCCTCGATCTCGTACGCGACTCGGACCAAGCCCTGCTCGGTCGCCGCCAGGAGCAGCGAGCCGACGGGTGAATCAACCGTCCGGTAGGCGACGTCAAGCAGCCGGTCACCGTCGGCCGCCGCCACGAGTTGATCATGGAGTTGGCTCAGGGTTCGAGCGTCGTCGCTGCGGGTGATCGGGGAAAGAACAGGGTCGACAGAGTTGATCATGAATGGATTCCTTGTGCTGTTGGTGTGGGTTGCTGGCGGTTGAGGTAGCGGCGGCGCAGAGCGCGGATGCCGTCATGGGCTGCACGTCGGGCTGCGTCGGTCGATCCGCCGACAATGCGCGGCAACCTCCGCGTACGGCAGCCCCGCAACATGGTGGTAGGCGACCGCTTGGCGTTGCTTTGTCGGGAGTGCCCGGAGCGCGGCCCACAGGTGGTCGTCTTCCGGCTCCCAGGAGCCGGTCGTAGCGGGCGCTCTCAGCGATATCTGCGACCGGTGTCGCGCGGCGGCGCTGGGCACGGAGGGCGTCAATCGACTTGTGATGGGCGATCGTGACCAGCCAAGCCTGGATATTGGCGTCCTCGGCGAGGTCTGGATAGGCGCGCAGGGCTGCGAGGAAGGTCTCCGACCAGGCGTCGTCGGCGTCCGGGCGCGCGAGCACGGCACGGCAGACCCGCAGCACGGTCGGCCCATGCTCTGCCACGATCTCCTCAAACGGCTGTTTCATCCTCATCAACGTGTAGACGATGCCACGGAGCAAAACGTGAGGTCAGCTGGGACTCTCTGCGAGCGTCGGCCAGCGCTCGCTGCTGATCGGAGGCGCGATGCGCGGAACCGGCGACGTATTCAACCAATCGGTTGACAACAGGGGACATGGTGTCGTAGGCTCTTTATCAACCAAACGGTTGAATAACCAGGCAAGGAGGCTGATATGAGCGAGGATCGACTCTCACGAGTCTTCGCCGCCCTGGCCGACCCGACACGGCGTGACATCGTCGCCCGGCTCGCTGTCGGGGACGCCACGGTGGGCCAGCTGGCCGCCCCGTACGACGTGTCTATTCAGGCGGTGTCGAAGCACCTCAAGGTGCTGGAAGACGCCGGGCTGGTCAGCCGCAGCCAGGATGCGCAGCGCCGCCCGCGGCACCTGGAGGCGGAGGTATTCGACCTCATGACTGCCTGGATCGAGCGATACCGCCGGCAGGCTGAGGAGCGATACCGCCGACTCGATGCCGTACTCGCTGCCATGGATGACGACCGTGAACCCACCATCAACAAAGGAGCAGCATCATGAGCACGAATGCCACGCACGAGCGCGCGACGCGACAAGACCACGATCGAAGCCGACCCAAACCTGCCCACGATCCGCATCATCCGCGACTTCGACGCTCCTCCGAGATCGGGTATTCAGGGCCTGGGTCGACCCGGAGCTGGTCGTGCAGTGGCTGGGCCCGAACGAGTAGCGAGATCAGGATCGACCAGTGGGAAGCGCGTACCGGCGGGAACTATCGCTACGCGTCGGTGCAGGACGGCGAGGAGGTGGCCGCCTTCTACGGGTCCTTCCATGAGGTGCGACCGAGCGAGCGGCTGGTCCAGACGTTTACCTGGGAGGGCATGCCCGATGGCGTCAGCTTGGAGACCATGACGTTCGAGGACCTCGGGGACGGCCGGACCCGAACGATCGGCCTTTCTGTCGTGGAGAACCTCGAGGCCCGCGACGGGATCATCGCGAGCGGGATGGAGGTCGGGGTCTACGAGGGCTACGAGAAGCTCGATTCCCTGCTCGCCCAGAGCTGAATGATTCCGAGTTGTCAGCGTCTCAGTGGGCCATAGCCCGCTGAGACGCTGACAACTCGGTTTGGTGTCCCGATGGTGGCATCATGATCATCCGCGTCCTCGTGGCCGATGATCATCCGGTATCAGGCGATTCGGCGAGTGTCTGAGGCGATATCCAGGACAGTCAGGACATACCGAGCTGTTCCAGCGCGGCCGACTTCCGCCCCCGCCGTCACTCTCCTTGGATCCGCCCCTCCGCAATAGGGTGAGGAGGACCAGCGTTGTTGCCCAGCACGTCGAGACCAGCCAAGGAGCTGCGAGTGAAGATCGGAATCGGCCTACCGAACCCGGTGCCAGACACGCCGGGGGATGTCTTGATCGACTGGGCCAAACGGGCGGAGGCAGCCGGGTTTTCCGGCCTGGTCACCATCGACCGGATCGCCTATCCCAGCTATGACTCCCTTACCGCGCTGGCGGCGGCGGCCGGGGCGACCGAGCGCATCTCGTTGATGACCAACATCCTCCTTGCGCCGATCTACACTCCGGCGCTGCTCGCAAAGCAAGCAGCCAGCATTGATCAGCTATCGCAAGGACGCTTGTCCCTCGGCCTGGCAGCCGGAGGCCGATCGGACGATTACGAGATCACCGGCAGGGACTTCCACCGCCGAGGTCGGGAGTTCGACAGCGGCCTCGAGGTGATGCACAAGGTGTGGCGGGGCGAGGCTCTTGCTCCAAGTTCTTCCCCAGCGAGCCCGACCCCGACTCGAGATCGGCGAGTTCCCATTCTGTTCGGGGGCACCAGTCAGAAGACCGTCGAACGAGTCATCAAGTGGGGAGCGGGCTGGACCGCGGGCGGCGCACGACCGGCTCAGGCCGCCCCGTTCGCCGAGGGCATCCGGAGCGCCTGGACGGCGGCAGGTCGTACGGGAGAACCTCGCTTGTCCGCACTGGCGTATTTTTCGCTCGGCGATGACGCCGACGCGGCCTCACGTCAATACCTTCTCGACTACTACCGATTCACCGGCGATTTCGCGACTCAGATCGCGGAGTCCGCGATTCGATCCGTCTCCCAGCTGCGGGACACCACGAAGGCATTCGAGGATGCCGGTTTCACCGAGCTCTATTTCGACCCGACCGTTGCCAGTCTGACCCAGGTAGACCGCCTCGCGGAGGCCATACTCTGATCAAGCTCGGCGACCTCTTCGGGTCTACGGTGAAGTCGTGGACAAAGTAGTCGCAAGTGCGCGGGACGCCGTCGCCGACATCGTGTCAGGATCCTCGCTCGCCGTTGGGGGCTTCGGGTTGAGCGGTATCCCAAGCGTGTTGATCGCGGCTCTGCTGGAGACCGGCGTCGAGGATCTTGAAGTCGTCTCGAACAACTGCGGCGTGGACGGCTGGGGACTCGGCCTGCTGCTGGAAAGTCGACAGATCCGGCGGATGGTGGCCTCTTATGTCGGAGAGAACAAGGAGTTCGCGCGGCAATATCTGGCAGGCGAGCTCGAGGTTGAGCTCACCCCGCAGGGCACGCTGGCGGAGCGGTTGCGGGCGGGCGGCTCCGGGATCCCGGCTTTCTATACCGCGACGGGAGTCGGTACCCAGGTAGCCGATGGTGGGCTGCCGTGGCGCTACGACGCCGACGGCAATGTTCTCGTCGCGTCGCCGCCCAAACAGACACAGACCTTCCTCACCGCGGAGGGCGAGAAATCCTTCGTACTCGAGCATGCGATCATCTGCGACTTCGGGTTGGTCCGGGCCTGGAAAGGCGACCGCCACGGCAACTTGATCTACCGTCACTCAGCGCGCAACTTCAATCCCATGGCAGCGATGTCGGGCACGATCACCATCGCCGAGGTCGAACAGCTGGTGGCACCCGGTGATCTTGATCCGAATCAGATTCACACGCCTGGCGTCTACGTGCATCGCGTGGTGCCGTTGACACCCGAGCAGGCCGCCGACAAGCGCATCGAGCGGACCACCGTACGCGCGAGCCCACCGAGGCTGCATCATGAGCTGGACGCGCGAGCAAATGGCCGTGCGAGCGGCGGCCGAGCTGAGCGACGGCAGCTACGTGAACCTGGGCATAGGACTGCCCACACTGGTGCCGAACTACGTCGCCGAAGGCGTGGAACTGGTGCTGCAGTCGGAGAACGGGTTGCTCGGGGTCGGCCCCTACCCGTACGAGGGTGATCAAGATGCGGATCTGATCAATGCCGGGAAGGAGACGGTGACGCTCCGGCCCGGAGCCTCGATCTTCGATTCGGCCATGTCGTTCGGGATGATCAGAGGCGGCAAGATCGACGCGGCGATTCTCGGCGCGATGCAGGTTTCTGCCAACGGCGACATCGCCAACTGGACCATTCCCGGAAAGATGATCAAGGGCATGGGAGGCGCCATGGACATTGCCAATGGTGCCAAGCGGGTGATTGTTTTGATGGAGCATGTTGCCAAGGACGGCTCGTACAAGATCGTCAAGGAGTGCTCGCTCCCCTATACCGGAAGAGGCGCGGTGCAGCGCATCATTACCGATCTCGGGGTGCTCGACGTCACGCCGCAGGGGCTCCAGCTTGTTGAGCTTGCTCCCGATGTCTCGGAACAAGAGTTGCGCGACAAGACCGAACCGCCGGTCCGCGGACTGCCGTGATCGCCGCGCAGACGTCCATCGCAGTAACTGGCTCGACCGGTCGGCTCGGCGGGCGGGTGGCCCGTGGGCTGTCCCAGCTCGGCGTGAAGCAAGCCTGGTGGTGCGCGATGCGGCCAGGGCGCCGGACTTGCCCGGCTGTCACATCGCCACGGCCGAGTACGGTGACGGTGCGGCCGTTCGGACAGCGCTCAGCGATGCCCATACCGTGTTCATGGTCTCTGCCGCAGAGACGCCGGACCGGGTTCAGCAGCACATCACCTTCATCGACGCAGCGATTGCCGCTGGTGCCCAGCGGATCGTTTACGTGTCCTTCTTCGGCGCCTCTCCTACAGCGACCTTCACGCTGGCTCGCGACCATTGGGCGACCGAAGAGCATCTACGCTCGGCGGGGGTGGCGTACACGATCCTGCGGGACAACATCTACGCCGACTTCGCGCCATATTTCATCGGCACCGATGGGAACATTCGAGGGCCCGCGGGTAACGGTCGAGCAGCCGTTGTGGCCCAAGCCGATATCGCTGAGGTTGCCGTCGCAGTTCTCACCGGCGATGGCGCGTACGACGGGCGGACGCTGAACCTCACCGGTCCCGCAGCGTTGACCATGTACGAGATTGCGAGCATCCTCAGTGATCAACTCGGTCGGACCGTTGGGTATGTTCCGGAGACGATCGAAGAGGCGTACGCATCACGCGCTGTCTACGGTGCGCCGGACTGGCAAGTGGACGCCTGGGTCAGCACCTACACCGCCATCGCGGCCGGTGAGCTGGCCAAGATCAGCGAGGACATAGCCGAGGTGACTGGTCATCCGGCAACCTCTCTGGAACAAGCTCCTTGCCGCTGCCGGAAATGCGCGCTGAGCTTGTCGAAACGCGGATTCGGCCACTTGCCCTCGCTGAATGCTGACCCCTCCCTTCTCTTCTCGAGTCATAGGTAAGTTGGCGGCCATGGCAACCGAGTCAGATGACAGCGGCTGCGTCCGGCTTGTGTCTGCGGACGATCCGCGTGCCGTCGCGGCAACCGAGGCAATACAGGCGGGCGATCTCGATGCGCTTGACCGACCTGCTCAGCGCCGCACCCGTGGCTCGCGTTTGCTCGCATCGGCAACTGGGACTGCCACCGAACGTTGCTGCATGCGGCAACGGACTGGCCGGGGCACTTCGCCAACGGTCCAGCGGTCGTGGAGCGTCTGGTCGCAGCCGGCGCGGACGTGGACGCCCACAGTCGGTTCAGCTCCCACACCGAAACGCCGCTGCACTGGGCGGCGAGCAGTAACGACGTGCCCGTGCTTGACGCGCTGCTCGATGCTGGAGCCGATATCGAAGCGACCGGTGCGGTGCTCGGCGGTGGAAGTCCACTGGCCGATGCGTGCGGATTCGGCAACTGGGCAGCCGCCAGGAGATTGGTCGAGCGAGGGGCTCACACCCGGCTGAGCGACGCCGCCGCGCTTGGCTTGCTGGATCGAGTCGAGATGATCTTCGCTCGGGCGCCAGGTCCGGATCGGGAGGAGACCACTCAGGCGCTGTGGAGTGCCTGCAACGGAGGCCAACTGGCGGCGGCGCAATACCTCGTCGCGCATGGTGCGGACATCAATTGGATCGGCTGGGACGACAAGACACCGCTCGATCTGGTCGACGACAATGCCGAGCCGAAACTGGCTGCGTGGCTCGAGGCTCGTGGGGCCAAGCACGCTCATGAGCTGGGCGAATGACGACTGACATGCCGACCGCACCAAGTTCTTCGGCTGTGGACTCAGAATCACCGGTGATCTTTGTATCTGCGGGGATCTGCCAGCGGCCGCTAAGGCAGTACCGGTCGCGGCGGCACGGGAGTCGAGACGATCAGTGAGCTCGTGGTCTGGCCGTAGACCAGGAACCGATCAAGCACTGCCTCAAGATCATTAAGAGCTCGTACGTGCACCTTGAGCAGGAAGCAATCCTCACCGGAGATCCGGTGGCATTCGCTCACCTCGGCGCAATCCTGCGCGAGCTGGACAATCCGGCTCATCTGGCCGGCCGTCGGGCGGAGCCGCACCCACGCCGCGATCGGAAGACCAAGCGCGGCCGGGTCGATGTCGAGCCGTACGCCGCGGATTGCTCCCATCTGCTCGAGCCGCCGGATCCGCTCTCGTACCGTCGGCGCCGAAACCCCAAGAGCACGTGCAAGTTCCGAAGCCGGCCGCTGCGGATTGGCGGCGAGCAGCCGGAGTAGCTGGCGAGAAAGTTCATCGAGTTCGGGCACTGAATTTTCTCGGCGATAAGCCATCAGCAATTCTCCTTTCGCCATCGCACAAGATTGCTGCGATTACAGTCTGCCTGGCCATATGCAGAAGCCGATTCGCTTCATACCGTGTGGTTGTGTCGCATGAGATCGCCACTCGGGAAACGAGTGCCCAAGTAGGACGACTCCATCGTCTGCCGCCCCATGTCTGGTTCGTGGGCAGCGCGGTATTCCACTACCTGGGTCCCGCGTTCGCCGTGCTGCTGTTCGCCGCGATACAGCCGCTCGGGGTGGCATGGCTACGCATCCTGACCGCAGCCGCGATCTTCGCCGCCTGGCGCAGACCGTGGCGCAGTTGGCACCTCTGGGACCGCTCGACCCGTCTGACGATTGGCGTGCTTGCACTCGTACTAGCGGCAATGAACTCGGTCTTCTATCTCGCAATCGATCAGCTTCCGCTCGGCACCGTCGCCGCGATCGAGTTTGTCCCAGTGATCATCCTCGCGGCCGTCGCAGTGCGCACCCGCCGCAACCTGGTCGCGCTCGGTACTGGCCTTCGCGGGCGTCTATCTGCTGACCGATATCCAGCTCACCCGCGCGCCGCTTGGCTTGATCTTCGCGGCATGCAACGCGGCGCTCTTCGCGGCATACATCATCTGTGCGCACCGCGTTGCCCAGCAATCTGCCGCCAGCGGCATCGACGGGCTCGCAATGGCGATGCTGGCCGCGTCACTGGTCGCACTTCCCATCGGAATTGGGTCTGCGGAAGCTGCCT
Organism: uncultured Actinomycetota bacterium; assembly: GCA_963712625.1. Taxonomy (GTDB): domain Bacteria; phylum Actinomycetota; class Actinomycetes; order Propionibacteriales; family Propionibacteriaceae; genus Microlunatus. The sequence goes on from CAVQIU010000011.1 coordinate 84,151, forward strand.
TCACCAACCCGCAACTGCTGCTCGCGGCGGCTGGAGTCGGCATCTGTTCCTCGGTGATCCCGTACGTCTGCGATCAGATGGCCATGCAACGGCTGTCCCGCGGGGCGTACGCACTGCTGGTCTCGCTCTTGCCGGCGACAGCCACTGTGATCGGGCTTGTCCTTCTAGGACAGATCCCGCATCCCGCCGAGATGGTTGGTGTTGGCCTCGTCGTTGCCGGCGTCGCGCTGCATCGAGATCACCAGACCTGAGATTCTGCGACGGCCCGGATGCATGGGCCTCTAGGGTTCCCCCATGCATGCCGCCGATCCGGCACGGCCGCCCGCCTACACGGTCGTCGTGCTCGGCTTGCTCACGATGTTCGGGCCACTCTCGCTCGACCTCTACCTTCCCGCACTCCCCCAGCTTGCGGACGACCTCGCGACATCAGCGTCGGCGGCCCAGCTCTCGATCACGGCATGCTTGGTCGGTCTCGCGCTCGGCCAGCTGGTGGCCGGTCCGCTCTCGGATCGGCTCGGTCGCCGACGCCCGCTGGTGGTCGGACTGCTGGCCTACGTCCTCGCCTCCATTGCCTGCGCTTTCGCGCCATCTGTGGAAGTCCTCGTCGCGCTTCGCTTCGTTCAGGGTCTGGCGGGTGCCGCCGGCATCGTGATCTCCCGCGCCATCGCACGTGATCTTTATTCCGGACGCGCACTGATGATCTTCTTCTCGCGGTTGCTCCTGATCGCCGGGCTGGCGCCCGTCATCGCTCCGATACTTGGCGGCCAGCTCAGCCGAATCATGGATTGGCGCGGCATCTTCTTGGTACTGGCCGGCTTCGGCGCAGTGCTGCTCCTGGCCGGATGGTTCGGACTTCGGGAGACGCTGCCTCCGCAGCGACGAGTGGTAGGTGGCTTCGGCCGAACCCTGCACGGCTACAACACTTTGGTCCATGATCGTTTCTTCGTGGGCTGTGCGCTGTCGTCGGGCCTCGCCGGTGCATCGATGTTCGCCTACATCGCCGGCTCGACCTTCGTCCTGCAACGGATTTACGGCATGTCGCCGCAAGGCTTCTCACTGGTATTCGGATGCATCTCGCTCGGCCTCGTTGCTGCTGCGCAGGGCGGAGCCCGTCTTGCCCTCGTCTGGCCGCTGACGCGCGTGCTCGCTCTCGGCCTGGCCATCAATCTCACCGGCGCCACCGCTCTCCTCATAACGGTGATCAGCGGACTTCCCTTGGCCGCGTTGATCGGATCGCTCGTCGTGATGGTGTGCGCCGTGGGCGTGATCTTCCCGACGGCGAACGCACTGGCAATGGCGGACTATCCGGATCTGGCCGGTACGGCATCCTCCCTGCAGGGCTTGAGCCAATTCGTCTTCGGGGCCATCGCTGCGCCGCTCGTCGGGATAGCCGGCGAACATACGGCCGTGCCACTAGGCATCGTCACGACGTCAGTCAGCGTCTGTGCAATGGCGAGCTTCGTGAGCCTCGTGCTTCCCGTGGTACGGGCTCGCATCAAGACTCAGTGACGCTCAGTTGGCCCAAGGACTCATCCAGAGGGACAGCCACGACCGGGCATCTCATCCGACTCAGGCAGTGATGTGCAACCGGACCCGCAACATCGCCAGTCCAGTCCGGATTCGTACGTGTCCCGATCACCAGGAGATCGGCATCGGCGGCCTCGGCCACCAGCACAGGCCCGGCATCTCCCTCGGCAAACTGCAGCTGCCAACCCGGCTCCGGCGATGCCTCCTCGAAGACGCTCCGGATGCCTCGCCGGTACGGGCCACTTACCATCTCTTCGGGCAGTCGGCCGTCCTCATCGACCTCCACCGATCCGAATGCCTCGATCCCGATCGGCCAGTCGATCACGTGCACCGCGCGTACGGTGGCACCGGTGAGCCGGGCCTGCCGCGCCGCCCAGCGCAGGGCGGCGCGAGCTGTAGGGGTGTCGTCGAGCCCAACCACGATCCGCTGCGGCTCCCCCCGATCGATCGGCCGAACGGCCAGGCGGCGGTCACCACGCGGCGACACGGTCGATGCACTCATCATCACCTCCGGGGTTCTCCAGCCGGTGGGCCGTGTGATGATCAGGCCCACCGGCTTCCTATCCACTGTGACGATCCGAGACGTTGATGAGCAGAGGCGAAAGTCCCCGAATCACGTCCGCAGCGCCCCGTCCAAGATCGGCCATGGTGGCGCTCATATCGCCGGCAATGGCTCGCGCGAGACCTGCTCGCGGGCGTGACAGTGGCGGCCTATCTGGTGCCGCAGGTCATGGGTTACGCCGCGATCGCCGGCCTCCCGCCGATCACGGGACTGTGGGCGAGCCTGCTGCCGCTTGTCGTGTACGCGCTGATGGGTTCCTCACCGCAGCTGTCCGTGGGCCCCGAGTCGACCACCGCTCTGATGACTGCAACCGCTTTAGCCGCGATGTCCGGCGGGGATCCACAACAGCTGGCTGCGGCCGCCGCTGTGCTGGCCATCGCCACAGGGCTGGTCTGTCTCGCGGCCCGGCTGTTGCGTGCCGGCTATCTGTCTACGCTGCTGTCCCGGCCGATCCTCGTCGGCTACCTGGTGGGCATCGCCGTGCTGATGGTCGCCAGCCAGCTCGGACATCTGACCGGGCTGCCCGTGCCCCATGGCTCTGTGCTGGAACAGGTGGCATACGTCCTGACGCATACGTCGGAGATCAATGTGGCGACGGTGCTCGTGGCCAGCGGAACGCTGGTGGTGCTCTTTGTCGGTAGCCGACTGTTTCCATGTCTCCCGTGGACCCTGATCGCCATGTTGCTGGCCGCCGGAGTCGCAAGTCTGGCGCATTTGGAGCGGTATGGCGTGCAGCTGGTGGGACCGATTCCGGCCGGCTGGCCTCGGCTGATGTTGCCGCAGGTGAGCTGGAACGAGGTTGTCGCGTTGCTGCCGCCCGCCATCGGCCTGGCGCTCGTCGCGTACTCCGACACCGTGCTCACCGGCCAGGGCTTCGCCAGCAAGACCGGCCATCACATCGACCCCAATCGCGAGCTCGTGGCACTCGGCGTCGCCAACGTCGCGACCGGGCTCAGCCAGGGCTTTCCGATCAGCGCCAGTGCCAGCCGCACCGCGATCGCTCACAGCCTGCATGCTCGCACCCAGCTTTACTCCCTGGTGGTGGCCGCCGTGGTGGCGCTCACCATGGCCTTCGGTCGCCCGGTTCTAGCCGCCTTCCCCTGGGCCGGTCTGGGTGCGGTCGTCGTCTACGCCGCCACACGGTTGGTGGACACCGCCGAGCTGCGCCGCATTGCGAAGTTCCGTCGCAGTGAGATCGGCCTGGCTCTTGCCACTGCGCTGGCCGTGGTGGTGCTGGGCGTGCTCTGGGGCATCGCAGCTGCGATTGCCTTGTCGCTCGCCGATCTGCTGCGCCGCATTGCGCGTCCCCACGACGCTCTGCTGGGCTATCTACCCGGACAGGCCGGGATGCACAACGTACGCGACCGTCTCGACGGTCGACAGGTGCCGGGCCTAGTGATCTATCGATACGACTCGCCGCTCTTTTTCGCCAATGCCACAGATCTGGTTGCACGAGCCCTGCGTGCCGTCGATGAAGCGGATCCACCCGTGCGTTGGTTCATCTTCGACGCGGAGGCCAACATCAATCTGGACCTGACTGCCGCGGACGCCCTCGAGGAGCTCCGAGCCCGGCTCACGGACCGCGGAATCGTATTCGCCACAACGCATCTGCGGACCGAGCTGCGTACGGCCCTGACCAAGACCGGCTGGGTCGGCCGGATAGGCACTGATCATTTATTCGCCACTTTGCCGACTGCAGTAGCGGCGTACGAGCAGTGGCTCCGCGATCACCCGGCATCAGAGACATCCAATGATCAAGCACCGCTGGTGTCTCGGGACCAAAGTCCCGACGATTGACGACCAATGATCATGATCCTGGAGACGACGTTCAGGCCACCATGAACCGTGGGGGGAAGGGCGCGCGATGTTCGTCTTCATGCTGGCGGGTGGGCCCAGTGAGGGCACTGCGTCATTACGCCGAAGAGTGATCATCGTCGGCGTGGACGATTCAGCGGAGGCTGAGGCGGCCGCTCGCTGGGCAGTGCACGAAGCCGAGCTGCGGATGGATGATCTGCTCCTCGTCCATGCGTACGAAGTGCCAAGGCTGCCGCCGCGCGGCAGGGTAGCCGGTCTCAAACGTGGTCGTGAGCAGCGGCTAGCACTGCTGGACAAGATCGCAGAGCACCCTGACTGTGCCTCCGACGGTGCATCTCGATCAGCTGGTCGAAGTGGACAGCCCCGAGTCGCTGCTGCCGCGGTTGTCGGAAAAGGCCGAGTTCACGGTGCTTGGTCATGATCATCCGAGGCTCGTTGGGCGTATGCCGTTCGGGCATACGGCGAGCACGGTCGCCAGCATGTCGAGGCGTCCCGTGGTTGCGGTGCCGCGCGGCTGGACGGTAAGGCACAACGACAGGCGCCCGGTAGCCGTGGCCATTGATGGGCGGCATCCGTCGTCCAGCACTCTGGGCTATGCCTTCACCGAGGCGAGCCTGCGCCGGGTTCCAGTGCTCGTAGTGCACGCGGCGCCGCTGGCGGAGTTGTCACCGGGAGAGCAGGACACCCGAGTCAATCTGGCGGAGATCCTGGCCGGCTGGAAGGCCGACTACCCCGACATCGATGTGGACACCTTGCTGCTCGCCGGCGCACCTCGCGACACTGTTGCGGCGGTATCGGCTGAAGCGCAGCTGCTCGTCGTCGGCAGTCCCTACCGCGGCCGAGAGTGGGCCCGCTGGATCCGTTCCGTTGCCCGCGCCGTCCTTGATCAGGCGACGTGTCCAGTCGCCGTCGTTCCACAGCGGCGTCCACGCTCGGCGACCGCGGACTAGCCGGCTGCTCTAGCCGGAGCCGAACTGCGCCTGCCTAGCTTGACTTCGCGTAGTTGCTTGCCCCGTACCAGTCGACGACGATGACTGGTTCGTCGCCGACGACCCAAGCGTCGTGGCCACTGGGAAGGGACGTAATGTCTCCTGGCTCGGCGGTGAACTCAGTTCCGTCGTCCATCCTGATCCCCAGGCGTCCGCTGACGTGGTACTGGAAATGCGGCGCTTCACAGCTCTCAGTACCAGCGATCGGCTTGACGTCATGGGACCAACGCCATCCGGGTTCGAAGACCAATCGGCCGATCTCAGCCCCACCAATCTCTACGATCTCAGCGCGACCGTTAGGAAACTTTCGTGTCTCGTCCGGTGCGTCGAGACTCTTGTGCTCCGTCTCATGCCTGACCAGCATGTCCCCTCCTTCAAGTGTGCAATTTGCCCTCAGGAGTAGACTGACCTACTAGTAGGTAAGGAGTCAAGAGGTCAGGCCGGAGATAATGTCGCGATGGCAGTGAACCGAGACCCGAATAGCAGCGAGAGCAATGATCTTGATCGCGCTGACACCAGCTCTCGCATCCTGGATGTGGCGGAGCGGCTCGTCCAGTTACGCGGTTTCAACGGCTTCAGCTATGCCGACGTGGCATCCGAGTTGAAGATCACCAAAGCCAGCCTGCATTACCACTATCCAGGAAAAGCCGATCTTGGCCGGGCGCTCGTCGAGCGCTACGCGAGCCGTTTCGCCGAAGCATTGGATGACATCGACCAGCGCGAGCGCGATCCGATAGCCAAGCTCGAGGCGTACGCGAAGATCTACGCAGATGTGCTGAGTGAAGGCCGGATGTGCCTGTGCGGGATGTTGGCAGCTGGGTATGACACACTCCCGCCGACGATGCAGGAAGCGGTCATTGAATATTTCGATGTCAACGAGGCGTGGCTGATGAGCGTGCTCGATCTCGGTGTAGCGGAAGGCAAGCTCGTGCTGTCCGGCTCTCCCCGCGAAGCGGCTCAGGCCATCGTCAGCGGCCTGGAGGGCGCCATGCTGATCGCGCGGCCGTACGACGATGTCAGGCGGTTTGACAGTGCCGCGTCTCGACTGCTCGCCAGCCTGGCTCGCGACGTCCCAGCATCTGTTCCGAACCGCTAGTTTGCAGGCCGAGCAGGTCGCGAAGGACCTCGACGAGCAGCACGCCTCGCTGATCACCAGTGCGCTGTAGGTCGTTCGTCAGGTATGCGAAGCCGACCTTGTACTCAGGATCGGCGAACGCCACTTGACCGCCCGCTCCGTCGTGTCCGAACGATGCATTGGTCAGGAAGGGACGTGCCTCAGAGGACAGCATGAAACCGGTCCCCCATCGTGCCCATGGCCCCGGGAGGGGAACCGCCGGCTGTCCGGCGGACTGCTCACGTGACATGTCGGCGATGACGTCATCGCTCAGCAAGCGAACTTTTTCCGCATTAGAGACCGTGGCGCTCCATATTGTGGCCAGGGCAGCAGCTGTGGCGATGCCACCGGCGCCTGGGATGACGGCTTGACGCACTTCGTCACTGTTGAATCCCGGTCCCTCCTCGGCGAAGTCGGCGGAAAATGCCGAGCCGAGAGTCATCGCCCTTTCGTTGATGGAGGCGAGGAGCGGATCAATGTCTGGCGGCAGCGGTAGCGGCTCGGGTGGCGGTGCGGTCCCGTAGAGCTGAGCAACGCGAGGCAGTTCGTGCTCGGGTGTTCCGATCCAGGCATCTATGCCCAGCGGCCGGGAAATCCGCTCGGCGAAAAGCTCATCCACGCCCTTTCCAGAGATCCGACGGATGAGCTCACCGACCAGCCACCCAAACGTCAACGCGTGGTACTGATGGGTCTCACCCGGCCGCAGCAGGGGCTCTTCCTCAGCCAGCACCGCCACCATGCGATCCCAGTTCATGACATCCGCGAGCTGAAGATCGTCTCGAACGGCTGGCAGGCCCGCGCGATGGGTGAACAACCACCGAACCGGCATGGAGCCCTTGCCGTGAAGGTCAAATTCCGGCCAGTACTCACTGACTGGCGCGTCCAGGTCGAGCCGGCCTTCTCGCACCAACTCACCGGCCAGAATCGACACCAGGCCCTTCGTGCACGAGAAGATCACGCTTGGCGTGTCGTGCCGCCACGGTTGATCGGCCGAGGCGTTCCCGCCCCACATATCCGCTATGACCTTGCCGTCGATGCGTACGTGCAGTGCTCCACCGTAGTCGTGGGAGGCAGCGAGCGCTCGAGCGAACGCATCGCCGAGCGGCTCGAATCCGGGCGCGACCGCACCTTCGACAGATCTCGGTCCTGCCTCGCCGGCAGGCAGCAGGTCGTCGGTCATGTCGTGACTCCCTTCTCTTGCATTGCCAGTCTTTGCATTGCCAGTTTTTTCATGCCAGATTCTTTGACATTGCCAGCAGGACTAACCCGAAGCCTGCCACGCCGATCATGATCAGTGCACGCAATGACTTTTGATCAAAGAGTGTGCCCAAAGGCCCCCTGTCCACCAGCTGATCCTTTGGGTCATGCTGGGACTATCCAAACCGCGTTCGCGCTGCGGCCGTCGAACAGCTGGCCGCAGCGGAGACGGCGCGACCAACCGACACATTGAGGAGGACACGATGAAGGCGGAGGTCGGCGATCGGATCGTGGTGGCTTCGGGCACGCTGCACCGGCCGATCCGAGACGGTGAGATCCGGCAGATTGGAGAAGGTGGCGGGGGTCCGTACCTGGTGCGATGGTCGGACGGCAATGAGAGCCTGTTCTTCCCCGGACCCGATGCCCATGTCGAGCATGTAGATCGCGAGGCCGGAGACGGTGATGATCAGCAGGCTGCGGCGGAGCCACGTCCCCAGCCGACGAAGACGTGGAGCGTCGACATCTATCTGTACGAGGACGAGAACGCCACCGCTGCCAACGCGGTCTTGCGCAGCGATGTGCCTGCTGCGGTGGATGTGCGGGGTGAGGCTCACCGTCGTCCGGCGGATCCCGACATGCCCAAGGTTGGCGATGAGGTGGCGGTGGCCCGCGCGTTGCGGCGGCTGGCGGACCGGCTGCTCGAGATGGCCTCGCACGACATCTCAGATGCCGAGGGCCGTCCGGTATCGCTGAGCAAGTAAGTTCATCGCGCAGCCCTACGCGGACGCGTCCAAGATCACGACGGCGTCGCGGTGTCGTGTTCCTTCGTTTTGGCGGCTGCTGCGTGATCATGAGGGTCGCTGTGCGGGGTCACCATGACGGGGCAGGGGGCATGATCAATAAGGTGTCGGGTCAGCGTGCCCAGGCCCGATCGAGGCGCGATGCGCATCACGATGTCGCTCGACCACCAGGAGCGCAGCCTCCCGACTCCTGAAGTAGGCCCGTCCTCGATCTCGCCCTTGACCGTGCGGGCGTGGAACTCCACGTCCGGATGAGCTTCGCGCACCTCGGCCACGGTGTGGCCAACAGCGAATCGGCCCAGCTGGTCGCCTCAGCGAGCTCTTCCTGCATCGGGATCGATGCGGCCGCCGTAGGTCGGTGAGAACTGCAAATCCCAGACGAAGATCGCAATCAGCGGGCACTTTCGTGCCTGCGCCTCCGCCGCACCCGCGTGCAGCGCGCGGAGGCCAGAATTCGGTCCGACCCCCACCACGACGGCTCGCGTCGAGCTCGCCGTCTAGTCTGATGTTCATCCCTCACCACGATCACCGGACAGGCTGCCTGCGCGGCAGCAGTATGTGCCGTGTCGCCAGTGAGCGCGCGACGCACAGCTGACAGGTCGCGGCGTTGCACGATCACTGCCGCGGTCGTCTGCGATTCATGCACGAGTGCATCGACGGCGGTCAGCGGGACAGCCGCAAGGTGAATTGGAGTGCTGTGATCAGTCAGACGCGACAGCGCCCGCTCCGCCTCCTGGAGCAGCTTCTCGCCACGGGCAAGGTGATTCCTCAGCGCTTCGTCACTTGACGTGATCGACAGTCGCGGGATGCATCCATGAACCAGAGTCAGCTCAGCGTCATGCTGCCGACTCATCTGTGCGGCCAGAGCCAGTGCCGCGCGGTACTGGCTGGGACCGCCATCGCCAATACCGACGACGATGCGTGTTGCCCGCTCGTCGCCGCCTGATCTTGCAGCCATTGGTTACTCCCAGGACTCAGCCTAGGGATTGCGGCAATTGGGCATACCGCCAGCACCGTCGCGCCGAGCTATTTACCGAACCGAGACTGGCTGCCCTACCCGAGGAGCCGCATCGATCACTTTCACTTCAGACCGAGCCCGTCGCTGATCATGGGCCATGCCCGGTGCAGTTCGCGTTGAAAGTAGACCCAGTTGTGGGTACCCGGGCCGTAGAGATCGATCGTCGCGTTCAGGCCGAGCTGTTGCACGCGCTCCGCAAACGCCCGATTTTCCGCGCCAATCTGAGTCTCGATCGAGTCTTCGCTCGTACCAGCTTTGTCGAGCGGGCCCGGCTGCCCGTTGCCGGACGAGATGAACAGCCGGACGTCCTAGAGTCGTGGCGTCAGGTCGTAGGGGTTGTGCTGTTTCCAGATGTCAACATGCCCGTCGGGATCACCCCACAACGCAAGCGGATCTTGCCCTTCCGACTGGATCAGGCCGAGATAGCCCTGCGACTCATCGCTGGATAGCCGAGTGTGAACGATGCCGCTGAACGAGGCCGCGACGGTGAACATTCCGGGATGGCGGGCGGCATAGTCAAGAGCACCCAGCCCGCCCATCGACAGACCGGCCACCGCTGCAACGGTTCCGGCCCCATAGTTCTGGGCGAGGAGCATCGGCAATTCGATCGTGTGGAATGTTTCCCAGCGCGGTCCCGACTGCCAGTCGGAATAGAACCCCACCGCTCCCGCATCAGGCATGGCCACCAGCACGTCCAGATGTTCGGTGAGCTGTTCGATGTCGGTGGAACGAGTCCAGCTGATGTAGCTATCGCAGCAGCCGTGAAACAGGTACAGCACAGGCCAACGCTGGTTCTTCTTCGTCTGGTAGTGGGCAGGGAGCAACAGCCGCACCTTGACCTGTCCGCCGACCGCCGGCGATTCGACGGTCAAATCCACCTCCCGCTTGGTGAGGCGTTTCGTGGCGACAATACGGGCCGACGCTGACCGACTCGATGGTCCGGATGTCGCGGGAGACGGCGAGGAGGTGGCGACCGATGTTGTCGAAGGCGCGGCCGGGGGTGGCGTGGACGCTCCCGAGGACGTCGGTCCTCCGCAGCCGCACAGCAGAACGAGTACAGCCAGCACGACGCCCCACAGATTGCGGTTGCGGTACATCGTGAGCTCGCGCTGACGTCTCAGTGTCGTGCCCAGGAATTGATGTGCAGCACGTCGTCCAGGGGCTGGCGTGGCGCCGGCTTGAACGTCTCGCCGGTGTAGTACGCGGTAGGGATGAGGACGCCTTGCCGGATGTCGGCCGGTATCCCGAGGAGCTCCGCAATTTCCTTCTCGTAGCGAAGGTGCAGCGTCGTCCACGCGGTGCCCAATCCACGGGCGCGAGCGGCGAGCATGTAACTCCACGCGGCCGGCAACAAAGATCCCCACAGTCCAGCCTGGCTTCCGGCGCTCAGCCGCGGCGCGCGGATGCAGGGAATGACCAACATTGGCACGTCACCCATGTGGTCACCGAGATAGGCGACGCTTTGACCAACTCGTTTCTGGACGGCGCTGCGCTCGGGATCGCCAGCAAACAGCCCAGCCGCAGAGCCTGGGGATGTGAGGTAGGACGCCACGGCCTGGCGGTAGTAGTCGCCGATGGCACCCGCGGAGGCTCTCCTCGGTGATCACCATCCACTGCCAGCCCTGCCGATTGGACCCTGACGGCGCCTGGAGCGCGACTTCCAAGCACTCGCGAACAAGATCAATGGGCACGGGACGGGTGAGATCCAATCGCCTGCGAACCGAGCGGGTGGTTGTCAGCAGCTCATCGGGTGTCAGGGGCAGCGTCGGCATGAAGCTTCATGATCCTGCACTCGCACCTCGAACCTGTCGAATGGAGCGTGAGCATCGACAGGGTCGGCGTCTGACAGCATGGCAACGTGAAGATCATGTTCGCCTCGCTCGGCGCGTACGGGCACCTGTACCCGATGATGCCGCTCGCGCTCGCCTGCTGCCGACGCGGGCCATGAGGTGGTGATTGCCACCGGGAAGCCGTTTCTCGACCGGTTGCCACTGCCAACTGTCCCCGGCTATCCGGACAGCCTCGAGCTCGACTGGGCGATTCAGGAAAGCCAGGCGGCGCCATCCCGATCTGCACGGTGGGGAACTCAGTATGGCCATGTTCGCCGACGTGACCGCGGAGCATGTCGCCCCGACCATGATCGAGCAATGTGAGCGGACGCGTCCCGATCTGGTGATCTTCGAGGGCATGGATACCGGCGCTGGTGTCGCGGCCAGCGTGCTAGGAATTCCGGCCGCCGCATACGCGATCGCGCTGGCCAGCAGTGTTTACGGTCGTCTGCATCCCGCAACAGCCCGGTACCAGAGAGCGCTCTGGGTGCAACGCGACCGTACGCCGCCCGAGGGGACGAGCCCGCTTGCCGCATGCGTTGATCAACCCGGCACCGCCCAGCCTGCGACCGACAGATGGCATCGAAGCTCCGACAATTTCGATTCGATCCATCGCCTACAACGAGTCCAACGCGGGCGTACCGACATGGCTGAACGCATCCCGTAAGCGGCCTCGCGTCTATCTCACCCTCGGCACGGTGGCGTTCGGCGCTGTGGAAGTGATCAGCCGTGCGATTGCCGAGATCGCGCCTCTCGACGTGGACATTCTGGTGACCGTTGGGCCCGAAGGCGATCCGACCGCGCTCGGCGAGGTGCCGAGCAATGTGCACGTGGAGCGGTTCGTGGCCCAGTCGGCCGTGCTGCCGATGGTGGACCTCATCGTGCAGCACGGGGGCACGGGTACTGTGCTGGGTGCGCTCGCAGCGGGACTGCCGCAGCTAGTCCTGCCGCAGGGAGCTGATCAATTCCTCAACGCCGAGATCTTGACTGCAGCAGGAGTGGCCAAGGCGCTGCAGAACGACGCCCAGCAGCCCGGGGCCATCAGCGAAGCCGTGCAAGCCTTGATCGGTGACTCGCCGGAACGACAGGCTGCTGCCCGGATACGCGACGAGATCGCCGCGATGCCGCCGCCCGCCGACGTGGTTCCCGCGCTCGTCGATCTGGCCAGCTTGTCGCCGCAGGTCAGCGGGATTCTGGATCCTCCATCCGGAACCCGACCTTCAGCGTGACCTGGAAGTGCTCGATTTCACCGTCGGCAAGGTGCCCGCGGATGTTGCTGACCTCGAACCAGTCCAGTCCGCGCAGCGTACGTGCCGCGCGCTGCACTGCGACGCGAATCGCGTCGTCGACCCCCTCGTGGGAGGTGCCGACGATCTCGGTCAGCCCGTACACGTTGTTGCTCATGCGCTACTCCTTCAGCATCAGTCCCTGGCGTGACCTTAGCGAGTGCTTGCCGTCTCCGCTCCCACCACTCGGGTTAACCGCTGTTATTCGGCGCTGGCGACGGTCGCTATCCCGAATGCGGTGAGGACGCCTGCGCTGGCCCGGTCCAGCAGCCTCGTGACGCGGGGCCGGCGAAGCCACACAACGCCGCGCGCCGCCACGAAGACGATCACGACCAGCCACGCAAAGGCGACGACCGTATCGATCACTCCGAGTGTCAGAACCGAGCTGAACAGGGACGAGTTCGGCGGCACGAATTGCGGCACGATCGCCAGGAAGAACAGGCCGACTTTCGGATTCAGCGAGCAGGAAAGCAATCCGGAGCCGAATGCGGGAAGCGGTGCCTGCCGACGTGCCGAGGGCTCCGATAGATCAGACGCTCCCTCGCGATGTCGGCGAAGCAAGGCGCGAACGCCGAGATAGATCAAGTAGATACCGCCCGCGATCTTGACCATCCGGTACGCAGTGGCGGACTGCTCGAGAAGGGAAGCCAACCCGACGGCGACCGCAAAAGCCCAGAACAGCGACCCAAGGGCTGATCCAGCGGCGGCCGCCATTCCTGATCTACTGTTCTGAAGGCTGAAGCGCAAGACCAGAAACGTGTCCGGCCCTGGAGTCATCGCAAGCAAGAGACTCAGGCCAACGAACCCGATGATCATGGACGCGGTCATTCGTCAAGCCAACCAGATCCCTACCAGACCCACCACAGGGTTTCGCCCGCGCGCGGTCCTATCGCTTGCCTGCAGGCTCGTCCATCGATTGGCCCGGACGATAGGTCTGGCGAAGCTTCGTTCCGGCCGTCTGGCCGCCATCAACCGGCACGGTGACGCCGGTGATGAAGGACGCGTCGTCTGAGCACAGCCACAGGACGCACGCTGCGACGTCAGCGGTTGTGCCGATGCGACCAAGCGGCACGCTTTCGGCCGCCAGCTGCTGGGCGCGGTCGCCGGCGGCTCGAAGATGATCAGTGAGGATGGGGCCTGGCGCGATCACGTTGATCCGAATGCCCTGGTCGGCGTAATCAAGCGCCGCCGACCTGCTGAGCCCGATGATCCCGGCCTTGCCGGAGACGTACGCGGCGAGGTTGCTCATCGCACCGACGCCGGCAACGGATGCCATGTTGATGATCACGCCGCCACCGGAGGCAAGCATCGCTGGGATCTCGTGCTTCATGCCGTAGAAGGTGCCGTTGATGTTGGTCCGGATGCCGAGCGAGAAGCCGTCAGACGGAATGTCGGCGAGCGGCGCCGGCATCGGGCCATCCGTGGCGTTGTTCACCGCGAAATCGAGTCGGCCGAACTCTTCAACACATCGCTCGACTACCTCGCGTACGGCATCCTCGTCGGTGACGTCGGCGGGCACTGCCAGTACGCGACCGCCGCCGTTGCGGAGTTCGGCTGCCGTCTGTTGCAGCCTGTCGTTGCTCCGAGCAGTGATCGCCACCGCCGCGCCAGCTTCGATGAATGCCGCCGCGACTCCCGCGCCGATGCCCTGACTGCCGCCGGTGACCAAGGCCACCCGCTCTGAGAAGTCGTATTGCAGAGTCATGTCTCTACGCTTATCCAAGACTTGACGGCGAGTCGTCATCCGGGCGCGCAACTTGCACTACGTCGCGTGAGGTACTGCCCATACGCCGAGGGCAGCAGTCCGGTCTCGCGCCAGCAGATTTGGTTTGTACGATCTGACAGACTGTCCGAGGCGTGACGCCGCTCCTGGAGTCGCGCGGGCCTCTAGCTCAATTGGCAGAGCTGCGGACTTTTAATCCGTAGGTTGTGGGTTCGAGTCCCACGGGGCCCACAAACTCCCTAGTGGGAGCGGCATTCCCATTCTGCTTCTCCGTTCCCATGGCGTGCACACTGTCACGATGCTGTCACAGATGCGATCAAAGTGGTCACCTAGACCACGACCGATAGCACGGCGGGCGGCTGGTCATCACCGTCATGTCCCGGTGGTGAGATGCCTTCCAGTACAGCAGCGGCCGCCTGATCGACGGCACGTCGGCCCATGTAGACGTCTTGTGTCATCGAGATTCGCGCATGGCCGAGCTGGTCAGCGATGGTCCTGGCACTGAGACCCTGCCGGTCAAGCATGGTTGCAACCGTCTTCCGGTAGGTGTGCGGCACCACCCACTCAAACGGCGTTCCGCGCCGTACCCGACGGTGGTCACGCTCGACATTGTTCGGGTCACGATGCCCGCCAACCGAGTCTGGGAATACCGCACCCTGTGACTCCGGATCGCGCGCCCTCCGATCGCGCAAAATCTCCACCAGCCAAAGCGGCACACGAAGCACACGGATGCTGGACTTCGTCTTCGGACGCTTGATCAACAGGCCCTGGCCCTTCACACGAATCAGCGTGCTGTCGATGTTGATCAAGTGGCGCTCCAGGTCAACGTTCGGCCAGGTTAGGGCTAGCGCCTCACCGATGCGACAGCCAGTCCCCAGCAGGAAACGCACCAGGTCAGGCAAGTCAGCCTGACGCGCCAATTCGCTGCCGTCCAAGATCATCAGCCATGCCCGGCACTCCTCGTCCGTCAGTGCCCGCGCCTCCTGCGTCGACGGGCGTTCCAGTGCTTCAACGTCTCGAACCGGGTTGTGGCGCATCGCATCGCGGCGGACGGCGAAACGCGCAGATTCCGGACGTGACCGATCGACACAGCTTCGCCACCGAGTACCCAGCCGCTCGCCGTCGATCCCGGATGAATCGGTCCATCCGCGCCGAGGTCAACTCCGACAGCCGCAGTCCGCCAAGCCCCGGCAAGACGTGGCGCGTCAGCGCATGGCGGTACAGCGCCACCGTTCGCGGGGAACGTCGACCCGCAGCCACCAGCTCGTCTAGCGACTCCAGCCAATCGGCTGCGACATCGGCAAACGTAGAGCGCGGCGAATAACCCGGCCCTCCGGCTGCCATGGCTTCACCCAGCGTCGCGAAGAGCCTCCGACGTGCAGACGCCTTCGAATCGCCCGTGGCTTCGATCCGCTTGCGCACGCCCTGCGCGTTCCGGAAGTACACCGAGGCTGCCACGCGACCGTTCGGCTTCTCTCGGTAGTGGACATCGCCGTGCTCGCCGATATCCAGCCGCTGACCACTCACCCTGCCGCTGGCCAATCACCCAGCCCCGCGAACCACGCCGTCACATCCTCCGGCCGATAGCGGAGGAACCGGCCGATCCGCCGACACGCCGGGCCGCGGCGCTGCACCCGCCATGAATACAAGGTCCCGACCGGGACGCCGAGATAGTAAGAAACCTCCTCAACCGACCACAGCCGATCGCGAGGAATGTCGCGCTCGCCCTTAGCCGCCACATCCATGATCATCTCTCTTTTCTCCCTTGTTGGGCATCGTCTTCCCCATTTGCCTCTCTGTCGCCGGTAGTGCTCGTCCTGACGTCCACGTCGAACACGTCATGCCCGACCGCTCACTCAGTGTTCCTGTCGCTCGGAGTACCGCCTGTCTAACCGCCATCTAGCCAGCCTTCTTGCTACCCGGGTTCCGCCGGAGAGACCTGTGGACAAGTCACGTCCATGGTGCGAATCAACCGGCACCTCCCTAAGCCATCGTGTGGTTTCTCGGCGGTCACGTCTGGGATGACGCCTGAGACTTGGGACTGACGGCGCGGCTGTCGCGGCCCTTTCGGTCAGCGCTGCAACGGAGCTAACCTGCGTCGTCCATACGGCTTTGCCGAGCAGGGGGTTGAGTAACGCCGCAATGGTGGAGCTAGGGGAGGAAGCTCGAACCAAACCTCCCGTTTCAGCCGGCTGGCAGACGCGCTACCTACCTGTACTCGGTCACAAGGTTGGTGACAGTCGGCTGGTTGGCGGGAGGCCGCCAAGTGCGGTGTGTCGGCGTCGAGTGTTGTAGAACTCCAGCCAGGGTAGAAGCGCGGCGGCACGGTCGGGGTTGCTGTAGGAAGACCTGCCGGTAGGCCCATTCGATCTGCAGGGTGCGGTTGAACCGCTCGACCTTGCCGTTCTGCCAGGGGCAGTGCGGCTTGATGAACTTGTGCTGAGCGCCGAGTTGGGCAACTGCTTGCTTGACGGCGGTGGAGTGGCGGTAGGCCCAGGCGTTGTCGGTGATCAGCCGCTCGATCCGGGGATCGCGTGGGCGGCGAAGTAGGCGGCGGCGCGGAGCAGGAACCCCGCACAGGTGGTGCCGGTCTCGTCGGTCAGGATCTCAGAGGCGAGCCGGGAGTGGTCGTCGACCAGAGAGTGGACGTAGTCGTAGCCGATCTTGGGCTGCCGCATCTTTTCGGCCTGGGTGGCTGGTCGGCCATGCGCGCGCCAGCCGCCGCCGTCGGGGATCTTGCCGATCTTCTTCACATCCATGTGCACCAGCTCCCCGGGCCGGTCCCGCTCGTAGCGGCAGGCGGTCTGCTTGGAGGAGCGGATCAGCTGCCCGGTCAACGGATCGCAGTCAGCCAGGTAGGGCAGCTGGTGGCGGCGCAGTATCCGCGACACCGTGCGGGCCGGCACGCCGAGCTCGGCCGCCAGCCAGTCCGGCCCTCGGCGGTGCGTGCGCCGAGCTGCGACCACCGCGGCCTCGGCGGCCGGGCTGGTCCGCCTCGGGCTGTGCTGCGGCCGCGACGAGCGGTCCTGGAGCCCGGCTTCTCCTCGGCGGCGTAGCGGGCGACCCAGCGGTGCGCGCACTGCCGTGACACCCCGACTTCCTTGGCGACATGGGCCACCGGGCGACCCGATGACACCCGATCAACCAGCAGTTGGCGGCCGTGCACTGTCAAGCGGGCATTACGGTGGGGCATGAAGACCTCCGAGTAGTGAAGACATGAACATCTCCACCGCACTCGGAGGTCTTCGTCTCGTCAACGACCGAGCAGGAGCGTCACCAACGTCATGACCGAGTACATCTAGCCAGCCTTCTTGCGTTCCGGGTTCCCGCCGGAGAGATCACTGTGTACAGTTCACGTCCGTGGTGCGAATCAAACCGCATCCCCTAAGCCATCGTGTGGCTTCTCGGCGGTCACGTCCCAGATGACCCTGAGACACTGGCAGCGCGGCTTTCGCGGCCCTTTCGGTCAGCGCCGCAACGGAGCAAACCTCCGTCTTCCATATCGCTTTGCCGAGCAGGGGGTTAAGTAACGCCGCAATGGTGGCGCTAAGGGGAGGAAGCTCGAACCAAACCTCCCGTTTCAGCCGGCTGGCAGACGCGCTACCTACCTTTGCTGGGCCGGCGGCTGCGATCGAGGCACGTGCGCAAGCGGCAAGTACAGCGCAGGCTCACGCCGAAGGATCGAGCAGCTCCTTACCGTGTACCGAGCGGGCGACAGCACGCAGGAACTTGCTCGGAAATGGCGCCTACATCGGACAACCGTGACAGAGCATCTGCGCCGATCAAGCATTGCGGTTCGACACCGCGGGATTCCGACAGAGAGGCTCGACGAAGTGATCCGGCTCTACGGCGACGGATGGTCCTGCCAACGGCTGGCCGAGCGCTATGGCTGCGACGATGAGACGGTGCGACAGAGCCTTAAGCGTCTGGGCGTCCGCCTGCGGAAGCCGTGGGAAAGAGTATGAACAATCCTTAAGCCAGCAGCCTGAAATCGCTTGACACTTATTGCCGGGCATCGATCTTCTTCAGCGAGCTGAACGATCTGCTGGCCTCGGCCTTATTCCTGCCGGTGTCTGCGACGGTCGTCATATCTTCCATCCGACTACCGGAGCGAACGGAACGCCGCGCGCACTTCGTCGGTGAAGAGCTGCGGCTCCTCCCAGGCGGCGAAGTGGCCGCCCTTGTCGACCGCGTGGAAGTAGATGACGTTCGGGTAGCTCGCTTCGACCCAACTTCGGGGAGTCCGCCAGATCTCACCAGGGAAGGTCGTGAAGCCGAACGGGATCGTCGGCGATGGCAGGGGCTGGCGGCCTGCGGCGGGGGCGTCGGGGCCATAGGCCTCCCAGTACGACCGGGCGGCGGACGCGCCCGTGCCGGTCAGCCAGTACAGCGTGATGTTGTCGAGGATGTGGTCGCGGGTGAGGTTTCCCGAGGGCTCCCCGTCGACGAACGCGCCGGCGATCTTGTAGTAGGCGTCGGTGTCGTGGTCGACCATCCAGGCCGCCAGCGCCACCGGTGAATCCAGCAGGGCGTATCCGATCGTCTGCGGACGCGGGCCATCTCGCACAAGTAGCCGTTGCCGGACTGCTCGGAAGGTGTCGAGCTTCGCGGCCCGACCGTCCCTCGTCGGTGGCCGTCGGCAGTGGCGGCGGCTCAGCGCCGGCACCAGCAGGTTGGTGTGGATACCGACCAACCCTCAGGGCCTAGCCGTCCCATCGCGTCGGTGACGCCGGCGCCGACGTCGCCGCCCTGGGCGATGTAACGGGCGTAGCCGAGGCGGCGCATCAGCTCCTCCCATGCCCGCGCGGTCCGTACTAGGTCCCACCGAAGTCGGTCGGCTCGGCGGAGAAGCCATAGCCGGGCAGGGATGGCAATACGAGGTCGAACGCGTCCGGAGGTCACCGCCGTGCGCAGTCGGGTCGGTGAACGGGCCGACGGTCTTCGAGCAACTCGACGACCGAGCCGGGCCAGCCGTGCGTCATGATCAGCGGCAACGCGTGCGCGTGCGGCGACTGCACGTGGATGAAGTGGATGTTCAACCCCATCGATCTCGGTCGTTGAACTGCGGCAGCGCGTTCAGCTTCGCCTCGGCCTTGCGCCAGTCGTAGTCCGTCACCCAGTAATGGGCGAGCTCCTGCAGCGTCGCCAACTGCACACCCTGTGACCGACGGGGATGAGCTCCTCTGCCGGGCCACCGCGTCGTCGCGATGCGGCGACGAAGGTCCCCCAAAGCCTCATCCGGAATGTCGACCTGGAACGGACTGATGTCGCTGGCGGTCTCAACGGTGCTACTCATGACGCCCTCCCTTGGCGTGGTGACCGGAATGCGGCTCGGATCTCGATGGTCAAAAGCTCAGGCTTTGTCTCGGTTTCGGCCAGCGCGTCGCCGGCGATGCGGCGGCGGAGGGTGGCTTGGTCCTCGTTCGGTACGTCGACGTGGAAAGAGCGGATCTCGGTCGTGCTGTCGATGCTTGTCATGTCGACCTCCGCCTAATGGATGCCGGGTCGACGACGCAATTGTTGAGACAGGCGCGTTACGGGGATGCGGCGACGATTCAACGATTCTCCCTGAGCTGCCGCTACCGGTCAACGCGGCTCACAAATCGCGATGTCATAGGTAGTAGTGTGCCCAGCAGCAATAGCGACGGAATCCCGGATAGCGGAATTGTCTCGCACCAAACGGATGCATCGCTCCAATTGCCTGTTTAGGCTGGTTGCACCGATATCCCGGCCCGAAGTTCGGTGTCGACAGCAGGCGGCCCTGAACGTGGCACCCGTACCCTGCGGGGCGGTCGCGCGATCGTAGTGTGGATGTGGCTCTCAGGCAAGCCCAGGTTCGGCTCGATCCTCGCCAAGCGACCCTCTAGCAACGGCGTACGGAGCCAGCGAGGCGACGAAAGTGCTGGCTGCGCCGTCTACCTTATGGACAGTACGGCCAGCTACTCTCAATTGCTGGCTCGCTTCGTCAAACATACTACGAGCAGGGTCTGTGTTTACATTAAGCGGCTCAGCGATGTGGATTTGCCAATCCTTGAGCAGATCGTGCAACAATCTTATGAGTACATAAGGAGGCGGCAATGAGAAAGATATCTGTCCAAGAATTCATTACGCTCGACGGAGTGATGCAGGCGCCGGGCGGACCCGACGAAGATAAGTCGAGCGGCTTCAAGTTTGGTGGCTGGACCGCGCCATATTTCTACGAAGCCGACGAAGAGGCGGGTGAGTTCATGGCCAAACTCATGGCGCCCGCCGATCTCCTGCTGGGTCGAAAAGACCTTCGATATTTTCGAAGACTACTGGCCCAAACACGCCGAAATGTGGCCCGGTATCATGGACGTCACTAAGTATGCCGTCTGCAAGACCAGGGACAAGTCAGACTGGCAAAATACGAAATTTCTGAAGAACGTCGATGACATCAAAAAGCTCAAAGACTCAGAAGGCTCAGAGATCAAAGTCATCGGGAGCGGCAACCTGGCCCAGACCTTGTTCAAGCATGATCTGGTCGACGAGCTGTGTCTGATGATTTTCCCAATCACGCTTGGTACGGGTAAACGCTTGTTCGACGAGGGCACGATTCCCGCAGCCTTCACCCTGACGGACCATTTGGTCGCTTCAAATGGAGTGATCTTCACCATTTTCAAGCGAGCTGGAACAGTTAAGACAGGCACCGTCGGAGCTTAAGGCAAGCCGATCTCCATCATCGTTCCCGCCCTCAACGAAGAAGACTATCTGCCGACGCTGCTCCAGTCATTTGTCGACCAGGACTACGACCGAGAATACGAGATCATCGTATCGACGACACGGTATGTGTCGTGAAGCGCTTTCAGAAACAGCTGCCCAACCTGTCAATGCACTCCTGGAAGCGCGGCATCTCCAAAACAGCGCAATTATGGCGTCACCAAGGTGCGTTACGACCACATTATTTTCCTCGACGCTGATATGAAATTGCCCAAGAATACGTTGACCAGTGCCTTCTTCACGATTATCAGTCGGTGCGGTGTCCTTTTCCACGGCGTCTCTCACGAGCTTCTCCTAGACTTGCGAGCGTAGGGGGCACGATCTCCAAGATCATTTTTCCTGCGGATGCGAGGGCCTCTCCGTCCAGCTTGGACTTTTCGATTGCTGCCCGATGAACTGGTGGGTGCTATGCCTCTGCATGCATCGAGCACTGGGAGCCGCCGTACAGTTTGACTGCGCCACGCTCGTCCGGGCCTTCTGAGAGCCACAGGTGGTGGCTTGTCGCATCGTGCAGCGGGTTCCTTCGCCTCGCGGATGGCAAGCGGCCGTCAGCGAATTCCGCCAGGGCCGGGGAACGGAAGTTGGCTGGCTGGTGTTCGATCGCCTCCAGCAGCAAATGTGCGGAGGGTATTCCAACAGCGCCGCGCGCATGATCGGCATGAGAGCCAAAGGGGAAGCCAAGATCGCAATCCCGAACAATCAACTAATCCCGCTGCCAGGGCCCGCCAGGCGCGGACTGCTCAACCTCGGCGACGACCTCATCGCCACCGCAAACCAGGCTGTTGCCGCGGCCGCTCTACTCGACTGCCTCAGATGCGCTCCGACGCTGACGGTGTGAGCAGGCGAGCTTCCCCGAAGTCTCCAGCAAGCCACTCACGCTAAGCCGCGGCGTGTCGCAGGCCAGGTCGGTGGCCTCGAACCGCTGACAAAACGTCACGTTCAATGACCGCCGGACATGCGGAGTGGTCGAGGCTCGTTGTAGAGGCCTGTTCGGCACCGCAGCAGGCTGGAACGGCGCAGCATGAGTGTGCGGAGCTCGCGCCTCGGGCCGTTGGTTCGCCGAGCTGAAGCGACTCCATGCACCTACGCCCAACCGTCCGCTCACCTCAGCCAGAGCGGATCCGCCAGTAATGACCCGTCCTACAACCGACTGGGCTGACGTACCCCCACTCGATTTCAGAATCTGATGTGCACCACACCTGGTGCACCGCCGGAACGTACCCCCGTGTGGTGACCACTGAGCCGACGTCACGGGTCTTAGGGAAACGTGACGATGAGTCTGCACAAGCTCACCGCCGGGTCCGGGTATGACTATCTGACCCGTCAGGTCGCAGCGTTGGATGCGACCGAGAAGGGGCATGTCGGGCTGGCCGCGTATTACGCCGAACGCGGTGAGCCACCCGGCGTCTGGGTGGGCTCCGGCATGGACGGCGTCGGCGGGCTGGACGCTGGCGATCCCGTATCCGAGGAGCAAATGCGTGCCTTGTTCGGGCACGGCCTGCACCCGCTCGCCGACGCCCGCGCGCATCACTTCGAGGTCTCCGACCTCACGCTGGACACCATCGAGAAGACGATGCGGCTCGGCACCCCGTTCCGAGTTGTCGATGAGGCGCCGCCGTTCCGGGTCGAGGTGGCGAAGCGGATCGCTGACCTAAACGCTTTGATCGGCGTACCCGCCGACGCCGAGGTCGCGGCCTCCTCCCGGGCGCGGATCCGGACAGAGGTGGCGAAAGAGTTCTTCCACGCGGAGCACGGCCGCGACCCCGTCGACGCCCGAGAGCTCGCAGCCCAGATCGCCAAAGACTCTCGACAACGCTCGCAGACGGTCGCCGGCTACGACCTGACGTTCTCGCCGGTGAAGTGGGTCTCGACGTTGTGGGCGGTCGCCGACCCGAGCACGGCGGCGGCGATCGAGCGGGCGCATCGAGCCGCCGTCGCCGATGCATTGCGGTTCATCGAGGAGCAGGCGTTGTTCACCCGGAACGGGCCACAGGGGATCCGGCAGGTCAACGTTCGCGGGTTGGTGGCGGCTTCGTTCACCCATCGCGACAGCCGGGCCGGCGATCCGGACCTGCACACCCACGTCGCGGTCGCTAACAAGGTCCAGACCCTCGACGGACGCTGGTTAAGTATTGATGGCCGGGTGCTGTTTCAAAGCGAAGGTGGCGGCCTCGGAGACCTACAACTCCGCCCTCGAACAGCACCTTCGCGATGCGCAGGCCTGCGGTTCGCCGAACGGCCCGGGACCGATCCGGCGAAGCGGCCAATCCGCGAGATTGTCGGCGTCGACCCGCAACTGA
>CAVQIU010000012.1:0-84258 GCA_963712625.1 uncultured Actinomycetota bacterium
AAGAGCAGCTGGCGCGACGAGTTCGTGCGGATGAAATTCATTCGCGAGCGGAAGCCGGAGCCGCGCGCCACGCCCGAGCAGATGCGCCAGATACCGCTGCCGGACGACATGGAAAAGGCGCTTCCCTTCTACATCAAGCACGCGCCGGAACACCTGCCGCCGCCGGAGCCCTGGCCCGACCCGGCCGAGTCGCCCGTCAAGTTCACCAACCGTAGATTGTCCGAACCGGGGGTGACGGCGGCGCCTGCCGTGGCGAACGTGAAGCTCTTGGACGTCGATGGCGACGGGAGACTCGACCTGCTGGCCGCCGAGATGGCGCAGGGATTCCTGCTGCGGGCGACATCGGTGGCGACCGCATCCGAGTTGTCGGTCCTGCGAGCCTCCCGCACCCCGCTCACGTGACGCCGGTCGACCTGGACAAGGACGGCCTGCAAGACCTGCTCATCGCGGATCTCGGCGAGTTCTTTCCGGGCGACCACCACAAAGGCGCCGTGATCTGGATGCGTGGGCTGTCCAACGGCAAGTTCGCCCCAGCGATGTGGCTCGACGGCTGGCCGCGTGTGGCCGACGTCGAAGCCGCCGACTTCAACGGCGACGGCAAGCTCGATCTGGTGGTCGCGGCGTTCGGCTATCACACCACGGGACAGATCGCCGTCCTCGAGAACCAAACGACGAACTACTCGCAGCCGACGTTCGTCAGCCATACAATCGATCCGCGCACCGGCAGCATCCACACGATTCCGGCCGATCTGAACCGCGATGGCCACCTGGATTTCGTCGCGCTGCTCGCGCAGGAGCACGAAACGATCGTCGCCTACATCAATAGGGGAACGCGCGACTTCACCTTCGATCAGAAGGTCATCTACACGGCGCCGCACCCGAACTGGGGCTCGTCAGGCCTCCAGCTCGTGGAGATGGACGGCGACGGCGATCTCGACGTCCTGCTCACGCACGGCGACACCTTCGACGACGGGCTCGTCAAGCCGTATCACGGGATCCAGTGGCTGGAGAACACGGGCGGTACCCTTCGTCGAGCGCGACCTCGCGCCCTTTCCCGGCGCGCACCGCGCGCTGGCCGTCGATCTCGACGGTGACGGCGATCTCGACATGGTCGCCTGCGCGCTGCTGGCCGGTGGCGCCGATGTTGACGAAGGCGACGCTGGCCGCGCTGGTCTGGCTGGAGCGGACCGGCCGCTACAGCTTCGTCAAGCACACGATTGAGATGGGGTTCCCACGGCACGCGACGCTCGACGCGGGCGACATCGACGGAGACGGCGACATCGACCTCGTAGTCGGGGACTTTGCGGCGCCGGCCCGTGCCGGCATGGGTCGAGGTCTGGGAGAACCAGTCGAAGAATCCAGCTTCCGCCCGGCAGCCCGTGGGACCAACCTGACCGCCCGGTCCGCCAAGCGTCAGTTCCGTAGGATCAGCAGCGTCACTTCCCGGCAGCTACTGGCGTCACTTCCTGGAGCACCCGCAGCGCCAGTGCCTCGTATCAGTCCTGCAGCGTGAAATATGCCGACTCGGCGACACGCTGCGGGCCGCTGACGACGATGATGCGCAGCTTGATACGTGCCGGGGGCCAGCCCCGACACCGGAAGGCGAGCGAGCTGCTGGATGCGCGGCTCGGTAGACGCCGCAATCTCGAGCGGCGCCTCGGCCACGACGCCGCCGTCGCGCAGCAGCTGCGCAGTGGCGGTCAGCGGCCCACTTTCGCCCCGGTAGATTGTGAAGAAGAACGGCAGGTCCTTCGTCGTCGTCTTCATCACGGGATCGCCGATGTTCGGGTACACCAGCATCTGCCCGACGAAGAACGGGGCCGGGCGCTCGGTGTGATCCGCTCGGCGCGCCGCCCATCTGCTCGACGTGGTCAACGAACACAACGCTGCTCAGTCCGAGCGTCTGCGATCAGCGGTCGGGCACCGTAAGGGTGGAGATTGGGCGCTCCCGTTGCCAGCAAAGGGCATCGAACGCAATCGATTCGACGTGCAGACACGCCCGGGGCCAGCAGCGGTTCGCGGTAGAAGAGTATCGTGCCCCGTCTGGCCGCCTCCATGTCCTTCACGTCGCCCGAGAGGATGTACCGCTGACTTAACTTTTGTACGTCCTTGCCTTGGCTGTCCTTGAGACGGATTACAACCGCCACTTGTGCCGAGTACGTGGACTTGTCGGCGTCCACCACGAAGCGCAGCGAGTCGGTGGTCAGCCGGACCACCAGGGGCGTCAGACCCGGATGGTTCGGGTCGGGGAAGCTGAACCCGGGCGCCGATGGGAAAGGCATTCGGCAACGGCGTCCGGTCGAGCAGCGCAAGCGCCGGCTTCTCATAGAAGGTCCAGCAACGAAAGGTCGAGTCTGGTGGCCGGTCGAAAGAGCGACCCGCTGGCCGGCGCGCGTGCCAGACGAACGCTGGGTGGTGAGGTGCTGGCTGCCTGACGGTTCAGCTACTGATGTGATCGGCTGGATCGAGGCGCTGGACGCAACCTCGGTGCGGCTCTCGAGCAGTGACCAGCAGCTGCACGTGATCGATAGATCGATGGTCATTGCTGCCCGGCGTGCGCCCGCGGCAGCCGGTGGACCCGATCCGCTGCGGATCTCGGCAGTTGATTTGCAACGCCACACGCTGCCGGGCCGGCATCGGCCATGCGAGCCTCTTGGTGAATGGCCCCTGCGCGACGGCGGCGGGTTCAGGGGCGGCCAATTCGTGCCATGCCGTGGGGATCCCGGGGTGTCGACACAGCAGGCTGTGCCCAGATAATCACATTCGCGGCTGCTCACGTCATCGGTCCGATGGCCCAGGTGATCGAAGGTTCGCCGGAAGAACACGCGCTACAGATCTCGGCTGGGCGAGCAGCGACCAGCCGACAGCCGTTCTCGTCACCCGGCTGGCCGATTTCCTCGCCGGCCGCCGGTCAGTCTGCGGTGGAGATCAGCGAGACGCTGGAGCCCGACTGGGAAGAGGCCTTTCAGCGCAGCCGGCCGAATACCGATCCAGCGATTGTCCGGATGATCTTGGAAGGAGCCCTCCTCGGGCCTTCGCCGCCGTTGCCCGATAAGCGCCGATGATCGTTCCGAGCTCCTTGCTATTGCCCGCGGCCACCGCAGCGCGGATTGGCTGGGGCTCGCGTCGATCTGGACCCGTCCTGATCATCGTCGGCGCGGGCTGGCAGCAGCGATGATGGCCGCGCTCGGGCATTGGGCGGCTCGGCAAGGCGCGCGATACGCCTACGTGCAGGTCGCGACTGTCAATGAGCCGGCCATTGGCGCGTACACCACGCTGGGGTTCGTCCTCATCACCGATACCGCTATCTCGCTCCCCCACAGTGAGGTCAGCCGCTCTTGGGTTTCTTGCAGGTGACCTTGTCAGTCGGTGCATAGGTCCACTTGAAATTCTCTCGGCGGACAACCGAGCCGTCCATGTAGAACAGTCGCTGGTAGCGGACATCGAAGCCCGGCACCGGACTACTCGGCTCGCATTTCGGCGAATCGTCGGTGACCTCGTGCCCGTTCCTGAAGTTGGACTTGACCGGAGCAGTCGCGACGACCTTGTCATAAGTCTTGGTTGACCACATCTTGACGGTGATGGATCCCTTCCTGGCGGGTGTCCCTTTCACGATGTAGGCCTGCACCAATACGCCGTACTTGGTGTCGTTTTGGAACTTGAGGTCGACACCAGGCCATGCCACCGTTGCCTCGCGACCGGCTGGGTAGCGGTCGATAAACAAACCGTGCGGTTTGTGGAAGATGTCCTTGAGTCCGGCAAAGAACATGGCGTTGTACGTGGTCGTGGCACTCTGCGAGACGCCACCACCGAGTTCCTTCTTGAACCTGCCGCCCTTGATGATGAAACCCTTGGTGAAACCGTTGGCTACGGTTCGCTCCCCGACGATGTTGTTCAGCGAGAAGACGTCCCCTGGCTTCAGCACCGTGCCGTTGATCAAGGCCGCCGCCCGGCCGATATTGATGTTGCGATACGGGAGGTAGGGAAAGTAGGTAGTGAACTTGCCCGTCACCTGCTTGATGCCGAGCTTCTTCGCGTCGGCGGTCGAGAAGGCCGCCTTCGCGCCGGTGAGCTGGACACTCACCGTTCGCTCTGCCGCCGGCTTGATCAACACCGGTTCGACGGCCTTCTTCAGGTCGTCGGCCGCAACCGTGGTCCCGTTGACGGCAGGGATGACCTTCGGCTTGCCTTTTACCAGGCGCACCGTGGCATTCCTGGGTTCGACGAGCTCAACCTTCTTGATCGCGGGCCGGGCGTTATGCCGCAGCTTCTTCGCGTCGAGCGCGGGTACCAGAGTGCCGTTCTGAGGAAGGAACTCGATCGAGGCGGCGAGCATCCTCGGGCTCACCTCGAACGATCCGGCGCCGGTGACCTTGACCTTGACGGAGCGGCGATCGCAGGCTTGGCGAAGTCAGCGACCACCTGGTCGGCCTCATCATCGGTGACCGCGGGCTGGGCAACATCCGCCGGCAGCTCAACCGGACCCGACCCCTTCAAGAAGCTGCTCCTGAGTACGGCAGTCGCAGCATCCTGCTGCAGCGTCGTTCCCTCACGGGCCTTCTTCTGCTTGATTTTCGTGCCTTTGTACGTCACCGCAGCATCGACAGGTGCGTGGTTGAAGGTCTTGGTCAACCCACCGACCGCGGCCTGGAGCTTGGCCTCATCGACCACGACCACGGCGTCGACGGCTGATCCGCCCGTCAACACCTTGACGATCCGCAGCGGATTCAGGCTCTTCCCGCCACCGGCAGCCTCAACACTCTTCGCATAGTCGACTGCCAGGCCGGCATCTGCCGGTTTCAGCTGGGCCTGGTTGTCTCTCACGGTGAGATTCAATGGTTCGGCTGCCGTCGGACCAAGCTCGGTCGTCAGCTTGTCGATGGCTTCGGTCGGGTGCAACCCGCCGACAGCGACGCCGGAGATCTGAGCCTTCTTCGGGAGCTTGTCACCGGTCACGAAATAGCCGACGACATAAAGGATCCCGACTATGACCACAACTCCGCCGACAATGGCGGCGACCAGGGGCCAGTCCAGCTGTTTGAGGGCAGATCGCTCCTTTGGGGTTTGCTCATCCGCTGAACGGGCTGGGTCCTCGATGACCGTCTCATCGGGCCCAAGGTCCCATCTTGGCGTCTGGGTGGTCACAAACTGCTACCTCAGTTGGACTTCATTGATGTGGTCGGCGTGCGCGCACCCGCGTTCACCGACGGATGCCGTCGCCCCGGGCGTTTCGCTCTCCTCCCCGATACGCTCACGCCCCTAGGAATAGGCCCCCCGATAGTACGTCAATGGAGGCCGTGCGTTTGGGTCGTCATCAGAAGGCAGACCGCTGGCCCGCACAATCTCACCCACCACAATCGTGTGATCGCCGCCATCATGCATGCCGTACGTCGTGCACTCCACCCAGGCCAGCGCGTCATCGATCAGCGGCGTCCCGCTGAGTGGGCTCGGGGTGTGCGGGATGTCGTCGAACTGGCTGAGCAGATCTCGGCCGCGGTTGGAGAAGTGCCTGGCGACTGCTCTTGGTCGACGGTCAGCAACGACAGGCACCAGTTCTCGGCATCGGTAATCGCGCGATGGAAACGGCTCGACTTGCTGACGCAGACCAAAACCAGAGGCGGGTCCAAGGAGACCGAGCACACCGCGGTAGCTGTCATCGCATGCTTGATCCCGCGATGAAGCGCGGTCGCGATGGTGACACCGGAGGCGAAATGTCCCATCACATGGCGCAGCGCATCCGGTGAGCCGGGAACACCGTAGGCGGGTTCCGGTGCGCTCCCCGGGTACGCCTCCGGCAAGCTTGCGCTCGTCACGCGCTAGCTCAGCCCGGCGAACAGGTCGTCGGCCCAGCCTTCGCCCTTCGGGAGCGGGACGCCGCATGCAAGGCGGTAGTACTCGCGTGCCCAGCGGGCGTCGCCGAGCACCTCGGCACCTGCGAAGAATGGGCCGTCAGGCGTGATCTGGGTGGCGTGGGCCCGCATCGCGGCGATTTTCTGTGCCACCCAGGGCGTCCCGTCAATCTCGACGGCGATATCGGCGTCGTCGGAGAGCATGCGCGCCATCGGGCCATCGGGATCGAAGCCCTTGAACGTCTCGTGGTCGCCCGCGTCGCGCAACGCCTGGATGCCGGCCATCATCCGGCTCTTGCTCATCGTGATCCAGAACACCCGAGCCACCGTCCACGGCCTGCCGAGGTCCCGACGGTAGGACGGCACCCCCGCCAGCTGGGTGGCGTACATGGCCACCCGATGCGCCTGGATGTGATCCGGATGACCGTAGTTGCCGATTTCGTTATAGGTAATGAGGACCTGCGGGCGCCGGTCGCGGATCACCGGCACCAGCTCGTTGGCCGCCTCGAGCAGGTCGGTGGTCCAGAAGATGCCTTCGCGGAGCACATCCCGAGCGATGGCGCGGCCATGCGCGTCGTACGCCATGCCGGAGTCGCGGAAGCGGCCGTCACCGCCAAGCCGGATGTAGTCGGTGACGCCGAGGATCTCCATCGCCAGCTTGAGCTCGCCAAGCCGGTGACGCCGAGGTCGTCGTTCTGGTCTGGGGCCAGATGGGCGAGATCCTCAACGAGCACCTCGCCCTCCTCGCCGAGGGTGCAGGTCACCAGACAGACCGCCGCGCCTTCCGACACATACTTTGCCATCGTCGCCCCGTTGTTGATCGTCTCGTCATCGGGATGGGCATGGACCAACATGAGCCGCCGGGCGGGCTCGACGTCACAGAAGTCACGGCCCCACCTTATGTCGCATGGCACGCTCGCCTCGTGGATGACCAGGGAGACCTCTCGGCCGCCGGTCAAGATCAGAGGATTACCCGAGGCTCAGCGAAGTGACAAGCCGAAAGGTGTGCCGACTCCCCGTCAGGACGCTCGATCAGCAGTGGTTCGTCGATGCTGCAGATCTCCTGCGCCTTCCAGCAGCGGGTATGGAACCGGCATGCGGCTGGGGGATTGGCTGGGCTCGGCACGTCACCAGTCAGCACGATCTGCTCCCGCATCTTGCGCATCGTGGGATCGGGCAACGGCACGGCCGACAACAGAGCTTGAGTGTACGGGTGGGTCGGTCGTGAGTAGATCTGATCCTCGTCTCCGAGCTCTACAAGCTTGCCCAGATACATCACGCCCACTCGATCCGAGATGTGCCGGACCACCGACAGGTCATGGGCTATGAAGACATACGCAAGACCAAGCTCGTTCTGCAGCTTCTCGAGCAGATTGACCACCTGGGCCTGAACGGAGACGTCGAGCGCTGACACCGGCTCGTCGCAGATGATCACCTTCGGGTTGAGCGCCACGCCGCGGGCAATGCCGATCCGCTGACGCTGCCCGCCGGAGAACTGGTGCGGGTAGCGGTTGATGTGCTCGGGGTTGAGACCGACGAGCTCGAGCAGCTCCTGCACCCTCTGGCGCCGGCCGCCCTTCGGCACGACCTCGCGGTGGATTTCAAACGGCTCGCCGACGATGTCCCCGACCGTCATGCGCGGGTTCAGCGAGGTGTAGGGATCCTGAAAGACGATCTGGATATCCCGCCGGAGCCGGCGCATATCCCCGCCCTTCTGGGAGTAGACGTCCACCCCGTCGAAGGTGAGCTTGCCGGCGGTCGGCTCCTCCAGGCGCATGAGCATCCGGCCCAGAGTTGACTTCCCGCAGCCGGATTCGCCGACGATGCCGAGTGTTTCGCCCTTGTACAGCTCGAAGGAGACGCCGTCGACAGCCTTGACATGCCCGACCGTACGCCGCAGCACGCCGGCCTTGATCGGGTAATACTTCACGAGGTTCTCGGCCTTGAGAACCACTTCGCCGGTCCGCGGCGGTGGACTACGGGTTCGCCTGGCTCATTGCGGCTCCGCTTCTCGCTCAATATCTTCCTCGTAATCAAGCCCTCCAGCGGCGACCGGATACTCCAGTCCGAGCTCCAGATGCGCCTCCACTTCCTCGGTGGTCTGGGTGACCTCAAGCTCTGGGCTGTGAGTCAGCAGCAGCTCGGAGAAGTGGCACGCGGCAAGCCTGTGCCGAGCAACCTCCCTCAGCGGCGGCGGTGGGTCCACCCGGCAGATGTCATGGGCGTAATGGCAGCGCGGATTGAAGGGGCATCCAGGCGGGATGTTCATCAGGTTCGGCGGCAGGCCGCCGATCGCGGAAAGTGTGTCGCCCTTCTGATCAAGTCGAGGGATCGAGTCGAGCAGGCCCTTGGTGTAGGGATGGGCAGGCTGGGCGTACAGCTCAAAGGCGTCAGCCTGCTCCACGATGCGGCCGGCGTACATCACGGCGATCCGATCCGCCACGTCGGCCACCACGCCGAGGTCGTGAGTGATCAGGATGAGGCCCATCTTGCGCTCCTCCTGCAGATCTTTCAGAAGCTGCATGATCTGGGCTTGCACGGTCACGTCGAGGGCAGTCGTCGGCTCGTCTGCGATCAGCACAGCGGGATCCAGTGCGATTGCCATGGCGATCATGATGCGCTGCCGCATACCGCCGGAGAACTGATGCGGATAGGCCTTGACACGCTGGGCAGCCCCCGGGATCTGCACCCGCTGCATGAGCCGTATGGCCTGGGCCCGGGAGTCAGACTTGTTCATTCCGCGGTGCTTGCGGAACATCTCGGCGATCTGCCAGCCCACGGAAAAGACGGGGTTGAGTGCGGACAGCGCGTCCTGGAAGACCATCGAGATCTCCGGGCCGCGGATCCGCCGCCTCTGTTCGTCGCTCATGGCGAGGATGTTCTGCCCGCAATAGCGCACCTCGCCGCCGGTAACGAACCCAGGCGGGGAGTCCAGGATTCCCATGATGGCCTGCGCGGTCACCGATTTGCCTGATCCCGACTCACCGAGAATGGCCAGCGTCTCGCCTTCGCGGAGCTCGAACGAGACGCCATTGATGGCCTTGGCGACGCCGTCGCGGGTGCGGAACTCCACCTGCAACTGATCGACCTCGAGCAGCAGGCCGTCGACCGGCTGCCACACGCCCCTGGTATCGAGGACCTCGACGTCGGCCTTTCCACTGGTTCCGACAGATGAGCGTCATGCGGCCTCCTCAGCGCAGTCTCGGATCGAGGGCGTCGCGAACGACGTCGCCCAGCATGATGAAGGACAGCACAGTCAGCGACAGGAACAGGCTGGGGAACAGCAGCATGTGCGGCGCGGCCCGGATCAGCCCGATCCCGGAGGCATCAGAGATCATGTTGCCCCAGGAGATGACTGGCGGCTGCAGACCGACGCCGAGGAAGGACAGCGAGGCCTCGACGGAGATGAAGACGCCAAGGTTGATCGTGGACACGACGATCACCGAGGCCACCGAATTCGGCAGGATGTGGGAGTTGATGATCCGCAAGGGCGAGGCGCCGAGTGCCCGCGCGGCTTGAACGTAGTCGTTCGGCTTGACCTGCATCACGCTGGAGCGCATCAGCCGGGTGATCGTCGGCCAGGCAAGGATCGCGATGACGAAGGCGACCTTGCCGACTGCAACCGCGAAGGGGGTGTCGACCTGGTTGGGGAACGTGTAGAGGAACAGGATTCCGCCGAGCAGTAGCGGGATGGCCAGGAAGATCTCAGCGATCCGCCCGATCACCGAATCAAGCCAGCCGCCGCGGTATCCGGCAATGATGCCTACCGCAGACCCGAAGACCAGGCTGAACAGCGTGGCCAGAATGCCAACGCTGACCGAGGCCCGGGCGCCGTAGACGGTTCGTGCATAGACGTCGTACCCCTGCGCGTCGTAGCCGAACCAGGCTTCCGTCGAGGGCGTTTGACGGGCCTTGGTCAAGTCGGCGTAAGTCCGGGTCCTTGCTGGTGAACAACTGCGGGAAGATCGCCATCACCATGAAGACCACGATCAGAGCCAAGGAGATCCAGAACATCGGACGGCGGCGGAGATCGCGCCACGCGTTCGCGCCCAGCGAGCGGCTACCCGTCTCCAACGCCTTCTCGGATATCACTTGCTTCAGGCCCGCTGGCGGCGTCGACCTGCAGCGGAACAATGGCGTCGCTCGAGAGATCGGCGGGCTCGCCTCTGAGGTCAGTCATTGGAGATCCTCGGATCCAGGACGCCGTACAGAATGTCGACGACGAGGTTGGCCAGCAGGAAGATCAGCACCAGGATCGTGATCGTCCCGACCACGGCCACGCCGTCTTTCTGGTGGATACTTCGATACAGGAAGTTGCCGACACCGTTGATGTTGAAAATCCGCTCTGTGATGATGGCGCCGCCCATCAGCGCGCCGAGATCGATGCCGATGTAGGTGATCACCGGGATCAGCGAGTTGCGTAGCGTGTGAACGCCGACGGTCCGCGCGTTGCTGAGGCCCTTGGCCTTGGCCGTCCGGACGTAGTCGGCTCGCAGGTTCTCCACCAGGTTGGTACGCATCAACCGGGCCACGTATGCCAGCGATAGCGACGCCAGGACGAACGCCGGCAAGATCAACTCGTAGGTGGTGCCCTTGAGTGCGGTCACCGGGAACCAGCCCAGCTTCACGCCGAAGATGAGCTGGGCCAGGCTGCCGATCACGAAGACGGGGATGGAGATCACGAGCAGCGTGCTGACCGTGACCAGGCTGTCGGCGAACTTTCCTCGCCGAATCCCGGCGAGGATCCCCGCGGAGATGCCGATCACGATTTCGATGATGATCGCCATCACGGCCAGCCTGATCGTCGTCGGGAAGCGGGCGGCCAGTTCGTGGGCCACAGAGTTCCCGTAGAACGTCTTGCCCAGGTCACCATGAAGCACATTGCCCATGTAGAGGAGGTACTGGACCACCAAAGGCTTGTCCAGGTTGTACTCCTTCCTGAAGGCGGCCACGTAGCTCGCCGGACACGGTCGTTCACCGCAGCGCCCTGACACCGGATCACCAGGCAAGGCGAACACCATGACGAAGATCAGGAATGTCGCCCCGATGATGACCGGAATCATCTGCAGCAGCCGCCGCACGATGTACTTGCCCATGCGCCACTCCTCTCGCGGATCCGAGGACGGCAGTGTCTCGGATCGAGGAGAACCGGCCTTGATCGGCCGAGCTCTCAGCAGCTAGTGCTCAAGA
The DNA here is from genome assembly GCA_963712625.1 of uncultured Actinomycetota bacterium. Lineage (GTDB taxonomy): Bacteria > Actinomycetota > Actinomycetes > Propionibacteriales > Propionibacteriaceae > Microlunatus. The sequence continues at coordinate 11,040 of CAVQIU010000012.1, forward strand.
TAGTTCGGCCCGCTGGTCAGTGACTAGCGGGCCGAACCTTCATGTTTGCATCAGGTCTTCTCTACTTCACCTTGATCGAGGTCAAGTCGATCGTCCCGAACGGTGTGACCTTGACGTCGGTAACCCGATCGGACCAGCCGGAGGCCTGCTGGTAGCTCCACATCGGCATCACCGGGAAGTCCTTGCCCAGGATGGCTTCGGCCTCCTGGTACAGCTTGTTCGCCTCGTCGAGACTGGGCGCCGCGGCGGCCTCCTTCAGCTTGGCGTCGAACTTCGGATTGCTGTAGTCGGCGTCGTTGGAACTGGCGCCCGTGGCGTAGAGCGGAGCCAGGAAGTTCTCGATCGACGGGTAGTCCATCTGCCAGCCCGTCCGGAACAGACCCTTGATCTCCTGCTTGACGATCTGATCGCGGAGAGTCTTGAAGTCCGGGGTCACCTTGGTCACGCAGTCCAGACCCAGGGTGTTCTTGATCGAGTTGCACGCCGCGTCGGCCCACGGCTTGTGTCCGCCGTCGCCGTTGACCGCGATGGTGAGCGGGCCGCCCTTGTAGCCGCCGGCTGCGTCGTACAGCTCCTTGGCCTCGGTCGGGTTGAACTTGCAGCACTCGCCGCAGGCTCCGTCCTTGAAGCCGTCGACCACCGGGGAGACCCAGCCGTCGAGCGGCGGCCTGATGCCGTTGAAGATCTGCTTGTTGATCAGGTCCCGATCGATCGCCATCGAGATGGCCTGCGCGCATCCGGATGTCCTTGAAGTTGTCGTCGATGGGGGAGAAGGTAGTGGTCGCGATCGTGCCGGAGTCGCGCACACCATTGCGGTCGGGCAGCTCCTGCTTCTAGAGGTCGTCGGTGAGCCGATCGGTCGGGATGTCGTCGGTGAAGTCGAGGTTGTTGGCCACGACATCGTTGTAGGCCGCACCGTCGTCGTTGTAGATCCGGAAGGTCACCTTGTCCACGCTCGGCTTGTACTTGCCGGAGTAGTCGGCGAACTTCGAGACCACCATCTCGGTGTCGGTCTTGCTGTCCAGCTTGAACGGCCCGGCTCCGATCGGCTTCTCGCCGAACGCCTTCGGGTCGGCGAAGAACGAATCCGGCAGCGGCGCGAAGGCGGTGTAGCCCAGCCGGACCGGCAGGTTCGACACCTTGTCGGTGGTCTTGATGGTGAAGGTGTGGTCGTCGACCACCTTCAGACCGCTCATCTTCTTGGCCTTCGCCGGCTTGCCCTCGCAGTCGGCTTCACCCTGCGGAATCGGTGCCGCACTGCAAGTCGGCGTAGCCTGCGATCGGCTCGAAGAAGTAGGCGTTCAGATTGCCGTTGGGGCCGTACGCGTTCCAGTTCCAGGCGTCGACGAAGTTCTTGGCCTTGACCTCGGTGCCGTCGTGGAACTTGTAGCCCGGCTTGAGCTTCACCGTGAAGGTCTGGTTGTCCTTGGTCTCGATCGACTCGGCGATGTCGAGCTCGGGCGCGGCCGTGTCGGCGTTGTAGTGGACCAGCTTCGCGTCGATGGCGTCCAAGAGGTTGCCGCCACAGGCCTCGTTCGTGTTGGCCGGGATCAGCGGGTTCTGCGGGGTGCAGCTCCGAATCGAGATCTCGCCGCCGGTACCGCCACGCCTGGCTCGTCCCGGCTCCGGCTCTGAACCGCCGCCGCCACCACACCCCGTGGCGACGAGAGCGAGGGCTGAGAGCGCCGCCGCCATCCCGCCAGTTCTTCCACGCATCTGATGTCCTCCTCCAATGTGCGCCCGTCAGGCGCGTCACTCCGACGTGGGTAAGCGCAGAGACTCCCCACAGGAACGAAACAGTTCTAGGTCACCAAACTAATACCCACAAGACTTGTCGTCTCAGCAGGGGGCAACACGCAACATGATTGTGATCTGTGGCCCTATGAGGGCAACAGGAGCTGTCATCTGAGATCTGCCTCACGGCTAGTCTTATCGCGGCGGCTGGGGTTATCACAAGATCCAACGCCAGGTCACCCGCCAGATCGTTACCAGGTGATCGCGAGGACGATGATCATTGACTGATGCTGTGAACCTCCAGACTTGCCCATCCCTGATATGACCGAGTCGTTGGTGCGAGGACGAATGGGGTACCGATGAGCACAGAGAGCACGATCACGGATCGCGACCCAATCGCGGCTACACAGGGCAATCCAGATCACCCTTGGGCAGATCACCTCTGGTTGCACTTCAGCCGGATGTCCAGCTACGCCACCAAGCCGGTACCGACGATCGAGCGTGGCGACGGCGCGTACATCTGGGACACGAACGGCCGGAAGTATCTCGATGGTCTTTCAGGCCTCTTCGCTGTGCAGGTCGGGCACGGACGGGTCGAATTGGCCGAAGCCGCGGCCGCTCAAGCCCGCAAACTGGCCTTCTTTCCCATCTGGTCGTTCGCGCACCCAACTGCAATCGAGCTGTCCGATCGGCTGGCGGCGGAAGCGCCGGGAGACCTGAACAAGGTGTTCTTCTCCTGCGGCGGCAGCGAATCAGTGGAAACAGCCTGGAAGGTGATCAAGCAATACTTCAGGCTGATCGGCAAGCCGTCCAAGACCAAGGTGATCTCGCGCTCCGTCGCGTATCACGGTACGACCCACGGTGCGATGTCGATCACCGGAGTGCCGGGCTTCAGGCTTCCCTTCGAGCCGCTGGTGCCGGGCGGCTCCCGGGTCCCGAACACCAACTTCTACCGCGCACCCCAGGAGGTGGCGGGCGATGACAAGCAGTTCGGATTGTGGGCTGCCAACAGAGTCGAGGAGGCGGTGCTGCAGGAGGGGCCGGACAGCGTGGCGGCCGTCTTCGTCGAGCCGGTACAGAACGCCGGTGGTTGCATCCCCGCCCCACCCGGATATTTCGAGCGGCTACGGGAGATCTGTGACGCGTACGAGCTGTTGCTGGTCTCCGATGAGGTGATCTGCGCGTACGGGCGGCTAGGCACGATGTTCGGTGCGCAGAAATTCGGCTACCAGCCCGACATCATCACCACTGCCAAGGGCCTGACCTCGGGCTACTCACCGCTGGGCGCGGCGATCATCTCCGACCGCGTGTTCGAGCCATTTGCCCATGGGAACGTCACGTTCCCGCACGGCTATACGTTCGGTGGCCACCCGGTCTCGTGCGCGGTCGCTCTTGCCAACCTTGACATTTTCGAGCGCGAGGATCTGCTCGGCAACGTCCTTCGCCAGGAGAACAGCTTCCGGCAGACGCTGGAGCGGCTGTACGACCTGCCGATCGTTGGCGATGTGCGCGGCGACGGCTACTTCTATGCGGTCGAGCTGGTGAAGGACAAGGCGACCAAGGAGACCTTGAGTCCGGCCGAGGTTGAAAGGGTGCTGCGAGGCTACGTCGCAGGCGCTTTGTTCGAGAACGGGCTCTACTGCCGCACCGATGATCGAGGCGACGCGGTTGTCCAGGTCGCTCCCCCGCTGATCTGCGGCCAAGCCGAGTTCGATGAGATGGAGCAAATCCTGCGCCACGTCCTCACAGAAGCGTGGACCAAGATCTAGGGCTGTGCCCCGTCGAAAACAATGATGGCGAGAATGACATTGTCCGTACGGAGGCTCGAGCCCCAGGACGCCGAGGCCGCGCGCCGGCTGGGCGCTGAGGCATTCGGGATTTCCAGCGAGCCGCCGCACGAGTCCGGCAACCATCGATCAGCCGGGCATGATCTGGTATGGAGCTTTCGACGATGACCTGCTCGTGGCGCGGCTAGTCGATCGAGAATACGACGCGTACTTCGGTGGTGTGCCGATACCCATGTGCGGCGTCGCCGGTGTCACGGTCGCCGCGGAATATCGCGGCCAAGGCATTCTCACTCCCCTCTTCGTGACGTTGCTCCGCAACGCCAAACAACGCGGTGCATTGATCTCGGCTCTGTTCCCGTCAGCTGCGCGGATCTATCGCAAGTTCGGCTACGAGATGATCGCCGAATATGTGAGGGTCGAAGTCCCAAGCCGGGTGCTGGCTGCGGTCCCACATGTGACGACGATGCGCACCCGTCGCGCAGCGGCGGCCGATTTCGACGCCATCAGATCGGTCTATGACGCCTGGGCGAGTGAACAGAATGGTCCGCTGAGCCGACGAGGTGTCTCCTTCACCGCGACTGCAGAGGACTTCATCGATAGCTTCACCGGCGTGACCGTCGCTGTCGATGTAGACGACGCGATCAGTGGATACGTCTCGTGGAGCCGTGGCCGTGGCGTCGGGGAAGGTGCCAGCATCAGGCTTGCTGATCTGTTGGCTACGAGCGCCGATGGATACCGCGCACTACTCGCGGTGATCGGGAGTTTCGCAAGCGTGGCACCATCAGTCATGATCGACACATCTGGCGATGATCTTGTTCGGCTTTTCCTGCCGAGCGTGCAATGGAAAACGATCGAGTCTTTTCCCTACATGCTGACGATCTTGGATGTGACGGAGTCGTTGGCCAGACGGCGCTACCCGGCGACCATAGCGGCGGCGTTGAGCTTTCGACTCGCCGGCAGCTTTCTGGCGGAGAACGACGGAACGTACCAACTCACGGTTGAAGACGGACACGCGACGTGCACGCGTGCTGATCATGACGATCGCACATTCACACCACAAGGCCTGGCGCTGCTCTACGCCGGCACCCAATCCTGCGCCAACCTTCGGCTGGCCGGACACCTCGACGGCGGCGATCGTGAATCAAGATCTCGACTGGGACGCGCTTTTCGGCGGTCGGCAGCAGCACATCCGCGACCACTTCTGACTGAGTGGCTGCGCGGGGTCTATCTAGTGTCGCGGACCCTAGGTTGGGGCAAACCGGAATTCGACCACATCGCCATCAGCCATGACGTAATCCTTGCCTTCCAGCCGCACCTTCCCTCGGGCGCGGGCCTGCTGCATCGATCCAGCCGCTACAAGATCATCAAACGAAACGACTTCGGCCCTGATGAAGCCTTTCTGGAAGTCGCTGTGAATGACGCCTGCGGCCTCCGGCGCGGTGGCACCCTTGCGGATCGTCCAGGCTCGTGACTCTTTCGGACCTGCGGTCAGAAACGTCTGCAGGCCGAGCGTGTCGAAGCCGACGCGGGCCAGGACATCCAGACCCGGCTCGGTGACGCCCATCTCGGCAAGAAACTCACGCGACTCATCCGGCTCCATCTCGACGAGTTCGGATTCGATCTTGGCATCCAGAAAGATCGCCTCGGCAGGTGCCACCAGGGCAGCCAACCGCTGCTCGAGCGGTTCGTTCATCAGTTCGTCGGAGTCGCAATTGAAGACGTAGAGGAATGGCTTGGCCGTGAGCAGGAAAAGATCACGCAGCGGTGCACGGTCGAGACCGGCAGCGAAGATCGTACGTCCGCCGTCGAGCACCTCCTGCGCTTGCTTGACAGCTGCCAGCGCCGCCGACTTGTCCTTGTTGATCCTCGCTTCCTTCTCCAGCCGAGGCAGCACCTTCTCGATGGTTTGCAGGTCCGCCAAGATCAGCTCGGTGTCGATGGTTTCGATGTCGCTCGCCGGGTTCACGGCGCCGTCGACGTGCGTGACATCCGGGTCGTCGAACACCCGCGTCACCTGACAGATGGCGTCCGCTTCACGGATGTGGGAGAGGAATGCGTTACCCATCCCCTCACCCTTGCTCGCGCCGCGAACGATGCCGGCGATGTCGACAAAGCTCACAGTTGCCGGCACCGAACGGTCGGAATGAAAGAGCTCTGCCAGGACCGCCAGGCGCGGGTCTGGCACGCCCACCACCCCGATGTTCGGGTCGATTGTGGCGAACGGATAGCTGGCAGCCAGGACGTTGTTGCGCGTCAGGGCGTTGAACAGCGTCGACTTACCTGCATTCGGAAGCCCGACAATGCCGATCGTGAGTGCCACGGGCGACAAGCCTAGGACGCTTGCGGCGGCGTCAAAGCATCCCGATTGAAAGACCCACGTATCCCGTAGGGTTTCGGCAGCCAGCTCAGGTGTCCGCGGTGAGGAAGAGCTCCATGGCGCGGGTAAGAGCGAGCGGGTCCTCGGTGCCGGCCAGCTCGCGGGCGGAGTGCATGGACAGCAGCGGGATGCCGACGTCGACAGTGGCGATCCCGAGCCGGGTGGCTGTCAACGGACCGATGGTCGAGCCGCACGGTACGGCGTTGTTCGACACGAACTCCTGCGTCGCGACCCCAGTCGCGCGGCAGATGCGCCGCCACAGCGCGGCACCTTTGCCATCAGTCGCGTAGCGCTGGTTGGCGTTGATCTTGAGCAGCGGGCCGGAATTGAGCAGCGGTTGGTTGGCCGGATCGTGCCGACCGGGATAGTTCGGATGAATGGCGTGACCGGTGTCGGCCGAGAGGCAGAACGACTGCGCCAGAGACCGATGTCGCTCATCCACCGCCGCACCGAGACCAGCGGAGATCCGTGTCAAGACATCGGCGAGCAGCGGGCCCGAGGCACCGCTACGTGAGGCACTGCCGAGCTCCTCATGATCGAATGCGGCGACCATCTGGATGGCGTTTCCGTCACTGGCGTTGATGATGGCGACGATGCTCGCGTGCATGCTGCTCAAGATTGTCCAGCCGGCCCGCAGCGAAGAATTCCTGATGCGGCCCGAAGATCGCCGGCATTGCCGTGTCGTACGCCCGCAGGTCATAGCCGTCAATGTCGGCTGCCAAGCAGCCAGCAGCCGCCGCTACATGATCAAGAACGTGAATGCCCGGATGGCCGACACTCCACACCGGTGCGGTGTGCGTCTGCTTGTCCAGCTTGAGACCGTCGTCGTTCACCCCGCGATCAAGATGGATCGCCAACTGCGGAATCCGCATGATCGCCTCCGTACGCACCAGCACGGTGCTGCCGTCGGCCAGAACCAGGCGACCAGCCAGGCCGAGCTCGCGATCCAGCCAGGAGTTGAGCAGTGGAGCGCCATAGATCTCAACCCCGAGTTGCTGCCAGCCATATCCACCGGTGTCAGGTCGTGGCTTGAGCGTGAAACCCGTCGAATCAGTATGCGAGCCAAGGATCCGGAAGGGTATGAACGATCTTGCTGCGTCTGGAATACGCCAGGCGACGAGTGCACCGTCACGTACCACGTAATGCCCGCCCGGCTCCGAGTTCCATTCCGCTGACTCGTCTTGTGCGGCAAAGCCGGCGGCCGCCAGCCGTCGCGCGCCTTCGGCCGCAGCGTGGTAGGACGACGGTGAGGCCTCCACGAAGGCAGCCAAATCAGCGACATGATCAAGCGCGGAGAGGCATGGCTCCAACCTGGAAGATCACTGGCAAGCCGCGCCCAGATTCGCAGGTAGATCACGACCTGTGCGGAGCGGCCTCCGACGTTTTGTCGTCGCGCCCCGGCAAGATCTCCTCCATGGATGGCGTGACGGTCATTGCGCTGATCTGCGGCCTGCTGGCGGGACTCCTGCTCGGGAGCCTCGCCGGCTGGGCGATCGCGCGTGCCCGCCTGCAGGCCGACTCGGCACACGCTCAGATGTTGATCGCGCAGTCGCACGGAGAAGCGGCGAGCGCACGCACGGAGGCCGCCCAGGCGCGAGCGGAAACTGCCCAAGCCCGCAGCGACGTCGCGGAGGCGCGAAGCGAGGCGGCCGCCGCGCACGCCGAGGCCGCGCAGGTGTCCGCCGAGGTGGCCAGGGCAATCGCCCAGCGCGACGCTGCTCTTGATCGGGCGAAGGAGGTCGCCGCAGACCGAGAGTCGATGATCAACCAGTTCCGGGTGCTCTCCGCGGAGACGCTGGACCGCCAAGGTCACGCCGCCGATGCGCAGGCTGAGGTGCGGCTCAAGGCAACCGAACAGCTGATGGCTCCGGTCCGGGAAAGCCTGGAGAGGTTCAACTCTCGGCTCACCGAGGTGGAGAAGGAGCGTGTCGCTATGTCGGCGGAGCTGCGCTCTCAGGTCAGCTATGTCCAGCAGACCGGCGAAACCCTGCGCCGCGAGACCGCTGCCTTCGTCAATGCCTTGCGGAAGCCGCAGATCCGTGGCTCCTGGGGCGAGACCCAGCTGAAGCGCGTCGCCGAGCTCGCGGGCATGATCGAACGCTGCGACTTCGACTTGCAGTACACGACCAAGGATGACGATCGGGTGTTGCGGCCGGACATGCGTGTCAACCTGTCCGAGGGCAAGCACCTGTTCGTGGACGCCAAAGTCCCCCTCACCGCGTTCCTGGAGGCGGCTGAGACTGACGATCCGCAGCTCAAGGCCGAGGCTCTCGCGCGTTACGCGCGGAACGTCCGGACGCATATCGATCAGCTCTCCTCCAAGCAATATTGGAAAGCCGCGGAGACGCCCGAGTTCGTCGTGCTGTTCTTGCCGAACGAGATGTTCTTCGCGACCGCTCTTGATCAGATTCCGGATCTCTACGATTACGCGGCCGCGCGCGACGTGGTGTTGGCGACGCCGACCACACTCATCGGCATGCTGCGCGCGGTGGCATACGGCTGGCGGCAGGCCGCCCTTGCGGAAAGTGCGAACGAGGTGTTTCGGCTCGGCCGCGAGCTGCACGAGAAGTTGGGCCTGTTGGGCAACCGCTTCGACAAGCTCGGCCGCGCGCTCCGTACGCTCGGTGAATGCCTACAACGAGACGATCGCCACTGTGGAGGGCACCGTATTGGTACGCGCGCGCAAGTTCCGCGATCTGAAGGTCAGCGAGAAGGAATTGCCTCGACCGACCCAGATCGATGAACCTGTACGCCAGATCCAGGCCGCCGAGCTGGTTGATGACGCGGTGCAAGTCGAGCCGATGGTCGGCCGCGGCAGCCGGCGACACACGGCGGCGATTCCCGAAGAAGCTGAGCTGTACAGAAGCGACCCGGAGCTGGTTGAGCTGATTGAGGAAACCTCGGCTACCGACGAGGGCAGACTGCCCAGTCATCATGATTCGAGGCCGCCTCGGTCACTCGCGGTTGGCATCTCTGCGGAGGTCTTTACGGAGCTCCGGCGGCAGAGCAAAGACCAGCGACTCCTCGGTGAGCCGCTCTTCCCGGGCGACGGGAAAGCCCTGGCTGACCAGGTAATCCAAGACTCCCTGCACAAGATCGTCTGGCACCGATGCGCCACTGGTCACTCCGATCGAGTCGACGCCAGCCAGCCACGCCGGATCGATCTCGGTTGCGTTGTCGATCCGATGGGCGGCCTTGGCCCCTGCTTCGAGCGCCACCTCGACCAGGCGCACCGAGTTGGACGAGTTTGCCGAGCCGACCACGATGACGAGGTCGCTGTGAGCAGCAATCTGCTTGATCGCGAGCTGCCGGTTCTGCGTGGCATAACAGATGTCATCGCTCGGCGGATCTTGCAACAGTGGGAACTTCTCTCGAAGCCGGCTGACCGTCTCCAACGTTTCGTCGACGCTCAACGTGGTCTGGCTGAGCCAGGCAAGTCGTGACAGGATCGCGAACCTCGAGCTGATCGACGTCATCAGGTGACTGCACGAGCGTGATGTGCTCGGGCGCCTCGCCGGTGGTCCCCTCGACCTCCTCGTGCCCGGCGTGGCCGATCAACAAGATCTGCAGATCGTCGCTGGGCGAACCGCTTGGCTTCATGGTGGACCTTGGTGACCAGCGGACAGGTCGCGTCAATCGCCTTGAGCCCTCGCGCCTTGGCTTCCAGCTGGACTGCCGGAGACACGCCGTGCGCCGAGAACACCACCGTCGAGCCTTCCGGGACCTCGTCGAGCTCCTCGACGAAGATGGCGCCGCGGTCCTCCAGGTCCTCCACGACATGCCGGTTGTGCACGATCTGCTTACGGACATAGATCGGCGGCCCGTAGGTCTCCAGCGCTTTCTCGACGGTGATCACTGCACGATCCACACCGGCGCAGTAGCCCCGCGGCGCAGCCAGCACGACCTGCTTCGGGCGGCCCGGCTTCGAGGGCTGGGTGCAGTTGCCTGGCCCGTCTCGGTCACCCGGTCAGTGTAGGTGGTGCAGGGCGGCTGATCAGATGGTCACGGATATGGCAGTCAGCGGTACTACGCTCGCGGCGTGGCCTTGGAATCCTCACCTGAGCACCCGCAGCCTCTGCGGGTGATCGCACGTGCGGTACGCGGCTGGGTGGAACGGCTGGGCGCGGTTTGGGTCGAAGCGCAATTGATCGAGATCAACCGACGCTCGGGAACCCGAACGATCTTCCTGACCTTACGTGACAAGCTCGCCGAGGTCTCGGTGTCGGTGACCGCCTCACCGACGACCCTGGACTCGGCCGGGCCGTTGACCGAGGGCGCGACCGTGGTGGCCCGGATCAAACCGACGTATTTCGAGAGTTCCGGTCGGTTCATCTTTTCCTGCGATGCCATCACTCCGATTGGCGAGGGACGGCTGCTCGCCCGGCTGGAGCAGACCAAGCGATTGCTCCAAGCCGAGGGGCTCTTCGACTCGTCGCTGAAGAAGTCGCTGCCCTTCCTGCCAAGGGCGGTTGGGCTCGTCACCGGGAGCCGGCAGCGCAGCCGAACGCGATGTCATGGAGAATGCGCGGCGGCGCTGGCCGGCGGTACGGATCGTCGCCCGATACGCGCTTGTTCAGGGGCCGCAGGCCTGCGAGCAGCTCATCGCCGCGGTCGAGCAACTCGACCGGCACCGTGAGGTAGACGTCATCGATCATTGCTCGCGGCGGCGGTTCGGTGGAGGACCTTCTTCCCTTTTCAGACGAAGGCCTGATTCGAGCCGTCGCTGCTTGCCGGACCCCGGTGGTGAGCGCGATAGGGCACGAATCTGATAGTCCGATCCTCGACCTCGTTGCCGACTATCGAGCCTCGACGCCAACCGATGCCGCGAAGCGGGTGGTGCCTGACGTCGCCGACGAAAAGAACCGAGTGCAACAGGCTCGGCAACGGATGATTCAGGCGATGTCCGCGCTGGTCGGTCGTCAACAGGAGCTCCTCAACGCATTGCGCTCGCGCCCGGTGCTGATGGATCCGACGGCAACATTTGGGCGGCGCTACGAGCAGCTTGCCGAGCTGCGGCATCGCGGCCAATCGGGCCATCGGCTCCACGATCGAACGCGAGTCTGCCCTCGTCGGGCACCAGCTTGGACCGGGTACGCGCTATGTCGCCGCAGGCGACGCTGGAACGCGGCTATTCGATCTTGCTTGATCGGAAGGGCGTGGCGGTCCGATCGGTCGAACAGGTCGAAGCCGGAGACGATCTGTTGGCACAGCTTGCCGATGGGCAGCTGCGTATCGAGGTGCTCGAGCTGAAACAGCGAGGAGGGGTATGACGGATCCAGCAGCCAACTCCGACGCGCTGAGTTACGAGCAGGCGCGCGAAGAGCTGATCGTGATCGTCCAGCGGCTGGAATCCGGCGGCGTCTCACTGGAGGAGTCGCTGGCGCTCTGGGAGCGGGGTGAGCAGCTGGCAGCCATGTGCCAGGCCTGGCTGGACGGCGCGAAGGCCAAAATCGAGGCTGCTCGAACGCAGGAGCGGGAAAGAGTCGGAGGAGACCTGAGGCGACTGGTCTCAGGGCCCGGTCGACAGCGTCGAGACGTAAGCCTCCAATGCCCCGTAGGGCAGATCTGCGGACACGATCGTGGTGGCCTCGGGTCCGCGCAGGACCAGCGACCTGGTTCGGCCATCGGGACTGATCAGCCGTTGCCAGGTCTGGCCCGCGACAACGCTGTTCCCGTCAGGCGTACCCTCCCGGGACTGCTGATCGACCATCTCTTGCGGCTGCACGTCGCCCTGATTGAGATCGATGAAGACATCGTCGGGACTGAGGAAGCCGAGCTGCCACAAATTGCGCGGTGATGCCTGGCCGTTGAGGTACGGCTGTCCCTGTGGCACCCAGGTCACCCGGGTGGCGCGCCAGCCCGCCGGAAGATTCGCCGGCGCGAGGACCCGAAATGGAGCCTCCTTCCGCGCCGTGGCGAGCACCGGCTTCCAGTCGACTTCCTTAACTGGGTGGTCATCCGGGATATTGGTGAAGATAATCGTGATCACCACAAGCGGGATCAAGATCACAGCGAGCGAGCGGATCATGTCGCCCGCGTGTCGCCGGTCTCGTCGTACGCGCCACGTCCTAATCTTCACAGACGACGCAAGGGAGCAAATGCTTCGGAGCGCGATCGGCTCCACGCGCGATCCGCGCGGAGCGAGCACTGAGCGAGCGGAGCAATGAAATGGAGACGATCCAGACGATCGCCCGACACGCGGCCCGCGAGGCGAGGTCGTCTTGCGGCGGCGGTCGGCGAAGGGACCCGGTACTGAAGAGTTGATCATCAACGGCGTCTTCGCCATGGACAGCAGCGAAACCTCCACCGAGCGTCTGCTGGGTGAACTGGCAGTACCGAGCGGTCGGGCGCGAGCGCGTGCTGGTCGGTGGCCTGGGTCTGGGCTACACCGTCGCCGCGATTTCTGCCAAGGATGTCGGCGTGATCGACGTCGTGGAGATCGAGCAGTGTTTGATCGATTGGGCACATCAAGGAATCACTGCGACGCTGGCGGCAGCAGGTTCAGATCCGCGGATTCGGTTCCACGCCGCGGACGTCCGCCTCGCCCTCCAGGGATCGTATGACGGGCTGGTCGGGCCGTGGGATGCGATCGTGCTGGACGTGGACAACGGCCGGACTTCTTGATCCATGGCGAGAACCGCGCGCTCTACACCGAGGCCGGCCTGCGGGCGGCGTACGCTCGGCTGGCTCCGGGCGGCACGCTGGCAATCTGGTGCCAAGGTCCTGCGCCGCCGCTGCGCGCCGTGCTTGGCACGAATTGCGCCATCGACACGCGAGCACATCATCGAAGTGTCTCGTGGCGAGCGCCGCTTCCGGTACGCGATCTATACACGTGTCGAGGCCGAAGGACTTTTCGGGTGACGCTAGGTAAGAATGTGCCCATGACACAGCCAACCGATGCGGGCGAGTATCGCATCGAGCGCGACACGATGGGCGAGGTGAGGGTGCCGGCCGCAGCTCTGTGGAAGGCGCAGACCCAGCGCGCCATCGAGAACTTCCCGATCTCCGGCATTCCGATCAACTCGGAGTTGATCGCCGCCCTCGGGTTGATCAAGGAGGCGGCCGCCAAGACCAACGCCGCGCTCGGCGTGTTGAGCCAGGAGTACGCCGACGCGATCGCGAAGGCCGCGAGCGAGGTCGCGGCGAACCAGCATGATGCCGAGTTTCCGCTCGACGTCTTCCAGACCGGGTCAGGCACCTCCAGCAACATGAACGCCAACGAGGTGATCGCCTCCCTCGCCACCGCCGAGCTGGGCGCAGACTGTGCATCCCAATGATCACGTCAATGCGTCACAGTCGAGCAACGACGTCTTCCCGAGCGCCATTCACATCGCCGCGACGCAGAGCCTGGTCTACACCCTGCTGCCGGCATTGCGCCATCTGGCAGACAGCCTTGAGCCTCAAGGCCGCCGAGTTCGCCGAGGTAGTCAAGGCCGGTCGCACCCACTTGATGGACGCCACTCCGGTTACCCTCGGCCAGGAGTTCGGCGGCTACGCCGCACAGATTCGTTATGGCATCGAGCGGGTGAATGCAGCCCTTCCGCGAGTCGCTGAGCTGCCACTCGGCGGGACCGCGGTTGGCACCGGAATCAACACCCCGGCAGGCTTCGCCGAATCTGTGATCTCCATCGATCGCGGACAAGACAGGTCTGCCGCTGACCGAGGCACGTAATCATTTCGAGGCGCAGGGCGCACGGGACGGGCTGGTCGAAGCCTCGGGCGTATTGCGGACAATCGCGGTGAGCCTCTACAAGATCGCCAACGACCTGCGCTGGATGGGGTCAGGCCCTCGCGCCGGGCTCGGCGAGATCTCGCTACCCGACCTGCAGCCGGGCTCCTCGATCATGCCGGGCAAGGTCAATCCGGTCATCTGCGAGGCGACACTGATGGTCTGCGCCCAGGTGATCGGCAACGACGGTGCAGTCGCCTTCGCGGGTGCGACGCGGCCACTTCGAGCTCAACGTCATGCTCCCACGTGATGGCGCGCAACCTGCTGGAGTCGATTCAGCTTCTGGCCAATGTCAGCCGGCTGCTCGCCGACCGCTGCGTGGCGGGTATCAAGGCAAACGTCGAGCACTGCAGAACTCTCGCCGAGTCTTCGCCGTCCATCGTCACGCCGCTGAACCGCTACATCGGCTATGAGAACGCTGCCGCCGTCGCCAAGCAGGCGCTCAAGGAAAGCAAGACCATTCGCGAAGTGGTCATCGAAAACGGCTACGTCGCCAACGGCTCGCTGACCGAGGAGCAACTCGATGCGGCTCTCGACGTTCTCGCCATGACCCGGCGGCCGGGACTCACAGGTCAGCTCAGTACCAGCCGTTGGCTGACTTGAAGCTCCAAGCCCCACACGGACTGCCGTAGCGGTCCTTCATGTACTTGATGCCCCAGATGATCTGGGTCGCAGGGTTGGTCCGCCAGTCACTGCCTTCGCTTGCCATCTTCGAGCCGGGCAGAGCCTGAGGGATGCCGTACGCCCCGGAGCTCGGGTTCGTCGCGTTCATGCCCCACATGCTCTCGCGCATGATGATGTTGTTGAAGCAGTCGAACTGGTTGGAGCCGTAGCCAAACTTGTTCTTCAAGATCTGCCGGGCGATCTCTTTGGGATCGGTGACCCCCGGCTCGTAACCACGGTTGGCAAGCGCTCGCTCGCGAGCGGCCTTCTCCTCGGCCGCTTTCTTCGCCGCGGCCGCCAGCTCGGCCTTGATCTTGGCCTGCTTGGCGGCGATCGCCTTGGTCTGCTTGCCCAAGGACTTGGCCCGCTTGGCCGCTTGTTTGCCGCGACTGAGCTTCGCCCTCGCGAGCTCCCGATTTCGCACGTGTCTTGGCTGCCGCACGTTCAGCGGCGAGCTGGTCACCGGCTGGGCGCCGGCCGGCACGCGGAGATCGGCAACGACGGCGGCCGGCACCGCGATGGCAGAGGTTTGTTCAGCGGGGCTGCTCAGTCCAGCAACAGCTGCTGTTACGACAAACGCTGAGAAGCCAACCCCGACTATGGCATGCTGAGCGAGTCGACGCACGGCGCATACGATGCCATATGGCGTTACCCAAATGAAATCATCTTGAGATCTTTTCGAGGCCTAATTTCCGGTCAGCGGGCCTCAGACCGCCACATCTTCTAACATCTCGGTCACGAGGGCTGCAATTGGCGAGCGCTCTGAGCGGTTCAGCGTGACATGGGCGAAGAGCGGATGACCCTTCAGCTTCTCCACGACCGCGACCACGCCGTCGTGTCGGCCGACCCGCAGGTTGTCGCGCTGGGCCACGTCGTGGGTGAGGACCACGCGCGAGTCCTGACCGATCCGGCTGAGTACGGTGAGCAGCACGTTTCGTTCCAGCGACTGCGCCTCGTCGACAATGACGAACGCGTCATGCAGCGAACGGCCGCGGATATGGGTGAGGGGCAGCACCTCGAGCAACCCGCGTTCCAACACCTCTTCGATGACCACCTTCGTGGTGAGCGCACCCAGGGTGTCGAAAACCGCCTGCGCCCAGGGCGCCATCTTCTCGCCCTCCGTACCCGGCAGGTAGCCGAGCTCCTGGCCGCCAACCGCGTACAGCGGACGGAAGACGACCACCTTGGAGTGCTGCTGGCGTTCTAAGACCGCCTCGAGCCCGCGCACAACGCCAGGGCCGACTTGCCGGTACCCGCCCGGCCGCCGAGCGAGATGATGCCGATGGAGGGATCCAGCAGCAGATCGAGAGCGACCCGCTGCTCCGCCGAGCGGCCATGAATCCCGAAGACGTCTCGGTCAGCCTTGATCAGCTTGATCTCCTTGCTCGGCATCACCCGGCCGAGCGCCGACGCGCTGCCGCTCAGCAGCACGACGCCGGTGTGGCAGGGCAGGTCTCGCGCCTCGTCCAGCTCAAGGAAACCCTGCTCATAGAGGCGGTCGATATCTCCGCCGTCGACGTCGATCTCGCTCATCCCGGTCCATTCGGTTTCGACGGCCAGCTCAGCGCGGTACTCCTCCGCCTTGAGACCGACGGCTGATGCCTTGACCCGCATCGGCAGATCCTTGGACACCAGCGTGACAGCGCACCCTTCGGCGGCGAGGTTCAGCGCGACCGCCAGAATGCGCGAGTCGTTGTCGCCGAGGCGGAAGCCGTCCGGCAGCGCCGCTGGATCGGTGTGGTTCAGCTCGACGCGGATCGTGCCGCCCAGATTGTTGACCGGAACGGGCGCGTCAAGGCGGCCGTGAATCATCCGCAGGTCGTCAAGGTGGCGCAAGGCCGTACGGGCGAAGTAGCCCAGCTCGCTGTGGTGACGCTTGCCCTCGAGCTCGGTGATCACCACAACAGGAAGCACGACATCGTGCTCGTCGAAACGCCGCATCGCGTGCGGATCGCTCAGCAAGACGGAGGTGTCGATGACGTAGGTGCGACGGCTTGATGAAGAAGACACAGGACTGCCCTTCTTGGGGGCCGTACGCGATCCGCGCCCGGCCCCACCGTTACGTGGTTGGCCGGGATGGATGACCGGCATTGAGCTGCGCCGGTTCGCTGCCCGTCGAGTGACGGTGCATGCATCGCCTCCCAGGCGGGCCGCCTTACTGCGTCCCGCATACTCGACGGTGACGTCGCGATGCGCTGCAAGCAGTCGCGCGCTCGCGAAGGCGCTAGCACGCCACGCCCGCGAATTTCACGTGATGGCAACCTAGCTTGGCAATTTCGCATCGGCATTGGCCATCCTCAAGCAGAGAGACGATCCGAATCTGCTGCCCGGGAACCGCCTGTGCGGCCCGATCGGTGTCGTCATCGACGAGGACGGCGACGACCGGATATCCCCCTGTCACCGGATGGTCGGCCATGAAGATGACCGGCTCGCCGCCAGGCGGAACCTGGATTGCGCCGCGAACCACACCCTCACTGGGCAGCTCCATGCCACTTCGCCGAGGCGTGACGCTGCAGTGGCTCACCTTCCAAGCCGGAGTCCCGACCCGGTCGCTGCGACTCGAGACCGTCCACACGGTCGCAGCGAGGGCAGCCGACGTCGGCGAGCCAGTCGTCTCGCGGCCCGCGCAGCGCGTGCAGAACGAGGGTCTCGGCCGACAGTGCGGCGTCGGGGCCTGAATCAACATTGGGGAACGTCGCTGGCGCCGGCCCGATCGGCAAGACGTCGCCGGTTCGAATCGGCCGCGGCCCGAGCCCGGACAGCGTGTCGGTTGCCCGCGATCCGAGGACTGGCGGCACGTCGACCCCACCGCGGACCGAGACATAACTGCGCACCCCGACCGGCGGCGTGCCGAGCGTGAGCACTTGACCGTCGGCCAGCGCGAACGGTCCGAAATAGCCGACCGCGTGTTCATCGACGGTCGCCGGTGCCGGCGCGCCGGTCAGAGCTAGCTTGCAGCTCGCCGCGGCTGCGCAACGACAGTCCGCCAAAGGTGACCTCGAGCGCGGCCGCGGTGTACGGCTGGGCAAGCAGCCGGGCACCCAGCCGAAACGCGCCTCTGTCTGCGGCTCCCGACCGTCCGACACCGATCGCGGCGAGCCCGATGCGCCCGAGGTCTTGAACCAGGGCGAGCGGTCCCGTATCCAAGACCTCCAACGCGCGGCTAGCCGCGATCATCGACTCGCCTCCGACACCTCGACGAAGCGCACGGCCACGCCCGGTTGCAGCAGGGCGGGTGGTTCCGCGGTCGACATCGAAGACGACGACGTCGGTATGGCCGATCAGCTGCCACCCGCCTGGCGAGGACCGCGGATAGATCGCACTGAAGCTCCCCGCCAGGGCCACGCTGCCGGCTGGCACGGAGGTACGAGGTTCTTGGCGCCGGGGTACGGCGAGCCGTGGGTCACCCCAGCTCAGGTAGGCAAAGCCGGGCGCGAAGCCACCGAAGGCGACCCGCCAGTCGGTCCCGGTGTGCGCGGCGATGACCTCCCGGACGCTCAGCCCGGTGAGCTCGGCGACCTCGGCGAGATCGGGCCCGTCGTAACGCACGGGGATCTCGACCACCTGCGTCGCTGCGCAGCCGCCTCTCTCGGCAGCGGCGACCGGCAGAGTGGCGAGAGCCTGGCGCACCGGAGCGATCGGCGCTTGGTCATGCGACGACGACGAGCACGGTCGTGGCGGCGGGAACGACGTCGACGATGTCGGTGAATCCGGGCGTCCCGTGCCGCAACCGCCTCGCGTACGGCATGGGCGAAGGCGAGCACGTCGTCCAGTCCCCCGACCTCGACCAACACCGCATGCTCCCCGCAGGTCAGCAGGGTGCGGTGCTCGGTCACGACGCGAAGGGCCGGATTTCGACCCCGGCCTCCGAGCCAGCGCCTTGCGTACGGCAACCGCCATCGCCACCGCGCCCGGGGTAGTCTCCGTGCACGCAGATGGACCGCGCGGAAACAGCCACCTCGGACACCGTCGACCGACCGCAGCCGGCCGGTGCATCAGCATCGACACCATGCGCTGCGCCAACTGCCGCCGGGTCATGCAGCAGCGCACCTGGTTGCGAGCGAGGGACCAGAGTGGCTTGGGCGGTGTATCCACGGTCAGCAAAGGCCTCGGTAACCGCGGTCAAGCCGGCCTGCTCGGCATGCCGAAGCAGCGCCGAGCCCGGCAGCCCCAGCAGCGGAAGCGTTGGGTCGTACGCGACCAGCGCGGCGACGACGGCCGCTGCCTGATCCTCGTCGTGCACTGCCCGGTTGTAGAGCGCCCCGTGCGGCTTGACATAGCGCACCCGGCGACCCGGCGATACTGCGCGAACCCATCCAATGCCGCGATCTGGTAGATCACATCATTGGTCAGGCTCGCCGCATCGATGTCGATGCTGCGGCGGCCAAAGCCGGCCAGGTCCCGGTAGCTCACTTGGGCACCGATCGCCACACCGCGGCCTGACGGCTACCTCGCAGACTCGGCGCAGGATGTTCGGGTCGCCGGCATGGAAGCCGCAGGCGACGATTGGCGCTGGTGACGATGTCCAGCAAGAGCGTCGTCATCCCCCAGCGTCCAGATCCCGAATCCCTCGCCAAGGTCGCTGTTGAGGTCGACGACAGGTGCTGCGGGCGGCTCGCTCACGGGCACCTCGTCGGCTGTTTCGCAGGGTCAGCATGCAGGTCGATCTTCGAGGTCTCGGGTGCCAGCAGCACGCAGATGATCGTCACCAGCAGCATGGCGACCGCGTACACAGACACGGCGATCGAGGTGTCGAAGCGGTCCAGCAGGGCCACGGAGATGATCGGCGCGAGCGCCCCGCCGATGATGCCGGCCAGCTGGTAGCCCATCGAGGCTCCGGTGTATCGAACCTTGGTCGGGAACATCTCTGAGATGAACGCCGCCTGCGGCCCGTACATGGCGGCATGGAAGACCAGCGCGACCACGGCGGCCAGCACGATCAGCCGAACTGGCCCGTGTCGAGCATGGCGAAGAAGACGAAGACCCATACCGCTGCGCCGATCGCCCCGGCCAGGTAGACCGGCCGGCGCCCGAATCGGTCGGACAGGCTGCCGAAGAACGGGATCAGTGCGACCTGGACGGCGGCGGCAATGAGCACGGCGTTCAGGGCGTAGTTCCGTGGCAGCTTGAGATAGGTGGCGACGTAGGTGGTGACGAACAGCACGAAGGTGTAGAAGGCGACGTCGACGCCGACGCGCGCGCCGACGGCGAGCAGCACCTGCTTGGGGTAGCTCCGCAGGACCTCCATGATCGGCGCCCCGGCCTTGGTGTGGGACTCCTCAACCTCCCGGAACAGCGGGCTCTCCGCGATCGTCATCCGGATCCACAGGCCCACCAGCACCAACAAGCCGCTGAGCAGGAACGGCACCCGCCAGCCCCAGCTCAGGAACGCGGGTTCGTTGGTCAGCACGCCCATCAGCGACAGGACCCCGTTGGCCAGCAGCAGTCCGAGAGGGACACCGACCTGTGGCCAGCTGGCGTTGAGACCACGCCGGTTCGGCGTCGCCCGACTCCAGGGTCATCAACACTGCACCGCCCCATTCGCCGCCGAGGCCGAGACCCTGCAGAAAGCGGAGCGCGACCAGCAGGATCGGGCGCCCAGACGCCGATGCGTCGCATAGGTCGGCAGCAGGCCGATGGCGAAGGTGGCGATGCCCATCAGCAGCAGCGTCACTACCAGGACGTTCTTGCGGCCGATCCGGTCGCCGTAGTGGCCGAAGATCAACCCGCCCAGCGGCCGCGCGATGAAGCCAACGGCATAGGTGGTGAAGGCGAGCAGCGTGCCGACCAGCGGCTCGAAGCTCGGAAAGAAGAGCTTGTTGAAGACCAGAGCCGCAGCGGTCCCGTAGATGAAGAAGTCGTACCACTCCAGTGAGGTGCCGATCAGGCTGGCAACGATCACCTTGCGCACTGATGACGGTGCTTGTGGCGGGGACGCGGCTGACGCTGGACATGTTGATGCCTCCCTCGACCGGGCGCGGGCCGGTCCACGCCCATCGTTGCCCGGACCCTTACCCGATTGTCTGGTCGCTACCGGGCATCCCGCAGGTCGGCCCGGCACCTCGAGGCGTTTGGTTCGATCCGCGGGCTACCGGTCGCAGGCCGTCAACGACCGAAGCGACGCTCCCGCTGCCCGTAGGAGCGCAGCGCGCGAATGAAGTCCACCTTCCGGAAGTCAGGCCACAGCGCCTCGCAGAAGTAGAACTCGCTGTGCGCCGACTGCCACATCAAGAACCCGGACAACCGCTGCTCACCGGATGTCCTGATGATCAGATCGGGATCGGGCTGGCCCTTGGTGTAGAGGTGCTCGGCAATGTGTTCGATGTCGAGGGTCTGGGCCAACTCGTCGATAGAGGTGCCGCTTTTGGCATGCTCGGCAAGCAGGGAACGTACGGCGTCCCGCAATTCATGCCGGCCGCCGTAGGAGACCGCGATGTTGACCAGCATGCCGTCGATGTCGGCGGTATCACGATCGGCCATCTTGAGGCGTTTGGCGGACTTCGCCGGTAGCAGATCCAGCGCGCCGACGGGATGGACCTGCCAACGCCGGGTCGCAGCCAGGTCACTCACCATTTGCTCGATCACACCGAGCAGCGGTTCGATCTCCTCACGATGGCTGCGCGACAGGTTGTCGGTCGACAGCACCCATAGCGTGACGACCGGAATCCCGATTTCGTCGCACCACTCCACGAACTCCTTGAGCTTGTCGGCGCCTGCCTGGTAGCCCGCGACGAGCTGCTGCCCAGGAGCGTTGGTCCGCGCCCAGCGGCGGTTCCCGTCGGCGAGCACGGCAACGTGGCGCGGCAGCCTGGTGGGGTCGAGCTCGGCGATCAGCCGATGCTCGTATGTCGCATACAGCAGGCCCGACGGGTGCAGCCGATCCACGAACTCCCGCACCCGATCGAGACGTGCCACAACTGGCAGCGTATCCCGCCGCGGCCGGCTAGCCCTCGGGCGTTCACAACCATCGGTCCTCGGCGGCCGCCATCCTCGTAAAGCTACTGCTCAGTAACTTCGGCCGTGTAAGGTGTCCTGCCAAGCCGGAAGGGGGAAGCCATGCCCGCAGTTCAGGTGAGCAATGACCTGCCTCCGCAGCCGAGCCGCCAGGGCAGCACACCTGCCCAGCTGACCGAAGTGCTTGGTGTAGTCAAGCCCCGGCTGCGTGGCTGGCTGCACGCTGCCATGGCTCCTATCGCACTGGCTGCGGGCATCGTGCTCGTCTGCCTCGCTGCGACGCCCGCGGCCATCATCGGAGCCGCTGTCTTTCTCGCTGCATCGGTCCTGCTCTTCGGCACCAGCGGCATCTACCATCGCGGCACCTGGGGCGCCCGCGGCCAGGCGATCCTTCGCAGGATGGACCACTCGAACATCTACGTATTCATCGCGGCAACCTATACGCCGCTGGCGTTGCTCCTGCTCGACGGTGCCTCGCGAGTCATCTTGCTCACGGTCATCTGGTCGGCTGCGCTCGGTGGGCTCTTCTTCCGCATGTTCTGGCTATCGGCGCCGCGCTGGCTCTACACCGTGCTCTATGTCGTGATGGGTTGGGTCGCGCTCGGCTGGCTCCAAGCCTTCTACCGTGGTGCCGGCTCGACGGTGTTGATATTGATCGTGGCGGGTGGGGTCTGCTACACATTCGGTGCCGTGGTCTACGGCCGAAAGCGCCCGAATCCCTCCCCCACCTGGTTCGGCTTCCATGAGATCTTTCACGCCGCCACCATCGCTGGCTTCGTCTGCCACTACGTGGCAATCGCGATGATCAGTATCTGAGTTCGGATCAGAGTGCTCGCAATTGAGCAGCCAGGTCGTCAACGGAGGTTACCGGCAGCTTGCAAACGAAATTGCGGCAGACATACGCGGTTGGCTGGTTGCTGATCAGCGGCCGGTCCGCCAGCAGCGCGAGGCCAGGCTGGTCAGGCGTGCCAGCAATGATGATCGATCCGGCGGGAGCTAGCTGGTGAGCGACGCGGACCAGGTCCGCTCGGGCCGCCTCGTCTCTGCCCACGATCGCGACCTGAGCCGACCGCCGACTCGATGTCTGGGTGATCGCGTCTGCGAGCAGCCAGCCGGCAAACCGCGGCGCCCGTCGGACCAGCTCAGCAGCGCTCGCCGCTGCTTGATCGGCGCGTACGGCGTAACGGTCCTCGCCTGTCAGCTCAGCCATCAGCCGCAAGGCATGGACCGCCGTACTCAAGCCTGATGGGGTCGCGTTGTCGGTCGGATCCTGCGGTCGGGCATACAGCCGCTCGGCGTCGGCGGCAGTGTCGAAGAAGCCGCCGCCGTCGTCGTCGAACTGCTCCATGATCACGTCCAGCAGCTGTCGGGCGTGGGCCAGCCATTCAGGCGAGGCGTTGACCGCCGCCAGCCGTACCGCGGCGAGCGCCAGCGCGCCGTAGTCCTCGAGGATGGCCGCAGCCTCACCCACGACCCCGTCGCGAGAGGTACGGCGCAGCCTGCCGTTGCGCCAGTGCAGCCGCCAGAGGTGATCTGCAGCCTCCGTCGCGGTGGCCAACCAGTCCGGACCGACCGAAGACCATCGCGGCCTGGACGAGCGAATCCACCAGCAGCGCGTTCCAGGCGGCGACGATCTTGTCGTCCCGTCCGGGACGGGAGCGCTGATCGCGCGCGTGTCGCAGCCGTTCTCGCACGTCCGCCAACCGGAGTTGATCATGATCGGACAGCAGCTGCAGGGTCGAGGCACCATGCTCGAACGTGCCGGCCGGTGTCACGGAGAAGACTTCGGCTGCCCAGGCTGCGTCTTCCTCCCCGAGCGCTGAGCGGAGTTGATCACGGTTCCAGACGTAGTAGGCACCTTCACGTAGCACGCCATGATCATCTTTCGAGTCTGCATCGAGGCTCGCCGCGAACGCGCCCTGCTCGGTCCGCATCTCACGCAGCAGCCAGCGCGATCGTCTCGGTGACGATGCGCTCTGCCAGCGGGTTGCGGGTGCGGCGCCACCAATGCGTGTACGCGCCCAGAAGCAACGCGTTGTCGTACAGCATCTTCTCGAAATGCGGCACTACCCAACCCGCGTCGACGCTGTAGCGCGCAAAGCCACCGCCAACTTGGTCGTAGATGCCGCCGCGGGCCATTGCCTCAAGAGTTCGTCCGGCCATCTGCATCTCGGGCTCGCCGCCGTCGCGAAGTAGCGCCTCCAGCACCATCGATGGCGGGAACTTAGGCGCCCTGCCGAATCCTCCGTGCACCGCGTCGAAATCCTGTTGCAGCGGCCAACAGCGCCTTCTGACAGTCCGTCGCGCTCAGCCTGTCCGAGCCCGGAAGTGCGGTATGGCGTCGCGAGTTGCCGAGCGATCTCGGAGGCGCTGACAAGAAGGTCTGATCGTCGGTCCTGCCAGGCCTCGCTGATCGCCCCCAGGACCTGGGCGAATGAGGGCAGGCCGTGCCGCGGCGCCGGTGGAAAGTAGGTTCCGGCGTAGAAAGGCTTGCCGTCTGGGGTGAGGAAAACGCTCATCGGCCAGCCACCCTGGCCCGTCAATGCCTGCGTGGCCTGCATGTAGACGGCGTCCACATCCGGGCGTTCCTCGCGGTCCACCTTGATCGCGACGAAGTGGTCGTTGATCACCGAGGCGGTTCGCGTGTCCTCGAACGATTCATGCGCCATCACGTGGCACCAATGGCACGCCGCGTACCCAACAGAGAGGAAGACCGGAACCTGACGCTCGGCTGCCTCCGCAAACGCTCCATCCGACCAAGGCCACCAGTGCACTGGATTCTCGGCGTGCTGGAGCAGATATGGGCTGGTCGCGGAGGCGAGGCGGTTACGGCCAGTCATGCTCTAGTAGCGACACTGGGCAGTCGGCCTCAGCTCGGGGTACCGGGCGGGTGCTCTGATGCCGAGTCCTCTGCCTCTTTTGCAATGTCGTCCGGCGTGCGAATCTTCCGGAACTGCTTACGCATGCTCAGGTACAAAAACACCATGGCTACGCCGAGCAGAAGCGTGATGAACAGGGGCGTCCAACCCGGCTGGACCACACTCGGGTCGACGTCGAGGAGGATCATGCTGAAACTCTACTCGCCGCCGGCTCGGCGATTCCCGCGAACAGATCGTCCTCGGGGATGGTCGTGTCAACGAGGCTGCGCGCCAGCTCCCACTCCTCGGTTGGCCAGGTTGACCTGTGCACGTCAAGTGGTACCGCGAACCACGGGCCGTCTGGGTCAACCTGAGTCGCGTGCGCGAGGAGTGCGCGATCCCGGACATTGAAGTATTCGGCACAAGCAATCCGCGTCGTAATACGCGCCGCGTGCTCGGGATCCTCAGGCCAGTTACGGAGCCGCTCGGCGTACGGCGATTCGAGGCCGCGGGCGAGCATCGCTCGATGCAACGCCATTGTCCGCTCGCGATTCGAGGTAAACGAGTAATAGAGCTTGAGCGGTTGCCACGCAACGCCACGTTCGGGGTAGGCATCAGGGTCGCCTGCCGCCGCAAAGGCGGCGACGCTCACCTTGTGGCACATGATGTGGTCCGGATGCGGGTAACCGCCGCTCTCGTCGTACGTGGTCATCACGTGCGGACGAAAGGATCGGATCACCTCGACCAGTGGTGCGGCCGCGTCAGCGATGTCCGCACGGGCGAAGCAACCCTCGGGAAGCTGCTGATCGTCGCTCTCGGGTAGACCCGAGTCGACGAAGCCAAGCCACACCTGCCTGATACCGAGGACTTCCCGGGCGCGATCCATTTCCTGGCGCCGGATGTCGGCAATGTTGGCCAAGATGTCCGGACGGTCCATCGC
This sequence comes from uncultured Actinomycetota bacterium, assembly GCA_963712625.1. GTDB lineage: Bacteria > Actinomycetota > Actinomycetes > Propionibacteriales > Propionibacteriaceae > Microlunatus. The sequence continues at coordinate 36,082 of CAVQIU010000012.1, forward strand.
AGGATTGAGGATCGATCCGCGCTCACCGCCAGTACAGGTGGCGACGAGGACGTCCACGCCCTCGGCGACGTACTTCGCCGTCGTCGCCGCGCCCTTACTCGCCTCATCGTCAGGATGCGCGTGCACGTGCAGGAGCCTGAGACGTTCACCTTGAGCGTCGACCCGAAGCGGGGCACGAGACATGGTCGTCATGCTGCCACCGCATGCGCTGCCAATGCACGTACCCTCCCGTTTACCGAGATGGTTACAAGATCTGCGCGAGATGCTGCGAGCGTCGGGAATCGCGCGCCCGCCGTGCTGAGCCAGCGTGGCGCGAGAGCGCCAGGCTCAGCGAGCGGAGCGAGCATCGGACACGGCGGGAGCCGTTCTTTCCTCTGCGAGCGAGGATGAAGTAGGCGGATCGACAGCGCGGCGATGCGCGAGCAGCTAGCCCAAACTAAATTGTCGACGTGACTGATGCGGCCGAGCGGCTGCGGCGCCGCTACCCCAAGCCGCGGATGCCTCGTCCGCTGATGGTCGCTCTGATCGGTGTGGGCGTAGTTCTTGGACTGACGTGGCTCGTCTGGACGGCGCTCCTTCACTCACGGCCCACCGTTGCCGCGCATGTGCAGGCCTTTGACATCACCTCCGACAGCTCGGTCTCGGTCACTCTCGCTGTTGAACGGCGAGATCCCGCCGTTCCGGTGACCTGCCGAGTGCTCGCGCAAGCCGTAGATTTCCAGCCGGTCGGAGAGCAGGAAGTCCCGGTTGCGGCCAGCTCGAACCGTGTTGTTGACGTGAATCTCGTCCTTACCACACTGCGACGAGCGACGGCTGTCGTGGTCAAAGGCTGCGTTGTCAGGTGAGCTTGATCTGGCCCGCCCTTGATAGCCTTGTGGGATGTCTGAAAACTCCGCCCAGGCAATCTGGCTGACCCAGGAGGCGTACGACAAGCTCAAGCTAGAGCTGGATCATCTGTCTGGGCCAGGACGCGCTGCGGTGACTGCGAAGATCGCCGCGGCGCGTGAAGAGGGTGACCTCAGTGAGAACGGGGGCTACCACGCCGCGCGTGAGGAGCAGGCGCACCAAGAGGCGAGGATTCGCCAGCTCACCGACATGCTGAACCGGGCGCAGGTCGGCGAAGCTCCGGCGAACACCGACGAGGTCGCCCCGGGAACCCGGGTGACGATCGCGTTCGACGGCGACGAGGCTGATACGGATACCTTCCTGCTGGGATCGCGGGAGTTGCTCGGACTGGACAACAGCGTCGACGCGACCAACGTCTACAGCCCGCAGTCTCCGTTGGGCTCAGCCATTCTCGGCAAGAAGACAGGCGACGCAGTCTCCTACGTCGCCCCCAACGGCCGTTCGATCAGTGTCACCGTCGTGAAGGTCGAAGCGTTCCGCGGCTGATCAAGAAAATCCAAACGACACCTCGAGGCGCGTCGAGGTGTCGTCTTGCTGGTGATCTTGGTGAAACCCGTCTAGAGCTGCTTGATCAGCTCCTGGGCCTCGCCCGGGCTCAACGCCCCTGAGGCCACCTCAGAAAGTATCTGATCTTGGGTCAGCGCCGGTTCCGGCTCGGCAGCTTCGCCGAGACCTAGCTTCTCCAGCAACTCTGCGAAACGCAGTCGCGCCGTCGGATACGACACGCCGAGGTGCTTCTCCACTTCGCGGAGATTGCCCCGCGAGGAGAGGAACACCCGGAGCATCTCGATTTCCTTGTCGTTCAGCGCGCAGAACTCGCACGGCTGAAACACACCGGCGAGCTCGGTACCGCATGAGGCGCAACCCAGCCGGATGATTGCAAGCTGAGCACCGCACACCGGGCAATCACTCGGTGCGCGGTGCTCAATTCGCTCCTGCGGCCTTCGGGACCGCTCCATCAGCCGACACCTGCCTCGCTGGTCTGATCAGACCCCACGCGAACCAGAGCATGAGCCATCACGACCTCGATCTCGAGCTTGGCACTTCCGTTCCCCATCACGACCTCGTCACCGGCGCCGTTGTGACCGCCAGTCCAACTGATCTTGCCGAGCTGGGCCTCGCCCGTCACGGTGACGTTCGAGTCATCAGCCAAGGTGATGGAGAGACGTCCCGGACTCGGCGCGGATCCGGTTACGACCAGTCGTGACCGTGCCCTTGATCGTCGCTTGCCCAGCCTGAATGAGGGCGTCGTTGATCTCGGTGACGTCGAGCAGCTTGGCGGCTCCGGCGGTGACCCGCACCTTGCCGAGACGAGGAACTCCCTCGGTGCTCAAACTGCCCGCAGTCACCTCGACATCGACGATCACATTCGGGTTGACCCGGAGGAAGAGCTCCTTGCCGAGCCCGAGCGAGCGGAAGTCGTCGAGGCTGCGCGTCGCGCCCCTGAGGATGCTGAACCCGTCGAGCGAGGCACCCAACTCACCATCGCTGGAGACCTCGAGCACCGATCCGTTGCGGCGCAGCACGTGCGGTCCATCAGCTGACAGCGTGGCCACCGAGGTTTCGCCGACGATGCGAACCCTCCGACCAATCGCGCGAACCGAGATGCGTTCCACACCGCCGGTGTTGACCGGCTTGGTTCCCGCCCGTGCCGGCTCCTCTTCGCTGGCCTCCGGTTTGGTCGTGCTCGAGCTGGGACCTGCGTCTGGCTGGTCTGTTACGGCTGCCCAGGGATCGGAGTCAGCGGTCGATCCTGCCAGTTCCTCGTTCGTTGGTTCAGAGGAGCTCTGGGAAGTCCCCTGCGTTGCCTTCAAGGCGTCGATGCGGCGGGCTGCCTCTGCGGCATCGATGCGTCCTGCGGCGAGATCTTCAAGGATGGGTGTCATGTCTGGAGTAGTCATGCGACAAATGTAAATCGGATCTTTCGAAAAGAGAAGGTGCGCTTTCTATTCTCAGGGACGCATGGGGCTGTTCCCTGAGGCCACGCCATAGTCCTCGCGCGCACGCATACGCGCAGGGACGATCAGATCTTGACACAAGGAGCCTCGCTGCCTTCAGCGGTGGCAGTCGTGCGCCGCTCGCGGTAGCGAAGGTTGGCTTCCCACGATCCGTTTGGCCTACGCATTACGAGTCGGCATAAGGACAGACCCGTCGCCGACTGGATCATCCAAATTGACATGACGTTCTACGTGACGACGGGATGGGACAGACGGTTGCCGCCTTGGCCAAAGTGCAGACAGCTCGGGATCGTCCGTGCCGGCCCTCATCTGGGACGGGGTGGGCCGGTGCTGGAGCGCACGGTGAGGCTCGCTTCGGTGGGCACTTCTCGAGGCGTGGTCGTCGGGTTGGCTAGTCGGCGGGTGATCGCGGCAAGGGTCGCGTCGACGGTGAGGTCGATGTCTTGGCGGACGGCGGTGAGGTCGTTGTAGGACAAGGCGGCGATGTCGGAGTCGTCGTACCCGGTGACCGAGATCGTCCCGGGAACGGAGATCCCGGCACGGGCAAAGGTCGCGAGGAGCCCGGCCCCGCTGTGGTCGCTGCAGCCGATCACAGCGGTTGGAAGCCGGTCACGTGCCAGCAGCAACCGGGCCGCGTCGGCGCCGTCTTCCTCACCGAACCCGCCCAGCACGATATCGATCCCGCCGGCAAGGCCGCGGTCGGTCATCGCGGCGCGGTAGGTCACGGCCCGGTCGGGACCGACCGTGCCGCCCAGACCACCGGCGTAGGTGATGTCGCGGTGTCCGAGCCCAGCCAGATGGTCGACGAGCAACTTGAGCCCGGTGTCGTCGTCGGTTCGGACGACGTCGGCTCGGGGCTCCCGGGCGCGCTCGCCGAGCCAGACGACGGGCATCAGGTCCAACGCCCGCTGCAGCGCCGGTGCCTTGGGATCGGGGTTGAAGCAGGCCAAGGCCTCGACGCGCTGCTCGAGGAGCTGCCGGACGACGACTTCAGTGGTGCGGCGCTTCGTCAGCGGACCGAGCACGACACCGAAGCCCTGCTCGGCGGCGCGCTCCAACATCGCTCGACGACACGGACCTCAAAGGAGTTGAGCGCGGTGAACAACATGCCGATGAGTCGCGTGCGGTTCTGCCGCAGCAGCCGCGCCGACGCGTTCGGCCGGTAATCGAGCTCGGCGGCCGCGGCGAGGATTAGCTCACGGGAAGCCTCGCTCGGGCCAGCTGCACCACGTAGAACCAGCGACACCAACTGACGAGACACGCCTGCCCGCTCGGCGACATCGCTCATCGTCGGCATCCGGCGGGTCTGGCCCGCGGCGCGGAACGGGACAGGTGGATCCGGCTGCCGTTCGGAATCGGGGTCCACGGCGGCCATCATTTTCTTCCGCCCGCTGGTCGACGCTTCACCGGAGAATGAAGTCGTATTCCTGGAACGCCTCGACCTCGACCTGCCAGCGCTTCTCCACGAAGTCGACGTGCGCGGGATGGGTGTTGTAGGCCGAGTAGGCGGCCTCGTCGGCAAAGACCATCGAGAACTGCCAGGCGAGATCGCTCTTCGGGCTGACTTGTTGGTTGATGGTGAACTCAGTGACACCGGCGATGCCGCTCAGCGTCGTTCGGGCAGTGTCGAGGAACTCGGCCTCAGCACCCGATCCGTTGGCGTGGACGAGACGAAAGACGACGGTGTGCTGGATGGCCATGGTGGTTACCCGATTCGTTGTGGTGGCTGATGGCTGATCGGAGGCGCGCAGCCACTTTCGGCTGTCGGTGTCACGTGAACCAGCTCAGGTTTGTGTCTCACCGTGCGCGCGTAGCGCGGCGATGACGATGTCGTGGTCGGTTTCGTCGTTCACACCCGAAACCGACCGCGACCCCGACCGACACTGCGGTCCTGTTTGATGAGCTCGTCGATGGTTTCGAGCACAGAACCATTCATGGTCGTCGCCGTTCTCGTCGTGTCGACGGGTGCCCGAGCCGTCATGCGGCGCTCAGGACACCGGCGTCGGCAATCTGACGCCGCGCCTCGTCGATGGTGGCCATCACCGACACGATCTCGTCGTGGCCGTGGACAGGCGACTCAACCCGTCCCTCGGCGACGTAGGAGGCGAACCAGGTGGCCTGGTAGCCCAAACCTTCATGCAGGTTCTCGAAGGTCTCGTCGCGCCACGTCCCGGTCTCCTCCGATCCGATGGATCCGGTCGTGAGAGTGATCCCGGACGGCCCGAAGAACGGGCTCAGCACCTCGAGTCGGCCCGCCGCGCCCAGAATCGACGCTGTGATCGGCATCGAGGTGACGATCGACGTGGAAGCCATAGCCGTCGCGCCGCTCCCGCTGACAAGCAGCAGATCGGCCCGGGTGTCAACACCGGTCGACGCGACCGCGCCGGTCGCGGTCACCGAGGTTGGCGCGCCGAGCACCGACGACGCGAACGAGATCGGATAGACGCCGGCGTCCAGCAGAGCACCCCCACCGAGCTGGGCGTTCCACAACCGGTGAGACGGATCGGGCTGCATCGAAAACCCGAAGTCCGCACGAACCAGATGCACCTCGCCCAACTGGCCGTCGGCGAGGACCTGACGGATGATGTCGGCCTGCGGCAGATAACGCGTCCACATCGCCTCCATCACGAGCACACCCGCCGCCCGACCAGCGTCGGTGATCGCCCGCGCCTCCCCCGCCGACATCGCGACCGGCTTCTCGATCAACACGTGCTTGCCGGCTGCGATCGCATCCAACGCGAGATCATGATGCAGCGGATGCGGCGTCGCAATGTAGACCACATCGACGCCCGGGGTCGTTAAGCAGCGCCGCCGGATCGGTCATGCACCGTGGCAATATCGTGCGCGCTGGCGAAGGCCTGCGTCTCGCCCGGTCGCGGGCAGCCACGGCCACAGCACGCTGCCCCGTGTGCGCATGGATCGCATCGACAAAACTGGCCTGCGATCCGGTCCCGATCACACCCAGCGCAATGCCGCCACCGAGTCGGCGGCCATCAAACGGGGACTGGGCAACGCGAGTGACATGACGACGTTCCTCTCGACTTAGCTCGTGCCATTAGCACGTGCTGAATATACCACGTCACGACCGCGCAGCAGAAGATGGCACGGATTACGGAAACCTGTACCTAGTGCGCTGACGGTCTCCGCGGGTTGCTACGCAGAGGGTGGGCGATCGGTGCATTGGGATGCGCCACGCGCGAGAAGAAGGAGTGCGGCAAAACAATTGGGTGTAGCATGCAAGTAGTTATATGCTTGTTCATGCAAGTTTCTGCGCGAGTCGCGGTCCTCTGTCCCGCACGGCGTCGGTGAACTCACTGATGCACGCCTTGTTGGGAATCGGGCGGCTCATGCGGCAGCGAGCGTCAGGGCGAGACCCTGGACACGGGATCGTTCTGGCTGCTGAAGACACTCGCGACATCGGGCCCGCTACGCGCCACCGACCTGGCAGTCTGCGCCAACCTGGATGCCTCCACCGTTTCCCGGCATATTGCCCAATTGCACAACGCCGGTCTGATCGAGCGGACACCTGATCCAGTCGACGGGCGTGCCCAGCGCGTCAAGTTGAGCGCAGCGGGCGTCGCACGAATCGAGCTGCACTCAGCTCCCGGCGGGCTCTCCTCGAGAAGTGCCTCGAGTCATGGGAGCCCCGTGATCTTGAAGAACTTGATCGACTACTGACCCGCTTCGCCGCCGACGTCGAGGCTCTGACCCAGACCATGGAGAGAGCATGACCGAGTACCAGCCGCGCCGCGCGCTGACGCGAGGACGAGCCCGCGCTCGCGTCGGCCGACGGCAGACGACGAACGCACCCGATCCGGCCGAGCCACCTTCGTTGCCCTGCCCCCACGCCGAGCGCCGGCCCTGGCGGTGACTATCTGAGCCACCGCCAGATTCTCGTCGTCATGGGCGGGTTGATGGCCGGCATGTTCCTTGCCGCCCTCGACCAGAGCATTGTCGCCGTCGCCTTACCCAAGATCACCTCCGAGTTGGGCGGGCTGGACAAGCTCTCGTGGGTGGTCACGGCGTACCTGCTGACCTCGACTGCGGCCACCCCGCTGTGGGGCAAGATCTCCGACCTGCGCGGTCGACGGCCGATGTTCCAAGCCGCGATCGTCGTCTTCTTGATCGGCTCGCTGATCTGCGGCTTCTGCTCCCGAGATCGCCGACTTCCTCAGCGTCCGGGGATCAACGTCATGATCGCCGGCCGAGCCGTTCAAGGCCTCGGCGCCGGCGGCCTGATGTCGCTTGCTCTGGCCGTCATCGGCGACATCATCCCGCCTCGCGAGCGCGGGCAAGTACCAGGGATTCTTCGCCGCCGTGTTCGGGGTCTCCTCGGTCGCCGGTCCGCTGCTTGGCGGCTGGTTCACCGACAACCTGGGCTGGGAGTGGATCTTCTTCATCAACATCCCGATCGGTATTGCTGCGCTGGTCGTCACCTCATTGGCACTCAAGCTGCATCACGTACGCCGCCAGGCCTCGGTCGACTACCTCGGCGCGGCGACCATCGTTGGCTCGGTGACCAGCCTCGTGCTGTACCTCAGCTGGGCCGGTCCGGACAAGGGCTGGACGTCAGCGACCGGCATCTGGCTGCTGGTGAGCACCGTGCGTACTGGCCGCGCTCTTCGTGCTGGTCGAGTCCAGGGCCAAGGAGCCGATCATCCCGTCTGGAGCTCTTCAAGCATTGGACCTTCACCTCCAACATCATCTTCGCGATGATCATGGGCATCGGCATGTTCGGCGGTCTGATCTTCTTGCCGATCTACCTGCAGGCCGTCAAGGGCATGAGCGCGACCCAGTCCGGCCTCGCCATACTGCCGCTCGTCGTCGGCATCTTCACCACCTCGATCGGCGGCGGTCAGATCATGGCGCGCACTGGCCGCTACAAATGGATGCCGATCACCGGTGCGCTCGTGGTCGGATGCAGCGCTCTTCGCCTTCTCGACGCTCCAGGTCGATACCCCCTACTACATCGTGGCGTTGATCATGTACGCGTTCGGCATGGGCCTTGGCTTCACGATGCAGGTAGTGGTCACCGCCGTACAGAACAGCGTCGATCGGCGAAACATGGGTGTGGCCACCGCATCTGTGACGTTCTTCCGTTCGATGGGCGGCTGCCATCGGCACCGCGCTGCTCGGCGCGATCTTGAACATCCGGCTCAAGCACCACCTGAGCGAGATTGTCGGCGCAGCGCAGGGTCACGTCCACGCGGGCGGACCGATCAAGACCAACGACGTGACCGCGATCCAAGCTCTTCCCGAACCGATCAAGAGTTGGGTACTCGAGGCTTTCACCCGCTCCATGGACGACGTGTTCCTGGTAGCGGTGCCATTCATGGCGGTGGCGTTCGTGATCGCTCTCACCATGCGCGAGAAGCCGCTGAGAGAGCGTGGCCAGCATTCCGATTCTGCAACGACCAGCGCGTCGGCTGATTCCGAGCTGGCCTCGATGACACATTAGGGCCGATTATGAGAACGCCACCTTGAGATGGCACATTGGTTACTCAGTCGGTTTGTCTGTCAAGCTGTCAGACATAGGGATGCTGATGCCGACCAGGAGAATGCGCAGGTTGTGCGGGGCCGCCGGAGCAGTGCTGCTGGCAACCACTCTCGCCGCCTGCGGGGGTAATTCCGCCGACCCCAGCAGCGATCAGCTCACAGCAGCCGGGCTCGTCGGCCGCGATCGAGCCGTCACCCATGCCAATGCCGACGCCCGATCCGGTCAGCTTCAAGTCCAACGTCAAGAACGGCGCAAGCAACGTCAAGGTCGACACTTTGGTCACGGTCAAGCCGACTGGGGGACCTTGACGAAGGTCAAGCTGTCCTACACCAACACTGATGCCAGGGCCGTAAGCAGCAGGGCACGGTCGCGGGAAAGATCAGCAAGGATCGCACCCGCTGGACAGCCAGCGACCGGCTCGAGCCAGGTGCCGCGTACAAGTTGATCTCTGTGGGCAAGAACTGGGTCAACCAGCCCAAGACCGACACTTCGACTTTCCGCACCCAAAAGCTGACGCTGGACCAGCAGACCTACCCCACGATCTATCCCCTCAAGGGCAGCCACGTGGGAATAGGGATGCCAGTGGTCTTGACATTCGATGTTCCGGTAAAGAACAAGCGTGAGTTCGAGAAGAACCTGCACGTCAAGTCCTCCCCAGCTCAGGTCGGTACCTGGCACTGGTACTCCAGCACAGAGGTGCGATACCGGCCCAAGAAGTTCTGGAAGCCGGGCACCAAGGTGTCTGTGACAGCCAATATCAATGGCCTGTAACGCCGGCAACGGCGTCTATGGCCAGAACTCGGCGAAGACCCACTTCACCGTCGGCAGATCGCAGATCACCAAGATCAACCTGTCGTCCGACGTGGCGAAGGTCTATCGCAACGGCAAGCTCGTCCGCACGCATCTACGTCAGCGGCGGAAAGCCCGGCTGGCAGACCCGTAGCGGCATCAAGCTGATCATGGACAAGCTCTATGTCACCCGGATGACCAACCCGATGATCGGCGCCCGCGAGCAGTACAGCCTGCGAGTGAGGTACGCGATGCGGATCACTCATCGGGCGAGTTCCTCCATGCCGCGCCGTGGAATGCCGGGCACTTCGGCCGTACGCAACGCCAGTCACGGGTGCGTCGGGATGAGCACCGGGAACGCAGCCTGGTTGTTCAACCGGACCCTGATCGGAGACCCGGTGATCACGACTGGCACCAGCCGCGGCATGGAATACGGCAACGGCTATTCCGACTGGAACATGTCCTACGCCAAGTACAAGAAGGGCTCTGCGCTCTAGGACCCGAGTTCTAGGGCTTGGCCTCAGCTGCCCGCGGCGCCTGACGGCGATGCAGCGGCAGAGCCGGCGGGTAGGCCTTACCAGCGGTGGCTCCGCTCGCCCCGGCCAGAGATAAGCACGAACGACTTGGTGAAGGCCAGCAGCGGTACCGCCATCAGCGCCCCGACGATGCCGCCGACGATGATGCCGATCGCGATCGAGATGCAGCACCGCCAGCGGATGCAACTTCACTGCCCGTCCCAGAAGGAACGGCTGCAGCACATGGCCCTCGACCTGCATCACCAGGATGACGCCGCCAAGCATGATCAGCGCCTGGACCCAGCCAAGCGCGACCAGGGCGACGAGGACGGCAACGAAACCCGAGACCAGCGCCCCGACGATCGGGACGAAGGCGCCGAGGAAGACCAGCGCCGCCAGTGCCGGAGCGACCGGGACACCCAGGATCAGCGCCACAATGAGCACACCGATGCTGTCGACCAGCGCGACCAGAATTGTTGCCCGCACGTAGGACGACAGCGACCGCCAGCCCCTCAGCGCCGCCTGATCGACCCGATCCCGCGAAGCCCGCGGGAAGAAGTTCAGCAGGAAGGTGAAGATGCCACGGCCGTCGTAGATGAAGTAGAAAAGCGAGAAGAGAGCAAGGGCGAGGCCAGCAAGGAAATGCCCGACCTGCGGCACCGAATTCGGCCGCATAGGTCGCGATTGTGCTACCGCTTTCCTTCAGGAAGTCGGTGATCCTGGTCACCCACGTCGAGGAATCAAGCCAGGCGGCGTTCAAATGCAGCGGGCCGTTGCGGAGCCACTGAGTCAGTGGGCCATTGTTCAGCCAGTCGCTCAGCTTGTTGAAGCCGTTCACCACGTTGGCTGACAGCTCCGGGCCCTGCCCAGCGATCTGTCCGCCGATCACGATCAGCACGCCGACGATCGAGGCGACCGCGCCGAGCACCGTAATCGCCGTCGCCGCTGCTCTCGGCAAGCCCCATCTCCCTTCTTGAGCGCGTTGGCCACCGGCAACATCAGCGCAGTCAGCAGGATCGCGACCGCAACCGGGATGAAGACCTCGGACAGATAGCGCACCAACCAGCCGATGCCCCAGAGCAGGATCGCCACGAGGATCACCCGCCAGGACCAGGCGGCCGCGACCTGAAGGCCGCGAGGCACGGTGGCGCTTGACTCAGCAGAGTCCGCGCGTGGCGACCGCTGTCTCGGGCTGCGGCGCCGGCTCCGTCGTCCGGCGGTGGCACTGCGTGATCATCGCCAGTGGATCCCGCAGCTAGCACCGGCAGCGTGCGGCGTGTCCGACGTGCGGACAGCCGTGGCCCGTTCCGAGCCGATGATCCCATTCGGCGCCTCCTGGGTTCTCGATGTCGAGCTCCTCAACCCTAGTGTCCGCTCACCGGCAACCGGTCGGCATGAGACACCTGCGGAGACAACGGGCAGACTGTGCCGGTGGGCAGGCTGGGGCGGCCATGGACGCGCGCAGGTGGATGGGTGCGCGGCGTTCGCTCCCCCGTGAGGTTTACGTGCTGGGCCTCGTCGCGTTCTGTGTCGCGGTGGGCTTCGGGGTGCTGGTTCCGGTGCTCCCGGTTTTCGCCCGGAGCTTCGGCGTCGGAAACACCGAAGTCGGCGCGGTCATTTCGGCGTTCGCCCTGATGCGCCTGATCTCCAGCCCTTTCTGCGGGTGGCTGATCAAGATCTTCAGCGAACGGATCATCATGGCCACCGGAATCTTCATCGTCGCGATCTCCAGCGGCCTGGCCGGCATCTCGCGTAGCTATCCGCAACTGCTGGTGCTGCGTGGCGTCGGCGGAATCGGCTCGGCGATGTTCACCGTGTCCGCGTTCACCTTGCTGCTGACCTCGGTGGAGGCCGGCGTACGCGGTCGGGCGGCCGGCTTCTTTCAGGCCGGGTTCCTGATCGGTGGGATTACCGGGCCTGCGGTCGGCGGTGCCTTGGCGGCGATCTCGCTCACCGCACCGTTCTTCTTCTACGCCGGGACACTGGCCGTCGCTGGAACGGTGGGGCTGGTGCTGCTGCGCCGCCGCAGCGTGAAGCCTGACGAGGGAAACCGCCGACTCGAGGGTGCCGTTTCGCGCCGTCGTACGCGACGCTCGCTATCAGGCTGCGTGCTTCACCAACCTCGCCCAGGGCTGGACCTCGTTCGGAGTCCGGTCGTCACTCGATCCCCGTACTGGTCGTGGAGCTGCTGCATCGCCCGGCGTCCTGGACCGGCATCGCGTTCGCCTGCGCCGCCGTGGCCCAGACCATCGCCGTCGGCCCGGCCGGCGATTCACCGACACGGTGGGCCGTCGGCCTGCCATGATCCTCGGCGGCACCGTCGCGGCGGTATCGATCATGGCGGTGCCGTTCGCACCGAACATCTGGCTGTTGATCGTCGTGCTCTGCGTGTACGGCATCGCCTCAGCGTTCCTCGGCACCGCCCGGCTGCCGCGGTCGGCGATGCGGCCGGGACGTCGGAGCGGCACGGCAGTCGCGGTGTTCTCGATGTGCTCGGACATCGGGGCGATCATCGGGCCGCTGGTCGCCGGCTTGCTGGCCGACACGTTGTCGTATCCGGCCGCCTTCGGGGTCGGTGCGGTGCTGATGCTCCTGGCAGCTGGACTGTCGTGGCGGATGCCCCGGGAGCGCGCAGCTGGGTCGGCTGAGTCCGGCTCGTCTGAGGCCAGCTCGTCTGGGGCTGGGCCGCATAAGGGCGGGCCACCGAAGGGGGAGATGCATGAGTCCACGTCCGTTGAGTGAGCTGGTCAGCCCGGACTGGGCCGAAGCGCTGCAGCCCGTTGCCGCAACGATCACCGCCATGGGAGCCTTCCTGCGGGCCGAGCTGGCCGCCGGCCGCAGCTACCTGCCAGCCGGCGAGCACGTGCTGCGAGCGTTCAGCCGCCCGCTGAGTCAGGTAAAGGTCCTGATCGTGGGACAAGATCCGTACCCCACGCCGGGGCATCCGGTCGGTCTGTCGTTCTCAGTGGCATCCCACGTACGGCCGATCCCACGGTCGCTGCAGAACATCTATGCCGAGCTCCAGGCCGATCTCGGCATCCGTCCGGCGGCCAGCGGCGATCTGACCCCTTGGTTCGAGCAAGGTGTGCTGCTGCTCAATCGAGTGCTGACCGTGCAGCCGGGTCGCTCCGGATCCCACCGCGGCAAGGGCTGGGAGCAGGTGACACAGCGGGCAATCGAGGCGCTGGTCGCTCGGGGTGGCCCGCTGGTCGCGATCTTGTGGGGACGGGACGCCCAGTCACTCGTCCCGATGCTCGGCTCGGTGCCCTATGTGGCGAGCGCCCACCCGTCACCGTTGTCGGCTGCAGCCGGGTTCTTCGGGTCACGGCCTTTCAGCCGGGCCAACGACCTGCTGGTCCGGGCCGGTGGCGAGCCGGTCGACTGGGCGCTCGAGAACCCCTGAACTGCATCACCAGTGTGCGAACGGCCGGGATTCGCGTAGCAGCGTTGATGATGCGTTTCAGTCAGGCGAGAGCCTTGTCCAGATCGGCGATCAGATCCTCAGCGTCCTCGATGCCGACGCTGAGCCGGATCAGGTCGCCGGGCACCTCCAACTGAGTGCCGGCCACCGATGCGTGAGTCATCTTGCCGGGATGCTCGATCAAGGACTCGACCCCGCCGAGGGACTCCCCAAGCGTGATCACTGAGGTGCGTTCGCACACCTGCAGCGCGGCCTGCTCGCCGCCGACGACGCGGAAGCTGACCATGCCGCCGTATCGGCGCATCTGCCGCTTGGCCAGGTCATGTCCCGGATGGGCATCCAGACCCGGGAAAGTAGACCTCGGCAATCGCGTAGATGATCAGTCGAGGAAGGCCGCCACCAGTTCGGCGTTGTCGCAGTGCCGCTCCATCCGCACCGCCAACGTCCGCAGGCCGCGCAGCACCAGCCAGCAGTCGAACGGGCTGGCCACCCCGCCGATGGCGTTCTGGTGAAACCTCAGCTGCTCGGCCAGGTCGTCGTCGTTGACCACCAGCGCGCCGCCGATGATGTCGGAGTGGCCGCCGCAGTACTTGGTGGTCGAATGCACCACGACGTCCGCACCCAGCTCGAGCGGCTGCTGAAGGTACGGCGTGGCAAAGGTGTTGTCGACGATGACGAGCGCACCTGCCGCGTGCGCCAAATCGACGATCGCGGCGATGTCGGCAATGTTCAGCAACGGGTTGGTCGGAGTCTCGATCCAAACCGCCTTGGTCTCCCCCGGCGTGATGGCCGCCGCAACCGAGTCCAGGTTGGTCAGATGCGCCGGATCGGCCGCAATACCCCAGCGCTGGTGCACCCGCACGAACAGCCGATAGGTGCCGCCGTAGGCGTCGTCTGGCACCACGAAATGGCTACCCGGTGAGGCGATGGTTCGGAGCAGCGTGTCCTCGGCCGCCAAGCCGCTGGCAAACGCCAACCCGTGCTTGCCGCCCTCGAGCGCCGCCATGCACTCCTCGAGGGCCGTACGGGTGGGGTTGGAAGAGCGGGAGTATTCGTAGCCGCCACGCGCCTCCCCGACCCTGTCCTGGATGTATGTCGACGTGGCATAGATCGGTGGCACCACCGAGCCGACCGCGGAGTCCGGATCCTGTCCGGCATGGATCGCCCGAGTCGAGAAGCCTTGGCGTGATTGTCACAAGAGGCCAGCGTACGCCGCGTTTTTCTTCGCCGGCGCTCGCGCATCGCGCGTGGACCCGGCGTTGTCGTCACCCTTCACGAAGCGCGATCCGACCGACCGATCGCCCGCGCCAACACCGCGTTTCGCTCTTCACTTCTCCAATCGCCGGGTGCCATTCCGACACCGGCGCCGGCGTGGAACATGTCCAGTACCGGTCAGCGTTGCGTAAGTGCGCGACCGTTCCGAACGGTGATGCAGGAAGGCAGACTGAATCACATGTTGTTCTCGCGCACGAAGACGGCGCTGGTGGAGCCTGATCAGGCGCTCCCCGGCCGCAGCTACATCGGTCCTGGTCAACCCGACGTTCCACGACATCTTCGGCATCCCGGTGCAGAAGGTGCCGGAGGGCTCTGAGGTGGCCTACTTCGCTCTCGGTTGCTTCTGGGGTGCCGAGAAGCTGTTCTGGAAGACGCCGGGAGTCACCAACACCGCGGTCGGCTATGCGGGCGGCTTCACCCCGAACCCCACGTACCAGGAGGTCTGCAGCGCTCGCACCGGCCACACCGAGATCGTGAAGGTGTGTTACGACCCGGCCAAGATCAGCTATGAGAAGCTGCTCAAGGATCTTCTTCGAGAACCACGACCCGACCCAGGGCATGCGGCAGGGCAACGACGTCGGCACCCAGTACCGGTCGGCGATCTACACCACCTCACCGGAGCAGCTGGCAACGGCTCAGCGGGTACGTGATGAGTTCCAGACCGAGTTCACCCGGGCGGGCTACGGGCGGATCACCACCGAGATCGCCCCTGCCGGCGAGTTCTACTACGCGGAGGACTACCACCAGCAGTACCTGGACAAGAACCCGTTCGGCTACTGCCCGGTGCATGCCACTGGCGTGACCTGCAACTGAGACCTGGAGTCAACGTCGGGCCCTGGCGATCCTGTAGACCGCTCGGAACGGCAGCACTCGAACCATTGCTGCCATCAGCTTGGCGTCCCGGCCAACCACTTGTCGCGGAGCTGGATTTTCTTTCTGCAGGGCTGCCAGGATGATCTTGGCCGGAACCGCCGGATCTAGGCCTGAGGTCGCGCTGCGCCGCCCCAGCTTTCGGAGCGCCTCGAGCTGGTCGGCGTAGCGTGCCCATGCCTCTGGGTCTGTCGATTGCAGTTCGTCTCCAGTGGCTCGTACCCCGATCCCAGATAGGTGTCGCGATCGCGCCAGGTTCGATCAAGACCACCTTGATCTTGGACGGCGCCAGCTCCGCGCGCAGCGAACCACTGAGGCCAACCAAGCCATGCTTGGCCGCGCTGTAGGCACCCAGCATCGGACCGGCGATCCGGCCCCCGATCGAGCCGATCATGATGATCCGTGCGTCGCCGATCGCTTCAGCTGAACGGCGCAGTGCCGGCAACATCACCTGGGTTACGAGCAGCTGGGCGGTCAGATTGATCTCAAGCTGGCGGCGGAAGACCTCGATCGGAATGAGCTCCAGCGGCCCGGGAAAGGCTGCGCCGGCGTTGTTCACCAGACCAAACAGCGGTCCATGGCCGCTGACCACCTCTGCAGCGGCGCGCACCGAGTCCTCATCGAGCAGATCCATGATCAATGGCGTGACGACCTCAGGAAACTGTCGGCGCAAGCCCGTCCGCGTCGGCTTCCCGGCGCACGGTTGCGAACACATGGAATCCAGCACTCACTAGCTCCAGGACGGTTGCTCGGCCAATGCCGGTCGAGGCGCCAGTGACCACGACAGAACGGGGTGACACGTGCCACTCTCCTTCTCGTTCGGGTGATGAAGCGCGTTCAGTTGAGGGCGTTCCTGGCGAACGTGTCGCACTTGTTCGGGTCGCCGGTGTTGAAGCCTCGCGCAAGCCACTGGCGCCGCATAGCGGCCGAACCGTGGGTCCAGGTTTCCGGCGTGACCTGGCCCTGCATCTTCTCCTGGATTCGGTCGTCGCCGACCGCCTGCGCCGCGTCCACTGCTCGCTTGAGATCGTCCTGGGTGACTTCGGTGATCGGGCTGTTCGGGTCCTCGGTTGCGTGCCTGAACCACACGCCGGCGTAGCAATCGGCCTGCAGCTCGAGCCGGACACGCTGGCGAGGTCGGTCCCGTCCCCTGCCCGCTGCCCTGCACCTGCCGCATGGTGCCGGCCAGGTTCTGGATGTGATGGCCGAATTCGTGGGCCAGCACGTACGCCTCGGCAGCGTCGCCTCCCTGCGCTCCGAGCTGGCCGGTCAGCTGGTCGAAGAATCCAAGATCGAGGTACACCGTTGTGTCGGCTGGACAATAGAACGGCCCGACGGCCGAAGTCGCATGACCACAGGCCGTATTGATGCTGCCCGTGAAGGTCTGCACCTGGATCTTCTGATAGCCCTGAAGAGTGTCGTTCCAGTAGTCCTGGATCGAGTTCGTGTACGCGACGAATCGGCAGTCCCGGTCTGTGGTTGATGTCCGAGCCGCGAGTGCATTGGGCAAACTGGCTGGCGTTGCCGGACTGCTCCGGTCCGGCCTGCGGGGCTCCGCCGAGGATGTCGCCCGGGTTCAGGCCGAACAGCAGGGCGAGCACCAAAACGATCAGTCCGGCGCCGCCGCCAATCGCGATCTTCCCGCCGTTCCCTCGACCGCCGCCCATCTGCGACGGGTCGAGCTCGGCACCTTCGTTGTATTTCACGTCTCTCCGCCCGCCAGCAACCGGGATGCCCGCCTCGATCGGCAGCATAGCCGCGAGCGCGGAACCAGCAGCCGATAGGCACCGACCGCGATGCGATGCCAGCCTGATCGTCACTTTCTGGCGCAGCGCAGAGCCTGCCGTCGGTACCCGTCTCTCTGGCACAGTGAGCAACCATGAGCGTGACAGTCGCCGACAACCCAATGGAAACCCGCTACGAGGCGCGGGTCGACGAAGCGCTCGCCGGCGTCTCCGAGTACGAGCTCACGGTCGACACGATCATCTTCCTCCATACGGTGGTCGCAGAGAAATATGAGGGTCAGGGGTCGGCACGTGCGATCGCGCGATATGCCCTTGATGACGCACGAGCCCGGGGCCTCTACGTACGCGCGCTCTGCCCGTTTATCAGGGGCTGGATGGCACGCCATCCCGAGTACACCGACCTCATCAAGGCTGCCGGATAGCGAATCACAACGCCGGATATCCACAGATTCTGGGGACAACGCTTGCCAAGGCCGTGCGTCGTGGCGAGCGCCCGACACGGTGGCCCAATGACAAACATTCCTACGTTGGGACCGCCCGCTGAGCTGCCCCCCATCCGCAACTCCGATGACCTATGCCTGCGCTGGCGAGCCCTGATGGGCCCGCTCGGTTTCGGCCGACCCCGTCTCTGGATCGCCTTTCTCGCGCCCGACAACATGATGAGCGCACAGCTCACCCAGATCGAGGAGATCCCTCGCTCCGCCGATCCAGACATGTGTCGGCCGCTGCTGGAGATGTGCCAGCACATCGTCGGTCGCGACGGTGCCGGCGGATCTGTTGCGTTCCTGCTGACCCGCCCCGGCCGCCATCCGATGGATGATGCCGATCGAAGTTGGGCCTGCGGCCTCACGTCGGCAGCTCAGCACCTTGGCGTTTCCATGTGGCCGGTGCACTTCGCCAACGATGTCGAGCTACGCGTCTTCGCGCCTGACGATCTTGTCTCTGGCGGTTGATCGGCGTAAAGCGTCGGCACTGCGCGAAAGCCCATGAGTCAGGACGCTCTGGTGTGCCAGAGCCAAGCCAGTCCCAAGATCGGGAGCACCAATGGAACGAAGCCGTAGCCGATCCCGTAGACCGACCACACCGTGGCCCGCGGAAAGGCCTCTGGGTCGAGCACGCTGAGCGTGCCGATCGTGACCACGCCCACCAGCTCGATGATGATCGCTACCAGCGCGAGACGACGGGATGCGCGAGTGCCACGCGCGAGGGTGATCGTTGCGACGATGTAGATCAGTGCGGCCAGCGCCGACAGCAGGTACGCCAGCGGCGCCTGGTCGAACTTGGTGAGGAGTCTGGACGCTCGCCCGCGCAGTCGCGGCAAGCGCGAAGATGCCGTAGACGGCAACAAGGACCCGGCCCGCACCGCTGTTGGTCTTGCGAACTGCTGGGGTGGTCTCCGGCTGAATTGGGCCGTCGCTCATCCTGGCCGGCGTCCAGAGGACGAGCAGGCGAAGGGTCATGGCGAGCACCGCTAGTGCTGCCACGGCCAGCACGATCCCCGAGAAGCGGCTGCGCTCGGCGTTGGCCCAAAACCACGCGATCGGGATCAAGATCACGATGCCGATCAGGTAGCCAATCGTGGTCGCCAGCTCGACCGGCCGGAAGCCGGCCAATGATCTTGGCAGCGGCGATGATCGACTGGATCACGGTGACGACCTCGACCCCGGCGGCGAACAGCAGCTGCGCCTTTCCGGGCGGCTTGTTGGCCACTGCGGTCACCAGGCCCCAGATCACGGCCACACCGGCGAGCGCAATCACGACGTACGCCAAAGCGTCGATCATCGAGACGCTCGTTGGGTCCGCACGCCGCCCAACGCTACCGGAGCGCGCGAGTGGACCTGTCAGACTTGGAGTCCGCGGAGATGTTGTCCGAAGGCCTGCGTCGAGGAGGAACAGTGGCCGCCCAGCGAGAGCCCAAGGTTGGCCGGCGCCCGGGCAACCAGGACACCCGCGGGCAGATCATCACGGCTGCTCGACACGCGTTCGCCGCCAAGGGTTTCGCCGGTGCATCGATGCGCGCCATCGCGGCCGAAGCCGGCGTGGATGCGGCGCTTGATCCACCACTACTTCGACAGCAAGCAGCAGCTCTTTCTCGCCACCGTCGCACTGCCCCTCGAGCTACCGGGAATTGTCGAGCAAGTTGCCGCTGGGGACAGGGGCGATCTCGGCGAGCGACTCGTCCGGACCGTCCTGGGCGTCTGGGACTCCGAACTTCAGCCGTCGCTGGTTGCGGCGATCCGCACGACGCTGACCGATCCCGCTCTTGACTCGCTCGGTCGGTGAGTTCTTCACCCTCGAAGTCATCGGTCATGTGCTGCGTCGCGACGACCTGCCACCGGAGGAGGCGAACAGGCGCGCAGGGCTGGTCGCATCCCAGATTCTGGGCCTGCTGATCGGCCGTTACGTGCTGCGACTGCCGGTCCTGGTGAACCGCGGACCGAGGACCTGGTAGCCGAGATCGGACCGACCGTCCAGCGCTACATCGACGGCCGCAGCTGAGACGCGACATTTTGCGCAATGATGACCAGGTGCTGGTCGTCGGCGTCACGGAACATGGTGGGCACGCGTTCGAGGTAATCCTCGATCACGGTGCCGATCCGGACGTGCTCGCATTCGACCTGGGCTACATCGTCGTCCGGCCCATCGAGGCCAACCGCGCCAGCTCTGGCGAGCTGATCCTTCGACTCGTTGGTGCGTCCGGTCGCCGACGAGCCACGTCCGCAGATGCGCCGACAAGGACGCGATGCCGGGCTGGTGCTCGGCGACGACGTACGACCGGCTGTCCGGCAACGTTTTGCGGCGTACGCGGTCGTCATCTCCAGCCGGGGCCTGCTCGCCACCGAGTACTCCGGTCGCACTGCCGTCACCGGTCGTTGGGGTATGCCGGGCGGCGGGCTCGATGATCATGAGCCGCCGACCTCGGCCGTGCTCCGGGAGGTGGCCGAAGAGACCTCCCAGGAGATCATCCTCGGCGAGCTGATCAAGGTGCAGACCTCGCACTGGGTCGGACGCAGCCCGTACGGGATCATCGAGGATTTCCACGCGGTACGCCTGATCTATCGCGCAACCTGTCCACATCCGACCGAGCCAGTCGTGCTCGACCAGGGCGGCACCACCGAATCGGCTCAGTGGGTGCCACTCGGATCCTGGCGCTCGGTGTCGTGGACCCAGAACTGGCGGCTAGCTGCTTGTCGCGAGCTGCTGCACCGAGTCCGCGCCGCCGGCTCAGTGATCGTGTTGCGCTAGTCTGATGTTGATGTCGCTGAGCAGATCTTGCCGGGTCAGCACGCCCGACGGGCTTGCCGTCGTCGAGGACCAGCAGCGCATCACAGCTCCTCAGTAGCTCGACCGCATCGGCGACCGGTTCGGTCACCCCGAGCATCGGGAGTGGCTCCTCCATGACGCGAGCGACCGCATCGGCTGGTCGTACCCGATGACTGAAGAGCTCATCCAAGAGTCCGCGTTCGCTGACTGAACCGACGACTTCGGCGGCCATCACGGGAGGCTCGGCACGCACCACCGGCATCTGACTGACGCCGTACTCCCGCATGATCGCAACGGCTTCGGCGACCGTCTCGTTGGGATGCGTGTGGACCAGAGACGGCAAGATCGCCCGACTTCTCGCGCAGCACGTCGCCGACCACTCGTACGAATTGGTCGGGTCGCGGCGCGAAGCCGTATCGAGTAAGCCAGGCGTCGCTGAAGACCTTGGTGAGGTAGCCGCGGCCGGAATCGGGCAACAGCACAACGATCACCGCCTCGGGATCGTCGATCTCATGCGCCAGCCGGATGGCTGCCGCGGCGGCCATTCCCGAGGATCCGCCGACCAGCAGTGCCTCCTCGCGTGCCAGTCGTCGCGTCATCGCGAAGGAGTCCGCGTCCGACACTTCGATCACCCGGTCACAGACGGTGCGGATCGTAATTGGCCGGCCAGAAGTCCTCACCGACTCCCTCGACCAAGTAGGGCCGACCCAGTCCCGCCGGAGTAGACCGAACCAGACGGGTCGGCACCGATGATCTTGACCCGGCCCTCGGAGACCTCTTTCAGGTAGCGGCCCGCTCCGCTGATCGTGCCGCCGGTGCCGATCCCGGTAACGAAGTGGGTGATCTTGCCCTCGGTCTGCTCCCAGATCTCTGGACCTGTGGTCTCGTAGTGGCTGGCCGGGTTGTTCGGGATTGCTGTACTGGTCCGGCTTCCACGCTCCCTCGATCTCGCGGACCAGCCGATCTGAGATCGAGTAGTAGGAGTCAGGATGTTCTGGCTCGACAGCGGTCGGGCAGACGACGACCCGTGCGCCGTACGCGGCCAGCACGTTGCGCTTGTCCTCGCTCACCTTGTCGGGGCAGACAAACACGCAGGCGTATCCCTTGGCCTGCGCGACCATGGCCAGGCCTACGCCGGTATTGCCACTGGTGGGCTCGACGATCGTGCCGCCCGGCTTGATCTTGCCTTCCCGCTCCGCGGCCTCGATCATCTTGAGCGCGATCCGATCCTTGACCGAGCCGCCCGGATTGAGATATTCGACTTTGGCCAGGATCAACGGCTTGGCGCCATCCGTCACCCGAGAGAGCCTGAGCAGCGGTGTATGGCCGACGAGATCGATCAGCGAGTTGACGTACTCCACGCGCACGACTCTACGGCGCAATGCCTGACGACCACGTGTGCCACCGCGAAGCAGTGAGGGCCGCAGCTTCCCATCGGAAGCGCGGCCCTCAAGTTGAGCGATCGGCTGGCGAGCGGCGACGATCCGCGACCACTACCTGCGAATGTAGGACAGCAGGCGCAGAATCTCGATGTACAGCCAGACCATGGTGACGGTCAGGCCGAACGCGCCGCGCCACGACTCACTGGCTGGCGCACCCATCGCGACACCCTGCTCGATGTAGTCGAAGTCCAGCACCAGATTCAGCACAGCGAGCGTGGCACCGAGTAGTGAGAAGCCGACAGCCAGCAGGCTGATCGCACCGGTTCCGGTGTCACGCAAGCCAAGGTTGACGCCGAACAACGACAGCACGAAGTTGATCAGCAGGGCCACCGCGAATGCGATGGTCGCGATGATCACGACCTTCCGGAACTTCGGCGTAACGCGGATGTTGAAGAACTTGTACGCCGCCAAGCGTCACAGCTGCCGCCGCGAACGTGCCGATCACGGCCTGCACGACGATGCCGTCGTAGAGGCTCTCGAAGACCTTGCTGATCATGCCGATGAAAATGCCCTCGATGGCGGCGTAGAGCAGCACAAGTCCGGGTTGAGACCTTCCTCCGGAACGAGACGAACATGACGACGATGAAGCCGATCAGGCCGGAGCCGATCAGTGCCGGGAAGTACAGCGCCTCCGGCACGAACATCCACGCCAGAGCGGCTGCAGATCACCAGCACGCCCATGGTGAGGGCGGTCTTGGTGACGACGTCGTCAAAGGTCATCCGAGCCTTCGAGCGGCTCCACCGGCGCATGCGGGTAGCCCGGGACTGGGGTAAGCCGGCTTGGGACTGGTCGTAAGGGTTCTGGTTGTACTGCGGTGCTGCGGGTGTGAACGCGTCCTGCTTGGAGAGGATCGGGTTCGAACTGCGCAACATGTATGTGTCCTCCTGGTCAGCGCCTCGACTGGCGCATTGCAAACAGTTTACTGAACACGCCGGGCACCGACCCTTTCTTCCTTGCTTTGAAAGTGCTGTGAGGTTTCTTGCGGGACGCTTCCTCACACAAAGTGGTCAGAGACAACAGGCGGCGTCGGCGTGTCGCATGTCGATTTCTGACCACTTTCGAAGCAGCAGCGAGCACAGCGACGCACGCCGAGCGAGCTTGGCGAGCGAGGCAATCCAATACAGTGCCCCCGATGGGATTCGAACCCATGCTGGAGCGGGTTTAAGCCGCCTGCCTCTGCCATTTGGGCTACGGGGGCCAGCTATGCCGTGGCGGGTGTGATCCTAGCTGTGCGCCGAGCTCAGCGAGACGCCTCCACGCTGGGCGTCGGCGAGGCGCCGCCCAGCTTGATCCGCGTCTCCAGCGGCAGTTTGGCCAGGTCACCGGTAGCGATGCGGTCTTCGATCACAACCTTCGCATCAGGTCGGAAGTGCACCGGCTGTACCCCGGTAATCAGGCCCGTGGCGTTGTCGCGGAAGTAGAAGTACACATCGGCACTGATCAGCGGCGGGGAGAACGGCGTGCTGAAGGAGGTGAACGTCGGCTCTCGCACCCCGCCTGCGGTGCCTTCCTGCATGCCGACCGTCCATGATCCGTCGTCATGCATGATCACCCTCGGACCAGACTGCGCGTGGTAGTGCCCCCAGAGCACCAGCGGTACCGGAAGATTCGGCGAGTTCATGATCACTCGCGCAGCGGCAGGCTGGTGCACCAGAATCACGTCGGTGTGCTTGTCCCGGGCGGTATCGACCAGCCGTTGCCCCATCTCTTCTTCGCTCTCCGGCCGATCCTTCGATACGGTCGACGCTGAAAGGAATGTTGTGCTCGGGGTCGTCGTCGCCGAGCACGTCGACTCCCGCGGCCTCGACAACCTGGCCATCGAGCACCGTCATGCCGACGCTCCGCATCTGATCCTCTGTCACGTCGGAGTCGTGGTTTCCGGTCGCCACCAGGAACGGGACTCCGCCGGGTATGGCGGCCTCACGCCGGATGCAACCTCGCTCGGCGGCCGTCCCATTGACCGTGTCGTCGCCCGAGCTCAACACCACAGACGGGCTTGGTCACGTGGGCCAGGCGCGCGATCAGTTCGGTCATGGCTTGGTTGCAGTGCAGATCGCTGAAACCCAGAATCATCGTCTCGTCCGATCGGGGTTGCGGCAGGGCGTCCAGCTGATCCGAGAGGCTGCCCGCAGCCGAGTCGACGTAGGTCTTCACTGCACGTTGTTGACGTGCGCTGAGCAATCGGATGCCCTCAATGCCACGGTCCAAGTACGTCCGCGAGCAGCACGCTGTCCACGGTCAGCGAGGAGAAACGGCCGCCGATCCGCGACTGCTACGGGGTAGCGCGGATCCTTCGATTTCTGGGGCACCAGGATGGAACCAACGACAAGTGCGACAACCGCCACGTACACGGCGACGGCGCGACGACGGCTCACCCGCGTCATGGAATCAGGGCGGCACCAGCTGTGCGCGTAGCCGCCAGATCGCGATGCCCAGCAGCAAGACAGCTTCAGCCTTGAGCCCCTCCTGTACCGCGTCGTGTGCCAAACGCTCCACGATGCCGGAGAGCGCCTCTTGCGGTTCGGTGTACAGGCTGGTGTATGCGACCAGCGTCTGCTCGGAGAAGAACGAGCTGAGATGCTCACCGGCCGGACCGACCCCTCCCACCGTGATCGTCAGTCCAATGGGCCGTGCCGGGCTCTCGAGGTAGGCATTGCCGATGGGTCCGAGGTTGAGCTCAACCTCACCGCGAAAGTTGCTGGAGAAAGTTGCCCGATGTGGCCCGAGATAGTCGTCCACCTGCGCATGACTGATCCCCCACACCACCGCAAGCGGCGCCGCCGCCAATGCGGCCAGCAAGGTGAGCAACAAGGCCTTCGTCGAAGTCCGCCAGCAGCGCACGCCGGGAGCGCACACGTGCGGCGTGCCGCGCGAGCACGCTTGCCAGGGTTCGGCGCTGTCCGCGCTCGGCCGGGCCGCGGCCCCCTTCATGCACGGCGTCGCGCGGAGCTCGGGGCCGGTTGGCGCCGGGCCGGAACGCCCAGCGAGGGGAGGCCGGACCGTTCATCGATGCCCGACCTTACCTGCCTCCGCTGCGAGCGCCCGTGATCGCGCGCCGCCGTGCTGAGCCAGGCTGGCGCGCGCCGCTGTCGGCGATGCGCGAGCAGCGCAACGACTTGCGCTCGCTCGGCTAACAGATCCCGGGACCGGTTCGGTCGGCTGCGACCGGCGTCAAGAGCGGCCGGCGTCACCCGGCTGCGAGATAGATCTTCCGGGCGTGGACCGCATGCGCACCGACCACTCGATCGAGAAAGAGCTGGCCGTCGCAGTGGTCGATTTCATGCTGCAAGCGCGCGCGCCTCGAAGGCATCGGTGGTGATCAGCACTCGCTCGCCACTCAGGGGGAGCTGTCCCGCGACAGTGATCTTGGTCGCCCGCTTCACATCACCCGTGAGGTCTGGCACCGACATGCAGCCCTCACGACCCTTCTCGTTGCGGCTGGCCTCCACGATTTCGGCATTCAGCAGCACGATCAGACCGTGCGTCGTCCGGGTCTTCGGATGTCCTGAGACGTCGACGCAGAACGCCTGGCCGGCACCCCGACCTGCGGCGCGGCGAGCCCCACACAACCCGGCGAAACGCGCATGGTCGCGACCAGGTCGGCGCAGAGCTGGACCACCGCGGGGTCGGCGGGATCGACGAGCGCACCGGAAACCGACAGCACATGGCTCGGCGCACGGACCACATCGAGCACCCGGCCCTCGGGCAGTGTCGGCAATGTCAGGCTCACAGCTGGTCGTTCTCGAGCAGTCGCATGCTCGTATCCACGCCCAACTCGGCCGACACCTCGGCGAGCCGAGTCTGCAGCGCATCCACATCGGCTGATCGCGGTAGGTCGACCTCGGCAAGCAGCACGTAAAGAGTGCCCGAGAGGCGGGTGGACAGGTCGGTGATGTTGCCACCCGCCTCGGCGATCACACTCGCCAGCCGCGCGACGATTCCGAGCCGATCTGCGCCATGGACGGTCACCAGATAGCTCGATCCGAGCGGTGGCAGGTCTGGCTCGTCCGGCACCTCGCGTACGGTCACGTCCAGCGAACCGTTCACGATCGGTTGCAATGCCGCCTCGATCCGAGCCGCGTCGGCCTCACCCGCACAGATCAGGGTCATCGCGAAATGTCCGCGCAACAGCGTCATCGAGGAGTCCTCGAGGTTCATGCCGCATTGCGACAACACCTCGGCAGCCTGCGCGATGATGCCTGGCCGGTCATGGCCGACAACCGTGATGGCGAGAGAGGTCATCGCGGCATTGTGTCACCGGTCGATGAGCTGCAGGGCAATCCCGTCCAGAATGTCGGACTCGCTGACGATCAGCTCCTCCACCTGCAGGCGCTTCGCGACGCGCGCTTCGACGAGCGCTCCACCGGTGATCACATCGGCCCGTCCGGGATGCATCGACGGCAGCGCGCGGATCTCTTCGACCGTCAAACCAGCCAATCGGTTGAGCAGCTCCGCTATCGCGGGCAACGGAATGACGGCGCCGTGCACCCGCTCGCGGTCGTAGTGCTCCAGCTCCAGATACACTCCGGCGAGCGTTGTCGCTGTGCCCGCAACTCCGATCCAGGTGCCGATGGAGTCGAAATCCACGCCGCTGCCGGCAAGCAGCTCGTCCACGTACGTGGTGGCCCGCTCAAGATCATCATCTGCCACCGGGTTCTGCTTGAGGAAGCGTTCGGTGACCCGTACCGATCCAATGTCGAGTGAGATCGCGCTGTGCAACTCCCCGGCAGCGCTGCCGGTGATCAGTTCTGTCGAGCCGCCTCCGATGTCCATCACCAGAACCGGCTCGCCATCGGGGGTGACTCGGCTGAGCGCTCCGATGAAGGACAGGCGCGCTTCGGTTTCGCCGCTGATCACGTCGGGCTGCACACCCAGCCGCTCCTTGATGCCAGCAAAGAAACTGTCGCGGTTCTTGGCATCCCGTGCGGCCGAGGTCGCCACGAAGTGCACCTTCTCGACGGGCACCTCGGCTTTCTTGATCAATTCCGCGTACTCGTCGACCGCCGCGAAGGTGCGGCGCAAAGCGTCGGGATGGAACTCACCGGTGGCATCGACACCCTGGCCGAGCCGTACGATCTCCAGCCGCCGCTCCAGATCGTTCAGACCGCCGGAGCCGTCGGGTTCGGCGATCAACAGACGGATGGAATTCGTTCCGCAGTCGATGGCGGCAACTCGCGTCACGAGGCCTCCTCCAAGCACGGATGCGTCCAGAACGCGCCCAGCGCCCGCACGGCCTCGTCACCGAGCGGGTTGACGCCCGTCGCCGGCAGCAAGCGCATGAGCCACCAGGGCATGCAGACACTTCACCCGATCGGGCATCCCTCCAGCGCTGACGCCCGCGATCTCTGGCACCGAATCGAGCCGTTCCCGGTCGGCCAGGTATTGCTCGTGGGCGCGCCGGTAGGCGCAGCGCAAGATCATGATCATGGCTCAGCCGCTGGTTCATCTCGGCCATCAGGCCTTGCGACTCCAGCGAGGAGCAGGCTGCGACAGCTCGCGGACAGGTGAGGTAGTACGTCGTCGGGAAGGGTGTGCCGTCGGGCAGTCGAGGTCGGGTCGCCACAACCGCGGGCTTGCCGCACGGACAGCGGTAAGCGATCCCTACGACGCCCCGAGGCGGCCGCTGGAGCTGCGCGGTGATCGTGGCCTCCTCGGCTGAGGTCATGGGCTCGAGCACACCGTCATCCTCCCAGCCATCGATAGGCTGCCAGATACGGGATCGCGCGCTCGCCGTGCTGAGGAGGAGCGAGCAGACACGTTCTATCGCTCTGCGAGCGACGACGAAGTAGGCGAGCTTGACGGCGGGATCGCGCAGCGATTGCGCGAGCGGAGCGAGCATTGACGTCGAGCGAAAGCGAGCGGAGCAATCAAAATGGATGACCGCAACGGTGTAGCAGTAGTCGGCAGCATCAACGCAGATCTGGCGGCCTTCGGCTCACCGCTGCCGCGCCCGGGCGAGACGGTCATCGGCACCGATTTCTCCTTGGTGCTGGGCGGAAAGGGAGCGAATCAGGCGATCGCGGCCGTACGCGCCGGAGCGCCCACGTACATGATCGGCGCGGTGGGCGACGACATGTTCCGGGACCTGACGCTGACCACGCTCGCCGCGGAAGGCGTCGATGTCACCGCCGTCCGCGTCACGGACGGCGCAACTGGAATTGCGCATATTCGCGTCGATGCTGCCTCCGGCCAGAACGACATCATGATCATTCCGAACGCCAACCACCGACTGAGACCCTGACGATGTCGAGGCCTCCTCTGACGGAGCTGCGTGATCGCGTTTCGGTCGTCCTCGTGCAACTGGAGATTCCGCTCTCCGTCGTGCAGCGGGTGGCCGAGGTCTGCCAGGCGCTGCGAGCTGCGACTGGTGCTGGATCCCGCACCGGCGCAACCACTTCCGTCGGCGATCTGGCGCGGCGTCTCTGTGGTCAAGCCGAACGAGCTGGAGGCGGAGGTGCTGACCGGCATCTCGGTCACGGATCCGACGCTCTGCGGAGCTGGCAGCGCGATGGTTTCTCGACCGTGGCGTCAGCTATCGCGATGATCACCCGCGGCGAGCGCGGCGCCGTCGTCCTCGGCCCCGCCGGCGTCGCGGAGTATCCAGCTTTTCCAGCAACGCCAGTGGACACTACGGCAGCGGGCGATGCTTTCACTGGCGCGTTTGGTGCGAGCCTGGCGCGTGGCGCTTCGCTACCGGAGGCGCTGCGGCGGGGACTTGCGGCCGGCGCATTGGCGGTCACTGTCCGCGGAGCAAGCCCAAGCTTGCCCACGGCACGCGGCGATCGACGCTTTCCTCGCCGCTCAACGCTGATCAGCGGTTGTTGGCGCTTCGGTCTTTGCGGTGATCGTCTTCTCGCTCGCGGGGTCCTTGACCGGCGCCGGCCGATCGGCGGCCTCGCACCGAGCCCCATAGCTTGGACCACCACGCGTCCTGCGCCGGCTCCTCCGGCGCCGTCTCCGCCTGATCTTTGCTCCTCCGCCGAGCGGCTTGCCATCGGCGCCCACGACCGTATAGCCGGTCTCCCCCGGCACCACCCAACCCAGCCGTTCCCGGGCTTGGGTCCGTCACATACGCCTCATCGCCCCAGCGGGCCAACTCGCCCTGCAGATCACTGGATCCGCTGTTGCCGCTGGGCAATCTCGGCCTTCGTCGAGGCGATCTCGTGTGCCTGCGCAAAGTAGATCCGCAACGATGTCGCGTACGAGATCGTCAAGATCAGCAGCACCACTGACAAGCGCGATGGCGCGTGCGGTCAGGCTGGATCCGCGGCGCCGGAGTGGAGCCGTGAAGTCATCTCGCGTGCGGTCTCGGCCTCGCGGTGCGCGCGACGACGAGGATGGCTTGCGTGCCTCGGTACGCGCTCGCGGCTTGCCCCGCCCCGGGCCTGCGCCAGGGCGGGAGGTCGGCCGTCGGACCGGATGGCACCTATCAGGCCTTGAACCTCGGGAATGCCGAGGCGCCGGCGTAGCGGGCCGCGTCGTCGAGATCTTCTTCGATCCGCAGCAGCTGGTTGTACTTGGCTACCCGGTCGGTACGCGCCGGGGCGCCGGACTTGATCTGGCCGCAATTGGTCGCCACTGCAAGGTCGGCGATGGTGGTGTCCTCGGTCTCGCCGGACCGGTGGCTCATCATGCACCGGAAGCCCGCCCGATGCGCGAGATCGACCGCGTCCAGGGTCTCGGTCAGCGAGCCGATCTGGTTGACCTTGACCAGCAGGGCGCTGGCCGCCTTCTCCGCGATACCGCGCTGCAGCCGGGTCACGTTGGTGACGAACAGGTCGTCCCCGACTACCTGGATCTTGTCGCCGATCTTGCCCACCAGCGCGCTCCAGCCGGCCCAGTCGTCCTCGGCCAGCGGGTCTTCGATGGAGACGATCGGGAAATCGTCGATCCACTGCTTGTAGATGTCGGTCATCTCGTCGGCGGTCAGCTCGCGGCCCTCGAAACGTGTAGATGCCATTGTCGAAGAACTCGGTGCTGGCCACATCCAGGGCCAGGGCGACGTCGCTACCCACGCGTGAGGCCGGCGGACTCGACCGCCGTAGAGATCAGTTCAAGTGCGGCGACGTTGGCCGGCAGGTTTGGCGCGAAGCCGCCCTCGTCGCCGAGGCCGGTCGCCAGTCCCTGCTTCTTCAGCACCGACTTCAGCGACTGGTAGACGGTCGCGCCCATCTCCAGCGCGTCGCGGAACGTCGCAGCGCCGATCGGGGCGATCATGAACTCCTGCACGTCGACGTCGGAGTCGGCGTGTGCTCCGCCGTTGACGATGTTCATCATCGGCACCGGCAGCAGATGGGCGTTGGGGCCACCGACATAGCGGTACAGCGGCAGATCGGCGGAGTGCGCAGCCGCGTGCGCGACGGCCAGCGAGACGCCCAGGATCGCGTTCGCGCCGATCTTGGACTTGTTGTCGGTACCGTCCAGGTCCAGCATTGCCTGGTCCACCAGCCGCTGTTCGCTGGCCTCGTATCCGATGAGTTCGGGGCCGAGCTGGTCGATCACGCCGAGCACGGCCTTGCTGACGCCCTTGCCGCCATATCGAGCCTCGCCGTCACGCAGCTCGACCGCCTCGAAGGCGCCGGTCGACGCACCCGAGGGAACCGCGGCCCGGCCCTCCGAGCCGTCATCGAGGATGACCTCGACCTCGACGGTCGGGTTGCCGCGGGAATCGAGGATTTCTCGCGCGCCGATGAACTCGATACTCGCCACGAGTGCCGCCTTTCCGATGCTGATCTATGGGCACTGCTCGCGCAACCGACGCGCGCAGTGCGGATCTGCCGTGCTGCGCAGCCGGCTTGCCAGGCATGTGCGCAGAAACCGATTGTGGCCTCAGCCTATCGGCGCGTCTGGGATCAGCGGTGGCGCCGCACGCGGGAATGCGAGAATCACTCGGCAGTCGGTACAAGCTCGGGCGGAGGGGCTACTTGCCGCTTGCGGAGGGACCGGGCGTGGACCCAGTTCACACCGACGATGCCTGCCCAGGAGACGGCCACACCGACGACACTCGGGTCGACTTGCGTGGCAGCTGATGCCGGTGATCGGGATGCCCATGACCATCGAGACGATGGCCAGCGCGGACTGCCGTCCGCGGCCGCTCCTCTCGGCGGCCTCCTCACGGTTGGCCAGCTCGGCCTGCTGCCGAAGCTCTGCGGCATGCGCGGCGGCGAGCTCCTCCACTCGTTCGGCCAGGCCCGCGGCCACGTATTCGTTGTATTCAGGCCCGAGTTCCATCCGCGCTGCCAATGCGGCCTCGCTATCGCGCCGCAGCTCCTCGCTGGGCTTGCGCGGGACGCCGGTACTGCGGCTGCACCGGATAAGGCGCTGCCGGATTCGGCGGATAGGTCTGCGGATTCTGGGAAGAGGCGGACTTGGCTGCGGGTAGTTCTGCGGAGGGTAGTTCTGAGCGGGATAGTGCTGAGGCGGGTAGTTCTGGGGTGGTTGGTTCTGGGGTGGTTAGTTCTGAGGTGGTTGGTTCTGTGGCGGATACGCCTGTGGCGGATACGCCTGTGGTGCCGGCCGTTGGGTCGGTGGCTCGGACATGCCCACAGAATAGTGCGCCCCTGTCTAGGGCCGGGGATCGTTGCGCGCCGACTCGGCACTCCTGACACGGGCCTCCAGGGCGCGTACGGCATCGCGAAGCGCCTGCTCGGGGTCGATTCCGGCCGCCTGAGCCCGGGCAGTCAGCTCGAGGATCTGCGTACCCACCTCCTCAGCCGTCGTCGGGTCCTCGGGTAAGGCCACCTCCACACGCCGTGATCGCGCTCTGCTGATGATCTTGTTGGCCCGGGCCAGCGCCGAGAGCTGCTCCGGGATGCCCTGCAGCGCAGAGGTGCGGCCCTTCTCAGCCGCCTTGCGTTGCTCCCAGGTGTAGTGCAGGTCACCAGGCACCTCCGCGGTCGCGAAAACGTAGGGATGCCTGGAGATGAGCTTGTCGGCGATGCCCTGGGCAACGTCCTCCACCGTGAAGCCCTGGTCCTGCTCGCTCGCGATCTCCGCATGGAAGATCACCTGGAGCAGCAGGTCACCCAGCTCCTCTCGAAGATGATCTTGGTCACCGATCTCGATGGCTTCGATCGTTTCGGCAGTCTCCTCGATCAGATACTGCACCAGCGACCGATGGGTTTGCTGAGCGTCCCACGGGCACTCGTGGCGCAGCCGCGCCATGACGTCGACGAGTCGCTCGAGCTCGGGTAGCGCCACGTGGACTATGGCGTCGGGGTGGCCGCCGGCTTGGCCAGGGACGCCGACTTGTCGGTGATGATCGTTTTCTGGTTCGGGTCCAGCACACCGAAGCGCGGGTTGAGGGTGACCGGCTCCTTGGCAACCGCTGCCAGGTAAGCCTCGCTGCCGATCTTGCCCGAAACAATCTGCTGGTCGGCCACGTCGTAGGCGACGGTCGTCCCTTGGGCACGTTGAGCAGGCCGGCGAGGTTGCTGTTCTTGATCAGCGCGTCGCGCTCGCCGTCGGTGATCGTGATCTTGTTGGCGGCAGCGAGCTGCTCCGCGATGACCCCATGGATCATGGCGTTGACGACGGCCGACTGAGACACCTGCTGACCCTCTTGCAAGATGCTGGACACTCCCTCGACGGCGTCGTCCACCTGCTGCTGGGTGATCTCTCGAGTCACCCACGTATGCCGCAACGCTGGGATCTGCCTTGGCGCAACCGGCAGCGAACAAGGTGATCGCGAGGACGCCGGCGAGTGCGGCGGCGCGCACAGCTCGCGACCTACGGCGAGCGGAAAACCTCATTGACCATCCTCTGCGATGAACCTTCCTGGGCGCGCATCGCGCTCCCAGGAAACGACTACCGCAGGTGATCCTACGACAGCTGGCCGCGCACCTCGGCTTCTCGAGATGTGCGTGCACTGATCAGGGCTGCGGCCGAACGTCTTGACGGCTGTGATGCGAAGACGTACGCATCAGGAGCTCGAAAAGATCTGGTTGATCACTTCAGTAGCCCAGCCCAGCAGGTCGGTGTCCTTGAGCGGCTGGCCGGCCGCAGCAGAGCTCGTGGGCCGTGGCACCAGAACCGAGCCAACAGCGTCCTTGACCACGCTGCCCGGGTAGAGCCGCTGCAGCCGCAGCACGCGGGACTCCGGAAGGTGGGCCGGACGCGAAGCGGATGAACCGACCCTGCCCGACGATCTCGGTCAGCCCGGCAGAGCGGGCGAGCAACCGGAACCTGGCCACCTCGATGAGGTTGAGCACCTCGGGCGGCGGCGTCCCGTAGCGGTCGTGCAGCTCGGCCTCGACGGCCTTGACGTCGGCCTCGCACGAACCTCGGCCAGCCGCTTGTACATCTCCAGCCGCAGCCGCTCGGACTCGATGTAGTCGGTGGGCAGGTGAGCGTCGACGGGCAGCTCGATCCGCACTTCGGGCTCCGGCTCGGGCCTCCTGACCTCGGAACTCCGCGACCGCCTCGCCCACCAGCTGGATGTAGAGGTCGAAACCGACGTCGGCGATGTGACCCGACTGCTCTCCGCCGAGCAGGTTGCCGGCGCCGCGAATCTCCAGGTCCTTCATGGCGATGGCCATGCCGGAACCCAGGTCGCTGTGCGCGGCGATGGTGCTGATCCGGTCGTACGCGGTCTCGGTCAGTGGCTTGTCGGGCGGGTAGAGGAAGTAGGCGTAGCCGCGCTCCCGTCCACGGCCGACCCGGCCGCGTAGCTGGTGCAGCTGGGACAGACCGAGCACGTCGGAACGTTCGATCAGCAGCGTGTTGGCGGTCGAGATGTCCAGACCTGCCTCGACGATCGTGGTGCAGACCAGCACGTCGGCCCGGCGCTCCCAGAAATCGATCATGACCTGTTCCAGCCGCTGCTCGCTCATCTGGCCGTGCGCGGTGACTACCCGGGCCTCCGGCACCAGCTCGGCGATCCGGCGGGCGGCCTTGTCGATGCTCTGCACCCGGTTGTGCACGTAGAACACCTGTCCCTCGCGCAGCAGCTCGCGCCGGATGGCCGCGGTCACCTGAGCCTCGTCGTACGGTCCGGCGAAGGTGAGCACCGGATGGCGCTCCTCCGGCGGGGTCGCGATCGTGCTCATCTCGCGAATGCCGGTGATCGCCATCTCCAGGGTTCGCGGGATCGGCGTGGCGGACATCGCCAAGCACGTCGACGTGCGGTACGCAGCCGCTTGAGCTGTTCCTTGTGCTCGACACCGAAGCGTTGCTCCTCATCGATCACCACCAGGCCCAGGTCCTTGAAGGTGACCTCGCCCGACAGCAGCCGATGAGTGCCGACGACGACATCGACCCTGCCATCGGCGAGACCCTCGATGGTCGCTCTTGCCTCAGCCTCAGAGGAGAACCGGCTGAGCGGTGCGACGTTGACCGGGAAGCCGGCATAGCGATCGGCGAACGTGGCGTAGTGCTGCTGCACCAGCAAGGTCGTCGGAACCAGAGATGGCCACCTGCTTGCCGTCCTGCACTGCCTTGAACGCGGCGCGTACCGCGATCTCGGTCTTGCCGTAGCCGACGTCCCCGCAGATCAGCCGATCCATCGGCACGATCTGCTCCATGTCGCGCTTCACGTCGTCGATCGCTCCCAGCTGGTCAGGAGTCTCGACGAAGGCGAACGCGTCCTCGAGCTCGCGCTGCCAGGTCGTGTCGGGGGAGAACGCGTGGCCGCGGGTGGCCTGCCGGGCCGCGTAGAGCTTGATCAATTCGGCGGCGATCTCGCGGACCGCCTTGCGCGCCCGGCCCTTGCGCTTGGCCCAGTCCGCGCCACCCAGCCTGTCCAGCGTCGGGTTCTCCCCGCCGACGTAGCGGGTCACTTGATCAAGAGCGTCCATCGGTACGTAGAGCCGGTCCCCTGGCTGGCCGCGCCTGGACGGCGCGTACTCGATCACCAAGTACTCACGTGTCGCGCCGGCCACCGTGCGTTGCATCATCTCGACGTAGCGACCGACCCCGTGCTGGCTGTGCACGACGGGATCGCCGAAGCTGAGCTCCAGCGGGTCGATCTGATTCTTGCGGCGCGCCGGCATCTTCCGGCTGGCCCTGTCGGCGGCCCGCTGGCCGGACAGATCAGCCGCGGTGAACACCGCAAGCCGGATCTCATCGGCCACGAAACCGTGGCTGAGCTGGCCGGTGACGACGGTGGCCAGACCGATGGGCGGCGCCGTTCATCCAGCGCTGGCAAGCTGCGGAGGGGCACCGCGTGCTCACTGAGCACTTCGACGATCCGGTCGGCGGTGCCCCGGCCTTCGGCCATGACGACGACGCGCCAGCTGTCACGGACCCGCTTGGTGATCTCGTTGACCGCCGCCTCGGTGTCGCCGCGATAGGTCTCGCCGACCTGGCCGGCGCACCGTCCGCGACTCGACGCCAGGCCCGCTGACCCGATCCGAGAGATCGATGATCTCCCCGTCCTCGGTCCGGATAGGGCTCGAACTGCCCGGCGTCGGTCGCAGAGTCGATCCACCGGACCAGCGCTGAACGGCGACAGCGTCCACCACGCCATCCCTCGGCCAGTGCCGCGGCACGAACCTCGGCGAGCGGCTGGTAGGCCGAGGCACCCAGGTCGATCGGCGCCTTGCCGCCACCTGCCGCGGCGGCCCAGGAGGCATGCAGGAACTCCTCGCTGGTCTTGACCAGCTCGATCGCTCGGCCGCGCACCAGCTCCGGGTCGCAGATCAGCACATGGGTGTCGGTCGGCAGCAGATCGATCAGCAGCTCCATACCGTCCACCAGGACCGGCGACAGTGCCTCCATGCCGTCGACCGGATGCCCCTGGGCGATCTTGTCGAGCATCTCGATCAGCTCGGGATGTTGCTCGGCGAGCGCAGCTGCCCGCGCGCGTACCTCGTCGGTCAGCAGCAGCTCACGACACGGCGATGCGGTGATCTCGGTCAGCGCGAAGTCGCTGGATCGCTGGTCGGCGACGGAGAAGTAGCGAATCTCCTCGACAGTGTCGCCGAAGAAGTCGACGCGTACGGGGTGCTCCTCGGTCGGCGGAAAGACGTCGACGATGCCGCCGCGTACGGCGAACTCGCCCCGCCGCTCGACCAGGTCGACGCGCGTATACGCCGCAGCCGACCAGCGCCGCCGCCAGGTCCAGTGAGGTCGATCTCCTCGCCAACCGCGAGCCGTATCGGTTTCAGGTCGCCAAGACCCTTGACTTGTGGCTGCAGAACACTGCGCACCGGGGCAACCACGATCTGCGGCGCCGGGAGATCGCTGTTGCCGGCCAACCGCCGCAGCAGGTCAAGTCGGCGGCCGACCGTATCGGAGCGGGGGCTCAGCCGCTCGTGCGGCAACGTCTCCCATGCCGGGTAGTACGCCACAGCTTCCTCCCCGACCAGGGACTGCAGCGCTGCCGTCAGCTCCTCTGCTTCGCGAAAAGTGGAACTGACCAGGAGCACCGGGCGACCCGCACCGCCGCGCTCCAGCCGAGACACTCAACGCGGCGGCGATCAGCGGCCGCATCGGCGCGGGCGCAGTGACGTCGAGCACGGGCAGCCGGCGTGCACGTGCGTCAGCGATGGTCTCGACGATGGTGGGTTCGGTGCAGAAAAGGTCGACGAGTCCCGTGAGGGTCACCCAGAGAGGCTACCGGCTGGCTATGACCGGTCAATGCGAGATGGAAGCACCGGCGTGCGTCGCTCAAAACCTGTCATACTGCCGCGCCGGAGGCATCCGGCGGAGCCGGCAGCGTCGCCTGAATCCGGGCTGCCGCACCGGGCTCACGATTTCCGGAGCTCAAGGCAAGCTCGCGTAGGCACGGACCGGAAACGTCCCGAACTTGCGTACCTTCGGAGGTACCGCGGTGAATCGAGCGCCGCTGGGCGGCAAGGATGCCAAGTTGGTCAAGTGTTCGACGACGTGTACGCCGGCGGCCAGGAGCTGCGAATGAGCCGGACGTTCCTGGCTGGTCTCGGCATCGTCGATATTGATCGAATCGATGCCGACAAGGACCGCGCCCGCCTTGATCAGGTACGCCGCAGCGTCGCCGGTCAGGTAGGGCGCACCTGTGGTGTACGCGGGCGTTCCGAAATGGCGATCCCAGCCGGTGTGCAGCAGCACGGCCTTGCCTTGAAGCTCGCGGTCGTAGAAGACCTCCGCCGGAATCCCGCGCTGTTTCGCGTCGGTCAGCCGAAACAGCTCGACGGGCAGATCGACCAGCGTCTCCAAGTCGAGGTCAGCGAGATCGGCCCCAGACGGGTAACGGTGGTAGGGACTATCCAGATAGGTGCTGGTGTTGCCGGCCAAGCGTGATCACGTCGATAGCGAACTCGGTGCCCTCCGCGTAATGGGACGCGGGACTGCTCCCTGGTCAGATGCGGAGTGATCGTGGGTACCGGGATACCCGGATAGGTGATCAGTCCGGCCGAGATGATGTGGCTCAGATCCACCAGCTGACCGCGCCGTTCGGTGGTCGGCTGGGCAGCCACTCCGCGAGAACCCTTGTGGGGTTCCGCGACGATGTCCAATGACCGAAGCTCAACGGCAGCGACCAGCGCCAGACCGAGGTGCTGAACGAAGAGCTGTGCGATCTGATCCTCCGAAAGATCCGGGCCGGGAAGATCAAGACGAAATCTCTCGGCAGTCAGCCGGCCGCCGTTGGCGAACTCAACGTCGGCGTCGAAATGGGCTCGGTACTCGGTCACGGTCGATGAGTCTAGGAGTTCGCGATTGTCGATCGGAGGCTGACTCACGATCGGTGATACCAGATCTCGCCGTTTCGCCGTCAATTGTTGAATGCGCTTTGGGTCTTGTCGAGCCCGACCAGAACCAGCGACTCGACCGCATCCGCGGCCCGGCTGATCTCGACCTCGACGTCCTCCCGCGCACTGGCCGGGAAGTTACTGAGCAGGAAATCGGCCGGATCCTGCCGGCCGGGCGGGCGGCCAACGCCGATGCGTACCCGAAAGAAGTCGCCGGTGCCCAGGGAGTTGCGGATGGATCTGAGGCCGTTGTGGCCGTTGTCCCCGCCGCCGAACTTCACCCGCAGCTGGCCGGGCTCGATGTCGAGCTCGTCATGCACCACGATCATCTGGGCCGGCTCGAGCTTGTAGTAGAGAGCAACCGCGTGACCGCCCCGCCGGTCTCGTTCATGAACGTCCGCGATTTGGCCAAGCATCAGCCGCGGCGCGTCGGCTCCCGGCGGTCCGATCCTGCCTTCGGCGACCTCGGCCCGCATTCCGCGCAGCAGCACTGAAGCGCACGTCCATGCGGCGTGCCAGTTCGTCGGCGACCCGGTAGCCGACGTTGTGCCGCTGCGATGCAAAGGCCGGACCGGGGTTGCCGAGCCCGACCACCAGCCATGAGCTCATGGCACGATGCAGCCGGCAATTAGGCACTCTCGGACTCGGCCAGCGCCTCGTCCGGCGTCGGCTCGGCGGTCTCAGCCACCGTCGGCTCGATGCCCGCCTCCGCCTCGGCCTCGGCCAGCTCTGCCTCGAGAGCCTCGGCGGTCGGCGCGTTGGTGATATTGACGATCAAGGTCTCCGGGTCAAGATCAATTGACGAACCCGTCGGGAAGCTGCAGGTCACGCGCAAGGATCTGGGTACCAGGCGGCAGTCCCTCGACGGAAACAACGATCTGCTGCGGGATGTGCGTGGCCTCGGCCTCCATCGGGATGCTGTTGTGGTCGACGACGACCAGCGTTTCCGGACCCGCCTCGCCCTCGATGTGCACAGCGCACGTCGACAGTCACCTTCTCGCCGCGCCGCACGATGACCAGGTCGACGTGCTCGATGGTGTGCTTCAGCGGGTCACGCTGGACCTGTTTGGGCAATGCGAGTTGGGAACTGCCGTTGACCTCGATTGACAGCAGTGCGTTGGCGGTGCGCAGCGCGAGCAGAGTCTCGTGGCCGGGCAGGGCAATGTGGATCGGGGCGGTGCCGTGGCCATACAACACGGCAGG
The DNA here is from genome assembly GCA_963712625.1 of uncultured Actinomycetota bacterium. Lineage (GTDB taxonomy): Bacteria > Actinomycetota > Actinomycetes > Propionibacteriales > Propionibacteriaceae > Microlunatus. The sequence goes on from CAVQIU010000012.1 coordinate 74,636, forward strand.
CACTTTGTGCGCGCGACGGATCCGGCGGGCAGCGCCCTTGCCGAACTCCGTACGCAATTCGGCTGTGAGCTTCACCTCGGGCACGAACGAACTCCTCGGAACTAACGTCGGTGATCACGATCAGGACCCAGCGAGGGGGACGCAGCTCGTTCGACCTAGTCGATCACGGTTCTGCGACCCTCGCCGAGGCAACCGCTCAACCTTAGCCGACAAGGCCCAATAGTCGCCAACTGGCCACGAAACCAGAGGTCGTCGTCACGTCTGCGAGCGTCGTCGAAATCGCGCGCCCGCCGTGCTGAGGACGGACGCGAGCGGAGGCGCCCTTCCTCTGCGAGCGACGACGAAGTCGGCGGATCCAGCGCGCGATGCGCGAGCAGACAGGCCCAAACACTACGCCTGGCCGTTGAAGAGGCTGGTCACTGAGCCGTCCTCGAAGACCTCGCGGATCGCCCGTGCGATCAACGGTGCGATCGACAACACGGTGAGCGAGTCGAAACGGCGTTCCTCGGGGATCGGCAAGGTGTTGGTGACGATCACCTCTTCGAACTCGGTGGCCTTGAGCCGGTCGATCGCCGGGCCGGATAGCACCGGATGAGTGGCGGCCGCGATCACCGCCTTCGCGCCGCGGGCCTTCAACGCCTCCGCCGCCTGGCAGATGGTGCCCGCGGTGTCGATCATGTCGTCGACCAGCAGGCAGACCCGTCCTTCCACCTCGCCGACGACCTCATGGATGGCGACGGTGTTCGGCAGATTCGGGTCCCGCCGCTTGTGGATGATCGCCAGTGAGCTGTTCAGCCTGTCGGTCCACATGTCGGCGAGCCGCACCCGACCGGCGTCAGGCGAGACCACGGTCATTTCGGAGGTGTCGTACTTGGTGGCCAGATAGTCCGAGAGCACCGGCAGTGCCCATAGATGATCAACCGGTCCATCGAAGAAGCCCTGGATCTGTGCCGCGTGCAGATCGACCGACATGATCCGGTGGGCCCCGGCGGTGTGGAACAGGTCGGCGATAAGGCGCGCGGAGATCGGCTCGCGGCCGCGGTGCTTCTTGTCTTGCCGGGCATAGGGATAGAACGGCGCGACAACAGTGATCCGCTTGGCTGATGCGCGCTTCAGCGCATCGACCATGATCAACTGCTCCATCGTCCACTCGTTGACCGGCGCGGCATGGCTCTGGATCACGAAGGCGTCGCAGCCGCGCACCGACTCGTCGAACCGCACATAGATCTCGGAGTTGGCGTAGGTGATCGCGCGAGTCGGTACGATCTCGACCTTCATCAGCTCGGCCACCTCGTTGGCCAGCTCGGGATGAGCCCGCCCCGAGAACAGCATCAGGTGCTTGTCGTTCGGGCGCTTGAGACCGCTCACGACGGCTCCTTCTGCTCCAGCGCCGCCTCGGCGGCTCGCGCAGTCTTGGTACCTGCCCGCTTCCGCGCCACCCAGCCGGCCACATTGCGCTGCCGGCTGCGGCTCACGGCAAGATCACCCGGCCCGACGTCACCCGTGATCGTCGAGCCGGCTGCGATGTAGGCGCCGTCGGCCACCTCGACCGGTGCGGCAAGCACCGAGTTGCTGCCGACGAAGGAGTAGGCCCCAACCGTGCTCGTCGACTTGCGTACGCCGTCGTAGTTGGCGAAGATCACGCCTGCTCCGATGTTGGCGCCGTCACCGATCACCGCGTCGCCGAGATAGCTGAGGTGCGGCGCCTTGGCTCCAGCTCCGATGCGAGCATTCTTGGTCTCCACAAAGGTGCCGATCTTGCCGCCCGCGCCGAGCGTGGTACCTGGCCGGAGATAGGCGAACGGCCCGACGTTAGCTCCCGGCCCGATCACGCTGAGCGAGGCCTGGGTACGCGTGACCACCGCGTTCTCCCCCACTTCGACGTCGATCAAAGTGGTGTCCGGACCGATCTGGGCTCCGGCTCCCACCGACGTCGCGCCCTCCAACGAGGTGCCAGGCAGCAAGATCACGTCAGGCGCGAGATCAACTGAGGCGTGCACCCAGGTCGTCGCCGGATCCACAACGGTCACTCCCTCGCCCATCCAGCGCTGCAGGATCCGCCGATTGACCTCCGCGTTCATTCGGCAGAGCTGGATCCGGTCGTTGACTCCCTCGGTCTGCCACAGGTCGTCGATCAACAGTGCACCCACCGGCTTGCCTGCCTGCGCGTACCACGGTCAGCACGTCGGTGAGGTACAGCTCGCCTTGATCATTTTGCGGTGCGATGCTCGGTCAGAGCGGCTCGCAGCATCGCCGCGTCGAAGACGTAGATTCCGGAGTTGATCTCGGTGATCTCGCGCTGGGCGTCATCGGCGTCGCGGTGCTCGACGATGCCAGTCACCCTGCCGTCGCCATCGCGCAGAACGCGCCCGTATCCCGTCGGATCGGGAACCTGTGCAGTCAGCACGGTCGCCGCAGCGTGGCGGGCGCGATGCTCCTCGAGCAACGCAGCGAGCGTTTCGCCGGTGAGCATCGGAACGTCTCCCATGGTGACGATCACGTCACCTGTGAGATCGGCAACCTGGCCGAGCGCAGCCTGGACCGCATGGCCGGTGCCCAGCTGCTCCTCTTGCACTGCGATCAGCACATGCGGCGCGATCTCGGCGAGATGGGCCTCGACCTGATCACGGAGGTGGCCGACGACGACGACGATGTGCTCGGGCTGCACCGTCGTCGCCGCAGTCACTGCGTAACTCAGCATGGAATGACCGGCGATCTCGTGCAGCAACTTGGAACGGGAGGACTTCATCCGCTTCCCCTCGCCTGCTGCCAGAATGACGACAGCCGCGACCGGGCTCGGAGCTTGGTCGGAGTGAACAGACAACAGCTGGCTCCTTACTAGCTGAGTGACGCTCCGCTCCCCGGGTAGGAGTCGAACCTACGTCGCTAGTCCTGATTCAAAGTCAGGCGGGCCCTGCCGACAGACCAACCGGGGAATGTGGGGCCCGGCCAATCCTCCCATCCGGAGCTTGCTTGCGGGCTGCCGGCTGTCGAATCGAGGTCGCTTCACCCCACACCTGACCAACCCTGGATCGGCCAGAGCCAAGCGTACGCATCGTCTCGCCTGGCTGCATGTCTGGTTATGGACATGCGGGCTGAGCGCGTCGGTGCTTCGTCGATTCGAGACCGGCCGTTGGCAGACACGCGGCTGTCGCAGGGCTCGGGACCACACATCCGGTGGCTGGGGACGCGCAGGCGGCCAAGGCGCATCTTCTTTGCGATCCGAGGCAATCTTGCGTAAAGTGGACCTCCATTACTAAATCGATACAGAAACTGCGGATGACCACCTCTGCACCTGTCGTCAACCAGCTCTCGACCCGAGCTCGCTGCTATCGCGGTGACGTTGATGTTCGTCGTCAACGGCGTGGTGATAGGCGGGTTCGGCGGCTCGCTTCCCTCACTTCGGGACAAGCTCGGCTTGGACGCCACCCAGATTGCGATCATGCTCTTCTGTGCCGGCGCGGCGGCGATTCTTTCGATGCAGATCGGCGGCCGAGTAGCGGACGCGATCGGTGCCCGTGAGGTCAGCCTGGCGGCTCTGCCCCTCCTCATCGTTGGCATGATCACGATCGGACTCGCTCCGGCCTATCCGATGGCGATCGTCGGCGCCATGTGTGATCGGGCTGGGCAATGGGGCCATGGACGTGGCGATGAACGCGATCGGTGTCCAAGTCGAGGCAGCGCGACAACGGCCGATCATGAGCTTCTTCCACGCCTTCTGGTCAATCGGCAATTTCATCGGCGCCGGAGCGATTCTGCTGCTCGCCACGGTGCTCGGGCTCAAAGGTGGCGAGATCGTCACGCCGCTGGCCATCTCGATCGCGGCGTTGGCACTCGTCGCCCTCGGCGTGCTGCTCAAGATCACGCCCGAGGCGGCGGTCGTGCGCCACACGGTCGACGGTGTGAAGACTCGAATTCCCAAGGCAGCCTGGGTGCTGGGTGTCATGGCCCTCGCCTTCGGTCTATCCGAGGGCACGGCCATGGACTGGTCGTCGCTCCATGTCACCGATGTCGCCGGCGTCGACCCGACCACCGGCGCGCTGGGTCTGATCGCCGTCAGCGCGTTCATGGTGGTGATCCGATTACTGGGCGACCGACTGGTTGCCCGGTTCGGCCGGCGTGCGGTCGTGCGCTTCGGCGGCCTATTCGCGGCTCTCGGCTATCTCACAGTCACGCTGGTGAGCAGCCTGCCGATCCTGGTGCTCGGCTGGGCGCTGGTTGGCTTCGGGGTCGGCATGATCGCGCCACAGGTTTACGCGCTGGCCGGGCACATCGGCGGCGGTCGGGTGCTGGCAGTCGTGGTGACCTTCGGTTACGCGGCGTTCTTGATCGGTCCGGCGGTCGTTGGTTTTCTGGTGAACCGTCTTGGGATCCAGCACGCGATGGCGGTCCCGGCATTGCTTTGTGCCGCGATCATCGCGCTGGCGAGTCACCATGCCGCGAAACGACGTGGGTCTCGGCCAGCACTAGGTCGCTACGACTGCGTGGTGTCGAGAACGATCTGTGCCAGTTCCCGAGGCTGAGAGAACATCGGCCAGTGCCCGGTGTCCATCAGCCGAACCCTCGGTGAATGCTGATTGAATCTCGACGTCAAGAGTCTTCACATCTAGACTCCGGGTGTGAGCGGCCAGCCGAGCGGGATGAGGTCGACGCCATCGTGGAGGCCTGGCGCCGGGAGCGTCCAGACGTGGATGTTGCTCCAATGGAGGTGCTCTCACGGATCAGCCGGCTGGCCCGCCGTTTGGACCGCGCTCCGGGCGAACGCGTTCAGCGCGCATGATCTGGAGTATTGGGAGTTCGACGTACTGGCTGCCCTGCGCCGCTCGGGCCCGCCGTACCGACTCTCGCCCGGGCAACTCATGCAGGAAACCCTGGTCACGTCAGGAACGATGACGAACCGGGTTGACCGGCTCACCGCCCGCGGTTTCGTCGCTCGGCAGGATCACCCCGACGACCGGCGCGGCGTCCTGGTTCAGCTGACCGAGGCGGGCAAGGACGTTGTCGATGCGGCGCTGGCCGAGCTGCTGGCCGCGGAGCGCGCAGATCCTGGACGCGCTGGATGTCACGGACCATGATCAACTCACCCGCAGCCTGCGCGCTGCTCGCTCGAGCATCCGGCGTCGACCGGTGAGAGCATGTCTCGAGGCACGGCTCAGCAGATGACGCGGGCGCCGACAACCGGGCCGGTCGCGCGCGGACTGCCCGGCACAGTCCCTCGGCACTGAGAGATACACAGAGGTCGACCGCCGCTGACTCGCTCTCCACCAGGAACGCGCAGGTCGGACCCGATCCGGAGACCAGAGCGCCCAGCGCGCCGTACTCGAGGCCGGCCTGCAGCACCGTCCGCAATCGAGGCTGCAGATCCAACGCGGCCGGCTGCAGATCATTGCTCAGTGCCCACCAAGCAGCCGGGGATCGCCGCTGCGTAGCGCATTCATGAGATCGGCGGGCACCTGCGGGTGGCGTCGCATGCGGGTTCAGTTCGTCGAAGCGCCGATAGACCGCGGCTGTCGAAAGGCCGTGGTGGCCGAACGCCAGCACCCAGTGGTAGGTCCCCCGGGCCAGCGCCGGCGCCACGTCCTCGCCCCGGCCGCTGCCCACGGCGGTGCCGCCGAGCAAGGCGAATGGCACATCGCTGCCGAGCTCGGCCGCCAGCCCTCTGCAGTTCCTCAGGGCTGACATCGAGATCCCACAAGACCGCGCAGGCCAGCAACGCAGCTGCACCATTGGCCGAGCCGCCAGCCAGCCCTCCGGCGACCGGAATCGATTTCTTGATCGACAATCTGGCCCCGAGAGAATCGTGCGGCGCGTGCCGCCGAGCGAGCAGCATTGCGGCGCGTACCGCGAGGTTGGAATCGTCGAGCGGACTTGGTCGGCGCCCTCGCCGCTGACCGCTACCTCGAACTCGTCCGGATCGGCCCATGCGGCGTGCACCTCGTCGTAGAGGGAAACAGCCTGGTACACCGTGGCGAGCGGATGGTAGCCGTCCGGCCGCGGAGCACCCACCTTCAATGCGAGATTGATCTTGGCCGGCACCCGCACACGAACACGCGACGGGTACTCGGCGGCGTAGCTGAGGCCATGAGTGCGAGGGTAGTCTAGGCGCGGAAGATCTGCTCCGCGATCCTGGGTGAAGTCGGTTACGTCCAACGTCTCGCCGCGGGCCGTCGGAGCCAGCCCCGCTGCCGCCACGGCGGCACTTGCCTCGGCTGAGGATCCCGCCAGCCCGGCGAGGGCGGACCGCAGCATTTTGCGGCGCTGCCCGAATGCGGCATCGACGACGGCGAACACCTGCTCCCGGGTCGCGGTGGTCTGTGGCTGCGCACGGCGTTCAATGGCAACCAAACCAGATTCGACGTTCGGCACCGGCCAGAAGACCGTCGGCGACACTGTGCCGGCCCGCAGGGCAGCGGCGTACCAGGCGAGCTTGGCCGACGGAATGCCGTAGGTCTTCGATCCCGGCGTGGCGGCTAACCGATCAGCCACCTCGGCCTGCACCATCACCAGACCGCGGTTCCAGCTGTCGAACGTCGCCAGCAGATGCAACAGCACCGGCACGGCGACGTTGTAGGGCAGATTGGCAACTACGGCAGTCGGCGGTTCGGGCAGGGCGTCGACCGGCAGCGCGTCGGCGTTGATCACGGTCAGCGCGCCAGCCCGCTCCGGCAACCGTGCAGCGACCGTATGAGGCAGCTGCGCTGCCAGCAGCTCATCGATCTCAATCGCGATCACGCGGCGAGCCGCCTGGAGCAGGCCGAGGGTCAGCGAGCCTAGCCCTGGCCCGACCTCGAGGACGACGTCATGCTCGGCGACCTGGACTGCGGCGACGATTCTTCGTACGGTGTTCGCGTCGGTGACGAAGTTCTGGCCGAGCTGCTTGGTCGGCCGCAGGCCCAACTGGCTCGCCAGCTCACGGATCGCCGTGGGATCGAGCAGCCCGCCGGCCACGCGTTAGCGCAACCCCAGCTTCGATGAGCACGCCGGCCAGGCACCCCAGCCTGCGTCCGCCTGGAGCTTCTTGGCAATCGCGATCTGCTGCTCCCGGCTGGCTTGCTCGGCATAGCCCGAGCCGCCGTACGCGCGCCAGGTGCTGAGGCTGAACTGCAGGCCGCCGTAGTAGCCGTTGCCGGTGTTGATCGACCAGTTGCCGCCGGACTCGCACTTGGCGAGCTTGTCCCAGACACTGCCGGAGGGTGTGCTGCCGGAGGGCGTGCTCGAGCCAGAGCTCTTCTCGGTCTTCTTCGTGCCGACCAGGATGACTTCGTCGACCGGCTTGGTGATCAACTTGGATTTGATCTTGGTGCGCCTGACGATCTCCCCGTTGTGCCGAACGAGCTCGTAGGTCACCGCACGGACACCGCGAATCCCTGCCGTGTCGACCTTGGTGACGCCCTTGTTCAGCTTGCTTGACTTCTTGCGCACGGTGTCGAAGCCGATCTTGAGCTTCTTGGTCTTGGAGTTGACGTCGACGCGGGTGAAGCTGAATTTCGCGCCGTCGACCAGGCGTGCATTCGGGCTTGCGCTCAACTTGTCGTCATGATCGACCGTGATCTTGGCTGCGGTGAGCGCATCGGCCAACGTCTGTCCCGTCGTGGTGATCTTTCGCTTCTTGCCGGCATCGATGATGATGATCCGTCTTCTGCGTGGCAACGACAATGGCCAGGCCCTGCCGTCCAATGCTCGAGCTGCGACTGGCGGACAGCTCCGCACCCGAGAGGTCGATCTCGAGCGCGTTGAGCGCGTCGTCGACCGTTGTCGCGGTGGTCCAGATGGTCTGCGCCGCGCCATCAACGGTGAAGGTAACTTGGCGGCCGAACTTGACCGCAATCCGACCGCCCTCCTCGACCTTGCTGTCCGCGCTAGGTGCGACGACGTCGTGGTCGTTGACTTCGATTCCTCTGCTTCGCAGCAGTGCGCCCACGGTGCCGGCGCTGGTCTGGACCTGCGTCGTTTGCCCGTCAACGGAGAGCGTCACGGCTTTGTTGAGGCTGGCATAGCCGAAGGTGGTTCCAGCGAGTGCGAGTGCCGTTGCTCCAGCAGCAACCACCGGGATGATCTTGCGCACAGCATTTCCCCCGAGTCGGTCCGGTCGGTGATCTGGACCTCTAATGTCTTGCAGCTCGGCTTTCAGCCCGAGCTGGATTACGAAATTATAACGGAGACCGCCGGCTGTGCGCCAAAATCCGGCCGCGACGCGAGCAGCAGCTACCAGTTACCGCGGTGAATGAGCTCAGAGATTGGCTTGCGCGGGCGGCGCGTCGGCGAGCCGGTGATAGCTGCTGAGCCTGTCGCAGGGGGCCCTTCGACAGGCTCAGGGCGCATCTCTGGGGCTGATTCCGCGTACCCGAGACTGATCGACGCCCACGCTCAGCTGGTCCGGCGGCACGCCGAAGGCTTCGCGTACGGCAGGAATTCCGAAAACCGGGATGCCGAAGAAACAGGCGCCGAGTCCTTGGTCTACCGCAGCCAGCAGTGCGGCCATGCTCGCCATTCCGGCGTCCACGTACCAGTAGGGCGCCGACCATCGAGCCGGATCTCGATCTGTCCAGCCCTTGTCGGGTTCGGCGTACCGGTCGAGATAGGTGTCCTCGCTGGTCCAGACGAGGACGAGAGTCGGTGCGGACCGCATCCCGCGCAGCCAGGCGCTGTCCGCCTCAGCGCGTCGCACGCCAGAACGTTTCACGCTCCTCCGCTGAGCTCAGCACGAGGAAGGAGATGCCCTGGGTGAAACCGGCCGAAGGTGCCCGAAGCGCTGCCGCAAGAACGGCCTCGAGCGCATCGGACGGCACGGGCCGCGCTTCGTCGTACGCGCGAATCATCCGACGCTTGCGTAGCACGCGGCCCGAACTCCATGGCCTACCAGCTTCCGCCGAAGGCGGCATCGGCATTGTCGTTGAGGGCCCGGCACGTACGCTCCAAGTCGATTCCGAGGGTGGCGGCGATGAAGCGCGCAGTGTGCGGGATCAGGTAGGAGGCGTTCGGCCTGCCTCGTAAGGGCATTGGCGTCAGATAGGGCGCATCGGTCTCGACGAGCACTCGATCAAGAGGGGCGAGCCTCAGCGCATCGCGCAGCTGATCATTGTTCTTGAACGTGACGGTGCCGGCGAAGGAGAGATAAGCGCCTCGGTCCAGGCAAGCCCGGGCGAAATGATCATCGCCGGAGAAGCAGTGCATGACAATCCGCGCCGGCGGACCCTCGGCGTCGATCACATCCAGAATGTCGTCGTGGGCGTCGCGATCATGTACGACAAGGGTCTTGTCGTAGGCATTGGCCAAGGCGATGTGAGCCGCAAACGCCTCCCGCTGGACCGCTTGACCAGCCGCATCGCGGGTCCGGAAGTAGTCCAGTCCGGTCTCCCCCACCGCTCTGACCCGCGGATGCTGCGCAAGCGCCTCCACGAGCTCGAAGCCAGGCGGCAGCTCCGTAGCCATTCGCGCCGCGTCATTGGGATGGATCGCAACACCGGCGATCACTGACGGCCACCGCTCAGCAGCCTGCACTGCCCAGCGGCAGCCTTCTGGATCACACCCGATCTGCACGATTCTGGTGACGCCCACGTCGGCCGCTAGGCGGATCGCCTCGTCGGGATCGAGGCCCGAATTAGCCTGTGTGGAGTCGAGAT